>NZ_RDOJ01000023.1 GCF_003687725.1 Faecalibacter macacae
GAATTTGAGATAGAAAATAGTTCGAAAAACTTGGATGCCCGAAACTGCAATTGCGTATAACGGGCTGCGGCTTGGCGAAGTGCGGGCTTGAATTGAGCGAAAGTTCAATTCAGACCGAGACGTAGCCAAAGCTGTGAGCCTTTTGGTAAATTTAATAAAAAAACAAAAGCAAACAGCTTTTGGCGGATAAAAAGGCGAGAAGTTCAATTTTGAACTTAACCCCGCATTTTGCCAAGCCGATGTTAGCTGTAGTTTCTTTATTTCTCGTTCGTATCTGGTTTTTGGTAAATCACATTGTCATTCATATCCAATACTTGATGGTTTTTACAGTCAAATAATCTGTGCTGAATTCCGATATTAGTTAGGATTTTTTCAGCTGACTTTTTTACTTCAAACCATTTCTCGTGATTATCAATAAATTCATAATCCCAAATTTCGTTTGGAATTTCATCAACTTGATTTTTAAATCTTAGAAGTTGTTCTTTAAATTCTATATCAATTTTAGCATTTCTAAATACAGTTTCAAAACAAACAGGTAAAAAGGCGTAATCTAACTCTTCGTATAATTCAGTTAATGGATCAATTAAAATTGGTGCTAAGCTTTCAAGTTCAATTGAATTATAGGTATAAAGTATTAATGAGTTAATTAGATTTGTGTAATAAAAATCAACATTTTTATCGTATTCCATTAATTCATTTTTTAATAGACCTAATTCATCTAATTCTTCTGCTTTTTTATCCATTGAATCAGAATTTTTATTGTTTCGGAATATTGATTTGAAAATATTGAATTTCATATGAGTACTGTTTTTGAAATTACAGCTAACGAGCCGAGTATTTGCGAAGAACGGGAGAGAATTTGAGCGAAAGCTCAAGTTCGTTCGTTCAAGCAAATTGCTCTTTTCTAAAACTAATTTAGGTTAATGTTTTTAGAAAAGCAATTTTGCGAGCGGAAAAAGATAGGCTGAAAGTTTACTTTCAGCCCGTTTTTCGCGAAATACTATGTTGTACGCAGTTTATTTAATAATCTCGGTCTTTTTTAAAATATTTTCAATTTCAGCATTAGTATATTTTTCTACTGGATCTACTTCTTTATCATCTCCTTTATGATGATATTCTCCCGTATCAAAAGCATTAAAAATTTTCCAAGAAACCTCAGGGAAAGTATAATTTTTGAAGAAATTTTCATTCGTTAAATAATATCCAAATAGATTTGAAATTAAGTCATTAGCAGTGGAATAATCTAAGTCTTTTTTCCAATAATTATGCGCGATTTTAATAGATAAACTTTCAATTATTTTAGATGGAAATTTTGAAGGATGATTTAAAATTTCTTCAATCTCTTTTTCAGATTTAAGTAATTCTAAGTAAATATATTGTATTTCAATATTTGTAAAATCCATTTATTGAGAGTTGGGATAATTGCGTACAACGTTTCGGGGCTTGGCGTCAGTGGCGGAAATTGAAGCGAAAAGTTTCAATTTAGCGACACAGTAAGCAAAAGCCAATTAATTGAATAAATTTATGAAAAAAGTCAATATAATTGGCTTTTTGCGGAATAGAAAGCCGAAACTTCAAATTATAGCCTTAACCCGCCATTGCGCCAAACCCTTGTTAGCTGCAGTATTTATTGTAGTATTGTAATAATTTTATGAACAGAATTTGAAAATCTTTTATAATCTAAATCTATTAAAGTTTTAAATAAAGCCTGATAGTACGTGAAGTTTTCTTTTCTTATAGATTTTAGATGTATTAAATCATTCCTTATGTCATTTAATGTAATTATATTTTGATAATCATCATTGTAATCTTCAAACAGATTTATTCCGCTAATTTCTGGAAGAATGTAACGATACTTTTCTTTAAATTTTTGCCACTCAATGTCTTTTTTTGTAAGATTTTTGCCGTTTAAATTTAGTTCAATATCATCAGGTATTAGTTGATTAAAAAGAGCTTCGAGGGACATTAAAAGTTGTGTGATTCCTTGGAATGATTCACTAAAAAATGAAATAAATTCATTATATAAATCAATAGGACTCCAAGAATTATTAATGATTTTTGCTTGTAATTCCAAAGACGTTTCTATATGAGCAATTGCGCAATTATAATATATTGTTACTGGATTTGGTTCTGTAAATACTAGTGGATTATTCTTAGCTTTACTAGGGATTATTCTTGCCATTACATAAGATTCAGAACCTGAACTCTGGGCTAAAATAATTTTTCCACTATCTTTTAATTTACCAATTTCTTGAAAAAGCTTTTTTAAAAGTTCTTCTTGCTCATTTGGAGGTAATTCAGATTTTGTCAAATCTACCTTTTTAGTTGATTGAACTTGAATAGGTAGTTTACTAAATTCTGTTAAGGGTTTATTTTCAATTATTTTCATATGGGTGAAGGTCTGTCGAATATTGCAGCTAACGGGCCGCGGCTTGGCGAAGTGCGGGCTTGAATTGAGCGAATGTTCAATTCAGACCGAAACGTAGCCAAAGCTGTGAGCCTTTTGTAAATTTAATAAAAAAACAAAAGCAAACAGCTTTTGGCGGATAAAATAGGAGAGAAGTTCAATTTTGCACTTAACCCCGCATTTTGCCAAGCCGATGTTACCTGCTGTGCATATTTTTTATTCGTTTGTTTCTTTTAATGATTTTGTCGATTGTTTCGTCCTTATAAGACTTATATTCTTCAATATTTTGTGGCAAAGGAGAACGTTCAAAATTGTCAAATGGAAGACAAAATTTTACTTCG
Organism: Faecalibacter macacae; assembly: GCF_003687725.1. Classification (GTDB taxonomy): domain Bacteria; phylum Bacteroidota; class Bacteroidia; order Flavobacteriales; family Weeksellaceae; genus Empedobacter; species Empedobacter macacae. Next base: position 2,749 of record NZ_RDOJ01000023.1, read on the forward strand.
TAATTTTCAGTTACAAAATCTTGAAGTAAAAAGAAGTTTATGTAATTTTCAAAGTTTACGAAAAGTTTGAAAAAATCTTCATATCGACTAATTGCATTATAAAGTGGACTTTGTTCATTCAAGTAAAATAATCTAATACATTCAAGTGTTAAGTCAAATCTATCGCTTATTTTTCGGTTTACACCTCTAGCTTGATTAATTGTGAAGCCATTTTTCTTATGTGCAGGAAAAACAATATGTCCTCCAATTGTTCTTGCAATGTGTTTAAAATCTTCTCTTTCTTTTTCAGTTAACCAATCGTCAAATCGACCTTTGTATTTACCAACAAAATGAGGACACATTCTATCGCTAGAAAGATTATCAATTAAATTATTTTTTAAAACAATTCTGCCGAATTTACCACCGATTTTTAATGTTTCAAATAAGATTGATTGTTCAGAAGGAAGCTTTTTACTCCATAAGAATTTATGAATTTCATAAAGTTTTGGACTATCAGAATCTGGATCGCCACAAAGGCTATCTTTTCTAAAATCAAAATTTATGTCGATTTCAATCATTTAACGTTTCAGTATTATACGCAATTTTTGGATGCATTACAGCTAACGGGCCGCGGCTTGGCGAAGTGCGGGCTTGAATTGAGCGAAAGTTCAATTCAGACCGAGACGTAGCCAAAGCTGTGAGCCTTTTGGTAAATTTAATAAAAAAACAAAAGCAAACAGCTTTTGGCGGATAAAAAGGCGAGAAGTACAATTTTGCATTTAACCCCGCATTTTGCCAAGCCGATGTTAGCAGAAGGTTTTTTGTTTTCGTAATTCCTTTTCAGCCAACAATTCATTCATTTTATTTCGTGACAATTTTCGACCTTTTAAATATCTTCCGTTTATAGAATTTTCGTAATAATAATCAATAAAATACTCTAATTCATAGTCCTTCATTTCGCTCGGTTTTAGAAATCTTTTATCATCAGTAATTTGAGAGTCAGATTCATATTTTTGATTTTCCATTTCAATAAATTTTGAAATTGGAATTTCCTCGATAACATCAATAATTTCATAGTGACTTAAATTTAATGTTTGAGCACCAATAATTTTAAGATATTCATTTAGAATTCGTTTTTCGATGAAAATTTTTCCTCCACCGAATTTATGTCTATCTTTTTGATTTTTCTTTACTCCTGAAATCCAATACTCATCTCCGTTTTCAATATCAAAAAAATTCCCTGCAATTCCATTTCCATTTAATGTTTGAAATGCTTTTCCGTCAAAATAAATGGTTTTTCCGCTTTTTGAAAATGAAACAAGTGCAATCCAGGCAGGACCATTATCACTAAATCCTGATTTGAGTTCAATATATTTTATTTCGGATTTCATTTCTGCGGTTTGTTGGTTAAAACTTTCTGCTAACGAGCCGAGTATTTGCGAAGAACGGGAGAGAAATTGAACAAAGTTCAAGTTCGTCCGTTCAAGCAAATTGCTTGGCTAAAACTAAATTAGTGTATTGTTTTAAGAAAAGCAATTTTGCGAGTGGAAAATTATGACAAAAAAGTTAGCCTTCAACCCGTTTTTTCGCAAATACTTTGTTAGCAGAAGTACTTTTAGTAAATTGTTAAATGATCTTTTAGAATCCAACCAATAGTTTTCTTTCCACTACTATTATAAAATTCAGTATAAACGAAATATTTAGATTCAGCAATTGAATTAATCATATCTCCATAGACCAAATAAGACGTTTTTTTACTATTTATATTAGGTGAGTTACAAAAATGAGTTTTCGAGGCAATTACCATATATTTTTTTTGTACATTTTTTTCATAATTATTATAAATAATCTCGTTTGAATTATTAGAATTACTTAGAAATCTACTATTTATATAACCTATGTTGTTTTCATAAGAATTTGAATATGAGTTATATGTTTTTACGATTACTTTATCCCAATAACCTACTTTGTTTAAAAATTTTATTTCTTCTCCGTATGATAGTTCACCAATAATATTATTACCTGTATTTGGAGTACTTCTAATGTTTACTTTTTGGGTATTTACATACTTCTTTGAACTATATCTAGAATTGTCAGAGTTGGAATAATTTGAGTTCTTTTTTGTTTCAGAATTATTATAGTTATTGTAATTAGAATTATTTGATGAACTATTTAATCTAGAGTTATTATAATTTGAATTATAATTTGGTTTATTGTATTCTAAGTTAGGATTATAATTTCCCGGATAACTATAATTGTCTGTTACAGTATTGTTAGGATAAGTTCTAACGTGAGGTCTTACATATGTTCCATCTTTTCTGTAATATCCTTTGACGTTTACTTGTGAAAATATGTAAATTGGAGTTATTAAAAAAAATATTAATAAAAATTTATTCATTTATTCAGGTTTAAAGTATTTCTGCTAACGAGCCGAGTATTTGCGAAGAACGGGAGAGAAATTGAACGAAGTTCAAGTTTGTCCGTTCAAGCAAATTGCTTGGCTGAAACTAAATTAATTGAAAGTTTTAAGAAAAGCAATTTTGCGAGCGGAAAAAGATGGGATAAAAGTTTACTTTCAGCCCGTTTTTTGCGAAATACTATGTTGTACGATGTCCTATTCTTTCACAAAATAATAGTTCTCACCATTTTTAAATTTAACAATAATAGTATCATTTTTTAAATCTTCTAATATTTTTGACTCATTTTTAGATTTAAATTTATTAACAAATACTACAATAGAATCTTTATTATATTGATATAATCCATTAATTGGTAAAGTTTTATTAATTACACCAAATTTAGATGAGTTAATTTCTAAGATATCATTTTCAATTTTTTTATTTGCAATTACAACTAAACCTTTCTCTTTTTCTTCGATAAATTGGTTTAGAAATCCAATATTTAAAATTTTGTTATCTATAGAAAATTTAGAATTCATAGAATTACCAATGTATTTATATTCGAAAAAATGATGTGATGGGCAAGCGATTAAAACAAAAAAACTTGGAATTGTTAATAAGAATTTTATATTTTTCATTTATGAGGTCTCAATTAGGATATCGTACAACGAGCCGGGTATTTTGCGAAGAACGGGAGGAAATTGAACGAAGTTCAATTCGTCACGAACTGAGCAAATTGCTCTTTTGTTTTGATAAATTTAAGAAATAAATTGAAACAAGAGCAATTTTGCGAGAGAAAAACATAGTCTGAAAGTTTACTTTCAGACCGTTTTTCGCAAATACCATGTTACACGCTTTTGCGTAGCTGTATGAAAAATTTTGAATTGAACATTTGAAAACAGAATTTGCAGCTTGATATTCTTATAATTTAATGGAAAAAGCGGAAGTTTCAATTTTGGAAAAAGCACAGTTTTTTAAGAAAGCGATAAGTTTCAGAAAATAATAGAAAACATAATCTCGGAATATAAAATTTCGGTAAAAAATCGAGTTTGAAAAAGCAGAAAACGACGCTAAAAAATACAAAGCGGAATTTGTTCGAAAAATAAAGAAAATTAACTTTTGAAATATGAAAAGTGTGTTTGTTTTTTAAACTAAATTTCAAGAAAACGAAAGAATTTTGTTTTTATAAAATCCCAAAATCTTAAACAAAACTTCAAGAACGTTTAAATAATACTGAAAATGTAAAATTAGAAAACATCAAATTTTCGGTTCATAAACTAAGTATGAAAATAACTAAATCCGAGGTTTGAAAATTGTGAAAAATCAAAAATAAAATCGGTAAAAAAAGAAGTTCAAACATTACAGAAACCCATTTGGCAATTGCGTGTAACGTTTAGGGTATTGCCGAAGGCGGGGAAATCGAAGCGATAAGTTTCGATTTTGCACCGAGGCGAGCCAAAACGAATTATTAAGAGTTAAATTTATAAATTAAAAACGAATAAAATTCGTTTTTGGCGGAGATAGAAGCACAAAGCTTGAATTTAGCACTTTAGCCCCGCTTTTGGCAATACCTTGTTAGCAGTAGTTATAATAATTTAAGAGTTTCACTTATGTTTTTTACTGTATGCTCTCCGTGAAAAAACTTATTGATAACTTTTGAGTAATCTTTTTCATTTCCAATTACTTCTCGCAATGTACTCTTCATAAAATCCTTATCGGAAGTTGGTGTGTCACTCTTTAATAAAAGTCGAATCCACTGTTTCATTTTTTCTTTCCCGATTTCTTTTTCTATGCTAAATAAAATCAAAGGTTGATAATCATAACCGTAAGTTTCTCTGTCGTTAATGTCAGCTAAACTGGAAATCTCACCGATTGGTTTAAATTTAAAATCTTCATCTTCTACATACTCCAAACTACTTTTGAGCGATTCTTTAACTTTCTGTTCCATTCCTATGCTCTCAGCAAATTTTAAAGACATAAATTCCGCAAAACCTTCGTCAAGCAAATTCTCTAATGTAGTGTTACAATTTTTTATTGTTCCAAAATAATAATGGCTCAATTCGTGTGCCAATGTCAATAAAAATCCCCCTTCCAATTGTTTGTCAAAAGTTGCCTTCAAATCACTTGGCGGATTACCACAAAGTGTAAAAGTTGGATTACTAGCAAAAGCAAAATAACCTTTTTCATTTGCGGTCAAATACGCCTGTACCCAATGTACTTTTTCGAGGTATGGGATATTGGTATAAGAGCTCAAAAAATCTACAACCTTGCCATTAATTTTATCAAATTCAGCAACCTGATTTTTCGTGAAATTTGCATTTAGCAACGTAATATTTTCGGCTTCTTGTATATCATATTTTCCGATGAAAATATAAGGTTCTCTTGGGCTTTCGCTTACGAAATGTCCTCTTTTGGCATTTATAGGTTTTGAGCCATTAATGTAAATTTGTTCGCAGTCTTCACAAATGAGTTCAATATCATATTTTACAAGTTCGTATTGAAAGTCATTGTCAATATCATACAATGTAGGAAACCAAGCAGATTGATAGCCATCCATTCGTAATAATCCATTCATAAAGGCTATATTGCCTCTCCAATCGGCTTTTTGATAATTTTCAGAAATGGTATCATTAATAACTGGAAATTTGCCAACATATCTAAAGCGTAATTTTTTTGGTAGAAATTTTTGACCTTTCACATCAGCTGGAAAATAGTACGAAACCGATTCGTAAGTTTGTAAGCTATCCGACAATTCACGTTTATATCCAAGTAAAAACTCGTTAGGTTCTACACTTTGTATATTAACGATATTCATTCCCTTATTTAGGCGTATAAGATAGTTGCTGATTTGAGAATAGTCACTTAAAATAATATCACACTCAATTGTCCCGTTTTCAACTGAAAATTTTGCCGTACCTGATATTTTTGGGATTTTATCTTGAGCATTTGTTGTTAAACTCAATAATAAAGATAAAAGAATAATAAAATTTTGTTTCATTTGTTTGGAGATGTTTCTACTACGTATGTCGGTCATAATTACTGCTAACACTCAAATATACGAATATAGATAATATATACAAATTATTTTTTATTACTCAAAATTCTCATTATTAGTACATTTTTGTTAAGTTAATAAATATCAAAGATTAGATATTTATCTTCGTAAATACAACTTCGTATATCTTAATATAATAATATTTGAAATGTTAAAGTTTTATTATCATAAAATATAACAGAGTAAATTATTTACAACAAAATATATTATTAGTAAAATTTTTTCGATAAGCTTAGAATGACAAGACCAGTAAAACATTTATCGTTTCGGTCAACAAAACAGGCCTAACAATTAGTAGGCGATCATCAATTCATTAATTCTTTATTTATTTATTTATTTATTTATTTATTTATTTAGAATGCTTGAAAAATTGCATTGAAATAGTAAACGTTAAAAAAATAAATAGAAGAAGAGAAAAGAATGATTTAGCGAACGATAAAGAGTTATTTAAATTATTCCTCGGATGAAATTTATTTTTAGATGTAGATTTAAGCAATGTCTTGCTTGTGCTGAGCTAGCCGAAGTATTGGTTCGTTTTTTTGACATTTGAGATTAGTTTGTGAATAGAAGCAATGCAATTAAAAATAGTTTATTCATATTGTGATTATTTCTTATCGAATTTAGCTGATAATTTCCAATTTTATGGTGTTTTTTTAAACTCAGAATTGTTAATTTTTATTAGATTAAAACTTAACTTTGTTCAAAATAAATTACAAAATGATCAATCCAAATTATCGTTTACTTGTGATTAGTACAAGTACAATTCATGGTAGTGGATATTTAGAATATATTCGTGAAGAGATTTTAGACTTTTTACAAACCGACGAACTACTTTTTATTCCTTTTGCACGTCCTTCAGGGATTTCGCATGATGATTATACACAAAGTGTAAAAGATGCGTTAAATCCTTTTGGAATCAAGGTTTCTGGAGTTCATAGTTATGATGATCCAAAAGAAGCTGTAAATAATGCGAAAGCTATTTTTATTGGAGGTGGAAATACATTTTTATTACTTAAAACTTTGTACGAATTAGGTTTGGTTGAGGTTTTAAGAGAAGTTGTCGCAAACGGAACGCCATATATGGGAAGTAGTGCAGGTAGTAATATGACTGGTTTGACGATTGGTACAACGAACGATATGCCTATTGTTTATCCGCCAAGTTTTGACGCTTTACAATTTTTACCGTTTAATATTAATCCGCATTATTTAGATCCAGATCCAAATTCGACGCATAAAGGAGAAACGAGAGAAACACGTATTAATGAGTTTCATAAATTCAACGAGCAAACTGTTATAGGTTTACGCGAAGGAAGCTGGTTACGTGTGGAGAATTCTACAATTGAATTAAAAGGAAATTTAACGGCTCGAATTTTTAAACCAAATCAAGAACCGGTTGAAGTTGAATCAGGTATTTTAAGTGAAGAGATTTACATTTAAATTCTTACAATATATGGCGAACAGAGATGTTCGCCTTTTTATTTTTACTACATTTATAAAAAGAAGTAAATCTACTGCATGGAAAATTTTTATTTGTCAGAAACAATATTAAATGTGATTAGAAAACTGGATTATATCTCGGTTGATTCAGAAAATGAAGAGCAAAAACAACTAATAACCGAATGTAGAAATCAATTGTTTAAATTTTTTCCTCAAACCCAATTGTCTCAGAAATTTAAAGGTAAAATTGAAGATATTATCATTGAAATGAATGAGAAATATAGCAATCGTATTGAAGATATTAATGAAAAATTTTCGATTACGATGGATGTATATTGTCCAAAAGAATCTGAGTTATCTTTTGGTGATATTCATTTATTAAATGATTGTATTCAAATCCATTTTCCGAATTGTGATTTTAAATTATCTGTTTTCAATTCGGATGCAATTAATACGGACGAACTTTTAATTCTTGTAAATTTCCCAACTAAAATTGATGATAATGATTAGAATATAAATACACTTATTTTATGATATTGAGTCAACTAAAATATAATAAATTAAGATGAACAAATCTATATATGTAATAGAAGTATAAATTATGTAATTTTTTGTTTATTAATAATTAAAAATCCAGCTTTAAAGCTGGATTTTTTTATTTTATTTAACCTAAGAAAAAAACGCCATTAAACAAACAATAAACGCTGTAATTCCTGTATAGAATAGTCCAATAATTACAAAATATCCAAATATTTTATGATTTTTAGAAAATGTTCCTGGTAATTCTTTGTTTTTATTTTGTTTCCCAGATTTAAAAATTGTGTAAGCCCAAACAACATACGTTAAAACTGCACCTATAACATGTGCCCAAAGTAGATATCTGAAAAAAGGTGTTTCTAAATATGGACTATTTTTAACTAAACTTCCAGATCCTCCTGAAAATCGTATGGTTAATTCTAAAAGAATTACTCCAGTAACACAGGCATAGTTATTAATAAAAAAGCACCCTAAAATAGCTTTAGTTTTTGTTTCTGCATACAGTAAATATGCTATTCATCGGTTTAAAGTTTCAGCTACTGATTTTCTTTTAAAACCTTATAGTTATCAAGATTTTGAAAAAACAGTTGAGAAAATTAAGCTACAAAAACGTTTAGAAATTCTAAATGAAAAAGAAGAGATTTTTATATTTCTTAAAGTCGATTCAATAAAAGTAAAAATTCGTATTTCAGAAATTTTATATGCTGAAAGTATGAAGGATTATGTAAAAATTTATACAGAAAATAGGTTAATACCATATATACCACTAATGACATTAAAAAAACTATCTGAAATTTTAAATGATGATCTAGTACAAGTGAATCGTTCTCAGATTGTTAATTTTAAAAAAAATAGAGTCTTTCCGTAAAAATAGTTTAATACTGAATAATAAAGAATTTATAATTTCTGAAAAATATAAATCTGATTTTTTTAATAAAGTAAATAGTCTTTGATTATTTATTAAATTTATTCTTAAAATAATTAGATTTTATAATGATGAATACTAAAGTTTTTAAAATGTCTTTTGCCAGTGTGTATCCACATTATGTAAAGAAAGTGGAGACAAAAGGCCGAACGATTGCAGAATTACATCAAGTAATTGAATGGTTAACGGGTTATACAACTTCTGATCTAACTCGAATTATCGAGAATAAAATTGATTTTGAAACCTTTTTTGCTGAAGCAAAATTAAACCCTAATGTAGATAAAATTAAAGGTGTAATTTGTGGTTATAGAGTAGAAGAGATAGAAGATCCTTTGTATCAAAAGATTCGTTATTTAGATAAATTAATTGACGAATTGGCGAAAGGAAAATCGATGGATAAGATTCTTAGGGAATAAACCTCAACTATTTCGTTGAGGTTTTAAATATTATTTGAAATACATGGTTAAATTTTCGGTAGGATTTTCATTGAAATATTTTCTTTCTTTTAAAACAGAATCCACGTAAAGTAAAGATTCTTTTGCTTTTTCAATCTGATAGTTTGTTGGAACTGAATAATATTTATTCATATTGGTTTTCCACTTCATGATGTAATTTTGTGCAATATTCCTTACATTCTCGTTTTCATCAATCAAACCGAACATCAAATCATTTATTGTATCATAATTTCCAATTTTCGAGAATAATTTTAGCATAGATACTTTTAAATCTTTACCATTATTAATGAAAACTTCTCGTGCTTTTTCAATAACTTCATTTGTAGGATAGTTTTCTAAATAATCTACAATCAAATTTCTAAGCCCAATTAATTCTGTATTTAGATTCTCTAATGCAAATTCAAATGCTGATTTTGATTCCAATTTTTGAAGTGCTAAAAATGCTATTTTTTTAATTTTAACATTTTTAGAGTATAAATAATCATTAATTAAGGATTCGTATTCTTTAGCATTTAATTCGGCTAAACCACAAATTGAACCATTTATATTTTCTTTTTTTATCAAATTTTGATGGTAAATTTCGATAAAATTTATGTTTTTATTTCGAAGAGTAAATCTTGCGAAATTTCTAATTAAAGCTGATTCATCTACAATATATTGCTCAATTATTTTTTCAAAACCAGGTGAATCTTTTAATAAATACAACGTTTCATATCTGATTTTTGCAGCTTTTTCGTTTAAGAATTTTTGTATTTGATTGTGATCAAATAATTCAAATCGCTTAAGAGAAATATGACGAACAATCAAAGATTTATGATTAATAAAATAGCTAAGTTCTTGATTTGTAATATCAGCAATTTGAATAAATTCTTTAGCTATAATTCGAACAGATTTTTCATTAAATTGGTTTAAATTCTCTAAAATATACTTCCTGTTTTCTATGGTTAGAAAATGAATAACCTCATTGTAAATGGGTTTTAAATCAACCCTTTCTACTTGTTGTAACCAATAAAATTGATTCAAATTCTCAACAATATACTTACTATTTTCTGGTTTTAGAAAGGTTTTAAACGAATTATGTGCTGTTATTCTTACGTTTTCTACCCAATCTGCTAAACGAAAAATAAAATAAGGTAAAGTCTCTGGATTTTGAATTTCGGTCAATTTAGTTAAAGCATATTCGCGTATATATCCATTATAATTCAAAGATGCAATAGTTAAAATTGACGTAAAATCTTGTTCATTAAATAGATCTTCAGCTTTATTTAAATCATTTAGTTTGATTTCACAATTTCTTGCAGTTTGATAAATGTCTTTTTTGGAAATCGTTTGATTAAATAAGTTTAAAATTATTTTAAGTGAAATATCTCTAATTTCTTTATTCGAATCCAATATAAAAGGAAAAATATGTGAAATATAAGTTGGAGTTGCTCTTGTTTTGATTTCTATTAAAGCATCAATCCTTTCTGACGTATTAATTTCTCTAAAAAATAATGTTTTTTTATATTTTACAATATTTAGTAATTGCCAAATTTCCATTGGATAAAATTAGGTAATATAAAATCAAGAAAAAAGCCTTTCCATTATGAAAGGCTCAATTTTTTAGTATTTGAAATTACTTATAGTTTTTATTTTCGCACATTTCAGTCAGTTTTTTAGCTAAAGGAGAGAATAAAAGGGCTGAACAATATGCAACAGGAAACATAATTGTCCGAGATTTTAAAAACAGTAAATACCAATTTTCGGTAAAGCCAAAATTTCTAAATACACCTACTAAAGCCATAACTATTGACATTGGAAATACGATAAATAATAGACTTAAAAATTTGATATGTTTTTTTTTCATTATTAGTAAAATTTATATTACAAAACTACTTTCTTAAGAGATTTTTATATGTAAATCACTTTAAAATGCTTTGTGAAGTTGAAATAAATTCAGCTTGATAAATGTAATGTTATCCTGAATTTATTTCAGAATCTCATTTTACTAACGTTTTATTCAGAATTTCATCATATTTGGTACAATACAATAAAAGCATCTATAAAAGATGCTTTTAAAATCTATGATGAAGTAAATCCACCATCTAATGCAATTGCTTGTCCATGTAAAAGACTAGCTTTATCAGAAAGAGCCCATGCTACAAATTCTCCAATTTCTTCAGTGGTTCCTAAACGTCCTATTGGTTGTAAATGTGCCCATTCTTCTTCAGTTCCCATCGTACCGGATTTAATTAGCTGATCTAGCATTTCAGTTCGAATAATTCCTGGACATACTGCATTTATTCTGATGCCTTTTTTCCCATACTCTAAAGATGCTGTTTTAGTTAAACCAACTACTCCATGTTTAGCAGCTATATAAGCTGATATACCAGGTTTGCCTACTAGACCTCCAATACTTGCAGTATTTATTATAGCTCCTTTAGTTTCTTGTTTTAGCATTTGATTAATTTGTAATTTCATCGAGGTCCAGACTGATTTTAAATCAGTTTGGATGATCTTATCAAATTCTAAATCATCATAATCTTTAAACTCAGAAGATGGACCAGAAATCCCAGCATTATTAAAAGCACCATCAATTCTTCCAAATTTTAAAACGATAGTTTCCATCATAAGTTTTAAGTCATTTTCTTTGGAGACATCAACAACTAAACTCTCAATTTTTTCATTGGAATCTATTAATTTTATAGTTTCTTGCAGTGAATCGGAATTAATATCTGTTAAGAATAAAATAGCCCCTTCACGTGCTAAAACCTTTGAAGTTCCACGACCAATTCCTGAACCAGCACCTGTAACTAATATAACTTTATTATGTAAAAGCATAAAATTTATTTTAAAGGTTCTTGTATGTATCCAACTACTGTTGTTTGTGAAGTTGCATTATTTTGTTTAGCTAATTCATAATGTAGTTTAGCATCAGCAACAACAACCATTTTACCCTCATGATATCCTGCAATCGGTCCAAACATAATTCCCAACATCACACATCCTTCATCTGAAAAAGGTTGATGAACACTTCCGCCAGTTTCACAAGTATAGCAGTTTGATATATCTCCAATATCTCCTTTGTCATAGTAAAAGCTTCCTTTTAGAATATAAGCTTGTGCTGTACCAAAATGCCAATGTACACTTGCTTGGACACCAGCTTCAACTTCTAATAGAATTGTAAAAAATCCAGATGCTAAATCACAATATAATAATTTAAACTTTGTTCCTGGCATCAACCAATCAGTCCATGGTATATCATCAGGATTAACAAATTCTTTTACATTATTTTCTTTATGAGTTAATTTAGGTTCAGTCATCCAATAAAATGGAGTGATTTCTTTTAATTGTTCATTCATAATTTTTGTTATTTGTGGTTATAATAACAAAGATGAATTAACTAGATTAGGTAAAAAAGATTCTAAATCAAATTTTTATATGATCTACTATTTTGGTTTATTCAATTTATTTTTGTATAATAAGTTCTCTTTTAAGTCGACTAATTGTTTCAGGTACGACTCCTAAAAATGAAGCTAGATGTTGTGATGAAATTCGATTTCTTAACATCGGATAATGTATATTAAATGATTGGAATCTATCCTTTGAACTTAAATTTGGATGATATAATTGTTGTATTCTTATCATAGCTTCAATATATCTTTCTTCAGCATGAATTCGACTAAATTTTTCTAATGAAGGTATTTGATGATGAAGTCGGATAACATCATCTATATGTAATGAATATAGTTCGCAATCTTCTAAAGTTTCAATGTTTATTTGGCTAAGTGCCTTTTCTTGTAATGATTTTAAGTCAACAATCCATGTGTTTTCATAACAAAATTCAAAAGTTTGTTCTTCGAATTTGTTAGTAGTTGTATACATACGAAGCAATCCTTTTTCAATAAAAAAAAAATGTTGCATTACAGAATTTTCGACATGAATTAATTTGTTTTTTTTAACTTTTTTATAAACTAAAGCCGAACAAAATAGTTTTAATTCATCTTCTGATAATTCTACTCTTTTCGTCAAATTTTCTTTTATAGAATTAATCATAATTAGTTGAAGTTTAAATTAGTATTTAAATATAATAATAAGTCTAACTAAAAAAGTAATTAATATATAAAAAGACTAAGTATTAGATTTTATTTAAAATTTCAACTCAACAGTTGAAGTTTTTTAGAGACGTTTAAGAATAAAGTAAATGCTACTCCAAGGAATAAGGAATCCTAAGATTTAGAAAGAATGACATGGTTAAATCTAAATAGTTTAAGATTATTAATTAGTATAACTCTGATTTCATTTCAGAATCTCATTCCACTAACGATTCATTCAGAATGACATGATGAGTAGAATCTAAAACTTATAAAGTATTACCTATAATCTAAAACGTATATAGACTGGCCTCTAAATCTATGACGTTAATAAATTAAATTTTAAGTAGGAAAAGTATGAATTTGCTAACGATAGAGAGTTATTTAATTTATACCCGTATTAAAATTTAATTTTAGTCAAATAGATTTATAGCCTTGATTGCTTGTGCTGAGCTTGCAGAAGAATTGGTTACTTTTTTATCAAGAAAAAAGTAATAAATCATTTAAAAATTTACTAAACGCTGCTATTCTAAGTCTGTCGAAGAATCTTTTCATATGTAATTCACTTTAAAATGCTATGTGAAGCTGAAATAAATTCAGCTTGACAAATGTATAGTCATTCTATGTTTGTAAAAGATTAAATTAGAATCGTAAACATATAAGAAAAGACCAGGGTAAAGAAAAAAACTATAGTTTGTCATTTGTCGTCGTAGACCGTTCGGGATGTTAGTTCCTTTACCCTTCCTACAAAAATTTGAACAAAACTTTAGGTAATAAAACCTGTATTTAGAATAGATAAATTAATGTAGAGATCTTTTTGATTAAAACATTTGTTATGAATAAAATTATAGGAATTGACATTATTAAACAAACATTTGATGTAAGTTTTCTTGAAAATGAGAAGTGGCAACACTTAATTTTTGAGAATAATCAAAAAGGTTTTAAAGCCTTAAACAGATTGATTAATCAAGACGATTGGGTGGTGATGGAAGCCTCTGGTAGCTATTATTTTGGGCTAGCAAGTTATCTATTTCAAAAGCATATTCAAGTTTGCGTAGAAAATCCATTGGTGATCAAACGTTTCAGTCAGATGATGCTCTATCGAGCTAAAACAGACAAAAAAGATTCCAAAATCATAGCAGAATTTGGAATGAAAAACGATTTGAAATTATGGAAATTAGAAAGTAAAAATAATATAAAGCTTCGACAACTTTATACCCGATTAGAGCTTATAAACAAGCAGATTCATCAGAATAAGCATCAGTTGGAGTCTTATATTAGCAGTAGATGTTTAGATTCATTTTTAGAAAAAGAACTTAAAAAAGATATATGTTATTTAGAAAAATCAAAAGAGAAAATAGAGCAACAAATGCTTTTATTGTCTAAAGCTGAATATGGAGAAACATTAGCACATTTAGAATCTATTCCAGGAGTTGGTCCCAAAACAGCTATGATGATGGCTTTGATCACAGATAATTTCAGGAAGTTTGATAATTATAAACAACTCATCGCTTATATCGGATTTAGTCCACGGATCTATCAAAGTGGAAGCAGTGTTCGAGGGAAAGGACATATTTGTAAAATGGGTAAAGCTCAACTTAGAAAATTACTTTATTTATGCAGTTGGTCAGCCAAATATTATAATAAATCTTGCAAAGAAATGTACGATCGATTAAAAGCGAAAGGTAAACTTGAACGAGTAATAAAAGTTGCTATAGCAAATAAACTAATCAAACAGATTTTTGCTATTGGTAAATCTAACCAAAATTATAGTGAAAATTTTTGTTTATAAACACAGAACATTCCGAGGTATCGAGGAATCTCATCAAACCCATTCTTCAATTTAATCAAGCAGTAAACCCGGCATTAAATTCTTGCGTTAAGAAAAATTAGAAGAAAGTCGTTAAAAACAATTTACTGACCGTAGGGAATGATTTAAATTGTTTAGACTTTAGAACTTATTTTTTAGCTAAAGGATTTACAGCCTTGATTTTTTGATTACTTTTTTATCAAGAAAAAAGTATTGACTATATAATATAAGTCAAGTCCTCCTAAACTCATTTCAGAATCGTATCTTAATCTTACCTTTATCATGCTTAGCTTGTCGAAGCGTTTATATATAATAAACTGACATTTAAATCTAAGACGTTAAAAAATTAAATAGAATGAAGGATAAAAATGAATTAGTGACTGAAAGGAAACATTTAATTCATTTCCGAAATGATATTTAATTTTAGTCTAATAGATTTACAGTCTTGATTTTTTGATTACTTTTTTATCAAGAAAAAAGTAATGTCATCCTGATTTCATTTCAGGATCGCATTCAATATATAAATAATCAGTTCAAGTTTTTATTACGAGAAATAAGATACACACTGTCATTCAGAGCTTGTCGAAGAATCCCCGTAATTTCTAATGATATTCGTTGCGTTAGCAAAAGAAAATTATATAAAAAAAATCCTCTCATTACGAGAGGATTTATAATTATATCTTTCAAAAATATTATTTCTTTGAAGCCATTTTATCAGCTAATTGAACAGCCTTATAAGCATCAACAACACCACCTGTTACAGAAATATCAGTTAACTGATCATTTTTGTTTACTGACTCCATAATGATTTGTTTTACTTGTACTGCAGTTAAAGTAGGGTAGTGTGACCAAACCAAAGCAGCTACACCAGCAACAACAGGAGAAGCCATAGACGTACCAGAATTTGATTTATAAACACCATCTCGTGTTGGGATTGCTGAATAAATCTCAGAACCTGGAGCGAAAACATCTACTGATTTTTTACCATAATTAGAGAAACTTGATTTTAATACTGCCGAATCACTTGTAGAAGATCCTACAGTAATAACATTATTAGAAACTGCTACACCTTTGTCGTTATAAACTGTTGGATAGTGGATATCTGTATCAATATTTAAATCGTCGTTACCAGCCGCTTTAATTAATAATGCACCTTTATCTGCTGCATATTTGAATGCTTCCCAAACTGTTTCTTTGTCTGGTGAATATGCTTTACCAAAAGACATATTTAAGATTTTTGCTCCATTATCTACAGCATAACGAATCGCATTTGCAACGTCTTTATCACGTTCGTCACCATTAGGAACAGTACGCACAGACATAATTCTTACATTTCCATCTCCAGCAATTCCGTCAATTCCTAAACCGTTACCACGTTTAGCAGCAATAATTCCTGAAACATGTGTTCCGTGATTTGAATCTGGGCCATCAACATCAGCATTTCCGTATGATTTTTCTTTGATATTTGAATAATCATCACCAACAATAGAACGAGGATCAAAATCTAAGTTTAAATTGTATTTTTCTTGCTCAGAATAGTGTTTGTAACCTTCGTTAATTTCATCTAATATTTCTTTGCCAAAAACTTTCATTGTTTTACCAGCCCAAGCTTCTTTAGGAACCATTGCAAATAACATCATTCCTTGTTTGGCTTCTTGTGATTTTGGTTCGTAAGTTAACATGAACTCTTCTGTTAATTTTTGATCACCTAATTCAGCGATTAAAACATCTAAAGGTTTAGATAAATTATCAGAAATCATCTTCATTTGAGAAGACATTTGTTTAGCTTCAGCAAATTTGGCTTCGTATTCTTTCTTTAATTCAGTATATTTTTCATATTCAGCTGGGAACTTCGTTTTATTCGTAGCAGCATCTTTACTCGTTTCGAATTTTTCTTTTGCTTTTTTGAATAACCGTGTTAATTCTAATGTATCAGCATCAACATTTTTACCGTCTTTTCCTCCAATAAAATTCCATCCATGAATATCATCAATGTATCCATTTTTATCGTTGTCTTTTCCGTCCTTCTTTTCGTTCGGATTAACCCAAACATTATCTTTTAAATCTTCATGAGTTACTTCGACACCAGAATCTAAAACACCAACGACTAATGTTTGTGCTTTTTTATTTTTTTGTTTTAAAAAATCCAATGCTTTTTGTGTATTTACTCCATAAACACCAGATTGTTCAACTGATAAATGTTGCCATGATTTTAAATCAATTTCTTCTCTTGGCGTTTGTTGAGCAAAAGCTGATGTAGCAACCATCAATGCTACAGCTAAACTGTATACTATTTTTTTCATATTGTTAGTTTATTATATCATTATCAAATTAGTAGCTTAAAAGTAAAAAATGTTACTTAATAATCCTACAATCTAATTAAAACAAAAAAGGCTCCAAACTAAGTTGGAGCCTTGAATATTATTAAAAATCTAAAAGATTATTTTAATTTTCTTTGTTTGTAGATTTCCTCTGCACGTTGTACAGCTTTGTAAGAGTCTACAACACCACCAGTTACAGAAATATCTGATAACTGCTCGTTTTTATTAACTGTTTCCATTAAAATTGTACGGATATCAGCAGCAGTTAATTTTGGGTAGTGAGACCAAACTAATGCAGCTACACCAGCAACAGCAGGAGAAGCCATAGAAGTTCCGTTTAAGAAACGGTATACATCAACACCAGGATATGTAGCGTAGATTTCTGCTCCAGGTCCAAAAACATCAACAGATTTCTTACCAAAGTTAGAGAATCCAGCTTTTAATTTATCTGAATTACGTGTTGAAGCACCAACAGTTAAAACTGCATTTGATACAGTTGATCCATCAGCTCTAAAGTTAGTTGGGTAGTGGATGTGTGTATCAATATCTTCGTTACTGTTTCCAGCAGCTTTAACGATTAACACACCTTTATCCGCAGCATATTTAAATGCATCCCATACAATATCTTTATTTGGAGAATATGCTTTACCAAAAGACATATTTAAGATTTTTGCTCCGTTATCTACAGCATAGTAAATAGAGTTTGCAACATCTTTATCTCTTTCGTCACCATTTGGAACTGTACGAACAGACATGATTTTTACGTGGTTACCTCCAGCAGTACCTTCATTACCAATTTTATTACCGCGTACAGCAGAAACAATTCCAGCTACGTGTGTACCGTGAGAAGACTCAGGTCCGTTAGAATCTCCGTTACCGTAAAATCTTTCTTTTAAATCGTTTGGATTGTCAACATTTTTACGATCAACTAAATCTAAGTTGTAGTGAGAAGTTAATCCATCAGCTTTCGCTTGACGACGAGCCATTCCTAAGTAAGAATTAGCAACTTGAGCCATAGTTTTTCCAACCCATTGCTCTTCTTTTAACTCACCAAAAATCCATAAAGATTCAATAACTTGGTTATCTACTGGTTGGTAGTTAGCGATAATATCTTTTGTTAATTTAGTATCACCAAATTCTAAAACCATTTTATTTAAACCTGGCTCAATAGCATTTAATTTAGCTTGAGCAACTTGTTGGTTGTATTTAGTTTTACCTACAGTTTCTAAGTACTCTCTTTTGATTTTTACGTATTCTGCATATTCAGTAGGAATTTTAACGATAGCATCGTGATTTTTTTGTTGATCAAATGTATCGTATTTTTCAGCTAAACTTTTGTAGATACGAGTTAATTCAACTGAATCGTCATTATAGTTAATTCCTTTTGCAGTACCTAAGAAAGACCATCCGTGTACATCATCAATGTAACCGTTTTTGTCATCGTCTATACCGTTTCCTGGAATTTCTTTTTTATTTACCCACATGTTTGCTTTTAAATCCTCGTGGAAATGTTCCACACCAGAATCTAATACACCAACAACTAATGTCTGTGGTTTTCTATTTTTTTGTTTTAAGAAATTTAAAGCTTTTTCAGTATTAACACCGTATACACCTGTAGTTTCAACATCTGCATGGTACCAAGTTTCTTTTGGAACTTCAACTGATTGAGCTTGTGCAAAACCAAATGAAAAAGCAAATGAAAGAGCTAAAACTAATTTTTTCATTCTATGTTTTTTTTATAAATTTTTTAAATAGATAGCCGCTTGTGGCCCTTCACTAAATAAGATGTCTAAAATACTTAAACCTGGAGTGAAACCAAATTTTTCGTCAAATACTTGTACATATTCAGGAAAATGAACATTGGCCTCTTTCTTCGCATTGTATTTATTTCTGAAATCGAATGCTTCATCAATTAGTTGATAAGATTCTGTTTTTGTTACAACCGTATCAACTTTTAATTTTGATAAAATAAATTCGACAGTTTTGATATTTAAATCTAATAAATATTTCTCTTGTTTTTCGTAAAATGATGCAATTTCGTCTTCATAATATTCAAAATATGGAGAACTCTGATAGGCAGATCTTAATGATTTGAAATGTTCTTTTTGCCAATTATGATCGTAGGATAGTTTGATGTCTTTCATGCGACGATTTCCGTCGTGTACTAAAGGAATTGTTAATGATAATTTACCATTAGCTCCTAAAATATTTGTACGACTTCTATAGGTTTGTTTCTGAAAGTTTTCGCAAACTTCTAAATCAATAGTTTCACTTTTTACTATATCAGCAAAGTAATCAATCGGTCCAAAGTAAAAAGCTGGAAATGTATTTTTCATTTCAATTATTAATCTTAATATTTATTTTTTTGTTTTTCTTTTCTTGCTTTCCAGATATCATATCCAATCCATCCAATAAAAGCAATTAACACATAAATTCCGTATGAAGTTTTGTTTGGATTATCGTTGTTGATAGATGTAAACCATCTGTCCCAAATAAATTTCTTAGGAGCTTGTTCAAATAAACCATTCATATTTGCCCAAATTAAAATTGGACGTCCTACGATATGATCTTCTGGTACATATCCAAAGAAACGCGCATCTAATGATTGGTTTCTGTTGTCACCGACCATAAAGTAATAGTTTTGTTTGATTTCGTATTTATCAACTTTTTGATCATTTACGAAAATATCAAACTTACCATTTGCTGAGTCTACGCGTAATGTATTTTGTTCGTATTTACGAATTACATTAATATATTGTGGTAAAGTTTCTTTGTTAATATCTACAATATCACCTTTCTTAGGAATGTATAACTTACCATATTGATCTTCATTCCAGTTTTTATTTACAGGGAAAATAGTGTAAGTACTATCAATTTGGTTTCCGTAACGAATACGTTCTGTTTTTTCTCCTTTAGCTTTTAAAGCTGGTTCAACACTGATAATGTTAGAGTTATTTTTGAATGCAGTTACGTGCGCTTCAGTTAAAGCTGGGAAACCGTATACAAAAGTGCTTCCTTCTTGGTAAGATGTTCCTTGGTAATCTGTTGGGATTAAACCAAAATCTTGGTATAAAACAGCTGGAGATAATTGAATTTTAGATACAACTTTATAAGAATGTTGAACTAAAGCATCTAATTTAGGTTGGAATTTTTTTCCGTCCACGTATAAAATTCCGTTGCTAATTTCTACAGTTTCACCTGGCATACCAACTAAACGTTTTACATAGGCATCTTTACGATCAATTGCAGAGTAAACCGAATCAGTAGGGTAGTTGAAAACAACAATGTCATTCGATTTTAAATCTCTCCAACCTGGTAAACGCATGTAAGGTAAACGCGCTTTGTCTACGAATGCATCACGATTGATAAATTCTGAAAAAGGAATTCCTAATGGAGTAGAAGGTACACGAGCACCAAAACTTACTTTTTCTACAAATAAAGCATCACCAATTTTAATTGTATTTTCCATAGATCCAGTAGGTACAATCATTGGTTGTATAAACCAGTTATGTACTAAAGTAGCTAAAACTAAGGCGAATAATAAAGATGAAACGATAGTAGAAGTACGTTTTTCAGCACCTAAATATTTTGGGTTATCTGAATAGTTAATTGCGAAAATGTATAAACCTAAAGTTAAAACCATGATGATTTTATCCTTTAATTCTATTTTTCCGTACGAATCAGCTAAATCTACATACATTACTAACCAAAAAATTGGTCCAACGATAGGTAGGTAGAATAAAATAATCCACCATTTTGGTCTATCAATAATTTGTAGTCCGTTCCATATATTTAAAAATGGAACAAATGCTGACCATGCAGGTTTTCCAGCATTTTTAAATAATTTCCATGTACCAGCTCCAAAAAGGATGTTGTATAGTACAAAACCAATAATCCAATAAATGATTAGTGACATAAGTATTTTTATTAGTAGTTGTTAATTCAGTTCTAAAACGTCTTTCATAGAAAAGACACCTTTTTTATCTGCAATCCATTCTGCTGCAATAACAGCACCTAAAGCAAATCCTTTACGAGAATGTGCTGTATGTGAAATTTCAATCGTATCAACTTCACTTGTGTATTGTACGATATGTGTTCCAGGAACATTTTCGATACGTTTTGCTTCAATCGGAATAATAGATTCACCTTGTTCTTCCATAGACCAATTATTGTAAGATGTGTTATCAATAATTCCTTCAGCAATTGTAATAGCAGTTCCTGATGGTGCGTCTAATTTTTGTGTGTGATGAATTTCTTCTAAATTGATATTGTATTCAGCTCTGTATTTATTCATCATACGAGCTAATTGTTGATTTAATTCAAAAAATAAATTAACTCCTAAACTAAAGTTAGATGCATATAAAAAAGCAGTATTGTTAGCTAAAGTTAATTGATTTACTTCTTCTTGTTGATCTAACCAACCTGTTGTTCCACAAATAGTTGGTGTGTTTGATTCAAGTAAAACTTTAAGATTGTCGTATGCGTATTCAGGACGAGAGAATTCAATCGCTACGTCTATATCTTTTAATTCTTCAGGTGTTGGAGTATGAGAAACTTTTAAAACAACTTCATGTCCTCTTTCTACTACAATTTCTTCAATGGCTTTACCCATTTTACCATATCCAATTAATCCAATTTTCATAATGTAATTAATTTCTTAAAATTTAAAATTTAAGTTTAAACCCATAACAGGTTGATAAGTATATTGATCTTGAATGATTACTGGTTTCCAAGTAAAATCAGGATCATTTTTTATACTAAATAAGTGTGCATCAACAGTAGCATCAACAATGTTTAATACATATGCTAAAATAGTTAATGCCATACTGTAATCACGATTTCTTTTGTATTCGTCTTGATAAACAGCTAATTGTTCTGCATTTAAAATGCCAGAATATTCATGTTGTCTACCTTCTAATTCTGCGATATATGCAGATCTAAATTTGTTTTGTAAACCATTGTAATATGCTGTAAATCCAATACCTGTTCCAACTAAACCTAACGCAATTGGTGCTTTCCACCATTTTTTATTATACAATTGTCCAGCTCCTGGTAATACTGCTGAGTATAATGAGGCTTTGATTGGACTTTTGTCCTTTAACGTAAAATTGTTAATCGAGTCAGTTTGTACTGTATCTACGACGATTTCATCCGTAATAATTTGTTGTCCGTACCCAAATTGAGATAGGAAAATAAATGATAGGATTAAAATTTTAGTTTTCATTTAAAAAACTTCTTAAGCGTTCAAATTCTTCATCTGAAGCAAAATCGATAATGATTTTACCTTTTCCATTCTTAGCACGTTGAATTTTAACACCTGTATTTAAACGTTGTTGGAAACGATCCATCGCAGTTTGGTAGTGTTCAGGTAATTCAACTTTTTCCTTCACTTTATCTTCAGGTTGTAAACCTTCTTTTACTGCTTTGATTAATTTTTCAGTATCACGAACTGATAAATTATCACGAACAATTCTTTCATAAATTTCGAATTGTTTATCAGCATCATCAATTGCCATTAATGCACGTCCATGTCCCATAGAAATCATACCATCACGAATTCCAGTTTGGATAATAGGATCAAGTTTTAATAAACGTAAATAGTTTGTGATAGAAGAGCGATCTTTCCCAACACGCTTACTTAATTCTTCTTGCGTTAATTTAACCTCATCGATTAATTGTTGGTAAGAAAGAGCAATTTCTATTGCATCTAAATCCTGGCGCTGAATATTTTCAACTAATGCCATTTCTAACATTTCCTGGTCATTCGCTAAACGAACGTAAGCAGGAATTGTTCTTTTATTGGCTATTGTTGAAGCACGAAAACGACGTTCACCAGAAATTAATTCATAAGTGCCGTCGTTTTTCTTTCTAACTGTAATAGGCTGAATAACGCCTAAAGCTTGGATAGAAGTAACTAAATCTTCTAAATTTCTTTTATCAAAATTAGTCCTTGGTTGCCAAGGATTTGCTGTAATCTTATTTAAATCAATTTCGATAATGTTTCCTACTAATTTCTTAGCACCATCATCAGAAGCTGAATGCACAGTTGGTTCATCTTTTAATAAGGCTGATAATCCTCTACCAAGACGATTATTCTTATTAGATTTTGCCATATTATACGGTATCGTTGTTATTAATTAAAAATTCTCGAGCTAAATTTAAGTAATTTTCAGCTCCTTTACTTCCTGCATCATATTGTATAATTGTTTCTCCAAAACTTGGCGCTTCAGATAAACGTACATTACGAGCAATTATCGTTTTGAAAACCATTTGAGGAAAGTGATTACTTACTTCATCTAAAACCTGATTAGATAAACGTAAACGAGAATCGTACATCGTTAATAAAAGACCTTCAATATCTAAGTCTTTATTATGATGTTGTTGAATTCCTTTTACGGTATTTAATAATTTACCTAAACCTTCTAATGCAAAATATTCACATTGTATAGGTATAATAACAGAATCTGCAGCAGTTAAGGCATTTAATGTAATTAAACCTAAAGAAGGAGCACAGTCAATAACGATATAATCGTAATTATCTTTGATTTCTGCTAAAGCAGTTTTCAACATATATTCACGATTTTCGTAATCAACAATTTCTATCTCAGCAGCAACTAAATCTAAATGAGCTGGCATTAAGTCTAAATTTGGAGACTCAGTTTCAAAAATTGCTTCACTCGCAGCAATTTGATTTTCTAAAACTTCGTATGTACCACATTCAATGGTTTCCAAATCGAAACCCAATCCAGATGTTGCATTTGCTTGTGGATCGGCGTCAATTAATAATACTTTTTTCTCTAATACTCCTAATGAAGCTGCTAAATTAACAGAAGTCGTAGTTTTACCTACACCACCTTTTTGGTTGGCTACTGCAATTATTTTCCCCATATTTTACATTCAAAATGATTTCAAAAATACAATAATTCAGTTATCGAAACCATTAGATAAACAGAAATTTATAAACAGATTTAAAGAAATATTATCTGTATAGTTATTTAAGTGTTGGTTTTCAATTCATAAATTGTAAGTGAAAGTAAATAAATTTTACGATTAATTTATCATTCATACTCTTTTAAATTCTATATATTTGCAAAAGCAAAAGTTTTTTAATTATTAATGGGTGTTGACCTTTTATTCGAGAGAACTGAGGTAGGGAAGAACCTAAGTTTTCTGGCTTTTCAAAAAAGTAGCGGATTAAAAAAAATCTCTTCTCAAAATTTACTTCATCAAGTATATTATGCTATACGTGTTTAATGGTAATTTCTATAGAGAAATCTATTAGAAAAGCATACTTATTACCATTTTTTTACACGTAACATTTTTTAAATATTAAAGCATAATGAAAACTAAATATATCGACTTAATCACTCAATCATTTGATTTCCCACAAGAAGAATTCACATTAGACGGAGAGTATTTAAAATTCCACGGAATCGACTTAATGAAATTAGTTGAGGAACATGGAACACCTTTAAAGTTTACTTATTTGCCTAAGATTTCTCAGAACATTCAGAAAGCAAAAGGTTGGTTTGAAAAAGCTCGTGAAGAATTAAACTACGAAGGAAGTTACAACTATTGTTATTGTACAAAAAGTTCTCACTTTAAACATATCGTTAAAGAAGCATTGAAGAATGATATCCATATCGAAACTTCATCAGCTTATGATATTAATATTGTTGAGAGTTTATTGGAAGAAGGATTAATGAACCATGACCAATATGTGGTTTGTAATGGTTTTAAACGTGAAGAATATGTAGAGAATATTGCACGTTTAGTTAATAACGGACACCGTAAAACAATTACAGTAATTGATAATTACGAAGAAGTAGATTTATTTTCTGAAGCAATTGAAGGCGATTTCGAAATCGGAATTCGTATTGCTTCTGAGGAGGAACCAAAATTCGAATTCTATACTTCTCGTTTAGGAATTGGGTATAAAGATATCGTTCCTTTTTATCAAAATATGGTAAAGCCAAATGATCGCATCAAATTAAAGATGTTACATTTCTTTATCAATACAGGTATTAAAGACAACTCTTATTATTGGAATGAATTAACTAAATGTTTACGTGTATATGTAAACTTAAAGAAAGTTTGTCCAGAATTAGATAGTTTAAATATCGGTGGTGGATTCCCAATCAAATCATCATTAACTTTTGATTATGATTACGAATACATGGCCAAAGAGATTTTATCTCAAATTCAATCAATTTGTGAAGAAGAAGGGATTCCTGTTCCTAATATCTTTACAGAGTTTGGATCTTTCACAGTTGGCGAATCTGGAGGTGTGGTTTACAAAATTTTATACCAAAAGAAACAAAACGACCGTGAATATTGGGATATGATTGATTCTTCTTTCATGACAACATTACCAGATGCTTGGGCAATTTCTAAGCGTTTTATTATGTTGCCAGTAAACCGTTGGTACGATAAATACGAACGTGTTTTATTAGGAGGATTAACTTGTGATTCTGATGATTATTACAACTCAGAGCAACATACAAATGCCATCTATTTGCCTAAATACGATTCGGCAAAACCATTGTACATTGGTTTCTTTAATACAGGAGCTTACCAAGATAATATTGGTGGTTTTGGTGGTGTACATCACTGTTTAATTCCACAACCAAAATATGTCTTAATCGATGAAAACTACGAGACTAAAGTTTATTCGGAAGAACAAGGACATGAAGGAATTTTAAAAACATTAGGTTATACAGTTAAATAAATAAAAAAAATAATAAAATGAGTAAAGGGCCAATCAGTCAATTTATTGAGCATAACTACCGTCACTTTAATGCTGCGGCTTTAGTTGATGCTGCTAAAGGTTATGAAGCACACTTAGATGCAGGAGGGAAAATGTTAATCTCTTTAGGAGGTGCAATGTCTACTGCAGAGTTAGGTGTATCATTAGCTGAAATGATTCGTCAAGATAAAGTTCATTTCATTTCTTGTACGGGTGCAAACTTAGAAGAAGATGTAATGAATTTAGTTGCACACTCTCACTACAAGAGAATTCCTAACTATAGAGATTTAACTCCAGAGCAAGAGCGTGAATTATTAGATCAACACTTCAACCGTGTGACAGATACTTGTATCCCAGAAGAAGAAGCATTCCGTCGTTTACAACAACACTTAGAAGATGTATGGCACGCTGCTGAAGCTAAAGGTGAAAGATATTTACCACACGAATACTTATACCAAGTAGTAAATTCTGGAGTATTAGAGCAATACTACGAAATTGATCCTAAAGATTCTTGGATTGTAGCTGCTGCAGAGAAAAATTTACCAATCGTTTGTCCAGGATGGGAAGATTCTACAACAGGAAACATCTTCGCTTCAAACGTAATTAAAGGAAACTTAAAAGCTGATACAGTAAAATCAGGTATTGAGTACATGATTTACTTAACAGAGTGGTACCGTGCAAATTCAGACGGACACGGAGTTGGTTTCTTCCAAATTGCTGGTGGTATCTCTGGAGATTTCCCAATTTGTGTTGTTCCAATGATGTATCAAGATTTAGAGTGGACTGATGTTCCTTTCTGGTCTTACTTCTGTCAGATTTCTGACTCTACAACATCTTACGGTTCTTATTCAGGAGCTGTTCCAAATGAGAAAATTACTTGGGGTAAATTAGATGTTGATACACCTAAATTCATGATCGAATCTGATGCTACAATTGTTGCACCTTTAGTATTCGCTTACATTTTAGGTCAATAATAGAACATTCTATTTTAATATATTTAAAAGCGGTTACTTTTTGTAATCGCTTTTTTTATATAAATTCATATTAAATTCTTTAGATAGAAGAAAAGAGTATAAAAATCCTTTAGATGAAACAAAAACTAAACGTAAATCAAATCCCTGCTTTAAAACAAGAAATTCTTGATTTACCCGAAAAAGAAAAAAATCAATTGCTAATTCGATTGATTAATAAAGATCAGGTATTGATAGAGCAGCTTCACTTTAAATTATTAGAAGATGAATATGATTTAATTAAACGTTTTGAAGATTTAAAAGCTGAAATTGAAACTACATTAAAAGATAATTTTGATTCAATTATTAATTCAAAATATACAGATAAAGGAAAGTTATACTTGCGTATGATTCGTAATTTATCATCAAGGATTAATCATTATGCCAAGGTTACAAAAGATGTAAATGGCGAATTGCGTTTGCGTACAATTTTGTTAATAGATTCTTCTGCTAAATATAAATCAATTCAAAATGAAGATTCAGTTATTGGTTATAAAGCAAGATTGTATCAAGTATCTAAAATTAAAACGATGATCACTCTTTTTGGTAAATTACATGAAGATTTAAAATATGATTATTCGGATGATTTTTATGAATCGATTGAAGATACAATAGTGTCTAATCTACAAATAGAAATCATTCAATCTAAACTAAAATATAAAACGCTTTCTAACGAATAAGTCTATAATAAAGGGAAAAGTTATAGATTTACTTTATCTTTGTGACTTTAAAGAATAAAATGGCAGATATATTAAATTTAGGTGAAGAGCAAATCCGTATTAGTCAAAAAGTTTACGGACAAATCGAATATACTATTACAAAAGGTAGAACTTGGAAAATGCGTTTTAAAGGTGATTACCAAGTAGGAGAGTTTAAAGATTTAGTAGATCTTGGGCCTGTGATTTTAGCAATTGCTGAAAAAGGAATATTCTTTTCTTGTGATAACGGAAACAGTTGGGAAAGACGCTTTAAGCCGAATGCATTTACAGGAGAATTTATTAAATTCAATTTTAATGGAACTCATTTATCTGCAGAAACAACTCGTGGAATTCGTTATTCTCCAGATGAAGGTCGTCGTTGGGAGAAAAATCCAAGATAATTTATGAAAAAAATCTTCTTTATAATTTCGCTTATTAGTAGTTTTTCTTTAGCTCAGGTTTCTCAACAAGAATTTGAGTTAATAAAAACATATAAGCAAAATTTGGTAGATAAAGATATGAATCAAACAATTCAGTCTTTAAAAAACTTAATTGACTATTATAAAGGAGAAACGCAATATCATATATCATTAGGCTACATTTATCAGTTACAACGTAATCGTAAGTTAGCTAAACAACATTTAGAAAAGGGGCGTACCTATGTCATGGATCAGTTAATTAATTCAACAAAACTGTCTATGTCTAATAAACAAGCTATGGATCATGTTGTTGCCTTGTGTTTTGCAGGTTTTGAAAAAGATTGCGCAGAAATGTTTATGTTGATTGAAGCCCGATTCGTAGAAGATGAATATTATATGACTTATGATTTTGATACTATTAAAAAGTTGGCCGAGAAACAACGAAACAGTATGAAAGAATATTTTACAACAAAATAATAAAAAGGATTACCAAACGGTAATCCTTTTTTTATTGATGTTGATTTTTCTAAATAAAAAAGCCCCGAAGATAGTCGAGGCGCTAAATGTTTTCACAACGGAATAATCCTTATTGTGAATTCCTTTCAATTCCAAATATATAAAATATTATTTAATCTAAAAGATTAATAAACAATATTCTATAATTTATTTTTTTACTATATTGTATTATTTATTTTATCCTAATTAACTCAACTAACAATATATGAAAAAAATATTAGGTCTTGATCTTGGTACTAACTCTATTGGGTGGGCTTTGATTGACCAAAACTTTGAAAGTAAAGAAGGACAAATCCTTGGAATGGGATCACGTATTATTCCAATGTCTCAAGATGTTTTAGGTGATTTTGGAAAGGGAAATTCAATTTCACAAACTTCTGAACGTACAGGTTATAGAGGCGTTCGTAGATTAAGAGAACGCCATTTATTACGTAGAGAACGTTTGCATCGTGTATTACATATTCTAGGCTTTCTTCCCAAACATTATGAGGATTCCATAGATTTTACAAAGAGATTTGGAAAGTTTAAGGCAGAAACTGAACCTAAACTATCATTTGATAAAGAATTTCTTTTTAAAGATTCTTTTTTAGAAATGATGAAAGATTTTAAGTTAAATCAACCTGATTTTTTGATTGATAAAAATGATGATGCTTGTCTTGTACCTTATGATTGGACAATTTATTATCTACGAAAAAAAGCATTAACTGAAAAAATACATAAAGAAGAATTAGCTTGGTTGATTTTGAATTTTAATCAAAAACGTGGTTATTATCAGTTAAGAGGTGAAGAAGAAGATGAGAATCCAAACAAAAAAATAGAGTTTCATTCCTTAAAAGTTGTGGAAGTTGTAGCTGATGCAGAAGTTAATAAAAAAGGCGAGACTTGGTATTCTGTTCATTTAGAAAATGACTGGATTTACAGACGCTCAAGCAAAATTTCGCTGGATGATTGGAAAGATAAAACACGTGATTTTATTGTAACAACTGATATTAATGAAGATGGATCTGATAAATTAGATAAAGAAGGGCAAGTTAAACGTAGTTTTCGCGCTCCAAGTGCAGATGATTGGACTTTATTAAAGAAAAAGACAGAACAAGATATTACTCAAACTAAAAAAACGGTTGGTTCTTATATCTACGATAATTTACTCCTAAATCCAAAACAAAAAATTAAAGGTAAACTTGTTCGTACAATTGAGCGTAAGTTTTATAAAGAAGAATTAGAGCTAATTTTAAGAAAACAACAAGAATACCATACAGAATTGCAAAGCAAACAACTTTTGCATGATTGTGTTCGTGAATTGTATAAAAATAATGAACAGCATCAGCAATCATTAGAAGCTAAAGATTTTGTTCATTTATTTTTGAATGATATTATTTTTTATCAACGACCTTTAAAAAGCCAAAAGTCTTCAATTTCTAATTGCACATTAGAATCTAGACAATCTAAAGATGGAGTTGTGTTTCCTATCAAAGTAATATCAAAATCAAATCCATATTATCAAGAATTTCGTTTGCTACAATGGTTGCAGAATTTAGAAATTTATACTACTGATGATGACACTAGAGTAACTACTAATTTTATCACTTCTTTAGAAGATAAAGAAGCTTTATTAAATTTCTTAAATTCTAAAAAAGAAGTTGAGCAAAAACATGTTATTGAGTTTCTAATAAAACATAAAAACGGAGGAAAAAAACTTGCAAAAGGTGAAATTGAAAAATACCGTTGGAACTACGTTCAGGATAAAAAATATCCAATGAACGAAACTCGTTATTTAATTCAATCAAAACTGTATAAAGTTGCTGACATTCCTATTGATTTTTTAACTACTGAAAGCGAATTCTCATTATGGCATATCATTTATTCTGTTAATGATAAAATAGAATATGAAAAAGCATTAAAATCATTTGCTAATAAACATAATTTAGACGTTGAATCATTCGTTGAATCCTTCAAGAAATTTCCACCTTTCAAATCTGATTACGGAAATTTTTCTGAAAAGGCTATTAAGAAGTTGTTACCATTAATGCGATTTGGAAAAAATTGGAATTACGAAACGATTTTAACTACTTCTAAAGAGCGAATTGATAAAATTATTACAGGAGAATATGATGAAGCAATTAAAAATAGAATTCGAGAAAAAGCAGCTCAATTTAATTTAAATAAAGAAGAAAATTTTCAAAACTTGCCACTTTGGTTAAGTCAATATATTGTTTACGGTCGACATTCAGAAGCTGCGGTTGTAGGAAAATGGAATTCGATTTCTGATTTAGAGAATTACCTAAAAGAATTTAAGCAACATTCTTTACGTAATCCAATTGTAGAGCAAGTTGTAACTGAAACTTTGCGCG
Source organism: Faecalibacter macacae (assembly GCF_003687725.1). Lineage (GTDB taxonomy): Bacteria > Bacteroidota > Bacteroidia > Flavobacteriales > Weeksellaceae > Empedobacter > Empedobacter macacae. Next base: position 33,480 of record NZ_RDOJ01000023.1, read on the forward strand.
TGGTAAAAGATATTTGGCAACAATACGGCAATGGTGCTAAAGATTTCTTTGATGAAATTCATATCGAATTAGGTCGAGAAATGAAAAACACAGCCGATGAGCGTAAACGTTTATCATCAATCGTAACGGATAATGAAAATACCAATCTTAGAATTAAAGCATTATTAGTTGAATTAGCTTTAGATAATTCTGTAGAAAATGTTCGTCCGTATTCGCCTGTTCAACAAGATATTTTAAAAATTTATGAAGAAGGGGTTTTAAATTCTGTTTCAGAAATTGAAGATGATATTTTAAAAATTAGCAAATCGGCTCAACCATCCAGTTCCGATTTAAAACGTTACAAATTGTGGTTAGAACAGAAATATCAGTCGCCTTATACAGGACAAATTATTCCTTTGAATAAGTTGTTTACTTACGAATACGAAATTGAACACATCATTCCTCAAAGTAGATATTTTGATGATAGTATGAGTAATAAAGTGATTTGTGAAGCCTCGGTAAATCAATTAAAAGGCAATCAAATTGGTTTGGCTTTTATTAAAAATCATCATGGAGAAAAAGTTAATTTAGGAAATGGGAAAGTAGTTCAAATTTTTGAAGTTGAAGCTTACGAAAATTTTGTAAAACGTGTTTACGATAAAAATAGGGGAAAACGTAATAAACTTTTAGCTGAAGATATCCCTGAAAAAATGATTGAGCGTCAACTGAATGATACACGATACATTAGTAAATATATTTCTCAATTATTATCTAATATTGTTAGAGATGACAAGCCAGATTCCAAAGATGATGGTTTAAATTCAATTAATATTGTTCCTGGAAATGGTAAAATTACAACTCGTTTAAAACAAGATTGGGGATTGAATGACGTTTGGAATGGTTTGATTCTACCGCGTTTTGAACGAATGAACCAGTTGACTAATTCTACTGATTTTACATCTGTTAATACTCATGGTAAATTGATACCAACCGTACCGATAGATTTATCCAAAGGATTTAATAAAAAGAGAATAGACCATCGTCATCATGCGTTAGATGCTTTAGTAATTGCATGTGCAACAAAAGATCACATTAATTTATTAAACAACGAATCGGCATTACCTAAAAAGGGAAGAAGCAAAGAAGATAAAAAATCTTATCGTTTCGATTTGCAAAATAAACTTCGAAACAAAGAATCCTATATTGATCCACAAACAGGAAAATCTAAAGAGAAGTTTGCTGATTTTAAAAAGCCATGGAATACTTTAACAGAAGATAGTAGATCCGCTTTAAAGAAAATTGTAGTCAGCTTTAAACAAAATACACGAGTAATTAATAAAGCAACCAACTATTACGAAAGCTATAAAGATGAAAATGGTAATTTACGTTTAAGTAAAGATGGAAAACCTAAAAAGGATTTTGTAGAACAAAAAGGTACAAATTGGGCAGTTAGAAAAGCATTGCATAAAGAAACTGTTTCAGGACAAGTACGTTTAGATAGAGTTAAAGTAGCCAAAGGTAAAATATTAACCGCAACTCGTAAATCATTAGATAGTTCGTTTAATGAAAAAACTATAAGTTCTATAACTGATACTGGTATTCAGAAAATATTATTGAATTTTTTAAAAGCAAAAGGTAATAATTCTGAAGTTGCATTTTCTCCAGAAGGAATTGAAGAGATGAATAAAGATATCAAACTATATAATGAAGGAAAAAATCATCAACCAATTCTTAAAGTCCGTGTATTTGAACAAGGTTCAAAGTTTGCTTTAGGGGAAACTGGTAATAAAACACAAAAGTTTGTAGAAGCAGCAAAAGGTACCAATTTATTCTTTGGTATTTATCAAGATAAAACAGGTAAACGAAGCTATGATACAATCCCTTTGAATCTTGTAATAGAAAGGCAAAAGCAAGGTCTTTCACCAGTACCAGAAACCAATGAAAAAGGACATGCTTTATTGTTTTATTTATCACCGAATGATTTGGTTTCTATTCCGAATGAGAATAATGAAATTGAGAGTGAAAATGTATATAAAATGGTAAGTTCTACTGGAAGCGAGTGTCATTTCATAAAAGCAAATATTTCAACATTAATTAAAAATTATGACGCTAAATCCAAAATAGGTGAACTTGGAAGTTTAAATAAATTAGAAGTTACGATTGATTCAAAATACAGAATAAAAGAAGTTTGTGTAAAATTAAAATTAGATCGTTTAGGAAATATAACAAAAGTTTAATTTATGCTAAAACGTACCATTTATATTGGTACTCCTACTTACCTAAAAATAAAAGATAATCAACTAAAAATAGAAGATTCTTTAACTAAAGAAATTAAAGGATCAGTACCTATTGAAGATATGGGGTTTTTGGTATTAGATAACTTTCAAATTACAATAAGTCATCAATTGATTTTGGCGTTACAACAAAATAATGTCGCAATTATTAGTTGTGATGAGAGTCATTTACCATTAGGATTAATGCTACCGATGAATGGTCATGTTGTACATAGTGAACGATTAAAATATCAAATTAATTGTAGTGAACCATTACGAAAGCAATTGTGGAAACAAACGGTGGAAGTTAAGATTTTTCAACAAAAACAATTACTTATAAAATTAGGTTATAATTCAGAACCCATGCAAGGGTATTTGAATCAAGTAAAATCGGGCGATACTACTAATATGGAAGGTATAGCTGCGCAATATTATTGGAAACAGTTATTTGATAATTTTACAAGGGAACGTAATGGAGATGCACCTAATAATTATTTAAATTTTGGATATGCTATTTTGCGCAGTATGGTGGCAAGAGCTTTGGTAAGTTCTGGTTTGAATCCAACGATAGGAATTTTTCATCGAAATAAATATAATCCTTATTGTTTGGCAGATGATATAATGGAGCCTTATCGACCTTATGTAGATGAATTGGTTTTAGAATGGATGAATAAACCATTTACGCCAACGGAAATGTCAAAAGAGGCAAAAAGTCATTTATTACAAATAGCTACAAAAGATGTTGTAATTGATGGGTTAAAAAGACCGTTGTTGGTTGCTTTAAGTAGTACAACAAGTTCTTTATATAAATGTTTAACTGGAGAGCAACGAATAATTCGTTACCCAGAATTACAATGAGTTTTAGTCGTTATAATGCATATCGAATTATGTGGGTTTTAGTTTTTTTTGATTTACCTACTGAAACAAAGAAACAACGCAGTCAAGCAACTAAATTTAGAAATTATTTGTTGGATGATGGATTTGTAATGTTTCAGTTTTCAATTTATTTACGCCATTGTCCAAGCAAAGAAAATGCGGATGTCCATATAAATCGTGTGAAAAATAAATTACCCGAATATGGTAAAGTAGGTATTCTGAGCATAACAGATAAACAATTTGAATTGATGGAAATATTTTTTTCTCAAAAAGAAACTGATGTGCCTAAAGGGCCACAACAATTAGAATTATTTTAAAATAATAGAAACAAAAAAACCGATAGAATTATTAAAGTGTTCTATCGGTTTTTAAATTTTTACAATCCTAATTTGAACGCTCAATACCTTTATTTTAAAGGTCTCATCAAAGATGAGGTTGTAATTGCTTTAGTAAAAATACCAAATTGAAAGGAATTCACAACGGTTTTTCACCCAGACTCAAGCCCTTTAAAGTTGTAATTGCTTTAGTAAAAATACCAAATTGAAAGGAATTCACAACGGGATCGACCTCCCCAAGTTACGAGTTAAGGTTGTAATTGCTTTAGTAAAAATACCAAATTGAAAGGAATTCACAACGAGGGTCAATCTGTTGTATCAATCGTTAAGGTTGTAATTGCTTTAGTAAAAATACCAAATTGAAAGGAATTCACAACTAACTTCATTTCGTTTCAATAACGTTAATAGTTGTAATTGCTTTAGTAAAAATACCAAATTGAAAGGAATTCACAACAGTCGATAAGCGTCTGAACTGTATTACGGTGTTGTAATTGCTTTAGTAAAAATACCAAATTGAAAGGAATTCACAACTAGCCTGTATATTTCATACAATCATCTCTGGTTGTAATTGCTTTAGTAAAAATACCAAATTGAAAGGAATTCACAACTAGAAACCCTAATTAT
>NZ_RDOJ01000024.1 GCF_003687725.1 Faecalibacter macacae
AAAAAATCAAGACTGTAAATCTATTTGACTAAAATTAAATCTCATTTCGGAAATGAATTAAATGTCTCCTTTCAGTCACTAATTCATTTTTATCCTTCATTCTATTTAATTTTTTAACGTCATAGATTTAAATGTCAGTTTATTCTATATAAAACGCTTCGACAGGCTAAGCATGACAAATTTTTAGATCCCTGAATACTGAAAGGACAGAATATGGATAAAAATAAAGATGCGATTCTGAAACGAGTTCAGGAGGACTTGACTTATATTATTATAGTCAATACTTTTTTCCTGATAAAAAAGTATTCAAAAAATCAAGGCTACGATTTTCGACGGTCAATTTACATCTCATTTCATGGAAATGATTAAATGATTCGTTTCACTCACTAATCATTTCGAACATTACATTTCGATGAATTGACTCTCGTCTGCTAATCGGAAGGCCAGTTTATTTAAAAAAATGCTGCGAAAGGCTTTTGAAATTCCTCGATACCTCGAAATGACAGATTACTGATAAAAATAATGATGAGATCCTGAAACAAGTTCAGGAGGACAGTTGAATAAAATACTTAGGAATGACGAACCGGTAAATATTTTATAAAGAAAAAATGGAAGTGACAGCCGGGATTGATTATTTTGTAATAACTGCTTATTAAAAAGCAGGTGTTACGAAATACTTTGATGAAAGGACTCGGAAAAATGAGTTGCGTAGCAAGGAAGATTTATTTCAATTGTCATTAATAAAAATAAACCTCATCAAATAGAATAAAAAAAGAGGTGAACAAAAGTTCACCTCAAAAATATTATAAAAAGTAATACTAAATTGTATTAATTACCCCATCCTGGGTATTGTGTCATTAAACCATTTAAGTTTAATGTTGAACTTGGAATAGGTAAAACGAATAATTTATTATCTGCAGCAACACTAGAAACACCACCTTCTACGTTAGAAGTTTTAACGAATCCTAAGTTGTTACGTTTTAAGTCAAAGAAACGTTGTCCTTCTCCTAAGAATTCAATACGTTTTTCTGCTAAAATTGCAGTTAAAGCATCACCTTCGTATTGCACTCCACCACGTTCAGCAGCAAAAGCATTTAATTCAGCTAAAGCAGCTGTTCCTTGACCGATTTTAGCCATTGCTTCCCACTTGATGAATTTTGCTTCTGTTAAACGTAATACACGTACATTACCAGTAAAGTTTGTTCCGTCTACAGTTTGAGTAAATTTCTGAACATAATAACCTTTTGGCGCATCAGTTTCAGAAGCATTTTCTTGCGTAAATAAATCTTTACGAATATCTCCTTCTGCTATTGAATTGATAAAATCTGCACGGAACATTAAGTAATTCTTAGCTCCATAAGGATCGTAGAATGCAGAAATAGAACGGTTAACACCTGGGTTTGCAATTACAGACATATTGATTTCGAAAACAGTTTCTGGTTGATTATTTAATTCACCAGAAGTCGTTCCTTTGAAATAAGAATCTAATTCTGTAGCTGTAATAGTTGTATTTGTTGCTAAAACCTCATCAGCGTATTGAATTGCTTTTTGGTAATCACCAGCTTCACCACGAGTTAAGTAAGCTTTCGCTAACATTATACGAGATGCAGTTGCAGACAAGTACCCTTTGTTTACTGTAGCTTCGTTAAATTCTGAAATACCGTTCTCTAAATCTGAAATGATTTGAGCATACGTTTCAGCTACAGTTGAACGTCCGTAATAAGCATTTGGATTGTAATTTCCTGTGTGAATTGCAATACCATATTCTTGATTAGCTCCAGAAGTTGGGTTAGCCGCATAGAAAGATGCTAAATAGTAAAATGCAATACCACGAGCAGCATACGCTTGCGCTTTATATCCCTTAACAACATCTGATTCTTCTAATTCAGAATTAATGATCATGTTTGCCATCGCAACAACATCGTACATTTTGTTATAAATAACAAAATCGTTATTTGTATCAGATGGTGTCCACGTCATTGTATTTGTAATCTTGAAACGACCATCATTTCTTCTAGAAATAAATGCGTTATCAGAGATTAATTCTCCTAAAATAATACCATCAGTTGCTAATGCATCGGCAGAAGCGAATTCGCTATACATACCATTAAGAACTGAGTACATACCTTTTTCAGTTTTGATGGTAATGTTACCATCATATATAATTGTATCAACTGGCATTTCGTCTAATAAATCTTCTGAACAAGAAGAAAAAGTAGTCATAAATGCAGCGATAGCTAAAATTGTAATTTTTTTCATTTTAATCAACTTTTTAAAAATCAACAGAAACACCAACAGAAACACTACGCATAATTGGCGATGTGTAATCGTAAGTACCTTTACCTTGCCATCCGAATGAATAACCATTAGAGTTTGTCTCAGGATCAAACGTTAACTTGTCATCAAATACCCAAGTAGCTAAGTTAGTTCCACGTAAGTAAACTGTTAAGTTGCTGAATCCTGATTTTGATAATACATCACCTAAACTGTACGCTAATTTCACTTCTTTTAAACGGATGTGGTCACCATCACGTAAGAAACGAGTTGACATTTTATTAGAACCTGAACCATTTCCGTACACCTGCATTGGGTTAGAAGCTGTTGTATTTTGAGGCGTCCAGCTATCATTTAAACTTTCTCTGTACACATTGATATCGTAGTAAGCACCATCGTTATAAATGTAATTAGAGTATCTATCGATTACAGAATATTCGAATTGTCCAGATAAGAAAACAGATAACGTTACATTTTTGTAGCTGAAATCATTTCTTAAACCTGCCATGTATTTAGGGAAAGGTGATTTTCCTTGGAAATATTTAGACGCTTCGTTGTAGTTAGATGTAGTTTCAGTTTCTGATGCATCTGTATAGAATAATGGATTACCATTAGAAGCATCAACACCTGCCCATCCTACCATGTAGTATTCACCAAATAAACGACCTGATTGAACAGCTTTGTTTCCTCCTTCTAAGTAGATTGCATTATTATCAGTTAAATCACCAACTTCTGATTTATTGTAAGCAAAGTTTGCTGAAATATTCCAGTTGAAATCTCCACGGAATGGACGAACTGTAATTGTAGATTCGATACCTTTATTTACAATTTCACCTACATTTTTCATACTTGAATCAACTGGAGATGGTGTTTCAGCAGGGATTCTTACTGGGAAAATTGCAGCTTCAGTTTTCTTGTTATAAATATCAATCGAACCAGAAACTAATCCATTTAATACCGAATAATCTAAACCTACATTTAATTGTTGTGAAGTTTCCCAAGCTAAATCAGGATTACCAGCTTGCGCGATAATTAAAACACCTTCATCACCATAATTTCTTGTATTACTTAATGTTGAAAAACTATTGTAAGTACTTCCCCAAGAATCAGCATAAGGAATATTTCCGATTTCACCGTAGTTTGCACGTAACGTCATGTTATCTACAAAATCGATTTTTAAATCTTTGTTCATAGCCCAAGATCCACCAACAGACCAGAAAACTCCTGATTTATCGTGAATACCTAACGTTGAGTTAGAGTCACGACGAATTTGTCCGTTTAATGTATACTTACCATCTAAGATGTAGTTTAAACGTCCGAAGTAAGAAATCTGAGTCCATTTAATTTTATCACCATTGATTGATAACACTTGAGAAGCATTATTCATATAAGCACCATCTAAGATGAAATTTTGTTTTTCTTGAGAACGTCTTTTACCGATGTGCTCTTGGTATTCCCAACCTGCGTTAGCAACAAATTCGTGACGATCACCTAATTTCTTAGAATAAGTTAATGTATTTACCCAGTTCCAATCTGTATATTGATTCTGAGACTCAAACATATACCCATTGTATCTAGCTCCATCACCGAAGTTTGGATTCCAATATAATGTTTCGTCTAAATTTTGGTATTGCGTACCAAATTGAGAGTTAAACGATAAATCATCTGTAATTTGATAATCACCATAAATTGAAGCTAAGAAAGTATTAACTGTACCTCCTACTTTATTCTCTCTTTGTAAACCTACTGGGTTATAATCTCTATTCCCTAATAAGCTTGTATTGTAAGAACCATCTGCGTTGTAAACAGGTAATGTTGGGATAATTGCCCAACGCGTTTGCCATGGATTAGAGTAAGCTCCAGCATCAGCATATGTTTGGTTTTCTACGCGAGAGTAATTTAAGTTAGTTCCTAATTTGAAACGATCTGATGCTTTGTGATCAACAGCTAACGACGCAGAAATACGGTCGAATTTAGAGTTGATGATTAACGGATCATTATCGTAGTAAGAAAAACCTGTACGGAAAGATGTGTTATCAGAACCTCCTGTAGCAGAGAAACTGTACGTACGAACTGTTGACATATCACGTTGAATCGCTTTTGTCCAATCTTCGTTAGTTACACCATCCCATCCAATTACTTCGTCAGCAAAGTAGTTTTGAGCTCCTAATTGAGAAGCAAATTCTCCTGTGTTATAGAATGCTAATCCTCCCCATTTAACGAAATCATTTGCATCTAAGAAGTCTGCTTTATCAAAAGCGATGTCTTGAATGGACATTTCTGTTGAAGCGTTGAATTTAGTTTTTTGATTGAATTTACCACGTTTAGTTTTAACCACTATAACTCCATTTGCCCCACGAGCACCATATAATGCAGTAGAAGAAGCATCTTTTAAAACAGTGATCGATTCAATTTGATTTGGATCGATAGATGATAATGGGTTGAAAGATGTCATAACTCCAGAGTTATCATCACCTTTACCAACAACAACACCATCAATTACATATAATGGATTTGTAGTACCTACGAAAGAACCAGCACCACGAATTGCAATAACATTAGCAGAACCTGGTTGTCCACCTCCAGTAGAAAAGTTTAAACCAGCAACACGTCCATTTAATACTTCATCAACAGAAGCAACTGGCGTTTGTTCTAAATCGTCGCGTTTAATTGTTTCGAAAGAACCAATTTTTTGAGTAGGATCTAATTTAATAGAACCTAAAATATTTACAGCTGCTAATTCTACAGTTTCAGTTTTCTTAGCAGCATAGCTAATAGAACCTAAATTATTAGAAGTTACAATAACTTCTTTTCCATTGATAACTAAAACGTCACCAATCTGAGCATCAATATCAAAAGCACCATCGACATCAGTATATACTACTTTATCAGTACCTTTTACAGTAACCTCAACATCAGATTCCGGAAAACCATCAGCGTCATTTACCACACCTGTTGTTTGAGCGTAAGCTAAAACTCCTAATCCTAGGAAAGCTAAGAAACTCAAAGATGTTAATCTTCTCTTCATTTTCGATAAAAATTTTAAGGCGGTAAAAATGACAAGAATTAATAAACCCTTAAAATTTTATTTTAACATTACATAAACGTAAATTTTAATATTTATAAAATAATTTATTAATAATGATTATAATTGATGATTATATGAAATTTTAACAGATATTGATAAAATAACCGAAATTATTTAACCTTTTTAACCAGTAAACAGAAAATGTAACTTTAGTTAAAAAAATAAATGTTATGAATTGAAATACTTTTATTTATAACAATTACACAATAACCACCTAAAATGTATATTAATCGAATTTAAATGTATATTTATACTATTTAGAATTATTATAAGAATAATTATTAAATAAAATGCAGATTTTAACATTATAAAAATAAACACAGTATGTATAATTATTACATAAAAAAACGGCAATAAATCAATATTGCCGTTTTTTTAATATTCTGTTATTAATGTGGACCTGGTCCATTTGGTTTATCTAAATCTGTGTTCCAAATTTTGATTTGATCATTTTGTGTGATTCCTTTTTTAACTTCAACACTAACACCATCTGTAACACCAAGCGTTAAATACTTTTTCTCGTAAGTTGCATCAGCGCCTTTACCAGATTTTAACACTTCCACATAAGGTTTTTGATTTTCGTCGTAACGCAAATGTGCAGATTTAATCATTAAAACATTGTTCGCTCCTGCCGTTATTACTTCTGCATTAGCAGAATATCCTGCTCGAATAAAATATTTAGAATCTAATTGAATTGGTGCTTTTATCTCAAACTGAACAACACCATTACTTGCAACACCCTGAGGCGAAATAAAATCTAAAATTGCAGTAAACGTTTTATTTGGAATAGCTCCAATCGAAACATTAATCTTCATTCCTTCTTTTAATTTGCCTACCTCAGCTTCGTCAACTTTCCCTGAGAAAATCATGTTATTGATATCTGCCATTGTTGCAATTGTAGTTCCCGTTGAGAAATTATTAATTTCCTGAACCATATTTCCAATTTCGACTGGAATATCCAATATAACTCCAGAAGTTGTTGCAACAATACGTGTCGTCGCATATTTCTCTAAACCTGGCGCAACACCTGTTTGAGCTACTTGATAATTTGCCTCAGCAGTTCGTAAGGATTGTTGAGCATTTTGATACATAGCAGTAGCATTATCAAATTCAGCTTTTGGGATTACACCTTGATTGTATAATGTTTTTGAACGATTATATTCTTTTTGTTGCAGATTAACTTCAATTTCTGCCGAACGAATGGTTTGCAAAGCCGAGTTTAAATTTGCAACATTCGGAACTACACGAATTTCAGCAATTAACTGACCTCTTTCTACAAATTCACCTTCTGTTACATTGATTGATTTTATTACACCCGAAATATTTGGTTTAATTTCAATCGTTTCTAAAGGTTTTACTTCTCCAGTTGCAACAGCTTTCACTTCTATATTTCCAACTGTTGGTTTTGTCACTTCGTACACTTGATTGTCTTGGCTATTTTTCTTACCAAAATATGCAATCACACCAATAACAAGTGCAATAAACAAAACTATACCTACAATTTTTAGAACTTTTTTCATTCTATATAACTCTATTTCTTAATAAATTATTCATCTCTCAAAGCATCAATTGGCTTAATTGAAATTGCACGTTGAGCCGGTATTAAACCTGCAAAAGTTGCCATTACTACCATAATTGCCAATGCCACAAACAACGTAAACAAATCTATTGATGCATTATAAATAGGAATACTATCGTTTCCTGGAATTATCACTTCGTTCAAAAACATCAAAATTAATCCCGCGCCAACAATTCCTGCTAAACCTGCTATTAACGTTAAAACTACAGACTCTAATAAAATTTGACCTCGAATTTGTGATGGAATCGCTCCTAAAGCACGACGAATTCCAAATTCTTTAGTTCGTTCAGAAACGGTAATCAATAAAATACTCGAAATCGCAATTACTCCCGAAAACAAAGTCATCGCTCCTACTACAATCGCAAGAAATTGCATTCCTTTTACGAATTTCATGATTTTACCTAACATTTCTCCTAAGTTAAATCCTCCTAAACCTTGATCATCTTCGGGCGCAATATTTTTAACCTCTTTTAAATGATTTTTTAATTGTTTTTCAAATTGAACAATATCATATTCATTTGGAATACTTAATGACAAATATTGAATTTTCTCTCCTTGATTATACACCTTTTGAAAAGTTGTAAACGGAATAAAAATCTGATCTTTTGATTCTACTGGCGATGAAGGCGAATCATATATTCCAACAATTGTATAATAACTATCTGAAATACGAATTTGTTTTCCTAATGGGTTTTCATCCTTCGGAAAGAAATTTTCAAACACTTCAATTCCAAGAACACAAACTTTCGTTTCATTTTTTATATCATCTTCATCAATAAATCGACCTTTTATGATGTCTTTACCAAACATTCTGTTTTGATCTGGATAATCTCCGTTGACATTATAAAAATTATATTTCGTACCAAAAGCAACAACAGAATTAGGATTCATGTTACGAGGAGCAATTAAAGAAATCTGAGGAAACTTAGCTTGAATTTGCTTTACATCACTCATCTTTAATTCAATCATTCTACCTTTCTGAAAACCTTTATAAGGCATAGATGTTGTTCCGCCCCAAACAAATAATGAGTTGGTTGCTGCATCTGCAAGATTTCTGTCAAATCCATTTTGCATTCCGCGCGTAAGACCAAGAAGAAGTACAAAAAGGAACATTCCCCACGCTACACCTATCATTGTAAGAATGGTACGTAATTTATTTTTTCTGATTGCGGCATAAACCTCTGTCCAAGCATCTATGTCAAATAATAATTTCCAATTCATTACTCGTCTCTTAATGCTTCTATAGGTTTAATTTTTGCAGCTCTTAATGCTGGAATCATACCTGAAACTGTTCCGGCAACAAATAAAATTATTGTTGCTAAAATCAATGATTTTGAATCAACTCCAGGATCAAAAATAAAATATTCTTCCAAACTATCTCCGATATTCTCAACTACCAAAGTAGCTAATAAAATACCTATTGCACCGAATACTAGGGTTATCAAAATAGCTTCTTGCATAATTAATGAAAGAACACTAACCGGTGTTGCACCAAGTGCTTTACGAATACCAATTTCTTTTGTTCTTTCTTTTACACTAAAAACCATAATATTTCCGATACTTACAATTCCGGCAATTAAACTTCCGCCACCGATGATGAAAACCATTAAAGTTAAAATAAAGAAAAATTGATCCGTTTCTTCCATAGATTCCGCTGCATTCCTTACTCTAACTCCGCTGTAATCTTCGGGGCTTATATTGTATCTAACTTTAAAATTATAATCAATTGTATTGGCTAATTTCTTAATATCACCCAACTTCAATTCGTCCTTTGGTGTGATGATAATAGACGAAACTTCGTCAGTTGCATAAATCGTTTTAAACGTAGTATAAGGCGTATATATAGAACGCTCTGCATTATCGCCTCCATCCGCACTTTCAAAAATACCGACTATTGTATAAACACCTTTTCCTATTTGTAAGTTTTGACCAATCGCTACTTGTCCCGGGAAAAAATCCTGTGCAACTAATCGCCCCACAACAATTGATTTGGATTGATTATCCATATCTTTTTCGTTAATGAAACGACCATAAGATATCTTTTCATTAATCATATGCTCATATTCAGGATAAACGCCAGTTACTGAATAACTACCCGAATTATTTGCATTACGAATTGTATCTGTTTTTGCGATTGTAGCAACAACATATTTAATCTGATCTGGAAATGAATTTTGTAAAAAATTAATATCCTTATCCTTCAATGTTATTTGACGACCTTTTTTAAACCCATTAAACGACTCGGAAGTTGTACCTCCAGAAATCGTAATATTTAAAGAATTCGCATTAAAAAATTGTTTTTGAAATCCATTTTGTAATCCATTTCCCAAACCAAAAAGCGTAATAAATACAAACAACGCCAAGGCGATTGTCAGACCAGACAAGGACGTTCTTAATTTATTACTGGAAATGGAAGACCAAATCTCTCTCCAACGATCTACATCAAACATACTATACGCGAACTTGGTTTACTTTTGTATCACTAATAATTACACCATCTTTTAATCGTACAATACGTTTACACATATTTGCAATATCATCTTCGTGGGTAACCATTAATATTGTTTTTCCTTCGTCGTTAATTTCCTGAATTAATCGCATTACTTCGTGAGAAGTTGTAGTATCTAAAGCACCTGTAGGTTCATCAGCCAATAATAGTTTTGGTTTAGCGGCCAACGCTCGCGCAATAGCTACACGTTGTTTTTGTCCTCCAGAAAGTTCATTCGGCATATGATTCGCCCAAGGCGATAAACCTACTCTATCCAAATATCCTAAAGCGATTTCATTTCTTTCCGAACGTTTCACTTTTTGATAATACAAAGGCAAAGCAACATTTTCTAATACATTTTTAAAGTTGATTAGATTGTAAGATTGAAAAATAAATCCAAGAAATTTATTTCTATAATTAGCTGCTTTTGTTTCGTTTAACTTTTCGATTCTGAAATTATCTAAATCATATGTACCTGAATCATGTTCATCTAACATTCCGATAATATTCAACAATGTTGATTTACCAGAACCCGATGAACCCATAATCGCTACAAACTCTCCTTCTTCCACCTCAAGGTCAATCCCTTTAAGTACATGAAGAGAATTCTTCCCCATTTTATATGATTTATTTAAACCTTTTATCGAAATCATTTCTATTTACGTCTTTGTTATAAAGATAATTCATCAGTAGTAAATAATGGAATATTGTTACAAGAAAGTATTAAGAAAGTTTTTATATTGCTTTAGATATTTTTTTTGTTAAATTAAAAATTAATCATTAATTGTGTAACATAATAACTCTTTAAATAATATTTGAAATTCTAACAAAATAGTATGATTATTATAAATGGTAGCGCAATAAAAGAAATTGAAGTTTCTGAAAAAACTTTACAAGAAAATATTATTAAAAATTTTGAAAAGATATTCCCTAATTATAAATTATTAAATTCAGAATATAAGCTAACTGGAGATGTAAGAAAATTTGGAATTAGCGGAAGAATTGACATTTTCGCGTATAACATTATTGATTTTTAATTAGTTATTATAGAACTAAAGAAAAAAAATGATAAAAATATACTGTTCCAAATTATTGATTATTCAGATTTTGTAGTTGAAAATTTTTTATCAATAGTAAGTAGCTTAAAAATCAATGAAAATATTAAATTAAAAATACTTAAAGCAAAAAAAATCCCTGAAATAGTTTTAATTGCCTCTGAATTTAATCATCCTACAATAAGAAGAGTTTTAAATATTAAGAATGAAATCAAAATTTTAAAATATAAATATTTTGAAGATGATATAATTTATTTTGAAGATTTTGATGAGAAAAAACCAACAAAAATTCAAAAGAGATTCATTATTGAAAATGGCAAAATGAAACTTGAAGATTTTGATCAAATGCTTAATAAGATAATACAAACTATTGAACTAAAATATTACGAAGTAGATTATAATAATATCATTGTTAATCCTTCACAATTTTATGAAGGCTATCTAGAAATTGTACAAGAACTAAACATTCCTTTAATATCAAAAACAGATTTCATAAAGAATCTAAAAGAATCCCATTATTTTATAAAAAGCAAAAAATCTTACCGTTTTAAAGGTAGAATAACAAGTGTCTTCTATCTTCTAAAAATCTAATTTCAATGAAATAGTTTAATCTTACATCGGATCTACATCAATATCTATTTTCACAGAACGATAAGCTGCAATTGTATGCAATCGTTCGATTTGTTGCAGAATTAATTGTTTTACTTTAATAGGCGACTGATTTGGCAAAATCTTGATCATTACATCTGTAATGTATTGGTTATTGATTCGTCCTACTGATGGCGCTTCAGGCCCCAACAAACAACGAGACTCAAAACTTGGTTTTAATAATTGCACCAACTGAGCCGCTGTTTTATCTAAACGCTCTTTATTTGTATGTTTAAAACGAAGATTTATTAAACGTGTAAACGGAGGATAAAAAAACTCTTTACGTTCGTAAATAATATCCTTCATTGTTTGATGATAATTATATGTTGTTACATTTTGTAAAATCTGATGTTCGGGCTGATACGATTGAATCAAAACTTTCCCTTGTTCTTGTCTACGACCCGCACGACCAGAAACTTGAGTTAACAATTGAAATGCTTTTTCGTGCGCACGAAAATCCGGAAAATTAAGTAACGAATCGGCACGAATCACACCAACGAAATTGACATTTCCAAAATCAAAACCTTTCGTTATTATTTGCGTTCCGATTAAAATATCAACTTCTTTATTTTCAAAATCTTCAATTAATTTTTCGTAAGCAAATTTCCCACGCATCGCATCAACATCCATTCGGCGAATACGTGCTTCAGGAAAAATCTCTTGCAATTGATGTTCGATTTGTTCCGTTCCTAGACCTTTTGTATTTAACTCAATCGAACCACAACTTACACATCGATTCGGTTTTGCTTGCGCATAACCACAATAATGACATTTTAATTGATTAGAAAATTTATGATACGTTAAACTCACATCACAATTTGGACATTCAGGTGTATTTCCGCACGAATTACATTCCATAATCGGGGCATAACCACGACGATTCTGAAACAGAATTACTTGTTTCTTTTCCTTTAATTGCTCTATAATTTCGTCACGAAGAATATGCGAAATATCGTGCGTCATTTCTTTTTCGCGTTGCGCTTTCTTTAAATCAACTAAATTAATTTCAGGCAACTGAATTTTACCAAAACGCTCAGTTAATTCTACATAACCATATTTTCCTTGTCGTGCATTAAAATAACTTTCGATTGAAGGCGTTGCAGAACCTAACAAAACTTTTGCTTTCGTCATCGAACCTAAAACCATTGCCATATCTCGTCCTTGAAAAAATGGTTTTGTATCCATTTGTTTGTACGAAGATTCGTGCTCTTCATCAACAATCACCAATCCGATTTGATCAAAAGGCATAAATAAAACATTTCGTGGTCCAATAATGATATCAAAATCACCATTTAATGTTTTTTGCCATAATTCGACACGTTCATTTTGATTAAATTTAGAATGATAAACACCAACTTTTTCACCAAAATGCTTTTTAATACGATGAACAATTTGCGTTGTAACCGAAATTTCTGGCAATAAATAAACCACTTTATTCCCTTTCGCAATTACTTGTTCCATCAACTTTAGATAAATTTCGGTTTTTCCACTTGATGTTACTCCATGTAATAAAACCGTATTTTTTGAAGCAAATTCTTCCTTAATTTTCTCTAAAGCTTCGGTTTGTTTTAAAGTTAATTGATGAATTTCTTCTTTTTCTAATTCATTTTCATCCACACGCGAAGTTTGAAATTGATAAATTTCTACTGCACCTTTTTCTGCTAATGATTTTATAACCGCATTCGTAGAACCCATTTTTACAAAATCAGCAACTTTTAACGGTTTTCCTTGATTTTGCGTTTCTAACGTAATTAATTGCAATAAAGATTCGCGTTGTTTATTAGCGTTCTTTTTTAAAGAATCTAAAATTTGAATAAAAGCTTGATCGTTTCCTTTAATATCCGGATGAATTCGAACATAATTATCAATTTTCGGCGTGTATTTCTCTTGAATTTTTTCATCCAATTGAATTATTCCTTTATCAATCAATAATTTTAAAGTCGGAATTGCAGATTTTGCATCAATAATTAAAGCTGCTTCTTCAACCGAAATAATCTGACGCAATTTTAACGCTTCAAAAACTAAATATTCATGATCATTTAATTCTTGAAGATTTTCATAATCCGGATTAATTAAGCGAACAAACGTTTGCGATTCTAACTTTAATGCAGATGGAAACGCATTACGAAAAACATCGCCCAACGTACACATATAATAACTCGCAATCCATTCCCAAAACTGAATTTGAAAAGGCGTTACAATTGGTTCATCATCCAAAAAAGCATGAATTCCTTTTGTTTTATACAATTCTGGTTTGTTTTGATGAATAGAATGAATGATTCCGGTATACAATTTTTGCGTCCCAAAAGGAACAGCTACACGTTGTCCAATTTTAATTTGCTGTAAATCAGAATCCGTTAAATGATAAGTAAACGTTCCTTCTAAATTTAGTGGTAAAATAAGTTCAGCAAAATAAGTTGAGTTCATTCTTTTTCGTATTGAAATGGCAAGTTAGGAAGATTTTTTATTACTTTTAAATCGATTAACAGCTATAAAATGAAATTCGTTAGTAAAAGAATCATTCTTTATACAATTGCCTTCTTTTCATTAACTTGGTTTTCAAAATCTCCTTTAGGAATTAACCAAATCTATGATAAATTTATTACCACTTTATTAAAGGATGAGTATTTGAATTATTTTATTATTGTTTCAGGAATCTTGGTTTTCTGTTTAATAATAAAAATGATATATAAAAATTTCAGTAATCGTCCTGAAAAATTCTTTAAAAGATATTTCCGTTTATATGGATTTGTTTATTCGATGAATACAATTTTTACATTATTTTTTTATAGTTATATCCTATCTCACGCCTTGTTTTATACTTTTTTATACATCAATCGGATAGAAACAACTTCAATCAATTCATATCCTTATCAAAAACATAAAAATGATATTGAGGATGAAATTTTCTCAGAATTTAAACATAATAATTACATTGATCAAAATAAAACCTACAACATTACTACGAAATATGGTTTATTGAATCTTCCTTATTCATCTAAAATTGAATCAAAATAGTTACATTCGTTTTTAAATCAAAAACAAAAAAACTGAGAAAATGGAATTTCAAACTTACGATTACCCAATTACGATTAAAGAACATCATTTAGATACTTTTGGACATGTAAATAATGCTACGTATTTACAAATTTATGAAGAAGCGCGTTGGGAATTACTTTCTAAAAAAGGATACGGATTAGATACAATCCGCAAAACAGGAAAAGGACCTGTGATTTTAGAAATAAATATTAAATTTTTGAAAGAATTACGCTTAAGAAAAAATGTAACAATACACACAAAAACATTAGGTTATAACGGAAAAATCGGAAAATTAAAACAATGGATTACCGATACTGATGGAACAATTTGCAATGAAATTGAAATGACATTGGGATTATTTGATACGAAAGAACGAAAATTAGTTGAGCCAACTAAAGAATGGTTAAACGCAACGACATAAATTCAAAATAAAAGGGAAAACGAAATCAGTTTTCCCTTTTATTTTGTTTATTTTCACTTAATTGAATACAAATATTAATCTTCAAAAGATAATTATAAAGAAATAGGAATTTTTGAATTAACTTTTACTTCTGAAAACAAATCAAATTAACACAATGAATATATTTCTAAAATCTACTCTAATTCTTTCACCTATATTCTCCTTTGGCCAAGTATCTACAATTGAAAAAGAAGTAACAAAAAATGCTTGTGAATGTGTCAATAAAATCAATGAAAATGAGTTAATGAGTCGAAAACATTTTTATGTTGAGATTAACAAATGTATTGATGAACAAGTTTTAATTTTTCAATTATCTGATAAACTTGGATCAGGTAAAATTGCTGAAAAAAAATCAAATAAAGAAGATACAGTAAATATAAAAATAGACACAAATAAAAACAGCGCTGATTATCTAAATTATTACAGAACAATAGAAGATAATTTATTGGAAGAATGTAAAGACTTTAAAAATAGAATTGCCGCAAGTGAAATTGGGATGGAAAATGAGATTCCGTCAAAAAATGAAAAAGCTTTAGATTTTTACAACAAAGGAAATAACGAGGTTAGAAATAATAACTGGGAAAAAGCTGCGGAATATTATAAAAAAGCTACAAACGAAGATCCTGATTTCACATTTGCTTGGGATAACTTAGGCGTTAATATGAGAAGATTAAACCGTTATGAAGATGCTATTGCAGCCTACGAAAAATCGTTAAGTATTGATCCTTACGGAAAAATGCCTTTACAAAATATTGCTGTTGTCTATATCTATTCTGGAGAGTATGAAAAAGCAAAAGAATCTTATGAGAAATTCGCAAAAGTTTATCCAGATTATGTAGAACCAATATACGGATTAGCGAATTTATATATTGCTCATTTAAAAGATTACGAGAAAGGATTGGACTATGCTTGTAAAGCATTTATTTCATATATAGAAAGTAATTCTCCTTATAGATCTGATGCAGAACAATTAATAAAAATTGCTTATCAGGAATTAAAAAAACAAGGTAAAGAACATCGTTTTGATGAAATTTTAAAAGAAAACAACATCAATAATCAATAATCAATAAAAAAAAGCCACTCAACGAGTGGCTTTTCTATTATATTTTAAAAATTATTTCGACTTACGACGCTCTAATTCTTTTTTGATTAATCCTAATTCACGACCTGTTTGTCCAGCAACTGAAGTATTTTCTTGTGCACGACGAATCAAGTAAGGCATAACTTCTTTAATTGGTCCGTAAGGTAAATATTTTGCAATATTGAAACCTAAGTGAGCAATGTTGAAAGAAATATTATCACTCATTCCGAATAATTGTCCAAACCAGAAGTTACGATCTGAAGCTTTAATTCCTTTCTCGTTCATTAATTTAATTAATAATTCACAAGAGTACTCATTGTGAGAACCTGCAAATAAACCAAATCTTTCGTGATTTTCTACGATGAAACGAACAGCAGCGTTATAATCTCTGTCAGAAGCTTCTTTACTTGGTTGAATTGGAGATGGGTAACCTTCTGCTTGAGCACGTGCACGCTCTTTTTCCATGTATGCACCACGTACCACTTTGTAACCTAAATAATAACCTTCGCGTTCAGCTTTTTCAAACATTTTCTTTAAATAAGCTAAACGATCGTGACGATACATTTGTAAAGTATTCCAAATTAAAGGACGCTTCACATTGTATTTAACCATCATTTCGTCGGTTAAATCATCAGCAGAATCTTGCATCCAAGTTTCTTCAGCATCGATCATAATATTTACATCAGCTTCAAAACCTGCTTTACAAACCTCATCGAAACGGGAACGAACACTTTCCCAACGTTTTTGTTCTTCAACATTTAATTCTTGTTTCTTACCAACTTTTTCAAATAATTCAATTCGTCCAAAAGCTGTAGGTTTAAATACTACAAAAGGAATTTCTGGGTTATTTTTAGCTAAAGTAACTAAATGTAACATAACATCTTTTACATGATCAAATTCGCTTTCTTCAGTTTGTCCTTCTACAGAGTAATCTAATATAGAACTAACTCCATATTTGTATAAATCTTTTGCAACTTCAACACCTTGCTCGGCAGTTTCTCCACCTACAAATTGTTTGTAAATCGTTTCTCGAATTACTGGTTTAACTAAAGGAATATTTACCGCAAATGGTAACTTAAAAAAAAGTGTACCAAAATTAGTTAATGTTGAGCTACCTATTAATTGAAATAAGTAGTGAGCTTTTTTTAATTCAGCATCTGATTTAGAGCTGAAAGCGTGTTCAGTGTTGTCAAATAAAGACATTGATCGTGTTTTATTTTATAAATTAATGATACACAAATGTAGCGAGAAAAAAATATAATGCATAAAAAAACCTACAAGAAACTTGTAGGTTTTTTCTATCTTAATATAACAATAGTAATCAATTAAGCAAAACTGCTTAATATTTTTATTGTTATAATTATTTTGCTCTTTTAGCGTATTTTGTTTTGAATTTGTCGATACGTCCTGCAGTATCAACTAATTTAGATTTACCTGTGTAGAAAGGGTGAGAAGTTGAAGAGATCTCTAATTTAAATAATGGGTACTCTACTCCTTCGATTTCGATAGTGTCTTTAGTTTCAGCTGTAGATCTAGAGATGAATACATCTTCGTTAGACATATCTTTGAATGCTACTAAACGGTAATTTGTTGGGTGGATATCTTTTTTCATTTTAAAATCTTCTTTCTAAACTTAATGAGGCGCAAAGATAAGATAAAAAATAATTGAAACAAGAGTAACATCAATTTATTTTTTGATTCTTAAAACAATTCGCTTTACAAAATATTATTTCGAGTGTAATGTGTAATGGTCTTTGAAATAATACCTTATTAATTAAGTTTGCGTTAATTATTTATTTTACTGGCGCAAATATATAAAATCGAGTTTCATTATACAAGTAAAAAATAAAATTTACTTAAAATTTCATCAACCTTTTCATTGTGTGTTTTTTAACCATTAAAAATCAATAAACTTTATAAATAAGTACCAAATAGCAATCAAAAAAATATAATAAATTAATATTTTAGTAGTTTAATACAATAGACATAATATCTAATCTATGAATATAAGAACCTTGTTAGTTGGTTTAGGTATTGGCTCTTTAGTCGCTTTCCAATCGTGTAGAGAAGATTTCGATTTCGACCCAATCTCTTCTGATTTACGTTTTAACACAGATACTATTTCGGTAGACACGGTTTATAACCACTCAAAATCTGAAACTTACGTTTTAAAAATATACAATCCAGATGATAAAGATTTAGTAATTCCACGTATTGCTTTGGCAAAAGGCGAGAATTCTTACTTCAACATCAATGTAGATGGACAGGCTGGTACAACCTTTACTAATATACCAATTCGTAAAAATGATAGTTTATTCGTTTTTGTAGAAATTGAAGCTGATGAAGCTCCTATTAATCCTTTTTATGATGATGAAATTTTGGTTGAAACAACACAAAATCAACAACACGTAAAATTAATTTCTTGGATTGAAAAAGCTCAAATTCATACAGCAAATGCAACATTAAGTTCAGCTAACTGGAATTCGAACGAAGCACAAGTCATAGAAGGTAATCTTACAATTACTAATAATCTTACGATTGATGCAGGTACTAAAGTTTATTTTAAAAGAGGTGCAAGTTTAATAATTGATAATAATGCTACTTTAAATGTAAACGGCTCGTTAGGAAACGAAGTTAAATTTAGATCATCTCGTCACGACACAAAATATGATTCGTTACCAAATCAATGGAATAAAATTGAGTTAAAACAAAATAGTGTTTCTAACATTAATTACGCAAAAATTATTGGTGCAGATACAGGTTTAAATGTAAATGAAGCGCAATTAACTATTAATAATTCCTTTGTTGTAAATAATCAATCGTACGGAATTTTAGCTAATAATGCGAAAATTAACGGTTATAACTTAATCGTAAATAATGCTAATTTAGCCGCTTTTGCAGTTGAAAATGGTGGAGAATATACCTTCTACCACTCTACTTTTGCTAATTATTTTAATATGATTGGTACAGCTGGACCAGCGTATAGTTTATATCTAAGTAATTATATCGACCAAACGACTAATGCGTTAACACAAGCAACATTTGCAAATTGTATTTTTTATAACCAAAGAACGCCAAATGCTGTTTTTTTAGACAAAAAAGACGGCGCAGCTTTTAATTATAATTTTGATACCAATTTATTTAAGAATGTAAATACAGCAGAATTAAATGTCTTAACTGCTGCTGGTTTTACAAATTCTATCGTTGGAGATCCTTTGTTTGTTGATGGAACATATACATCAAACAAATTAAAAGTTGGTGAAAATTCTCCAGCTTTAAATGCAGGAAAAGTGAGTATCGCCCAACAATACCCAAAAGATTATTACGGAATTCCAAGAGGAACAAATCCAACACTTGGAGCAATTCAATAAAAACAAAAAATCCTGTTAGAATTTCTAACAGGA
Source organism: Faecalibacter macacae (assembly GCF_003687725.1). Classification (GTDB taxonomy): domain Bacteria; phylum Bacteroidota; class Bacteroidia; order Flavobacteriales; family Weeksellaceae; genus Empedobacter; species Empedobacter macacae. Next base: position 19,117 of record NZ_RDOJ01000024.1, read on the forward strand.
TTTTTTTTATGTTTTAAACTTTATTTTAAACCGTTAAATCTTCTCCGATTTCTAATAAAACTAATTCGATATTCTTATTAAAGAAAACAGATTTTGCAATTCCTTTATCAATTTTAATTGGAGGAAAAGTATCAAAATGATATCCTAAAACTTTTGTTGCTTGTACAAATTCGGCAGCAATAGAAGCGTCTTTCGCTCCCATCGTAAAGTTATCTCCAATTGGTAAAACAGCTAAATTAATTTCACCAACCATTTCCGGAATCAACTTCATTTCATAAGTTAAAGCAGTATCTCCAGCAATGTAAATGCGTTTCCCTTCAGCTTCGATAATATACCCATTAGGATCACCACCGTAAGTTCCGTCAGCAAAAGATGAAGAGTGAAAAGCAATTGTTGATTTAATTTTACCAAAATCAAATTCATATACTCCACCTGTATTCATACCGTGTGCATTCAAACCTTTTGCTCCATAATAACCAGCAATTTCTGCATTAGAAATAATTAAAGCCCCAGTGTTTTTTGCTAATTCTTCCACATCATATACGTGATCTTGATGCGCATGAGTAATAACAATATAATCCGCTTTTAAATTAGCAAAATCAATATTCTTTGCTAACTCATTTGGTGTAATAAATGGATCAACTACAATAGATTTTCCATTTGCTTCTATCAAAAGGGAAGCATGTCCTAAGTATTGTACTTTCATAGTATTTTATGATTTATTTTTATTGAACTAATGTATCTATAAAACCAAAACCAACTAATCCGTAACCTAATAAGATTGCGAAGAATAAGGCCATCATTGAAACTGGTTTTAAGAACTGATCATATTCTTTTGGCTCTTTCACTTTATAGATTTCTCTACGAACTGAATTTGCTAAGAAAATTAAAATTAAGAAAACTAATACTGATAATTTCCCTTCCTTACCAGGTAAATTAGCCACATAAATCGTAGATAATATAAAAGGGAAAGTCATTAAAGCTAATTGATAATATTTACTTTTTTCGAATCCTAATTTAGAAGCTACTGTAATTTTATTATTCTTCACATCATTTTCTACATCGCGCATATTGTTCAAATTCAGAACCGCCATACTCCAAAATCCCATAGAAGCAGCAGGTAAAACATTCCACCAATTAAACGATTTTGAATATAAAAATTCTCCTCCTAAAACTGCCACTAATCCAAAGAAAATAAATACAAATACATCTCCTAGACCTATGTATCCATAGGGTTTTTTACCCATTGTATAAAACATTGCAGCTAAAATTGACGCAACACCCAAACCAACAAAAATCACCAAATAGTCAATATGATTAGGAATAAATGAAACGTATAACAAAGCAGCTATACAGACCAACGAAAATACAACCATAATACCTATTGCTGTTTTCATTTCTTTCTGAGAAATTAAACCTGAAGCTACTGCTCTTTGCTCTCCTTCTCTATTATCATCTGTTCCTTTTACTCCATCTCCATAATCATTTGCAAAGTTTGATAAAACCTGAAAAGCTAACGTAGTTAAAAGCGATAAAAAGAATATATCGTGTTGGTAATAACCTTCGAATTTCGCAATAAAACCTGCTAAAATTAAACCACTTAAAGAAAGTGGTAACGTGCGCAAACGCGCGGCAAGAATCCATTTTTTCATAATGAACAAAGATAATTAAGAAATCGTTTTTAACGTAAATCTTTTCTTAGTATTATTGTATCTCTAACGAATTAAATGATAATGGCTAAAAAGTCGACAAAGAAAAAACAAGAAAAAAGTATTCCCTATAAATTAATAATTTTCGGAATTATAACTATTGTGTTGCTTGCATTTACTTTTCATTATCGACATGGTATTAATTATTGGTGGAAAGTTGCCGAACGTAAACTTAAAGGAGAAAACGAGGATAATAAAATCAATTTAGTTAAATACGATATTCGAAATATCGAAGTCATGGATCGTTATTATTTAAATACTTTTGGATTGGATGTTTCTCAATACCAAGGAGAAATCGAATGGTCTGAAATGAAGATGATTTACGACATTTATCCAATTAGTTTTGTGTACATCCGTTCAACAATGGGTGCTATAAATTCGGATAAACGATTTGATGAAAATTGGGAAGGAGCAAAACAACATGATTTTATACGTGGAGCTTATCACTTTTATCGTCCGGATGAAAATTCGACTGCGCAAGCTCAAAATTTTATTCAGAATGTAAAATTAGAATCGGGCGACTTACCTCCTGTTTTAGATATTGAAACTATGCCGCGTACACAATCTATGGAACGTTTGGTAGAAGGTTTAAAAAATTGGTGTACGATAATCGAAGATCATTATGGAATTCAGCCTATCATTTACACTTCAGACAAATATTATGAAGATTTTTTACGTGCACATTTTGAAGGTTATACCATTTGGATTGCCAATTATAATTTCTTTGTAGAAGATATGAAACCACATTGGAATTTTTGGCAGTTTACTGAAAAAGGCCAAATAAAAGGTACAAACGAAAAAGTAGATGTAAACATTTATAATGGAACGGTTGATAGTTTAAAGAATTTGACTTTGTGATAATTTTCAAATAAAAATTTAAACGACATATAAATTTATGACATTAAGAAGTTAAATCGAACGAAGGATTAAAATGAATTAGCGAGCGAATGCGAGACATTTAATTCATTTCCGAAATGAGAATTTAATTTTAGTCAAATAGATTTATAGTCTTGATTTTTTGGATACTTTTTTATCAAGAAAAAAGTATTCATTTGATTCCTCGACAAGCTCAGAACGAAAAAGTTCTTCATCCTAAATTTATTACTAGATTGCATTATATCATCATAAGATATTGAAATAAGTACAAAAAAATATTATTCTTTTTCCATTAATTCAGGATGAAAACGATTATAATCTAGTTTATAAATACTATCCCAATTTACCTTAGAAAAATCATCTGAAGTGTCATTGATAAACGCATTTGAAACCAATCGTTCACGTGTAGAAATTGGTCTGATAATATATTTATACGAATTTTCTAAAAGGAATTTTCTTAGTTTAAGAAATGAAACAGAATTCAATTTTTCTGGTTCTATTGCTAAAACTAAACTTGTATAAGAATCACTATTTGAAGTTTTCTTAAAATCGATCTTTTTTATAAAATGAATTAAGGTATCTGAATCAATTTTCTTCAAATCTTGTTTCTCAACTTCGTACAATTCAGCAATCATTTTTTTCTTTCTTAATTCAATCGAAGCAGTTCCACACAACCAATAATCTTTATATGGATTTTCATAATAAAAAACTTCATCATTCGAATTAAATATAAATGTATAATCATCGAAATCATGAAGAAATGGATCTAATAAATCATTTTCTTTTTCATAAGTATACAAATCTTTTTGGTATTTTATGATTGAGAAAGTAGAATCCGTATTCATACCCATAGCCAACCAAATTTGATTAATCGAATCTTGAGTAATTTTATCTTTTTCTTCTTGAGTTAACTCGCGTTGACAAGAAAAAACACTAACAATTATCGTTAGAAAAAGAAAGTATTTCATTTATATTGAATTTTTTATAAGGTAATAAAATGAATCAATTTAGTTTACAATGATTATTAGTTCAATTCTACTTTTCTTATTGGTTTGATTAAAATTGCAATTAAAATCACCGTAATAATCGTCATCGATCCTCCAAAGATTATAGCCGGAACTAACCCTAGAAACGTAGCAGCAATACCACTTTCCAAAGCACCTAATTCGTTGGATGAACTAACAAAAATCGAATTAACAGAAGAAACACGCCCTTTTAAATTTTCAGGAGTTTTGATTTGTAAAATACTTTGACGAATCACCATCGAAACGGCATCAAAAGCACCTGCAAATAGTAAAATAGCAAAACATATATAGACATTTTTTGTCAATCCAAAACTGATAATACATAAACCAAATAAAGCTACAGCTCCTAATAATTTTGGTCCAACATTTCCTCGTAATAAAGGTAAAGATGACAAGAAAAACATCATAATTAATGAACCTATTCCGTGTGCAGAACGTAAAAATCCAAAAGTTTCAGGGCCTTGTTTTAATACTTTTTCTACAAAAGCAGGCAAAAGAGATTCGGCGCCACCAAAGAAAACTGCAAACATATCCAAACTTAATACAGCTAAAATAATTGGAGTTGCCCAAATAAATTTCAACCCTTCTTTGATGCGTTGCATGGCTGATTCTGTGGATTCTGCCTCCGATTTATCAGGTGGTTTTGGCGAAATCAATAAAATCATCACCATCGAAATACACATAATCACAAAAGCAGTAATTAATGCTGCTTCAATACCAAATTGTGCTAAAATTAATCCTCCTGCTAATGGTCCTAATACCGATCCAATCATAAAAGCAGAAGACGATAATGGAATTGCTTTCGTGTAATTTTCTTTGCGAACAACTAAGGCTAACAATGCGAAAAGCGATGGTCCACTGAAAGCTCGTGTTAATCCTAAAATAAAAAAGGCTAAATAACATACACCTAAATACACCGGAATTCCGATTTGACTACGAATGGATTCTAAATTGACAAACATCAACACAAAAGAGGTGATCATATAACAAGAAATACAAACTAATAAGATTTTTCTTTTGTCTAATTTATCCACCAATTGACCTGCGTAAAATGCAGTCAATAGAATTGGTGCAAATTCAAATAATCCAATTAATCCTAAATAAATCTCTTTTTGTGTGACTTTGAAAATCTCATAGGCAACCGAAGTACTTTGGATAAACAACGCAAAAATCAACGAGAAACGTAAAAAGATAAACGGTATAAATTCTTTGTTCTTCCAAACGGAAGAATCTTTTAGTTCTTGGCTCATGTTATCAATAAAATCTAAGTAAATTTACGTTGTTAAGGTTACTTATTACATAACTAATGGTAATTATTTTTAGATTCTCCGACAAGCTCAGAATTACAAATTACGTCACTTCGAGTGATTTTCGTTTCAAAGAATAAGAAAATTGTATCGAGAAGTTAGACGTATTTTGCCTTAGTTCTCGATACAAAAATCAAAGATTTTCACTCGAACAGACGAAAGGATATTTCACTCTACTTGCACAAGTTTTGTCAAGCTGAACTCGTTTCAGCTTCTTTTCAAATAATCAAACTAAATGTGATTCTGAAATTATACAAATAAAAAAGCGAAACCTCATCAGTTTCGCTTTTCGAGCCGGATATTTGCGAAGAACAGGAAGAAAATGTTTACTTTCAGTCCGTTTTTCGTAAATACTATGTTATATCCCGTTGATTTTACAACTTCTATCATCTAACATTCCAAAAGCTTTTGGTGATACATTAGAGAAAAAATATATGATTTGACTTAATGCTGGTTCAAAGCCCATTTCTGTATTTGCAATTGAATTCAAAATATTCTTATAATTTATATCTTTCAACTTTAAGTCTAAGATGTGAATATTGAATTCTTTTTTTTCAATTTTTCGAATGTTTGAAAATTCTTTTATTTGAGTATATAAATAACTATTTGAAGCTTGGAATGGATTCGGATCAGGAAATTCGAATATAGCAAGAACAATATTTTCATCCTTATCTTCAAAAACTTTTTCAAATAATTCTATAGATTGTTTTGTAACAATTTCAATTCTTTTTTCTGTACCATTTTCAGAACTTTCACCAAGTTCATAGATTTTATCAAAATGATTATTGATATTTCTAATTAGAATAGAAATGTCTTCTAATTCAAAATAAGGATTAATTTCTTTTATAAGCATTTCGTTTTCTTTCAATGGCATATAACATTTATATTTTAATCGATTAACGGAATTTAGAAAAGTCTCTAGGACGTTTTTCTAAAAATGCGTTACGACCTTCTACAGCTTCTTCCGTTCCGTAAGCGAAACGAGTTGTTTCTCCTGCGAAAATTTGTTGACCTACTAAACCATCATCTACTAAGTTGAAAGCATATTTCAACATTTTGATAGCCGTTGGCGATTTTGTTAAAATTTCTTGCGCCCAATCAAAAGCAACTTGCTCTAACTCGTCGTGAGGAACAACTAAGTTCACCATTCCCATATCGTACGCTTCCTGTGCCGAATAATTTAATCCTAAGAAGAAAATCTCACGCGCACGTTTCTGACCAACTTGTTTTGCTAAATATGCAGAACCGTAACCACCATCAAAAGAAGCAACATCAGCATCCGTTTGTTTGAAGATTCCGTGTTCTTTAGAAGCTAACGTCATATCACAGACCACGTGTAAAGAGTGACCTCCACCAACAGCCCAACCATTTACAACCGCAACTACAACTTTAGTTGAAAAACGAATTAAACGTTGAACTTCTAATATATTTAAACGACCTACACCGTCTTGTCCTTCGTATCCTTTTGCACCACGAACGCGTTGATCTCCACCAGAACAGAATGCCCAACCACCGTCTTTTGGTGATGGTCCTTCTCCTGTTAATAAGATAACACCAACTTCGCGATCTTCTTCCGCTAATTGGAATGCATCTAATAATTCGAAAACAGTTTTTGGACGGAAAGCATTTCTAACTTCCGGACGGTTGAAAGCAATACGCATTACACCATCACATTTCTTAAATGTGATATCTTCGTATTCTTTTACAGTTTGCCAGTTTATTGTAGCCATTGTTATTTTAAATTTTCTCAAAAATAAGGTTAATTCAATTTTAAAAAGAAATTTTAATCTTTAAAATTCAATCTTTCTTGTCTTTTGCTTCGAATAGTTTCCATTCGATCATCAATCAATTTTTGATATTCTTCTTTTGTCAGTCTATTTTTAGCTTTTAATGGTTGTATTTCTTTCAATTTTGTCTCTTCAATCTTATCCAAAATCAAATCATTAACTCCGTTAAAATTGACTTTTACAATTAACCCTTTTAACCCCATCAATCCAAAAGGTGCAATATCTTGCGGATATGATTCATCGATCCATATTGTAGTTGTAAATATTTTATCTTTAGTCAATCCTTTCTCTTTGCGCTTTGTAATATATTTTTTGGTTTGATAACCATTAATTACTTCTGTATCATTTGTATCAATCCAATGCAAATCATTAAAATTTGATGTTACGATATATTCTTTACCTAATAATTCTACTTTATTCTCTATCAATTTGTTGTTATAATCATAAAAATACTCACCAAGAGATTTTACCGAAATTTGTAATAAGTCTATTTGATTGGTTTGCGAATTATTAATTTTTAATTCGGGTTTAAAACTTGCCTTATCATCCTGAATTAAATATGAATATTGAATTGGATCTGATGTCGATTTGAATAAATCTGCAGCAGGTCCTGATTGAATTTCTGACTCTGCTTTTACCATTGGAGTTAATTGATAAATAAACGTATTTTGAGCGATTAATACGTTTGAAATTAACATTAAAAAAGCAAAAATAATTTGTTTCATTTGTTTGATTCATACAACATTTAAACGAAAAACTTTATAAAATCGTATAAAAAAGGCCTCACAGAAGATTCTGCAAGACCTTTAAAAATATTTAAAAAGAATGTAATTCTAATTATTTGAAGTTAGCATCAGTAACGTTTTTGTTAACTTCTACTTTATCCACAGTTACATTAACTTTTTGTGGACCAACTTCGTTAGATAAAACTGTAGGAAATTTAATTCCTTCAAACTCTTTGTACGCATCAAAAGTTGTTATCATGTTCATTTGTCCCATTGGCGTGTCTTGTGTAATTTCAGACTTTGCTAATAATCCAGTTGCAACATCATAAAAATCTGTACGTCGTAAATCTTTCACGTAAACTTTTGTGTATTTTTTTCCGTTTTCTGAAACTTCTCCTTGAACTTCAGCAGATTTATATCCTTCAGATAAAGGTAAAAATAACGTGTTTGTAATTTTTAATTGAGGCAAACCATCTGTAACTTCAGAAACTTGTGTACCTTGCTTTGCGAAAGCTTTTTCACCATCAAAGGCTTGAACAATTTCCATTCCCATAATTTTCATGACAACAGAAGTTTTGTTCGGAGATTTTGCGTAATTGATGTAATCACCTTTCATACCTTGGATTTCTACAGCACCCGTTTGCTTTAAAGTTGAAATTTTAGCAACTTTATCTTTACCTCCAATTGCAGCAATATAAGCATCAGCAACTTGTTGAACTGTTTTATCAGATTTTACAGCAGATGGAGCTGGCTTAGCTGTTTTATTTCCGTATTTATCGTAGTAATTAACTGGGTAACCTAATTTTTCTAATCCATCAGCAATTTGTTCAGCTTTACCTGTTACAATAATTTTTGTTTGATCTGGACGGAAATATTTTTTAGAAACTCTTAATACATCATCAACCGTTACCGCATTAATATTCTTGATATAATCTGAATAAAACGCAGGAGATAATTGATTAGTTTTGATAGTTAATGCCTGATTTGCTACAGTTTCTGGACGCTCTAATGTTAAAATAAAGTTTCCTAAAAATTTAGCTTTAACTTCTTCTAATTGTTTTGCATCAATTTTATCTGTCGTCATTGAACGAACTTCTTTTAAAGTTTCTTTCACTGCTCCATCGGTAACATCGTTACGTACTGTTGCATTTGTTGTAAAACGACCAACAAAACGAGAATCAGAAACTCCACCACGTGCTCCATATGTCCAACCATTCGCCTCACGTAAATTCATGTTTAATTTCGAATTGAAATCTCCTCCTAAAATTGAAGAAGCAACCTGAACAGCGTAGTAATCTGGATCATTTTTAGTTAACTGAACTGGGTAACCTAAACCAACAACAGATTGTACTGCATTTGGCATATCAATAATATCAATTTCTGTCTTAGTTACATTAGCAACAGTAGGTAAAGCAGGAATGTTTAAATCTCCTTTTTTCCAATTATTGAATAATTTTTCAGATAATTTCTTTACTTCTTTTGTTGTAATATCACCAACAACAATTAAATACGCATTGTTAGGTTTGTAATATGTATTGTAGTAATCTTGAACATCTGCTAACGTAATCGCTTCAATTTGTTCTTGTGTATCGTATTCTGCAAATGGGTGATTTTTTCCGTAAATTAAAATATCACGTACACGAGCAGCAGCAGTTTCTACAGATTTTTCGTTAGATTTTAATCCTTCAATATATCTTGCTTTTACAGCTTCAAATTCAGCTTCAGTAAAGTTTGGATTTAATGCACCATCAGCCATAAAACCGAAAACTTCATTAAAATATTTTTTTAACGAACTTGCAGAAGCACCACTTTCCCATAAATTTACATAAGCTCCTAAGAACTCGATACGCTCATTAAAATCATCTTTTGATATAGATTTAGTTCCAGTACCAAGCATTTCACTTAATAAAGATTCAGTTCCTTTCTTAGTTCCTAGTCCGAATGGAGGATTATCAATAGTTAAAGTTGCAGAAACACGAGGTAATTTGTGGTTTTCTACTACAATAACTTTTAATCCATTTTTTAATGTAAATTCATTTGGTTTTCCAAGGTTAATAGTAGGTGCTGGACCTGGTTTTGGCATTGGAATAGTTTGTTGAGCTTGTAACGAAATTGCAAAAAATGCAAAAGCAAGAGTTAATATCTTCGTTTTCATAATTCTAAATTCAGTTGTTTAATACTTATTTCGCTTCTTTTGCAGATTCTGGTAAGTAGTTAATAATAATTCTTTGGTGTTTGTTTAAATACTTATTTGCAACATTTTTAATGTCTTCACGTGTAATTGAACGATAAATGTCCAACTCTTCGTTTACTAAATTTGTATTTCCACCTAACATATATGCATCTGCTAATGCATGTGCAATATTCTGAACTCCTGATTTAGAAGCTACAAATCGATTCTCGATACCGTTTAAGATTTTTTGATAGTCTTTTTCAGTTATTAACTCGTTTTGTACTTTCTCAATATCTTTTTGTAAGTCTTTTTCTAATTTTTCAAAAGGCACATCACCTTGTGGTAAAATACCAATTGTATAGATTCCGTAATCTTCCATTCCGCGATTAAATGCGAAAATCTGTAAAGCTTCCTTACGCTCATCTACATATTTTTTGTATAATACTGAACTTTTACCTCCAGATAAATAATCTGATAACATACTTAATGCGTATGCATCTTTTGTTGTATTTCCAGGTGTACGGTAATTGATTGCAAATAATGGAATTTGGATATTAGAATCATATTCCGTTGCACGTACTTCAGTTTTCTGCTCTTCTTCTTTTGGGAATGATTTTACAACATCATTTCCGCGAGGAATTTTTGTGAAATATTTATCAATTAATTTTTTAGCTTCATCTTTTTTAAAATCTCCAGCAACAACTAAAACTGCGTTATTTGGAACATAAAACTTTTTGCTAAAGTGTTGAAAATCTTCTAAAGTTGCGCTACTTAAATCTTCAAACGATCCAATAACCGACCATTTATAAGGGTGTTTTTTGAATACGTGAGGATTAACTGCTTCTCCGTAAGAGAATTTTCCATATGGTTGATTATCTAAACGTGAACGTTTTTCTTCTTTTACAACCTCTTTTTGTGTATCAACACCAATTTGATTAATAATTGGTTGGTATAAACGATCTGATTCCATCCATAAACCTAATTCTAAGTTATTTGACGGGAAAGTTTCGTAGTAATATGTTCTATCTGTTGTAGTGTTTGCATTGTTAGAACCTCCGTGAGAAGATACAATTTTAAACCATTCACCTCTTTGGATGTTTGTTGTTCCCTCAAATAATAAGTGTTCGAAAAAGTGAGCAAAACCAGTTTTACCAACCTGTTCGTCTTTAGAACCAACGTGATACATTACACCAGTTGTAATAACTGGAGCAGAATTATCTTGATGTAAAATAACATGCATCCCGTTAGGTAACTTATATTCCTCAAATTCGATCTTTTGTCCGAATACCAAACCTCCGGCAAATAGTAAAGACAATAGTAGTTTTTTCATTTGGTAATTAATTTCTAATTATTTAGTGTACAATATTATTAGTAGTTATAAAGTAATATTTGTTACATACAAATGTATTCAATTTAGTTAATTATGCATAAAATTACAAAGTCTACTAGCTTAATAGAACTTATTTTCAATAAAATAACGTAAAATTTATTAATATTCTTATACTATTTTTTCTATTATTGATTTTAGATTTGTACAAATTGATTTTCATGCAGTGGATTGAAATTTTCGGATACATCGGAGCATTATTTATTGGATTAATCATGGGCGTTTTAGGCGGCGGTGGTTCTATATTAGCTGTACCTATTTTGGCTTATATTTTTCATTTTGATGAAAAAATAGCAACAGCCTATTCTCTATTTATCGTAGGATCAACAGGTTTGGTAGGTGGTTTTAAACAAGCTACAAACAAAATGGTTGATTGGAAAGCAGTATTAAATTTTGGATTACCAGCTGTTATTGGTATTACAATTACTCGTGCATTTGTAGTTCCTGCATTACCTGATGTATTATTCGAAATCAATAATTTTGAATTTACACGTCGTATGGGAATGTTTGGTCTTTTCGCTGCACTAATGATTTTAGCTGCAACATCTATGTTATCTAACAAAAAAGAACGAAGAATCAGAAATAAATCAACCCAATTTCATCCTTTAATGTTATCCGAAGGATTTTTTATAGGAGCTTTAACAGGATTAGTTGGTGCTGGTGGTGGTTTTTTAATTGTACCCGCATTAATGGTTATTGCCCAATTAGATATGAAGCGTGCTTCAGCAACTTCATTGGTCATAATCGCCTTAAATTCTTTAACAGGATTTTTCTTAGGAGATGCAACTAAAATTACTATTGATTGGTCATTTCTATTGGTATTTTTAAGTATCGCAATGGCTGGAATTATCATTGGAACGTATGTCAATAAATTTTTACCAGTAGTATTACTAAAGAAAACATTTGCCTACTTTATTATTGTAATGGCTATATTTATTTTTATTGAAGAATTTATAATTGGATAATTTATGTGTTTTAACGCTTCATTTTGGAATGAAAGATATTCTACTAATCAAACAGGTTGGGATTTAAAAGGCCCATCAACTCCTTTAAAAGAATACATAGATCAAATCACGAATAAAAATATCAAAATCTTAATTCCTGGTTGTGGAAATGCTTATGAAGCAGATTATCTTTTAGAAAAAGGTTTTACCAATATTACGTTGATTGATATTTCTGATGTTTTGGTACAAGATTTACAAGAAAAATTTAAAAATAATTCTGAAATCAAAATTCTTAATCAAGATTTTTTTGAATTGAATGATTCCTTTGATTTAGTAATAGAACAAACTTTTTTCTGTGCATTAAATCCAGATTTAAGAACTGATTATGCGAATAAAATGTATGAAATAATCAATCCGAATGGAAAATTAATCGGTCTATTATTCAACACTAATTTTGGTAATCCAACTCCTCCATTTGGAGGCTCAAAAGAGGAATATTTAGATTTATTCTCTAAACAATTCAACATCCATGTCATGGAAGATTGTTATAATTCAATCAAACCAAGATCAGGATCCGAACTATTTATTAATTTAACACCAAAGAAGTAACCTATTTATTTTCAATTAAAATAGAGTTTACTAATCATACAATAGATGGTTTTGTAACATAGTTTACATATCACTAACTAATTAATTCGTAATTTTACACTAACAAAATAATCAAAGATGAAAGTCGAACAAATATATACTGGATGTTTAGCTCAAGGAGCATACTATATTGAAAGTAACGGAGAAGTTGCTATTATTGACCCTTTGAGAGAAACCCAATCTTACGTAGATCAAGCAGAAAAGGATGGAGCAAAAATTAAATACATTTTTGAAACTCACTTCCATGCTGATTTCGTTTCTGGACACTTAGATTTAGCTCAAAAAACTGGTGCTACTATCGTTTATGGTCCTACTGCTGCTCCAGCTTTTGATGCACATATTGCAACAGACGGAGAAGTTTTCCAATTAGGAAATATTACAATTACAGCTTTACATACACCTGGACATACAATGGAATCTACAACTTACTTATTAAAAGATGAGAACGGTGTAGACAAAATGATTTTTACTGGTGATACTTTATTTATCGGTGATGTTGGTCGTCCGGATTTAGCTCAAAAATTAGATACTGAATTAACGCAAGAGAAATTAGCGGGATTCTTATTCGATTCTTTACGTGAAAAAATTATGCCTTTAGCAGACAATGTTATTGTTTACCCTGCTCACGGAGCTGGTTCGGCTTGTGGTAAAAATATGAGTAAAGAAACTTTTGACACGTTAGGACACCAAAAAGAAGTGAATTACGCTTTAAATCCTAACATGACTAAAGAAGAATTTATTACTGAATTAACTTCAGGATTAATGCCTCCTCCATTCTATTTCCCAGAAAATGTAATGTTAAACAAAGGTGGTTACGAATCATTAGAAGTTATTAAAGAAAGAGGTTCTCGTGCTTTAACTCCAGACGAATTTGTACAAGTTGCAGAAGAAACTGAAGCTTTAATTTTAGACGTTCGTGATCCGCAAACTTTTGCAGCTGGTTTTGTTCCAGGATCTATTAGTATCGGTATCAAAGGACAATTTGCTCCTTGGGTTGGTACTTTAATTACAGACATTAAACAACCAATTTTAATCGTTGCTGAAGAAGGTGTAGAGCAAGAAGCTATTACTCGTTTGGCACGTGTTGGTTACGATAATACAATCGGTTTCTTAAAAGGTGGATTTGAAGCTTGGGTTGAAGCAAGAAAAGAATTTGATGAAATCGTTTCTGTTTCTCCAGAAGAGTTTGTTGAATTAGTTGACGAAACTGAATTAAAAGTTTTAGATGTTCGTAAACCAGGTGAATTTGCTGCAGGACATGTAGAAGGTGCTATTACTGCTCCTTTAGATTTCATCAACGAATCAATGAAATTGATAGATACTGAAGAAACTTATTTGGTACATTGTGCTGGTGGATACCGTTCTATGATTTTCGCTTCAATTTTACGTGCTCGTGGATTCGAAAACTTAATTGATGTTGCAGGTGGATTCGGAAAAATTAAAGAAGTTGAAGGTGTGAAATTGGTTGAAGGAACTTCAGCTTGTTCAGCTCAATCAAATTCTTGTTCTACTAAATAGAAATAAAAATATTAAATATTTAAAAGCATTTTGTTTATCAAGGTGCTTTTTTTTATACTTTTATATCAAATCAATTTTAATGAAAAAACTCTTACTATCAACTATTTTAATTGTAGCATTTAGTATTTCTACATTTGCACAAACTACCTTAAAAGGAGCTGAAAATTATTCAATTACTTTACCACAAAATTGGCAAAGAACACTTGGTGCAAATGCTTTAGCTTCTGCACAATGGGAACATAATACAGAAGAAATTTACGGATATGTAATGTTTGAACATGTAGATGAAATCGAATTAGCAGAATTAAAAACGGATATCGAATCTAACGCAGAATATGCTTTAAATGATTTTAATGAATTGGCTCAATATAAGTTATTAAATTCTAAAAAATTTAAAACAACTTCAGGATTCGAAACTACTCAGAGAGAATTCAGTTATTACGATGAAGAAAATGACATTAAATTTCATATGCTAATTAACATTTTCAGATCTGAAAGTTTCCTTTATAAAATGATTAATTTCGGAACGGATGAAACGTTTAAAAAAGGAAAAAAAGACATTGATTTTATTATCAATAATATCAAATTACCATAAATAAAAACCTTCCTATTTCGGAAGGTTTTTATTTTTTTGTTCAATCCAAAGCGACATATATTTTGTACTTTGATTGGTATGATGTTGTAAGATTTGTCCGAAAAAATTCTGTTGTCTGTGAAGTTCTAAATACTTTTCTATCGCATTTAAATAAGACATAAATTCTGTCTTAAATTCTATATTTCCATAATTGATATTTAAAATCTTTATTCCATTATTTTGAGCAGTTTCCCAAAGTTCTTCGTTCTTATATAAAGCTATTGCTTTAGCTGCAAATTCTTCATCAGATTCAGTCACAAAACCATTCCAATCCAATCCATTTTGCATCGCTTCTGCACCTACTTTTGTAGTTACATTTGGCGTCCCTGTCTGCATCGCATCAACAAATTTCCCTTTCACTCCCGCACCAAACTGAATTGGAGCCAATAACGCTTTATAATTAGACATCGTTTCTTGCGCATCCTCCGCACGACCTTTAATAAAGAAACGTTCTTTCGGATTATGTAATTGATTTACTTTCTGTGTTGCATACGCACCATAAATATGAAGTTCTGCTTTTGGCAATTCTTTCTTAATTAAAGGCCAAATTCTTGTCTTCAAAACCTGTACACAATTCCAATTTGGTTCATGAATAAAATTTCCAATAAACATAAAATGTTGACGTTCTACAAACGATTTCCAAGTCGCAACATTATCCGAAGTTATTTCATTTTCTAAAAATGGTAAATAATACAATAAACTTGGATTAATATTGAATTGATTGATCAATAAATCCTTTTCTTCTTTAGAAATTAATAACGTAATATCTGAACGTAGAATTGCAGCTATTTCTCGTTTTGCATGATCTGAATATAAAAGTTGGTTCGAAAATTCAACTCCTTTTTTAATCGCTTCTTGTCGTGCATATCGTAAAAAATGTAAATCTTCAGTATCTAAAATTTTCAACGCATTTGGACATTCCATTGCAACGCGCCATCCGTATTGTTCTTCGACCATATAACGATCAAACATCACAACATTTGGATTCAATTCTTTTAAAAATGTATTAAAACTTTCATCGTTCAACTGAATTTCAACTTCTTTTACATTTTTGGTCTGAAGAGGAAAGCTATAAGCCGATTTAGAAGCTGCACAAGCAAAAGTGATATCATAATTTTCTGTCAGAAATAAATCAATCAATTGTAACATTCTTGTTCCTGCGGCAGACGATGTTGGCTCGGGCCAAACTAAACCTATTATCAGCATTTTCTTCATGCTGCAAAATTAAGCTTTCTGTTTCTTTATTCAGAATATTAATTAATGTAGATAGCTTATCCCCTATTTTAATGTAATTTTGTAGCCTAAAATTATATCAATGTCTTATCAAACTGAATTTGAAGAATTCTACGAACAAGTAAAATCAAGTATACAAAACGGAACTTTTGCTAAACTTACAATGGCCAAAACGATTGGTGATACTGATTTAAAAAATATTTTTGTTCGCTTACGTCTTTTAGAAGATAACTCGTATGATTTCGCATTTACTTTTCGTTACAAAACTGAAGAAGTAGAACGATTTCATAGTATCGAACAGACATTTTTGATTTTAAGTTCTTATATCAAAAATCCTTTTACAAATGCTTTATTGTTTACAACTGAAAAGGATTTAACATTTAAAGTAAACAAAAAAGGTGCAGGAAGTTTAATTGAACAATTACCAACTTTTAAACACGCTTCTGATGTAATGTTAGAAATGGTGGAGAAAAAAATTGTTTAATCCTTTTTCAAATTATTTCGTCACTCTAA
The DNA here is from genome assembly GCF_003687725.1 of Faecalibacter macacae. Lineage (GTDB taxonomy): Bacteria > Bacteroidota > Bacteroidia > Flavobacteriales > Weeksellaceae > Empedobacter > Empedobacter macacae. Next base: position 35,596 of record NZ_RDOJ01000024.1, read on the forward strand.
ACATTTTAAAGTTTTAAGAATTAATTTATCTTTAAAATCAGAAAACTGAAACATGAAAAAATTATATACTTTACTTGCAATCGCATTATTTTATACGACTGGCTTAGCGCAAATTAAAAAGTCAGGAAATATGGTAACTGTTCAACCACAGTTTAAAACTGACACGCCATATAATTACCAATTGACTATGAAAAAATTGGTGCAAGATGGTGAAGAAGTTAATGTTGAAATTGAACAACATATTCCAATAAAACTTACTTTATATAGCGAAGGTGAAGGTTTTAATTTATTCGAATGGGAAAGTCAGCCCATGTTATTTTTTAAAAATAATGATGAAGGCAAAACATATACTTTTCCAACAGAAAATGTAAAAATCAACTATCGTACAGACGAAAATTATGTTTTAGGTGAAGTAAGTAATTACGACGAAGTTATCCAAGATTATGCTGCAGCATATCAAAAAATATATGAAGATGAAACTACCAATTACGAAGATTTAGCATCAAAATCATCTTTATATTTTGTACAAATGTTTCATATGTTTTTTGGACAAGAATTTAGTTCTAAAGACAAGGAGCAAATGATGAATTTATTTTTCAATCCCATGAAAAATACCTTTACTGCCGTTGAAGATGAAATTGTTTATGCTGAAATTGACGGAAAATCTAGTTTTAACTTTACACAAAAGTATAGTACTGAAATGGAAGATAATTCTGTAAAAATGATGAATCATAAAACTATAGATTCTTACAGAAGTAAACAAACTGGATCTGATTATGAAATGAAAGCTTGGGGAAATCAAACATTTGAACCAACTGGATTAGTAAATCAAATAGAACGTGTGGTACAAGTAAAACAGAATGGAAAAATAATTCAATTCGTATATACTTTAACACAAAACTAAATTAGAATGGTTAAACATTCTTAACCCATTCTGAATTCTATTTTGAAAGTTCTATTTTTGCACAAGATTAAAAGTATCATTGATGTTAGGATTAAAATTATTAACGGATCCTCGTTGGGCCGATATCGCTGAAAGAAATTTAGAAGAAATATTAACAGATCATGCATGGTGCGAGCAAAAAGCTGCTACAAATGCCATTACAATGATTGCATATAATTCTGAACACGACGAATTTATTCAAGAAATGTCTGACATTGCTATTGAAGAAATGCAACATTTCAAAATGGTTGTAGAAATTATTCAGCAACGTGGTTATACTTTAGGTCGCGAACGTAAAGATGATTATGTTGGTCAATTAATGAAGTTTTGTAAAAAAGATGGTTCTCGTAATATGGCTTTTATTGATCGTTTATTATTTGCTGCGATGATTGAAGCGAGAAGCTGTGAGCGTTTTCGTGTTTTATCACAGAATATTAATGACGAAGAATTGGCTAAATTCTATTATGATTTAATGGTTTCTGAAGCGAATCATTACACAACTTTTTTAAACTTTGCTCGTAAATTATCTACGGATGTTGATGTGGACAAACGTTGGAATGAATGGTTAACTTTTGAAGGAGAATTAATTCAATCTTACGGAAATAAAGAAGCAATTCACGGATAGAAATATCTAATAAAATAGATGAAATGAGTTCAATATTAATTGAACTCATTTTTTTTATGTCATTCTGATTTCTATGACAAAACCAAGTTATTTTTATAAATATTTTGATTTTTAATTAGTGCATAAA
>NZ_RDOJ01000025.1 GCF_003687725.1 Faecalibacter macacae
TTGAGATAAAAAATCGTTCGAAAAAATCGGATGCCCGAAACTGCAATTGCGTATAACGAGCCGAGTATTTGCGAAGAACGGGAGAGAAATTGAACGAAGTTCAAGTTCGTACGTTCAAGCAAATTGCTCTTTTCTGAAACTAAATTAGTTTATTGTTTTAAGAAAAGCAATTTTGCGAGCGGAAAAATAAGGGATGAAAGTTTACTTTCAGCCCGTTTTTTCGCAAATACTATGTTATCTGCAGGCAAGATTATCCATTAAGATTATCACGAATTATTTTATATTCGTTTTTACGCTCTGATTTTCTTCTTTCTGATTTTATTTTTTGTTGATATTTTATTTTGTCATCTTTGAAATGCATATTTGATTCAACAAGCCAAGAATTTTGCCTTATCATTAAACCATTCCAAATACAATCATCGTATCCACAGTTATGTTTAGAATAATCACCAAAATTTCGGTGTTTTATTCTCTTATCTTTTAATATTTTTTGTTGGTTTTCTTTTATGATATTCCATAAATTTTCTTCATCTCCTTTTGTTAAATCTTCACCAATTGTTTTTACTTTTAGATATGTTAATGGATCTTTTATTTGTAAAAAGTCAAACGTTTTTTGGAAATAACTATTAGCAAAGTCTCTTATTTTTAATTTTTGTGAAATTTCTAGCTTTTCATTTTCTAATAAAGAACGATATAATCCAAGAGTATTAAAATCACTATATTTTTTATTGTTTTCAATTATAGACAAATATTCAGAAAACTCTAATTCATTAAATTTTTTTCCAATTTTCATTTGTGCGGATTTTTGGATTGCTTGCAGATAACGGGCCGCGGCTTGGCGATAGTGGCGGATTAGAAAGCCAATACTTTCAATCTTTCACTAACTTGAGCAACAGCTTTTTATTATTTACTAAATTAACAAAAAAGGAAATATAAAAAGCTGTTGCGACAAAAAATGTACGAACTTTCTATATTTCCCATAACCCGCCATTTCGCCAAACCGATGTTAGCGGTAGTTTTTTCTTATTTCATGTAGGATTTCTTTCATTTTTGGTTCAATATTTAGTTCGTCAAATAGTTTTTCCGATAAATTTAATGAGTTTTCAAAAGCTAAAATTATATTTTTAGGATTTAAATCCGATGTTACTGTTTTATACGCAAAATACCAAGTCGTATCAATATCCTTTTCAAGACTTTTAGTTGGACTTTCCCAATGTTGGGTTTTGTTTGTTCTTGCTCTAATAAGCCAAAGCAAATATTTCTGAACATTTGATAAACTATGATGAGCATGAGCAAATTCTTCTCGCTTAATTAAGTTGCTTGTTGTCAGTATAACATTCAGTAATGATTGGCTTAGCCACAAAATATTTTCGTCTGTGGTTCTATCAGGGAATTTTACTTTGATTTGATTTAGCGTTTCCGTTAAAAGTCCGTCTTTGTCAATTAAATTCATTTGGTCAAAATCACTGAACGCAACAATTCCTTCCCACGATTTAATGATTTTTATTTCGTCTGTTTTTAAAAAATGAAATTCGCCTCTAATCATATTCTCAAAAATAGCGACTTCACTTCCGTATTCATTAATGAAATATAAAGCGACAGGATAAACTTGGTTTACCCATTCTTCAGCCGAAAAGTTTTCTTTGGTTTTTAGAAAGATGTAAAATTCGATGTCAGAATATTTGTCGCCTTCATTTTTAGTAAATGAACCGTACATAAAAACTGCGGAAACATTTTCGTCTTGTTGAGCTATTGATTTGGTTTTGTTAATCATTTGTAACTGTGTCATTGTTGTAAATTTTAAATTGTTGATAAATACAAATCATCATAACTTTTGAGAGTAATGATTTATTTCTGTTTTTATTTTTAAACAGTTACTTATAGCTTCATCGGATTGTTTTTTAGTATTTATGTCGTTTTCGTAAAATTACCGCTAACGTTTCGGGGCTTGGCGTCAGTGGCGGAAATTGAAGCGAAAAGTTTCAATTTAGCGACACAGTAAGCAAAAGCCAATTAATTGAATAAATTTAAGAAAAAAAGTCAATATAATTGGCTTTTGCGGAATAGAAAGCCGAAACTTTAATTTTAGCCTTAACCCGCCATTGCGCCAAACCCTTGTTATCTGTCGTTCTTTTTTTCATTTTTATTTTGGTAGATTCAATTTTTTTACATTAAATTTGTAACCAATGTCTAATGTTGTACAATTTGGTTATGAGTGAATATTTAACTATTTCAGAAACAGCGAAGTTACTTAACAAAAGTACTAAAACGCTACGTCGATGGGACGAAGAAGGAAAATTGTCGGCTGTTCGTGAACCGATGAGCAACTATAGAGTTTATAAAAAAGAAGAAGTTGAAACATTATTTACAGAATTTTTTAATAGTGATGTAAAAGATGATGTTTCAAATTTTGTAGAGCCAACTAATGACTATGCAGTATTAGAATTATTTGCTGGTGCTGGTGGTTTGGCTATTGGAATGGAAAAGGCTGGTTTAAAATGTGTCGCTTTAAATGAAATTGACAAACACGCTTGTGAAACCTTAAGAAAAAATCGTCCAAATTGGAATGTTTTAGAGGGTGATATTAAAAATTTCAACTTTTCGGAATATCATAATAAAGTAGATGTTGTAACTGGTGGATTTCCTTGTCAAGCTTTTAGTTATGCAGGTAAAAGATTAGGGCTTGAAGATGCAAGAGGTACTTTATTTTACGAATTTGCTCGTGTTGTAAAAGAAGTTAATCCACCAATTTGTATTGGAGAAAATGTAAAAGGTCTATTAAGTCACGATAATGGAAATACTCTAAAAGGAATGATTTCTATTTTGGATGAAATTGGCTACTATGTTGTTCCAGTAGAAGTATTAAAAGCGATTAACTACAAAGTTCCACAAAAAAGAGAGCGATTAATTTTAGTTGGTATTCGTAAGGATATTGATTTGAAATATGAGTATCCAAAACCTTATAAAAAAATCTATAATCTTAAAGATGCTCTTAAAAAAGGAGAGTTGTTTGATTGCAATGTTCCAATATCTCCAGGTGCGAAATATCCAGAAAGCAAAAAGAGTGTTTTGGATTTAGTTCCGCCAAAAGGATATTGGAGAGATTTACCTATTGACATTCAAAAAGAATTTATGGGTGCAAGTTTTTATTTAGGTGGTGGAAAAACTGGAATGGCAAGACGGATTGGTTGGGACGAACCTTGTTTGACTTTAACTTGTAGCCCTGCACAGAAACAAACCGAAAGATGTCATCCAGACGAAACTCGTCCATTTACAGTACGTGAATATGCAAGAATACAAACATTTCCAGATGATTGGGAATTTGCTGGTCCTATGGCTCAACAATACAAGCAAATTGGAAATGCTGTTCCTGTAAATTTGGGTTGTGAGGTTGGTTATTCAATTATAAACTTCTTGAATAAATATTACAACTTATCAAATCCTAAATAATAACTATAATTTTCAAAAGTTATTTGGTCAAGAATAGTACGTTTAGATTTTTCGGTTTCAGATGAAATTTCATCTAAAGCCGAATTTTCTTTTACGGTTTTATCTTTTTCAATTGATTTTAAATAATCATCAATAGCTTTTGGTAATATTTTGTATAATTGAAAAAGAGCATTTTCCTCTTTTGTCATTAACTTGTATAGTTCGTCACCAGAAATAATGTAAATTGAAGGATCTTTGTATTTAACCTTTTTATAAGAAAGTTCCCAATTTTTATTTGTTTTTTTAGTATCAAGTATTCTTGCGTAATATCCTTTTGAACCAGGATTTTTATCAGTTAATTCTTTAAGTTTAATAAAAATACTTCTAGAATCTTCCCCTTTAACAGTATTAAATTTATTCTTTAGTTCTATAAATATCTTATTATCATTTGATTTTATATCGCATCCTGTGGGTAATTTTTCGAAATTTTTAATTCCAGATAATATATTTTCGTGAAAAGTACCGATATGATTAGTTATCGTTTTATCCACTTGTCTTATAATTTCATTATTTATAAGATCTTCTTCAGAAATTTCATTAAATTTTGAATCAAAGGTTAGCTTAATTACATCAATTTTGTTTTTGTAAAATGTTTCTTTTGTTAGATTTTCTTTAGCTTTTAAATAAGAATTATATAATATATCAATACATTTTATTAAGTGTTCGTCTGAAATAAAGTTTACGTAGTTATTTGCCATTATGATTATTAAAATTTGTTAATGTGCTAAATTATGATTTTTTTTGGTTTTTTGATGGGGATGCATTTAAGAATGACAGATAACGTTTTGGGTATTGCCGAAGGCGGGGAAATCAAAGTGCAAATGTTGAGTTCAGCACCGCAGTTAGCAAAACCATTTTTTGTTTGCTAATTTACATTTTTCAAAGCAAATAAAAAATGGTTTTTGCGGAATAGAAGTACAAAAGTTGAAGTTTGAACTTTCAGCCCCGCTTTTGGCAATACCTTGTTAGCGGCTGGCATTTTGTTTAATTTAAAATATTTTGTTGCGTTAGTTTATATCGTTCTTTGTGTTATTAAATATCCATAAGTTTTAAAGTAAATTGAATTTCATAATTTCGTTTGTCAACCTTTCATTATTAAATATTTAGATAAGTTTAGCAATTAGCAAGTCAATAAATCTTGTCAAGATAAAAGTAATAATAAGATAACTCAAATGAAAAATTGGTCGAAACTTTAAGTTAGTTTTTCTAAAATTAATTTGAAGGTATTCAGACAATAAAATTCCAATTGAGATTATGAAAAACCAAACTGTAATAAAAGGAAATACAAACTTGATTTCTTTAATCATCATTGGAATTATATAAATTATATCGTGAGCCAATCCACTTACTATAAAAGTTGCAATCAAAGCTACCCAAGCTGGGAAAATGGTTTTGATTGGTTTATAGCAATAAAACAGAAGAAAATATCCCCAAGTTGGATTCCAAAATTTCCAAAATGATTTGAGAGAAGAGGATATAAAAGGTTTAAAAAACATATTTCGAATAACCACTGGAATTTTTGTAGAACCTGTTCGATAATATGTATATTCTTCTAAATTCAAAATGTTATTTGTTTTGGTATATTCAGTTAATTGTCTATGAATTACGAAGTTTTGTCGTTCAAAAGCAAGTCAATAGTAATCCGTTTTAGGTTGTCAAGGGTTGGTCTTTCAAATGTCTTTTGTTGTTATTTCGTTCATTTTACACGGTCTCGGTTATGCTTGCCGCTAACACTCAAATATACGAATATATATAATATATACAAATATATTTTAAAAAAACTTAAGTGCTTGTTATTAGATAGGTTAAAAGAAATTAAGTAACTTTATAAGAATTGAAATAATGTTCGTAAATACAACTTCGGCAATCTATGAATATCGATTTTTCTAATTATAAATTTGTAAGTGGTGAACACGAAAACAAAAAAGTGATTTGGATTTTATTTGATTATAAAAAATATTCAATTAATCCTTTACGCAAGATAATTAGTGTTAAATATTCAAGGACCCAGCAAGCTTGGTATGTTTCAGATCATAACAGAAATCGGCAATCTATTGGAATGGATTTAGTTGAATTTAAGAATGCAAATTATTTAAATCATGATCAACGAATTGAATTTGATAGATATATTCAAACTTTAAAGCTAAAATCATATAGTCCTAATACGATAAAAACTTATGCGAACGAATTTATTTCATTTCTTCAGATGTTTAATCAATACAAACCACAAGATATTACAACGGATTTAATACGTCGTTATTTGGTTTATTGTTCACAAGAATTAGAGTTATCCGAGTTTACAATTAATTCGCGTATGAATGCAATTAAATTTTATTTTGAACAGGTTTTACATCTTAATCGAATGTTTTTTGATATTCCAAGACCTAAAAAACCTATCATTTTACCTAAAGTTTTATCAATTAATGAAGTAAGGCAAATAATTAATTTGACCAAGAATTTTAAACATCAAATGATTCTAAAATCGATTTACGGAATGGGCTTACGGGTAAGTGAGGTGGTAAATCTTAAAATAGAAGATTTGGATAGTGATACAATGTTAGTGCATATAAAAGGAGCCAAGGGAAAAAAGGATCGAATTGTTATTTTACCTGAAACTTTACTTGAAGAATTACGCGAATATTATTTGGAATATAAACCAAAGGATTATTTGTTTGAGAATCGTTTTGGCAATCAAATGAGTACACGAAGTATTCAAGTTATTTTTAAAAAAGGATTAGAATTATCTAAATCTCGTAAAAAAGTAGGTGTGCATAGTTTACGTCATTCTTTTGCGACTCATTTGTTAGAGAATGGTACTGATGTTACGCTTATTCAGCAGCTTTTAGGACATAATAGTATTAAAACGACATTAACGTATACACATGTTTCAAAAAAGTCGATTCAGAAAATTCAATCTCCGTTGGATCGTTTATAGAATATCTTGCTCAAAATCTAATTCTAATTGTCTTCCTTGTGATGTTTTAAAATCAGTTAAATTAGATACAGAAACACCTAATAATCTAACATTTCGACCTGCCTGAAAACATTCTTCCAATAATTCTAAAACTAATTTTCTATAGATTTTTTCATTTGTAATTGGGTAAATGGAAGATTTACTTCGGCTGACAATTGTAAAATCTTCAAACTTCATTTTTACAGTTATTGTTCGTCCAAATGTTAAATGATTTTCGCACCATTCCCAAACTTCATCCGTTTGTGGTGCAATATGAGTTTGCATTTCATGAAATAGAGAAATATCATTTGAAAAAGTGTTTTCAGAACCTACAGATTTTCTAACTCTGTCGGGGTTTACTTCACGATGATCTTCACCTCGTGCTATGTTAAAATAGTACGAACCAGATTTACCAAACTCTTTCATCATTTTTTCTAAAGAAAGTTGTTTTAAATCCAAACCTGTATGTATACCCATATTTGCCATTCGTTCAGCAGTTACTTTTCCAATTCCATGAAACTTTTTTATAGGTAGTTGTTCAATAAACTGTTCGGCCATCTTAGGGGTAATGACATAAATTCCATCAGGTTTTTGATAATCTGAAGCTATTTTCGCTAAAAACTTATTGTAAGATACTCCTGCAGAAGCTGTAAGATTTGTTCGTTCCTTAATTTTTTGTTTAATTTCTAGAGCAATATCAGTTGCAATTGCAATATCAAATTTATTTATAGTAACGTCTAAATATGCCTCGTCCAAAGACAAGGGTTCAACCAAATCGGTGTATTCTTTAAAGATTTCACGTATTTGATTTGATACTTCTTTGTACACATCGAAGCGGGGTTTAACAAAAATTAATTTAGGACATTTTCGTTTTGCAATAACAGAAGGCATAGCCGATTTTACACCATATTTTCTGGCTTCGTAACTTGCAGTTGCAACAACACCACGTTCGGCAGATCCGCCAACCGCAATACATTTTCCTCTTAGTTCTGGAAAATCACGTTGTTCAACAGAAGCATAAAAAGCATCCATGTCTATATGTATAATTTTACGAAGCATGGATGCAAAATTATTACGTTATTTTAAATTATAGTGTTTTATAAATTGTTTCAATTTCTTTTTATCTGCAACAATAGTTAAATAATCTCCAGGTTCTACAATAACATCACGATCCGGATTGTAGCTAATTTCTCCATTTCGTTCCAATGAAACAACAATACCCAAACAAGCATCTTTAATCCAACCTATATCTTGATATTGAATTTCGGGCACATTGTCCGGAATTACAACTTTATCCATTGTAATGTTGATGTGATCTTTGCTATCTTCTGTTGAAGTAGGTACAGATTCGCCAATGATTTTTAAATAATTTTCAAATTTCTGAATCTGTTCATCAGTTCCAATAATTCCAATTTCGTCTAATGGATATAAAACAGATTCACTGTTTGGCATTTGTATAATTCGGTCGCCGCGCTTAATGTATGCAATATTGATATGGAATTTCGTACGCCAATTTAATTCGCCCAATGGAACACCAATAAAGTTTGCGTGTTGTGGTACTTGCATGTCAGAAATATGTGTATTATCCCATGTATATTGATAGTTTTCTTTTTTAGCTTGAAGCTTTTTTTCTTCAAGAATTTCACGTTCATTCAAATTAAAAATAAATCGATTCTGGATGATATCATATACTTTATTAAAATGTTTTGATAAGAAATAAAGAATACCTAATAATAATACAATTGGAATAATTACTGCGATTTTACTTGAGAAAAATTGGTAATAAATAAAGATAATTAAACCTAAAATAAATATTAATCTTAAAGTGAAAATCCCGATAATTGGCGCACGATTAAATTTAGATTCGTGCCAGAATTGTGAGACTAATGTTTTAGAGACTTTGTTACCTACTAATGCCCAAAGGAAAGGTGCAGAAATAGTTAATGTGATAATCATAGTAATGAAATTAGCTTGAAAAAAACTTACATTATCATACAATAACATCAATAGATAATTTTTTGTAAAAGCTGTAATAGCAACAATAATAATCGTATTTAAAGCTAAATTTTTAATTGTTTTTTCGATGATGATTTTCCACTGATTTTCATCTTTGATGTGTTGTGTATCTGATGAATATCTGTCAATTGTCTGAAGGAATTTTTCTGGCAGATTTTTATTTAAAAATTGATAAACAGGTTCGGAAGATTTAATTAAATATGGAGTTGTAAATGTTGTAATAGCAGATACACCAACGGCAACTGGGAAAAGGAAATCACTAGTTACACCTAATGATAATCCTAAGCCTGCAACGATAAATGCAAATTCGCCAATTTGTGCCATACTCATTCCAACTTGTACTGATTGTTTTAAAGGTTGTCCCGATAATAAAGCACCAAGCGAGGTAAAGAGTAGTTTTCCGAAAATCGTTAAAAATGTAACAATTAAAATAGCCCATTTATGTTCCATCATCGAAGCTGGATCGATCATCATACCGATAGATACAAAAAAAATTGTAGCAAATAGTGTTTTTACAGATTGTAAAGTATGTTCAATTTTTTCAGCATAAACCGTTTCTGCTAAAATAGATCCCATTACAAAAGCTCCTAATTCTATAGAAAAACCAACACTATCAGCTATATAAACCATACCTAAACATAATCCGATAGAAAGTATTAGTAAGGTTTCTTCGTCTAAATATTTTTTGATTGAACGTAAAAAAGATGGAATAATGAAAATTCCGCCCAAGAACCATACAGCTAAAAAGAATCCAAGCTTTACTAAAGAACTTAGCATTTGACCACCGTCAAATTGTTGGCTAACTGCCATTGTAGATAACATTACCATTAATAAAATAACAACAATATCTTCTACAATTAAGATTCCGAAGACGACGTTAGCAAACTTTTTTCGTTTCAAACCTAACTCGTCAAACGCTCTAATAATAATGGTTGTAGATGAACTGGCTAATAATCCACCAAGAAAAATACTATCCATAGTTTTCCAACCCATCCATTGTCCTACAAAGTAACCAAGAGTTACAATACAAGCAATCTCGACGAGGGCTGTAATGGATGCACTTCCACCAACATTGAGTAATTTTTTGAAACTGAATTCTAATCCTAAACTAAATAATAGGAAAATAACACCAATTTTTGCCCATATTTCAACGTTATGCTCATCGGCAACATTAGGGATGTATTGAAAGTGCGGACCAACTAAAAATCCTGCGATAATATAACCCAACACTAATGGCTGGTTAATTCTTTTAAAAATTAAAGTGGTAATTGCTCCTACACCTAAAATTAGGCCTAAATCGACGATCAGTTTTGGCAAGTGTTCTTCCATAAATGTATTGGTTGGATATTTTGTCACTAAAATAAGAATTATTCTTTTGACAAATGGTATGTTGTAGGTACAAAAAAAACGTTGAATTATAGTTCAACGCTTAATTTATAGTGATTTTAGCTAAATAAGAATCTTCTTCTTTTACAATTCGTTTACATTGTAGTCCGTGATGCTCACATGCATTTTTTAAAGTATCAAAATCTAAGTACAACCAATCAATTGATTCGTCTTGCATTCCTTTATAATGAACAATAAAATCTACTTCTCCGTAATAATTTCTATCACCCGGAATCCATTTTCCACCGTCATCGTCATCATCAAACATATATAAAATATCAGTACCATCAATTAAAATCTGTCCAGTGGGAGTTAATAATGATATTAATTTTTCTAAATACGCTCCGATAACTAATAAGTTTTGGAAAATTCCAGTTCCATTCATTAAGATTAAAATGGTGTCGTATTTTTCTTCAGTTGGTAAATCTAATAAATTGATAGCCTCAGCATTTTTAACACCTCTTAATTTACAAGCTTCTATAGCTTTTGGTGATACATCAATTGCCTTTACATCAATTCCTTTTTCTTGTAAATATAGTGTATGAGAACCAGCCCCTGCGCCAACATCTAAAGTTTTTCCTTTTGCTAATGATAATGCTCTTTGTTCAAAAGTTGGCATTTCATCAAAATCTCTGAATAAATAATCAATAGGCATAACATCTAATTCAGAAATAGATGTCTCTGTATATAAATTTTCAGGATTGTTTTCAGTTTGGTAATCCAGAATTGCTTGTCCAAATAAGTCTTTCATTTTACAAAAATACTATTTATTCTTGATGATGTAATTGATAATTTATAGCATAAGTTTAATCGTTTTTTTATCAGTAGAATATGTTGTTTAATGAAATCTATTTGTTAAAATTCTTTTGACAATTTTGTCAAAAGGGAAAAGATTAATACTTTTGTTTAACATTTTTGTCAAATTAAAAAATGTGCGTGTGGAAAAGAAAGATCAAACAGAATATATCATAAAAGAAACGGCTAAGAATTTATTCTTTAAAGAAGGTAAATTTAATGCTACGACACAAGAAATTGCAGATGCAGCAGGAGTTAATCGTACGTTGATTAATTACTACTTCAGATCTCGCAATAATCTATTTAATATTGTTTTTGAGGAAGCTAAGAGAATGGAGGTTGCAAAAACTAATTCTATTATGTTTTCTGAGGATGATTTTAAAACTAAGATTTCGCATTTTATTGATCATAGTATTCAAATGAATTTTGAGTATCCTTATTTAGAAACCTATCTAGTTTCGCAAATTAATCAAGGTACAAATTTTAGAAGAGAATATGTAGATGATCATGCAAAAGCTTTTTATGCGAATGTAGAGCAAGCGATGGAACAAGGTTTGATAGAAAGAATGGAACCAGTACAGTTTTTGCTAAATATGATATCATTAATCAATTTTCCAATGGCGATACGACCTTTGTTACAATTGAATTTAAAGATATCTGATACAGAATATAAACGTATTCTGAAAGAGAGAAAGGAAATCATTATTCAAACATTATTTAAAAAATAAATCTAAAAAATTATATGAAAATTACCAATATATCCACAAGATTAAGATGGATAGGTGTTGCAATTCTCTTTGCATTTTTTCAGACAGTTTCTGCTCAACAAACTTTAACGTTGAAGGAAGCAATAGATTTTGCTTTAAAAAATAAAGCGGAAGCTTTAAAAGCAAAAAATGAAATTAAGCGAGGAGATTTACAAATCAAGGAAGCAAAATCTGGAGCGTTACCACAAATTTCTGCATCTGGTGCATTGCAATACAATGCAATTATTCAGGAGTCTGCATTACAAATGAATGATGAATTAATGGTAATCCGTATGGGGCAACCGTGGAATACTAATGCGACTGTATCTGTTTATCAAGCCTTATTTGATCAACGTGTTTTTACTGGGTTGAAAGCTGCAAAATCAACTCGTGAATTTTATCAAATTAATGCACAATTAACAGACGAACAAATTATCGAGCGTGTATCTACTGCATATTATCAAGTTTTTGTAACGGAACAAAAATTACAAAATATTGATGCATCTTATGATAATACAAATAAGATAAAAAAGATTATCCAAAGTTTATACGATAATGGATTAGCTAAAGAAATTGATTTAGATCGTACAAAAGTTGGTTTAGTTAATATTCAATCTGCTCGTCAACAAATTGTAAACTCTGTTGCTTTACAAGAAAATGCATTGAAGTTTTACATGGGAATGCCAATTGAGACTGAAATTGAATTAGTTGGTGAAGATGTAACAATCAATGAATATCTATTAGAAGAAAAATTTGATTATACTAAACGTACAGAAGTTGCTGCTGTTCTTAAACAAAAAGAATTATTAGGATATAATCTTGAAGCTACTAAAGCATTATTATACCCAACAGTTGGTTTAGCTGCTAATTATGGTATCAATGGATTTGGTCAAAATTTCCCAATTCATAATTCTACTTATTGGTCTGATGTAGCAAATTTTGCATTACAAGTTAAAGTGCCAATTTTTACAGGAGGTGCTACAAAATCGAAAATAGCGCAAGCGCAATTAGATATTGATGCATTAGATATTGATATTAAAGACATGATTTTAGGTTTAGATTTAGAATATCATAATGCAAAAACTCAGATCGAGAATTTAGTTGTGAATTTAGCAAACCAAAAAGAAAATGTTGCTTTAGCTAAAAAAGTATTTGATAATACACAAGCTAACTACCAACATGGATTAGCTTCTTTAACAGAGGTTTTAGATTCTGAACAAGCATATACAGAAGCTAAAAATAATTACTCTAATGTATTATTAGAGTACAAAGTTGCTGAAGTTGCCTTACTTAAGGCAAGAGGCGAATTAAATACTATTTTACAATAACACCATCGAATTTATATAAAATGAAATTAGTTAAAACTTTACTTTGGGTAGTAGCAGCTGTCGCACTTTTAGGTGGTGGTGCTTATATCTTAAAAAATAATAAAGCAAAACAAGAACAAGAAGTTAAAATTGTAGCTTCTAAAATAGAAGAAATTGTAGTTAATACAGCAAAATTAGAGTATAAAGATTTATCTGCTGATTTTACTGTTAATGGTAATTTCGAACCAATTCAGGAAATGACTTTTCCATCAGAAATGTCTGGTAGAATTGTAAATGTTTTAGTAAATGAAGGTGATTATGTACGTGTTGGACAAACTTTAGCAACAATTAAAAAAGATGCTATTGAAATTGATATGACACAAGCACAAAACAATTTACAAAATGCAATTATTGATAACCAACGTTACGAAAATGCATTTAAAACAGGAGGTGTTACTAAACAACAAGTAGATAACTCTCGTTTACAATTAAAGAATGCTCGTGCAGCTGTAGAGGCTCAGGGTGTTCGTGTTCGTGATACAAATGTAAAAGCTACAATTGCTGGTGTTGTAAACAAACGTCACATCGAACCAGGATCTGTAGTTTCGGCAGGAACACAGATGTTTGATATTGTTAACGTTTCTCGTTTAAAATTAAAAGTTGCAGTTAACGAATCAGAAATTGTAAACTTAAGAGTAGGTCAAAATGTAAAAGTTACCGCTTCTGTATTACCAGAAGATGCTTTTGTTGGACGTATTACTTTTATCGCTCCTAAAGCAGATGCTTCTTTAAATTTTCCAGTAGAAATCGAAGTTTCTAATAATAATAAATTAAAGGCAGGTATGTTTGGTACTGCTGTTTTCTCTTCATCGGATGATGCTACTGCTACAAAAGCTATTGCAGTAATTCCTTCAGCTGCCTTTGTAAATGGTGTTTCTTCTAATACAGTTTTTGCAGTAGAAAATGGAGTTGCCAAATTAACGAAAGTTGTTTCTGGTAGAGTTATCGGTAATTATGTTGAAATTTTATCAGGATTAAAAGTTGGTGCTGAAGTTGTAACTTCTGGTCAAATCAATTTATCTGACGGAGAAAAAGTAAAAGTCGTAAAATAATAACGAATGAAATTAGCTGAAATATCGATTAAACGACCTACGCTTATTATCGTATTATTTACGATTTTAACGCTTGGTGGTTTATTAAGTTATTCGAGTTTAGGATACGAATTAATCCCAAAATTTGATGTTAACGTAGTTACAGTTTCTACAATTTATCCTGGAGCTTCTCCTGGAGAGGTAGAAAACTCTGTAACCAAAAAAATAGAGGATGCAGTATCGTCCTTAGAAAATGTAAAGAAAGTTGAGTCTAAGTCCTATGAGAGTGTGTCAATCGTTATGATTACATTAAACTCTGATGCTGATGCCGATTATTCTTTAAATGATGCACAACGTAAAATTAATCAGATAGTTTCTGATTTACCAGATGATGTAGAAGAACCATCGTTAAGTAAATTCTCTATGTCTGATTTACCAATTATTACAGCTGGTGTATCTTCTGATAAATTAAATGATAAAGATTTATACGATTTATTAGACAAAAAGATCGAACCAATTTTAGCTCGTGTAAAAGGTGTTGCACAAGTTAACTTAATTGGTGGTCAAGAACGTGAAATTCAGGTTCGTTTAGATGCTAAGAAATTAGAAGGTTATGGTTTATCTGTCCCTCAAGTTCAGCAAGCAATCTTAACATCAAACTTAGATTTCCCGACTGGTAATATTAAGACAAGAGAAAATTCAACTATTATTCGTCTTTCAGGTAAATATCAATCTGTAGAAGAATTAAATGGATTAGTTCTTACAACAAATAACGGAATTCAGATTCGTTTATCTGAAGTAGCATTGGTTTATGATGCTCAAAAAGAAGTTGAGAAAGTTGCTCGTTTAAATCAAGAACCATCTATTATTTTCCAGGTTGTTAAACAATCTGATGCAAATGCTGTTGAGGTTTCATCGTTAATTCAAAAAGCAACAAAAGATATTGAAAAACAATTTGAATCACAAGGAGTTAAGGTTCGTATCATGAATGATACTTCTATCTTTACTTTAAACGCTGCAAATTCGGTTGTTTTCGATTTAGTTTTAGCCATTGTTTTAGTTGCAGTGGTAATGTTATTATTCTTACACAGTATTCGTAATGCATTTATTGTAATGGTTGCCATTCCGGCATCATTAATTGCTACGTTTATTGGTATGGAATTATTAGGATACACACTTAACTTAATGACTTTATTAGGTCTTTCGTTAGTTGTTGGTATTCTGGTGGATGATGCCATCGTTGTATTAGAAAATATTTACCGACACATGGAGATGGGTAAATCTCGTATTAGAGCTTCTTACGACGGAGCTGCCGAGATTGGATTTACTGTAACTGCGATTACTTTAGTAATTGTTGTAGTATTCTTACCAATTGCCTTATCAACTGGTTTAGTTGCTGGTATTATTGGTCAATTCTGTGTAACGGTTGTTATTGCAACTATGTTATCATTATTATCATCATTTACAATTGTACCTTGGCTATCTTCTCGTTTTGGTAAATTGGAGCATTTAACTGGTAAAAATTTATTCGAGAAATTTATTCTTTGGTTTGAAAGTGTTTTAAATTCATTCACTAATTGGATCGGAAATTTATTAAAATGGTGTTTAAGCAGCGTTTGGACTAAAATTGCTTCTATCGTTGGTGCTGTAGCATTATTAGTTGCATCATTTATGTTAGTTCCTTTTGGATACATCGGAACAGGTTTCTTCCCTAAAATTGATAAAGGAGAATTCTTAGTACAGATTGAATTACCTAAAGATGCATCTGTTGAACAAACAAATCAAAAAACAATTCAGATTGAGCGTTATTTAAGCCAAAAACCTGATATTGTAGATATGATTACAACAGTTGGTCAACAATCTGGTGGTATGGGTGCTTCTCAAGCTACTGCTTACCAGGCAGAGATTGATGTAATTTTGACTGATAAATCTTTACGTGCTGATAATTCATCTATCTATGCAGCTAAGATTAAAAAAGAATTACAAGAACAATTTGTTGGAGTAAAAATTAAAACGGTACCAGTAGGTTTAATTGGAGCTGAAAATGCACCATTAAAATTAACTGTAACGGGAACAGACTACGAAGCAGCTGCGAAGTTTGCTACACAAGCTTTAAATGTTTTAAAAGCTATTCCAGGTTCATCAGAACCAGAATTAACTTCTGAAGATGGTAATCCAGAAATTACTGTTTCTGTAGATCGTGATAAAATGTCTGCTTTAGGATTAAACTTACAAACAGTTGGTCTTACTATGCAAACAGCTTTCTCTGGTAATACAGATGGTAAATACCGTGATGGAGCATATGAATATGATATTAATATTCAGTTTGATGATTTTAACCGTCGTTCAATTGAAGATGTAAGAAATATTATTTTCGTAAATAATGCAGGACAACAAATTAAATTGAGTCAGTTCGCTGAAGTAGTTCAAGGTTCTGGACCATCATTATTAGAGCGTCGTGACAAAACAGCCGCAGTTTCTATCGAATCACAAGTAGTTGGTCGTGCAGTTGGTACGGTTGCTAACGAGTGGATGGAAAAAATCCAAGAATTAGAAAAACCAGCAGGAGTAGACTACGTTTGGGGTGGAGATATGGAAAACCAAACGGAAGGTTTTGGTACATTAGGAATCGCATTATTAGCCGCTATTATCTTAGTTTACTTAGTAATGGTTGCTTTATATGATTCGTTTGTTTATCCTTTCGTGGTATTATTTTCAATTCCATTATCGTTAATTGGTGTATTTGTAATTTTAGCATTAACGGCAAACTCATTAAACGTATTTACGATTCTGGGTATGATTATGTTAATTGGTCTTGTATGTAAAAATGCCATCTTACTTGTCGATTTCACAAATCAACGTAAAGAAGCTGGCGAATCAACTTACAACGCATTATTACAAGCTAATCACGCGCGTTTACGTCCAATCTTAATGACAACGATCGCCATGGTATTTGGTATGATTCCTATTGCGATGGCAAAAGGAGCTGGTGCCGAAATGAACAATGGTTTAGCATGGGTAATTATTGGTGGTTTAATTTCATCGTTATTCTTAACGTTAATTATTGTACCAGTTGTTTACTCAATCTTTGATAGTTTAATAAGAAAGTTTACAAAAGGAGAACCAATCGATTATGAAGCTGAAATGAAAGCAGATTACGAAGAAGTTCAGATTAAAGAAGAATGGGAGTAATCCTATTTTATATAAACTTACTATTATAAAAATGCCGTTCAGTTTTCTGGACGGCATTTTTTTATTACATTTAATTAAAATCTACCAATTATTATGAAAACTATACTCTCAATATTTTTACTCCAATTTGCACTTTTTACCTTTGGTCAAAATCCTAGCAATACGTTAAATGGTTTATATAAAAATTCAGCTAAGAATTCACTTTATTCAACATTGAATTTTGATGGAAATGGAAAAGTTACCGTTTCAGAAATGGATGCTTATGATTTTTTTGAACGCAATGATTCGATTGTGATTTTAGTTGATCGAATACCGTTTGTTTTAAAGAAAAATAAGAGTAATATTTTAAAGGGAGTTGGAGATTGGATTGATGGTGAATCTTTTAAATCCACAGAGAAATCTTTTACTTATAACCAAATGACTCCAGCTAATATACAAAGAGCTAAATGGGTTGCTAATCATTACGATATAAATTATAAAAACATATTGGATTATGCATTTGATGAAAATATTGGTTTTGATCAGTTAAATAAAAATCTAATTATTAAAAATGAAAGTGCTTGTAATGAAGGATTTGATCTTGCTTGTATACAAGTTTTTTCATTGAAATTGATAGAAAATATGGGTGGCTTTAGTCAGATTGTTAATTCAGATTCAATAGAAAATATTAAAGCACAACCCGATGATGATTTAGAAAAATTAGGTCAAAAGATTATAACTTTAGGAAACGCAGAAGGTTACGGATTATTAGCAAATTATTATATGTTTCTTGGTAACGAAGAAAAATTTAAATATTACAAAGATCTTGGATTAGAAAATGGTTGTAAGCTTTGTTTTAACTTAGAAATTAATAGTTTAGTTGAAGAAATAGAAGGAGGTGAATAAAATAAATTTAAAAAGAGAATCGATATTTGATTCTCTTTTTTTTATATTTAGTTGTAATTAAATACAATATGAAGCTAAATTTCTTTTTTTTACTTTTCTTTATTATTGGAATTTTTTCTAAAGTATATTCTCAGCCACGCAATGACTTAAAGGGAATTTACCAAGGAAATTCTAAATACACCTATAATCTATTAGAGTTATTAGGCAACGGTAAAGCAATAATTAATAATGATATCGCTTCTGAATATTTTCACGAAAATGATAGTTTGTTTGTCTTTGTAGATATGAATGTATCTATCTATTCAATTGAAAAATCTAAATTGAAAGGATTAACAAAATGGCAAAAGAATGAAAATCTAAAATTAATTTCTAAATCAGAAATAAATGATGAAATAGAATTTGAACCTAATCAAAGGGCAGATTGGTTAAAACGTTTTTATTTGAATAATTCTCAGCTTAAACTTTCAAAATTAATGGATAATGGATTGTTGCCTTTGCATTTTGAAGATATCAATAAAAATAATAAAATACTTTGTGATGAAGGTTTTGACTTGGGTTGTGTTCAGAATTTTTCCTATTTAACTTTACAACTCTTAAATCAAGATTATACAACTGTAAATAATAATTCGTCGGAATTTGATGAACTAAAAACAATTGCACAACGTGTCATTGATCTTAAGAATCCAGACGGATATGGTTTAATGTATTCGTATTACGTGATGAAGGACCAAGAGACAAAAGGCGAAGATTTTTTAGAAAAAGGATTGAGCGAAGGAAGCCAGTTGTGTTTAAAATTATCAATGGATAAATTAAGTTTAGAACCATAAAAAAAGGGAATCAATTTGATTCCCTTTTACATTTATATAGCTATAGAATTATGCTTGTTTCTTTACGTACTTCGTTAAAATCACAATTGATTGACCTTCAACTTTTCCTTCAATCTGCTCGTGGTTGTCGTGTACTAAACGAATATTACGAACTGCAGTTCCGATTTTAGCATTTAAAGAAGATCCTTTAACATCTAAATCCTTTGTTAACGATACAGTATCACCATTAGCTAAAATATTTCCATTACAATCTTTGTGTAATTGTACAGCTCCATCCCCAATATGATCTCCAGATGCTTTTGCATATTCTAATGTTTCATCATCAAAATACATCATATCAATAGCGTCTGCAGCCCAACTTTCGTTACGGAAACGGTTCAACATTCTCCAAGATAAAACTTGTACACCAGGTACTTCGCTCCACATAGATGTTAATAAAATAGGCTCCCAAAAAGCAGCATCTAATTCTTCTCTTTTTTCAACTTGTGCTAAACATTTTTCGTTGATTAAAATAATACGATCAGGATTACTTGATGCATCGGGTTGAACTTCATAAATTTTTAAATTATCAGTTGCTCCACTTAATTCACATTGATTTCCACTACGTTCTTTTAAAAGAGTATCTATTTTCATCTATTATTATTTTTTTGTTGTGCAAAGATAAGATTTATTATTAATTATTCATTTTTGAGCGTATTAATAGAATAATTCTATAAATTTAAAGTTCCTAAACAAGAAATATGAAAGTAACAAAATTCAATGGTGAATTAGTTGATTATAATCCCAAGGCATTAAAAATATCATTAACAAAATCTGGAGCAACTAAAGATGAAGTTGAAGAAGTTTTTGATTTGATGACTCCAGATATTTTTGATGGAATAAAAACACAAGATTTATACACCTTAGCTTTTGAAAATTTAAAGAAATACAGAAGTTCTTATGCTGCACGTTACTCTTTAAAGAAAGCTTTAAGAGATTTGGGTCCTGAAGGATATTATTTTGAGAAATACATTAAACGATTAATGATTTCTGCAGGATTTAACGCAATTAATAGCCAAACGGTACAAGGAACTGCAGTAACACACGAAATTGATGTTGTTACAGAAAAAGATGGCAAATTATATTTTTGCGAGTGTAAGTTTCGTAATGATGTTGATGCGAAAATTAGTGTAACAACACCGATGTATTTTATGTCGAGAATGATTGATGTTTGCGATCATGAATATACATTTTTCAATAAAACTTTAAAACCAACTAAAGGATTCTTAATTACGAACGCCTATTTAACTTCTGATTCTGTAAATTGGGCTGCACATTATAATGTTGGAATGATTTCTTGGAATTTTCCAGAAAAAATGAGTCTGAAATACTTAATTGATAATTTGGCTATTTATCCAATTACATGTTTAACGACATTAAATGAAGAACAGCAAAAAGAGTTAATGAAAGAAGGTTGTTTATTAGTACAAGATATTATAGAAAAAGAAGATTATTTATTGTCTTTACATTTAGAAGATAGCTTGGTTGCTCAGTTAGTAGAGGAAGCGAAAGAATTATTAGCAATTGAACGATTAGAATGTATAATCGAATAAATAGAAAAAGCTCGGAATTATCCGAGCTTTATTTTTATTTAAAAATTTCAAAACTTTCTTTATGATCAATCCAAAATTCATCTAAGTTTATCATTCGTTCTTTTAAGAATGTAATGATTTCTGGCCAATCAGAATCTCTGAAAATACTTACATTTTCTAATCTAATTTTAACGGTAGAAATTTCTTTTCCATCTTCGTCAAAATCATTTGCAGTCCAAATCCATTCTTCGCCAATATAACTTTTTAAAACAAGTTCATATTCCTCTAACTGTTCCCAAATCATTTGTCTAAAATCTGGATCCGCATGATCAATCTGAATCATAACTTCAGCAAATTTTCTATCTACATTCGTACGAAAGTAAATTCCTTTTACACCAGTTTTATAATTAATCCAGTTAATGCGTTCTCCTTCTGCATTCATTTGTAGTTTCATATATCCACCATACGAAACCCAAAAATCTTTTTTCTTCTGAAAAGCTTCTTCTTTTGAGTACAAGTCAACAATTTTTTACAAAATTCGTTAATTTAGATGGAATTACAAAAATTGAGTTAAAATCTATTGAATGCTTGTGTTTAAACACTAAAAACTATTAATTTTAAATTCAAATTAAAGTATAAAATGAAATTTATAAAAATATTCTCTCTAATTGCCATTTTAGGGTTTAGTAAAATTAACGCACAAGAAGTTAAAGTGATTAAATACGAAGAATTGTTTCAGATGGTAAATCAACCAACGGATCAATTAATTGCAGTAAATTTTTGGGCAACATGGTGTGGACCTTGTGTGGAAGAAATGCCACATTTTGTTGAGGTAAGTGAGCAATACAAAGAAAACCCTAATTTCAAAATCTTGTTTGTTTCAATGGATCGTGTAAAACAATTAGAAAAAGTAAAGCAGTTTATTAATGATTATAAAATTAATGCTGAAGTTGTTTTATTAGATGATAATAAACGTATGAATGAATGGATTCCTGCAATTGATAAATCATGGAGCGGAAATATTCCTGTTACAGTTTTTTATCAGAATGGAGAAAAAGTTCATTTTGTTGGACAAGATATGAGTAAAAATGAACTTGAACAAAATGTTAAAACATTTATAAAATAACATAATATGAAAAAACACTTAAAGTTCTTATTTTCTGCTTGCTTAATCTTGATTGGATTAGTAGTAAATGCGCAGTACAAAGTAGGTGATGTTGCTACAGATTTTAGTTTAAATAATATCGATAGTAAATATGTTTCTTTGAAAGATTATAAAAATGCAAAAGGTTATATTGTGATTTTCACTTGTAATCATTGTCCTTATGCAAAAGCTTACGAAGAGAGAATTATTGCATTAGACAAAAAATACAAAGATTTGGGTTATCCTGTTATTGCAATAAATCCTAATGATCCTGATGTTCAGCCACAAGACGGTTTTACTGAAATGCAAGTTCGTGCAAAGGAAAAAGGATTTACTTTCCCATATTTATTAGATGAAGGTCAAAAGATTTATCCACAATATGGAGCAACTAAAACACCACATGTTTTTTTATTACAAAAAGAAAAGGATAAGAACATCGTAAAATATATCGGAGCGATTGATAATAATTACGAAGATGCTAATGATGTGTCTGAACGTTATGTAGAAGATGCAGTTGATGCATTGTTAGCTAATAAACCAATAAAAGTAACTTCTACTGTAGCAATAGGATGTACGATTAAGGTTAAAAAGTAATTTTATAAAAAGATAGTTTAAAAAAGCACTCAAGTTTTTGGGTGCTTTTTTAGTTTGTTACAATATGATAATACTGTAATTAATGGATGTTTTAAGTATTAATAACTTAACTATTTAGTGTTGTGGTTAAATTTATTTTAATAAAACATAAAAAAAATGAATTATATTTAATTTAGTTTAATAAATATTTATTAATTTTAAATAATTAACACGAATAAAGTACTAATTATGAAGAAATTAATGTTTTTATTATCAGCAGTTTTTGTTTTTACTGCTTGTTCAGAAGATGATCATTCTGAAAATGACAATCAACCAAGAGATACAGCAGAAGTTGTAGGAAAACGTGGTTGTGCAACAGATGAGGTTTTTAAAGCACAATTAGCTGCAGATCCAACTTTAGCAGCTCGCATCCAACAAATTGAAGAGCATGCTAGTAAATTTGATTTATCTAATGCTCGTTTAGTAAATGGACAAATTGTAATTCCTGTTGTTGTAAATGTATTATACAGAACTACTGCAGAGAATATTTCAGATGCACAGATTCAATCACAAATTGATGTTTTAAACAAAGATTTTAATGCTCAAAATACAGATTTCGCATCTGTTCCTTCGGTTTTTTCAGGAGTAAAAGCGAATGTAGGTATCCGTTTCGAGCTGGATCAGGTTCGTCGTAAGTATGTAAATCGTACATCTTGGGGAACGAATAATTTAATGAAAGGATCAACAGGTTTAACAGCGTTAACACCAACAACAAAAATGAATCTTTGGGTATGTACTATCGGTAATGGAATTTTAGGATATGCTCAATTCCCAGGAGGTGCATCTTCAACTGATGGAGTAGTAGTAGATTCTAAGTATTTAGGAACTACAGGAACAGCAACTTATCCATTTAATTTAGGTCGTACTGCAACACACGAAGTTGGTCACTGGTTAAACTTACGTCATATTTGGGGTGATGCAACTTGTGGAACTGATTTAGTAGCTGACACGCCAACGCATAACACAGCAAATTATGGTGTACCAACTTATCCACATTACAGTACTTGTACAGGTACACCTATTGAAATGACAATGAATTATATGGATTACAGTGATGATAGAGGATTGTATATGTTTACAAACGGTCAAAAATCTAGAATGCTATCTTTATTCAGTTCAGGAGGAGCAAGATATAGTTTTGCACAATAATAGTTTTCTTAACTATCTAATATAACCTATAGACTCTTAGATTTATATCTAAGAGTCTTTTTTATTTTGTAAATTGAACTAAATTAAAACCTAAATAAATGAGCAAAAATTACAATAGAAAAGATATAATAGATCATCTAATTCATCTTAGACAAGAAGAAGTTCAAACATTAGAAAATACGCATAAAATGTATACTGAAAGTTTAGATTTAGATGAAGATTCTAGTGTAGAAGTTGATGATTTGGTGCAACAAAGTCGATCTACAGAAGATGCTATTACAACCAAATTAAGAATAGACGAAGCTAAAAAAGAGTTAGAAGTTTTTGTAAAACTTAAACCAGAATTAGTTTCAGGAATTACTGAAGGAAATGTTGTTTTTACAAACAAAGTAAATATTGTTATAGGTTTAGCTTTTCAGCAGTTTGAATTTGAAGGGGATAAATTTGTAGGAATGAGTACGAAAGCTCCAATTTATAAATATATCGAAGGAAAAGTGAAAGGAGAACAAATTGAATTTAATGGAATTGAATATACTATAGAAGAAATACTTTAAAATGCCACAAATACACACAATTGATTTAAATTTTCAGCAAGAAGATCATTCTATTGCTGCTTATTTGATAGAAACTGCTCAAGGTCCAATTTTGATAGAATCGGGACCAATGTCTACTTTAGATGCTTTACAAAAAGGTATAGAAAATTTGGGTTATCAATTAAAAGACATCGAAAATGTTTTATTAACTCACATTCATTTTGATCATGCCGGTGCTGCATGGAAATTTGCAGAACATGGAGCGACTATTTTTGTACATCCGATAGGAGTGCCGCATATGCAACATCCAGAAAAATTATGGAATTCGGCTGCTCAAATTTATGGAGATGATATGGATCGCTTATGGGGTGAAATGAAACCTATACCAGAAGATCAAATAGTTGGAGTTACTGATGGGAATGTTATCGAATTTGGTGATGTTGTAATAAATGTCTTATATACGCCTGGACATGCGGTGCATCATAATGCTTATCAAATAGATGATGTTATTTTTACTGGAGATGTAGCTGGTGTAAAAATTGGAAATGGTCCTGTTGTTCCTCCATGTCCACCGCCAGATATTAATATTGGTTTATGGAAAGAGTCGATTGAAAAAATAAGAAGTAAAAATCCATCAGCCTTATATTTAACTCATTTCGATCGTCAAGAAAATCCAATGCAGTTATTAAACGAATTAGAAATTATAATGGACGATTGGGCGAATTATATTAAGCCATTTTACGATGATCAAATTCTGGCAGATAAGATTGTTCCTTTGTTTATGAACTATACTAAGAATCAGTTTAAAGAGAAAGGTTTATCTGATGATGAAATTCAGACTTACGAATATGCCAACCCAAGTTGGATGTCAGTAAACGGATTACTTCGTTATTGGAAATTAAAAGAACAAGGAAGAATATAAAATTAAAGCTGTCAATTTTGACAGCTTTTTTTATTTAATTTCTACTTCGTATTGTAATATTTTTATTTCTCCGGTTGAGGTTAAGATTTCAGTTCCAAACTCAAAAGAAGATAAATAGGAATTGTTTTTATATAAATTATGTTCTTTCATATAATTGATGAATTCCATTAAAATTAATTTTCCACTTCTGCGTTTATTTAATCGAACAAAAGCAATATAATCCCAGCCTTTATTCAATTCTTTCTTGAAAATTTTACCCGTATAAACTTCGTATTGACCATTAGACGTTGTCAGTTTTCCTTGTTTTTTACCAAAAGGTTTAAATTTATTGTAATCTTCCCAAATCATTACTTCGGCACCAATTGTTTCAAATGCTACTTTGGGCGAATTGTGTAACCAAAAATCAAAAGCAAGATTGTATTTTTTATCATCAACTTTTAAATCTGTTTTATAATCGACATTAAAACTTTTGATTTCTTCTAAGTTTTTAAAATAATTATCAGATTTAATTTCATTTAATTTATACCAAGCGCTTGTTCCTAAAAATATCATAGGATAGCCCAAAACACCATAAGATTTCCCAGGAGTTTTCCATCTCCAACCCGGCATATCATTTTCTAAAAATATGGATTGATCGTAAGTTCCTTTTTTAATTTTATACGTTCCCCATTTATTATTATTTATTTCAAATTCCTTCCAATTTATTATTTCACCCGAATTATGTTTTTCAATTCTTTGGGCAAATAAAAGTAGAGGAGAAGCAAGTAAAACGAAAATGATTAAGATATTTTTCCACGAATTTTTATTGATTTCAATATAATTATCTTCTGGTTTCATCTGTAAAAAATAAAAGGATGCCAAAACTGACATCCTTATAAAAATAATATATTTTCCTGAATTATAATCTGTTTATTAATTCTTTAGCTTTATTAAAATCTAAGATTAATTCGTCAAAGACTTCTTGTACAGTAGGAATTGAGTCAATTAATGCAGAAACTTGTCCAATTTCTAATTCTCCATTAATTAAATCTCCTTCAAACATACCTTTTTTAGAACGTCCTCTTCCTAAATGATTTTTTAATTCTTCTGCAGTTGTTCCTTTAATATATAAATCCTGAACTTCGTTATAGAATTGATTTTTAATTAATCGAACCGGAGCTAATTCTTTTAAAGTTAACATCGTATCACCTTCTTGTGCTTTTACAATTTCGTCTTTAAAAGCGTCACAAGCAGACGATTCTACAGTTGCTGCGAATCGTGAACCAATTTGTACACCATCAGCACCTAAAGCCATTGCTGCTAACATTTGAGATCCAGTAGCGATTCCACCTGCAGCAATTAATGGTATATCAATTTGCTTTCTGACATTAGGAATAAGACACAAAGTCGTAGTTTCGTCTCTGCCATTATGTCCTCCAGCTTCAAAACCTTCTGCCACGACAGCATCAACACCAGCATCCATACATTTTTGAGCAAATTTTGTACTACTTACTACATGTGCAACTGTTATTCCTTCTTTTTGTAATATTTCTGTCCAAGTTTTAGGGTTTCCAGCAGACGTAAAAACAGTTTTGACACCTTGTTCTATAATAATTTCAATTATTTCTTCTAAATTAGGATATAACATTGGAACGTTTACTCCAAAAGGATTGTTTGTTGCGGCTTTACATTTGATAATGTGTTCTTTAAGCACGTCAGGGTACATGCTGCCTGCACCAATTAAACCAAGACCTCCAGCGTTACTTACTGCTGATGCTAAACGCCATCCACTGTTCCAAATCATTCCACCTTGAATAATTGGATGTTTTATTGAAAATAATTTTGTTATATTCGTGTCCATTTTCTTATATTTAGTTGCTAAAATTAGATAAATAAATCTAAGAAAAAAGTATTAATTTTAAGAAAAGACTGACAGTTTGACTTTGGCAAATTATTTGATTCGGAAATTTCGAATTTTTGAATCGATAATAGAGAGTTAAACAGTCTCTACTAATAATAAAAAGATATAACTATGTATTGGACTTTAGAATTGGCATCTTACTTAAGTGATGCACCATGGCCAGCAACAAAAGATGAATTAATTGATTACGCGATTCGTACTGGAGCTCCATTAGAAGTAGTGGAAAACTTACAGTCTATTGAAGACGAAGGGGATTCTTACGAAAGTATTGAAGAAATCTGGGCTGACTATCCAACGGATGATGATTTCCTTTGGAACGAAGACGAATATTAATATAAAAAAGCCCAAATTGGGGCTTTTTTCAATTCTATAACATCTATATCAAACATAGTTGATGTATATTTACATCGAAAACTATTAAAGGTCAATTCCTTTAGTGGTTTGGATAAGAACGAGCTACAATATGAATATTATTAATAAAATTTTACAGGGATTCTTAGGTAATAAGAATGAAAAAGATGTAAAAGAATTACGTAAATACGTAGATTTAGCCAATAGCTTTGGTCCTACTTTAGAGGCTTTAACTATTGACGAATTAAGAGCAAGAACTACAAGTTTCCAAAAGCAATTAAAAGATGCAACTGTAGAATTTACTTCTCAAATTAATGAATTAAAAGAGAAAGTTGAAGCTACTTCTGATTATACAGAGAAAGAAGCATTATACGCTCAGATCGATAAAATAAATAAAGAGGCTTACCAAATAGAGGAAAAAATTTTAACAGAGATTTTACCTGAAGCTTTCGCGGTTCTACGTGAAACTGGTAAACGTTTTACAAATAATGAACAATTAGAAGTTACTGCTTCTGATTATGATAAACAATTAGCTCAATTTGGAGTTGACTATGTTACTTTAAAAGACGAAAACACTGCTATTTGGTACAACGAATGGGATGCTGCTGGTCGTAAAGTTAAATGGGATATGGCTCACTACGATGTACAGTTCATCGGAGGTTCAGCTTTACACCTTGGTAAAATTGCAGAGATGCAAACAGGGGAAGGTAAAACGTTAGTAGCAACTTTACCTATTTATCTAAATGCGTTAACAGGTCGTGGAGTTCACTTAGTAACGGTAAATGATTACTTAGCTAAACGTGATATGGCTTGGATGCGTCCAATTTTCAATTTCCACGGACTAACTGTTGATTGTATTGATAATCACCAACCAAATTCTGCCGGACGTCGTAATGCTTATGCATGTGACATCGTTTATGGTACGAATAATGAGTTTGGTTTTGATTATTTACGTGACAACATGGCAAACGAACCTAGTGCTTTAGTACAACGTGAGTTAAATTTTGCTATTGTCGATGAGGTCGATTCTGTTTTAATTGATGATGCTCGTACACCATTAATCATTTCTGGTCCAGTTCCGCAAGGAGATCGTCATGAATTTGATGTTTTAAGACCAAAAATTGATACGTTATATCACATTCAACGTGAAATGTTAGGTAAAACTTTAAATGAAGCGAAAGCGTTATTTAAAGCTGGCGATTTAAAAGAAGGTGGTTTCAAATTATACCAAGTTTACCGTGGTTTACCTAAGTATAAACCTTTAATTAAATTCTTATCTCAGGATGGAGTTCGTGCTCAATTACAAAAAACTGAAGCATACTTTATTCAAGATAACAACCGTGAAATGCCAAAAGTGGATCAACACTTATATTTCACAATTGATGAGAAATCAAATCAATCAGATTTATCAGACAAAGGT
The DNA here is from genome assembly GCF_003687725.1 of Faecalibacter macacae. Taxonomy (GTDB): domain Bacteria; phylum Bacteroidota; class Bacteroidia; order Flavobacteriales; family Weeksellaceae; genus Empedobacter; species Empedobacter macacae. Next base: position 28,311 of record NZ_RDOJ01000025.1, read on the forward strand.
ATTGAGTATTTATCAAAAGGTATGGAAGATGAAAATTTCTTCATTTTACCGGATGTATCTACTAATATTGCTGCAATTGAGAATTCAGGTAAATCAAAAGAAGAAGTTGCTTTAATGAAAGAAGAGTTCTTCCGTGATTTCTCTATCAAATCTGAGCGTATCCATACAATGTCTCAATTATTAAAAGCATACACTTTATTTGAAAAAGATAATGAGTATGTTGTAGTTGATGGTGAAGTTAAAATTGTTGACGAATCGACTGGTCGTATCATGGATGGTCGTCGTTATTCTGATGGATTACACCAAGCGATTGAGGCAAAAGAAAATGTAAAAATTGAAGCAGCTACTCAAACTTTCGCAACTGTTACATTACAGAATTACTTCCGTATGTATAACAAGTTAGGAGGTATGACTGGTACTGCTGAAACAGAAGCGGGTGAGTTCTGGGAAATTTACAAATTAGATGTAGTTTCTATTCCAACAAACCGTCCAATTTTACGTCACGACAGAAACGATGTTGTTTTCAAAACTAATCGTGAAAAATACAAAGCTGTAATTGAAGAAATTACTAAGTTATCTCAAGAAGACAAACGTCCAGTTTTAGTTGGTACAACTAATGTAGAGGTTTCTGAGTTATTATCTAAAGCATTAAAATTACGTGGAATTCAACACAATGTTTTAAATGCAAAATTACACAAGAAAGAAGCTGATATCGTAACAGAAGCTGGTCAACCAGGTGCGGTAACTATCGCAACAAACATGGCTGGTCGTGGTACGGATATTAAATTAACACAGGAGGTTAAAGATTTAGGAGGTTTAGCGATTATTGGTACAGAGCGTCATGATTCTCGTCGTGTAGACCGTCAGTTACGTGGTCGTGCGGGTCGTCAAGGTGATCCAGGATCTTCTCAATTCTATATCTCTTTAGAAGATTCATTAATGCGTTTATTCGGTTCTGAAAGAATTGCAAAATTAATGGATCGTATGGGTCACAAAGATGGTGAAGTTATTGAACATTCAATGATTACAAAATCTATCGAACGTGCTCAGAAAAAAGTAGAGGAAAACAACTATGGTGTTCGTAAGCGTTTATTAGAATATGATGACGTAATGAACAAACAACGTGAAGTAATTTACAAACGTCGTCGTAATGCATTATTCGGTGATCGATTAGAAGTAGATATCGCAAATATGATTTACGATGTTTCTGCATCTATCGTGAAAGAGAATAAAGAATTTGATGATTTTGTTCGTTTCGAGTTAGATTTAATCAAATACTTTACAATGGGAACTCCTGTAGATGAAGCAACATTTAAATCGACTTCAGCAAAACAATTATTAGATATCGTTTATCAAGCTGCTATTGCAGATTATAGAGCGAGAATGGAATATGTTGCTGAAACGGCATTCCCTGTAATTGCAGGTGTATATGAAAATCAAGGTCATATGTTCTCTCGTATCCAAGTTCCGTTTACAGATGGTATTCGTCAAATGACAGTTGTTTGTGACTTAAAAGAAGCATATGAGTCGCAAGGAAAAACGATTACTAAAGATTTCGAAAAATCGATTGTTTTATCTTTAATTGATGATAACTGGAAAGAGCACTTACGTGATGTTGATGATTTACGTCGAACATCTCAGAATGCTGTATACGAGCAAAAAGATCCATTAGTAATTTACAAACAAGAATCATTCATGATTTTCCAACGTATGTTAGATACGGTTAATAAAGAAATTATTTCTTTCTTATTTAAAGGTGAATTACCAAATGCTAAAAAATCTGAAGAACAAACAGAACAACAAGAAGCTTAATTAGATTAAAATTCATAAATTTAAAATCCATAATCATAAAGGTTATGGATTTTTTTATGGAAAATAAAATGTTGAAAGGGATATATTTACACGGCTATCAGGGTTACGTAACAGAAGAAAAGAAAGCATTTTTAGAAAGGTTTGGAGATATATATGCGCCAAATATAGATTATGATAATAATCCAGCAATATTATATAAGTTATATGATAATTTTAAAGATGAAAAAATTGATTTTGTTGCAGGAACAAGCTTAGGTGGTATATTAATTTATCATTTAGCAATTTTATTAGACGTGCCATGTTTATTGTTAAATCCAGCAGTAATAGCATTAGAGCAAGTAAGACCATTTATACCAAAAGAAGCTTTTACTATTGTTCCTGCTAAAGATATTTTTGTTTTGGTTGGAATGAAAGATGAAGTCGTAAATCCAAAACTTCAGTTAGATTTTTTTGATAAATTAAATCAAGAATCAAACAATGTTACAATTAAAATTGATGAAAATTTAGAACATTTTATTCCTTTTCAAAAGTTTGTGGATGTGTTTAATGATTTTAGAAATATTATATAAAAGAAAGGCACTCTAGTTAGAGTGCCTTTTATTTGAAATAGTTTATAACTTTTTCTTGATGTAATCTTGTATTTTTTCAGTAATGATAGGAACTGCAATTACGATTAATCCAGAAATTAATATTTTACTAAATCCTTTCATTGGATATTTGTTACTTGCTTTATCTCCAATCCATTGTAGAGTTGATTCTACTTTGTTACTAGCAAAATTTTGATCCGATGAAAAAGTAGAAAATGCGTTAAAAGCTTTGTTCATCAAAGAGTTTTCACTTGCTTTTTCACTTGAACGAATTTCTGCTTTCAGACGTTTTTTTGCTAACCTTAAATCATCTAGATTTTTAATCTGTTTTCGATTATTCTTCATCTTCGTCATCATCTTGGTTAGTCATAGCATTCATAGCACTTTCTACAGCAATATCCGCTAATAGATTTTTTAAATTTTTTCTAAAAATTAAACAAAGTACTAAGAATAAGAAATAAATTCCTGTAACGGCTAAAAATCCATATCCGTAATTATTAAAGTAATCTCCTAACAGAAATCCAGCTGCTAAACTTCCTAATAATATAAGAAATAATACAGCAGCAGCAACAATGATTGCAAAGATACCACTTGCAAACATATTACTTGTAGAATCTACAATTTCGTATTTGGTTAATGTGATACGTTGGTTCACATAGGATTTTACGTCTGAAAACATAATTAGAGTATGGCTAGAATTAATATTATAGATTACAGTATTTGATCAATTAATTAAACTCCAACGTTTTCTTGGAATTCGTCTTTAACTTCTTTAGCCTTGTCTTTAGCTTTACCTGTAACTTCTTCAGCTTTTGCCATTAACTCGTCTTTTTGCTCAGCTAATTTTGCTTTAACTTCTTCTAACTTAGCTTCTAATTCAGCTTTAGCTTTTTTAGCTTTTTCAGAAAAATCACCAGCGTATTTATCAGCTTCTTTCTTTAATTTATCAGCTTCTTTTTTTAATTTTTTTCTTGTGTCAGCTCCAGATTCAGGTGCATATAATAATCCAACTACAGCTCCAATCGCTGTACCAATTGCTAAACCAGCTAATAATTTTGCGGCATTATTTGATTTACTCATAATAAAGTTTTTTTTATAGATTAAACGAATTGTATATTTACAATCTAAAATTACAAAAACAATACCAAATAAGGCAAGCAAACAACAAATTATTTTAGAAATGTTAGTTTTATCAAATAAATCACAAAACATGCCTGCATCTCCAATTCGTAAGTTAGTTCCTTACGCAGATGCAGCAAAACAAAGAGGTACAAAAGTTTATCACTTAAACATTGGACAACCAGATATTGAATCGCCAAAAGCAGTATTAGAAGGTTTGAAGAATTTCCCTTCAAATATTATTTCTTATACGCATTCAGAGGGTACTTTAGAATACAGAGAAGCATTAGCATCTTACTATAATAATAGGGGGATTGATGTGACTTCATCAGATTTTATTGCAACTTTAGGTGGATCAGAGGCATTATTATTTATTTTCGGAATTATTGCAAATCCAGGAGATGAAGTAATTATTCCAGAACCATTTTATGCGAATTACAACGGATTTACATGTGAAAATGATGTAAACATTGTGCCAGTTCCATCTTCAATAGAGAATAATTTTGGTTTACCACCAGTTGAAGAATTTGCAAAAAAGATTACAGACAAAACAAGAGCAATCTTAATTTGTAATCCAGGAAATCCTACAGGATATGTTTACTCTAAAGAAGAATTAGAGCAATTACGTGATATTGTTTTAGAACATGATATTTATTTAATTGCTGACGAAGTTTATGCAGAGTATTTATATACAGAAGAACCATTTACTTCTATTTTAAGTTTCCCTGAATTAAAAAATCATGCAATTGTAATTGATTCAGAATCGAAACGTTTTTCTTTATGTGGTGCTCGTTCTGGTGCAATTGTAACACGTAACCAAGATTTTATGGGTGTTGCTATGCGTTTTGCTCAAGCTCGTTTAAGTCCGGTTGAATTATCTCAATACATGGCGACTTTAGCACATAACAATGTCGGAAATTATTTTGAAGATTGTCGTGCAGAATACTTAAAGCGTCGTGATGTTTTAGTTAATGGTTTAAAAGAAATTCCAGGTGTTATTGTTCCAAATCCAAAAGGTGCTTTTTACTGCATGATTCAATTACCAGTTGATAATGCAGAGAAATTTGCAATTTGGTTATTAGAATCTTTTAACTCAAACGGAGAAACTGTAATGTTAGCGCCAGGAGCAGGTTTTTATAGTACCCCAAACGCAGGAGTACAAGAAGTTCGTTTAGCTTATGTTTTAAAAACTGAAGATTTAGTTCGTTCAGTTGAGATTTTAAAAGAAGCGTTAGAGCAATATCCTGGTACAACAAGATAATTTACAAATACGTAATAAAGAGTGTGAAGCTGAATTTATTTCAGCTTTTCATTCCATTAAAATATTGAAAGATGAATATCATCGAAAATTATTCTTTAAAATTATATAATACTTTTGGTGTTGATGCAAAAGCAGATTTTTTTGTGGACGCAAATAATATTACCGAGTTAAAAAAAGCATTAGTTTTTCGTCGTCAAAAAGATTTGCCAATCTTATTTATCGGTGGTGGAAGCAATATGCTTTTCGTTAATGATTTTAAAGGATTAGCTTTAAAACTAAACTTAAAAGGTATTGAAGTTGTTAATGAAGACGAAGATTTTGTTTACATTAAAGCGCAGGGAAGTGAAAATTGGCATCAATTTATCCAATGGACATTAACTCAGGATTTTGGAGGTTTAGAAAATTTATCACTAATTCCAGGAAACGTAGGAACGGCTCCAATTCAAAATATTGGTGCGTATGGAGTAGAAGCGAAGGATACAATTGTTGAGGTGCAAGCTTTGTCTCTTGAAACTGGTGATGAACGTATTTTTACAAACGAAGAATGTCAGTTTGGTTACCGCGAATCTATTTTTAAAAATGAATTAAGAGGTCAATATGTTTTAGTTGCAGTTACGTTTAAATTAACGAAACGTAATCATCAATTAAAAACTTCTTACGGAGCTATTCAAAAAGAATTAGAGGGTGAAGGAATTGCCAATCCAACAATACAAGATGTTTCTGCTGCAGTAGTTCGTATTCGAGAGTCTAAATTACCAGATCCTGCTCAAATCGGAAATTCAGGAAGTTTCTTTAAAAATCCTGTAATTTCTAAAGATGATTTTGAAAAAGTGATAACTCAACATCCAAACATTGTAAATTATCCAGCTGAAAATGGAGTCAAATTGGCTGCAGGTTGGTTAATCGAACAAGCAGGATGGAAGGGAAAGCGTTTTGGAGATGCAGGTGTTCATGATAAACAAGCATTAGTTTTAGTGAATCACGGTAATGCAACCGGGAAAGAAATCTACGATTTATCTGAAAATATCATTCAAGATATTAAAACGAAATTCGGTGTTACTTTAGAACGTGAAGTAAACATGATTTTCTAAAAATAATTTAAAAAAAGGAATCCATTTTTGGATTCCTTTTTTATACAGAAATCTTTAAATTATTCAAGCATTTCAATTTTATGTTACTTCTAGCTTGTCGAGAAGTCTTTCAAATTGTTTTTCTGAGCTTGTCGAAGAAACTTATTAGGAATAAAAATCACTACAATCTTTAATTATTTTTTGTAACTGCGCTAATCCATCAGTCATAGCAGCTGGACCTGGTTGAAGAATAAACTCAGATTTAATCTCATACAATTGATTGTTTTTAATAGCATTAATTTCAGAAAATCCTTCACGAGATTTAACTAAATCAGGCTTAAACATTTTTCCGCACCAAGAACCAATAATTAAATCTGGATTAGCCTCAATAACTTGATTTTCCGAAACAATTCTATTTTTTGCATGAAATTCATTTTTTAAATCCGGAAAACATAAGTTTCCTCCACAAAGTTCAATTAATTCCATTACCCAAGTAGATCCAGTCATTATTGGTTCATTCCATTCTTCAAAATGGACTTTTGGTTTAAAATCTATAGATTTTCCAATTTCAAATGCTAAATCTAAATTTCTATTGTACTCATTAATTAATTTTAAACCTTCCAAACGATTTCCAATTAAAGAAGTGAATTTTAAAATCATATCCAAAATTCCTTCAACCGTATGATGATTAAAAATGTAAACATCAATTCCTCTACGGATTAATTCTGCGGCCAAATCAGCTTGTAAATCTGAATATCCAATCACTAAATCAGGTTTTAAAGCAATTATTTCATCAAATTTAGCATCTAAAAATGTAGAAACTTTAGGCTTTTCTTTTCTTGCTTGCGGTGGTCGATACGTAAAACCACTAATTCCAACCAATCGATTTTGCTCACCAATAGCGTATAAAACTTCGGTACCTTCTTCAGTTAAACAGATTATACGTTGCGGATATTTAGGTGTATACATTCTTTTGTGTTTTAGTAAATATACAAAACTGGATTTATATGTTTTAATATGAATATTAATTTTCGATTGGAATTTAATGTTCCTTGCTACGCAACTCATTTTCCCGAGTCCTTTCATCAAAGTATTTTGTAACACCAGCTTTTTAATAAGCAGTTATTACAAAATAATCAATCCGGGCTATCATTTCTATTTTTTCTTTATAAAATATTTTCCGGTTCGTCATTACGAAGTATTTTATTCAACTGTCCTCCTGAACTTGTTTCAGGATCTCATCATTATTTTTATCAGTAATCTGTCATTCCGAGGTATCGAGGAATTTCAAAAGCCTTTCGAAGCATTTTTTTTATATAAAATGGCCTTCCGATTAGCAGACGAGAGTCAATTCATCGAAATGTAATGTTCGAAATAATTAGTGAGTGAAACGAATCATCTAATCATTTCCATGAAATGAGATGTAAATTGACCGTCGAAAATCGTAGCCTTGATTTTTTGAATACTTTTTTATCAAGAAAAAAGTAATAAAGAAATTTAGAATACCTAAGCCACACCGTGGCTTCTCCTTTTAATTTCAAATGTTTTGGATCAAGCCAAAATGAACATGATATAAATAGAATAAAAAAAATAGTTTAATTAATCAAAAATCTAAAATCGTCAATCAGCAATATCCTCCGCAGCTTGTCGAAGCATTTTTTTAAATAAAATGGCCTTCCGATTAGCAGACGAGAGTCAATTCATCGAAATGTAATGATCGAAATGATTAGTGAGTGAAACGAATCATTTAATTCATTTCCGAAATGAGATGTAAATTGACTGTCGAAAATCGTAGCCTTGATTTTTTGAATACTTTTTTATCAAGAAAAAAGTGATAAAGAAAT
>NZ_RDOJ01000026.1 GCF_003687725.1 Faecalibacter macacae
ATCACATCAAAAGAATTAACAAGATGAGAATCTGAATTGAATTCAGCTTAACAAAAGGATTGTCATTCTGAGCCTGTTGAAGAATCAAAATCAAATGTCATCCTAAACTCGTTTTAGGATCGCATCAAAAAGAATTAACAAGATGCGAAACTGAAATAAATTTAGCTTGACAAAAGGATTGTCATTCTGAGCCTGTCGAAGAATCAAAGTTAAAAGGAATCCAGAACTCTTTTCAGGATCACATCAAAAGAATTAACAAGATGAGAATCTGAATTGAATTCAGCTTAACAAAAGGATTGTAATTCTGAGCCTGTTGAAGAATCAAAGTTAAAAGTCATCCAGAACTCGTTTCAGGATCACATCAAAAGAATTAACAAGATGAGAATCTGAATTGAATTCAGCTTAACAAAAGGATTGTAATTCTGAGCCTGTTGAAGAATCAAAGTTAAAAGTCATCCAGAACTCGTTTCAGGATCACATCAAAAGAATTAACAAGATGAGAATCTGAATTGAATTCAGCTTAACAAAAGGATTGTAATTCTGAGCCTGTTGAAGAATCAAAGTTAAAAGTCATCCAGAACTCGTTTCAGGATCACATCAAAAGAATTAACAAGATGAGAATCTGAATTGAATTCAGCTTAACAAAAGGATTGTAATTCTGAGCCTGTTGAAGAATCAAAATCAAATGTCATCCTAAACTCGTTTTAGGATCGCATCAAAAAGAATTAACAAGATGAGAATCTGAATTGAATTCAGCTTAACAAAAGGATTGTAATTCTGAGCCTGTTGAAGAATCAAAGTTAAAAGTCATCCAGAATTCGTTTCAAGATCACATCAAAAGAATTAACAAGATGGGAATCTGAAATAAATTTAGCTTGACAATAAATACATTAAATAAAAAAACACACAATAAATGAGTACACAAACATTTGCTGAAAAAATAGCACAAGCACAAGACTTTCTTCCGATTAACGGAACAGATTATATAGAATTTTATGTTGGTAACGCAAAACAAGCAGCACATTATTATAAGACTGCATTTGGTTATCAAGAAATTGCATACGCAGGACCAGAAACAGGTGTAAGAGATAGAGCATCTTATGTCTTACAGCAAGGAAAAATCCGTTTAGTTTTAACGTCAGGATTAAAATCTGATTCGCCAATTTCCCAACATCAAATGAAACATGGGGATGGAGTTAAGATTTTAGCACTTTGGGTTGATGATGCTTATGATGCATTTGAGCAGACAACTAAACGTGGAGGAAAACCATATTTAGAACCAACTACTATTACAGATGAGTTTGGTGAAGTTAAAATGTCTGGAATTTATACTTACGGTGAAACAATCCACATGTTTATTGAACGTAAGAATTATAATGGTCCATTTATGCCTGGTTATGTAAAATCAGAATCAGCGTATCAACCAACAGATTGTGGTTTATTATATGTAGATCATTGTGTTGGAAATGTAGGTTGGAATCGTATGAACGAAACCGTACAATGGTACCAAGATGTGATGGGATTTGTGAATATTTTATCGTTTGATGATAAACAAATCAATACAGAATATTCAGCTTTAATGTCTAAAGTGATGAGTAATGGTAATGGTTTTTCTAAATTTCCTATTAATGAACCAGCTGAAGGGAAAAAGAAATCTCAAGTAGAAGAATATTTAGATTTTTATGAAGGAGAAGGAGTTCAGCATATTGCAGTTGCAACAAAAGATATTATAAAAACTGTAACTGAATTAAAAGCTCGTGGAGTTGAGTTTTTATCTGCTCCGCCAGAAGCTTATTATGATATGATTCCAGATCGCGTTGGTGATATTGATGAAGATATCAAAAAATTACAAGATTTAGGAATTTTAGTGGATTGCGATGAAGAAGGTTATTTATTACAAATTTTCACTAAACCAGTAGAAGATCGTCCAACGTTATTTTATGAAATCATAGAAAGACATGGAGCACAATCTTTTGGTGCAGGAAATTTTAAAGCATTATTTGAAGCATTAGAAAGAGAGCAAGCTAAAAGAGGAAACTTATAATAATACATACAGCAATTTTTTGATTTTTTAAACCGTTGAATTTCGTAAGAAATTTAGCGGTTTTTTTTATATTAGTTTGTTTATTTTGATCTTTCATAAATTAATATTTAAGTTTGATGAATTGATATACTATTATTAGGTAACTGAAAAAGGTTACAACTGAAAATCACTAATTTAGCTATTTTAATAAAGTTAATTCTTTCATACTTTAGTTGAGTAAAATTTTTAATCAAAACTAATACATTATGAAAAAAATTACTTTATCATTATTTGCTGCAATGGCAACTTCATTCGCTGCTGCGCAAGTAGATCAATTATCTAATCCAGATGTTTCTGGAGGAAATAACAATTACAGTAGTGCGGAACAATATGGTGATAGAAATCAAATATCTGTTCTTCAAGAAGGTAACGACAATACAAGTGATATTCTACAAGATGGAAATCGTAATATGAATACTACTGTTTCTACAGGAAATTCAAATGATTCAAAAGTTGAACAATTTGGAAATTCAAACGTAGGAAATCAAACACAAACAGGTGATCTTAATTCAGCACGTTTATTACAGGAAGGTTTAAGTAACCGTTCTGAATTAGTACAAACTGGAAATGGGAATGGATCTGAATCGTTTCAGTATGGTACTTTAAACAGAGTAACAACTACACAAACTGGAAATGAAAATTACGCTACTAATTACCAAGATGGTGTAATAAATAGTATTGCACAAACACAAAATGGTAATAATAATTTTATTGGTGCAGGACAATTTGGTGTTGGAAATAGTGCAACTCAATCACAAGATGGTAATTCAAATTATGCAGGAACTCAACAGGATGGTAATGCGAATTTAGTATTACAAACGCAAGTGGGTGATTATAATGAGGCTGATGCAGCTCAAGAAGGAAGTGGTAATCTTTCAGTTCAAACGCAAGCTTTAGTTGCTAATACAGCTAATTCTTTCCAAGATGGTAATTTCAATGAATCTTACCAAACTCAAACTGGATTTGGACAAAGTGCTTTAGTAGAACAGGATGGTAATAGAAATATAGCAACACAAGATCAACTTGGATATTTTAATGAAGCGGTTGCAAGTCAAACGGGTAACAGAAATGAATCATCTCAAACTCAAGAAGGATGGGCTAATGAGGCATACGTTATGCAAGACGGAGATAGAAATAATGCAGTACAATCTCAGAATGGTCTTTTGAATTATGCTATTTCTGAACAAACTGGAAACAGAAATGAATCTAACCAATTTCAAGAAGGATTAGGAAATGGAGCTGCTATTGTACAAGATGGTAATAGAAATTCTGCTTCACAACTTCAAATTGGAGATGGAAATGGTGCAGAAGTATATCAAATGGGTAATGAAAATTTAGCATCACAAATTCAATTAGGTGATGGTAATTATGCATTAATAGAGCAAGCAGGTGATGGTAATTCAGTATTTCAAGGTCAAGGAGGAGATAATAATATAGCATATTCAAGTCAAGGAGGAGATGAAAATTCTTCGTCACAACTTCAAATTGGAGATGGAAATATAGCTTTAGGATTACAAATAGGTGATAACAATGAATTTGTTCAAAATCAATATGGATTTGAGAATGTAGCACAAACTGTACAATTTGGAGTTGATAATTATGCACATGTAACACAAGATGGAAGCTCTAATATGGCAGACCAATACCAAGAGGGTGTTAACAATGTTGCTGCTATAGAACAAATTGGTAATGGTAATTCTGCTACACAGACCCAAGATGATTTCGGAAGAGCACCTAACTGGAATAATGTAGGAGGAAATGATAATTATGCTTATGTGCGCCAAGAAGGAGACGGAAATGTTTCTATCCAAGGGCAAAATGGAAGTAATAATGAAATTGCGAGTTTACAACGTGGAGATGCTAATTATGTAGAAACTTATCAAGATGGTTTTGATAATTTTGGAGTATCTGTTCAATTAGGTAATAACAATGAAATACGCATGGGACAACATGGTGATAGCAATATGGCAGATACTTGGCAAGAAGGAAATGGTAATATTGCAAATTCTACACAAATAGGTTTAGAAAACTATACATTCAATACTCAAATTGGAAATGAAAATACTTTAACTACTTATCAAAATGGTGCAGCTAATCAATCTTATATTATTCAAGATGGAAATAGAAATAACGCTGAAGTAATTCAAAGAGGTAGATAATCTAAATGAAATTTTACTTTAATATTATAGAAAGGGAGATTAATTTCTCTCTTTCTTTTAAATAAATTAATTATGAAATATTTATTATCAAAATTTTGTTTGTTTCTTGCTTTTGGAGTTAATGCTCAAAACTTTGATCATATAAATTCACAAAACGTTATTGATTTAATTTATTCAAGCTCAGTTAATGTAAATCAAATAGGTGATTTAAATAATGTTTCAATTATAAGTCAAAAAGAAGCAATGATTATAGTATCTCAGCAAGGTATTAACAATAACACTCAATACTTGGATAATAATAGAACAGATCTTTCACCAAATATAAAGTTAGAATCTCATGGGATAAATAACACAATTAATGTATTTGGATTAAATTCAATCACAGAGAATATGGGTATATTTATTAAAGGAAATGATAAAACTGTAATAGTAGAGAATAGATGAAATATATAATATTTTTTTTAATATTATTTTGTTTTAATCCGTTATTAGCGCAGTTACCAGATCTTAAACCAAAAATTGAATATACTGTAAATGAAAATTTAATTAATTTACATCCAACAGTTTTAAATAGTGATGAAATTGTATATGAATTAAATTATTTGTTTTTAGTTATTAAACAGGGAAAAACAGGAAATTTATCAAATCAAAAACAAGAAGGGAAATTTGTAATAAAAGGAAATGAAAAACAAATCTTATCAGAAATGAAATTAAATTTTAATGATGATGATAAGATGAAAGCATATCTTTTTATCAGAGATGAAAATAATAACAAATTAATTTCAAAAGATTCACTAGTTCTGAATTATTCTTCAGCGAATCAATTAAAGAATTCTTTAGATAATTACTATAATCAAGTTGAATCAAATCAAAATGAATTTGTTATAAGAGGATTAGTAACAGATCATACAAAATCTAAATTAGGAAAAGATTTTTTTGATATCTTTTATAATTCATATAATTTATTAGATCAAAAATATCCTTTTTTAATAGAAATATATGAGTTTCCGCCACAAGGTAGAAATTCTAAAGTAGAAATATATGTTGAAGATAAAGTATTAGCAACTTTTATGTTAAATCCTAGTGAAGAATATTTAAAAGAATTGAATTCATATATCTTCAGACAATTAATAAATTATGATAAGAATAGAAAAATAATAAATACCTATTAGCGAATGAAAATAACAATACTAGGTTTATTTTTTTTGATTTCATCGTATGCTTTTGGTCAACAAATGGTGTATAAACCAGTAAATCCAAATTTTGGAGGAGAAACTTTTAATTATCAACAATTAATGAGTTCTGCATCAGCGCAAAACCCATATGATGATTCAAGTTCAAAATACTCATCGTATTCTACCTCAAATTTAAGCAGTTTTGAAGATCAAATAAATAGAAAAATTTTAAATCAAATTTCAAATAGTTTATTTGGAAATGATTATGGTGTAGGTACCAATTTTGAAAATGGTATTTACAATGTAGGATCTTTAAATGTTAATATCCAAGATTATTATGGAGGAGTAACAATTAGAATTATTGATATAAAAACAGGAGAACAAACAAATATAACAATACCAAATATGTAAATAATAGCTTCACACTTTAAAAACTAAAAAAATAACCAAATAAACTAAAAATGTTACACTTAAATAATTTAAGTAGGAAAATTAATAAATTGCTATTAATTTTTACTGCAATGATTTTGTATGGATGTAATGCACTTATACATACACCTACAGGATCAAAGAATTCTACATTAGGAGAAATTACTCCTTATACTTCAAAATTAAAACAATTACCTAAGCCAAATGAGCCAGTTGTAGTTGCGGTTTATAAATTTAAAGACCAAACAGGTCAATATAAAGCGTCAGACTATAATTCAAACTGGAGTACGGCCATTCCACAGGGTACAACATCTATTTTGTTAAAAGCATTAGAGGATTCTCAATGGTTTACAACTATTGAAAGAGAAAATATAGGTGATTTATTAAATGAAAGACAAATTATCAAAACCACTCGTCAGGAATATTCTAATGGACAAGATAAAACTTTATTACCACCTTTATTATTCGCAGGAATTATAATAGAAGGAGGTATAATCTCTTACGACACTAATTTATTAACTGGAGGAGCTGGTTTAAGATATTTTGGTGTTGGTGGAAGTACACAATATAGACAAGATCGTTTATCCGTGTATCTAAGAGCAGTATCGACTAGTACAGGAAAAATTTTAAAAACAGTATATACTTCTAAGACAATTTTATCACAATCTGTAAATGGAAGTTTTTTCCGCTATGTAGACCCAGAAAGATTATTAGAAGCAGAAGTTGGAATAACTAAGAATGAACCAGTACATTTAGCTGTAAAGGAGGCTATAGAAAATGCGGTATATAGTTTAGTTATAGAAGGGTCTAAGGATGATTTATGGAAAGTTTCAGAAGAAAATAAAGAAAGCTTTAATGAGTTAGTAGAAAATCAAAATAAATTAGATTCAATCAATACTACACGATTTGTAGATTTAAAAGAAAATTTAAATAGAGGTAGAATCGGTATTTTTGGTAGTGCTACTGGGAATTTAGTTAAAAATGACTTATTAAATTCAGAATCTAAACTTGGAATTAATTTTGGTCTGAAATTTTTGATATCAGATTTTTGGAATGTATCTGCAACAGCTTCAACTTTTGAATTAGCAAATAAGAAAATTTTTAATAAATCATACAATTCTTTGGACTTAGATGTTGAATATCTTTTGTTTCCACAATCAAAATTTACACCTTTTGGTAATATTGGAATTGGGATTATTTCACCATCTGAAGGTGAAAATAAAGAAATTTCAGGAAAAGTACATGCGGGAGGAGGATTTGAATACATGTTATCTAAAAAATTAGGTATAAGAGCTTTTGGACGTTATGATTTTGGTTTTTCTGATGATTGGGAGAATGTTATTGCTGGAAAACGAAATGATAATATGATTGTTTTTGGCGCAGGTTTGAATCTTTATTTTGGTAATAGAAAAAACAAGTAACTATGAAAAAAATAATATTGCAACTATTTAAGTCATTTAGCATTATTCTTTTAATGTTACTATTTGTACAATGTAGTGAAGAAATAGAAGAAAGTTCACACTTAGGAACTATTAAAGGAATTGTTGTAAAACATGAAACAAATGAACCTTTAGCAAATGTAAAAATATCAACTGCACCTACAACTGAAACAATTTTTACTGGTGAGGATGGTACTTTTATTATAAAAGATGTACCTATGGGAGATTATTCAATAAAAGCTGAATTAAAAGGTTATTTAATGGAAATTAATCCTGCTAATTTAATCGAAATGAATCAAGTAGTTAGTGTTGTTGTTGAAATGAAAGATGACAATGCATTAAATTCTCCGCCTAATGTTCCTCAATTAATTACACCATACGATAATGCTTTTGAAGTAGGTCAAACAGTAGATCTTTCATGGACTTGTGTTGATCCAGATGGAGATGAGATAAAATACAAATTAATTGTAAAGAATAATCGTAATGATGATGTTGTTACAATTGAAGATTTGTCTGAATCATCATATAGACTTGTGAATTTATCTTTTGATACAAGTTATTTTTGGCAGATAGTTGCAAATGATGACATTAATGAAGAGGTGTATAGTCCAGTATTTAAATTTAAAACAGCAAAAGTTCCACAGAATAGATTTCATTTTGTTAGACAAGTTGGGAATAACTTAAATATATTTTCAAGTGATGAAACAGGAAATTTCTTTCAATTAACACAAGATAATGTTAATGATTTAAGACCTCGTAAAAATGTATCAGCAGGATTAATGGCATTTTTAAGAATGAATGAAGGGAATTTGCATATTTACACTTCAAATTTAGATGGAAGTAATGCCGTTAGAGTTACTCAAAATCCTATTTCCGGTTTCAATAATAATGAAATTGATTATAGTTGGAATGCAATTGGTAGTGAATTGATTTACCCTAATTATAATAAATTATATAGAGTAAATAAAGATGGTAGTGGTACTAATTTGGTTTATACAACACAGGATGGAAGTTATATTACAGAATGTGTTTGGAGTAATGATGGTTCAAAAATAGTACTTAAAACTAATGACATTGATGGTTATAATGCTAAAATTATAATGATTGATATTATGGGTAATCATCTTAAAACTATTGTGGAAAATGTAAGTGGAGCTATGGGAGGTTTAGATATTTCTGTGGATGGAAATACGATCTTATTTACAAGAGATATTAGTGGTTTCCAAAACAATACATATCGACAATTAAATACACATATTTTTATATATAATCTTATTACAGATACATTTACTGATGTGTCTAGTTTATCTAAAATTCCTACAGGTTTTATTGATATTGATCCTCGATTTTCACCAAATGAAGCTGAGATTATTTTTACTCAAACTTCTAATGATGGATTATCAAGGAAAGATATTTATAAAATTTCTCTAACAGCTGATGCTGATAATGGAAATTATTCAAGAACTCTACTTTTCGAGAATGCTTGGATGCCAGATTGGGAATAGGTTACATTTTTAGTTAGAACCTCCTTTAAAATTTAAAGGAGGTTCTTTATTTTTGTAAATAGATTTAAAATAAATTATTCAGTAATAAAGTTTCAATAAATATAAAAAGAGCATGAATTTACAAATCATGCTCTTTTTATATTTATTAAAATTATTTTATTGAACTATATCATTTCTAAGTGCAAATCTCATCAAAGAAATCGAATTTTTGATTTTTAATTTTTGAAATATTCTTTTTCTATGGGTTTCCACTGTATTAAAGCTGATGAATAGTTTGTCTGATATTTCCTTACTATTACAACCTTCGCAAATGAGTTGAATAATCTCTAATTCTCTGTTTGTAATACTATTTAATATATTGGACTCAGTATAATTATTGTTTGTATAATCATAGCTAAATTGAGTTAATACTTTTTTTTGTAAGTTGTTACTTAAATATGATTTATTTAAAGAAATTTCTTTAATCGCTTCAAACAAGTACTTAGATTCTGTTTCTTTTTCAATAAATCCATTAATACCATTTTTAAATAATTCTGATATTTTTTTTATCTTATAATCACCAGTTAAAATTAAAATTTTAATATCTTGGCTCTTAATTGATTTAATAAAATAATTAATATCTTCATTATGAAAATTTATTTCAGAAATTATTAAGTCTACTTTATTAGTTTTTAACCAATTAATTGTATCGCTGATATTTGTTGCATAACCTACAACTTCATAATCTCTTTTTCTATGTAGTAAGGATATTAAACCATCAATCACAATTTTATGTTGATCTAGTATAAATATTTTCATAGTTTAGGTTAGTTTTTTAGTTTAACATAAAAATATTGAAAAAGATCTAGTTTAAATTAATTTTAATTATTTAAGTAAGAGGTTTTAATTATTTAAGAAATTTAATCAAACTCCATGTTGATTAGAAGTTCGGTTTTTAGCCTAGATTTGTAGTTACAATCCATACCGTTTAATAATCGATCAACGATGTCAAATAAGAGCTCGCGTTTGATGTAATTAATTTCGATGTAATCTGGTTTTGAAATAAAATACATGTCATAAGTAGTAAAATAACCTTGTAGATAATTTACTTGATGGTCAAGCAAGTTTTCTACGCTATCAAAAAAGAAATTAAACGAAGTGTAATTTACCTTTTGTGAATAGTTATTGTCTTTTTCTTTACAAGAATAATTAATTTCTAAATCTTCAATTTTTTCATTAAAAAAAGTTACGATAAAATGATTTAAATCTACTTGATGTAAATTTAAATTATAACGTTCGCCTTTTTGGTAAAGTTGAAACTGTCTATTAAATTCATTAATACTAATTTCAAAACTCATAAATCTTAGATTAGTTGTTGCATTAAATATAACAAAAAAAATGATATGGCAAAAAAAATAAGGTATTAAAAATTAATACCTTATAGTTCTTTTAGAATTTGAAACTGGTTGTTCTAAATTATTTGCAAATTGTGTTCTAACAGTCCAATTTCCATTTGTATCATATTCATATTTTATACGATTATTAGTTTTTAATCGACCCGTGCTATCGTATAAATTTTCTTCAATTATATTTCCTTTTTCATCAAATTTTCTTCGTTTTTTCGAAACTAATTTTCCTTTTAAATCATATACAACTTCTTCAATAGGTAGTAAATTCTGATTGTATTTATAATTTACAACATATCCGTCTTTACCATATTTCACATCAGTTTTTAAAAGTTGTTCACCTTTATATTCATTTGTTCTTTCAGTAAAAATTCCATTTTCTAATAAAGAAGTATCTTTCTGATAAACAATCTTATTATCTACAATTTTATACAATGTTTCAGCAATTACAGTCTCATTTTCACTTTTAATTTCTTTGTAACCATCTGTTGTATATTCAAAATCATGAATTTTAGTAAAAGATTGATCTTCAGTAGTCATTTCAATCTTAACTAATTTACCTTCATCATTATAGGTATAATTTTCTGTATATAATAAATCTCCAGTATCTGAATAATGTTCCTTTTGATTTATATTTCCCTTTGTATTATAGCTTGTTTTGGTATGAAATTCTTGAATATAATCTTCAATAATATTAGCTCTAATAATTGCTTTTGTAAAAGATTCTTCAACTGATTTCGGTGAATTATTTATTTTTTCTTTTTCTAAATCAGTAGTTTGAGCAAATAAAATTCCGCCAACTAATATTAAAATTGAACTATACTTCTTGATCATAATTATATAATTTTAGATTCATAAAAGTAAACATAAATTATGATTATTATCGTTAAAACCTTTATTTGTCAATAATGTTTAGAATTCTAAATATATTTGATAAACAATAAATACATATGAGTACAAAATTTTCTTTGGTAGGTAACCAAACAGCAGCAATCGATTTATCTTTATTATTAGTACGTATAGCTGCAGGCGGTTTTATGTTTACCCATGGTTGGGGTAAATTGGTGAAATTAGTAAACGGAAATTTCGAATTTGGAGATCCAATAGGATTAGGTGTTGAAGTCTCTCTAGCATTAACCGTATTTGCAGAAATTATTTGTGCCTTCTTAATTTTAGTAGGTCTTTTTACAAGATTAGCAGCTATACCATTAATTATTACAATGATAGTGGCAGTTTTTGTAGTACATTTAGATCATGATTTTGGAAAAAAAGAATTGGGATTATTCTATCTAATCAATTATTTAGTATTATTTTTATCAGGAGCAGGTAAATATTCTGTTGATTCTTTATTAAGAAATAAATGAAACTAATAATTAGTTTAGTTGTATTCTATTGCTCATTTTTACTAAATGCACAAACTATGAATTCAACTTATGAGCAATTCTCGAAAGACGAAATTAAATTAATTACTTCAAAATCGGCACAAACACCAATGCGTGTTTTACTTACATCGTCTACGGCCGACACTAAAGTTTTAAGAACAGTTTCTAAGGATTTAGATCCTAAAGATCCTATGATAAAATTATTAGCAGATCGTATGTATGCTACTGTACAAGACGAAATGAGTAAAGGTGTTGGAATTGCTGCACCACAGATTGGGATTAATAGAAATGCTATTTGGGTACAAAGAATAGATAAAGAGGGGCAGCCATTTGAATTTTATATCAATCCGAAAATAACATGGTATTCGTCTATCTTACGTTATGGTCGTGAAGGTTGTTTATCAATTCCTGATAAATTTGGAAAAGTATATCGTAGTTTGGCCTTACAATTAAATTATTTTGATTTAGAAGGAAATCAATATGAAGAGATTGTTGAAGGTTTTTCTGCAGTAATATTTCAGCATGAGTATGACCACTTAATTGGTAAATTATTTACAGATAGAATTGTTGAACAAGAGAATTCTACTTTTAAAAAGGCTGATGAAATAAACGAAGTTTATTATCAAACAAAATAAGATTTCATTTTTTTAATATTGGATGATTTTAGGAATAATTATTGTTTATTTGAACTATATATAATTACAGAATTTGTTAGCACATACAATATATCAACACGATACAAGTAAAGAATGGGTTACTTTTGTTCACGGAGCAGGAGGTAGTTCTACAATTTGGTTTAAACAAATAAGGGAATTTCGTAAACATTTTAACGTTCTCATGCTTGATTTACGTGGACATGGTCGTTCAAAAAATAATCTAAAATTAATGTTTGAAAATAGATATACTTTTAAATCGGTTTCCAAAGATGTTTTAGATGTATTGGATCATTTAAATATTGAAAAATCTCATTTTGTAGGAGTTTCATTAGGAACAATAATAATTCGTCAAATTGCAGAAGATTACCCAGAACGTATCACTTCTATGGTTATGGGTGGTGCTGTCATGAAAATGAATTTCCGTGGGCAAGTTTTGATGAAAGTTGGTAATATTTTTAAAAATGTTTTTCCGTATTTATTTCTTTACAAGATTTTTGCTTTTGCAATAATGCCTAAAAATGCACACAAAGAATCTCGAAATATGTTTATTAACGAAGCTAAAAAATTATATCAAAAAGAGTTTTTGAAATGGTTTAAATTGACTTCAGATGTTAATCCATTATTAAAATGGTTTAGACAAGTAGAGATAAATATTCCTACATTTTATATTATGGGTGAAGAGGATTATATGTTTTTACCAACGATTCAAAAGTTGGTAAAAGAACATAATCAATCGGCTCAATTATATGTTGTAGAAAATAGTGGTCATGTTGTTAATGTAGATCAACCTCAGATTTTCAACGAAAAAGTCATAGAATTTATAAAGAAGAATTTATAATTATTGCATTAATGAATTCGATTTCAAATTAAAAATTTAAAATAATATAAAAGAAAAGCAGTACATAAAGTACTGCTTATTTTTTTAATATATCTTCGAAAAAAGATTGTGAATCATCATCAAAGGTTGGTTTTTGTAATAGTAATTTAGAAATTTTTACAATTTTATCATAATCATTTTGAGTGAAATTTTCACCGAAATGCTCGTGACAAAAATCTCCAATATTCCCTAATACAACATTAACTTCACCATCAGTTAATTCTCCTTTTTGTTGCCAACGTTTACGGAATAATCCAGCAGCTAAATAAGAGGCAATATCAATTAAATCATCAATTGAAATTTTGCCATCATTTTTTAATTTAGCCATGATCATTGCATCCATATCACGGTAAATAACATCTCTAATCGTTAATTCTTTTTCTTCCATTGTCAATATTATAATACAAAATTAAAGAGAAAAATTAGGTTCGACCTGAAATTTCATCAATTCTTTTGTTGTTGGGTGTGTAAATTCTAAATATTCAGCATGTAAATGCAAACGATTAGCACTTTTACCATATAAATCATCGCCTAAAATTGGTGTATTTAAACCTAAATGATGCGACGCATGTATACGTAATTGATGTGTTCGTCCTGTAATAGGATAAAAATGAATTAAAGTTTTATTATCTTTTCTTTTTATAACCTTGTATTTAGTTTGTGCTGGTTTTCCATGTTCGTAGCAAACCATTTGTCTAGGTCTATCGTCTAAATCGACACGTAAAGGTAAATCAATAAAACCTTCGTCATTTTCTACGTTTCCATCTAATAAAGCGATGTATCGTTTTTCAACTTTACGTTTTATAAATTGTTGTTGAATTAATCTATGACTTTCTTTATTTAGCGCTAAAACTAAAATTCCTGATGTAGCCATATCTAATCTATGAATAATAATAGGTCCTATAGCTTTAGGGAATTGATATTTGATTCTGATATAAACCGAATCTTTAATTTCAATTCCAGGAACAGATAAAAACTCTTCAGGTTTGTTGACAACGACTATATCATCATCTTGATAGATTATTTCTAATTTATCTCCGTAATTATTTTGTTGTATTAAAGGATTGTCATCAATAGTCATTCCTTCCAACATATGACCCAATATTGGTTCACATTTTCCTGTACAAGAAGGGTAGAAGTGTTTATGTTTTTTAACCTCAGATTTTGGAGAATCGCCCCACCAAAATTCGGCCATACAAATAGGTTCTAAATTATTTTGGAAAGCATACTGAAATAGTTTCGGAGCTGCACATTCACCAGCTGCTGCAGGAGGTTGTTGAAATACAGTTTCTTGAAAAATTTCTCTTAATCCTTTTTTCGTTTTATTTTGATTTAGAAATTGATATTGATCAAATAATTGATTTTGAAGTGAATTTGATTTTGTTCTACGTTCTTCTTTTAACGCATTAATTTCAGTTTCAAAAACATTAATTTCAGTCAGAATATCATTTCGCTTTGTTTCAATTTCATGATTCAAAACTCTGAACTCGTGTTTATCACGTAAACTTTGTTTCACCAAATCTTCTTCGTAAGCAATAGCTTCTTCTTCTGATAATAAAGGTACAATTTGAGCTCGTTGTTGCTTACGGTCTTTTTTATTAAATTTTAAAAGTTCTTTTCCTTCAGAAATTTTAAAGTTTGCTTGTTCATCAAAAACAATTAAATCTAATTTTAGCTGAATATATTTCTTATTAGCTTCTAATTGATCAATAATTGCATTAATTTCATTTAATCTTATTTCTTGTTGTAGAAAGAAACCATCCACATTTAACATGTCAAAAACTGGAGGAACAAAGTGTTTGTGCTGATTTGTATTTGCTAATTTTCCAGAAAAAGCAGCTATGTAACCGACTTCTCCATTATCATTTTTGCAAACCAAAACACCAAACATCTTTCCTATTGGAGCCAATTCATCATTTGGTTTTAATCCAAAATTATGCTCAAAATCGGTTTGATTTTCCAAATATTCTTGTAATTCCTTGCTTGCTAATTCTGCAATAGGATGAGGTTTATAAAAAAATGGATAATCTAAAGATTTAGGTAAAGTATAGTTATCTATTGGTTGCTTAAAATGATGAAAATAACTTGACATTGCGTGTACTAAAATAGTTTGCAAATTTAGGTTAAATGTACTGAATCGTTATCATAAAATATTTTAAGAATTATTTTGATTGATTCGCGATAGAAACCAATTAATTAATAAATTTACGTTACTATAAAAACAATATAAACTATGGCTTCGGGTATTTTTGCAATATTAGATGATATTGCTGCTCTAATGGATGATGTTGCGGTTGCAAGTAAGATTGCTACCAAGAAAACAGCTGCAATTTTAGGTGATGATTTGGCTGTAAATGCTGAAAAAGCAACAGGTTTTGTTTCGTCCAGAGAATTGCCTGTTTTGTGGGCAATTACAAAAGGTTCTACTTTAAATAAAATAATTATTGTACCAATCGTATTATTGTTGAATATTTATTTTCCTGATTTTATTAAATATATTCTGATTTTAGGAGGATTTTATTTGGCTTATGAAGGTGTCGAAAAGATAATTGAAATGATTTTTCATAGAAATGAAAAATCAAATGTAGAGGAATTGGAAGATATTGATGAATCAAAAGCTGAACAAAATAAGATTAAAGCTGCTGTAACTACAGATTTTATTTTATCAATAGAAATTGTAATTATCGCTTTAGGAACTGTGTTAGATAAACCATTAGCAGTACAAATCGGAACAGTATCTTTAATAGCTTTGCTTGCAACTGTAGGTGTTTACGGAATAGTAGCATTAATTGTTCGTATGGATGATTTTGGATATCGATTAATAAAAAAATCTAATGGTGAAGGTTTTTTAACTTCTTTAGGAAAAGGATTAGTTAAAGGTTTACCTTTTGTTATCAAAGTATTAGGTTATGTAGGAACAGTTGCTTTATTAATGGTTTCGGGTGGTATTTTTGATCATAATATTGAGGCAATACATCATTGGTTACCAAATTTAAATGTTACTGTTAAGCAAATTATTTTAGCTATCATCGCTGGTATTTTAGTGGTACTTTTAGTAAAAGTATTTCAGTCTTTATATAAGGTTGTAGCAAGGAAATAATATAACTTCAAGTAATAAAAAAATCCCATTGAATATTCAATGGGATTTTTGTTTTATAAGTTATGGATTAAACCCACTCGTCATCTTCTTCTTCATCTTCTAATTCAGCATCAATAAACTGAATGTAGAAAGCAACAACTTCTCCGGCTGCATTGTAACCGAAGTAAGATGGGTAAACACCTTCACCAAAACCAGCTTGGAAAATAGGTGCTTTTACATCTGTAGCAGGAATAGTCCAGTTGATCCAATCACCATCTTCTGATTGGTAAGCAGGATTATTCTTTACATTTTCTGTAAATAATGGTGCAAAGTAATCGTCATATAAGTTTTTATCAGTAGACTCTACTTCATCAATAAAGTTTGTAAAAGCTTCTTTAGCGCTAAAATCTACAATTGTAGTTAAACCACTTTCTGAAGCAAAACCAAAGTATTCACCTTCATTTAAATCTTCAATAGACTCAATTCCTTTTAAAGCTTCTTCGTAACGAACAGGTTTTTCGTCAGTAAAAGCAATTTTTACACAAGCAATTAAATTCTCAACATCACCATCATCTTCGTAAGTAATAATACTCGCTTGTAATGGGAAATTCCCTTTAGGAGTTTCTACGAAATATGGATTATTGTCTAAAGCTAAATATTGTCCTAATGGATCGTTAACGATTATTTGTCCTGTTGGTAAAGAGATTTCACCTAAAGAAATTTGATCAACTTTAATTTCGTTGATTTCTTTTGAAGTGAAATACATATCTAAATCATTTGGAGCTAACGTAAATTCACGTTTTTCTTCCCAAATTTTTAACCATTCTGCAGTTGGTTTCATAATTATAATTATTATTTATGTTTCAAATTTAATGATAAGAAATTCAATTTAATAAGATTAATATTTAATTAACTTCTCTTATCAATTTGTTTTTTTAATTCATTTTTATCAATGTCGTATTCTAATTTCATGATATAAACTAAATCATCAAAAGATAATTTATTTGCTTTATGATATGAAATTAAAATTCTCTTCATTTTTTCAAATTCACCAAGGGTATATTGTTTAAACTCAGCCTCAATAAATTTTCGATTTCCTAAATCTAAAATTAACTGATTATCTACACCTTGCGATTTACCTTTCGTTTCAAATTCATGTTGTTCGTATAATTTTTTTCCAACATAATCATTGTTATGAATTGTAATTGATTGAATATCTTGAATTGAATAGTTATCCTCTCCAATAGAAATAGATTCTTTCGTAAAACTAATTTTTCCGTCAAAATGACCTTCTAATTCTTCTTTAGGAGCTTTAAAATATCCATTAAAATAAGCTGCAGCTGTAGCTAATATTACCATGAAAATATAGAAAGCAGTATTGTTATCTTTAAATACTTTAAACTCAATAAATACATAGCTAATTGCTGATAATATAAAAAATGTAGCTACTAATTTTAAGATTTTTTTTCCTCTATTTTGATTCTTTTGTTTGATGAATCGATCAAAACTATATTTATCCATTTGACGCTATATCTTTTCTAACTCTACTTAAACTTTCTGGGGTTATTCCAAGGTATGATGCAATCATCCATTGCGGTACTTTAGCTGTAATTGTTGGGTATAATTTGATAAAATCTAAATATCTTGTTTTTGCAGTGGCACTTAATAAAGAGGTAATTCTGTCCTGCATATGCCTGATGTGATTTTGTAATAAACTCACTTGTTTTTTTACATAATCAGGATTTAAGTTTGTAATTAATTCATTTACATCATCATTCAAAATCACTAATGTAGATTCGTCAATTGCTTGGATGTAGAATTTTGCTTCTTGCTTACACATGGCACTATTTCGGTCACTTACAATCCAGTTTTCAGTACCAAATTGCACTATATGTTCTTTACCGTTATCGTCAATAATATAAGAACGGATAACACCTTCTTCTACAAAATAATAATCGTTAGAGTAATCTCCTGCGTTCAGAATCATTTCTCCACGGTTAAACTTTTTAATTGTAATATGATTTAAAATGATCTCGATTTGTTCATCACTAAGATCAATTTGTTTTCTTAAATGATTAACGAAATTTTGCATAATTGCGTTTATTTAGTAGCAAATATAGGAGTTTATTTTAAGAAAAATTTAATTGTTACTAAAATTGTTACAATTAAAAATATTGTTTTATATTTGACATAGAATTTATAACAGATGAATAATTTACGTTTTGCAACGATTGTACATATTTTGGTATTGACTGAAAAGTTTAAGGACGAATTAATTACATCTAATTTTATTGCAGGAAGTATAAATGTTAATCCTGTGGTTGTGCGTAGAGAAATTCAGATTTTAAAAGATGCAGAAATTTTAGGTTCAAAAAAAGGAAAGGATGGAGGATGTTTTTTGATTAAAGATGCTAGTGAAATTACTTTTGGAGATATCTATCAAATAATTACAAAAGACATCGATTTTGTGAAAAAAAATCAACCAAATCCAAAATGTCCTATTGGCAAGCAAATGAATGAATCTTTGGATCAATTATTTTTATCTGTAGAAAATAGTTTAATAAAACAATTAAGTAATACAACGCTGGAAGAGTTTTCGGCAAAATTTAAATAAATCAAACTTTATTATATGAGAGTAGCATTAATTGGAGCAACAGGTTTTGTTGGTTCAGCAATTTTAAAAGAATTATCAGAAAGAAATCATTCTATTAAAGCGATTTCTCGTTCTATCAATACAGAATCAGATTTAAAAAATGTAGTTCCAATTCAGATTGATGTAAATGATGTAGATGCTTTAGCGGCTGATTTAAAAGGTGCAGATGTTGTAG
Organism: Faecalibacter macacae; assembly: GCF_003687725.1. GTDB lineage: Bacteria > Bacteroidota > Bacteroidia > Flavobacteriales > Weeksellaceae > Empedobacter > Empedobacter macacae. Next base: position 18,998 of record NZ_RDOJ01000026.1, read on the forward strand.
TTTCAGCATTTAATCCTGGTTGGACTAATCCAAATATTTATGAAGAATTCTTAACAGGAGCTAAAAATATTCAGGAAGCTGCGAAGAAAGCAAATGTTAAAAGATTTATAGTTATTGGTGGTGCAGGAAGTTTATTTTTAGATGATGAATTACGTGTAATTGACACTCCACAATTCCCAGATGAGATAAAACCAGGTGCAACTGCAGCAGCAGAATATTTAGATTTTATACAAACTGAAAATCAAATTGATTGGGAATTCTTTTCGCCTGCAATCGAGATGCACCAAGGAACTTCTGGTGTTCGTACTGGTAGATATCGTTTAGGTCTAGATAATCCTGTAATAGGAAAAGATGGACGTTCTGTTTTATCGGTAGAGGATGTTGCGGTTGTTATTGCAGATGAAGTAGAAAAACAAAATTTCACAAAAAGAAGATTTACTGCAGGTTATTAATTATTTTATAAAGTATTGTTAAACAATGTTTTTCGGTACGCTTTTAGAATTCCTTTGCGAAATTTTAGTTATGAGATTTTACATAGGAATTTTAAGTGTTATAACTAGTATAATAATTTTAGCTGGATCAATTTTATTACTGGATTTTTCATATTTATTTGAAAAATTAGTAGCAATGATATTATTTGCAATTGCAGGGTTTTTAATCATTTCAGGCGTGCACAATTTATCTATATTCTACCAAAAGCGAAAAATTATTAATAATGGTTACAAAACAAGAGCAAAAATTGTTAAGGTTCAGAGAACTTTACTTGCTTTAAAATCAGCGCCGAATTACATATTAGAAGTTATATATGAGCATCCACAAAGTCATAAAAATTATCAGACTTTTTTAGATTATTATGATGAGGTTTCTGAAGGAACTAATCCCAATGAAAACCAATATATTGATATCTTAATAGATCCAGATAATCCAGACATCGTAGTGCAAAAAACGATATAATAATTTCAGAATTTTCAGAATTTTTTGATAGATAAAAAAGGTTGCTCTTTAGAGCAACCTTTTATTTTTACAAATATCTTTCTTTGATAATATTAATGTGATGGATGGAATGTCCTGCAATGATATATCCAATCTTTTTTACAGTTAATTCGTTTTCTCCAATTAAAGCTTTCTTCGTTAAAGTTTCATTATCAAACCCTTCAAACTGAAAATGAGTTGCATTCATTAAATGCAGCCATTCTTTTATTAAATTTTCAGAATTAATATTTTCAGAATTTAAATTCGAAATGTAATCATTTTCATCAAATGTGTGTAAGATGTTTTTGTCATTTCTAGCAATATGTAATGCTCTGAAACTAAAAATTCGCTCACAATCAATACAATGTTGTACTAATTCCTTAAGCGTCCATTTGTCTTCAGCATACCTATAATCCCATTTATTTAAATCTGTTACTAGATTTAAAGTCTTCTTAATTTCCTCAATTCTAATTTCTAAGGCATCATTAACAGTAATACCATCATAACTAGAAATATAATTGTTGTGGTTATAGTTCATAATTTCATAATTTTGAAGGATAAATATAGTATTTAAGATGATTGATTGATAATATATTTGATTAATATTTTATTTTTTAATAATTATTTTACTGAAAATTATTCATTTTCTAAATGTTGCATTTTTACAATTGATATTAAATTAATGAAATAAAATTTCTACATAAGTTTGATATGATTAAATACTTATTTATCAAAAATACAAAACGTGTGCGCAATGATTACATCATTATCTTATGCAAGTGGACCTTCTAAATATCCACTATTAGGTGAAACTATTGGAGAAAATTTACGAAATGCAGTAGCCAAACATCCTCAACAAGAAGCTTTGGTCTGTATACATCAAAATTATAGAGCAACTTATACAGAATTTTATTCTCAGACAGAAGAAATTGCAAAGGCATTAATTGGTTTAGGAATTACAAAAGGTGACCGAGTTGGGATTTGGTCACCAAATAGAGCAGAATGGACTTTAATTCAATTTGCTACAGCAAGGATTGGAGTTATATTAGTCAATTTAAATCCGGCTTACCGAGAAAATGAATTAGAATATGTTTTAAATCAATCAGGAATTAAAGCTGTATTTGCGTCTAAAAAATTTAAAACAAGTCATTATAAAGAAATGTTACAAAATGTTCGTTCAAAAGCTGATTTGCTTGAACATGTTGTGATTTTTGAAGAAAATTGGGTCGATTTTCTTGAAATGGCTGAAGGAATTTCGAGTATTGATTTAATGTCTGCAGAACAAAGAGTTCAGTTTGATGATGCTGTAAACATTCAGTATACATCGGGAACAACTGGTTTTCCGAAAGGAGTAACATTAACACATCATAATATTTTAAATAACGGATATTTTATCGGGATTCGTTTAAATTATACTCATTTAGACCGTGTTTGTATTCCTGTTCCTTTCTATCATTGTTTTGGTATGGTTATCGGAAATATGGCTTGTGTTTCTCATGGAGCTTGTATGGTAATTCCGTCTGAAAATTTTGATCCAAAATTAACGTTAGATGCTGTCGAAAAAGAAAAATGTACCTCTTTATATGGTGTTCCTACTATGTTTATTGCAGAATTAGAATTACCTAATTTTGATCGATTTGATTTAACTTCACTTCGTACAGGAGTAATGGCTGGATCACCTTGTCCGATTGAGATTATGAAAAAAGTTCAATCTAAAATGAATATGAAAGAAGTTTCAATTTGTTATGGTATGACAGAAACTTCTCCTGTATCAACTCAAACAGTAATTGGAACTCCGATTGAAAAGCAAGTTTCAACTGTTGGTACAGTGCAAGATCATCTAGAAATTAAAATTATAGATCCAGAAACTGGAGATATTCTACCTCGTGGTATTGCAGGTGAATTGTGTACGAGAGGTTATTCAGTTATGCAAAAATATTGGAACAATCCAGAAGCTACAAACAAAGTAATTGATTCTAATAATTGGTTACATTCTGGCGATTTAGCAACGATGGATGTCGAAGGTTACATCAATATTACAGGTCGAATTAAAGATATAATTATTCGTGGTGGTGAAAATATTTCGCCTAAAGAAATTGAAGATTTTTTATATACTCACGATCAAATTTCTGATGCTCAGATTATCGGTGTACCAAGTGAAAAATATGGTGAAGAAGTGATGGCTTGGGTTAAAGTGAAAGAAGGAATGAATTTAACTGAAGACGAATTAAAAGAATATTGTTTACAAATAGCTCATTTTAAACGCCCTAAATATTGGAAGTTTGTAACAGAATTTCCGATGACAATTTCCGGCAAAATTCGTAAAGTAGAGATGAGAGATTTATCTACACGAGAACTGGGATTAGAGTACGTTAAAATGATAAAAACTTCTTAAAAATTGGTCAGTGTATAATAGTTTTATAGCGAAAAATCCATTATTTTTGAGAACAAAGTATAAATTAACTATTTAAAATATTATGTCTAAAATATTAATAATTGAGGACGAACAAGCAATCAGAAATGTCTTAAAAAGCATTTTAATGGACGAAGACCCAAAATGGGTTGTTGATGAAGCTGAGAATGGTCTTGTTGGTATCGAGAAAATTAAACAAAACGAATACGATTTAGTAATTAGCGATATTAAAATGCCGATGAAAGACGGAACTGAAGTTTTAGTAGAAGCTATGGAATATAATCCAGAATTACAGTTTGTAATGATTTCTGGTCATGGTGATATTGAAATTGCTGTAGATTGTCTTAAAAAAGGAGCTTTCGATTTCTTATCTAAGCCACCAGATTTAAATCGTTTATTAAATACGGTTCGTATTGCTTTAGATCATAAATCATTAAAATCTTCTAATAAAGCATTAAAAAAGGAGAACAAAGAATTAAAGAAAAAAGTATCTAAAAAATATACAATGATTGGTGATTCGCCTGAGTTAACTCAAGTGAAAACTATGATTGAAAAAGTTGCTACAACAGATGCTCGTGTTCTTATTTTAGGTCCAAACGGAACTGGTAAAGAATTGGTTGCTCATCACATTCACGAACAAAGTACACGTAATAAAAAACCATTAGTAGAAGTCAACTGTGCTGCAATTCCGGCTGAATTAATCGAATCTGAATTATTTGGTCACGTAAAAGGATCATTTACAGGAGCGGTTAAGGATAAACAAGGTAAGTTTGAATTAGCAGATGGTGGTACAATTTTCTTAGATGAAATTGGAGATATGAGTCTTTCTGCACAAGCTAAGGTTTTACGTGCTTTACAAGAAGGAAAAGTTTCGCCAGTTGGTTCAGAAAAGGAAATTAATGTAAACGTTCGTGTTTTAGCAGCAACAAATAAGGACTTACGCAAAGAGATTGATGAAGGTCGTTTCCGTGAAGATTTATATCACCGTTTAGCAGTAATCATTATCAATGTTCCAGGTTTAAATGATCGTAAAGATGATATTCCGGCATTGGTAAATCATTTTGCAGAAGATTTTTCGCTTAATTTAGGTCTTGAAAATAAGTCTTTTGATGATAAAGCGCATGAAGCCTTAAAAGAGATAGATTGGACTGGTAATATCCGTGAATTAAGAAATGTTGTAGAACGTTTAATGATTTTAGGTGCAAATCCAATTAGTGAAGAAGATGTAAAAATGTACGTTAAAAAATAATCTTATAAATGATTAAACGTATTATTCTTTTTTTAATAATCGCTATTTCCTTTGTTGGTTGTAAAGAAGAAAAGGAAGATAAAAGTTACGGAGTACTAACTCATGAAGATGTTCTTTCGATTGAAGAAAGTTCAGTTTTTAGTTTCGAATCAATTATTTATCAGGGTAAATTCAAAGGTGAATATTTTGATCAAATTATAGAATTGGAGTTAGAGGAAAATGGCGATTTTACAATATTTTATAAAAACAATAAAATAAAAGGAGAGTGGTATAAAAAAGATGATGGTTCTTTGATGGAATTTGATTCTAAAAAACAATTACCATTTCAATTTTTAAAATGGTCTGATAACTCTACAATTATGATTTTAAATTCTGATGGTACAGCTGATGACGAAGGAGGAAACTATTTAACACGAATTGAAAAATAATGAAATTTAAAGTTTTATTTTTAGCAGCAGCTGGTTTATTATTCAGTTGTCAGAATAAAGAAAAATCTAAATCTGAAGAAGTTGCACTAAAATATTTTGAAACATATTCTGCTAAGACAGATTATAATCAAATGAAGTCGTTTTATAACGATTCAGTAGAATATGAAAATGTAATTCAGAATACTTCTGTTATAAAATTTGAAACTGGTTATTTATTGAACGAACTATTTGCATGGAATGATAAGTCTTTGGCTTATGAAAATAACAAAGTTCTGAAAGTTAATGAAGTAATTACAAACGATTCTATGGCAGTTGTAAATGGACAGTTTAATTCATATACATACAATGGATTTACATTTGCACCGATGAAATTTACAACTTATTTGTATTTTGATGAAAACCATAAAATCAAAAAACAGGTAGATTGGATGAATTATCCAATTGGTGATTTAATTGAATTATATCAAATGGAACAATCTAAAACGATTGATGTAGATAAATAATAAAAAAAGCGAACTTAAACTAGACTGCACCCAAAAGTTTGGACAGATTAAAAATTAATAATTATAAAAATGAGTTCGATATTGTATCGGACTCATTTTATTTAAGTTCGATTTAATTCTCTCGTTATTGTAATAGTAAATGTATTGTTTTATTTCTTTTTTTAGCTCTTCAATAGAATTAAATTTTTGTAAATAAAATAATTCAGATTTTAATATTCCAAAGAAATTTTCGATAATAGCATTATCCAAACAATTTCCTTTTCTACTCATACTTTGTATGATTCCTTTTTTATTTAATAAAGCTTGATATTGTTTCATCTGATATTGCCATCCTTGATCGGAATGTAATATCAAATCTTTGGTGTTTTTAGTTGTTTTAAATGCTTTTTCAAGCATAAGTATCACTTGATTGAACACTGGACGCTCGCTTAACTCATAGCTGATAATTTCTTGATTGTACAGATCCATTATTGGTGATAAATATAGTTTTTTATCTTTTACTTTAAACTCGGTAATATCGGTTACCCATTTATGGTTAGGTCTATCAGCCTTAAATGCTCTTTGCAAGATGTTTGGTGCAATCTTTCCTTGTTCTCCTTTGTAAG
>NZ_RDOJ01000027.1 GCF_003687725.1 Faecalibacter macacae
TTTGACAAAAAGAAATGTTATCCCGAGGAATTTTGTAGATTCTTTACTTCGTATGTGCTTTGCTCAGAATGACAATTAGCTAATTATCAAATCTTCAAATTAACCTTATTTCCAAAGCAATTGTAACTCCAAATTATATTCTCCTGTGTATGGTTTATTTACCGTAGGTTTTTCAGAAATAGAGAAGTTGTAATTTCCTTTTGCAGGTAAATCAAAAATCAAAGTTTTACCAAATGGACCACCTTTAATCGAATCTACTGGACCTTTGATGTGATTAATACGAATATTTGCTAACGTATCTTGAGCAGAAATTTTAATTGCAACTTTTTTAGCTGTATCAGAATTGAATACAAAAGTATTAGTTTGACCTGCGTTTTTAGTTAACGTCTTTTTCGCTTTTGCGTAAGTTATCTTTAAAGTATCTCTCGTATTGTCTTTACTAAACGGAACAATTTTATCTACATTTGCTACAGGTTTTACAACTTTTTTAGGTTGTTGAGCTTTAGCAATTGTCTTTGTTGATTTTGGATCAGCTTCTTCTTTATCGTCACGAATTTTTTCCTCAACTTTAATTTTTAACAAATCTGCGTATGCTGAATCAACACCTTTTTTCGAAGGATATATTTTTGGCGTAGCATTTTGCTCACAACTAAAAAGAGAAAGACTAATAAAAGCCGATAAAATAAAAAACTGAAAAACTTTCATGTGATAAATTGAAATGTAAATGTAGTTAATTACCTTTTTTTCTGGAAAAAAGATTTCATTATTTCGCCACATTCATCTTCTAACAATCCTGAAACAACTTCGGTTTTAGGATGTAATTCGCCAATCTTCGCTTTAAAACCACGTTTAGGATCAGAAGCTCCATAAACAACTCGCGAAATTTGGCTCCAATACAACGCGCCACCACACATGACACATGGTTCTAACGTTACGTAAAGTGTACAGTTTTGTAAATATTTACCACCTAAATAATTTGCAGCAGAAGTAATCGCTTGCATCTCTGCATGCGCAGTAACATCGATTAAAGTTTCAGTTAGATTATGAGCTTTTGCAATGATTTTGTTGTTTGAAACAATCACAGCGCCAACCGGAATTTCGTCGCGATCATATGCGTTTGCAGCTTCGTTTAAAGCAATTCTCATAAAATATTCGTCTGAAAATAATTCTGCCATCAAGGATAATTTTTAACAAAGGTAAAGAAAATCAAATCATCAATAATTAGAAACTAATAAACGCTTACATTTGTTTCAGTTAACAGAAATAAATCTGTTTCAACCATTGAAATGAATCAATCAAAGTATATATTTTCGGCTGTAACAGCATATTTTATTTGGGGATTTTTCAGTTTTGGATTAAAACCAATTGCACATTACCCATCGTTAGATATTCTATTTTATCGTTTGTTTATAAGTGTGTTTTTTCTAGTAGTAATCAATGTTGGATTTCGAAGAAATAAGATCAAATCAGATTGGAATCTATTCAAATCATTAGCGAAAAAAGAACAAAATAAATTATTGACTTTAATCGTAGGAGGCTCGGTTATTTTAATGTCCAATTGGTTGGTATTTATAATCGTCATGAACCATGTAAGTGTACAAGCAGCATCTTTATCTTATTTGGTTTGCCCAATTATTACAACAGTTTTAGCATTTTTTGTATTAAAAGAAGAACTTTCTAAAGTAAAATGGATTGCGGTTGGTGTAAGTATTTTGGCTTGTGGAATTTTATCTATCGGGCATTTTACTGATCTAATGTATAGTCTATTTGTTGCAATAGCTTTTGCTTGTTATATTTTAATTCAGAGAAGTTTAAATCGATTTGATAGTTTTAATTTATTAATGATACAGCTATCAGTTGTCGCTGTATTAATATTGCCTTTGGTCTTTTTATACGCAAGTCCAATTCCGACAGAAACTATATTTTATCAATGTATATTGGCTGTTGTTATTTTGTTTACCATTATACCTATGTTCCTTAATAATTTTGCGTTAAAGGGGATAAATTCATCAACAGTTGGGATTTTAATTTATCTGAATCCGATTATGAATTTCGTCTTAGCAATTACTTATTACAAAGAAAAAGTAACGACATTGCAAATTGTAGGTTATGTATTGATTTTAGTTGCGATATTAGTTTTCAATTCTCAAATTCTATTTAAAAATAAAAGCATAAAAAAATCCGAAGGCTAACCTTCGGATTTTCCGTTTTTTGAAAACTTTTATTAATTAGCAATGATGAAATTAGGTCCAATTCCTGTTGAAAAATTTCCTAGTAAATTTCCTGCTAAACTATAATATTTAACTTCTCCGTTTGATGCAAAATCTTTCGCATCTCCAATGTAGATTGCTCCATTATTGATGTTAAAAGAGTAAATGTAAGTTGCATCAGATGTAAATAAAGCTGTTTGTGGTAACACGTTTTCTTGCGTTTCTAAACGATAAATTTTATTGTTTAAAGTATAATACAACTGATTATTTTCTTCTGCTAAAAATCGAGGATTTTGTCCTTCTTGAAAATTAATTGTATGAGAAATTGAGTTCGAATTCAAGTTAATTTTAACCAATTTTCCCGCTGATGGAGTTCCGCCCCAAGTAATTCCACTACATAAAACGTAAACTGTTCCATTTTTCTCAACTAGTGCCGAAGGAACGTCACCAACTGTTATATTTTCTAAAGTATTTGTTGCTAAATTGTAGATTGAAACAGAATTTCCATTGCTCCATCCACCTGAATGAGCAACAACCAATTTATTATTTTCGATTAAGATTTGATCTGGACCTTCTTTAACGTCAATTTTTTTCTCAAATGCTAAATCAGAACGTCTAAAAATCGAAATAAAATCGTCATTTGGATTAGAAGCATCTCCCCAATTTGTGACATAAATTTTATTGTCGTCTGCGGCGATATAACGTGGATTATTTAAGTTAGAAGAAATTGAGCCTTTTGATTCGAAAGTTGTAGTATGAACAACTTCTATTTTATTCGACATATTTACTACAATATATCCATCATTATCTTCGAAAAGTACACTTGTAGCAACGTTTCCTAAGTTTAAAGTTGGATTAACAGTTTTAAACAAATTCTGAGTTGCAGTTCCGTTTTTAAAGAAAGTAACTTCGGCATTGTTACTTCCCATTGCTCCTTCATTTAATACAAAAATTCCGTCCTTGTAAGTTCCATTTTGTTCGATTGAATTGATATTATCATCATCTGATGAACAAGACTGTAAAGTAAAACTCGTTGCAAGTAATGCGAATAATAAAGTTTTGATATTTTTCATTTGATTATAGTTTTATGTTTATTGATATTTGAAAATTAATTCCTGGCATCCATCGATTGGCAACACTTTGGTATTGATGATCGAAAAGATTATTTACAATAAAATTGGCTCCAAAATTTGGGTTGATTTGATAACCTAAACCAAGGTTTGAAGTCCAATAACTTGGAATCGTTGCTTGATTATCTGTTTGAATAAAAACTTGATCTACCCAACGATTTTGCATAAATACATTCCAAGATTTGTAAGAATAGTTTGTATTAATATGGAATTGATGTTTCGGAACGTAAATCAATGTTTTATCTGTTTTCTGATTGATGGATTCTGTATAAGAATAAATTGTTCTGAAAGCGAAATTTTTCCATTTGTAATCCCCAATTAATTCCGCTCCGTACGTTTTTACATGATTTTGATTAACCGGACGCCAAAACGAGCTACCAGTTGTTGGAATCCATTGAATCATGTCTTTTATATCATTGTAAAAAACGTTGGTTTGAAGTTTTAGATTATTGAATTTAAAATCATTTCCTAATTCAAATTGTAAGGCATTTTCAGCTTTTAAATCAGGATTTCCGCCCGTTTCCCAAAACAAATCATTGAATGTTGGGACACGATAATTCTTAGAAAAATTGAATCGAATTTCGTAGAAATCTAAAGGTTTATAATTGGCACCGAAAGCGTAAATAAATGGAACATCATAAACGGATGAAAAATCTTGACGAATACTCGCTTCGTATTGTAATTTATCCGATAAAATATGTTTATAAATCAAACCAAATCCGGCTGTGTTTCGGTCAGAATCAGAAAGATTTGTTCCGTTTCCTTTGCTATAAATATTTTCAGCAAAACCGCTAATTGTTTGGTTCGGCTTGAATTTATAATTCAGATAATATTTAGCAATCCAATTGTTAACTTCTAAATCTTGTGTTGTCGAAGATTGTCGATTAGGGTAATATTGATTTGATTCGTGCGTGTAAGCAACTTTTAAATCTGAATTCCAACGATTTTTATTAAAAACCCATTGTCCCATCACACGATAATCTTGATTATCGTATAGCGTAGGCGATTCGTAAATATCAGTTAAACTGAATTCGCGATTTCCGAAATTAAATTGAGAAAGTAATCTGATTTCATGATCAACTAATTTTACACCAACGTTCGCATCAACCGTGTTGAAATAATATTTTCCGTTTCTATTTCGTTCTAAATAATTATCAATTTTATAATCATTATCTGACTGAAATCTAGCATAACCAACATTTGTAGCAACATTTTTTTTAGCAAAATGTAAACGATAATTTAAGTTGTACGAATCAAAACTTCCGTATCCTAAATCAAGATTTTGAATCAGTTTATCATCATACTTTAATTCATCTAATAAATGAATTGCTCCACCAACACCACCAGTTCCATAAGCAATACTTCCACCGCCAGGTTTTACTAAAATTTGGTCATAAGATTTAGAATTGATTGTACTGAAATCGGTTTGTCCATTAATTGAAGAATTAATGTTAATACCATTCCAAACTACTGCCGTTTGCGAAGCTGTTGTTCCACGAAAAGATGGTGAAGAAACCATTCCAACTCCATTTTCTTTAAAATAAATGGGCGATTCAAATTGCAACAAATTACTCAATGAAGGTTGATTCTTTTTTAGAATACTATCATTCAGTTTAATTTGTGATTGACTTTTGTAATGATGATTTAAAAAAGGATCGTTTATTAAAACTTCTTCTAATTGTACAGCATCATTTTGTCCGAAAACATAGCCAGAAATAAGGGCTACTAAAATGAATTTTTTTTTCATAAATAGTATTCACTTCTTCTCCCGAAAGTGATTCAATTTTTAGTTATTTCTATGGCAGGTTTCCTGACTTGTTTTATTCTTTTAAAGCCTTCCCATTTTATTTGAAAACAGTGGCAGAAGTCGTAAAAGAATTGAGATAAAACGTACAGTTGCGGGGACAGTTTTGGATTTGAACCAAATTCCCTTTTAACTCTTTTTGAGCACCATATGAAACCAAAGGTAGATAAAATTTTGAATAATTACTTAAAATTTATTGAATTAGGAAATAATTAAATAGGGTTTAAACATAAAAAACATGGACGCTTTTACCTATTTCAGATATAAATCAAAAAAATTCCTAACTTTTTTATTACATTTGCTTTAGGAAAAAATATAGTAACGAAATCAAAACACAATGGCTATAAAAACTTTTAGAGAAGTAATTGCCGAGGCAATGAGTGAGGAAATGCGTCGCGATGAATCTGTATACTTAATGGGAGAGGAGGTTGCTGAATACAACGGTGCCTACAAAGCTTCTAAAGGTATGTTAGATGAATTTGGACCAAAACGTGTTATTGATACGCCTATTGCAGAATCTGGCTTTACAGGTATCGCTGTAGGTTCTACTTTAACAGGATGTCGTCCAATCGTAGAGTACATGACATTCAACTTTTCATTAGTTGCAATCGACCAAATCGTAAATAACGCAGCAAAAATATTACAGATGTCTGGTGGACAATGGAATTGCCCTATTGTATTCCGTGGACCAACAGCATCAGCAGGACAATTAGGTGCTACGCACTCACAAGCTTTTGAAAATTGGTATGCAAATGTACCAGGTTTAAAAGTTGTTGTTCCTTCAAACCCATATGACGCGAAAGGATTATTAAAATCTGCAATTCGTGATAACGATCCAGTAATTTTTATGGAATCTGAGCAGATGTATGGTGATAAAATGGAAATTCCAGAGGAAGAGTACTTAATTCCGATCGGTAAAGCAGATATCAAACGTGAAGGTAAAGATGTAACAATCGTATCTTTTGGTAAGATTATGAAACAAGCTTTAATGGCAGCTGAAGAGTTAGCTAAAGATGGAATTGAGGCAGAAGTTATCGATATTCGTACAATTCGTCCAATGGATTACGATACAATTATCGCTTCTGTTAAGAAAACAAATCGTTTAGTAATTTTAGAAGAGGCTTGGCCATTTGCTTCAGTTTCTACAGAGATTGCTTACATGGTACAACAAAAAGCATTTGATTACTTAGATGCTCCAGTAAAACGTATCACAACTAAAGACACTTCTGCACCTTATGCACCAAACTTATTCCAAGAATGGTTCCCTCAAGCAAAAGAAGTTGTTGCAGCTGTTAAAGCAGTGATGTACAAATCTTAATTAAAAAGATTATATTTATCATAAATAATTTTAAAGTCTAGCATGCATTTTGCTAGACTTTCTTTTTTAAACTTTTTAACAAAAATGTCAAATAAAGGACTGTTTACCGCATTCTTAACAATACTCTCTATTGTAAGTTTTGCTCAGGTTAAGATTCAAGGGAAAGTCTTTGATGCAGTTTCAGGTAAACCAATTTCGTATGCAGACATACGATTACCAGAACTAAAAGTCGGAACAACAACAAATTCAGATGGTTCTTTTTATATCGAATCTGCAACATCGACGAATAAATTATCAATTACAAAATCTGGTTATGTAAACTATGATTATGAAATTGTTGATCTTATTGATTTTAGTTTTATTGCTGAATTAGATCCAAAACCAGAAGACAATTCTAAAGATTTCATTGATGATTCTGGAGATGGAATTTCCTTGCAAGGTGCAACTGTTACTGGAAAAAAGAAACAACGTCTAAAAAAGAAAGAAAATCCAGCTTATGCGATTTTAAAAGAAGTTTGGGCAAGAAGAAAGTCAAATGGATTGAAGATGGTTCCTCAATATTCTTATAATGAATACGAGAAATTACAATTTGATATCAGTAATATTGATTCAGCTTTTATGAAGAAAAAAATCTTCAAAGGGTTTGAATTTGTATTCGAGAAAATTGATACTTCATCAATCAATGGTAAAACCTATTTACCAGCTTTTTTAAATGAATCTATTTATAAAATAGAAGGAATTAATAAGCCAAAAACTCAAGAAAGAAGAGAATTAAAGGCGAACAAAACTTCAGGTTTCGAGAACAATGAAGTGGTGGCTGCTACGGTAAAAAATTTATTCAAAGACATTAATATTTACGATAATCGTTTAAACTTTTTAAATATCAAATTTGTATCACCAATCGCAACAGATGGGTTTGCGGTTTATGATTATGAGTTAAAAGACACGATTGATATTGATGGAATTGAAACGTATAGAATTAAGTATTTCCCGCGTCGCGAAGGCGAATTAACGTTTAAAGGAGATATGTATATTTCTAAAGATTCTTATGCTGTAAAATCGATTGATTTGGAAACAACAAAAGACATGAATGTTAACTTTGTTCGTAATATTTTTATGCAATTAGATTACGATGTAGCAAACGATTCTGTTTTTTATCCAAAGAAAGAATATGCAATGTTAGACATGACTATTTTATCTAAAAAAGAAAGCTCTAAAGGTCTGTTTGCACACAAAACGGTCAATTACTATAATTATGATTTTGATTCTCGTCAGCCAGATGTATATTATTCTGAGCGTATAGATCCTGCGATGTCTTCCGTTAATGTACAGTCTAAAGAGTATTGGGCAGAAAATAGACCAGAGGCTTTAACGAAAGATCAAGAAGGAATTTACGAAACATTAGATCAATTGAACGAAGTGCCTAAATTTAATCGATTTGTAAAAACAATTGAGGTTTTAGGTTCTGGATATTATAGAGTTGGAAATATAGATATTGGTAATTTATACTCTTCTTTTGGTTATAATAAGATAGAAGGTCTTCGATTAAGAGCAGGAGCAAGAACTTACTTTTCGCAAAACGATATGTGGCGTGCACAAGGTTTCTTAGCTTACGGTTTTGATGATGATAAATTTAAATATGGTGCAGATGTGCGTTACATGTTCAATAAATTTAATCGTTTTCAGATCGGTGCAGGAACTAAGCGAGATGTAGAACAAATGGCGGCTCAATTAACATCTTCGGACGGAATTATGACTCGTAGTTTTGCTTCGTCTTCAATTATTAATCAAGGAGATAATTTCTTCTTAAGTTCTAATAATTTAACGAATGTTTACACATCAATAGAACCATGGAAAAATGTTATTTTCCGTTTAGATGGAAATTATCAACGTATAAAACCTGCATCCAGAGAGCATTTTTCTATTGCATATGATAAAAATGGTGTGGTACAAGAAAATTTAACTAATTCATCAGTTAGCTTTTCTGTAATTGCTAAACCTGGAGCTAAATACTCTCAGTATGGTATTGATCGTGTAGAGATGTCTACTTTAGCACCAACTTTAATGTTACGTTATACAAAAGGTTTAAAAGGTGTGATAGATTCAGATTTTGAATACGATAAAGTACAGTTTTTATATACGCAACCAATTTTAGTAGGTTCTTTAGGACGTTCTTTAATGACGGTTGAAGCAGGAAAAACCTTTCAAGGAGTTCCGTTATCATTACTAAGTGCAATTCCGGGTAACGAAAGTTATGGGCAAGTTTATGGTACATTTTCTCAGTTAGATTATTACGAATTTGTAACTGATGAATATGTAACGATGAACTGGGAACACCATTTTAATGGATGGATTTTGAATAAAATTCCTCTTATTAAAGAATTAAAACTAAGAGAAGTTGGTTTCTTAAGAGCGGCTTATGGAGATATTTCTGATAAGAGTAAAGCGATAAATCGATCAACAATTAATTATACAGCTCCAAATCAACAAATCTATTACGAATACGGTTTTGGAATCGAAAATATTGGTTGGGGAAACATCCGTCCAATCCGAATTGATTTTAATTGGCGTGGAAATTATAATAATTTGCCAGATGTTCGTAAATTTGGGGTGACTTTAGGATTACAATGGGACTTCTAAAGTGTTTTAAATTAAATAATAATAAATTAAAAATAAGCGAAAATGACTTTTGACGCGATTATTGAAATCCCAAGAGGATCTCGTAACAAATACGAAATGGATCACGAAACAGGAAGAATCCGTTTTGACCGTGTATTATACTCTCCAATGCAATACCCAGCAGATTACGGTTTTGTAGAGAATACTTTAGCATTAGATGGTGATCCAATTGATGTTTTAGTTTTCTTAACTGAGCCAACTGTACCTGGATGTGTTATCGAAGTTAAAACTATCGGTGTTTTAAACATGTCTGATGACAAAGGTCGTGATGAAAAATTACTTTGTGTACCAGTTGCTGATCCAACTTGGAACAAATTAAATGACTTAGCTGACATGAATGAGCACACATTAAAAGCTGTTGAACACTTCTTTAAAGTATACAAAGATTTAGAAAATAAAACTTGTATCGTTGAAGGTTACGGTGATAAAGCACAAGCGGAAAAATTATTCCACGAAGCTGTTGAGCGTTTCAAAACAGAAGGAGCTCACTAATTAGTAGTGAACTAAATATATTAAAGCCACCCTAATGGGTGGCTTTTTTGTTTAGATTAATTACCTTTATGTTACACTAAATGAAAATAACATGAAGAAATTTTTTACAGCTAATTTAGCAATAGTAGGTGCATTTGTATTTGGGCAATTTTCAACTCCAAATACAGGGCAAACTTATACAATCGAAGATTTAGACGCTTTAACAGAAGCTATCTCTTACGATACCACTACAAATAAATATATCCTTACAGAAGATCTTACTATTAGCGAAGCAGATAGTTTTGTAGCAAATACAAATTTTGTTTTAGCAATTGAGGATGGTAAATTAATTACGATTAATGGATCAATTTTAGTAAATGCACCAGATGTGGTTCATTTTACATCTACAAATCCTGGTACTATCTATTTTAACGGTTTACGAATTGCTGATGGAGCAGCGGCAAGTTTTACTAATTTTAAAATGACTTACGGTGGAGGAATTCGTGTTTTAGGAGATACTTTCTTTATGAATAATTCGGAAGTTTCTTTCCAAAATTCAGGAATATCAACAGGAGGAGCAATTAATTTTTCAAGAGGTAATCCAACGATTCAGAATTCTAGATTCGAGCAAAATGTCACACCAGCAGTAGGATCAGGAGCTAATCAATCAGTTGCGTTAACATTCATCAATAATTATTTATCACATAACAACTTGTCAAATTCTAATCGTCCTCAAATTAACATGGGCCCAAGTGGAAACGGTGGAGTTACTAGAATTACAGGAAATACAATTATCGGAGATCGTACAATGACTCGTGTAGGAGGTGTATCGGTTTCTAGTTTGCTTGGAGTAAACAATGAATTTTTGATTGAAGATAATTTAATTAAAGATAATCGTTATGGAATCACAGCTTCTGGTGGAAATACAAAAGGGAATATTCTTAATAATCAAATTATTGATAATAATACAGAGCCTATTCCTGCGAATGGAGGAAGTGGTATTAATATTTATTTAGCTCAAAATCCAGCAGATTATAGCATTAATATTTTTGGGAATGAAATTAAAGGTAATCTTTGGGGGATAACGAATATAGGAAATGGAGCTTATATTAATTTAGGTGATGAAGTTAATAGAGGAAATAACGTTTTTGAAAATAATGGAAATGAGGGCGTAACCTATGCATTATATAATAATTCTGTAAATTCAGTTTCAGCAAAGGGTAACTGTTGGGATCCTATTTTAACAGACACTCGAGTAGAAGAAGTAATTGTACATTACAATGACGATACTACATTAGGATTGGTAGACTATTCAGATTACGGTTGTTTATTAAATACAACTGATGTAGAAGCGAAAAAAGTTAAAGTATATCCAAATCCGAATAATGGTAATTTTATAATTGAAACTAAAACAAAAGATTCCTATCGTGTTTTTGATTTAACTGGAAAATTAGTTAATTCTGGAGAATTATTAATCGGAAAAAATGAAGTAAAAACTAATTTAACAAAAGGTGTTTACGTTGTTAAAACAAAAACGTCTACGTTTAAGATGATCGTAAAATAAAAAATCGTTTATTAAATTTTAAAACCACTTTAATGATTTTATTTTATTATATAATACGTTATTTAAATTACAACAACACTAAAATAGCATGAAGTATTTAATAATTTTATTTTCGTTTTTAACGATTTTTTCTTGCGATGATGGAGATGATAATCGTCGAAACACATACACCATCGAAATTCCGGATGAGGTTAACATGAATTTGCTAAACGGACGATGGAACTTTAGGGGTGAAGGCGTTTATCACGATTTTCATCCAGGATATCATGGCGAGGTTTACGGGACTACAGAATTAGCATGTGTAAGAGAAGGTTATCTTGAATTAAACACTTCTAATAATACTTTTATACAAAAGATTAATTATAAGTATAACGAAAATGAACAGTGTCGTACTACCACAAGATCAGGTACTTTTAGTGTCAGTGGAAAAACAATTACATTGTCTTTTACTAACGGAGCTGGAAATATTCAAACGAAAAAATACGATGTAAAACGTTTGTATGAAAATAAGTTAGAAGTTTTAGAACATTCTATTGTAGAGGAAAACAAGGAAATTTATGGAGTTACTTATTATGAAAAATAAACTACAAATACTATTTATATTATTAGGAATATTCGGTTTATATTCTTGTAATAATGACGATAATTCTGATGTTGTGGCTAATGAATTAGAAGGGATATGGTCATGGGAAAATTACGGATCGTATATAATGCAAAATAATGTTGTCATAGATTCTACTGTAAGTGATGATTACCCGAATCCAAATCGAAATAATTGCATGAAACAGAAAAGGATTCAGTTTACAGATTCAGAATTTTTAGAAAATCATCTTGTATTTTTTGATAATGGATGTGAATTTAGAACCATGAAATTTCCTTATAATATGTCAGCTGTGAAAGAGTTTAAAGTGAATACTGGAAACTTTAACAAGACATATAAATACAAGAAAATCTCAGAAAATAGGATTAGAATATATTATTTCTATGCTGAAAACGGAGACGGAACACAAACTTATGATTTCGACACGTATAAAAGAGTAAATTAAATAATAAGCCATCCGTTTTTGGATGGCTTTTTTATGAAAGAATAATTAGAAAAATATTTATTTTATTGAAAAATACTATCTAAGTTTATTATAGAAAATATACACATGAAGATTGTACCAATAATTGCTATATCACTTTTTTCAACACTTTCGTTAAAAGCGCAATCAAATAAAGAAATTTTAGAAAAAATTAATACTGAAGTTTCTAATCATGCAGAAGCTTATTATTTATTACAAAAAGCAACTGAAAATATTGGCCATCGAGCTACAGGAACTGAAAATGGTAAAAAAGCAGAGGAATTTGCTGCAGATATTTTTCGTTCGTATGGTTACGATGTTTCATTTCAAGAATTTAATTTTAAAGGTTGGAACAGAAATAGTTTGACTTTAGAAATTAACGAAAAAAAGATTAAATCTGTTGCCTTAGCTCATTCTCCTGCCTTATCACAAGTTGAGTCAGAATTGGTGGATTTAGGAAATGGACTTGAAGAAGATTATCTAAAATTAAGTAAGAAATTAGATGGTCAAATTGTATTTGCAGCTTTAGGTTTGATAGAAGATACTTCTAAAGATGTGAAGAATTTACATCGTTCCGAGAAGACAGCTTTGGCAATAAAATACGGAGCTAAAGGAATTATTTTGTACAATCAGGCAAAAGGAGGAATTCTTTTAACTGGAACTGCATCTGTAACAGGCGATATTATTGAAATTCCTGCAGTAAATATCTCTTACGAAGACGGAATGTTAATTAAACAAGCTCTAAAATCAGAAAAAGTTTTAGGTAAAATCGATATGAAAAATGATGTTGGTCCCATGAAAGGGCGAAATGTTATCGCTCGTCGATTAGGCCAAGCTATTCCAGAAGAAAAAATTGTACTTGGAGGACATTTAGATAGTTGGGATTTAGCAACTGGCGCGATTGATAATGGAGTAGGTAGTTTTTCTATTCTTGATGTAGCAAGAACATATCAGAAATTAAATTTAGAAAATAATAGAACCATAGAATTTGTTCTTTTTATGGGAGAAGAAATAGGATTATTAGGCTCTAAAAATTACGTAGCTGAAGCGATTAAAGATGGATCGATTAAGCAGATAAAAGCAATGTCGAATATGGATATGACTACGAATCCAAAAGCTTATTTTTCGACAATGGATACGAGTTTATCATTTTTAAATGGAATCGCGAAAGAGGTAAAATCTTATATTCCAGATTTTAAAGAAACTGCTTCTGTAAATGTTGGTTTACATTCAGATCATCAGCCGTTTATGTTAGAAGGAATTCCAATCATTGGTTTATCAGAAAGTAAATTTAAAAAAGGAGCATTAAATTGTTATCATGCAAATTGTGATTCATTTGAATTTGTAGAAGAACTAGGTTTAAAAAATAATGTATTATTAGAAACGTACTTATTATATAAATTAAGTAATGAAAAGAATTTTCCTTCAAAAAAATGGTCTGAAGATGAAATTCAGAAAGAATTAATTAAAGCAAATTTAGAAACTCCATTACGTATTTCAGGTGATTGGAGATGGAAATAAAATAAAAAATCCACCATTTGGTGGATTTTTTTATATTGTTATTTTTCTTTCAGTTTAACTGTAAAGTGTCTTAAAATATCGGCTTCCCAAGTAATTTCGTAACCTTTTGAGATTTCATCACGACGATCAAAAATATTTTTTAAAGCTACAGCAATATAATCCATATGACTTTGGAAATATGTTCGTCTTGGAATTGCTAAACGTAACAATTCTAATTTCGGATAGCGATTTTCTCTTGTTTCTGGATCACGATCGGCTAAAATAGTTCCAATTTCTACTCCACGAACACCAGCTTCTTTATATAACTCGATTCCTAAAGTTTGTGCAGGAAATTCTTCTCTCGGAACGTTTGGTAAAAACTTTACAGCGTCAATAAAAATTGCATGTCCACCAATTGGTTGCTGAATCGGAATTCCATATTCAATTAACTTATTACCAAGGTATTCAATTTGTGAAATTCGAGATTTTAGATAAGGATATTCAGTTGCTTCGTCTAAACCTTGAGCTAAAGCTGCTAAATCACGACCTGCTAAACCTCCATAACTTAAATAACCTTCGTAAATAATTCCGAAATTACCACATTTTTTATATAGCTCTTCATTATTAAGTGCGATAAATCCTCCAATATTTACCAATCCATCTTTTTTAGATGACATTGTCATTCCATCACCTAAATCAAAAACAATTTTTGCGATTTCTTTGATTGTATGATTTTTGAATTCTTCTTCTCTTTCTTTTATGAAGTAAGCATTTTCAGCAAAACGTGCTGAATCGAAGAAAATCGGAATTCCGTATTGATCTGATAAAGCTTTTACTTTTCTGATATTATCAACTGAAACAGGCTGACCTCCAGAAGAATTACATGTGATTGTGATTAAAGTGAATGGAATATTTTCTTTTCCATATTGTTTATAAACAGCTTCTAATTTATTTAAATCGATATTTCCTTTAAAAGGATGAATCAATTCGCTATCAAAAGCTTCATCAATAGTACAATCAATTGCGTGGGCTTTTCTAAATTCGATGTGGCCTTTCGTTGTATCGAAATGTGAATTTCCAGGAATTACGTTTCCTTCTTTAACTAAAGCAGAAAATAAAACATTTTCGGCTGCACGACCTTGGTGTGTTGGTAATACGTATTCGTAGCCTGTAATTGCATTAACTGTAGCTTTTAATTTTTGGAAAGATTGAGAACCAGCGTAACTCTCGTCACCAGTCATCATTGCTCCCCATTGTTTGTCGGACATTGCTCCAGTACCAGAATCTGTCAATAAATCAATAAAAACTTTTTGACTTTCTAAGTTGAATAAATTGTAATCTTTTTCTTTTATCCATCGTTCACGTTCTTCACGTGTTGATTGATAAATTTCTTCCACCATTTTTATTCTAAATGGCTCAGCGAAAGGTAACTCCATTCTTTTGTTTGTTTTGCGTTATAGTTTAAATATAACGATGATTTTTAACAAAAATTGAATGAAAAAAGAAAATCCTTCACAAAAACTGTAAAGGATTTAAATTGTATTCTAATAATTAGTCAATTACCGGAACTGGTCTCTTGTTTTCATTGATTGCTACTAAAGTAAATGTACCTGTTATCGCTTTGTCGCGTCCATCTCGGTACATACTCTCGATGAAAACATCGATCTGAACGTCTAAACTCGTACGTCCAACTCGCGTTACTTTTCCTACGAATTCTACTAAAGTTCCTGCAGGAATTGAGTGTTTAAAATCGATTTTATCGCTACTTACCGTTACAATAGGTTTGCGACAAAAACGAGTGGCTGTCATAAATGCAATTTCGTCCATTAAATACATTACAGCACCACCAAACATTGTTTTGTGGTGGTTTGTATCTCCAGGAAAAACTGCTTTAAAAACTCTTGTTTCAGAATCAATGATACGTTGTTCAATTAATTCTTCTCTTTGTGTTTTTTCCATTTCCATTATCATGTGTTAGCACGTTATTTCTTTTTTTATAAAAATTTGATAATGTTTTTTATGGCGTTTGATGGTTATAAATTTCATAGAACAGTAGATTTAGCTTCAAATCGCGAAAGCATTATCATTAGCTCATTTCATGGTAATCTGACTTATTATTTTTTGTAAAATAACTTACAGTTGCGCGACAGTTCGTGAGTTTCACACGATTCCCCAATTATTGAGCGTTAATATTTTGCAAATATAGATTAGATAAATGGATTTTTTAAAACTTAACTTTCGTTTTATGCAGATTGGAACAATTAGTGTAACTTGATTGAGCAATAATGAAGAAAGACTTTTACTAAATGAAAATAAAATTAATTAAGAATTTAATTCATAATGATAAAGAGTGGAATGATTTAATTTCTACAACAAACAACCTAACAAATAAAGTAATTCAGGATATTAATTTTTGTAATAAAGTTGTCGATTGGGATAACATTATATTAAATAATACGTCATTTTTAGGATGTACTTTTAAACAAGGAACAGCAATTCCATTAATTGAACGAGGTGCTTTTGTTTATCCAAAATTTAAAGATTTACCTTATAATCCTTACCGAGGAAAGTTATATTCTTGGCAAGAATTGATGGAGGGATATGATCCAGAAAATGATAATAGTATTGATATTAATATTTATAAACATTTTGTAAAAAATAAATACAATCTACCCGTTTCAGAGGCTTTGGCTCAACGTCTTCACGACCATTCAATAGATGATGGTTTACGTCGTATTTTAGAATATGATGATGAAGGAATGACGAAGAAAAAAGTTGTTGGTTTTATGGGAGGACATTCAACTCGACGTGGAAATCAATTTTATGTAGAAACTGCGATTGCAGCACAATTAGCAACTAAGAAAGGATATTATGTAGTAACAGGTGGAGGGCCTGGAATTATGGAAGCAGCTAATTTAGGGGCTTACATGGGGAACTATTCTAAAGAAGAATTATTTGATGCAATCAATATATTAAAGGATTTAGAATTTCAGAATTCAGAGGATGCAGATTATTTGGCTAAAAATTTTAATCAACGTTCGATGGAAGTTTTAGAAAAGTATCCAAATGGATGTGAAAGTTTAGCGATTCCGACTTGGTTTTATGGACATGAACCTTCTAATTTATTTGCGAAGTATATTGCAAAATATTTTTCGAACAGTATTCGTGAAGATATTTTATTAACAATTAGTTTGTACGGATTAGTATTTGCGCCAGGAAGTGCAGGAACTACACAAGAAATTTTCCAAGAAGCAGCTCAAAATCATTATGGTACATCAGGTTATTACAGCCCTATGGTATTCTTAGGTAAAAAAAGATATGTAGAAGATACTTCTATTTATTCGGTTTTACACCAATTAGCTGTTGGTAGAGTGTATAAAGATTTACTTTTCTTAACTGATAGTGCAGAATTAAGTATTGATTTTATAGAGAAACATCCACCAATTAAAGTATAAATACAAAGAGAACCGAAAGGTTCTCTTTGTATTTTATTAATCTATTAATTATGGATTTTGATATTGCTCCACAATAAATGTTGACTTAATATTTGCGGGAGTTAATAAATTACGTGTTTCGTCATTTGAATTTGGTTCATTAGGAGAAGTTACTGATCTACCAATTCTTAGTACGGGTCCATCTACAT
The DNA here is from genome assembly GCF_003687725.1 of Faecalibacter macacae. Lineage (GTDB taxonomy): Bacteria > Bacteroidota > Bacteroidia > Flavobacteriales > Weeksellaceae > Empedobacter > Empedobacter macacae. The sequence continues at coordinate 17,384 of NZ_RDOJ01000027.1, forward strand.
TTCGACCTCTACAGGCAACAGCTATATCATAAGATTGTCCAACTTGAAAAGCCTGATTATTCCCGTCTTTAGTAATTAACCCTGAGACAGTAAGAGTTTTAAAAGCATTGTTAGGACCAATTAATACTTCAGGTCTAATTACTTTTAATTTATATCCTGTAGTGCTATTCGGATTTTTTTCAGGTGTTTTTCTAACAAAAAAGCCACATGCAAAACTTACTCCTGAACTAGGATTAGAATATTTTGAAGCTAATGTTTGAAATTGTGCACTAATACTATTGTTTTGCATTTCAAAAATAAATGAAGTTTTTAAACCTTCAATCATTTTCCAATTTGAGTTAAAATTAGAATTTTCTGAGTCATTTGTAGTAGCTGTAATATTCGAGATTAATAATCCAGTACTTGATTCCATAATTATTTTATCTTTGATTAAGATTGATCCACTAAAATCAACTGGTTGTGGAAGATGATCCCATCCTGGATAACCATTATTAAGAATTTTATAATATGTATTTTCTGTACCGCTTGGATTAGGTGAAATTAATTGTCCACGAATTAACATGCTTTCAACATCAAGCAGTGCTTGAGGTTCTTCTACTCCAATTCCTACCTGTCCATATAATTTTGGTAGAATTAAAAGTGATAATATATATATATATTTCATATTTATTAATTTAAAGGTTCAAATACATTAATTTTTAAAAATGAACGAGAATTAAATGCCCAAGAAGTTGAAGGGGCAACACCACCACCAATAACTAGTGTTCCATTATAATTTCCAAAATTATCTCTTCGTTTACATGCAACTTGAAGTTTATAAGTTTTATCAGGATCGAAAACAAAATTACCTTCTGATTTTATTTCAGTTGAAACAGAGAAATTGAAAAAGGCATTGGTTGCATGTCCTCTTTCGGCTGTGATAATTCGGACTCCTTTTAATTTATAATCTCCGAACTTTGTAGCGTTTGTTGATTCAGCCATGAAAATTCCACAAGCAAAATTAGTTCCTGTACCTGTGCCTAATCCACTTACTTGTGCTAAACTCTCAAATGTTACAAAAACTTTAGAAGATGGATTTGTAACTTTAAAAGTTAAATCTTGAGAATTATCTCCAATGATTTTCCAACTAGTATTTAATTCATCAATTTTATATGATTGATTTCCACTTAATTTTTTGCTTTGTAAAGTTAAAGCACTGAAATTATTTAATGATTTAGAAAAAAGTAGATAATTTAAATTAGGTATTGATACAGGATCTGATGCTACAACTTTCCAAGAAGGTTCAGTGGTTGGCCCATTGGAACTATAAACCATTCCAGGTAACGCTTTTTCTAAATTTATATCTTCTACTTTAACATTTCCTTCAACAGTTAATGAATATTCAGGATCAGGATTATTTGTTCCAAATCCTACTTGAGCATATGTATTTGCAGTTAATAAACTTATTATTATGTAAATGTAATTTTTCATGGTATAGAATTATAATTTATATAAAATATCTAAATTAACAATCGGACGATCAGTGAATTGGGAAATACCAGAGTGGTTTGGTTGACCAATTCTTAATTCAAGACTATTTACTGATTGATTCATTTTTTTACATGCAACAAAGAAGTTGTATTCACCAATAGGAAAATTTTCAAGAGTATATAAAAGATTAAAATTAGAGTGTTGAATTGTTTGGTTTCTTATCCAATTCACTTGTCCAATTCGATATGCTCTTAATTTAGCCGTACTATCGCTTTCTCCATTTGTTTTAGAAAATAGTCCACATGCATATTGTACATTACTTGAATTGGCAATATTATTAGAGGTTGTATTCCTAAGTTCTACACCTGTTTCAATACGAATATTGATATTATTATTACTTTTTAAAATATTGAAATTTTTTAAACTATTTTTATCAGAGAACTCTGCAATTTTTTTCCATCCATTACTAAAAGTTTCATTTTCAATATTTGCATTAACATATGAATTAGTATCTTTTGAATTAAAAATTGCACCTGATGTGTTTGTTGTTGTATATGTATTTTCAATATAATACATTCCTTGTTCTAATAAAGAAATAGGAGGATTAACCCATTGCGGAGTTAATTTATTATCAACAATTTTCATTTGTAGTAATTGGTCTTTTTGTCCATTACCAATATTTTGGTCGGGTTCAGTTGTTGATTTAAATTTTCCTCTTACATTTAATTTTCCATCTACGTGAAGTGAAAGATCTGGATCGGGTACAAAGTTCATATCATGTGATATTCCGACCTGCGCTTGCAACCCTTGTAATAAAATAAGAGCAGCAATGGTTAATACTTTTTGATAAAGTTTTACCATAGTTTTAAAATTAGTTTAGTTAGAATTAGTTGTTGTTAGTCTTGCAAAATTATGTCATATATTAAAAGCTAAATTTCTTTATATGTTCGTTTTCTTGAAAACGGATAGAAAATAGTAAATAAAATATGAGATGATATTGATTGAATTACACTGTAATTCGATGATGTAGTTCTGTATTTAATTAATTAATTTTTCTAAGTTTATGAAAGATTAAATAAGTTAATTTTCTTATATTTTAAAATTAAATCGTATCGATTAGATGCGTTTTCTTATTTTTTATTTTAGAAATATATGATGATGGGGATTCACCTATAATTAATTTAAAGTTTTGTGTGAACTTACTGTGAGATGAGAATCCTGCTTCGTCAGCCATTACACTTATCTTATAATTAATAAATTTAGAGTCATCATTTAATTTATTTACAATGTATTGGATACGAAGCAAATTAATGTAGTTATTAAATTCGCGATCACTATGTATTTTAATTATATGTGAAAGATATTTAGTATTTGTATTTAAATAGCTTGATAATTTAGCTAATGAAATATTTTTTTCTAGAAAGATATCAGAATTTTCGAATTCAATTAATTTCTTTATTAGATCTTGTTTTGTAACCTTTGAAATTCCAATAGAATTATTTAAAGGAGAAAGAATTGAGTTAGATAATACAGTTATGATTTGATTATCTTTAATATTAGAATTTGTGTTAATGTTCTTTTTTTGATAAAAAGAGTATAGAAAGTATCCTAGTATCATAGTTATTATGACAGTATTTAGAATACTGTTTATGTTAGTGTAATGAAAAATATAAGGCATATTTTCCACTGCACCTTCAAATTGCAATAGGTTCATTGTAGTTTTTATTAGTTAGTTAGGTTTGCAAAACTATTCATTTCAATTATATAATTACATACCAATTAATAGGTATTTTATTATTTTAGTTTAAAAACAAAAATAATTTTTGGTTATTAAAAAAATAGTATCTATATTTGCAATCCAATATCGCGAGATGGAGCAGTAGGTAGCTCGTCGGGCTCATAACCCGAAGGTCA
>NZ_RDOJ01000028.1 GCF_003687725.1 Faecalibacter macacae
TCTATTCTCTTCTTTTTTTTTATTACAATTTAAGATTTTCAAATCTAAAGGAACTTGTTTCAGGATCTCATAACACGAATAAATCTAATAGCTCAAATCTAAATACTCCAGATCTATTATACGATTATTGCGTTAGATTCACAAAACAGAAAATGGATTACGTCGAAGGAAACCGAAATAACTTTGTACATCAATTAGCGTGTAATCTTAACAGAAAAGGAATCAGTTATGCAGAAGCATTAGGCTTTATTTTATCCGATTACAATTACAACGAAATCGAAGTAATGAATGCAGTAAAAAGTGCGTACAACAATACTCACGAATTTGGCACAGATAGAGAGTATAAAAGCCCTAAAACAAAGGAATCTACAAAAGCGAAAAGCAGTACAACAAACGAGGAAGAAATCGATGATGACGAAGAAAAACCTGCTGCCATAGAAAGACTAGAAATGTTCCTAAATAAAAGGTACAACTTTAGGTACAACATGGTAACAGGAAAGCTCGAATATAAAAAGGTTCGCAACCAAATGTATAAACCAATAACCGACTTTGTAGAAAATTCTATTCTTAGAGAAGTTCTAAAAGCCAAAGTAAAATGCAGCATTCAAGGATTACGCTATTTATTGATGTCGGATTATGTGGAACAATTTGATCCATTCAAAGAGTATTTTTCTACGTTGCCAGAGATAAATCAAGAGATTGATTACATAACCGAATTAGCCAATACCATAACAACAACCAATCAAGAATTATGGTTAGAATGTTTCAAAAAATGGTTTGTTGCAATGGTAGCTTGTGTAACTAATGAAAAAGTTGTCAATCAAACAGTTATTGTGTTCAGTGGAAAACAAGGATTAGGTAAAACTACCTGGATGGAAAAATTAGTTCCAAAACCATTAAAAGATTATCTGTTTTCAGGTACGATAAATCCCAACAACAAAGATACGTTGATACATTTAGCAGAATGTATGTTAATCAACTTAGACGAGTTAGAAAATCTGAACAAAACAGAAATCGGTTCATTAAAAGAAATCATTACCAAATCCCATATCAGAATGAGAAAAGCATACGGTCACAACAACGAAACATTACCACGCAGAGCATCATTTGCGGGTTCGGTTAATACAGCTCAATTCTTAAACGATACAACAGGTTCAAGAAGATTTTTATGCTTTGAAGTCGAACACATCGAATACCATCACAACGTAAATCTTGATAACTGCTACAAACAAGCTTTGCATTTAATAGATCAAGGATTTAGATATTGGTTCAACAACGAAGAAATTAAAAACATCAACCAAAACAACGAACAATACCAAATCAAATCCCCAGAAGAAGAATTGCTATTGACGTGGTTCGAGAAAGCAGATAAAGAAACAGCCAATGCCTTTTTAAACGCAACCCAAATAGCTACAAGGTTAGCTTTTTTCAGTAACATCAATATCAATAGCGGAACAGTAAACCAATTAGGTAAAGCATTAAAGAAACACGGTTTTATGAGGATTTCTAAAAATGGTTCGTATGTATATGCAGTCAAAGAATTAGAATACGATCAAGTACAGAAAGAGAATAAATCATTGGAAGAAAAATAAATTCGGCATCTAAAACGATACCGTTAAGAAAATGAATATTGAGAAGGATAAGAATAAATTACCGACTGAAAGGAGCGATTTAATTTATTCCCGAATCAATATTCATTTTTAGGTTAATCGTTTTATAGCCTTGACTTTTTTGTTTCGTTTTTGTGTCAAGACAAAAATGAAAGTAAACAATTTTGTTTCGTTTTGGATCAATAAAAATAAATATTATAAAACAAATAATTCTAATATCTAACATCTAAAATCTCAATACTAAGTGCAAAAATCCCCTTACTTTTCCTTACTTTCCAAACTCGCAAAATACTTAAATCTTACACCATATTTCTTAAGTCTATACCGAATTACACCGAGTAAGGAAAGTAACCAAATTTGACCAAAAGAAAAAATTGTAAAATCACTCAAAACAAAAACTAGTAACATAAGCTAAAATCAAAGCAAAGGAGAACCATTGGTTCTCCTTATTGCATTAATATCTTCGTTTGAAACAGTTTTTTCAGAACCTCAAAAAACAAAAAAATGTTTTTGCCGAAATTTGGTTACTTAGGTTACTTTATAAATTTTAATTAAAATTGTTAATAAAAATATATTAAAAAATTAGTGTATAAATCTTCTTGTCCGTAATTTTGTCCGTAAGTAAAATTAGTAGAGTTATGGTGAGTGTAAAATTTTATTTAGACAAAGCAGATAAATTTAATTATTGTCCAATTCATTTAGTTATCCGTCAAAAGGATATTAAAATTAAAGTTTCAACAGGTGAGAAAGTTTTAAAAGAAAATTGGGATGGAAATAATCAAGAAGTAAGTACATCTGATTATAATTCTGTAGCTATAAATAAATTCTTAATATTTCTTAAACAAGAAGTTGAGAAATGTATTGAAACAACACCTCATTCTAATCTTACCGACAAACATATCAAAGATTTAATAACACGTTTGATTGAGAGCAGAAAAGAAAACAACGATGTCAAAATTGTTTGTGAAGATTCTGTCAAATATAACAAAATGAAAAAAATAACTTTTATTGATTTATTTGCTGGTGCAGGTGGATTTAGCGAAGGGTTTCTTCAAGCAGAAACAAAGGACAAATATTTCGATTTTAGATTAGCAAATGATATAAATGATAATTGCGAATTAACGCACTTAGCAAGGTATAATTATCAATTGGGTATGGATGCTGAATTCTTACGTCAGGATATTACAGAACCTGATTTTATTGATAATTTGATGGCTAAAATTAAAGACCAAACTATTGATGTAGTTTGTGGTGGTCCTCCTTGTCAAAGTTTCAGCTTAGCTGGTAAAAGAAAGAAATTTGATAAGAAAGATGACTTATTTGCCCATTATTTGAACGTAATTAAAATTCTTAGACCCAAGTATTTTGTAATGGAGAATGTAAAAGGGATTCTTACAAAAGAAAAAGGTAAAATAAAGGAAATGATTCTAAATGAAATTCGTTCAATTTTAGACCTTAAAGAGTTTCCTCAATTAATTCATTTTGTAGCAAATCTCAAAAAACAACATCCAGAATATTCTTTTATTTTAGACTGTTATATTAATCGTTTAAATTTTGAGAAAGCCGTAGATAAAGAATTAGATACGCTTAAAGAAGCTTATATAAATAGTATTGAAAATAAGTTTAAAAATTTAGCGCCTAAAATTGCTAATTATAAGACGAGTAAAACCGATATAAATTTTGGTACTATTCGCCACGGATTTAATTTACTTAAACGATCTAAAGAACTAGAATACATTCGTAAAAAAGTGATTCAAGAGAAAAATATCAATGATTTAGATAATGATTATTTTGCATCGAATTTTGATGATTTTTTAGTTTCTATAGAATCAGATAGTATAATAGAAAAAATTCATAATTCATTTAAAAACCTTGAACCTGGGTTAGATTATAAAAATGAAATTGATGACATAATTCTTGCATTAGAAATTTTTAATTATTCATTTGATGAATGTATTCAAGATTTATCAAAGATTATTAGAGATGAAAAATTAAAAGTTGAATTAGAATCAATATTGTCACATATAAGATTATATAACATCGATCAACCTTTCGTTGCAATGGCTTCTGATTATGGTGTTCCTCAGAATAGAGAACGTGTTTTATTTATTGGTTGTCGTAAAGACCAAAAAATGATTCACACTGTTCCTGCAACGGTTAAGCCAGAAGATAGAGTAACTGTTTTTGAAGCTTTATATGATTTAAATTTTGTGGGTAATGATGATGAAAAGTTCAATTATGAGGAAGTGAATATTAATGAGCAATATGGTGATAAATCAAATTTTGTTAAATCGTTAATTAAAAAACGAGGGATTAATGGTACATTTACTAAAGATGGATTAACATATGCTGAATGGTCTAAAAGAGGAAGATTAAGCGAAAGATTTAAGTCTGCTAAAAATCCTTTTTATGTTCGTAATTTTGATGAATTAGATAACCCATTAGCACATATTGTAGCTCCTTTACAAAACCATAAAACAAGCAAACAAAATGACGATGTTTTAAAAAGATTATCTATCATTTTAAATGCAGGTAATTACGAAGATGCTAAAAAGGAATTATTAAAAAATGGCATTAGTACAGATAAACGTAGTTATAGTGTCTTAAAGATAGATGGACAGAGTCCTACTGTATTAACAATGCCAGATGATTATATTCATTTTAATAGTCCTCGTGCTTTAACAGTAAGAGAAATGGCTCGTTTACAATCTTTTGATGATAGTTTTGTGTTTCAAGGTAAACGTTCTACTGGAGGAAATAAGCGTAAATTCGAAGTACCTCAATATACATTGGTAGGTAATGCAGTTCCTCCGTTAATGGCTCGAGCTGTTGCTTTAGAAATTTTAAATAACATTAAATAAGAATGCTTGAAAGTTTTAAAAAAGATATTTTAAATGATGTAGATTCAGGATTTATAGCTCAAAAATATTTAATTGATGGTGATTCATATTTTTTTAGAGAATTTTATCCTGATGATGAATTTGTATTTAAAAAAGGATTAGCAGATGTACTAGATGTACATATAAGGGATATTTCAATCGTAGGTTCAGGTAAACTAGGATTCAGTTTAAAACCAGATAATGTTGAAAGCTCGTTATATCATTTTAAAAAATTTGACTATGATTTTGCTTTAGATTTCAATGCAGACAAATCTGATTTAGATATTGCGATTATTTCAGAAAAGCTATTTGAACATTTTTTACAAGATATCTTTTTTAAAACTAATAAATATAGAACGATACCTTCAGAATGGAAAAAGAGAAAAGATTTTTCTTATTATGCATTAAAAGGATGGTTTAGAAAAGATTTTCTTTTTGATGGATATGAGTTTGAAAATAATTTATACGAATATTTAGATTCCTATAAAAAGAAATATAAAAGAGATATTAATATAGGAATATATAAGTCTTGGCTTTATTTTGAGCATTATCATATTAATAATATTGAAAATATAAAAATAAATCTTTTACATAATGGATAACAATAGATTACCAGAAAGTATACCTTCTTCAAATATTAAGATAATAGAGTTGTATAACAAACTTGAAACTGAAAAATTAATTCCAGATCCTGATTTTCAAAGAAAATTAGTTTGGAAAAAACAACATAAGTTTCATTTTATTGAGACAATTCTACTAAACTACCCTTTTCCAGAAGTATATATTGCAAGTTCAGATATTGATGTTGAAACATTACAAGCTAAAGAGATTGTAGTTGACGGTCAGCAAAGATTAACTACGATAAGAGATTATATAAAAGGCGAGGGAGATTTTAGTGACCAAAAATCAATTGCATCATTTAGTTCTTTATCTGCAGACCAAAAGAAAGATTTCTTAAATTATTATGTTTCTGTTCGGGATTTAAAAGATTTAGCTATAGAAGAGATTAAAGAAATCTTTCAAAGAATTAATAATACGGAATATTCACTAAATACAGTTGAGAAACAAAATGCTCAATATGGTGATGGAGAATTTTTAATTTTTTGTAAACAAATAACTGATTTGGATGCTATTACAAAGCAAGAGACAGATGTTTTAATAGAAAAAGAATTAAGAGAATTTTTTGTTGGATTTTGGAGCAAAGTTAAAGTATTCGATGATAATGATAATTCAAGAATGTTAGCGTTACAATATGTGGCAAATTTGGTAGTAACAGTTATAGAACCTGATTATTTTCATAGAAATACAAAAACACAAAATTATATTTCTGATTATAATAATGATTTTCCTCAAAATAATAATGTATTAAAAATTTTAAAAGAAGTTTTAGAATTTATTAATAAAATTGAATTAAATGAAAACTCTTACTGGTTTAGAAAACCAAATTTATTTAGTTTAATAGTGGAATTATCAAGATTTGAAAAAATTGAAAAAATTGATATTCCTAAATTTAAACAGGATTTAGAAAACTTTGAAATTTTGAGTAATCAATATTTTGCAAAAATCGATTTGCATTTAATTAATGAAGATTATAAATTGTATTTTGAATATGCAAAACAGGGGGTGAATGATAAAGGGCAACGTTTGCATAGAGGAAAAGTTGTAGAAAAATTAATAACAGAAAATTTAATTGCATAATCCAGTTATTTTCATTTTTAATGAGACCACTAACTACTATAGAATTAACTCGTCTACAACTTTTAACTGAAAATTCAGTTGAATTTACATTGATAGAACCTACTGAAACAGCCCTTAAAAAATCAATTATGGATGCTACAGGTAGTGTTCGTATTTATTTAAAAAATCAAAATGTACACGATTACGATTTACAAGGTAAAGGGGCATCAACGAATGGAGTGTCAAAACAAACTAAAATAATTTTAGAAAACACTTTGGTTGATACTACGACTTCTTTATATCGACCAGAAACAAAAGATGGTGACCCTCGGATATGGGTGTATAAATTAAAACCATATGCTAATGCAAACGATATATTAGCAATTATAAATTTCCAAGAAGTTTTATATATCGTAAATGTTACTCAGCTAGATTTTGATTCGCTAATTAAAGGTGAGGGTAATAATCCATTAAAAGAATTAGTTGCTCAAATCAATTCAGATTCTAACGAAGTTGCTGATGAATTATTAGGTTTATTAAGAGATATTGCTAAACGTGGTTTTGTACCTGGTTTACTACAAGCAGATACTTCTATCGGTCGTACACTAGAAACTTTATTAGGTATTGAAATCAATTCATCTAGAAAACCTGATTATAAAGGGATAGAGCTAAAATCTTTTAGAGATTCAAGAACTAATAGAAAAACCTTGTTTGCTCAAGTTCCTGATTGGTCAGCTAGTAAATTTAAGAGTTCCGCAGAAATATTAGATAACTTTGGTTATGAAAGAGGTGACGATTTTAAGTTATACTGTACAGTTTCAGCTATAACACGTAATTCACAAGGTTTAAAGTTAAATATGCAATCTGATATAAGGTACTTATTTGAAAATTCTGAAAGAGCAACAATTGGTGACTTCGTTGCTTGGTCTACAGAAACTTTACATAAAAGGTTATTAGAAAAGCACAATGAAACATTTTGGATTGCAGCTGATACTCAGCTGATAGATAATGTTGAACATTTTCAATTCAAAAAAGTTGAACATACAAAAAAGCCAATTGTAAGTCAATTTGATATACTTATAGAGCAAGGTATAATAACATTAGATCATTTAATTAAAAGAAATAGCGCAGGAAGAGTTGTAGAAAAAGGTCCGTTATTTAAAATAAAACCAAATGCTTTAAACTTACTTTTTCCACCAAGTGAAATTTATGATTTAATATAAAATTAAAAATAAAAAAACTCCATAATCGTATTTGATTATGGAGTTTTTTTATTAAAATTATTTAATTTCAACATTGGTAAAGTGTTACTAAAACTATAACTTTCACTATTTAATTATAATAATGGATCAATATATAAAATTTAAACATTTATTAGAATATTTTGTAGCTCATTTAGAATGGAAAGTAAATGGAGATATAAATGCTATTGGATATAAAAAATATATAAAACCCTTAATTAACAATGGGGTTTTCTTTGAAACAGGACAAGGATATAATAACGGAAATATTCAAAATCAAATTTCAAATTGGGATAATTACGATAATGGTAAAATATTTATTAGTATACAACCAAATTTTGGTAATTATAAGTCAGTAAAATGTTATTTAAATTGGGCAGGAACTGGTTTAAATATTATAGCAAATTGGGAAGATGATACGATTAAATCTTTATACCTTGAAGAATACCAATGGTGGTTAAGTAAAAATCAACAAAGAAAAAAAATTGGAAATAATAGTTCATTAACTTCATTAGGATTATTTGATGGAGATATTATAACGAAGGATTTAGTATCATTTTATGATAAGTTTGACTCTTTAATTGAGTCTTGGAAAATTAAAAATAATAAGAGAATTGAAATGGAAAAAAATCAATATTATATAGACATTTTATTAGCAAACAAAAACATCATCCTTACAGGTGCACCTGGTACTGGGAAAACCTATTTAGCAAAGCAAATTGCAAAACAAGTAATAGGAGTTGATTCAGATGAAGAGTTAGCGAGTTCAGGTCAATTTGGTTTTATTCAATTTCATCCATCATACGATTATACCGATTTTGTAGAAGGTTTACGCCCAACCAAACCAGATTCAAATGGTAATATAGGATTCGAACTTAAAAATGGAGTTTTTAAAGAGTTCTGTAAAAGAGCAATAGGTGAAGAAGTTGAAGAAAAATTCGATGAATTATATAATAAATTTATTGATGAAGTTATCGAAACACCTCTTAGCTTAGAAACTCCTACTCACAAGAAAAAGTTCAAAGTAGAAATTAATAATAATAAAACTTGTGTTGCAGTTCCTGAAACAGAAATAGGTACAAAGATGTCTATAACTAAACAAATGCTTTATGATTATGTACATTTTGATAAAATAAGGGATTGGAAACCTTATACAATTCCAATTGCTAAATATTTTATAACTAAATATAACTATACACCATCAATAGCTAAACAAGATAAGAAATACGTCTTTGTAATTGATGAAATTAATCGAGGGGAAATTTCTAAAATATTTGGCGAATTATTCTTTTCTATTGATCCTTCATATAGAGGTATAAAAGGGGTAGTGAAAACTCAATACGCAAATATGCACGAAGATACAAATGAAACCTTTTACATACCAGAAAATGTCTATATCATTGGTTCAATGAACGATATTGATCGTAGTGTAGAAAGCTTTGATTTTGCTATGCGTAGAAGATTTACGTGGATTGAAATTACAGCCCAAGAAAGTGCGAGTAATATGAATCTTCCACAAGAAATAATAGATAAAATGCAAAGATTAAATAGCGCAATTTCTAATATTGATGTTTTAGGGAGTGCATTTCACATCGGAGGGGCATATTTCTTAGATGCAGATGGTAAACCGAGAACTGATTTAGATAAGGTTTACCAATTCAGAATTGAGCCATTATTAAAAGAGTATTTAAGAGGATTACCTGAAATAGAAGATAGATTAAATGAACTTAAAGTAAGTTATTTTTCGGATGAGAACAACGGATAATAACGGTGGATATCTTTTTAAAAATGAAGAATTTATTCATAAAGAGAATTTAAGTCGTATTGCAAATAAAAGCCTTCTTAATTTACAAGAAAGCAATGCTGATTTATTAATTTTTCCTCATTCTTTAGGTGTACACAAAGATGATGTAGAAAAATCTACCATATTTTCAATGGATGATGAATGTATCACAACCTACAACCTAATGGGATTTGTAGGTTGTAATAATTCACAATTAACCATAACTTCTCGTTTTTCAAATGAGGATGATAAAGATTACTTCTTGCATTATATGTTACAAAAAGTTTTCGCAATTAACATTTTAGATTTTGATCAAAAATCGAATAAAGAGAATATTTGGGATTTTTTAATTTATTTATTTCCGTATTTTTTAAAGAAAGCCTACGCACAAGGTTTGTTTAAAGCATACAGACGTAACGAATATAACAATGCAAATATTAAGGGGACAATTAATATAAACAGGCACATACAAAAGAACATTCCATTTCGAGGGCATATTGCCTATACAACCAGAGAACATTCCTATGATAATGACATTACTCAATTAATTAGGCACACGATTGAATATATTAAACTTCACCCATTTGGTAAGGGTGTTTTACTCAAGGATAATGAAACCAGAGAAATTGTTCAAAAGTTTATATTCGTTACGGATGCAACCTATAACAAAAACGAAAGAAATAAAATCATAGCTAAAAATTTAAAACCTTTTGCTCATCCTTATTTTTTTGAATATAAACTCTTACAAAAAATCTGTTTACAGATTCTTAGAAGAGAAAAGTTATCGTACGTTAAGGATGAGAATAAAATCTATGGATTATTGTTTGATGGAGCTTGGCTTTGGGAAGAATACTTAAACACATTACTAAAAGATAAATTCATTCATCCTGAAAACAAAACAGGTAAACATAAACAGTACCTGTTTGAAGGTAATAAACAATCCATTTATCCCGATTTTATCAGTAAAGACAAACCTTTTATAGTTGGGGATGCGAAATACATCCCTTTAGATAAGCAAGGTTCTTATAACGAAAATTCAGAACGTGCAGTTAGTATTTATTACAAAACGTTAGCGTATATGTATCGTTTTAATTCAACAAAAGGATTCTTAATTTACCCAACCAAAAATGAAGAGAATCTATACGAAGAACTAAAAATTCAAGATACAGAAGGAATATTACAGAAAATAGGATTAGCGATCCCTCAAAATGTAAATAATTATAATCATTTTACACAAAGAATAATTATAAACGAAAAGATTTTAAATATAATTTAAAAATGAGTTTGTTATAAAATATATATCAATTATTAAATTTTAATAACTAAATCAACCAAATGCTACAAATTCTAAATAATAAAACAGAAAATACACACGAGAATGAGCAGTTCAGAAGAATTGTAAAAATCATTCAAAGTGTATTTGATAAATATAAATACGAGGGAATTTTAATCGGAAATCCTTCCAACGATTTATTTTATAAATTTCAGGCAGATGCATTACTTTATTATACTAATGGCTTGATTATTTTTGATTTCAAAGATTATTCGGGTGAAATTTATTTTCCCGAAGATGAAGATGATTTCCAATCTGCAGAATGGTATATCGAAAGATTTTCTGATCAATCCAAAATAAGGATCAAGGGAGGAAGTTATGTTAATCCTTTTTTTCAATTAAAAAAATACAGAGAAGAATTATATAATGTAGTTAATAATTATCCACAATTAAATATAAACGCTAGTAAGATTGCGAGTGTAAATGTTTTTTCTGGTCCTATAGGTGTAAAAAATAAAGTTCCAGGTAAATTTAGATTTTATAGATTATTAGAAGAAGCAAATCTCGAAGATTTTATTGTTGATTTTTCAAGTAGTAACTCATTTGATTTAGATACGTCTATTTTTCTGAAAAGGATTTTCCCTGCGGATGATTGGAATATTAGTACTAATAACATAACTAAAATAGAGGAAAATACTTCCGAAAAGTATAGTAATACGGATGTAATTGAACCTGAAATTATAGAGTTTTTACAGAAAGATGAAGGGGGAATTTTAGTTTTAGAATCTATGGAAATTAGTCAACGAGATAAATGGCTGCATTTTCTTTCTGAAGCAACAAGTAAAACAATACCTGAAATTGAATCTTGGGCACATTCCTCTAGAATTGCAAATAGAATTTTTACACGAACTAACGTGAAAACGCATAGCATTTATAGTGTTATTTATGGCGGTACAACAAAGGTTGAAGATGAGTTATTAAATTTAGAAGAGGATAATTCGGATGATAATCAAGATAATAATCTATTAGAGATAATACCAATAAAATCAAATACTACATTAGATGAAAAAGCTCTAATTATTATTAATGAAGCACATCTAGTAAGTCGTAGTTTAAATCAATCCGAATTACTAAGATTTGGTTCTGGTCGACTTTTAGAAGATCTGATCAAGTTTTTAGACCCAAAAAGCAATAGAAAAATAATTTTTATAGGAGATCCTTATTCATTAAGTTTTGGCAAATCAGAAGATTCTGCGTTAGAATTGAAAAATTTGGAAGAGTTATATAGTCAAAGTATAACTATTTACCGTAAGCCTATTCCTTTTGTATGTAATAATGCTAAGGATAAAACAAGGATTGATCTTGCAAGAGGTATAGATGACATAATGTTTAATAATTTAGATTATTTCTTTGATAACGATACTTTATTTGAAGTAAATCAATCAGATATTCTACATAAATTAAATCAATGGTTTTCATATCCATTAGAAAATGAACCACAACAAGCATTTTTATTTTATTCTAAAAAAGATTGTTTAAAAACGAATTTATTAATTAAAAATCGATTTTTAAATAATGGAAATGATCTTGCGAAAAACGACCTGCTAATAGCAAATAATAACATTACAATTCCTGATCATACTGGTTTACAAATTCCAACAAAAATCATTAATGGAATGTTTTTTAAAGTAATTGAAGTTTTAGAATCAATTTGTAATCCTATTGATATTAGACAAAGTAAAACTCCAATTGAGTTGAAGTTTGTTAAGTTGAAAGTCCAATGTCTTAGTGTTTTAGGTAAACCTCAAACAGAATTATGGATACTAGATAATTTTTTCAAAAGCATTGACGGTTTATCAAAAGAAGAAAAAATTGCTTTTCAAGTTTTTATAAACATAAAAATTGCTGAAGTCAAAAAAGAAAAAAAATTCACAGATAGTAAATTTTATAACGATTTATTGAATAATGAATTTTATAAAAATTTAGATGATAAAGGTAAAAATGATATTTCTAATTTAATCAATAATAAAATTGTAAGTAAAGAGAGTAGATTAAAAGTTGAAACAACTAAAGAGGTAAGAGCATTATTAAGTTATTACTATAAATCTTTTGAAAAAGAAATTTTTAATTATATCAGAGAAACTGATCCTTTTATCAATGCGCTTATGCCTTCATATGGCTGGGCAATAACTGTTCATAAATCAATTGGGAGTTTCTATGACGAAGTTATTGTAAAAGGCCACCGTAAGGATGATGATGGAATTAGTAATGAAAGCTATTACAGATGGCTTTATAGTGCTTTTTCATCTTCAAATAAAAGGGTCTATATTACACATCCACAATATATAAATCCTTTTATGAATTGCTCGTTTGAAGATCTTGAAAATGTTGTAGATGGTAACGAAAAAGTAAAATTACCAGCCTTGCTCACTTTTAATAATTATATGATCGAAGAGAAATGGAAGCCTCTAGTTTCATCTTTAAATAATAATAATGTTGTTGGTGCAATAGTTGAATTTTCGAAAAAAATAGAAGAGAAAGGGTATATATTAAAATCAACGAAATCATTTTCAGATTATTTGAATAAAGCGTTCTATGAAAGACTTAATCAAGACAGCAAAGATTTAGTTGTTAATTTTGATAATAAAGGGGCAAATAAAAATTGGGCGGTTAGTAATATACGTGTTGAAACAACCGATTCTTCTGAATTAGAATTTTTAGAAAATGTAGTTAATGATGTTTTGAATACAACTCCTACAATTGATGAAGAAACTAATCATAACACGAATCAATTCCCTACTGATTTTAGAAATGAAATTTATTCACATTGGTTAACAGAGTTTGATAAACAAGGTGTAACCATACAATTATTAAAAAGTAGTAATAACCAAGATATTTTTCTTATTAGAAAAATGAACGATAAATTAAAGTTTCAGATATGGTATGGAACAAGTGTAAAGAATCATACAAGAGGCTTTTTTTCTAAAATAGTGATATTAGAAAAAAACACAGAAACTTTAGTTTCAAATTTAAAAGAGATAATATATGGACACTAAAACAATATTTTCACTTCGTAATCAGGCAAAAGATTTAGTAGGCAATGATAAATTTATAAAATTATCTGAGGGTTTAAATATAGCTAGAGTTCTTTATCAAGAGGATAAGTATGATGAATGGATTAAAAAAGCTTATGCTTGGGTGTTAATTGATTTATGTAAATATCTTATTCAAATAAATAATACGAATCAATTAACTGCATTATATAAGGAGTTAGTTGATATTGGGATTGAAGAATATGATGATCATATCATATATTCACAAATTGTTCAGTTACGCCCTAAAATTGATAGTAATTATTATGTAATTCAAAAGGCTGAAGATTTAAGTAAAAATGGAAATCATTCTGAAGCAATTCAAATTTTTCAAAACTTAATAATACAGAATAAATTAGAAGAAGTCCATCACGAAGCTTATGGTTGGATTATATATAGGTATTTAAAGTCAGATATAAATCAATTAAATTCAGTTCAAGTTAGAACTTTTTTAAGAGATTATATGAATCTTAAGAACGAAAGGCCTTCGATGTTACATTCGATGATTTTAAATTTTGCTCTTAATTTTTCTAAATCGAATAATGATTTTAAATTCTTTAATTTTTTTAAATTATGGGATCCTTCAAATTTAAGACCAGATGATTTAAAAGATGGTAATAAAGATGGTAATAAAATTCCGTCACTTATTTCTCGTATATGTAGAGAATTTATAAATTCCAAAGCTGACATTGATTTGAATTTTCTATTTGATTCAATTAAGTTGGATAATAACAAAATTCTTGACTTTTTCAGAGAACCATATTTTTGGGAGTTGATGAATTTGAATAAAGAAAATAAGTTTAACCACTTATGGCCTTTATTTAATGAATATGTCACAAAATATGCATCTTATGATTCATCTAAATGGCATTCTGAAATTTTAATTCTAGCAGAAAGATTTATGAAAGAAAATGAGGAGTGGCGATTTTTTGAGTTTTTTAAACAATGGAATCCAGAAAAATTACGTGATGAGGATTGGAAAGAAACGAAAAAAGATGAGTTTACATATAAACCATTAGCGATTAAAGCACTAAAAAAATCTTTTGAATGCATAAAAAAACAAAATAATGAGCAAGATCTTAATTGGATAATTCCTGCCTATCATAAAGCAATTAATCTTTTTCCAGATGATGAATGGCTTTTAAGAGAAAAGGCATTAATTCATATAAAGAGTAAGCAATTCGAAGAAGCAATTTCTATTTATAAAAAATTGGTTCTTGAATTAGCTAATAGTTATTATATCTGGAGCGAATTAGCAAAATGCATTGAAAACAATAATAAATTAAAAATTGGATTGTTAGCAAAAGCTGCATCTTTAGAAAAAAATGAAGATTTTTTGGGAGAAATTCGCTTGCAGTTAGCTAAACTTTTTATCGATGAAAATCTTGTAGAAAATGCAATAGTAGAATTAAATACATATAAATCTTCAAGGGAGAAAAGTGGTAAAAGTTTTAAAGAAGAGTATTTTAGTTTAAGAAATAGTATCGCTGTTATTGAAACTAATTTGATACATAATTATAAAGTTTATAATAATTATATCCCAATAGCAGAAGAATTTGCGTATGCAGATTTTGAATGGTATGAAGTTGTTTTAGTTGATCAATGGAAAAATGACAAAGGCAAAGATAAAATGCTTTTCATTAATGGGAATAAAATTGAATTTGTATTAAGTAAAAGTCGTTTCAATAGTTTAAAAAATGCAAATTTAGGTCAAGTTTTTAATTTCAAATTGCATCAACAAATTATAAAAAAAGAGGTAGAGAGTACGTATTCTTGGCAACCAAAAAAAATAATCGAAGAAGTTAAATATATTCCTTTGGTTATTAAATTATCAGATAAACAACCCTACGAAATATTAGAAGATACTTTTGCTTATGTTGAATATATCAACAAGGAAAAACAAATTGTACACGCTATTACTTATGATAATGTAGAAATATTTTTTCCTCAATCAAACAACAATTTTCAAGTAGGTGATTTTATCACAGCTAAGAAATTCAATAAAATTATAAAAGGAGAAAAACGAACAGAGATAAGAGAAATTAAAAAAATTGAGAAAAGTTTAGCAATAAATCATTTTAATAAATCTATTGCTCTTGTAGATGGAGTAAACAATGATAAGCAGTTATTTCATTTTATTATTGATAAAAATACAGAAGGTATTATAAAATATGATGTGACATCGTTACGACCTAATGAGGGTGATTTTATTGAAATAGTTTATTCGAAAAAGAAAGATAAGAGTAATAAATTTAGACTTAATGTCTTAGAAGTTAAGAAATCTTCGGAGGTGAATCCTAATTTAAAAAGAAACATCTCAGGCCTTTTATCTGTAAAATATAAAAATGATTATGATTTTTATGAGTTTGATAATGAAAATGATACAGTTGAACTTCCAGATTTTGGATTTGTAGGAGATTATTATGTACCAAAATATTTGTTAGAAAAACATAGAATTTATAATGATTGTAATATCAATGCCACAGCTATTTTTAAAGGTGATAAATGGAAAGTAATTTCAATAGTAAAAATATAATTTTTATTACTTGTTAGATAAAGTTATCAAACCCAAAATACTACATCAATTAGTATTTGATAGTCAGTAAAATATATACGCCTATTTGCAAAGCTTCAAAGTGTATAGGGCAACAACAAAAAAGCAACTGCGGTTAATTCCAGTTTTGCGCAATACCCTAACGGGATACTTCGCAAAGCTGCCCGGGACATTAACCGCAATAACTTTAGCTGTTGCCCTATATTCAAAGGATTTTGCAAATAGGCTTCTTTCGTTCTAAACACGAACTTCCGTTTTCAAAAACCGTATTTTGGTTTTGATGAAGTAGCAGTATTGCCACAATCATTTTTGTATTTGAGATTAAGAGGAGAAGCTTGAGAAGCTTCGGGTATAATTTACTTCGTTAGGTTCATTCCGCTTCACTACGTTTCATTTCAGTAAGCAAATAATTTACTTTCATTGCACTACGTTGAGCTTCATTCACCCAACTCCGCAAAACCAAGCCTAAAATAAGCTTTCCTTTCAGTCAAGCCCATTTTTGAACGGCTTTTCGTTACACACAAAAATGCTCGTTAGGCAATAGGAAATGCCACGCACCCCCGCCACCCAAGAAAGCGGTTGCAGGTTCAGAAAAAGCAAAAGTTTTTTAGTAAGGTACATTGGTGTATTGCGCTAAACCGCTAGTCGCATCACAACGTTCGGTACTCCATTGCAAAGCAATTCGTAACCCCTCACTTTTGTGCTGCTTGATAGCTCATTAGCCCACACCAATTGGCTCGGTGTAGCAAAACACCCTAAAGGGATGTTCAGCTACAATCCCTCGCCACCTTATTTTGAAGTTGGTTTGCTTTTCTTCACCTGCGCGAGTTGCCCCAGTGCGTTCATTCCGGAATAGACACACCAAAATTCACAAAAAAGATAGCAAAGTTAGTTCGTGGTCGTTTTACGTCAAGGTCAAGCCCTTCGGGTTTCTCACAAAATCTCCACCCATTCGGGTAGTATTTTGCTCGAAAACCTTGCCTTTAAAACGCCCAATCCTGAAAAAATGGCTTTCTTTTTTTTCTCTTTTTTTCTTTTCAAAAAACATTGAATTTGAACAAAAGCAACCACATCCATTTTCAAAATTGAATTCCACTTTTTCAACTTGATTCTGTATTCGATCCCGATTTAAAGCATACATATTCCACCAGAATTGATAAATGGGTGAAGTTATTATGCATAAAAAAATCCCATCATTACGATGAGATTTAAAAAAAGTCCTGATAGTCCTGTTAAGTCTTATAAGACTATTTTTTATTTGGATCAGATTCAGCTTCATCAATCTTTACAGCAGTTTGAGCAACAGCACTGGCGATTGCACCACCTAAAGCCAAATATCCTGCAACTGTAATAACAGTAGCCGGAAGAACAACCGGAGCAGCTAAAAGAGTACCGCTAATTGCAGTTAAAGCTAATCCGACATTACGAACGATTTTAAACCATTTTGGCGTTTCATTGGTTACTCGTTCTACTAAATTTAAACTATCTTTTTTCATCATTTTTGTTTTTAAAATTCAACAATTCAAGATTCTTAATTCTTGTTTCTAAATATTCTACACGCTGACTGAGTAAATCATAACTGTTTTTAAATTCGGTTTTGATTAATAAAGCCATCGTTTTTACTTCTGTAATATCCTTTTCCATTTTCTTAAAATCGGAGTGTAATTGCTTAATAAAATAGGCAACCACCGCCAATAATAAACTTGAAATAGAACCGAAAAGGACATTTAAAATCAATTCATTTTCCATAGCTTCTGATTTTAGAATTGAAAATTATTTTCGATAGAGATCTGATTTTCTTTGCTTTTAGCAATCTTTAAAAGTTTAGGATAAACCATATCATAAGCCTTTCGACTATGAGTAACTTGATAATCACCATTGATCAATTCAAAACCAAATCCAGTCAATGGACATCCTGCAGTTTGTAAATACGTGTTTCCGATATGGATGTACACATAATCAAAATTCGGAAGCTGATCAATTTCAATCATACCTTCATGAACTTTACCCATTAGATTTTTATACTTGGTATTCATACCGCCCCAAGAATTAACGATCAATTGGTAATCACCCATAGGAATTGCAGTTTGCTTTAATATCTTATCGGCTCGAATTTTATCTTCTAACAAATAACATTGAAAGATTCCATCAATGTATAAATGGCTCAACGTACTTTGTTTTCCTTGTGCCACACGAACAATTTTAACACGCATAATCAATCATTTTAAATGAAACAAAAAAGAGCCTTTTCAAATCGAAAAGACTCCTTAACCAACTTAACCGCTTAAAAAGCATCTTCGATTTTCAGACAGTTTCCGGAAGCGAAAGGATAATAATTTCCGTTTACTTCTTGGAAAAACTCAATACCGATACATTGAACAACTGTAACATTGTTTGCCAAAGTTGGCGCACCTGGTAAAGCTGCCGAAATCGTATCTCCGGCATACGGAGCATTTAACGGAATATAAGCCGAGTACTCAACAACATTTAATTCGTTATTAATAGCATCGTCTGGCTCGTAATTTCCAGTTGTAGGATTGAACGAGAAATCCGATAAAACAGCCAAAGCATTAATCAAACGAAAGTGTGTAGATCCTGCAGGAGCAGAAATCAAATCAGTAGGATTAAAGGCAGCGACTACAAAATCAGCTTCATTACGATCTGTATTATGTTCCACATCATAAGGCGCATTAAAAACACCATTAATCGAAAGGCGTTTGTCAAACTCAAAACCAATTAAATATTGACGTTGAGTAGAAACTTCAACTTTTCGATAACCTCTGGCTTCTGTACCATCTTCTAAGTTAATTTTCTTCATTACCGAAGTTAATCGACCTGTCACTTGACTATCTGCCATTTTACTCATTACCTGAGAAAGAGCAGTACGCAACGACTTTCCAGTTCTTGCACATCCGCCAAACTCATTCATATTTTCACGAGTACGTTCAAACTCAGGAGCAGATTTTACCTGCTGAGCAGTTGGACCACCAACCATACCGGCATAAAAGCCAGGTTGTCCTTTAATCTTAAAATGACGAACATCTCCAATCGTTCCGATGTACTTCATAAGTCCTTTTTGTCTTGCCATAACTTTAAATTTATTAGTTAAACATTTGAGAATAATAGTATTACAAAGTTGGTTGATTAAATTTGTATAGACAATATGTAACTAATTGCAATACAATGAAATACAGTGCTAAAGAACCTTATTACGTGGAAACATTTTATAATGTATTGGAAATCAAAGATGCAGATACTTTGGTTGTGAAACACGCCTTTTCGAAAGAAGAAAAAGAAATCAGATTATACGGAATTGATGCACCAGAAATCCGAATCAACAGAAAGCTAAAAGAAGATGAAGAAAAAACACATCTTCCTGCAAGTTTGTTGATTGAGTTAGGATGGGAGGCAAGAAATTACCTAACTAACGTTTTAAGTGTTGGAGATAGAATAACTATACTCACAGAAATAAAAAATGCCTACGATTTTTATCATAGGCAATTAGGTTATGTAATCCTGGAATCAGGCGAATGTTTGAATGAATTGTTGCTTCAAAATGGATATGCAAAAGCATCAAGAGATTATTATTGTTCAAAATTAGCAGAATATCAGTTGATGAATCGTACTGCTCAGTTAAATAAAGTCGGTTTATATGCTCGAATTTCCCATTTTTAAGCCCAGATTAAATGTTAAAGTTTCGTTTTTGATGGCTTAAAATCTATGCTCAACAAAGACTTAAAACATACTTTTTCAATTGTTGTACTTATGTTGTACCAAATGCTATAAAATGAGTAACGAGCCCACTAAAATAAAGACTTTGCAATGAAACTTTGGATAATACTATGTTAGCAGAAGTTTTTATATACTAATATTTAAAAAAGGAAAAAGCATTAAATTTTCAAAAC
>NZ_RDOJ01000029.1 GCF_003687725.1 Faecalibacter macacae
CAACAAGGAATGAAAATTGGATTTGGTTCTATTGGAAAAGGATATGCAGCAGATAAAGCAAGAGAAGTCATGCAAAATTTTGGTATAAATTCAGGAATTATTGATGCTTCTGGAGATATGACAACTTGGGGAATTCAACCCGATAAAGAACTTTGGAAAATCGGAATTACGAATCCATTTCATCGCTATAAACCGTCTGATATTTTAAAAATGAATAATGGAGCTGTTACCACTTCTGGCGATTACGAAAAATTCATTTTGATTGATGGAATTCGATATTCACATATTATCAATCCTAAAACTGGAATGCCGTCTACTGGTTTAACGAGCGTTACGATAATTGGTCCAAATGCTGAAATGTGTAATGGTTTTTCAACATCAATCATGGTTTTGGGATTAGATAAAGGAATAGCATTAATCAATCAACAAAGCGATTACGCGGCTTTATTAATTACTGATCAAGGAAAAATTATTCGTTCAAAAAAATATAAAAAAATTAAAAAGAGTTTAAGAAATTAAGCTCTTTTTTTATGTAATTTAGTTTCAAATTGATGCCTTATGTTTCACATTATCAGAACCAATTCAGAACATCAAGATTTTCAAAAATTAGTACATCAGCTTGATCAATATTTGTCTGGCGTTAATGGAGATGCTAACGAATTCTTTGTTCAACACAATAAGATTGATTTAATAAATCATGTTGTAATTATTTACGAGAATGAAATTGCGGTTGGTTGTGGAGCGATTAAATCATTTGATGAAAATTCAATGGAAATCAAACGCATGTTTGTACCTACTGCACATCGTAGAAAAGGTATTGCTCGAAAAATATTAGATGAATTGACTTCTTGGTCAAAGGAACTTGGTTATAAAACATGTGTTTTAGAAACGAGTAAAACAATGACTGATGCGGTGCTATTATATTCAAATTATGGGTTTACAATCATTCCGAATTATGGTCAATATCAAGAAATAGAATCAAGTGTTTGTTTTGAAAAAAGTATTTAAATATTCATTCTTATTTCTCTTAACGAGTTATATTTTATTTTTAGTTGGAGTATATTTTTATCAAGAACAACTCATTTTTCATCCTTCAAAATTACCAAAAGATTATACTTTCAAATTTGATGTAAATCATGAAGAAATCGTCATACTTACACAGAAAAATGACACCTTAAATAGCTTATATTTTTATGCAAAAAAGCCTAAAGGTGTTATATATTTCCTACACGGAAACTCAGGAGATTTAAGTGGTTGGGGAGACATGGCTCCATATTTTACAAAGAAAAATTATAATGTTTTTATGATTGATTATCGTGGTTTTGGAAAAAGTGAAGGTAAAATCTTCAGTGAAAAACAATTCCTGAATGACGCTTAAAATGGATATGATTTTTTAAAAACGATGCATCCTGAAAATGAAATAATAGTTCTCGGTTATTCCATTGGAACTGGGCCAGCTTCTTACCTATCATCCGTTAATAAGCCTAAAAAAATCGTTTTAGCTTCACCATATTATAGTTTTAAAAATTTAGCGAAAGAAAAAATTCCTTTTATTCCTTCTTTTGTTTTGAAATATCCTTTAGAATCAAACAAATATTTAAAGCAATCAAATGCTCCTATTACAATTTTTCATGGCGATGAAGATCGACTGATCTCAGTTCATCATTCTCAAAAATTAGTAGTTGAACTAAAACATAAAAAGGTGAAATTTTATCCAATTATTGGACAAGGTCATAATGGAATCTTGAAGAATTATACTTTTTTAAATAAAATGGATTCGATTTTGAAATAGAATTTTATTCGTATCAATTTACTAGTTAACATCTACTACTTCTATATTTAAGTTTGCAAAATGAGCCATTGTTAATACTTCTTCAACATCTTTCAAATCTATTATAAAAAAATAATAGCTATCGCTAAACGAATTATAATTCATCAAAACTTTTCCATTTTCTTTTAAAAATGCTTGAATGTATGGGAATAAATCAGCTGAATAAGTTTCATCTGGAATTTGAATATTGATAGGTTCTTCAAATTCGGCTGCGATCAAATCTTCAATATCTTCAAATTCAAACTTCCAATCAGAAAAATAACAAAATTCTAATAATAAGTCAACATTATCACCTTCATCCGCATTCTGTTTAATAGCTATTTTTTTGTATAATTTTTTAGCTCTTTTTAAAATATCAGCATCATCACTTAATGGATTTATTCGTTTTAATAAGTCAATATATAATTGTTCATTAATTTCATAAATTACTTTTTCATCTGGAAAAACAAACATTTTATCTAGCTGTTCAATTCCTATAAGTTGACAAAATCCAAGCAAAACATCATCAAATACTTCTAAGGCTTCTGCGTGATCAGAATTTATTGGTAGAAAGAATGTACAAACTTCTGATTTTTTCCAAAAATCAATATAATCTAAATTGAATTTAGAAGAATAAAGCACTTCATAAACGTTAATTTCCTCTGAATCTTGATAACCGCAAAAAATTAAAAAATCATGATGTATCATTTGAAATTTATTCTCAGGATTTTGAGTTTTGAAGTTAAAATGTAAATAATTGACATAATTATCATCAAAAAAACCAGAATCTAGCTTTGAAAAATTAATCTTTTCTGCGATGATATTATATAATTCTTCATAGCTATTTATTCCATTTGGAATTAATTGTTCTTCGAGATCAAATGCATTTGGTATTAGGTAATAATTCAACTCACAAACATCACAACTACCTTTGATTTTTGTTTGATAATTATACTTATCATTTTGTTCAAAATATTCTATAATTGATTTAAAAATCAACAAATAATTCGTTTGATCAATAGAATATGAGTTTTCTTTTTTTCTGAAAAATTTTGAAAACATTGTTTAATTTTTAGTTATTAATTGCAATAATTCTTCGTTATTATTTTTAACATCAGAAATAATCCAACCTAATTGCGGATCAATATTCTTAAGTCGATCCTCTAAAGTTGTCTTAATTTCTTTATCAGGATATATTCCATGTCCAATTGTATCTGTTTGGAAATAATTTGGTTCTAAATAAACAGTTCCTATTTGTAATTTTAATTTTGAATTAGGCAATTTGTAATTAGGCATTAAACCTGCCACACTTCCATTTGCGTCGCCACCTGTTTCTTCGCCAACAAAATACGCACGATTAAAACCTTTCAAATTTGAGGAAATTATTGCTGAGGCAGAATACGATCCACCGTTAATGATTACATATAAATTCCCATTGTAAATATTATCTGGATGTGTAGTTTTTATTCGACTTAACGCTGGTTTGATATAATTTTCTTTTTTCTGATTTTTTGAAGTAATTACATGAGATACCAATGAAAATGGATAAGCCAATGGTTTTACGTATTTCGGAAAAATATCTACAATAGCACGTTGAAAAGATGAAGCATCTACAACTAATTGCTCACCTAAAAACTCCTTTTTATCTGGAACAAAATAAGAGAACAATTGATATGAATCTGCTAAACGACCACCTCCATTGTTACGCAAATCTAACACGAGATTTTTTACTTTATAATCTTCAATTAACTGAAAAGCCTTTTTATAATCATCATCATATTTTCCATATCCAAAAGTCGAAACTTTTAAAACTGCAAAAGTGCTATCATTTGTAGGAAATGATAATGTTTTAGCATAAGATTTAGAAGATTTATTATAAGAAAATTCGAATTTTTTTATCCTTTTTTTCTGTTCTTTAATTTTAGGGATTACAACTTTTAAAGAATCTTTTTGCTGCTTTTGATCTTCCTTTTTTTCTTGAAATGTTCTTTTGATTAATTTTTGATATGGTTTTCCTTTATATGAAAAAGTATATAAAATAGAATCTTTAGTTTGTGCTTCTAACGAATAAAAATAATTAAAGAAATTGCGATTTAAACGATTCTCAAAATATGTTTCGTTAAATCCATCTCCATAAAAACTAAACTTATATTTTTCTTTCAATTGGTAAGGCGAAATAGAATCAATTTTTAAAATAACGGAACCAGGTTTAATATCTAAATTCTTTTGAGAAGATCCTATATAATATAATGAATCTTTATCCCAAAAAGTAGATAATTGACCAAATGGTCCAACAGAATTTTTAATACGCTTTAATTCTTCTTTTTCCGATTTTCGAAAGAGTGGAATTAGATCTGTATGCCCATGTCGTAGATCTCTAATTACAACTTGAAGTTTTGTATAAAAATCATTTGGTTTTAAAGGTTTTTCAATTGATTGTTTTAAAGAATCAAACTTATAATCAATAGAATCTTGTGGAAGATATAAATCTAATTTTACGTGATTTTTTTTCAGTTTTTTATAAACATAATCCACGTCTTGACGTAGTTTATCCGCAGGGATTTCTTTATCGATATGTGCATTGAAGCTACTAATCGACTGGCAACCAATTAACAAAAATATCCAAAAAATAAAAACTAATTTTTTCATTACTCCTTTTTTCTCTCAATATCTTTCAAAATCCACTCCAATTGTGGATCTTTTTGCTGTAACAAATCTTCAAAAGTTAAATCAATTGGGATATTTGGAATCACGCCGCGACCTTTTAAATCGCGAGACGTATTAGGAGTAAAAGTCATCATTCCAATCCCTAATTTTATTTTAGAATTTGGTAATTTATAAAAATCTGTTTGTCCAGCTACCGTTCCATTATAATCACCACCCGTTTCTTCACCAACAAATATTGCTTTTTCCTCATTTTGCAAAGAGGCCGCAATAATAGAGGATGCAGAATATGACAATCCATTAGTTAAAACATACAAATTGCCTTTGTATTTATTTTCTTCGTTTAATAACTGCTTCTTACTATTTACTTTATAATAGTATTCGTTGTCTTTTTTATGAGTTTTAAAGAAATCGTTAATAGAATTTCCTATAAAAAAAGGTAAAAATAAGGTATGACTTATAATGTTTGGATTACGGAAATTAAGTGCTGATTTCGCTGTTTTAGAATTTACTTTTACATCATTCTTAATAACCATTTGTGGTTCATTCCTAGTCGTTAAAAACGAATATAAATGGTTAATATCTGTAGGATATCCACCACCATTATTTCTGATATCTAAAATTAGATGCTGCACATTATGTTTTTGTATCGAATCAAAAATGAATTTATACGCCTTTTTATGATAGCCCGCTGTAAACGTTTTTATTTTTAAAACTGCTATTGTTGAATCATTAGAAACTGGAAATTGTAATTCTCTTAAATACGATTTTGACGATTTCTGATACGCAAAAGATTTATTTATTTCTCTTTTATGCTTTGCTTTATTCTGCGCAATTAATTTTTCATCTTTCGTTAACTTTTTAGGTTGAATATTTTTATCTGATTTTACTGAATCCTTTTTAATTGAATCTTTTACAATTTTCTCTTTCTTAGTATATTCTCTTTTTACAATTTGAGTAAAAATTGAATCATTCTTTTTTAAAGTCAATATCAATGAATCCTGTGGTTTCAATTCACGAGATAAATATCCTGAAAAGTAACGACCATAGTAATGTTTTTGAAAAGTAGAAATATAACCATCACCTTTTCTAAAATCTTTATATTGAGTATAGAAATCTTGATACTTAATATCATTTACAGCTAATACTTCTGAATTTATGGCAATAGTTGTGTCTTTCGAAAAACTTTTTTCTAATAGTAATCGATTATCAATCGATTTAAATTGAAGTAAACCAATTGGACCTTTCGATTTTTTATATTTCTTTTTTTCCTCTTTTTCAAAACGCGTAGACAAAGCTGTTACATGTGTATGACCATGACCTAATGAAGCAACAACACGAGAAAATTCTCTCGAAAAATCATTCGGTTTCATCGGATAATTTACCGATTTTTTAAAACTGTCAATTCGATTAGAAATTTCATTTTTAGAATAATACCAATCAAGATCAACATGCTTTGTTAATAACTTCTTTTTTGCAAATTCTATATCTCTATGTAAATCTTTAACAGTTATTTCTGTGTTAATATGTTCATTATGTTTTCTTGCAGACGTACAAGAATATAGACTAAAAAGAAAGATTGATAATCCTAAAAATTTATTCATTGTAATGCTTTATTAATTAGACGAAAATAGAAAAGAATAGTTACAATTTAATTGATTTAATATTGTAATTATAAGTTGTTTTCATGATCATTTTAAAACCTGAACCTACCATATTAATAATCATTGGACCATTTATTGTAGATTCTGAAATATTATTATCATTAATATCTAACTTCATTTTTCCTTTAACATCATAACTTTCAACTTCAATTGTAAAAGCCTCCATCTTTTGTTGAACTGGTTTAGACGACATCTCTACATCAAAATATGCTTTATTATCCTCAATTTTTGTTAAAATAAAACTTGTATTCATTGCAAAAGCAAACTCAGAGCCATCTGGCATCGGAACTTTTACTTCATTTTGTAATGTATGTTTCTCGTTAATTTTGAATGTTCCTTTTGGTGTCATCATCAAACTTTCGAAAGAATCATATAAAATTTCGAACATCTTTTTGAATTCTTCAGGACCATCAACTTCACTAAATTCTCTTTTAACTCCGTCATCTACACCTTTAATTTTAACTTGGTATAATCCTTTTAAACCATTATCTGTTGGCGGATTTAGCTGACCATTTATAAACGATTTAGAATTGATGTCTGTATAAGACATTTCGAATGGTACATTGTTCGAAGAATTTTTAGAAAATGTAACTGTTTTTAACGTAATATCTGATTCTGTTTTAGAATGAATTGACTTTTCCATGCCTGGAATTTCTTCTTCAGTCTGAATTTCAATATTCATATCCATAACAGATTCCATATTCATTGAATACGTACTATTAGGAAGTAATTTTGTGTTAAAATCGAAAGTTTCTTGTGCATAAGAAACTATTGTTAAAGTACTTAAAAGTAGAGTTGTAAATAATTTTTTCATAGTTTTATTTAAAGTTCACTTCGTTATAAAATTGTTGAACAAAACTTTTCATATACGCATGACGTTCTTCCGCAATTTCTTTTGCTGTAGTAGTATTCATCAAATCTTTTAACTTGAATAATTTATCGTAAAAATGTTGGATACTTGAAGCATTTTTAGAATTATCTTCTGGATTAAATAATATATTCCCTGTACTTCCTCCGTAAGCAAAACAACGTGCTATCCCAACTGCTCCGATAGCATCCAATCTATCTGCATCTTGAACAATTTCTGCCTCTATTGTAGTTGGCTTATTCCCTTTACTGAAAGATACTTGAGAAACAATTTCATTTACTTTTGAAATGATTTCTTCATCTAAATTTATAGATTCTAAAAAAGACTTAATTAACTCTTCTGATTTATCTACACCTCCGTGTAATTTATAATCGCCAATATCATGAACCCAAGCTGCTAATTCTACCAAAAACGAATCAGCTGATTCTTTTTCAACAATCTTTTTTGCATTTGTAACAACACGTTCTATATGAAAATAATCGTGTCCTGTTCCTTCCTCTAAAAAAGTCTTTCTGATGTAAGATTGTACTTCTTTTAAAATTTCATTCTTATTCATGATTAATAATAATTCGGTTTTAGATTGTAGAATTAATAATTTTATATGTTGAATATACTGCTTTAAAATAAAAAAACTTCAACAGCCTAAAGCTATTGAAGTTTTTATAATTATATCAACTTTAAAAGTTATTGTTTTACTATTTTTTTAGTTGTAACACCTTTATCTGTTGTTATTTTTAATACATAAACTCCACTTGGTAAAGAAGATACATTTACTTTATTTGTCTTTGTTGTCGAAATTAATTTACCTGTCAAATCAATTAATTCTACTGCATTAATTTTAGCTGTCGAATCAATATTTACGACATCTTTTGCTACTGTTGGGTAAACAGAAACTTTATCTTTCGTAGCAACATCTACAGTTGATAAATTTTCTGCATTAGCTCCTGTAATTAATAAACTATATTTTTGATTAGCTGCTGCATTAAGATCATCAACTAAGTTTTCTTTGTTAGAAACTACAACTTTATAATTACGTCCAGCAACTGGTGTTTTAATTACTACTTGTTCTACATTATCAACAGTATTATCACCTTTAACAGCTGCACCAGTAACATTAGCTAAATCTAATTTCCATGGAAAATAAACTTCGTTTGTTACAGTATCAATGATACGTAAATCTAAATCGTTAACTAATTTAGAAGAGATATCATTTACTCTATCCAAAGTTCCTGGTAAAATTGTTGCAGCCGGATCAATCCAAGAAATTGTAACTTTTAATTCTTCACCTTCACGTGCTGATATCACTTTTTCGTAATCTATACCTGAAACTTTATCATTTCTTTCTAAAGTATCTTCATTATTATGAGTAGAAAGAACTACTTCTGCAGCTTTTAAAGCATCTAACATACCCCATCCGTAAGCGTTATCAGGTCCATCGTGTAAACCTGCTTCCATTGCAGTGTGTAATAAGATTGTTTTAACTTCATCAGCATTGAAATAGAATTCTGAATCGTTTGTTAATAATCTTTTTAATTGCGTAATTGCTCCTACCGCTCCTGTAACTTTTGGTGCAGAATATGAAGTACCACTTCCTCTTGTATAAGTAGAAACAGAAGTTGGATTATCTGATGAATAAGTAGGTGCAACTACTAATGTACCAACCGCAACGATATCTGGTTTTATAGCTCCATCTTTTCTTGGTCCTACACTACTATAACTAGAACGTACGATATGTGATGGTGAAGTTATTTTAAAATCTGATGTTGTTGGAATATTTACAGCTCCTACAACTATAATATTTTTAGCCAAAGATCCATTACCTATACAGTATGCTCCTGATGAACAGTTTGCATTAGGAATTAAGTCTCCTTCTACATATGCTGTATATGCACCATTTGCCCATCTGTATTTTGCATCATTTGGTCCAGGACCTGTACCATAGTAATTACCAGATGATTTTACAATTGTAAAACGTGGATCAACATAAACTATTTGGTCAATATTAGCATCATTTGATTGATAAGCGCCAGATAACGTTTGATTAGGATCTGAAAATATAGTCGTATTAACAGGGTAATAATATCCAGCTCCTAATGTACCTGATGTAGCTGACTCTTGGCTCCATCCATTATTAACACCATAAGAGTGATTAGAAATAAATTCGTTGAATTCTAATATTTTTGTAAACCTATCTCCATTAGAAGTTGTAGCAAAACCAGCATGTTTAATTGTTGCTTTTGGTAAAACTCCTTTTGCTACATTTGGAATACTAATAACAGTACCTCTACCTTCAGCTCCAATAAAACCACCTACAGCAGTTGCGTGAGAGTTTAATCCTTGAGCTCCATTTTCTAAATCAACAATACGGCTTAGTCCTTCATTTTCTGTATCTCTAAATTCTATGTGGTTAGATAAAATTTTACCTCCATCAAAAATTGTGATAGCCATATTTTCCCCATTAATTGAAAAACCACCTACTGCACCATTTTGTATTTGATCTACATTAGATGCTATATTTGCCCTAATATCATCAGTTTTATCAATATCAACTTGATCTTTAGAAAATTCAGCAATAGCAGTTTTATTATTTTGTAAAAATGCTGAACCTGATTTTAATTGTATTGCATCAATCTGAGCTTCTTTTTTTAAATTTTGATCTTTAAATTTTTGCTTTAATTCTTCTGTAGATTGTGCATTAACAGCTCCAAAAACTAAAGTAAGTAAAGTAAGAGATAGTAATTTTTTCTTCATGTTAATTCTTGTTAATCGATTTTGTATTAATTATTTTTTTCCAAACGATCAATTACAGGAGCTTCATCCTTAGATTGTGCATTATTAGATTCATTCTCCTGTTTGATCTTTTCAATCAATTTTCTTTTCTTCTCAGCAATAGAATCTTCTAAAGATTGATCTTTAGAATTATTTTCTTGCTGAGTTTGGGTTTTACAGCTTTTAAATAGTAAAAACATCATCAAACCTAGTCCTACAAATTTTATCAACCCTTTCATCATATGTAGTTTTGAAAATTAATTCCTTAAAAATAGTTAATAAATTTATAAATAAACAATTCAAAGTCTCTATTTTAGGTAGTTTTTACTATAATTTATGAAATTCATAATTTAAAATACTTTCAGCTAAATTATTTTTAAAATCTAATCGAAATAAATAATTAGCACCAAAAAAATGCTTTAAGATTTCTTAATCATAAAATTTTTCACAGTTATTTATGATTCAATTTTATATAGTTAAAAAATTATATCAAATATTTCCTTATCTTTGCACCTCAAATTTGTAAAACGGGACGAGATCCCATAATAATTAGTTATACTATGGCTACAAAAATTAGATTACAAAGACATGGTCGTAAAGGAAAACCATTCTTTCACATCGTAGTTGCTGACTCAAGAGCAAGACGTGATGGTCGTTTCATTGAAAAATTAGGAACTTACAACCCAATTACTAACCCAGCAACTGTTGAATTAAACGTTGATTCTGCTGTTAAATGGTTAATGACTGGAGCTGAGCCTACAAACACAGCTAAAGCTTTATTATCTTACAAAGGTGCTTACATGAAGAAACACTTATTAGGTGGTGTTGCTAAAGGAGCATTCTCTCAAGAAGAAGCTGAAACTCGTTTCGCTGCATGGTTAGAAGCTAAAGATGCTAAAATCCAAGCTAAAAAAGACGGTTTATCTTCAGAAGCTACTGCTACTAAATTAGCTGCTTTAGAAGCTGAAAAAGCTGTAAACGCTGCTCGTGTTAAAGCTGCTCAAGAAGTTGAAGCTGCTGCACAAGCTGAAGAAACTACTGCTGAAGAAGCAGAAGGTACAACTGAAGAAGTTGCTACAGAAGAATAATTTATAAGTTCAAGAAAAGATCCCAATGACGAAAAATGATTGCTACTATTTAGGTAAAGTTACTAAGAAACATGGTTTTAAAGGTAATTTAATCATTCATTTGGATACAGACGAACCAGAATTATACGATACTTTGGAAGCAGTGTTCATCGAGCAAGATGGAACACTGGTTCCTTTTTTCTTTGAAACTTCACAACCTTATCAAGGTACTAAATTATTAGTGAAGTTTGAAGATTTATCTCCTGAAGAAGCTGAACGATTAGTAAATCGTGAAGTTTATCTTCCTTTAACTACATTACCAGAATTATCTGGAACAGATTTCTACTATCACGAAATTATTGGATTTACAATTTATGACCAATCAAATACTGAGGTTGGTACAATTAAATCTGTAAATGATTCTGCTGCTCAAGCTTATTTTGAAGTAGATGTAGATGGTAAAGAAATTTTAATTCCTATGATCGACGAATGGATTTTAGAAGTTAACCGCGAAGAAAAAGCGATGTTAATTCAAATTCCTGACGGATTATTAGAAATCTACTTAGGATAAACTTCTAACAATCACACAAAATTTTATATAGCTCATTCTTTTACCTTTGTAATTGAATCACTTTAGTATGCATAAAAACTAATTCTTTGGTACTTAATATTAATTGCCAATTTCGTAACTTTGCAAACTCAATCGTGAAAACAATGGAAGAAGAAAAAAAATCTTTGAACTTTATTGAGCAAATCATTGAAGATGATTTAGCCAACGGGATGCCAAAAGAAAACTTACGTTTTCGTTTCCCACCAGAGCCAAATGGTTATTTACACATCGGGCACGCAAAAGCAATTTGTTTAAACTTTGGTTTAGGTGAAAAATATGGTGCGCCGGTAAACTTACGTTTTGATGACACAAACCCAGCTAAAGAAGAACAAGAATTCGTAGATTCTATCCGCGAAGATGTTAAATGGATGGGATTTGAGTGGGCTGAAGAACGTTATGCTTCTGATTATTTCCAGCAGCTTTACGATTGGGCTGTACAGATGATTAAAGACGGAAAAGCATACGTTGAAGATCAATCTTCTGAATTAATCAACGAACAACGTAAAACACCATTCGAACCAGGAATTGAATCTCCAAACCGTAATCGTTCAGTTGAAGAAAACTTAGAGTTATTCGAAAAAATGAAAAATGGTGAGTTTGAAGAAGGATCTCACGTTTTACGTGCTAAAATCGATATGACTTCTCCAAACATGAACATGCGTGACCCTGTTATGTATCGTGTTTTAAAACGTCCTCACCACCGTACAGGTGATACTTGGAAAATTTATCCAATGTACGACTGGACACACGGAGAGTCTGATTATATCGAAGGAATTTCTCACTCTTTATGTTCGTTAGAATTTAAAAATCACCGTGATTTATATAACTGGTACAAAGACCAAGTAGAAATACCAGGTCAGCCTCAAAAACCAAAACAACGAGAGTTTGCACGTGGTAATGTTTCGTACATGATAACAAGTAAACGTAAATTAATGAAATTGGTTGAAGAAGGTGTTGTTACAGGTTGGGATGATCCTCGTATGCCTACAATTTCTGGCTTACGTCGTCGTGGTTATACAGCTGAAGCAATTCGTAATTTCTGGGATAAAGCAGGAATCGCTAAACGTGATAACGTTTTAGATATTTCGTTATTAGAGTTCTCTATTCGTGAAATCTTAAATAAAACTGCTCCGCGTGTAATGGCTGTTGTAGATCCAATTAAAGTTGTGATTGAAAACTATCCAGAAGGACAAGTTGAAGAATTAACATTAGAAAATAATCCAGAAGACGAAAATGCTGGTTCTCGCATGGTTCCATTCACACGTGAAATTTACATCGAGCGTGATGACTTTATGGAAGAAGCACCTAAAAAATTCTTCCGTTTATCTTTAGGTAACGAAGTTCGTTTAAAGGGAGCTTACATTATTAAAGCTGAACGTGTTGAAAAGGATGCTGAAGGAAATATCACTACAATTTACGCGACTTACGATGCGGATACAAAATCAGGAAGCGGTTCTGAAGCTTCTAAACGTAAAGTAAAAGGTACTTTACACTGGGTTTCTGCAACAGAAAATATACCTGTAGAAGTTCGTGAATATGATCGTTTATTTACAGTTGAAGCTCCGGATGCTGAAAAAGATGTAGATTTCTTACAATTCGTTAATCCTAATTCTTTAACAGTAAAACAAGGATTTGCAGAACCAGCTTTAAAAGAAGCAAAAGTCGAAGATAAATTCCAATTTCAACGTATTGGATACTTTGCTTTAGACAAAGATTCTACAGCCGATAAATTAGTCTTTAACCGTACAGTAACTTTAAAAGATACTTGGACTAAAATAAACAAATAAAAATCCTCTTTATATTAGAAAAGCTCGAAGTTAAATCTTCGGGCTTTTTTTTAATCAATTATCTACTTTTCATCATTTATTTTATAAAGTCTGAATAAATAGAAAGGACTAAATAGGATGATAAATTGTTATTGTGTTAATATATATTACAATAAATGCGATGTGATTTTTCAATTACAAATAATTTCAAAAAATATTTCACCCAACCTCAGTTAGTTAAGATGAAATATGAAATTAATTCCCAAAACGGTTTGGAAAGCGAAAAAAGTTACCCTATATTTGCACTCTCAATACGAAAGACGAGTAGTATTGAAAATTGAAATA
>NZ_RDOJ01000003.1:0-203 GCF_003687725.1 Faecalibacter macacae
TAGATTAAGATTCTTCAGTTCGCTGTTGCTTTGTTTAGAATTACAGAATAATGAGCTAATTTGTTTTAAAAATATTCGAATCTAATACAGTAGTTTATAGAAATAAAAAGACTTCTCGACAAGCTCGAAGTGACAAGGTTTGTTATTTTTGCATAACGCATAACGCATAACGCATAACGCATAACGCATAACGCATAACGCAT
>NZ_RDOJ01000003.1:213-3594 GCF_003687725.1 Faecalibacter macacae
GAGATTATGATTCTTCAGTTCGCTGTTGCTTTGTTTAGAATTACAGAATAATGAGCTAATTTGTTTTTTAAATATTCGAACTGGCTAAAGTCGTTTATAGAAATAAAAGACTTCTCGACAAGCTCGAAGTGACAAGGCTTGTTATTTTTGCATAACGTATAATATAAAACGCGTTAGGGATAGCAGTGGAAATCCTTTGCTTTTTATCTTAGATTCTTTTACAAACATAGAATGACGTTTTTTATAATTTGTTTTTTAAATATTCGAACTGTCTAAAATCGTTTATAGAAATAAAAGACTTCTCGACAAGCTCGAAGTGACAAGGCTTGTTATTTTTGCATAACGCATAACGCATAAAATGAATTGCGTTAGGGATAGTAGTGGAAATCCTTTGCTTTTTATCTTAGATTCTTTTACAAACATAGAATGACAATAGGATATTAATTTTACTTAAAAAAATTATGGAAAAGCAAAGATTGGAACGGATAGCCCGACCGAGCGATGGAAAATAATCGATTTAGTGAAATTTTCTTTGCTTACTTTAGTATCTACTAAAGATTTTAACTATATAAGCGAGGAAACGCCCTATATAATTATATTTTAGTTAATTGATGGATGATATTAATATATTCTTTAATTTTGTAAGTTCTTTTATAGAGAGTAGAATGAAAATATATAATGTAGTATTATCTGGAGGTGTTGGAAGTAGATTGTGGCCGATGTCTCGTAAGAGTCATCCAAAGCAATATTTAGAGATTTTTAATGATAGATCGTTGTTTGAATTAACAATTAAGAGAAATCAGAAAATTTCTACAGATTTGATGGTCATTGGAAATAAGGATAATGAAAATTTATCACAAAAGATATTAGAAAAATTAAATACTCCTTGTCTTAAGATAACAGAAGCTTTACCAAGAAATACTGCAGCAGCAATTGCTTTTGCAGCTTTAGCTGTTGAAAAAGATGATGTATTAATCATAACTCCATCTGATCATCTAATTCAACGAATGGATGAATATGAAGATGCTATTCAGCGAGCAATTGATTTAGCAAATGCAAATTATATTGTTACGTTTGGTGTAGAGCCTACGCATCCTGAAACAGGTTATGGTTATATTGAACATAAAGGAGATAAAGTGATCTCTTTTAGAGAGAAACCAAACCATATAACAGCACAGGATTTTATTGAAAGAGGAAATTTTTTATGGAATAGTGGAATGTTTTGTTTTAAAGCAGGCGTTTTATTAGATGAATTAAAGAAATTTGAACCTGAAATTTATGAAAAATCAGTTATAGCATGGAACGCTAACCAGAATGGATATTTGGATGAAAAATTATCTTTAGATATTCCTGCGAATAGTATTGATTATGCTGTAATGGAAAGAAGTAAGAAGATTAAAGTTGTTCCTGCAAAATTTTCTTGGGATGATTTAGGTTCTTTTGAAGCGTTATATGATTATTTTAGATCAGGCGGACATCCGGTAGATAGAAATGGAAACATGATTATTGGATCAGAGGTTTATACAGCCTTTGTAGGATTATCTAATTGTATTTTTGTTTCGACCCCGACTGCAAATCTTATCTTACAAAAAGAAGATTCACAAGAAGTGAAAAATGTTTACAATTATTTAGAAAAGAAAAGACCAGATTTGGTATAATATAGAAGGAGATAGAAATATCTCCTTTTCTTTTTTTTGAAATAAATGTTGTATTAACTTCATCTTGTTATATTTTTGTTTATATGTTACTAATTAAAATCTTTTTATGAAAGTAGGAATTACATTTGGTGTATTTGATTTATTACACGCAGGTCATATTATGATGCTTGAAGAAGCTAAAAGAAAATGTGATTATTTAATTGTTGGTTTAAATACAGACCCATCAGATATTGATCCAGATAAAAATCAACCGACTCAGTCAGTAGTTGAACGCTATATTCAATTACAAGGCTGTAAATATGTTGATGAAATAATTCCTTATACAACTGAACAAGATTTGGATGATATCTTAAGAGCTGTTTCTATCGATATCCGCATTATTGGTGAAGAATATAGAGATATAGACTTTACTGGAAAACAGTTTTGTTTAGACAATAAAATAGAAATTTATTACAATAAGAGGAGTCATAGATTTTCAAGTTCCTCACTTCGAGAAGTTGTTGCTAGTAACGAATCGATAAAATAACCTAACCACTACTAAACCACTATGGAAACCATTTTAATTACAGGAGCTGCTGGCTTTATTGGCATGCACCTAAGTAAAAAACTATGCGAAAAAGGGCATCGAATTATTGGATTTGATAATATCAACGATTATTACGATACAAAATTAAAATACGGAAGATTAAATGAATTAGGTATTGATAAAGTAAATTCAGAAATTTTTCATAAAGAATGTAAATCATCAACTTTAGATTTTACTTTTTATAGAGCCAATCTAGAAGATTTAGGGTTTATGACAAATTTATTTGATAAATATAAATTTGATCGAGTTATAAATCTTGCCGCTCAAGCAGGGGTTAGATATAGTATTGAAAATCCACATGCTTATGGACAAAGTAATTTAGTTGGTTTTTTAAATATATTAGAATGTTGTAGACAATTTCAAGTTTCAAAACTGATGTATGCAAGTAGCTCTAGTATTTATGGAAATTCTGTAGATGTACCTTTTTCAACAACTCAAAATGTTGATCATCCAATTAGTTTGTATGCAGCAACAAAAAAGGCGAATGAGTTAATGGCTCATTCATATAGTCATTTATATAAAATTGAAACGATAGGGCTACGATTTTTCACCGTATACGGACCCTGGGGAAGACCAGATATGGCGATGTATTTATTTACTGATGCAATTTTTAATAATCGTCCGATTAAGGTATTTAATCATGGAGACTTATCTCGTGATTTCACTTATATTGATGATATAGTGCAAGGAATTACAAAATTAATTGATAAGAAATCTGAAAAGACTTATCAATTGTTTAATATAGGAAATAGTAAGCCTGTACAATTAATGGATTTTATTAAGGAAATTGAAAAATCATCAGGTTTACAAGCAGAATTGGAAATGTATCCGATGCAACCAGGAGATGTAAATCAAACATGGGCTGATGTTGATGATTTGATTGAGCAATTTGATTATCACCCAAATTTTCCTGTTGATAAGGGTGTTTCTAATTTTGTACAATGGTATAAAAAGTATTATCATTTAGTTTAAAAACTCAATTGATAATTTAAACAACAAATAATAATATGAAAATAACAATAGTCGGAACAGGTTACGTTGGATTATCAAATGCAATGTTATTAGCACAAAATCATGAAGTAGTTGCGCTAGATATAGTTCCAGAAAAGGTAGAAATGTTGAATAATCATATTTCGC
>NZ_RDOJ01000003.1:3604-258016 GCF_003687725.1 Faecalibacter macacae
TTAGGGAATAGCAGTGGAAATCCTTTGCTTTTTATCTTAGATTCTTTTACAAACATAGAATGACAATAGGATATTAATTTTACTTAAAAAATTATGGAGAAGCAAAAGATTGGAACGGATAGCCCGACCGAGCGTAGGAATTTTTTACTATTTAATTATAATTTTGTTGGCGAGGGAACGCCTAGAGAATATGATTATTTGTTTGTTAGCTAAATTTTTAGTATCTTCAAAAATATTTTTGAATAAGATTTATTCATCAAGAGATGTTCTATCTCTTAATTAGGTGCAGGTTATTGCACGTTCTATTTTTTCATTATAAAATAGAATTTTTGAAATTCTATATCAGGTCGTTTCAGACAAAAATAATCAGTTACTATCACGGGATAGTTGAGTAGTTCATATAAGTATAATTAAAAACAATTCATGGGTTTAAAAGTAGGCATTATCGGTGCTGGACCAAGTGGTTTAGCTATGTTAAGAGCATTCGAGTCGAAAGAAAAGAAAGGTAACAAAATTCCAGAAATTAAATGTTTTGAGAAGCAAGACAACTGGGGAGGAATGTGGAATTACACTTGGCGTACAGGTGTAGGTAAATACGGAGAGCCGTTACACGGCAGTATGTATAAATATTTGTGGTCGAATGGACCAAAAGAATGTTTAGAATTTGCGGATTATACGTTTTCTGAGCATTTTGATCAAACAATATCTTCTTATCCACCGCGAGAAGTTTTGTTTGATTATATACAAGGAAGGATTAAACAAAGTAATGCACGAAAGTACATACAGTTTAATACCGTTGCAAGGTGGGTAGATTATGTAGAAGAGAAGAAGCAATTTCGTGTTGTTTTTGATGATTTAAAGAAAAATGAAACTTTTGAAGAGTTTTTTGATTATTTAGTTGTCGGAACAGGGCATTTTTCTACACCAAATATGCCTTATTTTAAAGGAATAGAAAATTACACAGGAAATGTAATGCATGCGCATGATTTTCGTGGTGCAGATCCTTTTATTGATCAAGATATTTTGTTGATTGGTAGTAGTTATTCTGCAGAAGATATTGCCGTACAATGTTATAAACACGGTACTAAGTCAGTTACGATTTCATATCGTACGAATCCGATTGATTGTAAATGGCCACAAGGGATAGAAGAATTACCTATGGTAACACATTTTGAGGATAAAAAGGCTTTTTTTAAAGATGGAACTGTAAAAGAGTTTGATTCTGTTATCATGTGTACAGGTTATCAACATAAGTTTCCATTTTTACCAGATAATTTACGTCTAAAAACCAAAAATTGTCTGTATCCAGAAGGGATGTATAAAGGTGTAATATCAGATGTTAACGCTCAATTGTTATTTTTGGGAATGCAAGATCAATATTATACATTCAATATGTTTGATGCACAAGCATGGTTTGCACGAGATTATATTTTAGGTCGAATTAATTTACCTTCTAAAGAAGCTATTCAGACTGATATTCAAAAATGGATGGAAGATGAAAGTAAATGTATTTCAGCAGATGATCATGTCGATTTTCAAACAAATTATATTAAAGATTTGATTGAATTAACTGATTATCCAATGTTCGATTTGGATAAAGTTGCCGAAATGTTCAAAGTTTGGCTAAAAGATAAAGAACAAAATATTTTGACTTATCGCGATAAAACATTTACATCTGTTATGGATCAAACTAAAGCAGAAAAACATCATACACCTTGGATGAAAGAATTGGATGATAGTTTAGAACGATATTTAGATGAAGATCCAATTGATGAAAAAGAGTTAGAAAAAACAAATTATTATTAATACAATCAAAAAGACTAACAATTATGTTGGTCTTTTTTTATTTTTCGATTGTATATTTAAACCTCATTTTTAACAATGAAAAATGATTCTTTTGAATCTTTTAACTCAATATGATGTAATACAATAGAAATGGAAATTCAATATTACTTCGAGATTTTTGGAGTTATTTTTTATGGAATATCAGGGGCATTAGCTGCAGATGAAAAATCAGGTAAAGATTGGTTTGGAGTAACATTTACCGCATTTATAACCTCTCTTGGTGGGGGAACAATTCGTGATGTATTGTTAGGTGCTTATCCCATTATGTGGATTAAAGATGTGAATATTCTATATGCCGTAGCAGCAGGAATTATTTTAGCTGCTATATTCTATGATTTCTTTTTAAAATTAAGGAAAACATTTATGTTATTTGATACATTGGGTATTGCTCTATTTACAATAGTTGGTGTTGAGAAAGCATTAGGATTAGGAGTAAGTCCGGTAGTTGCGATTATTATGGGGATGTTTACAGCTATTATGGGTGGTGTTATTCGTGATATGATGATTAACGAGTTACCAATTGTATTTAGAAAAGAGATTTATGCTTCAGCCTGTTTAGCAGGAGCAGTTTTATATGTCGTATTAGATTCTTTAGAAATTGATAGAACATTTAATTTCTTTATAGCAGGTGGTTTAATTGTAGCTATAAGATTAGCAGCATTAAGATACAACCTGTCTATACCGAAATTTAAAAGTCATTAAAATATTCAAATGTTAAAGTGAAGCTAAAAGCTTCACTTTTTTATTGTTAAAGGGTATATCTAATTTCATTATTAAGTAAATATTGTCCATATTTGTCGCCCTTTATAAAAAAAATATGCAAATACAATATATATTCGAATTAATAGGAACATTAGCTTTTGCTATTTCTGGAGCAATGGCTGGAGACGAACGTCAAAAGCATGATTGGTTTGGTATTACATTTATAGCTTTTATTACAGCAATAGGTGGAGGAACTTTACGTGATCTATTTTTGAATAGTTATCCATTAGTATGGTTCAATGATATGAATATCATTTATACTATTTTCTTAGGTATTTTATTACCAGGATTATTCTACAAATATTTCGTTAAATTAAGAACAACATTAATGCTTTTCGATACATTAGGGATAGCATTATTTACAATTGTAGGTTTAGAAAAAGCTCAATCATTAGGAGCTAATGATTTTATTTCTGTCGTGATGGGAATGTTCACAGCCGTTATGGGAGGAGTTATTCGTGATACGATGATTAACAAAACACCAACGATTTTTGTCGAAGAAATTTATGCAACAGCATGTATTATAGGAGGTATTACTTATTTAATTTTAGATGATTTAGGTATCGATCGAAATATTAATTTTATTATTTCAGGTAGTTTAATTGCGGTTATTAGAATTATTGCAGTTAAATTTAATCTATCATTACCAAAATTTTATAAATAATGCAATTAACACCTTTTGATACTACGATTTGGACAGGACGATTTGATACTGAAGATGGAGAATTAGGAAATAGAATTCATCAGATTATAACACCTTTTAAAGATGGAGTATCAAATTCAAAGGTTATTGTAGGATTCTGCTCAGAAGAAGGTGTAAATAGAAATAAAGGTCGTTTAGGAGCGAAAGAAGCTCCTGATACGATTCGTAAAGTGTTAGCAAATTTACCTGTACATTTTTCAAATCAAAGTATTTCAGATTTTGGAAATATAATAGTCGATGAAAATTTAGAAGCAGGTAGAGATAAACAGGTTGAAATTGTTTCAACTATTCTGAATCAAAATAATTTTCCTATTGTAATTGGCGGTGGACATGAAACTGCTTTAGGTGATTATTTAGCATTTATTAAAAATTCCCCTAAAAATAGTGCTGTAATTAACATTGATGCTCATTTCGATATTCGTATTCCAACAAAAAATTCTACTTCTGGAACTCCATTTTACGAAATGAAAAAATATTGCGACCAAAATAATTTAGCATTTAATTATTTAGCCATCGGAATACAAGAATTAGGAAATACGAAAGCTTTATTTAATAGAGCTGATGATATG
This sequence comes from Faecalibacter macacae, assembly GCF_003687725.1. Lineage (GTDB taxonomy): Bacteria > Bacteroidota > Bacteroidia > Flavobacteriales > Weeksellaceae > Empedobacter > Empedobacter macacae. Next base: position 7,484 of record NZ_RDOJ01000003.1, read on the forward strand.
AAGGTTGATTATATTTTGGCAGATGAAATTCATGCTAACTTTAATCGAGTTTTAGACGAAATTAAAATTTATATAGAACAATTTGAAAATATTTATATCACATTAGATATGGATGTATTTGATGTAGCATATGCGCCAGGTGTAAGTGCAACTACAATTAACGGTTTAACACCTTTTCAAGTAAAATATATTTTAAAACTTTTAAAGAAATCAAACAAGGTTAAAATCTTTGATATTGTTGAAGTTAATCCAACTTTTGATCGTGATAATCAGACTTCGAAGTTAGCTGCTCACATGATTTATGAAGTTTTAAGAGACTAAAATAAAATATTTTACAATATTTTGTAACCTTTTTTGTTTTTCTACGTATATATTATAAAGAGCCTATTCAAAAGGGCTTTTTTATTCAAACAATCATTCATATAAAAAGGAGGTTTTTAGTTAAATGAGACAGCTTAAAATTACAAAGCAGGTAACAAATCGTGAAACTGCGTCGTTAGATAAATACTTACAGGAGATTGGTAAAGTAGATTTAATTACAGCAGAAGAGGAAGTAGAATTAGCACAACGCATTAAAGCAGGTGATCGTGTTGCCTTAGAAAAATTAACAAAAGCAAACTTACGTTTCGTTGTATCTGTAGCGAAACAATACCAAAATCAAGGGTTAAGTTTACCAGATTTAATCAACGAAGGAAACTTAGGTTTAATTAAAGCTGCACAACGTTTTGATGAAACTCGTGGTTTCAAATTCATTTCATACGCAGTATGGTGGATTCGTCAATCGATCTTACAAGCGTTAGCAGAGCAATCTCGTATCGTACGTTTACCATTAAATAAAATTGGATCTATTAATAAAATTAATAAAGCATACGCTTTATTAGAGCAAGAACATGAGCGTGCTCCATCTGCTGAAGAGATTTCTGAAGTTTTAGATATGTCTGAAGGTGATGTTAAAGAGTCGATGAAAAACTCTGGTCGTCACGTATCGATGGATGCTCCATTAGTAGAAGGTGAAGATTCTAACTTATATGATGTATTAAACATCGGTGAGTCTCCATCTCCAGATATGCAATTAATGATCGAGTCTTTACGTGTAGAGATTGAGCGTGCATTACAAACGTTAACTCCACGTGAGGCTGATTTAATTCGTTTATACTTTGGTTTAAATGGACAACACCCAATGACTTTAGAAGAAATTGGAGAAACTTTCGATTTAACTCGTGAGCGTGTTCGTCAGATTAAAGAAAAAGCAATTCGTCGATTAAAACACACTTCAAGATCTAAAATCTTAAAAACGTACATCGGACGTTAATAAAATAAAGAAGAGCAGCTTTTTTTAGAGCTGCTTTTTTAATTATTAATTTGTTATTTACTTATATTGTGAATTTAATATTAAAAGATAGAGATAAATCTCTATTCTTCTTTGAAAATACAAAGACAGACCCTCGTTTTGTTGGCGTATGGAAAGGTACAGATCATGGTAAATTTTTTAAAGGTGAAACAAACAGCTGGATTATTAATCGCAAGGCTGATGGTACAATGTATATAACTTTTAAAACGATACATGCTGATGATGAAGTTACCTATGCCGAAGAAAAAGGAGTTTGGTGTGTAATTGGTGATGAATATTTTGAGTTCAGAGAATCTGACCAAAATAAGGATCAATATTCATTCTTATTTTTATCAAATAATAGTATTCATTTTACTATTAACGAGGAAAAATCTGGCGAAGAACCATATAACTTCGTAGATTTTAAAATGTTGTTAGATTAATAAGTTTTATATCTATATTTATACAACAATATAGAATTAACATAAAATGAAAAAAACATTATTTACTCTATTCTTATCAACTACTATTTTCGCTCAAGAAAAAGCAACAGATCTTTTTAATGCAAACATCAGCTTTATAGGAATTGGGATTCAATATGAAAAAGCTTTATCTGATAATTTTACAGCTGTAGGTTCATTAGACTATATCGGAGGGTTCTCTTACTCTGAAGATTGGTCAGGAGAAAGTGATTTTGATTACATTTTAACAACAAGCATTGCTTTAGAAGGTCGTTATTATTATAATTTTGACCGAAGATTAGGTAAAGGAAAAAATACCAAAAATAATTCAGGAAATTATATCGCTTTAAAAGGAGATTATGTTCCGGATTGGTTAACAGCAAAAACTGATGATGTAACGATTAATCCACAAGGAACAATAACTATAAATTATGGACTAAAACGATCTTTTTCCCAAAACTTCTTTTATGAGTTTTACACAGGATTGGGTTTAGCTTTGTATCAAGAAACTTATGCAATACATGATTTCGAAAACTACACAACTTCCGAAGGAAAAAGAACTAATAATGGTTTTGCATTAGATTTGGGTTTTCGTGTTGGATATAATTTCTAAAAAATATAAATCGTTGAATATCTCAACGATTTTTTTATTTCCTTACCTTTGCACCACAAATACAAACAAACAAAAAATACAATTATGGCGATTATAGCACCATCAATTTTAGCAGCAGATTTTGGGAATTTAGCCAAAGACATCGAAATGGTAAACAATTCTCAAGCAGAATGGTTTCATTTAGATGTAATGGACGGCGTTTTTGTTCCGAATATTTCTTACGGAATGCCAATTATCGATAAAATTAATTCGTTAACAGACAAAGTTTTAGATGTACATTTAATGATTGTTGAACCAGATCGTTACATTTCTACATTCAAGCAAGTTGGCGCAGATATTTTAACGGTTCATTACGAGGCTTGTACACATTTACATCGTACAATCCAAGCCATTAAAGCAGAAGGTATGAAAGCTGGTGTTGCTTTAAATCCACACACGCCTGTTTCGGTTTTAGAAGACGTTATCAATGATTTAGATTTAGTATTAATCATGAGTGTGAATCCAGGTTTCGGAGGACAAAAATTCATTGAGAATACATATAATAAAGTATCTAAATTAAAACAAATGATTACAGAAGCTGGTGCTGATGTAATCATTGAAATTGATGGTGGAGTAGGTGTACAAAATGCATCTAAATTAATCGAAGCTGGTGCAGATGCTTTAGTTGCAGGTTCGGCAGTATTTAATGCAGAGAATCCTACAGAATACATTGCAGAATTAAAGAAAGCGTAAGTTTAGACTTATCAACATATGTTAAAAACTGAATCAGAAATGGTTCAGTTTTTTTATTTTTAGGGCGTTCCCTTCGGGCGGGCTTTCCGTTTTCAATCTTTTTTGCTCGACTTCGACAAGCTCAGTCACCGCTGAAAAAAAGGATTTCCACTTCAATCCCTAACGCTTTTTTTAAGTTTTGTTCTAAGTTCTGTTATACTGAGCTTTTCGAAGAAAATTGTATCGAGAAGTTAGACGATTTCTATCATTCATTAATTTTCTATTTCACAAATTATCACATTAACTGATTATCTTTGTCTGATGAATTTCACTCCAAAAGACAACTCAAAAAAAATCTATACGATAGACGAAATCAAAGATAAAATGGCGAAATATTGCCTTTATCAAGATCGTTGTCATTGGGAAGTGGAAAAAAAACTGCGCGAATTTGATTTGATTCCGGAAGCGAAAGATGAAGTTCTATATAAATTAATTCATTACGGATTTTTGAATGAAGAACGTTTTGCTTTTAGTTTTGTTCGAGGAAAAGTCAATCAAAAATTATGGGGAAGAAATCGACTTCGACAAGAATTAAAATTGCGACAAATTGATGGAAAATTAATTGATAAAGCATTTAAAGATGAAATTGATCCCGAAAAATATTGGAATAACTTAACCAAATTGGCTCAAAAAAAATATGATGCTTTATATAGCGAGCGTGAATCCTTTAAAAAAATCAATAAAATAAAAGCGTATTTGGCTTACAAAGGCTATGAATTTGATTTAATTAATGAAGCGATTCAAGTGATTGATAAAGATTAATTTTTATCTTTAGTCAAACACTTGATATGAAATTATTTTACGCTTTTCTAATTTTACTTTTTTTCTTTGGATGCAAAGAGAAAAAATCTACTTTCGAATCTAAAATAGAAATTCCGAAAGAAATCAAAGATGAAAAGTTTTATAATGCTTTAAGGCAATCTATTAATATTGCTGAAAATAATAATATAGATCCTATAACTATTTCACCAATTTTTACAGCTAATAATTTATATATCTATATTTCAGAATCTACAAATGATTGTTCATTCGGTAATTATTATAGTTTACCTCTTACGATAAATAAAAAGTATTATACGATTGATTTTATTATAAACGAATTCTTAACGAATCATATTGATACAGTTAATTTAAATTTTACTCCTTTAAAAATGGATATTGAATTCTTTTGTCACGAATTTAGTGGTTATGCTTTTCGATATCAAAAAAACGAAGTAGGAAATTATCAATTAAGAAAATTAGCACATTTTTACGATACGGATTATGATTTTGTTTTGAAAGAGGATAAACAATATTTTCCAATATTATATGAACCAGAAGAACCTGTTGAAGAAATTAAATAATAAATAAAGTCCGAATTTCTATGATAGAAATTCGGGTTTTTATAAAATATTCTTCATTCTGAACTTGTTTCAGAATCACATTTAGTTATTTATATCATGAGAAGCTGAAATAAATTCAGCTTGACAAATCTGTAGAAGTCATGTTTAACTCGTTTCAACATCACATCAGAATAAAAAAAACGAAATTCTAATCTCGAACTTCGTTTTTTCTATTTTAATATTTCATTAATTCTTTCTCAAAATTCGCTAAATAATTCGCTAAATGTAAACCATCAACAAAACCGTGATTCGCTTCTACAGAAACAGGCATATACATTTTATCATTTTGTTTGTACGCTTTCCCGAAAATAATACGAGGAATAGATTCTTTTGTTCCGAAGTTTGAAGGCTGAGTTAAACCTGTAAATCTTGACCAAGGAAAAGTCGAGTGACGAATTAATCCTAAAGTTAAATCTTCATTTTTAATGTGTAAACCAACACAATTTTCTACTTCGTTAATTTCTTGCTGAAGCTTCGTATTAAACGTTTCAAAATCTTCTGTAAATGGAATAAACGCAAAACCAAAAGTTCCGTCTTTACGTCCAATTGTCGTTCCGCAATCTATTTGATCGTAAATATAAATTTCTTCATCCTCGAAGCGATATTTAAATTCTTCGATTTTATTTTCAGCTAGCATCGAAGAAAAAAGATAAAGTGCAAAAAATGAAATTCCGTTTGCTTTAGAATAATTGTATGCATTTGTACATTCAACTTCCGCAACAACACCCACATATGGATTATCTAAATTAGAAAACAACTCGTAATGTTCTTTTCTATTCCAACCTTCCGCATTAAAAATTCGTTTCATTGCACAAAAATAAAACCTTCAAATCGAAATCTGAAGGTTTTTAAATTATGTTTTAATTTTCTTTTTTTCTTGATAAGCATCGCCAACAACATTAAGCGTAACACCCAGAATAATTAATAAAATTCCGAAAGCTAAACTCAAAGAAAAATCTTCGCCAAATAAAATTACACTTACTGCAACTGCAACAACTGGCTCAAATGCACCTAAAATTGATGTTGGCGTAGAACCAATGTATTTTATTGCATAGATTAATGCTATACTTGAAATTACAGTCGTAACAAAAGCAAACGTAAAGAAATTGAATGCTAAATTTATTGATGGCAACAAGAATGAATCTTTGTTAATAATCATTTTTACGGCATAATAAATAGTTGTAAATAAAAATGAATAAAAGCTTAAGGTGAATCCTTTTAATTCTTTTACGTTCGATTTGTTTACGGTTACGATATATAATCCATAACCTAAAGCGCTTATAAAAACGATTCCTAATCCGATAGGATTTAAATTAAATTCTCCATCTTTAAAACTTAATAATATTACACCTGCTAGAACAAATAGGATTGCAATTATTGCTGAAATGGTTAATTTTTCTTTAAAAAAAACAGCCATTATTATAGCAACTATCAAAGGATAAACAAATAGTAAGGTGGAGGCAATTCCGGGTGTTAAATAATCGTAACCTAAGAAAAGTGCCTCAGCAGAAATTGCATATAGTAATCCTAAAATAATTAAAACAGGAAGTTGTCTTAGATTAATTTTGATGGATTGTTTTTTAATTAATAAATACGTACCAACTATTAAAGCAGAAAATAAAAATCGATAAAATAATGTTGTATCTAACGAAAAATTTGCTTGTTTAATTGGTAAGATGAATAAAGGAATTAATCCGTATGATATAGACGAAAGTAATCCTAAAATATAACCTTTGAATTTCATGGTAATTTCAAAAAAAGTCATCCTGAATTTATTTCAGGATAACATTCATATATTATGAGAAGCTGAAACAAGTTCAGCTTGACATATTCTTCATTTTGAGTGATTTATTTTAAGAGAAATATTATTAAAATTTATAAAGTTCTCGACAAGCTCGAACTGACAATTGGTTTTATCATTATGAGCTTGTTGTATGAGCTTATCTAATTGTAATATCAAATTAAAACAAATCTAGCATAACTAATAAACTGATTATTTTCTACTAAAATCTAAATCGTGGAAGTCGTAACTAAAATCGGTCATCGGAGAAATCGCCTTCATTTTAAATCCAGCCAATTTTCCACCTTTCATTTCTGCAAAAACAAACGCATCTGCATGAAAATAACGATTGTTCCATTTTACAGCATACGTATTGTCTTTGTAATAGAACATTTCTCCTGTTAATTGTGGCGAACGTTTCGATTCGAAAATTAATTTTCCTTTTTTCTCGTAAATTTCCACATCACCAAACCAATTATCTTTGTACATTCCGACTAAAGATTTAGTATCAATTTTTAGCTTTTTATTTTTCTGATTCGCTTCAACTGTTTTCCAAACTTCGTCTGTAATCACATCAGCTTCAGCTGTACGAGATTTCATGATATTATCATAAAAACCAACCCAATCTTTTTCTGGATTTCCTAAATAAAAATCTTTAATTGTGTTTGAAACTGAATTAAAAGCAACTCCAGATTGTTGATTCGTTAAGACCACAATTCCTAAATTGATTTGCGGATACCAAATCGTTTGTGTTACGATTCCTTCTAAACCTCCAGTATGTGAAACTTCTAATTTTCCGTTGTAATCTTGCAATTGCCATCCCAAACCATAGGCTTTAAATAATGAATTATAAGGCTGATTTGTCGCAACTTTTTGTAAAGTTACTGGTGAAATCATTTCTTTCATTTGCTTTTCAGAAATGATTTGTTTTCCGTTTACTTTTCCTTTATTTAAATTGAATTGTAACCATTTTGCAACATCATCTACGTTAGAATAAATTCCGGCAGCAGCATCAAAAATGGTATTTGTATAACGATCAATTACTTGTAATTTCCCATCAATCGGAACGTGTGGATCAATCGTATTTTTTTTATCCGCTAATAAATGCCAATTCGCACCAGAATTTGTCATTCCGATTGGCTCTAATAATCGTTTTGTAACAAAATCTGTCCAAGATTGACCAGAAACACGTTCTACAACTTCACCTGCGATAATGTATAATAAATTATCATAATCATATTTTGAACGGAAATCTGAAACAGGTTTTAAATATTGAATATTATTTATGATGTCCTTCGGAGTGAAATTGTGTCCGTCAGGCCAAACCATTAAATCGCCAGCGCCTAAACCTAATCCGCTTCGGTGCGTTAATAAATCACGAATAGTGAATTCTTTTGTAACATATTCGTTGTACATTTTAAATTCAGGAATATGTTTGATGACTTTATCTTCCCAAGAAATTTTCCCTTCATCAACTAAAATCGCTAAAGCCGCTGCAGTAAACGCTTTTGAGTTTGATGCTATTCCGAAATTAGTTGAAGATTCAAGTTTTTCACCTGTTTTGATCGATTTTATACCGTAACCTTTTGAGTGAACAATTGATCCGTCTTTAGTTACGGCAACCGCGATTCCAGGAACGTCAAATGCTTTCATTGCATTTTCTGTGACTTGATCAATTTTTTGATTGCTTATATTTTGTCCAAAAGCCGAGATAGAGGCTAAAGTAATTGTTGTAAATAGAATGTTTTTCATGTTTAATCTGAATTGTAACGAAGTTAAGGAATTCAATACTTTTTTCTTGATAAAAAAGTATTCAAAAAATCAAGACTTTAAATCTATTTGACTAAAATTAAATATCATTCCAGAAATGAATTAAATGATTCACTATCGTTCACTAATTCATTTTAATCTTTCATTCTATTTAATTTATTAACGTCATATATTTAGATGTTAATTTTGTAAATATGATTATTAGAAAACAATTTGTCATTTTGAGTTTGTCGAAGAATTTTATATCTCGATAGATTTAATGTGATAATTTAAGAAGGAATAATAAAAAAATGGCCGCCTCAATTCGAGACAGCCATTTTATATTTATTTAAAATTAATAATCTTAATCGTTTAATTTTAATACTGCTAAGAAGGCAGATTGTGGAACCTCTACACGTCCAATTTGACGCATTTTTTTCTTACCAGCTTTTTGTTTTTCTAATAATTTACGTTTACGAGAAATATCTCCACCGTAACATTTAGCAGTAACGTCTTTACGTAACGCTTTAATTGTTTCACGAGCAATAATTTTCGCACCAATCGCAGCTTGGATTGGAATATCGAATTGTTGACGTGGGATTAATTCGCGTAATTTCTCACACATTTTTTTACCAATGTTGTACGCGTTGTCTACGTGAATTAAAGCAGATAAAGCATCAACTACATCTCCGTGAATCATAATATCTACTTTAACTAATTTCGATGCTTTCATTCCTGATGGCGCATAATCGAAAGAAGCATATCCTTTAGAAATTGATTTTAAACGATCATAGAAATCGAATACAACCTCAGCTAAAGGCATATTGAAAATCATTTCAACACGGTGTTGAGTTAAATAAGTTTGTGATTGTAACTCCCCACGTTTTTCGATACATAAACTCATTACTGGTCCAACAAATTCAGATTTTGTAATGATTGCTGCACGAATATATGGCTCTTCAACACGATTTAATCCTGATGGATCTGGTAATTCAGATGGATTGTGTACGTGAATTGCTTTTTCTGGATCTTTTTCTAAATACGCCTCGTACGATACGTTAGGTACAGTTGTAATAACTGTCATACCAAACTCACGCTCTAAACGCTCTTGAACGATTTCTAAGTGTAACATTCCTAAGAATCCACAACGGAAACCAAACCCTAAAGCAGCAGAAGATTCAGCCTCGAAAGTTAATGAAGCATCATTTAAACGTAACTTTTCAATCGATGCACGTAAATCTTCGTAATCTTCCGTATCTACAGGATAAATACCTGCGAATACCATTGGTTTTACCTCCTCGAAACCATCGATAGCTTCAGCAGCAGGATTATCAACTAGTGTAATTGTATCACCAACTTTTACCTCAGAAGCATCTTTAATCCCAGAAATGATGTAACCAACATCTCCAGTTTTAATCGTTTTCTTTTCTACTTGGTTTAATTTTAAAGTTCCAATTTCATCAGCAAAATATTTTTTATTTGTAGCCATGAATTTTACTTGGTCACCTTTTTTAATCTCACCGTTTACCACTTTGTAGAATGCTTCGATTCCACGGAAAGGATTATAAACAGAGTCGAAAATTAACGCTTGTAAAGGCGCTTCAGGATCACCAACCGGGGCAGGAACTTTCTCGATGATTGTGTGTAATAATTCTAAAACACCTTCACCGGTTTTACCAGAACAACGTAATACATCTTCTGGATCACAACCTAATAAATCAACAATATCGTCTGTTACTTCTTCTGGATTAGCAGAAGGTAAATCGATTTTGTTCAATACAGGAATAATCTCTAAATTATTTTCTAAAGCTAGATATAAGTTAGAAATTGTTTGTGCTTGGATACTTTGTGCAGCATCCACAATTAATAACGCTCCTTCACATGCTGCAATCGAACGAGAAACCTCGTAAGAGAAATCAACGTGACCAGGAGTATCAATTAAATTTAAAATATATTTTTCACCATCTTTTTCATATTCCATTTGGATAGCGTGCGATTTGATCGTGATACCACGTTCACGCTCCAAATCCATATCGTCTAAGGTTTGATTTTGTAACTCACGGGCTGAAATCGTGTTTGTTACTTGTAATAGACGATCGGCCAAGGTACTTTTACCATGGTCAATATGGGCGATAATACAGAAATTACGGATATTTTTCATACTCTTCTTGTCGAATAGGCAAAAATAATCTTTTCCTTTCAGAGTACAAGTATTTTAAAAAAGATTATGTGTTTATTTTTGAGATAAATATTACCAAATTGATATAAAAATAGCCTCTGAAATAACAAAGGCTTTGATTTACTTATTTTGATTGGTGATATCTAAATTGATAATGAATCTGAAAATCGATTGGTTTTCCATCATTTTTAGCTGGAATAAATTTTTTACCTCTGGATTCGTAATGTTTTTTGACACGATAAATATGTTTTAAAAAGAATTTAGCAGCTTCAGGATTACTATCTTTTGTATAACTAAAGTTTGCTAAATCTCCATTTTTAGTAACGGTAAAAACAAGCGTTGTTTGATTGATGTTATTATTCTCAATCCAAAAATGATCTTGTTCATAAAATTCTGATCTAATTTCATCAGATAACCTTTCGTAGAAACATTTCTTCAATTCGTCATTCGTTTTTTGTTTCTGACAACCAGGATATGTAGGGAATTTGAAATTTTCTTGTGCATTTATGTTAAGAGAACATAATAAAATTAGTAGTGGCAAAAAGTTTTTCATGAAGTAAATATAGAAAAAGAGAAATGAATTATATATTTCTCTTTTTCATCCAAAGATTTAGAATTTCTCTAATCTTCTCACTTTCAATTAGAAAACCATCATGACCATATTCTGAATCAATTTCGTGATATTCTGCATTTGGAATATGATTGGCTAAAAATTGTTGTTCTTGTGGCGGACATAAAATATCGGAACTAATTCCCATTACAATAGTTGGAATTTCAATTTGATTTAAAACTTCTTCAACTGAGTTTTTTCTGCCTCTCGCTAATTGGTGCGAATCCATCGCTTCGGTTAATTTATAATAAGATAATGCATCAAAACGACCTGCTAATTTCTGCGCTTGATATTTTATATAACTTGATGATTTATGATTTTGATGAATGTCTAAATCAATGTCACTTTGTTGAGCTTTAAACAATTCATAATTGCGATAAGTTAACATTCCTATTCCGCGAGCGGCTTTTAAACCTTTATCACCTATTCCAATTTCGCCTTTTATCCATTCTGGATCTGCTTCAATGGCTAAACGTTGCGCGGTATGTATGGCTTTTCCCCAAGCACTTTCTTCTGCTGATGTAGCAATTAAGAATAAATTTTCAATCGAAGATTGTTCATCAATAGTCCATTCTAAGGCTTGATAGCCGCCCATACTTCCACCAATTAAAAGTTTAATTTTATCAATTCCTAAATGAGTTTTCAATAACTGATGCGCTTTAACCATATCTCGAATCGTAAAAAAAGGAAAATCGATTCCATATTTTTGATTGGTAACAGGATTAATACTATTTGTAGAAGTAGATCCGTAAGGGCTTCCTATAATATTTGCACAAACAATAAAATACTTCGAAGTATCAAAAGTTTTTGCTTCTCCAACCAATCCATTCCACCAATCTTCGGCATCAGCAGATGCTGTTAAAGCATGACAAATCCATAAAACATTCGATTTATCTGCATTTAATTTTCCATAAGTGTAAAAAGAAATATTTAGTTCAGGTAAAATTCCGCCCATTTCTAAAGCAAATGGAAGAGAGTATAGAAAATTTTGTTTCATAAATTGATTTTTGATGAAAAATATTAGTAACGAATTGGTAATGATTTGTTTAAACAAATATAGATGGATTTCAGTAAATTGCATATAAATCAAAAAGTATGATAGAAATTAACATTTTATACCATAAACAAAGTGATACTTTTCTTGCAGATGACTTAAATGGAAATGTAATTACGTTTAAAGCAGACAGAGTAAATAATGATGTTGCACAAGAATCAACAGGAAAATCTTTAGGACCAATGGTTAGTTTATTAATGGCTTGTGGCGCTTGTAGTGGAATTGATATTGTGATGATATTAGAAAAACAACGTCAAGATTTTTCTGAACTAAAAATTAAAGTTTTTGGTGAACGAGAAAAGGATAAAACGCCTGCGGTTTGGGAGAAGGTAAAAGTTGAATATTATTTGAAAGGGGATTTTGATGATGCTAAAGCTGAGCGTGCTGCAGAATTATCTATAGAAAAATATTGTTCAGTATTAGAAACTTTACGACGTGCAGGAGCATCAGTTGAATATGAAGTTATTTTAAATCAAAACTAAAATCTATAAATGCATAAAATTACTCAAGCTATCCGAACACAATTAGGCCCAACACACGAACGTGAACACTCTAATCCTATATTTTTAACTAGTAGTTTTTGCTACGATGATGCAGAGCAAATGCGAGCTGTTTTTGCGGATGAGGTGGAAGCGAATATTTATAGTCGTTTTGTGAATCCAAATTCGAAAGAATTAGAAGAAAAAATGGCAATTTTAGAAGGAACTGAAGCTGCTTTTGCAGTAGCGTCTGGAATGGCTGCAATATCATCAACTTTTATGGCTTTGTTGAAACAAGGCGATACGATTTTAGCTTGCAATTCAATCTTTGGAAGTACACATACTGTATTAACGAAATATTTGCCAAAGTACGGAATCAACCATCGTTATGTTTCTGTAACTGCTTCGGAAGAAGAATGGGAGCAAGCGATTGATGATTCGGTCAAAATGATTTTTTTAGAAACACCAACTAATCCAGGTTTAGATATTATCGATTTAGAAATGGTTGGGAGAATTGCAAAAAAACATAATATTATTTTTGTGGTGGATAATTGTTTTGCGACACCTTTAATTCAGCAACCAAAAGAATATGGAGCCGATTTAATCATTCATTCGGGTACAAAATGGATTGATGGGCAAGGTCGTGTTTTAGGTGGAATCGTTTGTGGAACGAAAGAATTGGTGAAAGAAGTGTATGCATTTAGTCGTAGTTTTGGACCTTCAATTTCACCGTTTAATGCGTGGTTGTTATCTAAAAGTTTAGAAACGTTAGATGTTCGTATGGAGCGTCACGCTTCGAATGCTTTTTATTTGGCGCAACAATTAGAAAATCATCCAAAAATTGAATGGTTAAAATATCCACAGTTGCCATCGCATCCACAACACGAAATAGCAATGAAGCAAATGAAAAATGGTGGAGCGTTAGTGGTTTTTAATTTAAAAGGTGGAGTAGAAGCCGGAAGAAAATTTTTGAATAAATTAAAAATGTTATCGTTAACTGCTAATTTAGGTGATACACGAAGTATTGCTTCGCATCCAGCAAGTACAACGCATGCCAAGTTAACGGACGAAGAACGAATGAAGGTAAACATTACGCCAGGATTGATTAGAATTTCTGTAGGTTTAGAACATCGTGACGATATATTAGCAGATATTTTACAAGCTTTGGAAGGTTAATTAAAGAATATAGAAACAAAAAGCCGTTCTTCTGAACGGCTTTTTTTATTTTGAACCACTTAAAGTGACTAATCGAAACTTAAAATCTAAAATACTTACTTCTTCATTACCTTTTTCATCGTAAGTTGTTAGAATTTCTCCAGAACGTTGAAACTTATAATTTTTTGGTAAACCAAATTTTTGAATCAAAGGATCATACTTTAAATCTTCTTTTGTTCTTGAATTATAATAAGTCAAAGCTGATTTGAGATCAAATAATAAAGTATCTTGAATTTCATACAATTGTCCATTTTTGGAAATTAGATGTTCGTCGTATATGCACGAACAATATTTATCTTCTCCTACAAAAAAGCTAAAATCACTTGAACAATCATTCTTTTCTTGGGACGGTTTTAAATTCTCTAACCGATCTATAATAGAGTTAAATTCTTTTTCTTTGATTAAAACGATTTCAGAATCTTTATTATAATAAGCATTATTTTCTCCACATTTTGGTGGAATATTATAGTCTAAATAACTAGGAGAAAATGAAGCGATAATATCTTTTTTTTCTTTCGATTGTTCGCAGGAGATGAAAAATGATAGACAGAATATTCCTAAAATAAAATTCTTCATATGATAGCATTTAAACTTTAATGTAAATTTTCTTCAGATCTAACCAATAAGCTAAAGCCCAAAAGAAGCCAAGAAAAATTAAAGAATACACAAAAGATCCAACTTCAGGAATTCCAGGAATTTTAGCACAAATATTTTCATAAAACCATCCCATTGGAGAAATAAATTTAATTTGACCATCTTCTGTAAATCCATTTTCGATTCGTATTAAACCTAATAATCGAGGAAATAATCCACTGAAAGCAAAAATAAATAACGGATTTTTACCAAAGGCATCAAAGAATTTCATCACACCATTTTTAATGTTTAATAATTCAATAAACCAAATCATTGTTGCGATTGATAATAGAGATAATCCTGTGGTATGAATAACATAGGAACTGCTCCAAATCTTTTTATTGTATGGGAATTCCAATTGCCAAAAATAGCCAATGACTAAAGCAATTGTTCCTAAAACAAAAAGTCCAGCAACTAAGCGATAATTTGGTTGATTGGTTTCAGGTAAAGCTTTGTTCAGCCATTTTACATTCCCTTGTTTATTGATAAACATTCCAGCTAAATAACCTAATAAAACTTGTGGTATCGCATTAATTGTACTGTATAAACCTTCTGGGTCAAAAGGAATGGATTCGCCTTTGTATATATGTGATAAACCAAGAATTTGTGTGTCTATTTTAGTACCAATAAATCCTTCAATCGAATATGGATCTGATCCGCCTAAAATATTTGTTACTAACCAACAGCTAATTAATATTCCACCCGAAATCCATAACACCATTTTTTCTTTAAAATAAAAAGCAATGACCGAAGCGAAGAAATAAGCAATTGCAATTCGTTGTAAAACGCCCATTATTCGGATTCCGTTTTCATTAGATTCTTGCCAAGCTTTAAACACTAATTCGTTATTTTCCCATTTAAAAAAAGGAAACCAGTTGATGAATAATCCAATCAAGAAAATTAGAATCGTTCGTTTAATTACTTTTTTCCAAAACTCTTGTTGAGGTTGTTGCTTGAAACGCGGAATCACAAAAGCCATTGCATTACCAACAGCAAATAAAAAGAATGGAAAAACTAAATCGGTTGGTGTACATCCGTGCCATGGCGCATGTTGTAATGGCGCAAACATATAGCTCCAACTTCCAGGATTGTTAACCAAAATCATTAAAGCAACTGTGGCACCTCGAAATACATCAAGGGAATAATAGCGTGGTGGTCTCATGTGTTATAATAATGTTCTAAAATATAAAAAAATCCACCCGATTATCGAGTGGATTTTAAAATTGTATTGTAATTTATTTTAGTAACCGTGTAAGTTTACATCGTCTGTTGATTCAATTTCAACTTTTTTACCCATTTTCTTTTGGATAACTTTAAAGTGATGTAAATCTTCTTCTGTTAATAATGTAATTGCTTTACCTGTTTGATTTGCACGACCTGTACGACCAATTCTGTGAACATAATCTAATGGTGAGCGAGGTAATTCATAATTAATTACAGTTGGTAATCCTTCAATGTGGATTCCACGACCAATTAAATCTGTTGCTACTAAAACATGGATATCACCTAATTTAAAATCTTCTAAATTATCCATACGTGCACCTTGGGATTTTTTTGAGTGAATTGCCATCGCTTTGATTTTATTCTTCTTCAATTTTTCAACTAAATTATCAGCTGTTCTTGTTGAAGAAACAAAAACTAAAACTTGTTCTAACTCTTGTGATTTAATTAAATAACGTAAAAAAGGTCCTTTTGTTTCTGCATCAACTTGGTAAGCAATTTGCTCGATATTTTCAATCGTTTCTTCCTTGTTTTCGTTTTTAACTTCAATAACTTCAGGATTAATTTTTAAAGTAGATTTAATTTCTTCTACTTTATCATTTAATGTTGCCGAAAATAATATAGATTGTTTTTTAGCAGGAACAGCTTTTAAAATTTTAGCCATTTCATCACCAAAACCTAATTGAAACATTTTATCAGCCTCATCAATAATTAAATATTGTAATTGATCTAATGTAAACGCATTGTGATCCATTAGATCTAATAAACGACCAGGTGTTGCAATTAAGATTTCAGTTCCATATAAATTTTTCATTTGTGGATTGATAGAAGTTCCTCCGTAAACTGCTTGTGTTTGCACTTCGCGGCGCAATGCTTCTTGTAATCCTGCAAAAGTTTGCTCAATTTGTACAGCTAATTCACGTGTTGGTACTAAAATTAAAGCTTTGATAGCTCTTGATTTTTCGTACTGTTGATGTTGAATTTTCTGTAATAATGGAGCAACAAAACATAACGTTTTACCTGAACCAGTTTTTGCAATTCCCATCACATCTTTTCCTTTTAAAATTGATGGAATTGTTTGTTCCTGAATTTCGAAAGGTTTTAAAAATCCTAATTTAGAAATTGATTTTGCGATATATGGTGATAATCCTAATTTTTCGAACGACATAAATTTAATTAAAGTACAAAGGTAAGTTTTTTAGATAGGATTTTGTTTGAAATAAAATTCTTCCTTAAAATGTCGTTTTATACTAAGTGATGTATTTGTCATTTCAATTGAAAATCTTTGATTTTAGTATCGAGAAATAAGACGAAATTTTATTATAGGTATTTTAGGTTTATAGAAGAATCAAGATTAATATTCATTTTTTCCTTGATGAAAAAACGAATCAAAAAAATCAAGACTTTAAATCTACTTGACTAAAATTAAATATCATTCCGGAAATGAATTAAATGATTCGCATTCGCTCACTAATTCATTTTAATCCTTCATTCAATTTAATTTTTTAACGTCATAGATTTATATGTCGTTTTAAATTTTTATTAAAATGAGTTTAGATGTGATGTATTTGTCTTTTCGATTGAAAATCTTTGATTTTAGTATCGAGAAATAAGACGAAATTATATTATTGGTATTTTAGGTTTATCGAAGAATCAAGATAAATATTCATTTTTTCCTTGATGAAAAAACGAATCAAAAAAATCAAGACTTTAAATCTACTAGACTAAAATTAAATATCATTTCGGAAATGAATTAAATGATTCGCATTCGCTCACTAATTCATTTTAAACCTTCATTCAATTTAATTTTTTAACGTCATAGATTTATATGTCGTTTTAAATTTTTATTTGAATAAGAATATAATTCTTTAAAAGAAAAAATCCTCCAAAATTTGGAGGATTACTATTAGATTTGATTTAAAAATTGATCGACTTGTTCTTCTGGTGTTGCCCAAGAAGTAACTAATCGAATGGCTGATGAGTTTTCATCCACTTTTTGCCAAATAAAGAAATCAAAATTTTCTTGTAATTGTTCAATTAAATGATTCGGGAAAATCGGGAAAATTTGATTCGAAGATGGCTCAGTTAAAAAAGAAAAACCTTTGGAAGTAATTTCATCAGCTAATTTTTTTGCCATCGCATTGGCATGTTTTCCCATTTCGAAAAATAAATCATTCTTAAAAAGTTCAGCAAACTGAATTCCAATCAATCTTCCTTTCGCTAACATTCCGCCGCGTTGTTTGATATGAAAGCGAAAATTTTCATTCAATTCTTGATCATTTATAATGATTGCTTCACCAATTAAAGCTCCATTTTTTGTTCCACCAATATAAAATACATCAGTCAAATGTGCCATGTCTTCTAATGTCAAATCGCATTTTGATGAAGTTAAAGCCGATCCTAAACGAGCGCCATCAACAAATAAGTACAACTTATTTTCCTGGCAAAATTGATATAAATCCGTTAATTCAGATTTTGTATAAACACTTCCAACTTCGGTAGAATTTGAAATGTAAACCATTTTAGGTTTCACCATGTGCTCATCTGTATGAAGATTTAAAACTTCTTGTACTTGTTGTGGTGTAATTTTCCCATTCGATGTTGGTATCGTATTTACTTTATGACCAGTTGCTTCAATTGCTCCGGTTTCATGCACCGCAATATGTCCTGAATCTGCTGCAATAACAGATTCGTAAGGTCGTAAAATAGACGAAATCACAATTAAATTAGCTTGCGTACCACCAGAAACAAAATGTATAGCAGAATCTCTCTGAATATATTCTTTTATTAAAGCTCGTGCTTCATTACAAAAAATATCATCACCATAACCAACAGTTTGTTGCAAATTGGTTTCAATTAATCGTTGCAAAATAACAGGATGCGCACCTTCGCTATAATCGTTTTTAAAACTATATTTTGTCAAAATAGAATATGTAAATTTGAGTATAAAATTAAGGATTCCTAAATTATTCCAGATTTAGAATTTAATTTTATTTCCAAAATAAAATTGTCATGAAAGTATTAGTTGTTGAAGATGAAATTGAATTACAAAAAACAATCATCGAATTTTTGAACCAAGAGAAAATTCTTGTAGAAACGGCGAGTACTTATAAGGAAGGATTGGATAAAATAATTTCTTTTGATTACGATTGTATTTTGTTGGATATGATGTTGCCGGATGGTAATGGAATGGATTTATTGAAAGAATTACGTCGATCAAATAAAAATACTTCGGTTATTATTTTGTCAGCAAAAGATTCTGTCGAGGATAAAGTGGAAGGTTTATTGGTTGGTGCGGATGATTATTTGGCAAAACCTTTTCATTTTGCTGAGCTTTATGCCCGAATTAAAGTTGCTATGAGAAAAAATGCGCAGCATGGAGAAAATAGTATCAATTATAAAAATATTGAACTTTTTCCGGAAGATCGTCGTGTTTTAATCAACGGAATTGAAATAAAATTGAATCGAAAAGAATATGATTTATTGTACTATTTTTTACTTCGCCCTGAAAAAGTTTTTCAGAAAACAATATTGGCAGAAAGTGTTTGGGGCGATCACATAGAAATGGTAGACAATCTTGATTTTATTTATTCTCAAATTAAAAATTTACGTAAAAAATTAAAAGATTCAGGTTCAGAAGCAGATTTACAAGCAGTTTATGGCGTTGGATATAAATTGATATAAGGATGAAAATTTCACTTAAAAATTATACGTTCAGGTATTTAACAATTTCGCTTTTAGCTATTATTGGAATTTGGGCATTTTTATTTCGTTCGTTTATTTTGGATGAGGTTTATGATAATGTTGATGATGGTTTAAAAAATCAGAAAATTGAAATTATTAGACATTCTTATATTGATTCAGAAATTGTAAAAACAAACGATTTCGGATTGGCTCAGTTTCGAATTCTACCTGTTGCTGTAAGCGATTACAATGAAATGAATCGATTTACAAACGAAAAAGTTTTTATGCCTTATGATGGTGAAGATGAACCTTATCGTATTTTACGCACAGGATTTTATGGCAAAAACGGGCAACCTTATTCATTAGAAATTAGAACGTCTACGGTAGAAGAAGATGACTTGATTTACGATTTAACGATTTCATTAGTGGTCTTATATCTTCTTATTTTAATCAGTATTTTATTGATCAATCATTACGGCTTAAAAAAAGCTTTTTTACCTTTTGAATTGATTTTAAAACAACTTCAAACGTATCGTTTTGGTCAGGCGATTCATTTAGAAAAAGTAGAGACGAATGTAAGAGAGTTTAATATTTTACAGAATGAAATTTCTACGATGATTGAACGAAATGAAAAAGTTTTTAGCGATCAGAAATTATTCATAGAAAATGCATCGCACGAGTTGCAGACGCCAATTGCAATTGCTTCCAATAAAATTGATTTGATTTTAGAAAACGAAGAAATTAAAGAATCAACCTATTTGCAATTAGTAGAAACGAAGAAATCGTTATGGCGAATGGTGAATTTGAATAAATCTTTATTGATGCTTTCTCGTATCGAAAATCAACAATATCAAACAAAAAAAATGGTCGATTTTGTTCCGATTGTAAATGAACTTTTAGAAGATTTTGAAATGATTTTTGAATTGAATAATATTAATTTAGAAACTCAACTTTCAGCAAGTTTTATTGTTGAATTTAATCAAGATTTGGCGCATATTTTAATTTCTAATCTTTTACGAAATGCGATAAAACATAACAATAAAGACAAAATAATTAAAGTAGAATCGAATGCTGATGAATTAATTTTTTCAAATTCGAGTGATGCTACAACTTTAAATGTGGATATAATTTATAATCGTTTTTATAAGCAAGGTTCGCAATCGGATAGCAATGGATTAGGGCTTTCAATCGTGCAAACAATCATCAATAATCAAAATACTTTAAAGTTGGATTATCAATTCAGAAATGGTCTTCATCAATTTATTTTGAAAAAAGTTTAAATCTGAAATTTATTCCTAATTCTTTCCTAATTCACCTCATAGCTTTGTCTTGTCAAATTTAAAAAAATAGAGTTATGAAAAATATAGTAAGCGTAATTTTAATCGCATTAGGAACATCAGTATTTGCACAAGATCAAATTGTAACCTTCAATCAATTACCAACAAAAGGGCAAAATTTTATTTCTAAATATTTTCAAAAAGGACAAGTAAGTACAGTTATTTTGGATAACGATTACATTTCGAAAGATTATGATGTTGTTTTGACAAATGGTACAAAAATTGAATTTGACGGAAAAGGAAATTGGAAAGAAGTTGACGGAAAACGAAATGCAATTCCAACTACATTTATTCCACAATCAATTTTAAATTATGTGAATAAAAGTTTTCCAAATACGAAAATTATAAAAATTGAAAAGAATAGATTCTCTTATGATGTTGAATTAACGAATGGATTAGATTTAGAATTTGATTCGAAAGGGAATTTTGTCAGAATTGATGATTAATAAAAATAAAGAGCACTTAGTTTATGAAGAAAATAGTTTTAGCTTTAAGTTTATTCGCGTTTGTTGGATTTACAACGATTTCTTGCAATAACGACGACGATAACAATACAACTTTTGTTGAATTGAATACTTTGCCAACTGCGGCAAGGGATTTTGTAGGGAATTATTTTCCTGGAGTTGAAATATTAAATATTGAAAAATATTCGCCAGCGAAAGAGAATGGAGCGATGTACGAAGTTAATTTTAGAAATGGATCTGATGCAGAATTTGATACATCAGGAAATTGGATTTCAGTAGAAGCTTCAGGAAACAATACAATTCCAACAGGATTTATTTTACCTTCTATCGTTTCTTATGTTTCAAATAATTATCCAAATCAAGGAATTAATCAGATTGAAATTAAAAACGGAGGTTTTGAAGTAGAATTAACAAATGATGTTGATTTGCATTTTGATTCAAATGGAAATTTCATTCGATAAATCAATAATATAATAAAAGTAAAAACCCAACTTCCTTTAGAAGTTGGGCTTTTTTTATTTTTCACGACTTTCAAGCATTGGAACAAATTGAAAGCTTCCAAATTCGAACATTTCAAAATTTGTTTCATCAAGTCGAATAATAGTCATCATTTTTTGCGATTTATCACCGATTGGAATCACCATTATTCCACCTATTTTCAATTGCTTTAATAATTCTTTCGGAATTTCTGGAGCTCCAGCAGTAACTAAAATTTTATCAAAAGGTGCGTAAGTTGGTAAACCTTTATAACCGTCGCCATAGGTTTGATAACGCGGTTCAAATCTGATATTTTTTAAGATTATTTTCGAAAAATCGAATAATTCTTTTTGCCTTTCTATGGTAAAAACTTCTGCACCCATTGCAACTAAAACTGCTGTTTGATAACCACTTCCAGTTCCAATTTCTAGGACTTTATCCATGGGTTGTATATCCAATAATTGCGTCTGAAATGCAACCGTATAAGGATGCGAAATGGTTTGACCAGCTGCAATAGGAAATGCTTCATCTACGTAAGCATACTCCGAAAATGCGCTGTCAAGGAACAAATGGCGTGGTATTTCGTTGATGGCGTGTAAAACTTGTTGGTTTTCTATTCCTTTGGAAATCAATAAATCAACAAGCATTTTTCTTCTTCCTTGGCTTTTAAAATCGTCTATAGACATCTTCCAAAATTTTTACAAAAATGCATTAAATACAACATATTCTCATTAATTTTATCCCAAATTCTACACAAAATGTTAAAAGTAGGCGTAATTGGTGCTGGACACCTAGGAAAAATACATTTAAAATTATTAAATCAATCTGAAAAATACGAATTAATCGGTTTCTTTGATTCGTTCGAGGAGAACGGAAAAAAAGTTGAAGCTGAATTTGGTTACAAATTTTTCCACTCGATGGATGAGTTGATGGATGCAGTGGATGTTGTGGATATTGTAACACCTACTTTATCTCATTACGAAGTTGCAGTAAAAGCAATAGAAAAAGGAAAACACTTTTTTGTTGAAAAGCCAATCACTAATACTTTAGAGGAAGCAAATTCGTTAATAGAATTATCTAATGCAAAAGGATTAAAAGCACAAGTTGGACATGTGGAACGTTTCAATCCGGCATTTACATCTGCTTTACCTTACATTGGAGAACCATTATTTATCGAAACTCACCGTTTAGCAGAATTTAATCCTCGTGGAACAGATGTTCCTGTAGTGTTAGATTTAATGATTCATGATTTAGATGTGATTTTATCGATTGTAAAATCAGAAATTAAATCGATTCATTCATCAGGAGTTTCAGTAATTTCAGATACACCAGATATTTCGAATGCAAGAATTGAGTTCGAAAATGGATGTGTTGTAAATGTTTCAACTTCTCGTATGTCGATGAAGAATATGCGTAAAATGCGCGTTTTCCAACGTGATGCGTATATTTCTATTGACTTTTTAGAGAAGAAAACAGAAATTATTAAAATGCACAAAGCACCAGAAAATCCTTCTGAATATGCAATGATTTGGCAAAATGATAAAGGTGAACGTAAAGAAATTGCTTTCGAACATCCAGAAGTTTTACCAAATAATGCTATTTTAGATGAATTAGAATCTTTTGCCGATTCAATCGAAAATGATCTACCAATTAAGGTTTCGTTAGAGGATGGTCGTAATGCATTAAAGGTAGCTTTAGAGATTATTGCTTATTTCGAAAAATCTCAAGAAGTAATTCAAAACCAAAACATAGAAAAAGAATAATTTTTTAAATAAAACACAAGAAAATGAAAAACATAACTGTAATTGGAGCAGGAACAATGGGAAACGGAATTGCTCACGTTTTTGCACAATCAGGATTCAAAGTAAACTTAGTGGATGTTGCACAAGCAAGTTTAGATAAAGGAATGGCAACTATTGCTGGTAATTTAGATCGTATGTTAGCGAAAGAAAAAATTACAGCAGAAGATAAAGCGAATACTTTAAATAACATCACAACTTTTTTAAGTGTAGAGGAAGGTGCGAAAGAAGCAGATTTAGTTGTAGAAGCAGCGACAGAAAATTTAGATTTAAAATTAAAAATCTTTCAACAATTAGACGCTGTAGCTCCTGCACATGCAGTTTTAGCATCAAACACTTCTTCAATTTCAATTACTAAAATTGCGTCGGTTACAAAACGTCCTGAGCAAGTAATTGGAATGCATTTTATGAATCCAGTTCCGATGATGAAGTTAGTTGAAATCATTCGTGGTTACAGTACTTCTGATGAGGTTACGACAGCTATTATGGAAATGTCTAAACAATTAGATAAAATTCCGGTTGAAGTAAATGATTATCCAGGATTCATTGCAAATCGTATTTTAATGCCAATGATCAACGAGGCAATTTACTCTTTATATGAAGGAGTTGCTGGAGTTGAAGAAATTGATCAGGTAATGAAATTAGGAATGGCACACCCAATGGGACCATTACAATTAGCTGATTTTATTGGTTTAGATGTTTGTTTATCAATTTTAGAAGTTCTTTACGAAGGATTTAAAAATCCTAAATATGCGCCATGTCCATTATTAGTTAATATGGTAACGGCTGGTAAGAAAGGAGTTAAGTCGGGTGAAGGTTTCTATGATTACTCAGAATCTAAAAAAGCTGAGAAGCTAGCAAAACAATTTGTAAAATAAATAATCATATCATAAAAAAGGTCATCCAATTGGATGACCTTTTTATTTTTTTTAAATAAAGAAGAATTTTTTATTATCCTTTGATTGCAGCAATTGCCGCTTCATAAGATGGTTCTTGTGCAATTTCTGGTACTTGTTCAGTATAGATTACTTCTCCTTCTGGGCTAACAACTACAACTGCGCGGCTATGTAAACCTGCTAAAGGTCCTTCAATCATTTTAACTCCGTAGTTATTTACGAAATCTTCTGATTTGTAATCAGCTAAAGAAATCACATCATTTAAACCTTCAGCACCACAAAAACGGCTTTGTGCAAATGGTAAATCTTTAGAAATACATAATACAACTGTGTTTTCTAAAGAAGATAATTCTTGGTTAAATGTACGAACAGATTGCGCACAAACTCCAGTATCTACACTTGGGAAGATATTTAAAACAACGTATTTACCAGCATAATCATTTAATGATTTTGAACTTAAATCTGATGCAGTTAATTCAAATTCAGGTGCTTTAGTTCCTACTGTTGGCAACTCACCGTTAGTGTGAATTGGATTCCCTTTAAATGTAATTTGAGCCATAATTTTAGATATTTTTTGGTGTTTAAATCAGTATAAAATTAATCATTTTATCCTTAGAATAAATTATCTTCGCAAGAAGATAAGATTTTAAATAAAACAAATAATTCACAAATATTATGCAACTTTCAAAGCGTCTACAAAATTTAAAACCTTCTGCTACGATTGCAATGTCTACAAAAGCAAGAGAATTAAAGGCACAAGGATTAGATATTATTAGTTTAAGTATCGGTGAGCCTGATTTTAATACACCTGACTTTATTAAAGATGCGGCTAAAAAAGCTTTAGACGAAAATTATACAGCTTATACACCAATTGGTGGTTATCCAGAATTAAAGGATGCAATTATTACAAAATTTAAACGTGATAATAATATTGAATATGCACAAAATCAAATTGTAGTTTCTACTGGAGCAAAACAATCAATTTATAATGTTTTACAAGCGATTGTAGATGATGGAGACGAAGTTGTAATTCCAACACCTTACTGGGTTTCATATTCAGATATTGTTGAATTATCTGGAGGAACTCCAGTTTTTGTTGAAGCTAAATTAGAGAATGATTTCAAAATTACTCCAGAGCAATTAGAAGCTTCTATTACAGATAAAACGAAAGCAATTATCTATTCTTCTCCATGTAACCCATCAGGATCAGTTTATACAAAAGAAGAATTACAAGGTTTAGCAACTGTTTTAGCTAAACATCCAAATGTGATTATTATTTCTGACGAAATTTATGAGCACATTGTTTACGGAGATAAAAATGTAAGTATTGCATCTTTCCCAGAAGTATACAACCAAACAGTTACTGTAAATGGTTTAGCAAAAGCATTTGCGATGACAGGTTGGAGAATTGGTTTCATAGGAGCGCCAGCTTGGTTAGCTAAAGCATGCGAAACTTTACAAGGACAAGTAACATCAGGAACAAATGCAATTGCACAACGTGCTGCCATCACAGCTTTAGAAGCAGATCCATCTTCAGTTCAATACATGATTGATGCGTTTGCAGAACGTCGTGAATTAATGATTGGTTGGGCTAAAGAAATTCCAGGATTTAAAGTAAACGAGCCAAAAGGTGCGTTTTACTTATTCCCAGATGTTTCTGAAACTTTCGGTAAAACATACAACGGAGTTACAATCAATAATGCAGATGATTTAGCTTTATATATTTTAGAATATGCACAAGTAGCAATCGTTTCTGGTTCTGCTTTCGGATCTAAAGAGTGTATTCGTATTTCTTACGCAGCATCTGTAGAAGAGTTACAAGAAGCAATGGCTAGAATCAAGAAAGCGTTATCTTAATCAAAATTTGATTTAATATAAAGTAAAAGTCTCAGAAATTTCTGAGACTTTTTTATTTTTATAGGGATTAAGAATGCGCTATATAATTTTTTAGGTTTAATAATTACGGGATTTTTAGCCTATGGATTATCGTTTTATTGGATATTTTATGGATTTACTTTTTCAAAAGCTCAAAAAATAGTCATCGAAATCTATTTTTTGGTCTTTTTTCTTGTGATGATTTATCTTTTGATACTATTTTTTCTTTTTAGATTACTCAAACAGGCGGTAAATTTCATTCAATCTAAAAAAAATAAAAAATATTTTAAAATTTATTTTTTTGAACATCAATCAATTAGTCTGTTTTAGCTGAAAAATGTAAAAAATAATTGAAAAAACATTTGGTGTAGTCCAAATTATGCCCTTATATTTGCACCACTAAAAACAACAAAACAAGGCGAGGTAGCTCAGATGGTTAGAGCGCAGGATTCATAACCCTGAGGTCGGCAGTTCGATTCTGCTCTTCGCTACGACCTCGAAAGCAGATTCATTACGAATCTGCTTTTTTTTTGATGAAATATTAACAGTCTTCTGACGATAATCATCATTTAAATTGTTCAATTTCACTAAATTTGCAAACAATTTAGTTGTATTCTAAATAAGTTTTTAAAATGATTCAAACAGATATAATTATTATCGGTGCTGGACCTACAGGATTATTCGCTGTGTTCGAAGCAGGTTTATTAAAATTAAGATGTCACATTATTGATGCTTTACCACAACCAGGTGGGCAATTAGCAGAGCTATATCCTAAGAAACCTATTTTCGATATTCCAGGTTATCCATCAGTTGGTGCAGGAGAATTAGTTGATAATTTAATGGAGCAAATCAAACAATTTGAGCCAGGATTTACTTTAGCTGAACAAGCGACAACAATCGACAAACAAGAAGACGATACATTTATCGTTACTACAAATAAAGGAACACAAGTACACGGTAAAGCAGTTGCAATCGCTGGTGGATTAGGATCTTTTGAGCCTCGTAAACCTTTAATCGATAATCTTGCAGATTATGAAGAAAAAGGAGTGGAGTATTTCGTGAAGAATCCAGAACAATTTCGTGATAAAAAAATTGTAATCGCAGGTGGAGGAGATTCAGCATTAGACTGGTCTATTTTCTTAGCAGAAGTTGCAGCTGAGGTAACTTTAATTCACCGTCGTAATGAATTCCGTGGAGCTTTAGATTCGGTTGATAAAGTAATCGAATTAAAGAAACAAGGAAAAATTAATTTAGTGACGCCAGCAGAAGTTGTCGGAATTAAAGGTGATGGAAAAGTAGAAGCTTTAGTGATCGAAAAAGAAGGAGAAACTTTTGATATCGCCACAGATTATTTTATTCCTTTATTTGGTTTATCGCCAAAATTAGGTCCTATTGCGAATTGGGGATTAGAAATCGAAAAGAATGCGATTAAAGTAAATAATGCTTTAGATTATCAAACAAACATCGAAGGGATTTACGCGATTGGAGATGTTAACACATATCCAGGAAAATTAAAATTAATTTTATGTGGATTCCATGAAGCAACTTTAATGTGTCAATCTGTTTATAATAAATTAAACCCAGGAAAGAAATTTGTATTAAAATATACGACAGTTTCTGGAGTGGATGGTTTTGACGGAACACGTAAAGAAGCTGAAAAAGCAGTTGTAAAAGCGATTGATTAAGATTTAAAATATCAATTTATATCATAAAAGCACCTCAAAATGAGGTGCTTTTTTTGTGAAATCTTTTACTGATTAATGATATTAATTTCTTTTCTCATTTCCTCAAAAGTTACAATTTTTCCTTTTTTAGGTAATGAAATAATTAAAGGCTGTTCTAAAATTTCTAATTGATTAATAGTAAAAATCGTTTTGAATAATTCAGTTTCGAATTCTAATTTTAAGATTAATCCAGGTAAATTGGCAAAGTTGTGAGGTCCGTCTTTATATTTTATATCTGATGAATACCAAGCGATAATTTCATTTCCTTCTAGATCTTCACCGATAGCTTTTGTCACATTATATCCATTAATTACGGACTTTTCTTTTGTTAATTTCCAATTGTAATTGGGTAAATTTTCTTTAACTAAATATGTTTTTACATTAATATCAAATTGTTTATAATATTTGTTTTTAGAAAAATCTTTGAATAGTGGATTTTGTTCAGATGCTAATAATTCTTGCACAATCATATTCGACTCGTCTTGTGCATTATTAATTTTTGTATTTGCTTTAAAGACTGAAAATTTATTATTACTTTCTAAAATAAAATCGATGAAAATACCTTTATCAATTGCACTTTTAAATGCCGGTTGTAATTCTTTAGGGAAAATTTCTTTTGATTGTTCAAAATCAAAAATAAATTCTGCGGTATAAGTAGCTTTTATACTTTCGGTTTGTGCAAAAACGAACGAAGTAATCAATAATTGGAAGACAATTAAAATATTTTTCATGTTTAATTTTTAAAGCTTTTACGAATATCCTTTTTTTCGTTGATCGATTGATTAAATTCAGGAAATGGTTGATCGCTGAAATCTTTGACTTCGAGGTTTATTTTTACATCCAAAATATGTTTATTATTCACTTCATCCAAATATGTTGTATTCCAGTTTCTAAAACTTTCTTTTAAAATCCATTTGTTTTGATATAGCCTATATTTATATATCACTTCATTGCTATTTATTGTAGTTCCAGAATTTTCAAAATTTCGATTTTCTTGTATAGATGAATGTTCAACAATAGCAAAAGTTTCTTTATCTATTAAAAATATATTTGTAACATTAGATTTATTGTGCTTAAACTCTAATTCATACATGTATTTATCTGCATATTTTGTTATCCAAACTTTTTCGTAATCGTAAGTTTTCTCTACTAATTTTTTATGCATACTTTCTATACGCTTAAGAAGTGAAATATTATTAAAATATTCATTCATTTTATAACTAGATTTTAGATGCATTCCTTCACCTACAACACGATTATTTTCTTTTCCGTTTGAATGAATTTTAACTTGATTTTTCTTGAATCTAAATTGTAAATCAACATCAGTATAATCTCTGTTTATAGAATCGATGATTGCATCAAGCACAAAATTTACTTTATAAAAATGTTGTTCTGTATTAAAGTTTTTATCATAATTCTCAATCACTTTTTGCAGAATATCTTTTGCTTTTAAATTTGTGATGAATGTTTCTTGTAATTCAATTTCATCTACTTTTTCAAGTTGAATAATTAATTCGTCAGCTTTTAATTCAGTGATTTTAAAAATAGCATTTTGATAATTTTTTTTAGCAATAATTAATTCATCATTTGATGAAACATTATTTAAATCAATCATTACATTTCCATTAATGTCTGAAATGAAATTTTTTGTGGATTGATTAAAATAAATATCAGAATCAGCTAATGGAGAATTATTTTCTTTATCCACAATTTTGATGTTTTTTATTTGTGCAGAAACTGAGATTCCGAAAAGTAATAGAAAGAGAAAAAATTTATTCATTAATAATAGTTTAATGGTTGGTTTATAAATTTATAAAAAAGATTTATCTAAAATAAATCTTTAGAGAGACTTACTGTTATAAATAAAAAAGCGTTACAGAAAATTTTCTATAACGCTTTTAATTCACATTAAATATTTAAAAGAATTAATCTCCATCAATCAAACGACCTAATCCACCTAAAACAGATCCTTCTCCTTTAGACGATCCACCTGCAGAAGGCGCATGTGCAATAATACGATCTGCCAATCGGCTAAATGGTAAAGATTGTACATAGACAGTTCCAGGTCCACGTAACGTCGCGAAGAAAACTCCTTCACCACCGAATAAAGTATTTTTTATTCCGCCAACAAATTCGATGTCATAATCAACCGTTTGTTCAAAACCAACGATACAACCTGTATCTACTTTTAATACTTCACCAGGTTGTAAAACTTTTTTGTGTAAAGTTCCACCAGCATGGATAAAACTCATTCCGTCACCTTCTAATTTTTGCATGATAAATCCTTCACCACCAAAAATTCCAGTTCCTATTTTACGGTTAAATTCTATTCCGACAGAAACACCTTTGGCAGCAGCTAAAAATGCATCTTTCTGACAGATAAATTTCCCATTGTATTTTGATAAATCCAACGGAATAATTTTACCAGGATATGGTGAGGCAAAAGAAACTTTCTTTTTCCCGTGTCCGTAATTTGTATATGTTGTCATAAAGAGACCTTCGCCAGTTAACATACGTTTTCCAGCATTCATCAATTTACCAAATATTCCTTTGCTTTGTGTAGAACCATCACCAAAAATAGTCTCCATTTTGATTCCGTCTTCCATCATCATAAAACTTCCGGCTTCAGCAACAACAGTTTCTTGTGGATCTAATTCGATTTCCACAAATTGCATTTCTTCTCCAAAAATCTCGTAATCTATTTCGTGTGCGTTCATGCTTTTTCTATTTTTATAGTTAGTAGCTAAAATGAGTATTTCGTAACAAGAATTGTTATAAATTATTCTTAAAATTTATTCTGAATCGATAAACTTTTTTTAGTGAACGAAGTATTAGTATTTTTGTAACAAGAACATTGAAAATGGCAGATATTAAAATTACAATTATAGATAGAGACGGAGTTTCTCATGAGGTTGATGCTCCAACAGATATGAATATGAACGTGATGGAATTAGTTCGTGCATACGAGTTAGCACCAGAAGGTACAATTGGTGTTTGTGGAGGTATGGCAATGTGCGCATCTTGTCAATGTTACGTACAAACGCCAGAAATTAACTTACCAGAAATGACGCCAGATGAAGATGCAATGTTAGGTGAAGCTTTCAATGTACAAGATAATTCTCGTTTAGGATGTCAGTTACATATCACAGAAGATATGGACGGTTTAGTGGTAGAATTAGCTCCTGAATATTAATTATTGTGTTTTACGTAGTATGTGATATGTTCTACGTAGATAAAATTTTGCGTTTACCGTAAGACGTAAAACGTATTACTTAAAACTTAACAAATGAATCAAGATAAAAGATTATTTCTTTTGGATGCTTATGCCTTAATTTTTAGAGGTTATTATGCATTTATAAAAAATCCACGAATCAATTCAAAAGGATTCAACACCTCAGCAATTATGGGGTTTATGAACTCTCTTTTTGATGTCCTTCGTCGTGAACAACCGACGCATTTAGCCGTTGTTTTTGATGTTGGAGAAGCAACTGTTCGTACCGTTGATTTTCCAGAGTACAAAGGAAATCGTGACGAAACGCCAGAAGCAATTCGCGAAGGTGTACCATATATTCAAGAGTTATTAAGAGCTTTAAATATTCCTGTGTTATTTGCGCAAGGATATGAGGCAGATGATGTAATCGGAACTTTAGCAATTAAAGCTGAAAAAGAAGGTTACATGACGTATATGGTAACTCCCGATAAGGATTTTGGACAATTAGTTACCGAAAATATCAAAATGTACCGTCCGCCAGCAAATGGAAAAGGTGTTGAGATTTGGGGAATCGAAGAAATTAAAGAAAAATTTGGTGTAGATTATCCAATTCAGGTTATCGATTATTTAGGTATGATGGGTGATGCTGTGGATAATATTCCTGGTTTACCAGGAGTTGGAGCAAAAACTGCAAGTAAATACATCAAAGAATTTGGTTCGTTAGAGAATTTATTAGCAAATACAAATCAATTAAAAGGGAAAGCAAAAGAGAAAATTGAAGCGAATAAAGAATTAGGTTTATTATCTAAAAAATTAGCAACAATTATTACTGATGCTCCTGTTGAGTTTGATGAGGAAGATTTATTAGTTTCTTCGCCAGATATTGATAAAGTAACTGAATTATTTACGGAGTTAGAATTCCGTCGAATGTTAGAAACAGTTTACAAAATTTACGGATTAGATGGTTCTGGTATTATCAAGGAAGCGCAAGAGGAAATTTCTATTGCATCTCAAGAAAATGCTAAGGAGAATCAAACGGCTCAACAATCATTGTTTGATTTTACTTCGGATGAAGAAATTGTTCCTCAAAATTCTGTATTTACAAATATCAATTCAACTGATCATTTTTATCAATTAGTTGATACGCCAAAATCAAGAAATTTATTAATCAGAAAATTAAAAGGTTTAAAAGAATTTTGTTTCGATACAGAAACTACTTCTTTAGAAACTTTGGAAGCTGAATTAGTAGGTATTTCTTTTTCTTACGAAAAAGGCAAAGGATATTATGTTCCTTTTTCTGCTGATTTTGATGAAGCAAAAGCTTTAATTAACGAATTTAAAGAAGTTTTAGAAGATGAATCAATTGCTAAAATTGGTCAGAATTTAAAATATGACATTAAAGTTTTAGCAAAATATGGTATTGAAATTAAAGGAAATAATTTCGATACGATGATTGCTCATTATTTAATTAATCCAGATATGCGTCACGGAATGGATGTTTTATCTGAAACTTATTTGAATTATCAGCCAGTTAAAATTGAGGATTTAATCGGTAAAAAAGGAAAGAATCAAAAGTCTTTTAGAGAAGTAGAATTAGAAGCGCAGACAGAGTATGCTGTGGAAGATGCTGATATTACCTATCAATTAAAAAATCTTTTCGAACCTGAATTAATCAAAGCGAATACGCATAAATTATTTACAGATCTTGAAATGCCATTGATGCAAGTTTTAGCTGAAATGGAATTGAAAGGAATTAATTTAGATGTTCCATTCTTAAAAGAATTATCTGTAAAACACGAAGCTAAATTAGCAGAATTAGAAGCGCAAATTTACGAACATGCTGGTGAAGAATTTAATGTGAATTCTCCACGTCAGTTAGGTGAGATTTTATTTGATAAATTACAATTAGATCCAAAAGCGAAGAAAACTAAAACTGGTCAGTACGCAACTGGGGAAGAAATTATTTCTAAGCTAAAAGATAAACACGATATTATTGCAGATATTTTACAATATCGTCAATTACAAAAATTAAAATCGACTTATATCGATGCGTTACCAGAATTGGTAAATTCAAAAACAGGTCGTCTGCATACAACGTATGCGCAAACAGTAGCTGCTACTGGTCGTTTATCTTCTGTTAATCCAAACTTACAGAATATTCCAATTCGTTCAGAAGAAGGTCAGCAAATCCGTAAAGCATTTATTGCATCAGATGAAAATCATGTCTTAATTTCTGCCGATTATTCGCAAATCGAATTACGTTTAATTGCGCAAATGTCGCAAGATCCTGCGATGGTAGAAGCTTTTAAAAGTGGACAAGATATTCACGCAGCAACAGCAGCAAAAGTATTTAATGTTGCCTTAGATGAGGTAACTCGCGAGCAACGTAGTCAAGCAAAAACGGTAAACTTCGGAATTATTTACGGGGTTTCAGCTTTTGGATTAGCAGAACAAGCTAATGTTTCTCGAAAGGAGGCGAAAGAGTTGATTGATGCATATTATGTAACTTATCCGACGTTAAAATCTTACATCGAAAAACAAGTTGATTTGGCTCGTGATCAAGGATATGTAGAAACATTAATGGGACGTCGTCGTTATTTAAAAGATATTAATTCGAGAAATGGAGTTGTTCGTTCGCATGCCGAACGTAACGCGGTAAATGCACCAATCCAAGGTACGGCTGCAGATATTGTTAAAATAGCAATGATTGAAATTCAGCGCGAGTTGAAGAAAAATTTCAAAACAAAAATGCTTTTACAAGTGCATGATGAGTTAATTTTTGATGCACCAAAAGATGAAGTTGAAGCAGTTTCTGAAATGATTAAAGCAAAAATGGAAGCAGCAGCGTCGTTTGATGTTCCTTTAATTGCTGAAGTTGGAGTAGGAGCTAACTGGTTAGAGGCGCATTAATTTTATAAAATATTATCAAGTAGATCCACACTAAAAAGTGTGGATTTTTTGTTTAAAAAATATTGTGTATTTTATAAATGGCTGTATTTTTACTTAACAAAAACACACAAATGAAACAATTTTACTTGATGCTTTTCTTCGGATTAGCTTCGGTTGGAATCAATGCGCAGGAAATAGACCGTTTTCCAATTTATCCAGGTTGTGAACGTTATATGAAAGACAATCAAAAATTAAATGGTTGTTTGCAAGAACGATTAGCGACAGATCTTAAATTATATACTAAAGACGATAGTAAAAAGAATGCAGAAGCAAAACCGGAATTAGTTAAAATTTCTTTCGTTATCGATCAAAAAGGTGTGATGAAAGATTTTGAACTAATTGAGAGTGAGAGTGATGTAGCGTCTAAAAAACTTTTAAAAAGACTAGATGAACTTGTTAAGTACAATGAAAAAAGAAATCGTAAGATAGAGCCAGCTTCGTACAGAAAAAGAAGTGTTCAGTTTAAAGTTACTTATTTAGGAATTCAGAATGTATAGAATATAATCCAAATCGAAAGATTTGGATTTTTTTTGTAAATATAGTAATGAAGCATATTTTACATAAGAGAATTAGTTATATCTTAGTCGTAACCAACTAACATATAACTTGTATGAGAAAAATTTCTCTTTTACTCACTCTTATTTTTCTAATCACTTCATGTAGCAAAGAAGTTGTTTTGGATATAAAATCCCAAGAAGATATAGATAAAAATATTGCTAATTCATACATCAAAGTTTCTTATGATTATGAAAATTTAGATTTAAAAAATTGTAATGATTTCGTTTTTGAATTTAAAGATGTTGAAGTTATTAAATTAAGAAAATCTGATTTTGATGAAATTTCTAAAGGATTAATTAATTCAAAATTAAGCTCGGTTCAAACAACAACAGGTTCTGATTTTTCATTAGAATACAGAGGATATAAATTCTGTATGAATCATCTTGGAAACATAATAAGAAACAATAGAAGAATGAATGATGATCAAGATTTGGGTTATTTAATAAAATCAAAATCTAATTATTATAATCATTTTACGGAAGAAGAATTAGTTAAAAATGATTCGTTAGTAAATCGTTTAGGATTGCCTTTTGGCTATAATTATATTGATAGCCTTGCTGTAAGTAAAGATGTATTAAAAAAGAAAAATATTATTCTTACTTATTAATAATCATTGAAATGAAACAATCTAAAATTCAACAATCGGATTTACAATCCTTTTTAAAAGTTCCATTTTCGTATTATTTTATTTATGATTTACAAAAAAGTACATTTGATTTCGTTGAAGATAAAATAAGTAATGTATTGGGTTATGTAGCTGAAGAAATTAATATAGATTTATTTTTAGCTCGTATTCATAAATCAGATTTACAAGATTTAATGAAACATGAGATATCAATTAATCGATTTTTAAAGAATATTTCAATTGATCACTACTTTGATTTTATTTTTAGATATGATTTCAGAATTGAAACTAAATCTGGAACTGAGAAAAGAATTTTGCAAGAAATAAAATTTCATACAATTGATGAAGATGGTATAATTCATAAAGTGTATGTAAAACATACAGATATTTCTGGTTTACAGTTTGTCAAATCTAATTTGGCAATAATAGGTATTAATGGTCAAGATTCAATATATAATGTAGATGCAGAAAATAGCGAGTTTACTGATTTTACATTAACAAAAAGAGAAATTGAAATTGTAAAATTATTAGCTAAAAACTATTCGAGTGTGCAGATTTCAGAAAAATTATTTATAAGTATTCATACTGTAAATACGCACCGAAAAAATATATTATCAAAGAGTAAATGCAATAACTTCTTAGAATTGATTTTACTTTTAAAACAAAAAGGTTGGACTCACTTTCAATAAAAAAATCCCGTTATAAAAACGGGATTTTAATATTATAAAGGTTTTCTTACAATCGGAAGTATTTCACCTTTTTCTAAACAGTATTTTTCAACGTCACTTGCGGGTATTTGTTTTGTGTAGTCTACTTGCTCTACAATAAATCCTGCATTTTCCAAACGTTTATAATAATCTAAACCATATACACGAACGTGATCATATTGTCCAAATTCGCGGCGACGATCTTCTTTTGAAGTGATTGTTGGATCTTCGTAAGTAACATCTCTTTGATAAGAGATAGGAACTTGTAAAATTCCCCAACCTCCAGGTTTCATCACTCTGAATAATTCTGACATTGCTTTTGCATCGTCCGGAATATGTTCTAACACGTGATTACAGAAAATAACATCATATGTATTATCATCAAAAGGTAAGTCGCAAATGTCAGCTTTAACATCAGCTAAAGGCGATTCTAAATCACTTGTTGTGTAATCTAAATGATTTAGATTACGAAATCTTTTGATAAACGACTGCTCAGGAGCTATATGTAAAACTTTTGCAGCTTTTGTAAAAAAGTCTGTTTCGTTTTTCAAGTATAACCACATTAAGCGGTGTCTTTCTAACGAATAAGTTCCTGGAGAAAGCACATTTTCACGTTGATTCTCGTAACCGTATGGTAATAAATTTTTATATCCTTGATTATCGATTGGATCTTCAAAACGATTTCCTCGCATGTACCAAACGATAAATGGTCGAACGATGTAACTTCCTTGTATTAATAAAGGACGTGGAACAATGTTCATTATTTTTTTAAATGCCGCTTTCACTAAATGAGATTAAAGCTTATGGTTTAAATAAAAATGGTGTTTCTTCGTCAGTAACAATTCCTAATGCATCGTAAATGTATTGGAATGTTGATAATAATTTAGGTTGTCCGTCAACAACACAAACATCATGTTCAAAGTGAGCAGAATATTTATTATCACGAGTTGTAACAGTCCAACCATCTTTA
Source organism: Faecalibacter macacae (assembly GCF_003687725.1). Classification (GTDB taxonomy): domain Bacteria; phylum Bacteroidota; class Bacteroidia; order Flavobacteriales; family Weeksellaceae; genus Empedobacter; species Empedobacter macacae. The sequence continues at coordinate 44,237 of NZ_RDOJ01000003.1, forward strand.
TGGAATTTTACCTTTTCAGTTCCCATATTAGTCATAGGTTCGATTGCTAAAACCATTCCTTCCTCAATTTTTTTACCTGAACCACGACGTCCGTAATTTGGTACTTGAGGATCTTCGTGCATTTTACGACCTAAACCATGCCCAACTAATTCACGTACGATTCCGTAACCTTCCTTTTCACAATGAACTTGGATTGCATTTCCGATATCACCAATACGATTACCTTTTTTCATTTGCTCGATACCTTTGTATAAAGACTCTTTAGTAATGCGTAATAATTTTTCTGCTTCAGCATCAATTTCACCAACAGCGAAAGTGTAAGCGTGGTCACCGTAAAAATCGTTCATAAAAACACCACAATCTACAGATAGGATATCACCTTCTTGGATTGGCGTATCATTAGGAATACCGTGAACAACTTGCTCATTCGGAGAAATACATAAGTTTTTAGGAAAATCATACATTCCTAAAAATGCAGGATATCCACCGTTATCACGAATGAATTCACCACCTAATTTATCTAAAAAATTAGTAGTAACTCCTGGTTTGATTTCTTTTGCTAACATACCTAATGTTTTAGACACTAATTGTGCGCTTAGGTACATTAATTCTAATTCTTCTTTGCTTTTTAAATGTATCATAATCCAAAAAATCCTCTCTTTTTTTTCTTACGAACAGGTTCTGTACCATGTTCGTGAAGAGAAAATTCTATTTTTTTTGTTATAATTTGATAAACTTCACCCCAACCTGGGAATCCACCTAAATTTCTGTCGTCAATAAAAATATCAGCATTTATTTTTCGACTTGCTTTTGATTCGTCAAAATCTTCTCCAATAAAACTGTTGTTGATTCCGTAAAATTCAATTCCGTTTTTAGTACAAAATTCAACAGCCTCTTCTAAAGCTTTTCCACTTCGGTAAGTCCAAAGAGTTAAACGGTAACCGTCGTTTTGTAATTGTTTTAAAGTTTCGAAAGCGAATAATTTTGGTTTACCAATAGCAGGGTATTTATCGTCTACAATTGTTCCATCAAAATCAACGGCAATAATTTTATTAGTCATACTTTATAGGTTTAGTTATGTCTATTTTAATTTTTTTCTACAATAATATTTCCGGTCATTTCTGTCGGAATATTAACTCCCATTAAGGTAAGAATTGTTGGTGCAATATCACCTAATTTTCCATGAGAAACTTTCCATTCGTTTTCTTTTTGAGCTAAAATAAATGGAACTTGGTTTGTTGTGTGTTGTGTATTCGGAGATCCATCTTCGTTTTGCATAAAATCAGAATTTCCGTGATCTGCTAAAATCACAACTTTATAATCTTTTTCAATTGCTAAAGAAACAATTTTCTCTGCACAAGAATCTACAACTTCAGCAGCTTTTATAGCAGCTTCCATAACTCCTGTGTGACCGACCATATCTGTATTTGCGAAATTTAAACAAATAAAATCGGCTGTTTCATTTTCAATTTCAGGTAAAATGGCATTTGTAATATCGTATGCGGCCATTTCTGGTTTTAAATCATAGGTTGCAACATCTCTTGGAGATGCACATAAAATACGTTTTTCACCATTAAATTCTTTCTCTCTACCTCCAGAGAAGAAGAAAGTTACGTGAGGATATTTTTCAGTTTCAGCAATTCTGATTTGTGTTTTTCCTGCTGTTTCTAAAACTTCACCTAAAGTGTTTTTTACATTACTGTCGTTAAATAAGACTTCCACATTTTTATATGTTTCGTCGTATTGCGTCATTGTAATGTATTTTACATCTAACGGTTGCATATTATATTCAGGAAAAGCTTTCTGAGTTAAGACTTCAGTTATTTCTCGACCTCTATCTGTTCTGAAGTTAAAACAAAGTACAACATCGCCTTCTTCAATTTTTGCAATTGGTTCGTACTTTTCATCCGAAACGATAATTGGTTGAATAAATTCATCAGTAATATCTTTAGCGTATGAATCTTCGATTGCTTGCAAAGGAAAAGCAGTTTTTAACCCTTCTGCATTAACCATGGCATCATAAGCAAGTTTTACACGTTCCCATCTTTTATCACGATCCATAGCGTAATATCTTCCTGTGATAGAAGCTAATTTACCTGTAGATTGATCCATGTGTTGTAAAAGATCTGAAATGAATCCTAAACCAGATTTTGGATCACAGTCACGTCCATCAGTAAAAGCATGTACGAATACATTTTCGTTTAGTCCAGCTTTTTTTGCAGCATCTAAAAGACCTTTTAAGTGATTGATGTGCGAGTGTACTCCACCGTCGGAAACTAATCCGATATAATGAACTTTTTTATTATTATTTAATGCGTAATCAAAGGCTTCTTTTAAGATTGGTTCTTCTAAAAAAGTTCCGTTTGTTACAGCCATATTGATACGTACTAAATTCTGGAAAATTACTCGTCCAGCACCTAAGTTAATATGCCCAACTTCAGAGTTTCCCATTTGCCCGTCTGGTAATCCAACTGCAGCGCCAAAAGTATCTAAAGTATTAGTAGGAAAACGTGTATAACAACTATCTATAAAAGGAGTGTTTGCTTGGTCGATAGCAGAGACTTTTGGATTAGTTCCAATTCCCCAGCCATCTAAGATCATTAAAATAACTTTGTTGTTCATTGTGTGTTTGAAAATAAAGCCCAAAGTTACAAAACTTTGGGCTTTATTATGTTATTTTAGTTGGCAACTTCACTGATGAATTTGATACGCATTAGTCGTAATTCTTCTTCATCGTAATCGTCTCCAAATTCTTTTAATAATGTCGACATTGAATCAGATTCAGCATCCATTAAGAAGTCGTAAATTTCTTCTTGTTGGTCTTCATCCAAGATATCTTCAATATAATAATCGATGTTTAATTTAGTTCCTTGGTAAACGATTGCTTCCATTTCTGAAAGTAAATCTGACATTGATAAATTCTTTGCTTCAGCAACATCTTCAAGGTTTAATTTTCTATCAGTAGATTGGATAATGTAAACTTTGTGGTTAGATTTATCAGCCACTTGTTTAATTACCATATCATCTGGTCTTATGATGTCGTTGTCTTCAACATAACGTGCAATTAAATCAACGAAATCTTTACCGAATTTCTGAGCTTTACCTTCACCAACTCCAAATACATTTGTTAATTCTTTGATGGTTGTTGGGTACTGCATTGTCATATCATCCAAACTTGTGTCTTGAAAAACAGCAAATGGTGGAATGTTATGCTTTTTTGAAATTTTCTTACGAAGTTCTTTTAATTGTTTCAATAAATTATCATCATAAGCAGCCGGAGCAGTAGAAACTTCTTCTTTGTCCAAGCTACCTTCTGTTAATAATTTTTTAAAGTCAATATCTTCAGCAATTTTAAAAGAAGTTGGATTAGCTATAAAGTCCTTTCCTTCTTTTGTAACGATTAAAGTTCCGTAAGTTTCAATTTCTTTTTCTAAATAACAATGTACAATTAGTTGACGTAAAATTGATTTCCAGTAGTAATCTTCTCTATCTTTTCCAAAACCGAAAAAATCCTCGTTTTGTAAATTATATGATTTAATAACTGAAGTTTCTTTACCAACTAAAACATTAACAATGTCGTTTAATTTTAATTTTTGACTTGTTTTTAATACAATTTCCAAAGTTTTTAAAGCATCTTCTTTTGCTTCAATCATTTTCTTTGGATTACGCATATTATCATCCATGTTAGCACCAGGACCATCTTTTTCGTCAAATTCTTCACCAAAATAATGTAATAAGAATTTACGACGAGACATTGATGTCTCAGAATAGGCTACAACTTCAGAAAGTAATTGCATACCAACTTCACGTTCAGCAACTGGTTTACTAGCTAAGAATTTTTCTAACTTCTCGATATCCTTGTAATCGTAGAAAGAAATACAATGTCCTTCGCCGCCGTCACGACCAGCACGACCAGTTTCTTGATAATAACTTTCTAAAGATTTTGGCATATCGTAATGTATTACAAAACGCACATCTGGTTTATCGATCCCCATACCAAAAGCAATTGTAGCAACAACCACACTAGCGTCTTCCATCAAGAACATATCTTGATGCTTGCTTCGTGTTTTTGCATCTAAACCTGCGTGATATGGAATAGCATTAATACCGTTTACTTGTAAAAGCTGAGTAAATTCTTCAACTTTTTTACGACTTAAACAGTAAATAACTCCCGATTTTCCTTCGTTTTGTTTGATAAACTTTACGATTTCTTTGTCTTGATTAACTTTTGGACGAACTTCATAAAATAAGTTCGCACGGTTAAACGAGTCTTTGAAAACTTTTGCAGTTTGCATTCCTAAAGTTTTTTGGATATCCTCCTGTACTTTTGGTGTTGCAGTTGCAGTTAAAGCAATGATTGGAGCTTCTCCAATTTTGTTTATAATTGCTTTTAAATTTCTATACTCTGGACGGAAATCGTGTCCCCATTCAGATATACAGTGTGCTTCATCAATAGCGAAAAAAGAAATTTTAACAGATTTAAAGAAGTCAATGTATTCTTCTTTAGTTAAAGATTCTGGTGCTACATAAAGCATTTTTGTGATACCATTTTTGATATCTGTCATTACTGTTTTAGTTTCTGACTTGTTCAAGGAAGAGTTTAAAACATGGGCGATTCCGTCATTTTCCGAAATTCCACGAATAGCGTCTACTTGATTTTTCATTAGTGCAATTAAAGGCGAAACGATAATTGCAACTCCATCTGACATTAGTGCCGGTAATTGATAACATAATGACTTACCTCCTCCGGTAGGCATTAAAACGAAAACATCTTCATTGTTTAATAATGATGTAATAATTTCATGTTGCTGTCCCTTAAATTGGTCGAAACCAAAGTATTTTTTAAGATAAGATGTTAAGTTCTTCGAAGTGGCTTCCATCTACACAAAAGACTAAAATTAATATTATAAATTAAATAGTTCCTATATTTGACTCCTGATTTAACTCTTCAATAATTATTCCATTGAATTAGAGTTGAAAAAGGAGGTTAAAGATACGGAAAAAAATAAAAATAGACATACTTTTTGTTTTGGAAAGAAGAGATTTTATAGAAATTGCTCAAAAAGTTTTTCAAGAAGAGATTTTAGAGCTACAAGCGATAGCGTCAAGAATAAACGATAGTTTTATTGATGCAGTAGAAGCGATATATAGTACGCAAGGAAAATTGGTGATTGTTGGTGTTGGAAAAAGTGCGCATATTGCAAATAAAATTGTAGCGACATTAAATTCTACAGGAACTCCATCTCAATTTTTACATGCATCGGAAGCGATTCATGGTGATTTAGGATTGTTACAAAAAGAAGATGTTGTGATTTGTATTTCTAAAAGTGGAAACACGCCAGAAATTACTTATTTGGCTCCCATTTTAAAACAATATTCTTCTTGTTTAATAGGTTTAACTGCTAATTTGAAATCTGAATTAGCTAAAAATTCTGATATTGTTTTAGATGTAAATGTATCAAAAGAAGCGTGTTTAGTTAATTTAGCTCCAACTTCTTCTACGACTGCGCAATTGGTTATGGGAGATGCATTGGCAGTAGCTTTAATGAGAATGCGACAATTTAAATCTGAAGATTTTGCTAAATATCATCCAGGTGGTGCATTAGGAAAAAGATTATTATGGACAGTTGAAAATATTGTCGATGCAAATAAGCGTCCTTATGTAAGTCCAGATTCTTCTATTATTGATGTAATTAATTCTTTAACTTCAGGAAAACATGGTATTACGGTTGTTTTAGAGAATGATAAGATTTTAGGTGTTGTAACTGACGGAGATTTACGTCGTATGTTATTAAAATATCAAGATTTTAGCGCTTTAACAGCGAAAGATATCGCAACAATGTCTCCAAAAACAATTAATAAAGATGAAAAAGCACGTGTTGCTTTAGATACTTTAAGACAAAATAGTATTGGACAATTAGTTGTTGTTGATGAAAATAACAATTATTTTGGTATTTTAGATATTCACTCAATTTTAAACGAAGGAATAGAATAATATGGCAGCGAGCGGAAAAACAGATATGTCTTTTTTAGCACATATAGGAGAATTAAGAGGTCATCTTATTCGTTCTGTAATTGCTGTTGTAATCACTTCTTTAGTGGTGGCTTTTTTCTGGGATGAGTTTGTTGAATATATAATAATGGCTCCTCTAAAATCAACTTTTCCAACATTTGATTGGTTCAATGCATTTGGACAATTAACTGGTTTTGGTGTGATTTATAAAGAAGCTTTTGATATATCTAAAGATTTAACAAACCTTAATCCATCAGGACAAATTACCTCTCAGTTTTTTGCTGTTATTGTATGTGGAGTAATATTGGCAATTCCATATATTATTTATGAATTATGGAAATTTATTCGACCAGCTTTAAAAGAAACTGAACGTAAATATGCAGGAGCTACAATTTGTGCTGTTTCGTTCTTTTTTATATTAGGAGTTTTATTTAGTTACTTTTTACTAATACCACTTTGTACACAGTTTTTATTTACATATGATCCTTTTAAAGTAGGAAATACATGGACTTTACCAAGTTATATCGACTTATTTGTTCAATTGTTATTATCTATGGGATTAATGTTTTTATTGCCTGTATTTGTATATTTCTTAACTAGTATTGGTATACTTACACCAATGTTTTTAAAGACGTATAGAAAGCATGCATTTATCGTTGTTTTAGTAATTGCAGCTGCTATTACACCAAACGATTTGTATAGTATGATCTTAGTTACAATTCCACTTTGGATATTGTATGAATTTAGTATATTAGTTTCAAATAGAGTATATAACAATCAGCTGAATAGTCAGTCTAACGAGATTGTTAAGAAATAATCTTTATTATGCTTGCATAGTAAAATAAATTAATTAAATTTACCATAAAGAAAATAAACCCAAAATTATGAAGATATTAGTTTGTATTAGTAGTGTACCAGATACTACAGCAAAAATCAACTTCACAGGAGATGGAAAATCGTTTGATAAAAACGGTGTACAATTCGTAATTAACCCTCATGACGAGTTCAGTTTAAATAAAGCTGTTGAGTTACAAGAAAAAGCAGGTGCTACAGTTACAATATTAACAGTTGGTGATGCATCAGTTGATGCTGTAATGCGCAAAGCATTAGCAATTGGAGCAAATGAAGGTATTCGTATCGATGCAGATGCTCGTGATGATTTCTTTGTTGCAACTCAAATTGCTAAAGCTGCAAAAGAAGGAGGATACGATATTGTATTAACAGGAAAAGAATCTATTGATTATAATGGTGGTGCTGTACCAGGATTGGTTGCAGGATTATTAGATTACGGTTTCGTAAACGGATGTATTGGTTTAGAAGTTGAAGGCTCTACTGCTAAAGCTGTTCGTGAAATCGATGGTGGAAAAGAAAACGTAGAAGTTACTTTACCAGCTGTAATCGCAGGACAAAAAGGTTTAGTTGATGAGGCAGCTTTAAGAATTCCAAACATGCGTGGAATTATGCAAGCAAGAACAAAACAAATCACAGTTGTTGCTGCTGAGGCTACATCTACTAATGTGGAAGTAGTAGGTTACGAAAAACCAGCATCTCGTGGAAACGTTACTTTAGTTGATAAAGATAACGTGGCAGAATTAGTTCGTTTATTACACGAAGAGGCAAAAGCAATCTAATAATCAATCTAAAAACTATTTAAAATGGCAATTTTTGTTTACGCAGAGTCTCACGACGGAAAATATAAAAAAGCAGGATTAGAAGCAGTTGCTTACGCTAAAGCAATTGCGGATGTAGCTGGAGATACAGTTACTGCTATCGCTTTCAATGTAACAGAATCTTCGGATGAGTTATATAAATATGGAGCTACAAAAGTTTTAAAAGTAGATAACGCTGCTTTAAAAAACTTTGATGCAAATTCTTACGCAAAAGCAGTTGCTGAATTAGCTGCTGGTGAAGTAGTTGTTGTTCCATCAACAAATGATGGTGCTTCTTTCGCTCCATTATTAGCATTAAAATTAAATGCTTCTTTAGTAACTAATGTAGAGAAAGCTCCTACTGCAGTTGCGCCTTTAACTGTTGCGCGTAAAGCATTTTCAGGAAAAGGAATTGAAACTGTAGCTGTTTCAGGAAAAGCAGTTGTAACTTTATTACAAAACTCTTTTGGAGTAAAGGAAAATGCAGTTGCAGGATCTGAAGAGGCTGTTTCAGTATCAGTTTCTGATGCAGATGCAAAAGTAAAAGTTACTGGTGTAGAAGTTGCTCAAACAGGAGCAATCGACTTAAAAGAAGCTGAAGTTGTAGTTTCTGCAGGTCGTGGTTTAAAAGGACCAGAAAACTGGGGAATGATTGAAGAATTAGCACAGTTATTAGGAGCTGCAACAGCGTCATCTAAGCCAGTTGCTGATATCGGATGGAGACCTCATGCAGAGCACGTAGGGCAAACAGGTAAAGCGATTGCACCAAATTTATACATTGCAATTGGTATTTCTGGAGCAATCCAACACTTAGCTGGTGTTAATGGTTCTAAAACTATCGTAGTTATTAATAATGATGCTGAAGCTCCTTTCTTTAAAGCTGCTGATTATGGTATTGTTGGAGATGCTTTCGAAGTTGTTCCAAAATTAATCGAAGAGGTTAAAAAATTAAAAGGAGTTGCTTAATTTAAATAGGTAATTTCATAAAATAATATAAATCCGAACCAATCAATTGGTTCGGATTTTTTTATGTGTTAAAACATCATTAATATTTAATCATTTTTTGGTAACTTTACGCCCAAATGAACAATTTAATAAGCTTAGTAATAAAAGGTATTTCATACAGTCAAACTCAGACTGGTGCATACGCTTTAATTCTTGAAGAGGAGTCGGGGACTCGAAAATTGCCAATTATTATTGGAAGTTTCGAAGCACAATCAATTGCTTTGGCATTAGAAAAAGACATTACTCCACCACGTCCATTAACGCACGATTTATTTGTTAGTCTAGGCGAAGCATACAAAATTGATGTAGAATCTGTATATATCTACAAGTTAGAAGATGGCGTTTTTTATTCTAATATCGTTTTTGTAAATAATGAAGGAGAGCGTTCAGAAATTGATTCGCGTACTTCAGACGCTATTGCACTAGCGGTTCGTTTTAATGCTCCTATTTTTGCATACGAACATGTTGTGGAAAAAGCAGGAATCCATTTAGATATAACACAAGAGGAAGAAGAAAATATACAACACACTTTAGATCAAATTGATGATGAAATTGATTTGATTGAAGAGGAAGAATTATCATCTGATTTTTCGCATTGGTCGCAAGACGAATTAGAAGAAGAAATGAAAAAAGCAGTAATGAATGAGGATTACGAATTAGCTGCTCGTCTTCGTGATGAAATAGAAAATCTTAGAAACTAAATAATCTCTATTTATAAATTATGTCTTTAAAAATTAGACTAACAATAATGAACTTCCTGCAACTATTTGTATGGGGTGCATGGTTAATTACAATTGCAAACTATTGGTTTGGTACAAAGCAATGGGATGGAACAAAATTTGGGTTGATTTTCGCAACAATGGGTTTTGCTTCGTTAATTATGCCGACTATTACAGGTATTATTGCAGATAGATGGGTAAATGCTGAAAAACTTTATGGAATTTTGCATATCGCCTACGCAGTAGTTCTTTTCTACATTCCACAGGTTGAGGATCCAAATACTTTTTTCTGGGTAATGTTGATGGCAATGGCTTGTTATATGCCAACTATTGCTTTAAATAATTCAATTTCGTACACGGTTTTAAAATCGAATAATTACGATGTTGTAAAAGATTTTCCACCAATTCGTGTCTGGGGAACAGTAGGATTTATCGTAGCAATGTGGATTACAAATCTTACAGGAAATAAAGCTACTGAAGTTCAATTTTATATTGCTGGTTTTGCAGCAGCAATCTTAGGTCTATACGCATTCTTTACAATGCCTGCATGTAAGCCACAAAAAACAATTGACGAAAATGCAAGCTTAACTCAAATCTTAGGGTTAGACGCTTTTAAATTATTCGCTAACTACAAAATGGCTTTATTCTTCATCTTCGCGATGTTCTTAGGAGGAGCTTTACAATTAACTAACGCATATGGAGATGTTTTCTTAGACGAGTTTAAACACTTTCCTAAATTTGCAGATTCTTTCGTAGTTAAGTATTCTACAATCATCATGTCAATTTCTCAAGTATCTGAGACTTTATTCATTCTAGCAATTCCATTTTTCTTGAAGAAATACGGTATTAAAAATGTAATGTTAATCTCGATGTTAGCTTGGGTATTACGTTTCGGTTTATTAGGATTCTCTGATCCAGCAGGTAACTTATGGATGATTATTTTATCATGTATTGTTTACGGAATGGCATTTGATTTCTTCAATATTTCAGGTTCATTATTCGTAGAAACAACAACAGATTCTAAAATGCGTTCATCAGCACAAGGTTTATTTATGATGATGACAAACGGATTTGGAGCAGTATTCGGAAGTTTAACTTCAGGATGGTTGATTGACAAATATTTCACAAAATCATTTAATAATACGACAGAATTAGCTCAGTTTTTAGATACAACTCCAGATAATAATTTAATGATGGATTTTGTAAAAGAAAGAGGTATTACGATTACAAATGGTGTTTTTGATAATCCTTTAATGTTTAAAGATTGGCACAACATCTGGTTAACTTTTGCGGCTTATGCATTAGTAATTGCAATCTTCTTTGCAGTGTTATTTAAGCATAAACACGATCCAAAAGCGGTTGAAAATATTTCACATTAATATAGAAAAAGGAAGGTTATTTAACCTTCCTTTTTTATTTTTCTATTGTTGATTGTTTAATGCTTTTGTTGTAGTTTTAAACTTGAATTATGTTATGGAAACAACTAAAATTAATCGAAATATTATTATAAAATTATGCTCCATCCTTTTATTGGGTGGAGCATTTATTTATTATTTCTATCAGAATAATCCGTCTGATAATGGAACTTCATTTTTACGTTGTCCGTCCAATTTATTGTTTAAAATTAATTGTCCAGGTTGTGGGACACAGCGAGCGATACATCATTTATTGCATTTAGAAATAGCCGAAGCATTCCGTTTTAATGCATTATTTGTTTTGTTTTCGCCTTTGATTTTAGTCGTTTTTTTACTTCTGATCTATAATTTTATATTTAATAAATCAGTAAAAATTCCATTGTTATCCAACAAATATTTTTTGATTACTTTACTTGTAATTATTGTATTATTTGGTGTTTTACGTAATATTCCAGTGGAACCATTTACAATATTATCCCCTTAATCTTCGATTCTTTTATAAGTTACGAAAGAGTATGAGTAAGGATGTTTATCGTCTTTGAGGTGATTTTCTCGCTGAACTTCTTCAAATGTTTCTTCGTCAATTTCAGGAAAAAATGTATCTCCATCAAATTCGTGATGAACTTCAGTAATATATAATTCATCTGCTAAAAGCATAGATTGTTTGTAGATTTCTCCACCACCAATTATAAAATAATCTGGATTGATTTCTTTCGCTTTATCAATTGCAGCTTCTAAAGAATGAGTAATTACTACTTTTTCATCTTCAAAATTTGTATCGCGTGTAATAATAATATTGGTACGATTTGGAAGTGGTCTTCCTAAAGATTCGTAGGTTTTACGCCCCATTACAATCGGGTGATTTGTAGTTAAATTCTTAAAATGTTTTAAGTCGTTAGGTAGGTGCCAAATCAAGTTGTTATTATCTCCAATAACATTATTGCTTGCCTTGGCTACTATAAGTTTCATCATATGTTACTTTATAAGGCTAAAAAAGCTATTCCCTCACGAGAATAGCTTTATAAATATATAAAAATATTTAATTATTTCATTTTATCGATGGCATTTTTCAATGCGGTAACTTGTTTTTCAATCGATTTGTTGCTTTGTTTTTTATATGCTTCCGATTTTAAAGCTAATCCTTTATTCGCTGTTTGTTTAATTAAATTAGAAATCATCGGATTTTCAGTTTTAAAATAACCATAATAACGCGTAAAAGTAGCTGTAATTGAAGCTGTAGCTTCTGCTGTGTCGTTAGACATAATCCATTTAAAAGCTTCTTCATATGTTTGACCTGCAGCAGGGTCTTGGAATTTTAATAATTCATAAAATGCTGCATTTTCACCAACTAATTTAGCTTTATCTAATTGATTGTTTTTAATCCATATAGGTAAGAATTGACTAACTAAACCATCGCTTGATTTGATAACATCGTCGCTAATATTTTTAAATTGTTCAATTGAATTCGGATTCTGTTTTAAGATTCCAGCAATTGCACCACCTTGTACACGGAAAGATTTACTTTGAGAAGCTGTAGTGAAAACATTCTGATCAAAAATTCCAGCCGTGTTTAAAAGTTCAATCGCATCACCTTGAGTCTTAGTTTTTGGATCTTTTGAAGCAATTTCTAATAATTTAGCTTTTGCTTTTTCCATTGTTTTTGGCGATTTTGGATCTAATCCTTGGATTGCGATACTTCTAATTCCATCGAAAGAATCATCCAATGCCAATACTAAAGCATCTAAAGCTTTTGGATTAGTTGCTTGTGCATTAATAAAAGCTTCAACAGCTAAACGACGTGTGTCAAATTCTCCTTTACCAGCTTTGTATTGTGCTATAAATTCCTCGATTGACTTATTATCATTAATATCAGCTAACAAGACTTGATTCGCGTTTGGAATTACAACGTCTGGTTTTTTAGTTGCATCAAATTCAAATGAATTTTCTATTGATTTACTGACCCAAACTTGATGACGCTTAGCAACTCCATTTTCTACAACATCAAATGCAATAGGGAATTCGAACATCAATTTTGGATCTTGTTTTACTGTAGCTTTAACCTTTTTAGTTGAAGCATTGTAATCGTAAGCAATAGTTAATTTTGGATGCCCATTCGAATTAAACCATTGATTAAAGAACCAATTTAAATCGCGACCAGAAATTTCTTCTAATGCTAATCGTAAATGAACAGCTTCGGTAGCTTTGTATTTATTCGCATTTAAATAATGATTTAAACCTTTAAAAAAGGCTTCGTCACCTAAGAAATTACGTAACATGTGTAAAATTGCTCCACCTTTGTTGTAAGATACAGCATCAAACATATCTTCGCGAGTGTTGTAATGAGGACGAACTAATTTTTTTTCAAAATTATCTCCCATTTTATAACCTCTTATCGCTTCGAATTGATGCCTATCAGCGAATTCTTTTCCGTAGCGATGTTCAAACCATAAGTATTCAGAATAATTAGCAAAAGATTCATTTACAGTTAGATTTCCCCAACTTTCTGTTGTAACTAAATCTCCAAACCAATGATGAAATAATTCGTGAGCAATAACTGCTTCGGCTGTATTTTCATCAATTAATTGTCCAGGTTTTTGCTGTACAGCATCATAAAATAAAACCGCTCCAGTATTTTCCATCGCACCTGATACATAATCACGAGCAGTCATTTGGTGATATTTGTCCCATGGAAATGGATAATCTAATAAATTAGAGAAATGAGTGATCATATCCGGAGTCATTCCAAAAATTTCTTTTGCGTAATCTTTGTATTCAGGTTCTACAAAATAATCAACATCTAAATTTTTCCATTTGTCTTTGATTACAGCATAATCTCCGATTCCGACAAAGAATAAATAAGGTGCATGTTTGAAATCAAATTTCCAGTAATCAGTTTTAGTTCCGTCTGTATTTTTCTTCGACGATTTTAATAAACCATTTGATAACGAAACATATTTTTCTGGATAAGTTAAATAAATTTCTTGCGATGTTTTTTGATTTGGTTTATCGATTGTAGGAAACCAACAAGATGACGCTTCTGTTTCGCCTTGTGTCCAAATTTGTGTTGGTTTATTCGGTTCAGATCCATCAGGATTGATGAAATATAAACCTTTCGCATCACTAATAGCGGCACTTCCTTGTTGTTTTACTTCGTTCGGACGAGCTGTATATTTGATGTAAACGGTATATTCTTGATCTTTTTTATATTCTTTATCTAAATCAATGTATAATTGATTTTCATCATTCGAAAAATTTAATTTTTTCTTCGTAGTTCCTTGTACTAAGGCAACTTCATGAATTAACATAGCTTTAGCGTCTAAAGTTAATTTATTTGTTGCGTAAAAATGAGGCTTTAATGTTATCCAAGCTTCTCCCAAAGCATGTTGTTTGGCGTAGTCAAACTTCAAATCTAATTTGGTATGAACTAAATTGTTTATACGTTCAGCTTCTGCGCGATAAATTTTTAAAGCATCTTTTTGATTTTCGTTATAACTCGGTGGTTGAGACATTATTTGTGCCATTGCGTTTCCACCAAACGTGAACGCAAATGCTGTTGTTATATATAGGATTGATTTTTTCATTGAATGATTTTCGTAATTAGACGATTATTTTTTTGATTTGTTACATTGGATTAATGCATTGGTCTAAAGGATTCGATTTTTTTAGTTTTAGGAATTTCAATCAACTTAACTAATCGAATGTTTTTAAATGGCATTTGATTTTCTTCATAATAGATTCCTGAATAAAAAACGGTTGTAGTTTCATTTTTAGTTTTTGGATAAATTTCAAAATCAGAGTAATTATCTGTTAGCATATTAATTAATACAACTGAATTTGATCTGAAATCAACTTCTTTGAAATCAATTCCGGGCATTCTAATTGAATTTATAATATTCGTAATTTTATAATATTCTTCAGCTGTATTGATCAACTGAATCGAATCATAGTTCTCCAAGGTATTTTCTCTTAAAGTAATCAGGATTTCATTAGCAGTAATATCTTTCTGTTGATTTTTTATTTCTGCATTGTTAGTTGTACAACTAATAGAAAAGAAAACTTGAATAATTGGAATAATAACGAATAATTTTTTCATTTGCTTAGGTTTAAAATAAAAAAAAACCTCAGTAAGCTGAGGTTTTTTAAAGTTATGAATTTAATCTTATTTGATGATTAATTTTTTAGATTGTGTTTGGTTTCCATCATTGATATTAACAATGTAAACTCCTTTTGGTAAATGTGAAACATTAACTCTGTAATCAGCAACATTTAAAGATGTTGTATTGATTTTTTGTGTTGAAACTGTTTGACCAGCCATGTTTACAATATCAGCAGTAAAGTTAGGAGCTTTAGTTTCTAAACGAATGTTGAAGTTTCCGTTATTTGGATTTGGGAAAATTCCAAATTCTTTGTTTTTAACTAAATCACCAACATTTAAAGTTGTTGCTGTTCTGCTACAAGCTTGTAAAGTTACCTTATTAACTGTTCCAGTATCATTAATTACATTATCATAGACAGCTAAACGATATGTACCTCTTACATTATAGCCAATATAATTGTTAAAATCTACAGTTGTACCAGTAACATGAGCAAAATCTGTCCCACAATTATCGTATAGGTTTCCACCTTTTGCACTGAAAATAAAATTAAGATTAGGAGTGTTTAGTTCACATGATCTGTTATATAGATTTACATAGTTACGATCAACATTTACTTTCATGAAATATAAACTTAATTGATTCGCATCTGGATGTGTGATATCAGTTTTTAGTGAAAGATCTTCGATCGTACCAGTTGCTCCAGTATTAGCAGGAATAGTTACAAGAACACCACCTGATTGTGAACCAACACGATCTGGAATATTGTATGTTGTAGATGTTTCAAAAGTTTGACAATCTAATGAAATTTCATAATTGATGGCAATCTCAGGGCTTGCAGCATAAAATACATTTCCGATAGATTCTACAATTATATTAGCACTTTCTGCACTAATTTCGCTCGGAATTGTAATTGTAGCTTGTCCGTTATTTGGCGTACTTTCTACTAGAGTAGTAAAAGTTTGACCTTTATCAGTTGTTAGTTTAATGGCTACGTTTTGAACATTTATTCCTGTACCATCAGTACCTGCAACATCCCAAGTTAAGTTATAAGGTTCTCCAGAAACAAAAGTTTGATTTAAATCAATACCAGTAACTTGAAATGGGCCTGAATTTCTAATTAATAAATTAATATTTTTAGCATCAATTTGTCCTCCTTGTGGATTATTGTCTCGTACTTGAAAAGTAAACGCCATGTTTTTTTGGACATCAGATACTGTATTCCAAGTTGTTCTTAAATTTCCATTTAATACTTGTGCTAAAGGAGGGAAATATCCTACAGGATCATTTGAGTGGGCTTTTACTCTAAAGTTAGCACCATCTGTATTGAAACTACTTGAGTTTTTAAAGTTATTTCCTGTACTTGTTGTTAAAGGATTTGATTGTTCCCATGAATAAGTTAAAGAATCGCCGTCAGCATCTGTTGCAGATCCAATTAATTTTACAGCTGTTCCTTTAGGAACCTGATAAGTGGCTCTGCTTCCTATATTAGCAACAGGTGGTGTATTTGTAGATGGAGTAATATATCCACAAGTTTGATTTCCTAAATAGGTATTGATTTGAGCTAAATTATAATGATGAAATTGACCTAGCGTTTTTTCTTGTGTTGTTATATCATGCGAGCCAGTTACTCCAGCGTAACCCATGATGGTTTCACCACTTCCTATTTCTCTGTTAGCTCCATAACCTTCGTTTCTAGCATGTGTATGATTAGCTCCAAATTGATGACCCATTTCATGAGCAACAACGTATGCAAAAATAGGATAACCAGAATAAATTCCACCAGAATAAGCAGACCCTTTAATATTATCATTACAAACAGAACCAATTGCACCAGCGTTACCACCACCAGTTTTATTCGTAAATAACATTCCGATATCGTAGTTTTCAGCACCGATATGTGTATTTAATAAAGATTGAGTTTTTTGATTATATTCTGATCCATAGGGATCCGATTCATCAGTCAAATAACTTACTTGGTCTAAACCATCAATTAATTCGAAAGTAATAGATAAATCATTTTCGTAAATTGGTGTCACATACGTCATCGTTTGTACAACCGCAGCTAAAGATGTTTCGTAAGTCGGAGTTTGTGAAGCAGGTGTTACATATCTATTAAACTCGTAATCGGTAACTACTGCTAAACGATATTTTCTGTAAGTAGCAGGATTATTTATTATATTAGTTCTTGGTTCTGTTGTAAATGAATCAACATCACCACAATTGAAGTCATTTAATCGAGGAAAAGCATCTTTCGTGAAAATTTCGTAATTATCATTAACTTTTTCGATAATATATTTTTCATCCGAATCATAAACAATTGTGTTCACACCTTTAGTAGGAGAATAGCTTAAACTTATTCTTTTACCTGGATTTACTGTTGAGTATCCTATATACGACTTTATTGAAGGATATTTTTGTTGTAATTCTTCACTTAGTAATTGGCGTTCTATTAAAATAAATTGTTCAGTTTTAGAAGCATCTATACTTGGTAGTTTAATTGAAAATTGTTCAGATTTAGAATTGATTGATTGAGAAATGACTCTTTCAACATTGGATAAATCAACAATTTTATTTTTTAATGTATTTTCTGTCGGAATAATA
Source organism: Faecalibacter macacae (assembly GCF_003687725.1). Taxonomy (GTDB): domain Bacteria; phylum Bacteroidota; class Bacteroidia; order Flavobacteriales; family Weeksellaceae; genus Empedobacter; species Empedobacter macacae. Next base: position 61,736 of record NZ_RDOJ01000003.1, read on the forward strand.
TTATTATTCTCTTGTGCAGAAACATAAGTAGTAAATGAGGATAATATTAATCCAATACAAAATAAATTTCGTTTCATGTGTAGTGTTAATCTTTTATTTGGTTGAAGTGCTAATATATTGAATTTGAATTTTTAATTGTGTTAAATATTTTGTGTTAAACGTTTATTTTAGATTAAAATTATTCTTGTAACAAACAATTAAATTAGATTTTTATACTTGTATATAATAAAAAAAGCTTCAAAATGAATTTAATATTTTCATTTTGAAGCTTTTTGCGATAATTTAAATTGAAAAGATTTTTAAACAGCTACTATTCCTTTGATATGTGGATGAGCTTCGTAATTTACTAATTCAAAATCCTCGTAAGTAAATTCAAAAATATCTTTTATGTTCGGATTAATTTTCATTTGAGGTAAAGGATGAGGTTTACGAGATAACTGTAATTGTACTTGTTCAAAATGATTTGTGTAAATATGTGCATCTCCAAACGTATGAACAAAATCTCCAACCTTTAAATCGCAAACTTGTGCAACCATCATTTGTAATAATGCGTAAGATGCAATATTAAAAGGAACGCCTAAAAAAATATCAGCGCTACGTTGGTATAATTGTAAAGATAATTTCCCGTCGTTTACATAAAACTGAAAAAAAGCATGACAAGGAGCTAAAGCCATTTGATCTAATTCTCCTACATTCCATGCTGAAACAATGATTCGACGTGAATCAGGATTGTTTTTTATTTGATCAATAGCTACTTTTATTTGGTCAATAACTTCGCCATCAGGTTTTCCCCAAGAACGCCATTGTTTACCGTAAACTGGTCCTAAATCACCATTTTCATCTGCCCATTCGTTCCAAATTCTAACACCATTATCAGTTAAATATTTGATGTTTGTTTCACCTTTTAAAAACCAAAGTAATTCGTGCACAATCGATTTTAAATGTAATTTTTTAGTCGTAACTAAAGGAAATCCTTCACTTAAATCGAAACGCATTTGGTAACCAAAAATACTTTTAGTTCCTGTTCCTGTTCGGTCTTCTTTTAACGAACCTTCGTTCATTACTTTGCTACATAAGTCTAAATATTGTTGCATTTTATTTCGATTGTTATAAAAACAAAAATAGAATAAATATAACTATTTTTGGAATTAATTATTTAATCATCATGAAATACCCAGCTATACTTTCTATTGTAATTCTATTATTGTTAATCTTTTTTGTAAAGAGAACAAAGGTTGGAAGAGAAATGGTACAACATTTTTATTTTCAAACTTTTATTATGTTTTTTTTAGCTGGAAGTTTATTGTTTCGATTAATTAATTTTAAGCTGAATTTGTGGAGTATCGTTGCTATTTTAATTCTTTCATTTGCTTTGGCGACAGGTTTGCCACATTATATCCAAAAAGTAAAGAAAAGGATTGGTAAATAATTGTATCTTTGCACTTATGAAAAACGAAGGAGGTATTTTTGGTCTTAGACCTGTAATTGAAGCGATTGAAGCGGGAAAAACAATCGATAAAATTTTTATTCAAAAAGGATTACAAGGTGAAATTTTCTCTGAATTGAGAAAATTAGTAACTGAGTATGAAATTCCTGTTAGTTATGTTCCAGTAGAAAAGTTAAATCGTTTTACAGGAAAAAACCACCAAGGAGTTTATGCATTTATTTCGCCAATCGAATTTGATTCGATCGAAAATGTATTACCTCAAGTTTGGGAACAAGGAAAAACTCCATTCATTTTAATTTTAGACCGTGTTAGTGACGTTCGTAACTTTGGTGCTATTGCTCGTACAGCAGAATGTGTTGGTGTAGATGCGATTATCATTCCAGCTAAAGGTTCGGCTTCAGTTAATGCAGATGCAATCAAAACTTCGACAGGAGCATTATTTAATATTCCAGTTTGTAAAGAAACTAATTTAGTTAATGTTGTAAGATATTTACAATCTTCAGGAATTTCTATTTTCTCAGCTTCAGAAAAATCAGCAGAATATATTTACGATGCAGATTTTTCAGTTCCAACTGCAATTGTAATGGGAAGTGAAGAGGACGGAGTTTCAGATTCTATCATCAAAATTTCTGATAAAATTATTAAATTACCAATGGCTGGGCAAACTGCATCTTTAAATGTATCTGTTGCAGCCGGAGCTATTTTATACGAGGCAGTTCGCCAACGTATGATTGCTGATTTATTTTAATATCTAAGAATACTATGTCGTACTCATCAATAATCGGAATTTTATTACTAATCATGGCTTATGTGATGTTTAACACAACACATACAGTTTTTGATTTGATGGTGAAAGAATTAAGTTTCTCAATCGGAATAATTGGTGGCGTAGGAATTGGTTTAATTTTAGGTGGATTTTTAGGATGGCTTTTTAAATATAGAAAGTTGAAAAAAGAAGACCGAAAAGTAGAAGAAAATAAAAATAAAATATAAAGAGAAAGCGACTCAATTTAGAGTCGCTTTTTTATTTCGTATTTCTTGATAATAAAAACAAGGAATTAAAATAATCATAAACATTGGCTGAATTAAGAATCTTCTGACGTAGAAGAATATCATTTCGCCAAAATTCAAATTATTATTCAGCATATATGCATAAATTGGTAAGAGAAGAACAAATCCAATAATTCCGACAATTATCGTGAATTTTACATAACTCTGTTTCCAAAATAATATTTTAACTATAATTACAGTCAAAAATAGATTGATCATGTAACGAAAAAATACATGAGTGTATAATTTTATTAAATCCATTTGTGGTAAAATCGTGTGGTTTGAATTTTTGAAGAATGCCAATAATGGATCATAGAATAATTTAGTTTCAAACATTCTAACAGCGATCAATCCAAAGACTAATAATCCTGCAATTGCATAACGTAAAATTTTATTCGGCATCAGTTTTCTTTTTAATTACAAATCCTTTAATCCATACAATCCATAAAACGATAATTGATCCATATATAATTGCAGGGAACAAATAATCGTGAGACATTTTTGAATATTCAGGAAGAAATCTATAGATATATGTCAATAAAATTATTCTAAAAATATTCATCACAAAAAGTAAAATTAAACTGATGATGATGTATAAAAATGTCTGTTTAAAAGTGGTGTAAAAGGCTAATATAAAAGCAACAAAAATAATTAAAACAGAAATTGCATTGCAACCTTCATTTACGATTGATGCAAATTTACCATCAACAAGCAATCGCATAAAATTTTCTTGTCCGTAGTGAATTGATTTTGTTTCAATTCCTATAAAATTAAATCCTTTAGCTGCTAAATCTGAACTGAATTTTGTGAAAGGATCTGGAATCCCGTTCGGTAAAAATTGATTTAAATACCAATTGTATATTAAAATCATAAGTACATATGATCCTAAAAATCGAAGTAAGAAAAATATTAATGGTTTGTATTGTTTCATCGTTTAAACAGGATAGTTGAACAAATATAGAAGAAATAGTTTGATGATTTTTTTATTTCTTAGATTGTTTAAATCAATCCCTAAAATAAAATATCAATACTTATCTAGTGATATTTAGAAAAAAAATCGGTTAGAATAATTTTTGATAGATGATTTTTACTTTATGATTCTTCTAAGATATTCGTCAATTTCTATTGCTTATTTTTGTGAAAAGAATATAGTATATAATGGAAAGTTTAAATAAAAGAATTGATGTGATTTTTGAAGGACAAATTAGTGTTGAAGAAAAATTACAAAAAGTTTGTCAATTATTATCAGATGAAATATCGCATTACAATTGGGTTGGTTTTTATTTTAAAAATGGAGATAAAAACGAATTAAAATTAGGACCATACGTTGGGGCAGAAACAGATCATACAATTATACCTTACGGAAAAGGAATTTGTGGTCAAGTTGCAGAATCTAACGAGACTTTTGTGGTGCCAGATGTATACGCGCAAGATAATTATTTGGCTTGTTCAATCGAAACAAAAGCAGAAATCGTAATGCCAATTTTCAAAAATGGAGAAAATATTGGGCAAATTGATATCGATTCTCACACAATTGATCCATTTACTGATGCAGACACAAAATTGTTGGAGTATATTTGCAACAAAGTTTCTGAAATCATTTAATCTATATGGATTTAATTTTAAAATATTTTCCTGATTTAACTGAAAAACAAATCGAACAATTCAATAAAGTTGGCGATTTATATAAGCAGTGGAATGAACAAATTAATGTAGTTTCTCGTAAAGACATCGAAGAAATTTATACCAATCACATTTTACATTCTTTGGCAATTGCTAAAGTAATGAAATTCGAAGATGGATCAGATGTCTTAGATGTTGGTACAGGTGGTGGTTTACCTGGTATTCCGTTGGCAATTTTATTCCCGAATGTTAACTTTCATTTAGTGGATTCTATCGGTAAAAAAATAAAAGTTGTACAAGGGGTTGCAGACGGTTTAGGCTTAACTAATGTAAAAGCTGAACAAAAACGTGCTGAACAATTACACGACAAATACGATTTTGTAGTTTCTCGTGCTGTTACAGCAATGCCACGTTTTGCTGAATGGATTAGAGGAAAATTTAAAAAAGATTCTTTAAATCCTCTTCCAAATGGTTTATTATACCTAAAAGGTGGTGATTTATCGGAAGAGTTAAAGGATTTCCCAAATGCTGAATTACACAATATTTCTGACTTTTTTGAGGAAGATTTCTTCGAAACAAAAAAAGTAGTTTATCTACATAAAAAAGATATATAATTTAATTAATTAGATTATTTAAAAGCCTTGAATTTTTCAAGGCTTTTTTTATCATTTTACATGGGAAATCGTTGGTTTTTAACCAATGTTTATGATGATAAAGTGGCTAATTTTTACTATATTTGTTTGTTTTAAAAAAGATAGAGAAATACATTTATGAGTAATAACACATATACGGCGGATAATATCCAAGCGTTAGAAGGTATGGAGCACGTACGTCTTCGTCCTTCAATGTATATTGGAGATGTCGGAGTTAGAGGTTTACATCACTTAGTTTATGAGGTTGTTGATAACTCTATTGACGAAGCGTTAGCAGGATACTGTGATACGATTAAGGTGACGATTTTAGAAGGTGATTCAATCCGTGTAGAAGATAACGGACGTGGTATCCCAGTTGATATTCATAAAAAAGAAGGAAAATCTGCTTTAGAAGTTGTAATGACTAAAATCGGAGCAGGTGGTAAATTTGATAAAGACACGTATAAAGTTTCTGGAGGTTTACACGGTGTTGGTGTTTCTTGTGTTAATGCACTATCAAATCACTTATCAGCTGAAGTTTTCAAAAACGGTAAAAAATACATTCAAGAATATTCAAAAGGAAAACCATTATATGATGTAAAAGAGGTTGGTGTAGCGGATCACAACGGTACAACAGTTACTTTTACACCAGATGATACAATTTTCCAAGAAGTAAGAACATACAACTATTCTACGTTAGCCAATCGTTTACGCGAATTAGCATTTTTAAATAAAGGTATTACAATTACTTTAACTGATGAGCGAGAAAGAGACGAAGAAGGTAATCCTTTAACTGAAACTTTTCACTCTGAAGAAGGATTAAAAGAATTTGTTGCTTTTATCGATGGTAATCGTGAGTCTATCATGGATAAAGTAATCTTTATGGAAGGAGAACGTGATGGAATTCCTGTAGAGGTTGCAATGAGATACAATACTTCTTATACAGAAAATGTTCACTCGTACGTAAATAACATTAATACACACGAAGGTGGAACTCACTTAACTGGTTTCCGTCGTGCATTAACTCGTACATTAAAAAAATATGCTGAAGAGAACTTTAATTTAGCAAAAGAAAAAGTTGAGATCGTTGGTGATGATTTCCGTGAAGGTTTAACAGCAGTAGTTTCTGTTAAAGTAATGGAACCTCAGTTCGAAGGTCAAACTAAAACTAAATTAGGTAACTCAGAGGTTTCTCCAGCGGTTGATAAAATCGTTGCTGAGATGTTAACAAACTTCTTAGAAGAAAACCCTAACGAAGCTAAATTAATTGTAGATAAAGTAATTTTAGCTGCAAAAGCGCGTCAAGCTGCTAAGAAAGCACGTGAAATGGTACAACGTAAAAACCCAATGGGGGGAAGCGGATTACCAGGAAAATTAGCGGATTGTTCTTCTCGTAACCCTGAAGAGTCTGAATTATTCCTTGTCGAGGGAGATTCTGCCGGAGGTACGGCAAAACAAGGTCGTGATCGTCATTTTCAAGCGATTTTACCATTACGTGGTAAAATTTTAAATGTAGAAAAAGCGATGGCGCACAAAGTTTTAGACAACGAAGAAATTAAAAATATCTATACAGCTTTAGGTGTAACTATTGGAACTGAAGAAGATTCAAAAGCTTTAAATATTTCTAAATTACGTTACCATAAAGTAGTAATTATGACCGATGCCGATGTCGACGGTTCTCACATTGCGACATTAATTTTAACTTTCTTCTTCCGTTATATGAAAGAGTTAATTGAAAACGGACATATTTATATCGCAACTCCACCTTTATATTTAGTTAAAAAAGGAGCAAAAGCTGTATACGCTTGGAATGATAAAGAACGTGAGCAATTAACACAAGAAATGTCTACGGATGGTAAAGGTGTAACAATTCAGCGATACAAAGGTCTTGGGGAAATGAACGCAGAACAATTATGGGACACAACTCTTAATCCTCAGTTCCGTACATTACGTCAAGTAACTATCGATAGTGCGACAGAAGCAGATCGTGTTTTCTCGATGTTAATGGGAGATGATGTACCGCCACGTCGTGAATTTATTGAGCAAAATGCACATTACGCAAAAATTGATATCTAATCTTTTAAAAGATATATTATTAAAAAGCCTGGTTTTTATTAACTAGGCTTTTTTTTGTTTCAATTTATTTGATGAAATAAAAAAAAAAGTCCAGATTGATTAATCAATCTAGACTTCATTTATGATAATTTTAGAATTAAATTAAGCGTAGTATTTCGCTTTTAATTCTTTTACTTTTGGATCAGATAAGAATTCATCGTAAGTCATGTAACGATCGATAATTCCGTTTGGAGTTAATTCGATGATACGGTTACATGTTGTTTCAATTAATTCGTGGTCATGAGAACCCATTAAAATTGTTCCTTTAAAGTTAACTAAAGAGTTGTTTAATGCTGTAATCGACTCTAAGTCTAAGTGACCTGTTGGTTCGTCTAATAATAATACGTTAGCACGTAATAACATCATACGAGAGAACATACAACGCATTTTTTCACCTCCTGATAAAACTGAAGATTTCTTTAATGCTTCGTCACCAGAGAATAACATTTTTCCTAAGAAACCACGCATAAACTCTTCATGACGTTCTTCGTCAGATTCAGTATATTGACGTAACCAATCAACTAAGTTGATATCTTCTTTAAAGAAGTTTGTATTGTCTAATGGTAAGTATGCTTGTGTCGTTGTAATACCCCATGCAAATTCACCAGAATCAGCTTGTACATTTCCTGATAAAATTTCGAAGAATTGAGAAACAGCTTTCGAGTTACGAGAGAAAATACCAATTTTATCACCTTTCTTTAAAGTGATGTTCGCATCTTTAAATAACGTTTCACCATCTACAGATGCAGATAAGTTTGTAACTTCTAAAATTTGATCACCAGCTTCACGAGATTGTTCCCAAATAATAGCAGGGTAACGACGAGAAGAAGGTTTGATATCATCAATATTTAATTTCTCGATCATTTTTTTACGAGAAGTAGTTTGTTTTGCTTTAGCAACGTTAGAAGAGAAACGAGCAATGAAATCTTGTAATTCCTTTTTCTTCTCTTCAGCTTTCTTGTTTTGTTGTGCACGTTGTTTCGCAGCTAACTGAGAAGACTCGTACCAGAACGTATAGTTACCTGAGTATAAGTTTAATTTAGAGAAGTCTAAATCACAAATGTGAGTACAAACAGCATCTAAGAAGTGACGGTCGTGAGATACAACGATTACAGTGTTTTCAAAGTTTCCTAAGAAATCCTCTAACCAAGATATCGTATTAACGTCTAATTCATTCGTAGGCTCATCTAAGATTAACACGTCTGGGTTACCAAATAAAGCCTGAGCAATTAAGATACGTACTTTCGCTTTGTTATCTAAATCTCCCATTAAAGTATAATGCATATCAGATTCAATTCCTACATTAGATAATAATGTAGCAGCATCTGATTCTGCATTCCATCCATTCATTTCTTCGTATTGAACACCTAATTCACCAGCTTTGATTCCATCTTCTTCGTTGAAATCTTCCTTAGCGTATAAAGCGTCCATACGTTCTTTAATATCATAAAGAACTTTATTTCCACGTAATACTGTATCTAAAACTGTATATTCGTCGTATTTAAAGTGATTTTGCTCTAAAACAGACATTCTTTTCCCTTTTTCTAAAGAAACATGCCCAGAAGTTGGGTCGATATCTCCAGATAAAATCTTTAAGAATGTAGATTTTCCGGCTCCGTTGGCACCAATAATACCGTAACAGTTGCCATTTGTAAATTTTATATTAACTTCGTCGAAAAGTACACGCTTTCCGAATTGAAGTGATAAATTAGAAACATTTAACATAATTTTTGGTATGATGTTTGTTTTAACATTTCGGCAAAGTTACGAATTTTAATTGGAATAAAATAAAGTGCAAAAGGAAGTTACAATTAAGAACAAACGTGCAAGATTTGAATTTGAACTATTAGATTCATACGATGCCGGTATCCAATTGTTTGGAACTGAAATAAAATCTATAAGAATGGGGAAAGCCTCAATCACCGAAAGTTTCTGTCAAATTAAGGACGGTGAGGTATATATCGTTAACATGTTTATCGATGAATACGATTGGGGAACACATTTTAATCATAAAACTCGACGTGATCGAAAACTTTTATTAAATAAAACTGAAATAAAAAAATTAGAACGAAAAACCAAGGAAACTGGTTTGACAATTGTGCCTACAACCCTTTATGTAAACAATAGAGGATTAGCTAAACTAAGGATTTATTTAGCTCGCGGTAAGAAATTATATGACAAGCGAGAAACAATAAAAGGAAAAGATTTGAAAAGAGATTTGGATAGAATGATAAAGAATTCTTAAATTTGCTTTATAATTACATAAAAATAAATATATTTAAAACGCTAAATATTTGATAATGAAAAAGTTTAATCTATTATTATCTGCGGTGACGTTACTATTAGCTGGTAACTCATTCGTAGACGCTCAGAATTCTAAAAATCCTTGGGCAATTACAGTAGGTGCACACGCGACTGACCACCGTGCAGTACGTGGAGCTTTCGATCACTACTTTGATACTGATAACTGGGATATCGTTCCTCCTTTATCTAAATTATCTGTTATCCGTAATTTAAACAGATCTTTCGATGTTGATTTAACTGCTTCTGTAGGAGAAATTGACAACAAAAGATTAAACATTAACGATGAATTATTCATCAACGCAGGTTTAGGTTTACGTTACAAATTAGCTAACGGATACATCTTAGGAGAAAACTCTTGGTTTGATCCTTACTTAAGAATCGGAGCTGGTTACCACCGTTACGATTACACAGGATTTGCAACTCCTTACAATTCTACAATTGGTGAGTCTGACAATCCTCAAGTAGATGTTTTACGTGAAGACGTAACAGGTGAGAAAAATCACTTCGTATTAAACGGAGGGGTAGGTATCAATTTCTGGATTACTAAAAACTTCGGTTTAAACGTAGCTTCAGATTACAACTGGATTCCAGCTACTAAAACTGATTACTTCGACTTCTTCCAACACACTGTTGGTTTAACTTTCCGTTTCGGAAACAATGATAAAGACGGTGACGGAATTATCGATGACGAAGATGCATGTCCAGAAGTTGCAGGTATCGCTACAAACGATCCAGCTACAAACGGATGTCCAGACGCAGACGGTGACGGAATTCCAGATCACTTAGACGCATGTCCAAACGAATTCGGACCAAAAGAGAACAACGGTTGTCCTTGGCCTGATACTGACGGAGACGGATTAACTGATAATGTTGATGCTTGTCCAGAGGTTGCAGGACCACAAGAAAACAACGGATGTCCTTGGCCAGATACTGATGGTGACGGAATCTTAGATAAAGATGACGCTTGTCCTACTGAAGCAGGTATCGCTACAAACAATCCAGCTACAAACGGATGTCCAGATAGAGACGGTGATGGTGTTGTTGATAAATTAGATGAGTGTCCAGACGTTAAAGGACCAGCTGAAAATAACGGATGTCCTTGGACTGAAGTTCACGTAGCTAAACGTTTATCTTCAATCTTATTCGAGTACAACTCTGATAAAATTGTTGAGTCTTCTTACGATGACGTACGTGTTGCAGCTCAAATCTTAAATTCTGATGATTTAAAAGATAAAAGCTTCTACATCGACGGTCACGCTGATCAAAGAGGTTCTGCTGCTTATAACAAAACTTTATCTTTAAAACGTGCTAAAGCATTAGTTAAAGTTTTAAATGAAAGAGCTGGAGTTGACGCATCTCGTTTAACTGCTCGTGGATTAGGAGAAACTCAATTATTATGTACTGAGGAAACAGAAGAATGTTACCAAAAGAACAGACGTGTTGAGGTTTTACCAAGAACAGCTGTAGTTACTGAAACTAAAGTTGTTAAACCAGCAACTAAAAAGAAAAAATAATTATCAATAGATAATTAATATATTTCAAGGCCTTCTCTTAGAGAAGGCCTTTTTTATTATTAGTTTTTATTAATTTATGGTAATAAAAAAAGGTGAATCATCTGATTCACCTTTGTAATTTATATAGTAGTATTATTTTTTCTTGAAGACGTAATAAAGAATTGCGGTAGCAGTTACTACAGACATAGCATATCCCATCCAAGCCAACAAAGGCATATCTAATACTAAAGGTCTTACTCTTGTGTTAGCTAACATACTTGCACCAATACCAAAAGTTAATGTTAAGATAGCCAAAACAAGTTTATTGATACTAGACTTAAAAATAGATAAGATTAATTTAATTTCAGCAATTTTAAAGTTTAATGCTAATTGATCGTTGTTAATTTTTTCTATTAGTTTTAAAGTGTCTTCAGGAATATCATCAAATAGATCTTTTATATCGCTCAAATTTCTAATTGTTTTTTTAGCAATATTTTGAGGGTATAATTTTTCCTTTGCTAATTTTGCGGCGTAAGGGCGCATTGATTTCTGAACATTAAGATCAGCATCTAATTGTTGACCTATTCCTTCAATTAAAGCAATACCTCGTAACAAGATATAAACATACTCAGGTAAAAGAATATGATTAGTGTTTAAGATGTTATTAAATTTTTTAATGATTACCTGAACTTCAATTGTATCAACAGTATTATATTCTAAGTAATCAAAAATATCCGAGATTTCTCTTTCAAGCTGTTTGTCATCTTCTATGTAATGCTTAACAGCCATCTTTTTTAAGGAACGAACAATTCTTTTGGTGTTCTTTAATCCAAAATTAATAACAACTTCTTCAAGAATTTCTCTTTCACCAACAGTTAGAACACCCATAGAACCGAAATCTATAAAAACAATTTCACCATTTTCTTTGATGAAAATATTTCCTGGATGAGGATCAGCATGAAAAAAGCCATCATCTAATAATTGTTTTAAATAAATGTCAAAACCTTTTTCAACAATTTTTTTAGGCTCAATTTTATTACGACATAATTCAGTAACATCAGTAATTTTAAAACCTTCAATAAATTCCATGCACAAGATATTGTTATTACAATAATCCTCGTAAGTTTTCGGAACGTATACATCTTTGCTATTTTCAAAGTTGCGTCTAAAACGTTCAATATTTTGGAATTCATTAATTAATGAAAGTTCTTTTAGAATCGAGTTTTCAAAACTTTTTTCAATTTCAGAAATAAATAGTTTTTGTAGTCTAATATATTTCTTTTCTAAAAAGAAAACTAAATCACGAATCAATGCTAAATCAGATTCAATTATTTGTTGAATATTTGATCGCTTAACTTTTAAAATTACTTTTTCGCCTGTTATTAAAGTTGCTCGGTAAACTTGTGAAATACTTGCTGCGGCAAACGGAACTTTTTCTATTTCTAAAAAATGATCGTTAATAACAATACCAAATTCCTCTTCTAATCTTCGTTCAATATCGATTGGTTCAGGCGGAACATTATCTTGAAGTTTTTTTAATTCAACAATCAAATCTTCAGGGACTAAATCTTTTCGATTACTTAAAAGCTGACCAAATTTGATGTATGTCGGTCCTAATTCTTCTAAAGCAAGCCTGAAACGTTGGTTGAAGTTTTGATTAAATATTTCTTGAGTATGGCCAGTGTTTAAAAAATCTGGAGTTAATGCTTCAAAATTACTTCTTGAAATAATTTCTTCAAAACCATATTTAGATAGTACACTAACAATTTTAGAGAAGCGTTTAATTTTTTTTAGGCTGTCCATAATAATGAGTTGATTCTTTATAAAGTTACTACAAAATCTTTTCCAAGATTGATAAAACTACCGATTTAGATTATCTTTTTTCAGATTATAGGTGTAAATAATTGAAAATTAATACATATATTTGCACTCGCTAAAATGTGAAAGAAGTCGGCGAACTATTTTAAAGTTAAACATCTCTCGGTCATTTATTTACATTTAATGACTTCTAATAAAACTGATTGAGATACAAAACATATTATTATGTCTACAGAAAATCAAGTAGAAGAGCAAGTAATTGAAACTGCTCAAATCGACGTTACTGCTAACGCAAACGTTGCTCCAGAATCTTTTGACTGGGAATCTTTCGAATCAGGTTTAAACGAAGATGATCGTAAAGAAAAAGCTGAATTAGAGCAAATGTACGATACAACTTTAGAAGACTTAAATGAAAATGAAGTTTTCAAAGGACAAGTTGTTCGTGTTACAGATAAAGAAGCTATTGTTGATATCAACTTCAAATCAGAAGGTGTTATTTCATTAAACGAATTCCGTTACAACTCTGATTTAAAAGTTGGTGATATCGTTGAAGTAATGGTTGATCAACGTGAAGATAAAAACGGTCAGTTAATCTTATCTCACAAAAAAGCTCGTACATTAAATGCATGGGATGCTGTTAATAAAGCACACGATGCTCAAGAAATCGTTAACGGTTACATCAAAGCTCGTACTAAAGGAGGTATGATTGTTGACGTTTTCGGAATCGAAGCTTTCTTACCAGGTTCTCAAATCGATGTTAAACCAATCCGTGATTACGAACAATTCGTAGGAAAAACTATGGAGTTCAAAGTTGTTAAAATCAACCCAGAATTCAAAAACGTAGTAGTTTCTCACAAAGCGTTAATCGAGGCTGATATCGAAGTTCAGAAGAAAGAAATCGTTGCTCAATTAGAGAAAGGACAAGTTTTAGAAGGAGAAGTTAAAAACATTACTTCTTACGGTGTATTCGTAGACTTAGGAGGTGTTGATGGTTTAATCCACATCACTGATTTATCTTGGTCTCGTATCAACCACCCATCTGAAATTTTAGAAGACGGACAAAAAATCAACGTTGTAATCTTAGATTTCGACGAAGATAAGTCTCGTATCCAGTTAGGTATCAAGCAATTAGAAGCTCACCCATGGGATGCTTTAAATGCTGAAGTTAAAGTTGGTGATAAAGTTAAAGGAAAAGTTGTTGTTTTAGCTGACTACGGTGCATTCGTTGAGGTTGCTCCAGGTGTAGAAGGTTTAATCCACGTTTCTGAAATGTCATGGTCAACTCACTTACGTTCTGCTCAAGATTTCGTAAAAGTTGGTGATGAAGTTGAAGCAGTAGTTTTAACTTTAGACAGAGAAGAAAGAAAAATGTCTTTAGGTATCAAACAATTAACTCCAGATCCTTGGACTGATATTACAACTAAATACCCTGTAGGTTCAACTCACAAAGGTAAAGTTCGTAACTTCACAAACTTCGGTGTTTTCGTAGAATTAGAAGAAGGAGTTGATGGATTAATTTACATCTCTGACTTATCTTGGACTAAGAAAATTAAACACCCATCTGAGTTTACTAACGTAGATGATGTTTTAGATGTAGTTGTTTTAGAATTAGACGTTGAAGCTCGTCGTTTATCTTTAGGTCACAAACAATTAACTGAAAATCCATGGGATAAATACGAAGCTAAATACGGTGTAGGAACTATCCACACAGGTGTTGCAGTTGACGTATTTGATAAAGGTGCTACAGTTCAATTTGAAGACCAAGAAGTTGAAGCTTTCGCTCCAGCTCGTACTTTAGATAAAGAAGATGGTTCTCGCGTTAAGAAAGGAGAAGAAACTCAATTCAAAGTGATTGAATTCAACAAAGAATTCCGTCGTGTAGTTGTTTCTCACACAGCTATTTTCCGTGAGGAAGAAGCTAAACAAGCTGAAAAAGTATCTGATAACAATAACAAAATCGAAACTTCTACTTTAGGAGATATCGATTCGTTAGCAGAATTAAAAAAGAAAATGGAAGAAGGAGGAAACTAATTCTTTAACTGAAATTTTTTTAAATAAATTAAGGCTGTCCTTTTAGGGCAGCCTTTTTTATTTTTAATAAAGTTATTAACATTTATAAATTAATATATTCTAATGAAATTTACAGTTTTTACAATTGTTTTAAATGAAATCTAATCAAGATTCAATTTCTTCTAAAAAAGTCATTAATTCTGCTCAATGCTATTTTTGATATGTAATTATGAATAAATCTATAGATTATTTATTTAATATATTTGGCGCTTATTTGGTGTAAAATATGAGGAAAATTTTATTATATACAGGATTGTTGATGCTTTCAGCAAATGTTATAGGGCAAGAAACTAAAGCTTTAAATGATACTGTGATAAAAGAAAATAAAGAGATTATTGAATCAGTAAAGAATACCGAAGGACCGGTTTTTAAACACTCTTTAGGTGATTTAAATATTAAATTAGATGAATCTGGTGAGCGTTATTTAAAGTTTGGATTAAACTCTCAAGTTTGGTTAAGAAGTACTGAGAATAATCCAGGAACTTTAGTAAATGGTGTTGAACAAAAATATACGTACGATGCAGGTTTACGCCGTATGCGTGTAACGATGCAAGCGCAGTTATCGCCGGCTTATCAAATCTATGTGCAGTTAGGAATCAATAATCAATCATTTATTGCTGGTGGTGGTTCAGGAACTGGAGCAAATGGGCAAGGAAAGAAGCCTGCAATCTTTTTTATGGATGCTTATAACGAGTTAGCAATTATTCCTCAAAAAGATTTTAAAACTAAACAAGAAAATAACTTCAATATATATTTAGGAGCAGGTTTGCATGGTTTTAATGGGATTTCTCGTATGAGTAATGCCTCGACCGGAAAAATATTAATGGCAGATTTACCTATTTTTAATTATCCGAATATTGAAAATTCAGATCAATTTGCTCGTCAATTAGGCGTGTTTGTTCGTGGTGAATACGATAAATTTAATTATCGTTTTGCGATAAACAAGCCTTTTGCAACTAATCTTCAACCAAATATTGGTCAAACTGTAGATAATAATCAATCAGGGAAATTAAGTTATTCAGGTTATGTGATGTATAACTTCTTTGATAAAGAATCTGGATCAACTGCTTTTTTACCTGGGTTTTATTTAGGAACGAAAAAAGTAATTAATATTGGTGCAGGTTTTTATTCATCTAAAGATGGAGCATTATCACAATCTGAGGAAGGTCTTTTTAAATCGCATGACCATTCTGTTTTAAGTGCTGATTTTTTTGTCGATTTACCAATAGGGTCAAAGTCTAAAGAAATGGCGATTAATGTTTATTCAGTTTTTTACAGATATAATTTTGGACCTAATTATTTAAGAAATTTAGGTATTATGAATCCCGGTATATTAGATGTTAATTATACGGGAACAGTTGCGATGGAAGGTGTAGGTAACGGAAGAAACTTATTAGGAACCGGTAATCTATGGTTTACACAAGCAGGTTTCTTGTTGCCAAAATTTAGTGAAACTGTAAAACTACAACCATTTGCAGCTTATACTTTAAAGGATTTAGAAGGATTAAATGAAATGGGAAGCTATTTTGATGTTGGGGCAAATTTATTTGTGTTATCACAATCTGCAAAAATAAGTTATCAATATTCTTCTCGACCGTTATATGATCCGGCAGATAGGAAACAATTTGATCGAAAAGGAGAACATATCTTAATGTTTCAGTTATCATTTTAAAATATAAAAACCATTTCTAATTTTAGAAATGGTTTTCTTTTTTTCTGAAAAAGATTAACTTTAAACACAGATTAACCAAAAGATGAAACTACTACTTGTTGAAGATCATAACGAACTAGCGATGAATATCATTAATTTTTTGACGCAAGAAAATTATGTATGCGAATGGGCAACTACTATTGCTCAGGCTGAAGATTTACTTACAATGTTCGATTATGAATGTATATTATTAGATATTACTTTGCCAGATGGTACAGGAATTTCGTTACTTCAGCGTGTAAAAAAAACTTATCCTAATGCGCAAGTCATCATTATTTCGGCTCAAAATTCTTTAGATTATAAAATTTTAGGATTGGATAGCGGAGCGGATGATTATATAACAAAACCATTTCCGTTGCCAGAATTACATTCGAGAATTAAAGCAGTTATGCGCAGAAGTCAAAAAGATCAAATAAGTGATATTTTAACTTTTAATGAGATTTCGATTGATATGCAATCAATGGAATGTAAAGTGAATGGTGTGATTCTTAATCTAACTAAAAAAGAACTGAATTTATTGGTTTACTTCATTAATAATAAAAATAGAGTGCTTTCGCGTCAAGCAATAGCAATACATCTTTGGGGAGATTATACTTATAACCTTGATAATGTTGATTTTATTTATCAACATTTAAAGAATTTACGTCGTAAAATCAGTGAAGCTGGCGGAACTGATTATGTACAAACGGTTTATGGGTTAGGTTATAAATGGGCAGTATAAAATGCGACTGAGCGAAAAATTAACGAAATATTTTACCATTATCGTTTTCTTTTCGATGACGTTTGGGTTTATTATATTCTTTTTCGCGATAGAGCGTGCAACGACACAATCTGCTATCGGAAAGTTAGAAAACTTAAATAAAGTTGTAGAAAATAAACTTCGTACACAATCTATTGAACAGATCCAAAATGTACATCCACACGTAAAAATCCAGATTTTATCTGTTGCAGAAAATAATTTAATAGATGAAGTGATTCGTGAAGGGAATTACGAATGGAACGATATGTTACAAACAATGGTTAATCATGTGTCTGTAACAACTTATCCTTTTGTTGGAAAAACTCATTATGCTATACAAAGTCAGATTAGTTTAACGATTATTGATGATGAATTTTTTGTAGGAATTATAATGGTTGTAGCTTGGATTTTTGTCTTCGTTATTATTACAATTATCTTTTTTGGTGAGTTAATTACTCGGAAATTATATACGCCATTTTATCATCTTTTAGATGAAATGAAACGATTTGATGTTCGTGAAAATCACGAATTGAAATTGGTTCAGACAAATATTAAAGAATTAAATAACTTAAATGAGTTATTTGTAAAAACTTCATCTCAATCAGTTCAACATTACGAAGCATTGAAAGAATTTACACAAAATCTTTCGCACGAGCTTCAAACTCCAATAGCTAATATTAAGGGAAAAATAGAGTTGATGTTGAATTCTGAATTAACAGAAGAGCAAATGTTTTCGTTAAGTAAAATGTATGATGAATTGAATAAAGTTTCGGCTATAAATCGTTCATTGGTCTTATTAATGAGCTTGGATCATCATGAAATTACAGATGAAAAAATAAATCTTTCTGAGTTGATCAAAGAGATTGTTTCAGAACAAGAAGATATGATTGTGATGAATAGTGTATCAATTACATTTGATATTCAAGCGAATGTTTTTATAAAATTAAATCCATTATTAGCTCAAATAGCTTTTTCTAATCTAATAAGTAATGCAAATCGTCATAATATTCCGAGTGGAGAAATCTCGATAGTCTTAAATCAATCAGGCTTTAAAATTACTAATACTGGAAGTGAACAAGAATTTACAAATGAAACTATTTTTCAGCGTTTTAAAAAAGGTAAATACAATTCAGAGTCTATTGGTATTGGCCTTGCATTAGTAAAAAAGATTTTAACGTTATATAATTTTGATATTATTTATGACTTTGAAGGAAATACTCATTCTTTTTCGATTAAATTTTAGTGATTTAAACATATAAACAATTGTATATTAAAGTTTTATAAAATTTCAAACTTTCTTCATAAAAACTTCAAATTTTCTTCAAAATTCGATTGTTATTTAGTGGTGTAAATAATACACAATTTTACAAATAACACTACTATCAATTAACAGATGAAGAAAAGTTTATTTATTTTCACTTTATTATTTTCAGGTTTTGTATCTGCACAAGATACAATTCAGCCTAATGAAGTGATTGTAACAGAACAGTCAAATGAATCAAAAAATCATTTCAAAAATTCGTTAGGAGAAATTAAATTTAATTTAGACGAATCTGGTGAAAAGAATCTGAAATTTGGATTGTCAAGTCAAATTTGGTTTCGTGCAATAGAGAATAATCCAGGTACTTTGGTAAATAATGTACCACAAGAGACAACTTTTGATGCCGGTATTCGTCGTATGCGTATTTCTATGAATGCGCAATTATCCCATGCTTATTCAATCGTTTTACAATTAGGGATTAACAATCAATCTTTTATTTCGGGAGGTGGAACAGGTACTGGAGCCAATGGACAAGGTAAAAAACCACAATTATTTTTTATGGATGCTTATAACGAGTTATCGATAATTCCACGAGTTGATCGTTTAACTAAAAAAGCAAATAAAAACCATTTATATGTAGGGGCTGGATTGCATGGTTGGGCTGGAGTTTCTCGTATGACAAATGCGAGTACAACGAAGTTGTTAACGGCAGATTTACCAGTTTTTAATTTCCCAAATATTGAGGTTTCAGATCAATTTTCTCGTCAAATAGGACTTTTTGCACATGGCGAGTTGAATAAATTTAATTATCGTGTTTCTGTAAATAAACCTTTTGCGACGAATAAAATTCCAACAATTGGTCAAACGGTAGAGAATAATCAATCAGGAAAATTATCTTTTGCAGGTTACGGAATGTATCAGTTTTTAGATAAAGAAATGACTGCAACTTCTTTCTTGGCTGGAACATATTTAGGTTCTAAAAAAGTATTCAATTTAGGAGCAGGTTTTTATGCGACTAAAGAAGCAACTTTATCTCAACCAGAAGTTGATGTTTTTCAATCGCATGATCAATTTATTTTAGGAGCAGATGCTTTTTTAGATTTACCAGTTGGACCAAAATCAAAAGAAATGTCAATGAGCTTCTATTCTGTATTCTATAAATATGATTTTGGACCAAATTATTTAAGAACAAGTGGTTTGATGAATCCAGGTAGTGCCGATCCAGATTTTCAAGGTCAAGTTGCTTTAGATGGTTTTGGAAATAATAAATTTTTGATGGGAACCGGAAATATGTGGTATACACAAGCAGGTTTCGTTTTGCCAAAATTTAGCGAAGTTGTAAAAGTGCAACCATTTGCATCATATGCTTTAAAAGATTTAGAAGGATTGAATGAAATAGGACATTTTTATGATATCGGAGCTAATTTATTTATTCTTGCTCAGAATGCTAAAGTTGCTTATCAATATTCATCAAGGCCTTTATTTGATAAAGAATCTAAAGAAGTTTTTACTCGTAGAGGAGAACATTTACTTACGTTACAAATTGCATTATAATAAAAATTAACCCCACACAAATAAACACTACAATGTCAGAAACTATACACACAAAAACAGTTGTTGACCAGGAATCCAAAAAAGTGATTGCTGGGAAAAAAAATACTAAAGCTGATTCAGAATTGACAGTTAAAGATCGTGTAAAAGCAATTATCGGTGGATCAATCGGAAACTTAGTTGAGTGGTACGATTGGTACGCTTATGCAGCTTTTGCAATCTATTTTTCATCTTCATTTTTTCCTACTGGAGATCAAACAGCGCAGTTGTTAAATACTGCCGGAATATTTGCAGTAGGATTTTTAATGCGTCCGATTGGTGGTTGGTTATTTGGAACAATTGCCGATAAAGTTGGACGAAAAAGAGCAATGACATTATCTGTTTTATTAATGTCTTTTGGTTCATTATTAATCGCATTGACGCCAACATACGCAACAATTGGTGTTTTAGCGCCAGCATTATTGTTAATTGCACGTTTATTACAAGGGCTAAGTGTAGGAGGAGAATACGGAGTTTCTGCTACATATTTATCAGAAATGGCAACAGCAGACCGACGCGGATTTTATTCATCTTTCCAATATGTAACATTAATTGGTGGTCAGTTAATTGCTTTAGGAATTTTATTAATCTTACAGAATTTTGTTTTGACAGATGATGAATTATCTGCTTGGGGATGGAGAATTCCTTTTGTAATTGGTGCAATCTTATCAGTTATCGCTTTATACTTAAGAAAGAATTTACACGAAACTGAAGCTTTCGAAAAAAATAATGACACTGCTGATAAAAAGGAAGAAAATGGTTCTATTAAGTTATTGTTACAACATCCAAAAGCAATTTTAACTGTAGTTGGATTAACAATGGGAGGGACTTTAGCTTTTAATACGTATACAACATATATGCAAAAGTTTTTAGTAAATACTGTAAACTTAACAAAAGAAGAATCAACATTTATCTCATTTTTATCTTTATTAATCTTTGCGATGTTACAACCAGTATTTGGTTTGTTATCCGATAAAATAGGTCGTCGTCCATTATTATTAGCGTTCGGAGTTTTAGGAACAATTTTTACAGTTCCTTTATTAACGGGATTGGCAAACGTAACAACAATGTGGGGAGCTTTCGCTTTCTTAATGGTTGCTTTAATTATTGTTTCGGGATATACATCTATTAATGCAGTTGTAAAAGCTGAATTATTTCCTGCTGAAATTCGTGCCTTAGGAGTTGGTTTACCATACGCTTTAACGGTATGTATTTTCGGTGGTTCTGCAGAGTATATCGCATTATTATTCAAACAAAACAATATAGAGCATTATTTCTACTGGTACATTACAGGTTGTATCGCCTTTTCATTAGTTGTTTATTTCTTTATGAAAGACACAAAAGAACACTCTATGTTGAACAAAGACTAGGACTTATATAATTTAAATACTATTGATTGTTTTATTATTGATAAAGCTGGGCCAAACTTGGTTCAGCTTTATTTTTTTTACTGAAATTTTACTAAATGATTCTGTGTTTAATTTATATAAATGAATTTTATTCGAAAATAAAATATAAATATCGAATATTATACATATTATTTGTACTTTTGCACCCAATATGAACAAAATAGAAATCAATTTAGATAATACCGATCTAAAGATCATGCGAATGATGCAAGAGAATGCTCGTATCAATAATGCTGATATCGCAAGGGAGCTTGGAATGGCTCCGTCTGGTATTTTAGAAAGAGTTAAGAAATTAGAACAAAAAAAAGTGATTCTTTCTTATCATGCTAAGATAAACCCTCTGGCGATTGGACAAAAATTATTATCGTTTATTTTTATCAAAACTACTGATATTATCGGTGACGAAACTGTAGGTAAGCTTTTAGCTGAAATTCCTGAGGTTTTAGAAGTCCATGATATTGCTGGTGATGATGGTTATTTGATAAAAGTTAGAACTGCCGATTCGGAAGGATTAGTAGAGTTAATGAGAACTTCGTTAAGTAAAATTAGTGGGATTACATCGACAAGAACAACAATTGTATTACAAACGATAAAAGAAGTTCCTACGATTGTAATTCCAGAATAAAACAATAAAAAATGTCAACAAAATCTGAACACTCTACCTACCTAATATTGTTCGCTTATTTTGTTATTTATGTAGTTTGGGGATCTACTTACTTTTTTATACATAAAGCTTTAGAAGGGTTTTCTCCATTCGTTCTTGGATCACTTCGTTTTATTGCTGCGTCAATTATATTAATGATGTATTGTAAAATGAAGGGATATAAATTATGGAATAAACGAATTATTAAGCAAACAGCTTTTATTGGTTTTCTATTACTGTTTGTAGATATGGCTGCAATTATTTGGGTCGAACAATTTATTGCAAGTGGTATTGTAGCAATTATGGCTGCAGCTGCGGCAATCTGGTTTATTATTTTTGATAAACCAAAATGGAAACAAAATTTTTCATCTTTACCAACTGTTGTTGGATTGATTTTAGGTTTTATAGGTGTTATTTTACTTTTTGCAGAGCAAATAATGGTAACATCTGACACAAGTTCTAAATCTTTGAAAATTATTGGAATGATAGTTTTAATTATCGGTTCAATAGCTTGGACTTTGGGATCATTATACTCTAAATACGTAGTGGAAAAAGAGGAGAACCAAGGCGAAGATTTACATATTATGGTAAAAACAGCGTGGCAAATGATAACAGCTGGGTTAGCCTTTAATTTTGTAGCATTATTTAATGGTGAGTATAGTAGTTTTGATATTACTGCAGTAACGATAGAGAATTGGGGAGCGTTAATTTATCTAATCACTTTCGGTTCAATATTAGCATTTAGTTGCTACTTGTGGTTAATACAGATTAGACCAGCTACAGAAGTGTCAACTTATGCATATGTTAATCCGATTGTAGCGGTTGCCTTAAGTTATTTCTTTACAGATGATGTAATTACTGAATTACAGATTACGGGATTATTCGTAGTGTTATTCAGTGTGTTATTAATGAATTGGAATCTTTACAGAGACTCAAAATATATTAGGAAATTATTTAAACCAAAACATTCAAAGAAGCGTTTAAGTAATATACACTAAATAAATTATGATTTTTTTATTAATGAAGAAACCCTACTTATTATGATGATAAGTAGGGTTTTTGTTTTATAGAAATTTTAGTTTCTTATAATTTTGTGCATTCAACAATTTCTAAACCATACTGAGTTGTGTGTGGTTTTTCGTCAGCATTACGCGTAATTACATTCATTTTAGTGATACCTAAATCTTTAATGATTTGTGAACCAATTCCATGGTTTTTCTCATCTTCTGGTAAAACACCAGATTCAATTAATCCTCCTGAAAATGCTTTGAATGCTTCTAATTTAGATTGAACTAAATCTGCATTCTGAATATTGTTAATAAAGATAATTACACCTTTACCAGCTTCCTCAATAATCTTAGCAGTTTTCTCTAATAATGGAGTTTCACCGTTTTGTAAGGCTGAAAATAAATCGTAGTAATTATTTGTAGATTTTACTCGAACTGGAACAACATCATCTTTCGTCCATTCACCTTTTGTTAAAGCAAAGTGTACTTGATCATTTGTTGTTTGTTGGTATGCAATTAAGTTAAATTCTCCGAATCTAGTTTTAGCTGTAAATTCTTCGATACGCTTAACTAATGATTCGTTTTCTAATCTATAAGCGATTAAATCTTCGATAGAAATTATTTTTAAATCGAATTTTTTTGCAATTTCTAAAAGTTCAGGTAAACGTGCCATTTCACCATCATCTTTTAAAATTTCAACGATACAACCTGCCGGATAATGCCCAGCCATACGAGCTAAATCTACTGCAGCTTCTGTATGTCCCATACGAACTAAAACACCACCGTCTTTAGAAATTAAAGGGAAAATGTGTCCTGGACGACCTAATTCATCTGGATCGATATTATCATCGATTAAAGCTTGTATTGTTTTTGAACGATCCGAAGCCGAAATACCAGTTGTACAACCATGTCCTTGTAAATCTACAGATACTGTAAAATTTGTTTCGTATATAGCTGTATTATGCCCAACCATTAAGTCTAAACCTAATTTCTTACAACGATCTTGCGTTAATGGCGCACAAACTAATCCGCGACCATGTGTTGCCATAAAGTTGATAACCTCTGGTGTAGCAGATTGCGCTGTACATAAGAAATCACCTTCGTTTTCACGATCTTCATCATCAACAACGATAATTACTTTACCTTGTTTTAAATCTTCTAGTGCTTCTTCAATTGTGTTCAATTGAGATGATCTTGTGCTCATTTTTTTTATACTTTATTGGTAGCGGGAATGTTCTTCCGTGATTTGTTTCTTTTTTCTAAACTTATTAGCAAAGTTTATGATAGGATCGATGTATTTTGACGAATCAAATAATCCTGAATCGTTATTTGCTTTTATACAAAATACAATTGCAAAAGGTAGTGCAATAAAGTTTGCAATCCATGCAGCTACAAACGGAACTATTTTTCCATTTTTAGCCATGTTTTCAGCTGTAAAATTGATAACGAAATATACAACGAAAATAATTATCGATATAATTACTGGCATACCAATACCTCCTTTTTTAACGATAGATCCTAATGGAGCACCAATTAAAAAGAAGATGATACAAGTTACAGCATATGATAAGTTACGGTAGTAATGTAAATTTACTTTTGAGTAATATTTATCGTTTTGCTTTAACTGTTCTACAAGGTAACCCGAGTTTTCTTTGTCGCGTTGTACATTTTGAATGGCTTGTAAATAAATACGATCTTGATCTTGTGGATTAAATTGATCAATTTCTACTACAGGAGCTAAGTTAGCTGAATCTACTTTCTGAAATTCTTTAGAATAAAAATAAGTATTATCAAATGCTTTTTGTTGCTCTGTTTTATATAGCTCGGTGTATGATGTTGTTAATGTGTCTATCATTTTAGATAAATCACCACCATTTAAAAATTTAAAATGATCTCCGACCTGATTATTCTCTCCGTTTTTCTCTATTAATTCAGAAATATCAAAGTAATAATTTAAAGTATCAAACTTAGTCGTTTGATTTTCTTGTCTTTGGCGTTCTAATATATTTTTACCTTGTATATTATCTGTGTAGGCAATACCATTAAATAATTCAAGTTTTAAATATCTATTATCTTCCTTATCAGCTTTTAAAATTCCGTTTTTAGCTAAAATAGTCATTGTATTTTCACCGAAACCTGCATTCTGATGAACGAAGATATCTTCTAAAAACTCACTATTTTCACCTGTTACTTTATTAATTTTTAACTGAAAGTTAGGAATAGATTCGTTAAAAACTCCTTCCTTAATTTGCATGGTAGGTTTAGTCTGTAGTATAGAAAATGCCAAATTTTTTGCTTTTCTCTGAGAAAGAGGCATTACTCGATCTCCGAAAAAGTATAGACCGACTGACATTAAAAGTACTAAACCAAAAATAGGAGCAATGATGCGTACAAGAGAAATTCCTGACGCTTTCATTGCTGCTAATTCATATCGTTCACCAAAACCTCCAAAGGTCATAATAGACCCAAGTAAGATGGTTAATGGTAAAACTAATTGTATAACGTTTATACCTAAGTATAATAATAATTCGACGATGGTATACCATTCTAATCCTTTACCAATAAATTTTTCCATTTCTTGCCAAGCAAATTGAACAATGAAGATGAAAAATAAGATACTGAAAATGAAAAAAAATGGTCCTAAAAAGGTTTTAAGGATATATCCGTCAAGCTTTTTAAACATTGATTATAATTGAGTAATAATATAGCCTTTTGACTTATATTTCTTTTGGTCAAAGTTAAAGTAATCTTTGTGAATAATTAAATTTTCTAAGTAATCTTTTACAGTAATCGTTGTTTTTGAGCCATCTTTTCCAAATTCTTGGTACGAATAAATCTGGTTGTTTTTTGCATTAACACCTAAAATACTATGTTTAACTGTAGCGTTTTGAGTAGTAGGAGTTAATTTGATGAACTGAATTGATTGTCCACCAATTGTTTGCTTTTTATCTAAACTGTAGTGATATCCTGTTTTGTACGAGTTAAGTACCTTTGTAGGTGTTAAGAAATCATCTGTATTACTTGCGTTAGAAATAACTACTTCTTGATCTTCTTTAGAAATAGTATATAATTTTTTAGCATCAAAAATTTGATTTACATCATCTACATTTAAATTGAATTTTTGTTTTGCAGAATAGACTTCACCTGATTTTTTTTGTGAATTTCCTTTATTCTGATGTTCAAAATCAAATTTGATATAATACGACTGCGCATTTTGGTATTTATTATGCACTTTGTCTAACCATTGTTTTGCTGTTTGTGCATTTACCATTCCAACCCCTACTAATAAGAGTATGAAACTAAAAAGAATTTTTTTCATACAATTTGACATTTTTGTTAATTTAAATTATTCAACAACTGTTCCAAACTAACCTCGTCTGTAACTAAAACTTGTCTTGCTTTACTTCCTTCAAAAGGGCCTACAATCCCAGCAGCCTCTAACTGATCGATTAAACGTCCAGCTCTGTTGTATCCTAATTTTAATTTTCTCTGTAATAATGAGGCTGATCCTTGTTGTGCAATTACAATTAATCGAGCAGCATCGTTAAATAATACATCACGATCTGATAAATCTATACTCAAAGGAGAAGATTCGTTTTCGCCAACATATTCTGGTAGATGCATTGCATCTGGATAACCTCTTTGTTCTCCAATAAATTCTGTAATATCATCTACTTCTGGCGTATCAACAAAAGCACATTGTAAACGTACTAATTCGTTTCCAGTTGTAAATAACATATCACCTTTACCAATTAATTGGTCGGCTCCTGGAGAATCTAAAATTGTACGAGAATCGATTTTAGAAGTTACACGGAAAGCAACACGACCAGGGAAATTGGCTTTAATTGTACCTGTAATTACGTTTACAGATGGACGCTGTGTTGCAATAATTAAGTGGATACCTACGGCACGTGCTAATTGTGCTAAACGAGCAATTGGTAATTCGACTTCTTTACCAGCAGTCATAATTAAATCAGCAAACTCATCTACAATTAATACGATATATGGTAAAAACTTGTGTCCGTTTTCTGGATTTAATTTACGTTCTTTAAATTTAACATTGTATTCTTTAATGTTACGAACGTAAGCATTTTTTAATAATTCATAACGCTCGTCCATTTCAATACATAAAGAATTTAAAGTGTTAATAACTTTAGCATTATCAGTAATAATTGCTTCTTCAGCATCTGGTAGCTTAGCTAAGAAATGTCTTTCGATTTTAGAATATAAAGTTAATTCAACTTTCTTAGGATCAACCATTACGAATTTTAATTCAGAAGGATGTTTCTTATAAATTAAAGAAGTAATAATCGCATTTAAACCAACAGATTTACCTTGTCCTGTTGCACCGGCCATTAATAAGTGAGGCATCTTTGCTAAATCGGCAACAAATGTTTCGTTTGTAATCGTTTTACCAAAGGCAATAGGTAATTCCATATCTGCATTTTGGAATTTAGCAGATGCTAAAACAGATTGCATAGAAACCATAGATGGATTACTGTTTGGAACCTCAATACCAATAGTTCCTTTACCAGGAATTGGAGCTATAATACGAATACCTAATGCAGCTAAACTTAAGGCAATATCGTCTTCTAAGTTTTTAATTTTAGAAATACGAACACCTGCTTTTGGTACAATTTCGTATAAAGTTACAGTTGGACCAATTGTCGCAGTAATAGATTGAATTTCGATTCCGTAATTTCTTAAGGTTTCTAAAATTCTATTTTTATTTTGCTCTAACTCTTTTTGATCGATCGTTGCATTTGCTCCAGATTCATATTTCTTTAATAAATTTAAATGTGGAAATTGATAATTAGGTAACTCTTGACGTTGGTCGTATTTACCTTGTTTAGCAACTAATCTTGCTGCGGTTTCTTCAACTGTTTCTTCCTCAGGAATTCTTTCTATTTTTAATTCTAAACCATCAGTAGAAATTGGTTCAATTTCAACCATTTCTTCTTCTTTAGGAATTTCGAAAGTGAAATCATTATTTTCAATACTTTCAATTTCTTCTTCTACTGCATCTGTAATGTTTACTATTTCAGGTTCTTCTATATCTAAAACAAAAGCATCTTCTGGTGACTGAGGTTCTATTACTTGAGCAGCGGCTTCTAATTCAGCTTCTTTTAAAGCAATTTCTTCTAATTCTTTAATTTGCTGTTGTTGTTCAGCTTCTATATTAAATTGATTGATTAAATCTTCTTCTTTTTTAGTTCTTTTTTCTAAATCCTCTAAACGTTTACGTTCAGCTTCTTCAGCTTCTTCTTTTTTACGTTGTTCTAATAGAATTTTTTCTTCATCTATTCTTTTTTGTTCTTCAGCCTCTAATTCTAATCTAATTTTTTCTGCACGTTTTTCTTTCCATTCAAGAAAAGTTTCATACGTAAGATTGTAACGGAAAGTTAAGTATATAATTAATGAAACTAATAATAATACACCTACACCGATTTTTCCGATGAAACTATTAAGGAAGTCATTTACTTCAAACCCCATTACACCAGAAAATTGTGGATGATCTGGATAGATAAATCCTACAAATATTGGAATCCAAATTAAAAAGAAAATGATTTTAGATAAAAAGCTAAATGGTTTAAATATTTTTTTACCTGTAATGATTTTTGCACTTAATATGAATAAGAAAAATGGTAAGAAAAAAGCTGCAATACCAATACCATAATGAATGAAGATTTCTCCCAATAAAGCACCAAATTTTCCAAATATGTTTTGAGCGACAACATCGCGATCTGCCATATTCGAAATTTGACTTTGGTCTTCAAATCCATTGAAATAAAATGAACCAAATGATAGAAGTAATATAAGTCCTAAAAATGCAACTACTGCAAAAATTGCATTTATATATTGTTTGGATTTATTTTTCTTTGGTTCTACTTGTGTATTTTTTATAGCCATTTTCTATTATAGTGTATGAGTTTGCAAAAATATAAAACTTTAAAGTAGACTTATTGTAAAAATCAGTAAATTTTACTTTCTAAAATTATATTTTTTATTCGAGAATTAAAACTATTATATTTGCCTTACATATGGAAAACTTTGTAGTCTCAGCTCGTAAATATCGCCCGTTAGAATTTTCAGATGTCGTAGGACAATCTGCAATTACAAATACTTTAGAACAAGCGATAGAGAGTAGTCAAATCCCACAAGCTTTATTATTTTGCGGACCACGTGGAGTTGGTAAAACAACTTGTGCACGTATTTTAGCACGTAAAATAAACGAAGAAAATGGAGTAGACGGAGATAATGATTTTACATTTAATATTTTTGAATTAGATGCAGCATCAAACAATTCAGTAGATGATATAAGAAGTTTAATAGACCAAGTTCGTATTGTACCACAGGTAGGAAAATACCGTGTTTATATTATTGATGAGGTACATATGTTATCAACAGCTGCTTTTAATACTTTTCTTAAAACATTAGAAGAACCACCAGCGCACGCAATTTTTATATTAGCGACTACAGAAAAACATAAAATTATACCAACGATTTTATCTCGTTGTCAGATTTATGATTTCAAACGAATTTCGGTTGAAGATATAAAAGGTCATTTAGTAAATGTAGCAACAAAAGAAGCTGTTACTTATGAAGATGATGCTTTACATTTAATCGCTCAAAAAGCAGATGGAGCTTTACGTGATTCGCTTTCTATCTTTGATAGAATGACAACCTTCACAAATAAAAATTTAACTTTAGATGCAGTTGCAGAAAACTTAAATGTATTAGATTATGAATATTATTTTAAAATGACTGATGCATTTTTAGATAATGATATTCCTGAAGCTATGCTTCAATTCAATACAATTTTAAATAAAGGTTTTGATGCGCACTTGTTCATTACAGGGTTAGGATCTCATTTCCGTGATCTTTTAATGGCAAAAACGGCAAATACAGTTCAATTATTAGAAGTTGGCGAACGAACAAAAACTAAATATGTAGAACATGCACAAAAATGTACAAGTGTTTTCTTATTTGGTGCGATAGAAATCTGTAATCATGCAGATATCAATTACAAGACAAGTAAAAATCCAAGATTAACTGTTGAAATTGCTTTAATGCAACTTGCTTCTTTAACTGCAGAAGAGCAAGGGCTTAAAAAAAAAAATATAGGATAGTTCCACCTTCGTTTTATTTAACGGAAGATGCTAAACAACAAGCTAATCAAAATAAGGTTGTTGCAAATACTGTTTCTGTCAATCAAAATCAAGGAGTGCCATCTCCTAGAAGGACTCCAGTCCCGACTGAATTAGTAGAAAATCAGCATAAAAGAGCATCAAAACCTCTTGGTTCATCTAATGGATCTGCATTTAGTCTAAAAAATGTCATCAATGAATCTAATGAAAAATTAGAAGCCGCAGATGAGATTTTAAGAGATGATTTACCTCGTGATAATTATACATTAGAACAAGTTGAAGGTTACTGGAATAAGTTCTTAGATCGCTTAAAAATAGAACACAGCATACCTGCTTATAACGCTCTAGCGACAACAACCATCAATTTATTAGAGAATAATGTAATACAGTTAGAATTTATTTCTGCATCATCAGAAGCCGAATTCGAAATTTATAAAAGTAGAATTTTGAATGGTTTGAGAGGTGCAATTAATAATTTCTATTTTACAATTGATGTAAAACAGTCTGAAGCAGAGGCGAAAAGCCATATTTTAACAACTAAACAAAAGTTTGAAGCGTTTGTTGAAAAGAATCCAACAATTCTGAAATTAAAAGAAGAGTTTGGTTTAGATTTATACGAATAGTTAAGAACTATAAAAAGTTATTGTAAAACGCTCAATAAAAAGTGATTTTACCAAATTATTTTGTAAACTTGCATAGTTAAATACAGATATAATGAAAAAAATTCTTGTAGGAATTTTCGTTGTTGCATCATTAGTTTCATGTAACAAAGGAAAAACTGTAGAAAAATTAGATAACGACGATCAAAAAGCATCTTACGCTTTCGGAGTTGGTTTAGGTGAAGGAGTTAAACAAATGTCTGCTCGTTTAGTTGAATCTGATAGTATCGATTACGCTCAATTAGAGAAAGGTTTAAAAGATTATTTAAACGGATCTACAGGGAGAGAGTCTTACTCTATTGGTCAACAAATGGGACAACAGATTGAAACTGTTATCAACCAACAACAATTAGATCAGTTAGACAAAGACATCATCGTACAAGGTATTATGGATGTAGTGCGTCACAAAAAATTATTAATTACTCAGGAAGCTGGTATGGGATTCTTAGACACTTACGCTCAGAATCACATGAAAAATACAGCTAAGAAAAATGCTGAGGAATCTAAAAAATTAGTTGAAGCTAAGAAAGGAGGTAAAGCTAAAGCGACTGCTTCTGGGTTAGTTTACGAAGTAGTTAAAGAGGGAACAGGTGCAAAACCAAATGCTAACTCTATTGTAAAAGTAAAATACACAGGAAAATTATTATCTGATGGTAAAGTTTTCGATTCTACTGATAAAAACAATAAAGGTGAAGCTGTTGAATTCCCATTAAACGCTGTAATCCCAGGATGGTCTGAAGGTTTACAATTAATGTCTAAAGGTGGAGTTTACAAATTCTACATTCCAGCTGAATTAGGATACGGTGAAAACGGTGCGCCAGGAGGACAAATTGGACCAAACCAAGCTTTAGAATTTGAAGTTGAATTAGTAGACTTTAAAGAAGGTGAAGCTGCTCCAGCTCCATCACAAGGTGGTTTAAGCGAAGAGCAATTAAAAGAGTTACAAAAGCAATTTGAAGCTCAAGCTCAACAAGGAAAATAATCCAAATTGAATATAAAAGAAAAGCGACTCATTTGAGTCGCTTTTTTTATGTCTTATTGTTTTATAAATATTGGAAGATTTGATTTACTTCTACAGATCCTCTTTTTACTGTAATTAATTCTCCTTTTTTATTGTATAAATAGAATGTTGGAATTGTTAGTGGTTTGAATTTTTCTGCAAATTCATAATCAGAATCTTGTACTATTTCTACAGCTTCTGATTGATAAAATTTAGGCGCTAATGGATTGATCTTATTGTAAAATTCTTCTTTACTATATTCGGTAACTAAAACAATGTTTACATTTTTTAGTTTATCGAAGTTATTATTTAAATGTTCTAACGATAATAAACAGTGAATACATTCTGGTGAAACTAATCCGATAATTGTAGGTTTATTTTTCTTTAAATCTTTCGAATCAAAAATACCATCACCTTTAATTTTTACAAATTGAAAAGAAGGCATTGTTGTTGGGTAATCATGTTCTGATTGTGCGTTTTGAGCAAAAGTAAAAATGCTAAAAAATGCAAGGAACATAAAAGTAAAAATTGATTTCATGTTGTTTCTTTAATTTAAAATGAAGATATAAACACTTTTGTGAATAAAAAAAGAGATCGTAAAAAAATACGATCTCTTAAAAATGAATTTATTAAACTATTATAGTCTAGATGGGTTGAAAAATTTTTAGAATTTGAATACTACTTGTCCAGCAATGTTAAATGGATCAATTTGGTTGATGTAACCACCTCTGTAGTAAGAGTTGTAACCAACAACATCTGTGATATTATTGAAGAATACACGGAAATCAAATCTTTTCATTGTGTAACCTAATTGTGCATTTAACGTTGTGTAATCTGGCATTAAGAAAGGTGCAGCACCATTCATTATATTTCCATGAGAATCTCTTGAAGTTGCCTGATCGTTAACTGGGCGAGAACCTGTATAGTAAACACCTACAGAAGCTGATAAGCCGTCAACAAAAGATTTTGTATTTTGGAATTTATATTGTACCCAAGCATTAGCAGTTGTGTAAGGTGAGTTCATTGGACGAGAACCTTGTACATATGATGGAGAATTGTTGTATCCAGCATCTACATAAGAATAACCTAATAAAACTTGTAAATTAGTCAATGGACGACCTGTAACTTCAACTTCTAAACCACTTCTTCTTAAATTTCCTGCGTAATCGTAGAAGTTTGTTGCAGCATTAGTTTCAGGATCATAATACTGGTATGTTAAGTTATCTTGATTCATATTGAAGTAATTTACGTTTGCACGTAAACGATCTTGGAACCAAGAAGTTTTAATACCAGCTTCAAATTGATCTGTAACAGAAGCACCAGCTTTTG
Source organism: Faecalibacter macacae (assembly GCF_003687725.1). Classification (GTDB taxonomy): domain Bacteria; phylum Bacteroidota; class Bacteroidia; order Flavobacteriales; family Weeksellaceae; genus Empedobacter; species Empedobacter macacae. The sequence continues at coordinate 94,784 of NZ_RDOJ01000003.1, forward strand.
TACCATCAATCATGTTTTGTGCAGCACTACGTAAACTTGTTGTAGTTGCGTAAGTACCATAAATATTAATGTTTTCTGTTGGCGAATACATTAATCCAACCATCGGGTCGATTGCGGAATATTTGTAATCATTTGCATAAGAATAACGTGCCGCTGCAACTAACTTAAATTTTTCTGCATACGTTAATTGTTGTTGTGTTAAAAAACCATAAGAAGTCATGTTTTCCATAGTCGAAGCACCTAACTCTAATTGCGCCCATTGTTCTGGAGTTAATTCAATATGGTTATTAATTGGTCCAGTAGATGCAACATCGCTATTTACATTTGTAATTCCTTTCGCAGTACGGCTATCTGTTCTTGTTGTAGTTAAATCATATCCAACTTGCCAAGACCATTTAAATTTTCCGAAAACGAATTCTTTACCCATTACATCAATTTGGAAAGTTGAATTTCTATCGTCTTTAAAACTATGAGCCATTCCACGTCTTCTTGATTCTCCATTTCCAGAGATTGTAGATCCTAATAGATCTCTTGTGTTGAAATTTGACATCCAAGCTGCACGAACATTAATTTTGTCGGTTAATTGACGAGTTATTCTTGCAGCATAAGAAAATACTTCCATTTCTTCATTATCGATATCAAAACCTAAGAAACGAGATCCCATATCGATTAAACCATTTTCTGTAATTCCTTTTGTATTAAAAGTTCCACGATCAGGAGTCGCATTTCCTTTTAGATAATCAAATTCAGCAATGAATTCAGTTTTATCATCTATTTTCCATGCTAATGAAGGATTTACGTAGATTTTATCTTTGTTGATAACATCTCGGTAGCTATCAGCTTGTTCGTAAGCTCCATTTACACGAAATGCAAAATTTTTGTTTTCACCAACTGTACGTTGAACATCGAAAGTAGTACGGATTTGATTCCATGACCCAACACGTAATCCAATATTTCCCGTATTTGTAAAACGAGGAGTTTTAGTAACTAAGTTGATAACACCACCAGCAGATCCTAATCCATTTGCCATACCTTGAGTAATTGCAGAAGCTCCACGAATTACTTGTAAAGATTCAATTCCTTGCATATCTGTAACTCCAGATGAGGTTCTGAAATCAGAATCCATACGAATTCCATTTTTAAGTACTGGAGTTCCGCGGTATCCACGAATCGACATAGATTCTCTATTTCCACCGTATGATCCAAATAATGTAACACCTGGTACATTACGTGCAACTTCTGTTATAGTTAAAGCACCTTGATCTTCGATTAATTTTTCAGAAATTACTGAAATTGATTGTAATTGGTCTTGTGGCGAACCGGGAAAACGTGTGATTGTTTCTAAACCTCTTTGTTTAGTGTTTCTGTCTCCGAAAATCTCAACTTGTTGTAGTTGGTTAATTGAGTCATTTTCTTGAGCTTGTATATATGTTGCGCTAAGTAGAGTAACAAATGATCCTAGAAGAATAGTATTCTTTCTTATGCTATTTTTATTTAATCTAAATAATTATAGCGCAAATTTAATTAGAATTAATCCAAATAAAAAAATAATAGCGTGATAAATATCATTTATCACGCTATTATTTAAAAATATTCTAAATTATAGTTTATTCGAAGAAAGAAAAATGTACGTTACCATATTTTTTGTGTTGCACAAAACGTGGGTGATCTTCAAATTTGATAGAATCTGGATGTTCTAAAATAAAGTTACCTTCTTCTTCTAACCATCCGTTTTCTAAAACCCCGTCTAAAAGTTTTTTATAATCTTCTTCAGCTAAATCGTAAGGTGGATCAGCAAAAACGATATCATATCCTTTTACAGCTTTTTTACTTACATATTTAATTGCATCATTTTTTTGAGTATTAATGATGTTATCTAATTCTAATTTCTTTGAAGTTTCTTCTAAGAATTTTACACATCCAAAGTAATTATCTACAGATGTTACTTTTTTTGCTCCACGTGAAGCAAATTCTAATGAGATTGATCCAATTCCAGAAAATAAATCTAAAACTACAATTTCATCAAAATACCATTGATTATTAATAATATTGAATAAAGCTTCCTTTGCAAAATCTGTAGTTGGTCTAACTGGTAGATTTGATGGTGCTGTGATTCTTTTTCCTTTTAATGATCCTGAAATTATTCGCATTCAAAAATTTTATAAAGTAAATATTTTGGTCCTATGGCTTCTACCTCTCGATTTACATGTACAGTTTGTATGTATTTTGCTAAATGTTCAAAAGCAACATTTTCCTCTGTAATTCCTCCTTCTAGTGATAAAGTAACCTGATTAGGATCCATCTTAAATTGTTCTAATGCATTTAAAATGTGATAAACGATATCTTCGTCTGATAATACATCAAATACATTATATAGAGTAAAAACTCCTTTATTATAAATGCAAAGTTCTAATTTTTGTTCGATTAAACGAACAAATAATTGATTCTTTTCAGAATCTATTTTAGTATTATCAATTAAAAATTTACTAATATGGAAAGTTGTAGCGTTTTTAAGGTTCGGTAAATTGTTTAAAACTTTATTTAAAGGACTGTATGTATTGAAGACTAAATTTGCCTCAACATTTTTTAATTTAATAGAAGAAGTTTCAAGTTTTGAATGGTCTGAAAATTCTATGAAAGAAGATAAATTGTCAGTTAAATATTCATTCGGAACAACAGTAACAGGTGTAGATATATAACAAACTTTAACATCATTGTAATATAACAATAAAGGTAAGTTTGATTTAATTTCTTTTTCTACTTGGTCGTAATATACAGTTGTGTTTAAATCAGGAAGATTAACATTAATAGCTTCCGAATAAAATTCTTCAGTTCCTTGAACTGTCTTTGTTAAGAATGTTAACTTATCGTTCGTAATTAATAACGCTATTGATTTTGTAGATGCGTTTTCAGACATGGTAATTTGATTTATTTCAACTCGTTAATTAAAATATACATTAAAGCGAATGATATCAAAAATAGTAAAATTTTGAAAGCTATTTTCATGGATGGTTTACTTTGATGTAAATATACTAATAAATTAAAGTAGACTTCTTGAAATGTTAAAAACTAATTCGATAAACATTTATTTTTAGTTACTTTGTAAATAAAAACAAATGAGAAAAATTGCAGTAATTCCTGCGCGATATGCAGCTTCACGTTTTCCTGGAAAATTAATGGAAAAATTAGGAGATAAAACTGTAATTCGCATGACCTACGATAATGTTGTTGCTACAAATTTATTCGACGATGTTTTTGTAGTTACAGATTCTGAATTAATATATAATGAGATTGAAAATCATGGAGGTAAAGCAATCTATAGCTTAAAAGAACATGAAACAGGAAGCGATCGTATAGCAGAAGCTGTAGAACAATTAGAATGTGATGTCGTTTTAAATGTACAAGGTGATGAACCTTTTATCAACGAAAAAGCTTTAGCAGATCTTTTATGTTCTTTTGAAGGTGAAGAAGGTAAAAATGTAGATGTTGCTACTTTAAAGCAAGAAATTACAGAAGCAGAAGAAATCAATAATCCTAATATTGTAAAAGTAATTGTCGATTTTAAAGACTATGCTTTATATTTTTCTCGAAGTCCAATTCCATTTGCACGCGAAACTAATTTTACAGCAACATATTACAGACACATAGGTGTTTATGCTTTTAGAAAAAATGCATTGTTAAAGTTTGCTAAATTAGAAATGCGTCAATGTGAGCGTGTTGAAAAACTAGAACAACTTCGTTATTTAGAATATGGTATGAAAATTAAAGTGGTACAAACTAGCTTTAATGGTGTAGGAATCGATACTCCAGAAGATTTAGTTAAAGCCAAAGCGTTATTGAATTAACGTTGTAAAAACTTTAACAATATATCTAAAATGTTTGTTTTATATTTGTTTGCTAATCGAAATTTAACTTAAAAAACTCTTAAAACTAAACCTTTGATATGGTATTGTGCTTTTCGGTATGAATATTGTTGTTTTAAATATATAGTAAGTTAAATTAGTGATTATGAGTGATTCATGGAAAGAGTATGAGTCTGAGGGTTTGATTGAAAAAAGATCATTCTTAGTATCTAGAAGTGGACTAGTAAAGAAACTTTATACAGGTCAAGACAAATACAAGATTTTAGAAGGGGCTATTAATAATGGTTATCGTGCAATATGGGTAACTAAAGCTGATGGTAAAAGAACTGCAAAATACGTTCACAAGATGGTTGCAGAAACTTTTTTACCGAATGATGAGAACAAAGAGTATGTGATTCACATAGACCATCAAAAGTTAAACAATAATATTGAAAACTTGAAGTGGGCTACTTTAGAAGAGTGGAAAGAGCATAACAAAGATTTATTTAGAATGATGAAAGGACGTTCTCGTTTAGACAGCATTCCAAATAGTAAGTTAACTGAAAACCAAGTGGTTCGTTTAAAGAAAAAATTAATGGACCCAAATCGCAAAACAAAAATTGCGACATTGGCTAAACAATTTAATATCTCTCAAGGCCAAGTTTACAGAATTTTAAGAGGTGAAAATTGGGCTCACATAGAAGTGAAATAAACCCCAAATAAAAAGTAAAAAGAAAGGAGATTTTTAAATCTCCTTTTTTTGTTTGTATCTTCATTCTTTAATTGAAAGAAAACCATAAACAAATACATATGTTGAAAGCTAAATTATCAATCTTCATTACTACTATTTTGTCCATTTGTGCGTTCTCACAAACAGCTGAACAAATTATAAAAAATAATTTAGAACGTTCAGGAGGAGAAAATGCTTGGAATAATCTTAATAGTATAATACTAAAGGGAGAAGCAAATATTACAGTAGACTATTCTTATCCAATTGTCATACAACATCAAAGACCTTATAACAAAAAAGTTTCATTTATTATGGACGGAAAAGAAGTTTTAAATGAAGGGTATGATGGTAAAAATGGTTGGACGTATAGCGAAATTCAGAAAAAAAATATCATACTTCCAAATTATACACCTGATGCTTTTGATTCAGATTTATTAAAATATAAGCAAAAAGGATTTAAAGTAAATTTAATAGGTAAGGAAACTTACGAGAAAGGAAAACAATGTTACAGAATTGTATTATTAAAGAATAAAAATCAATCTTTTTATTGTTTTGATGACAAAACATACGCTGTTGTTTTCGAAGAAAATAAAGACGAAACATTGTTTTATTACGACTACAAAAGCTTTAATGGTTTAACTTTTGCAACTAAAATTGTAGGTAGACCAAAAGAAGGAGGCGAATATGTTATTAAATTTAATTCAATTCAAACTAACCCATATATAGACAAAAAAATATTCAAATTTTAGTCTAATGAGAGTAGATTCACTCTACTTTTCATATTTAATAATTAAAAGTTCTAAATGATTTAGAATGTTTAATTTTGTACCAATCTAAAAAAGATATTTATGTCTTTAAACTCACTATTTGATCCCAATTATAATTCTGAAAAGAATTTTATTATTGATCTATTAGATAAAGCCAAAAAGAAAAATCTTAATGGAGTAACATTTATTGATGAGCTTACAGGTTTAATTGAAAGTGATGAATCTAAAAGATTGTTTTTAATACAACAATTAAATAAGATTTTTTCAAATATCAATTTTATCAGCTATTTGGTGGATTCTGGTATTCATGTTGAAGACGGAATTATTTCCGTTTTTAGAAAACGTATAGTTGATTTTATTTTACCTGATATTGAAGATAATAACGAGTTAACATCTTTAGTTAATGATGTTTTTTATGACTCTAAACGTTATCAAATAATTTCTTCTATACCAAAAGATCGTTGGACGAAATTCTTTACAGTATTAGCGCAAAATATGCCTGAAGAATTTGCAAAGAAGAAAATTAACAGCGTTAAAAATTCTTTATTACAAGCAATGTTAATTTTGTCTGATCGTGTTTCTGGAGGGTTTTCTGGTAAAGAAATGATTCGTTATAGTTCAGAAGTTAACTATATAGGTAATCCATTTTCAGTATTATCACTACATATAAATAAAATACTTTTAAAACCAGATGCTCCTTTCGATATTTTAGAGATTAAGGAATGTATATCTAATTGTCGTAAGCTTTTAGATGATATTTTAACTCAGAAAGATTATAAAGGAATTTCATTAGATGTAGCAGCAAAAATTAATAGAATTCAGCAACAATTAACTCGTTTACAGGTTGTTTTAGGTTCTTTTAATGATATTAAAAATGGGAATTTAATTGCATTTTATTCTAATTCAGCTAAAACTTGGACCGAATATTATTCGCCAAAAAAATGGATGAGTAATCAGTTAAGTTCTACTTTATATCTAATTACGTTCTTAGTAACTTACCATAATGGTAAAACTGGAGAGAAATACATAACAACCACAGCAAAAGATTATGTTAGAATGTTCTGGACAGCGTGTGGAGGTGGTTTAATCGTTGCAATTTTATGTTTCATTAAAACTGCGATTGGTAATGTACCAGATTCTTCACCATTTTTTAAAGGATTTTTCTTTAGTGTTAATTACGCCATTGGTTTTACAACAATCTATTTATTGCATTGGACATTAGCTACAAAACAGCCATCAATGACGGCTGCTAGAATTGCTCGTGCTTTAGTTCCGGTTTCAGGAACTGATCTTAATGTAAAAGATTTTACAACTTTATTTGCGCAACTTTGCCGTAGTCAAATGATTGCTTTTTTAGGAAATGTTATAGCAGGTTTCTCTGTTGCATTATTAATCTTTTTATTTCTGGATAAAGTATTAGGAATAGAAGTTTTAAAATATTCTAAAGCATATCATTATTGGGAAGAAGTAGTAATAATGGATCCTCAGATTTTCTATTTCGGTGGAATTGCAGGTATTTTCTTATTCATTTCAGGATTAATTTCAGGAATAACAATTAATAATCAACGATTTTATAATATTCCTGAAAGAATTTACCATCATCCTTTATTAGTGAAATTTTTTGGTTCAAATCGAAGAAGAAAAATTTCAAATTGGTTCGAAAGAAACAATGGAGGTATTGTAGGTAATATCGCATTCGGTTTTATGATGGGATTTGCTTTTCTTATTGGTGAAATTTTAGGAATACCGTTTGATATTCGTCACATTACATTTGCAGCAGGAAACTTTGCAATTGGAATCGGTGGGATGGATTATCATTTTACAGATAAAGGAGCAATTTTTATGGGTTTCGTTTCTGTTTTCCTAATAGGTTGGTGTAATTTTATTGTAAGTTTTGTTTTATCATTATTATTAGCATTTAGATCAAATAATTTACCATTTTATAAAATTTTCCCGATGTTTATTAACATCATTAAGGCATTTTTTAGAAATCCATTACCATTTTTTATACCACCCTTGTGGACAAAATCAAAAGAAGAAGCATAATACATTATTATGGAAGTTAGTGTTTGTAAACAAACAAAATACGATAAAGCTTATTTAAGAATGGCTTTAGAGTGGGCAAAATTATCATACTGTAAAAGAAAACAAGTCGGAGCAATTATTGTTAAAAATAGAATGATTATTTCTGATGGTTATAACGGTACACCAAGTGGTTTCGAGAATTGTTGCGAGGATAATGAAGGAAACACAGAGTGGTATGTTTTACATGCTGAAGCAAATGCAATTTTAAAATGTGCTGCATCTACACAAGATGCAGGAGGCGCAACTTTATATATTACAATGTCACCTTGTAAAGATTGTAGCAAATTAATTTTACAAGCCGGGATTAAAAGAATTGTTTATATGGAAAAATATAAAGACAATTCTGGATTAGATTTTTTAGAAAAAGCCGGAATTACAATAGTTCATATTCCTAAAGTGGAACTAAACTCTTAATGAATAAGTTTTTTAAAATATTAAACATCTTTCTACTATCCATAATTTTATTTTTGGTAGGATTCCTCGTAGGAAAAAAGTTCGATTTTGCTTTTGACGAAAACGACGAAATTGTCGGATTACAATACAGTAAAAATGAACAAAAGATTAGACGTTTAGTTTCATTAATAGATAATCAATATGTAAATAACGTTAATTCGGATAGCTTAGTAGACGAGGCAATCAATTTTATGGTAGGTAAACTTGATCCTCATAGTACTTATTTAGATAAGGAAATGATTAAAAAAGCGAATGAAGAATTAAGCGGATCTTATGTTGGTGTAGGTTTACAGTTTAGGGTTATTAATGATACTGTTGTTGTAACTCGTATGTTACCTAATTCTGTGAACGAAAATCTATTGCGTTTCGGTGATCGTATTGTAGCTATCAATAAAGAATCTGTGACAGCAGAAAATTTAAAAAACTTTACAGGTTTATTAAAAGGAAAAATTAATACAGAAGTTAATTTAGCTGTTATTCGAGATCATATTCCACTTTCAATTAATATTAAACGTGTGTCAGTTCCTGTGCCAACCGTTGTTGGTGAGCATATGATAAACGATGAAATTGGATATATTAAATTGACTAGATTTGGTGAAAAATCTGGTGATGAGGTTCATTCAGCACTAAAAAATCTATTGGATAAAGGAATGAAAACCTTAGTTTTCGATTTACGTGGAAATCCAGGTGGTGTAATGCGTGTTGCTGAACAAATTGCCGATGAGTTTTTAACAAAAGATGAGTTAATTGTTTATACAAAAGATAAATCTCAAACCAAAAAATACATTTACGCAACAAATTATGGTCTTTTTGAACATGGGCAAGTGTATGTTTTAATTGACGAAAACTCAGCATCATCTAGCGAAATTGTTGCAGGTGCTATTCAAGATTATGGTCGTGGTACTATAGTTGGTCGTCGATCTTACGGAAAAGGATTAGTACAGCGCGAGATTAATTTGGGCGATGATACACGCGTAAGATTAACAGTTGCTAATTATTATACACCGTCAGGCAGATCCATTCAAAGACCATACGATAAAGGAAATCAAGCTTACGCAGAGGATATTTATACTCGTCTAAAAAATGGCGAACTTTATAATAAAGATTCAATCAAAGTAGATGAAAAGTTACGTTACAAAGCTCCATCAGGTAAATTTGTTTATGGTGGAGGAGGAATTATTCCGGACGAATTTGTAGCCTTAGATGTAACTTCTGTATCTAATTGGTTAAATTATAATAATGAAACTAAATTTTACAAAGAATTTATTGTAAAAGAAGCCGATAAAACACACGATTTATTCTTTTTTAAGAATGAACAACGTTATATCAAATATTTTGGAGCCGGAATTTATAGAAATGAATTTTTAAAAATGATTGGCGTTCCTTCAAATCAATTCAATGAACAATTAGGAACAATCGTAGACAATTATATAAAAGCCACTTTAGCGAATGAATTATTTGGTACTCGCGCTTACTTAGAAATTTGGAGCAAAGAGGACGAAATGATCAAACGAATATTAGAACTAGAAAATACGAAATCTTAACATGCTTTGGAAAGACGCATTGTATGATTACAAAATGTATCTAAAACTTGAAAAAAGAGTTTCAGATAATACAATAGAAAATTACTTACGAGATATTAATAAGTTAATTAACTCTTCAGAAATATTACCTTTAGAATATACACAAGACGATATAACAAGCTTTATACACGGATTTGCTTCTAGCGAATATAGTGTACGCTCACAAGCACGATTAATATCAAGCTTAAAAAGTTTCTTTGGCTATTTACAACTTGAGGAATTTAGAGAGGATAATCCAGCATCGATGTTAGAATCTCCTAAAATTGGATTAAAATTACCTGATGTTTTGTCTGAAATAGAAATTGATCAGATGATTGAGGTTATTGATTTATCAAAACCAGAAGGACAAAGAAATAGAGCAATTATCGAGATGTTATATGGTTGTGGGCTTCGAGTATCGGAATTGATAAATCTTAAAATTTCAGATTTATTTTTTGATGAAGGATTTGTTCGTGTAATTGGTAAAGGAAATAAACAACGTTTGGTCCCAATTAGTGATTATACAATAAAATATATTAACTTGTATAAGGATACAATTCGTGTACATACTAATATTCAGCAAGGATTTGAAGATATTTTATTTTTAAATAGACGAGGAAAGAATCTAACAAGAGTAATGATATTTACGATTGTTAAAGAATTATCGATAATTGGTGGAGTAAAAAAGACAATTTCACCTCACACTTTTAGACATTCTTTTGCAACACATTTACTTAGAAATGGAGCAGATTTACGCGCGATACAATTAATGTTAGGCCACGAAAGTATTTCTACAACGGAAATTTACACACACGTAGATCAAGAATTTATTCGTGATGCGATTTTAAATTTCCATCCAAGAAATAAGAACTAAACCTATTTAAAATTTATGGAAAATAAATCGTTTAATTTTTGTCCAAATTGTGCATCAAAAAACATTTCTTTTGATTTCAGAAGATTTACATGTAATGATTGTGAAATGGTCTACTATCAAAATGTAGCAACAGCAACAGCTGTTATTTTACGTAAAGATGACGAAATTCTTTTCACGATCAGAAATAGAGAACCACAAAAAGGAAAATTAGATTTGCCTGGTGGATTTACAGATCCAGATGAAACAGCTGAAAAATCTTGTCAGCGCGAATTGAAGGAAGAATTAAATTTAGACATTCCATTAGAAAATTTTAAATACTTACTATCGCAACCTAATAATTACGAATACAAAACGATTCCTTATAAAACATGTGATTTGATTTATGAGGCAACTTTTCCGATTGGCACTGAACTTGTGATTGAAGAAGATGAAATTGAAGCAGTGAAATGGATTAAAATCAACGAAATTAATTTAAATGAAATTGGTTTTGTATCGTTAAGAAAAGCTGTTGAATATTATATTAACAATCAATAAACTATGAATAAATTTGTAACCTTTTTTATTACAATACTATTTTTTGTAGGTTGTAATTCACAAAAAGTAAGTGTTGATTATGACAGAAATGTAAATTTTTCTCAGATCAGAACTTATAAAATCAATACTTCAGTATCTTCTGGCTTGAATGATTTAGACCAAGCTAGATTATATGATGCATTAGAGAAAAACTTTAAATTTAGAGGTGTTCAGAAATCTGAACAATCAGATGTTGAAGTGACTATAAAACCAAGGGAATTCGTTTCTACAAATGCAGGGCCATCTGTAGGAGTTGGCGTTGGTACAGGAATTTTAAATAGTGTTGGTGGAGGAATTTCGATAGGAGTTCCGATGCGTACAAAAAGTTTAAATCAAGAATACACAGTGTCTATGTATCAGAACAATACAATGATTTGGGAAGGTATTCTTAATTTAAAAATGCCTGTTAATGCATCTGCAGAAGTAAAGCAACAAAATATGGATAAAGGTGTTGCTAAACTTTTGGCAAATTATCCTCCAAAGAAATAATTATTTACGATAATTAAAAACCAATGGGTTATCTTCAGAGTTAACTAAAATTGATTTTTCTAATAATCTTAAAGTTGCAGGTTGAGTCGGATGTGCTTTACCTGCAATTTTGTCTAAACGAAGTTCGTTTACACCATAATTTATAACAGCTGTTAAAGCTTCGCTACCGTATCCTTTATTCCAGAATTTCTTTTTTAATCTCACATTCAATACAGGACCATATTTTGTTTGGCGCATACCTGCCCAACCAACAAATCTTCCACTTTTTTTCTCGAAAGTAGCCCATAGTCCAAAACCAAATTCGTGGTAATGTTCTATCATTTTTTCGATAAAGTGTAGCGCTTCATCTTCAGATAAATATGGTTTTTCGTTTACAGCCTTAGCTATTTCGTTTTCAGAATTCATCTGGAACAAGTCGAAAGCATCAAAATCAAGAAATTCTCTAATTACAAGAGATTTTGATTCGCAAATAGTCTTCATTAAATAATTGATGTATTGATTGCAAAGGTAAGAGTATTCCTACAAAATAAAAAAGTCTTACAAAAGATGTAAGACTTAAGAGTTTTTATTTAACTTGATCTTGAATTTCTTTAACAAAGATTTGTTTTTTTAGATTGAGAATCTCATTGTTTTGAGCTTCAATTTTAGCTTCTAAATCTTTTTGGCTTTTCAATAAATCTTCAACTTGTTTTTCTTTATCAGTTAATTGATTAAAGAAAGTTTGAGATTTATTACTTGAGCTATTTAAAGCAGAATGCATTTCTTGTAACAATCCTTCAAATTCAGACTGAGAAATTTTCATTAATTTTTGAGCATTATCTAATGCTGTATCTTTTACGTATAACTCTTTTTTTGTTTTATCTAAGTCTTTTTGTAAAGTCTCGATTGTATGATTTGCAAGTGTTAATTCTTTGTTTAATTTACCTTGCTCATCTAAAGAGGTATAATAACTATTTTCTAAATCATCGAATTTCTTCTGAGGAACACAACTTGTGATTCCTGCAAGAATAATGCAACTAAAGATTATTTTTTTCATTTTCTAAATGATTATAAGTCTAATTCTAATAAAATAGGGCAGTGGTCTGAATGTTTTGCTTCTGGTAATATAGCAACTCTAGTCATTTTTTCTTCTAAAGTATTACTAACCATATTGTAATCAATTCTCCATCCTTTATTGTTTGCACGTGCATTAGCACGGTATGTCCACCACGAGTAGTGGTGAGGCTCTTTTACAAAATAACGAAATGAATCAATCATACCACAATCATCCATAAATCCACCAATCCATTCGCGTTCGATTGGTAAAAATCCTGAAACTTTAGCATTTCTAATAGGATCATGAATATCAATTGCTTCGTGACAAATATTGTAATCACCACAAATAACTAAATTTGGATGAGTCTTTTTTAATTCTGTGATGTAAGCTTTAAAATCTTCGCAGAATTGCATTTTATAATCTAAACGATCAATATTTGTTCCACTTGGAAGATATAAACTGATAACAGAAACATTATCAAAATCTAAACGTATTACACGTCCTTCATAATCAATATGCTCTATTCCTGTTCCAATTTCTACATGATTTGGTTTAATTTTAGAAAAAATTGCAACACCACTATATCCTTTTTTTACGGCAGAATGCCAATACGATTCATATCCTAATTCTTCAAAAGCAGTTGTATCAACTTGCTCTCTTAGCGCTTTTGTTTCTTGTACACAAAATACATCTGGATTTGCTGCATTTAACCATTCTACAAGACCTTTTGTAATGGCAGCTCTAATTCCGTTAACGTTATAACTGATGATTTTCATAAACAGCGAAAATAGTAATTATCTACATTTTAACTGCAATATAATAATAGCTTTTATAAATAATTAGATTTGATGTGTAACTTTTTGTAAATTAACGCGTCTAATAAATAAACCTACAATATGAAATATATAATTTTACCATTATCAGCAGTTTTAACATTAACTTTTTCTAGCTGTTCAATTGATATTAATGGAAAAAAAGGATTAGACTTGGTTGAGTCAAATTTTGATTCTAATACAAGTATTGTACATGAAGATAGAAAAATTTCGAATTTTGATAATGTAGATATATCTAGTGCATTTAGTGTAGTTGTGTCTGATAATGATTACAAAGGAAGTATCGTGGTTTCAGCTCCAGATTATGCAATGGATAAAATAGTTACCAAAGTTGTAAATGGAACTTTGAAAGTATATGTAGATGGTTCTATTTCTATGAAAAGTGGAGACAAATTGGAAATAACTTTTCCTCACAGAAAATTAAGAGATATTAAAATTTCGGGTGCATCTAAGTTAATCGTTAAACATGTGATGAAGCTTGAAAAATTAAATGTAAACTTATCGGGAGCGAGTAGTTTGGATCTAAACGTAGTTTCAAATTTAATTAAGTTAGATCATTCAGGAGCTTCTAAATTTAAATTGACAGGAAATACTCAGGATTTTGAAGCTAATGTTTCAGGAGCTTCTAAGCTAGATGCAGAGAATTTAAAAGCATCTAAGGTTATTTTAAAAGCCTCAGGTGCAAGTTCGGCAAAAGTTTGGGCTGTTAATGATTTAAAAATTAATGCATCTGGTGCAAGTAAAGTAGTATATAAATCTCAGAATGGATTAGTGAAATCTTTGGATAAATCTGGTGCTTCAAAAATATCAGAATTTTAAATTTAACTGAATAGGTATAAAAAAAAGTGGACGAATATTCGTCCACTTTTTTTTATTATTTTCTGATTATTAGAATTGCCATCCTAATGTTAATAAGAATAAATTATTATTCAATTTAGCTTTTGGAGCGTAAGAATTTGTTAAATCAACATTAAATAAATCTCTATTAACGTAAGTTGAGTTTCCGATTAAATATTGTGCTTCTTGCGTTTGATATTGGTAAGCGGCATCAATATAGAAACCTCCAAAATCATATCCTAATCCTGCGCTGAATCTATTAACATCTCCTAAGAAAGGTTTGTTTAATGTTGTTAATGAAACATTATTGTTTGCATCAGCAATATTCATTGTAATATCTTCATATGGTGATTGAACATAGTTGTAACCTGCACGGATTTTTAATTTATCGTAACGGTATTCTCCACCAACTCTTAATTCGCTAGAATTTGCAACATATTGATCGATAAATGCATTATCTGCATTGAAATAATTAGATGGTTTCAATTTTGTATCATTGTTCATATGGTAAGTATAATCAACTCCAAAAGAGAAGTTTTTATCTAATACAAAACCTAACGAACCAACAAGACGTCCACCTCTTGTCATATCATAATTACTTCCGTAAAGGTTGTAATCAGTAACATTACCATCGTCAGCAAAATTAGCTGCGTAATATACTTCGTCTACATTATACCAAATAGGAGAGTGGTACCCAATTCCAGCTCTTACATTGTGGTTAAATTTATAGATAGCTCCTGCAGATAATGAGAATCCTTGTCCAATTTCATTGTAAGGAGTTCCATTTTTATCGTATACATAAGTAGTACCTGTTGCATCAGATTTTTCAGCATATTGACTGAATGCTTGGTAATTGCTTTCGTGAAAATTTAAACCTAAACCTAAGTATAATTTATTGTCATAAGCTGTAGCAAAGTTTAAAGAGAACTTAGATTTATATCCTTCAACTTGGTCAGCATAACCAGCAAAACGATATGTATCTGTAATATTCCCTGTTTCGTCTACCACATCAAATGCAATATTTTGATTTGAATTAACTTGGTTTATACGATCTAATCTTTGGTTTAAATAATTCAAACCAATAGAAAATCTGTTCCATTTTGATGATTGATCGTTATTGAAAACGAATGCACCACTAAAGTGTTGAAAATCGAATCTTGAATCTTTTTCTGTTCTTTCAGAAGCAAATGTATTCGTGTTTTTGAAAGATGAAACACCAGCTGTAACTTGCACTTCAGAGTTTATTGCTACACCTAATCCAGCAGGATTTTGTTCTACTGAAGAAATATCTCCACCTAATGCACCTACAGCTCCACCTACACCAATATGTTTTGCGCTTCCGCTATTAATATCTTGTCCGTATAATTCTATAGCATTTGTTGAATATTGTGTACTTACTTGTTGTTGTGCATATGTCAACCCACTTCCTAAGACAAGGATATTGATAAATATTTTTTTCATTATAAGTTAATAAAATTCAATTTGTTTTAACGTCTTCCTGATCCACCTCTTGAACCAGAACTCATTGATCCACCTCCCATAGATCCGCCACCTACAGAACCTGAACTTCTCATTCCTCCACTGTTTGAAGGTGTGTAAGAAGGAGTAGATCTTTGTGGTTCATAAGATTGTTGTCTTGATGGTTGTGTAGATCTATTTGGACGAGTAGACTGGTTTGATGTATTTGATGATGTATTTTGTTGTGGTCTTGTAGTTCTAACTGGACGAGTCTCACGCGTAGGAGCCGTTCCAACTGTTCCTGTATTAGACATTGTATTATTAGGTCTTACTACTCTTGTAGGTCTAGTTTCACGAACTGGAGTAGAATTTACATTCCCAGTATTTGTCATATTATTAGTTGGCCTAGTTTCGCGTACAGGAGTATTACTAATATTTCCAGTATTAGTTAAAGAGTTATTAGGTCTAACTTCTCTTGATGGTCTAGTGTTTCCAGCTACGTTGCTTCCAGGTCTAATATTATTAGTAGGTCTTGTTAAAGTATTATTTCTTCCATTATTTGGATCTATTAAACCATTAGAAGGTCTACCTCCAGGATTTGTGTAATTTGGTCTATTGTAGTGATTGTTATGATAATATGATCCATAATAGTTAGGGTATCCCCATCCACCATAGAAAGGTCTATTCCAACCCCATCCGTAACCACCGTACCATGGGTTCCCCCATCCACCGTAGTATCCACCATAATAAGGGCTATTCCATCCCCATCCGAATCCCATTCCGAATCCATAATTCCATCCCCAACTAGAGTTGAATCCCCAATATGGGTTCATGCCCCAACCGTAATAACCATTATACCATGGGCTTCCCCATCCAAAATTATTATTGTAGATTGTGATATTAGTTCCATCGTTTCTACCCCAATTAGCCGTATTACCTAAACTTGATGAAAAATTATTACCGAAAGAATTATATCCGTAACCGTAAATGTTAACATTTACGTTGTCATTATTTTGTTCGTCAGAATTTTCATAGTAAAATTCTTCAGCACCATTTCCATTAGCATCAAAGTAAGGTGATCCTACTTTAATTCCAGTTTGAGATGGAGCATTTTCTACTTCCACTTGTGCATAAGTTTTGTCAGTATTTGGGTTGTAATACACACCATCAGTTTCAATATTCGAAGCTGATTGATAAGTACTACATGACGAAATCATTAAAATAACTGATAACGGCACAGATAGTTTAAGTAAATTTTTAGAAATTTTATAAACTTTGTTCATTGTAAATGTATTTACTATGTTTGAAATTAATAAATTTGTACTTTGTTTTATTTGGCAAGAAGTATGCCATTGAAACAAAGTTACATAAACAAATATATAAATAATATGGCAAAACTTACAACTCGTGCTGAGGATTATTCTAAATGGTATAACGAACTTGTAGTTAAAGCAAATCTTGCTGAAAACTCAGGGGTTAGAGGATGCATGGTTATTAAACCGTACGGGTATGCTATTTGGGAAAAATTACAGGCAGAATTAGACAAAAGATTTAAAGAAACTGGTCACCAAAACGCGTATTTCCCCTTATTTGTACCCAAAAGTTTATTTGAGGCTGAGGAAAAAAATGCAGAAGGTTTTGCTAAAGAATGTGCTGTTGTAACTCATTATAGATTAAAAAATGATCCAGATAATGAAGGTAAATTAATGGTAGATCCAGAAGCTAAATTAGAGGAAGAATTAATAGTTCGTCCGACTTCTGAAGCTATCATTTGGAGTACTTACAAAAACTGGATTCAATCATACCGTGATCTACCAATCTTAATTAACCAATGGGCAAACGTTGTACGTTGGGAAATGAGAACAAGATTGTTTTTACGTACTGCTGAATTTTTATGGCAAGAAGGTCATACAGCTCACGCAACTAAACAAGAAGCTGAAGCTGAAGCAGTACAAATGCAAGAAGTTTATCGTGACGTTGTAGAAGGTTTTATGGCAATTCCGGTGGTTAAAGGATACAAAACTCCATCTGAGCGTTTTGCTGGTGCAGACGAAACTTATACTATCGAAGCATTAATGCAAGATGGTAAAGCTTTACAAGCTGGTACATCTCACTTCTTAGGTCAAAATTTTGCTAAAGCATTTGATGTAAAATTTACAACTAATGAAGGTAAACAAGAATATGTTTGGGCAACATCTTGGGGTGTTTCAACACGTTTAATGGGTGCGTTAATCATGACTCACTCAGATGATTTAGGATTAGTATTACCTCCAAAATTAGCTCCAATTCAAGTTGCAATCGTTCCGATTTATAAAACAGCTGAGCAATTAGAAGAAATTCGTCAAGTAGTTGATAAAATTCAATCTGAATTGAAAGCGAAAGGAATTACTGTTAAATTTGACGATGATGATAAAACTAAACCAGGTTGGAAATTTGCTGAATACGAATTAAAAGGTGTTCCTGTTCGTATGGCAATTGGACCAAAAGATTTAGAAAAAGGTCATGTAGAAGTTGCTCGTCGTGATACGTTAGAAAAACAATTTATCGCTTTAGATGAGGTTGTAGATCGTACAGAAAGTTTATTAGAAGAAATTCAAGAAAACTTATATCAAAAAGCGTTCGATTACAGAGCTGACCATACAACTGAAGTTTCTACTTGGGATGAATTTAAAGAGGTTTTAGAAGCAAAAGGAGGATTTATTTCTGCTTTATGGGACGGAACTGAAGAAACTGAAGAAGCAGTTAAAGATGCTACAAAAGCAACAATTCGTTGTATTCCTCAAGCATTTGAAATTCCTACAGAAGGAGTTGATATGTTCTCTGGAAAACCAGCGAAATACAGAGTTTTATACGCAAAAGCTTACTAAGAGAAATCCAATAATAAATAGAAAAGCCGTGAAATATTTCACGGCTTTTTTTATTTCTTTTGCGCTTTATGTTTTTCAATAATCGCTTTTAATTTCACTTTTTGTTCAGGAGTATAGATATCATCAATTTCCTCTAATTCGCGTTTACGTAACTCATCTAATTTACGTTTAAGTTCAGCTTTTTCAGGATTATATTTATCTTTGATTGCTTTAATTTTTAATACTTGAGCATCTGTAAGATCCATCTCTTTCTTAAATCTTTCATACTTCTGTTCCTTTGTTTGGTTCGTTTGTCCAAAGGCTGTAATAGAAGTAGCAAACAAAGCAATAATCGCTATATTTTTTAGACTTAAATTCATATTGTAAATATTTTAATCAAAACTCTTTCAACTTTAGACAGCTATTTTTGTAAAAGGTTTAATCGATTGAAATAAAAAATATGATTTTTTTAAAAAAAATGTAAAATTTTATGAATTTTTCATTGTCTAAAAAATATAATAATTTCAATTAAACCTTTAGTTATAATAATTGTCTAATGAAGTAAATAAAATTAACTACAATCAAAATTGATGATGAGATTAACGAATTTATTCACTTTGCTTTTAGGGTTGTCTGCATCTGTGCTTTATGCGCAAGATCCAATTCAAATTAAAGGTAAAGTACAATCGAATGGAAAAACAGCATTGCAGTATGTTTCTGTTACTTTAGAAAATGCAGAAGGTGTTGTTGCAGAAGGCATGGCTGATGAAAAAGGAGATTTTAATATTGAAGCTCCAGCAGGTGCTTATATATTATTGATAGAACCTTTAGGATATGATATTATTCAAAAAGATATTAATTTAAGTTCAGATGTAGATTTAGGACTTTTAACAGTTCAAGCTGAAGAGTCAGTAAGTTTAGGAGCTGCAGTAATTACTGCTGAAAAGCCAATCTACAAAGTAGAATTAGATAAAAAAGTATATGATATGGCAAGTGATCCAATGTCACAAGGTCAGTCTTTATCAGATGCATTACAAAATGTACCTTCAGTACAAGTTGATGCAGAGGGAAATGTTTCTTTAAGAGGAAACGATAATGTAAAATTCTTAGTTGATGGTAAACCTTCAGGAATGTTAGGAGTTTCAAGCGTTGCTGATGCTTTAAAAAATATTCCGGCAGAAAACGTAGAACGTATTGAGGTCGTTACAAATCCATCTTCTCGTTACGAGGCTTCAGGTTCAGCAGGTATTATCAATATTGTTTTAAAGAAAGGGACAAATACAGGTTTTAATGGTTCTGTAACATTAAACGGAGGTATTCCTGAAATGGTTGGATTTAATGCAAATGTTAATTATAAAACAAAAAAGTTTAACTGGTACGCAAATTTAGGTACTCGTTATGCTGATCGTGAAGGTGAAGGTTCTGCTTTTATGACAAGTTATGAAGATGGAGCTATCTCTTCTTACCGTGCAACAGATCGTACAAATAACCGAATCAGAAGAAATTACAATTTCCGTTTAGGAACAGAATATTACTTAGATGATAAAAATACATTAGGTGTTTCTGCAGGATATCGTTACAACAATGGAGATAATATCTCTTTAGTTGAGTATTCTTACTTTGATCAGAATATGAATTTAGCTTCTACAAGCTTTAATTTACAAAACGAAAAAGAGTTAGAAAATAACTTTGATGCTGATCTTAGCTACAAACATGAGTTTGATAAAGCTGGTCACGAGTTTTCTTTTACAGGTCGATTCTCTACACAGTCTGAAGAAGAAGATGGTATTATCAGAAGTAATACAAGTAATAATAGAATTACAGATAATTTAGAAGAGCAAACAACAGTTGTTTTAACAGCTGATTATGTTCGTCCAATCGGTGAAAAAGGAAAATTTGAATTAGGAGGTCGTATTGATTTTAATAACAATAAATCAGACAATCAAACATTTATTGATAATAACGGAACGTTAACTCCAGATCCTAATTTTAACGCAAATATCGATAATCAACAAAATGTATATGCTGCTTATGCGCAATACGGAAATGCGATTGGTAAGTTTCAATACTTTGCAGGTTTACGTTTAGAATCATCTGATATGAATATTGATTTCTTATCTACTGGAGATAAAATCAAAAAGAATTATACAGATTTATTTCCAACGGCAACTTTAAACTATACATTTAATCCTAAAAACGAATTACAATTAAGCTATTCTAAGCGTATTCGTCGTCCAATGGGATTCATGTTAAATCCATTCTTTTCGCCAACAGATGATAAGAATATCCGTTACGGAAATCCGGATTTAAATCCAACTTACACAAACTCATTCGAGTTAACTTATATCACAACTATTGGTAAATTAATGGTTACTCCAGGAGTTTTCTACCAAAGAACAACTGATATGATTAACCAATTTCAACGTAAAAATTGGAACGAGTCGGGAGAAGAAATTTTTATTACACGTCCAGTTAATGCAGGTAATGAAGATCGTTATGGTTTAGATTTAACAACGACTTATCGTCCATTTAAATGGTGGAATTTAATGTTAAACGTTAACTTATTCGGATATGATAGAACAGGTTACTACGAAGAAGTAAACGAGTATGTAGATCCAGTTACAGGAATTGCAGGAACTAAAGTTGATTCTCAAGATTTCTCGGGAAGTGGATTCAGTTCAAGAGGTCGTTTATCATCTAACTTTACATTACCAGGTGATTTCAAAATGCAATTAGCAGGAAACTACATGGGAGCTATTGAAACAGCGCAGCAAAGAGTAGAAGATAACTTATCAATGGATTTCTCTTTATCTAAAGATTTATTCAATAAGAAAGCTACAATCTCTTTCAATATTCGTGACGTATTTGATTCAAGAAAACGTGAAATGACTCAATTTGCTAACGATTATACAAACTACGAAAGTATGCGTTGGATGGTTAGATCTTGGAACTTATCTTTTACTTACCGTTTCAAAAACACAGACAAGGACAAGAAAAAACAAGGTCCTGATGGTGAAGAAATGAGAGAAATGGGTGAAATGGGAGGAGGATTCTAATCAAATCAAACATTTAAAATATATAAAAGCACTTGAATTATTCAAGTGCTTTTTTTGTGTAAGAAAATTTCAAATAAAAACCCCGAAGATATTCTTCGGGGTTTAACTTTTATATTAAATAAGTCGGATTATTTATTTTTTAATAAATCACGAATCTCAGCTAATAATTCTTCTTGTGTTGGTCCAGCAGGAGCTTCCTCTGCAGGAGCTTCTTCTCTTTTTAATTTGTTAATTCCTTTAATCATTACGAATAAAGCAAAAGCAACAATTAAGAACGAAATTGAAGCTGATAAGAACATACCGTATTTAATTGCAGTACCCGGAATAACTAATTCAGCTAAATTGTTTAATTGTAATTTCTCTAAAGTTGGAGTTAAGATTGCGGGAGTAATAATATCTTCTACTAAAGAAGTTACAATTTTACCAAAAGCGCCACCGATTACTACACCGACAGCTAAGTCTATTACGTTCCCTTTAACAGCAAACTCTTTAAATTCTTGAAAAAATCCCATAAGTTTATAAATATTTTAGTTGATAAATTTTCTGTTTTTTGATGATATAAAAAAGTAAACTCCTATAATCATAAATGGAATACTTAATATTTGACCATTATTTAAGCCGATATTTAAAGCTTCAGCAACAGCTTCGTTTCCTTGATTTTCTTTAAAAAACTCAACAACGAAACGGATAAAAAATAAGAAAAATAAGAAGATACCAAATAATGCTCCTAAATCATTTTTCTTTTCTGTTTTGTTGTAAACATAAAGCATTACAAAACCTAAGATAAAATATCCAAATGCTTCGTATAATTGTGCAGGGTGTCTTGGGATGATTTCTCCATAACCAGAACTTTGATTGTGGAATTTTACAGCCCAAGGTAAGTCAGAGCCTTTTCCTACAATTTCAGAATTATAAAAGTTACCAACACGTACTGCTGCGCCACCAAATGGTACAACTGTAGCAATACGATCTAATAACCATAATACGCTTCTTTTTGTATACTTTTTAGAGAAAATTACAGCAGCAATAATTACACCAAGTGCAGCTCCATGACTTGCTAAGCCACTAAATCCTACAAATTCGTAATCTTTTAAGAAACCAAAAGCAGTTTCTCCTGGCGAATGTACAACTGGTAAAAATACTTCTATTGGTCTTTCGATAAATGCTGAAGGATCATAAAATAAATATTCACCTAAACGTGCACCTCCAATTGCACCAACAAAAATGTATAGGAATAGAGGATCTAACCACTCTTTTTTGTTGTTTTCTTTCTTAAAAATATTTGCCATTAAATACCATCCAACAACAAATGCAATAATCCAACATAAGCTGTAAATATGAATTTTGAAACTTCCAATTTCAAATAAATAAGGCGAGGGTTGCCAATCAATGTAAGCGAATAAACTCATTATTTTTTTGTATTATTTTTAGGTACAGGGTCGTATCCTTGTCCTCCCCACGGATGACAACGACCAATTCTTTTTGTTCCAATCCACAATCCTTTCAATAAACCATGTTCTTTTAATGCTCCAATCATATAATGTGAGCATGTTGGTTGATATCTACAATTGTTACCTAACCATGGCGAAATTGCAAGTTGATAAAATCTAACCAAAATAATAAACGGTTTTATTAAAAGATTATTCATTTAACAAAGGTAATTATTAGGAAACAATAATAGATAAAAAAACTCTTACCAGAGATAAGAGTTTTGTATTGGAAATACGATTTTCTATTTTTTGATATAAGAAGCAGGATCTAAAGCTTTATAAGACCAACTTTGTAAAAAACTCATTACTTCTTTTGGATCATGACCTTTTACTTCTTTACTTTCTAAGTAAGCAGAGTTTTGTGTATGAATTAAATTTCCTTTATCATCTAAAATTACAAATACAGGGAATCCGAATCTTTCAGGGTGTTTTAATTCTGCTAAAACAGCTTCGTTTTTATTTTTCGGAGAGTAATTAACGTGTACAACTTCGTAATTATCGTTCATGTACGTATTTAACTCTTCGTTTTTAGTTGTTAAGTCATTAAATAAAATACACCATGCACACCAGTTTCCTCCAATTTGTAATAAAACATGTTTTTTATTCTCTTCTGCTTTTTTAACAGCTTCAGAAATTAAAACTTTAGCATCAGCAGTTTCGTCGTAAACTTTTTTCTTTTCGGCAGTCTGTCCAAATGTAAAACTCATCGTCATCAACATTAAACCGAAAAATAAAGTAACTTTTTTCATTGTATTCTATTAAATATTTATTCATCTAATTTAATGTAAAAATCGAGCCAAACTACATAAATAGCTATTTTTTGATTAATTGATAGTAAGTATTTAATTTTTCCTGAATAAATTCTATGTCTTGTTTTTGATTCGAATTATTTTTCGCTTCTTGATCAAGATAAGTGAATCTCGATTCAAATTCTAAAAAATCAATTTGCATTTGATATTGATTTATCTTTAATAAAATTTGTTTCGAGTAATAATTAATCAATTCAAAGTAATTTTCTTTTAAATCATTTTTCATCATGATAATTGCTTTAAAATCTTGAATCTCTTCTAAGAAATCAATCATTTGAGATGTAATTGCAGCTTGCTTCTTTCTTAATTCTTTTTGATCTGAATAGTTAGAGGTTTTTGCAATTTGTTGTCCTAAAATTTTGTGTTTTTCTGTTAAGATTAATGCACATTCAAAAGCTTTATTCATCATTTGTGATTTTTAATTAAAGCAAATAAAAGATTGTTTAATGCCAATCTGTGTCGTTATAAAATGAAGTGATTATTTTCCATAAAACTTTAACTAAATTTGAATTTCAATAAATTCTTGAATTATGAATATGCCACTTGCCGAACGTATGCGTCCACGTACGTTAGAAGATTATATCAGTCAAAAACATTTAATTGGTACAAATGGTCCAATATCAATGATGTTGAAAAATGATTTGATTGCTTCTATGATTTTTTGGGGACCTCCCGGAACTGGAAAAACAACTTTAGCGCAATTGGTGGCAGAACTTTCTGGTCGCCCATTTTATACGTTAAGTGCTATAAATGCAGGTGTTAAAGATGTCCGAGATGTAATTGAAAAAGCAAAAGATCAAAATTTATTTTCAGGTGGAAGAAATCCAATTTTATTTATAGATGAGATTCATCGATTTAATAAATCTCAACAAGATAGCTTGTTAGGAGCAGTAGAAAAAGGTTGGGTTACGCTGATAGGTGCGACTACTGAAAATCCAAGTTTTGAAGTTGTACCAGCATTATTATCAAGAACGCAAGTTTATTCAATAAATTCATTAGACAGGGAAGATTTAGAAGAATTAATAAGAAGAGCTTTAATAAAGGACGAATATTTATCACAAAAATCAGTTCAAATTCAAGAAGCAAATGCATTAATTCGTTACTCTGGTGGAGATGCGCGTAAATTATTAAATGGATTAGAATTGGTAATTAATAGTTTTTCTGAAGATGAGGAAATTATTATAACAGATGAAATTGTTACATCAAGAATTCAGCAAAATTTAGCACGTTATGATAAAACAGGCGAGCAACATTATGATATTATTTCAGCATTTATCAAATCTATTCGTGGTTCAGATCCAAATGGAGCAGTTTATTGGTTGGCCCGAATGATTGAAGGTGGAGAGGATTTAAAATTTATAGCAAGACGATTGTTAATTTCAGCATCAGAGGACGTAGGAAATGCAAATCCAACGGCAATGATTTTAGCGAATAATACATTTCAGGCTGTTTCTGTAATCGGTTATCCAGAATCTAGAATATTATTAAGTCAGTGTGCTATTTATTTAGCAAATTCGCCGAAAAGTAATTCGACATATATGGCAATTAATAAAGCGCAGCAAGCTGTGAAGCAAACAGGAGATTTATCAGTTCCATTGCATTTAAGAAACGCGCCTACAAAATTGATGAAGCAAATGGATTATGGAAAAGAGTATAAATATTCTCATGATTACGATAATAATTTTACGTATCAAGAATATTTACCGGACGAATTGCAAAACGCTACTTTCTACGAGCCGGGCGATAATAAAAGAGAGCAACAAGATAAATTTGTGCTTAATCAGAAATGGAGAGGGAAATATGGCTATTAAAATTTAAGTTTTTTTTTAAAAACATATTTTATTTTTTGCCGTAACTTATATAAAAATTGAGAGGATGAAACAAATTCAAATCATTAACGGACCTAATTTAAATTTATTAGGAGTTAGAGAACCTGAAATTTATGGAACTCAAACTTTTGAAGATTATTTTTTGGAAATAAAGAAACAATTTCCAGAATATTCGATACACTATTATCAATCGAATCATGAAGGAGATTTAATTGATTTTTTACATAAAATTGGATTTTCGTATGATGGAATTGTTCTTAATGCTGGTGCGTACACACATTATTCTTATGCGTTAGCTGATGCGATAAAAGCAATAAAAACACCTGTTGTTGAAGTTCATATTTCTGACATCTACGCAAGAGAAGGATTTAGATCTACAAGTGTAACTGGGGTTAATTGTGTGAAAATAATTTCAGGAAAAGGTCTTCCTGGATATATAGAGGCTATAGAAGAATTAATTAAATAAAAAAAGGCTGAAGTTAATTTCAGCCTTTTTTTTAATATTCTTTTTTGTACTGCTCTTTTTTAAACTCGTCCACTAAGTGTTCGTTTAAACTGTCGATGTAGCCTAAGATTTCCAATTTACCAATTTGACTACTTGCTGAACTTGAAAAAATTACAGGTAATTCTTCCCAAGTTTTTAATAATTCAGTCTTGTAATTGTTTAGATTCTTTTGGTATTCTGTACTTGATATCTTATCTAATTTAGTAAATACGATAGAAAATGGAACTCCTTTTTTACCTAACCATTGGATAAATTGTAAATCAATTTCTTGTGGTTTGTGTCTAGAGTCTATTAATAAAAATACATTTACTAAATTTTTACGAAATTCGATGTAATCGTAAATCATTTTATTAAACCCTCCTCGAACTCCTTTAGGAACTTTAGCAAAACCATAACCTGGTAAATCTGTTAAATACCAAGTGTCATCCATTTCAAACGTATTAATTAATTGCGTTTTACCTGGTGTTGAAGAGGTTTTAGCTAAAGCCTTTTTATTCGAAATCATATTGATTAACGAAGATTTACCAACGTTAGATCGTCCGATAAAAGCATATTCAGGTTTGAATGGCGGAGGACAATCCGTGTATTTCTGAGAACTTGTTACAAATTCTGCTTTTTTAATCATCATAACTTTTTAGTTTGAAGATGGATCAATTCCTTTTTCGATTAACCAGCTATTTAATATTTCGTTGAATTTTTCTGGGTGTTCCATCATAGGAGCATGTCCACATTCATCAATCCAATATAAAGTTGCATCTGGTAACTCTTCATTAAATTCTACTGCAACTTCTGGTGGAGTAACTGTATCTTGTTTTCCCCAAATTAAACATACAGGAATTTTAATATCAATTAAATCTTTTTTCATGTTAGATTTAATAGCGTCACGAGCAATATATAAAGTTTTAATTGCTTTATTTCTATCGTTAACTGTGTTAAAAACATCATCAACGATCTCTTTAGTAGCTACCTCAGGATTAAAGAAAACTTCACGAGTTTTACGTTCTACGTAAGAATAATCACCTCTTTTAGGAAAAGTTTCTCCAAAAGATTTTTCATATAAACCAGAACTTCCTGTTAAACATAAAGCAGTAACTAGTTCAGGACGTTTGTGACTTACGACTAAACCAATATGTCCTCCCAAAGAATTTCCTACTAAAATTACAGGCTCTTGAATTACTTCTTCAATAAATTTTGCAACTTGTTTTGCAATGTTTGCAACGTTTGTGCTAATTACTGGTAAAGAATATAAGGGTAATTCAGGTGCGTAAACTTTGTATCCTCTCTGAGCAAAGAAACTTGTAAGTGGACTAAAATTACTTAGTTCGCCCATAAGTCCATGAAGTAATACGATAGGTTTTCCTTCTCCTTCCTCAATATAAGAGAACGTATCTTTCTTTTTTAAGCTAAAAAACATCTACTTGTTGTTAAGTCGACAAATTTAGTCAATAATTATTTTTTATAGTATATAAATCTAAAAACTTTATAGAATTGATGTAAATAAAGGGTAAGCTTCATTAAAACAATAGCTATATAAAAATTTACCTAATCGTTTGTATAATAGTCTATGAAAAGGTATTCATAATTAATAGCTTATAAATTTTAAATTGTTAATAAATTTTTAAAATAAATGTGGAAAAAAATGGTAAATTGTGGTAAAATATTTTTTATTTTTGAAAAAATTCTCCATGAACTCTTTGATTGGTACATACGAATGCAAAGTTGATGCAAAAGGAAGGCTTCCAATACCAGCGAGTTTGAAGAAGCAACTTTCTGAATGCCTTGAGGATGGCTTTGTTATTAAGCGTTCTGTATTTCAAAAATGTTTGGAGATTCATCCTATGAAAAATTGGGATAAAATTATGAATGATTTAAAAAAATTAAATCGTTTTGTTAAAAAAAATAACGATTTCATTAGAACTTTTACTGCAGGTGTTAAACTTGTAGAAGTTGATTCTAATGGTCGTTTACAAATCTCGAAAGATTTAGTGACCTATGCACAAATTGATAAAGAGGTAGTTTTATCTACATCTGTCGATGTCATAGAAATTTGGGATAAAGATTTGTACGAAAGTATTATTAATGTTGATGATGTCGATTTTGCTCAATTAGCAGAAGACATTATGGGAAATTTGAACGAAGATGAGTGAATATCATAATCCAGTATTATTAAAAGAAAGTGTAGATGCATTAATTATTGATGAATCTGGAATTTATGTGGATTGTACTTTCGGTGGCGGCGGTCATTCACGTGAAATAGTAAGTAGATTAGCAGAAGGAGGAAAGTTATATTCTTTTGATCAAGATGAAGATGCTGTTAGAAATAAATTTGAAGATGCGAAATTCGAATTAATTGAACAGAATTTTAGATTCTTAAAAAACAATTTACGTTTCCGTATGGTACGCCAAATTGATGGTGTTTTAGCAGATTTAGGTGTTTCTTCTCACCAGTTTGATACGCCAGATCGTGGTTTTTCTACCCGATTTGATGGTGAGTTGGATATGAGAATGAATCAAAATTCTAAATTATCTGCAAAAACAATCGTAAATGAATATGAAGAAGAGGATTTAGCTCGAATTTTTTACGATTACGGAGAGTTACAAGGCTCTTACCGTTTAGCTCGCGAAATTATTAAAGCAAGAGAAGTTAAACCCATCGAGACGATAGATGAGCTGAAAGCAATTTTTTCTTTCATTCCAAAAATGAAAGAAAATAAATTTTTTGCTCAAATGTTTCAAGCGTTACGAATCGAAGTAAACGATGAAATGGCTGCTTTAAAAGATATGCTAATGCAATGTGCAGAAGTTATCAAACCAGGTGGTCGTTTAGTGATTATATCTTATCACTCTTTAGAGGATCGTTTAGTGAAGCGTTTTATTAAGAACGGAATGTTTGAGGGAGAACCAGAGCGTGATATGTATGGGAATTGGTATGCGCCATTTAAACCATTACAATCAAAAGTAATTATTCCGACTCAAGATGAAATTAATGTGAATCCAAGAGCGCGTAGTGCGAAAATGAGAATTGCCGTTAGAAACGAAAATGACTAAAAATCGACCGACAAATAAAAAAACTGAGAAAGTTAAAAAAGAAGATTTACCCTCTAAGAATACTATCTTAAAAATTCTAGCTGGTGATTTTCTTACGAAAAACGGATCTCGTCAAAATTGGAAAATTATTCTTTTTTTGGTGGGACTTGCGTTTATAAGTATAACAAGTTCTCACTGGGTTGATAAAAAAGTAGTTCGTATCAATGAATTACAAGAAAGTGTAGAGGATTTGAAATCTCAATATACTGATAAGCATAGAGATTTAATGCGAATGCAATTAGAGACAGAAGTTATCAGTAAAACAGAAATGTATGGTCTTAAAATTCCAGATAAGCAACCATACTACATAGTAGAAGAGGTAGAAGAAGTACAAAGTATTGATGAATAAAGATAACAAAAAAAGTATCGTAATTAAAGGTTGGGTAATCGCTGGGGGACTTGCGGTGTGGGCTTTTGCTGTGCTTTTTTTTATGTTTAGAATCAATGTTCTTGAAGGTGAAGAGTTAAAAGAATTTGCTGATAATAATAATTTTAGATTAGCAACAGAAGAAGCTGAAAGAGGAAATCTTTATGCATCTAATGGAGCTTTAATGGCAACGACTGTAACAAAACATAATATTTATGTTGATTTAGTTGCGATTAAAGATGACTTATTTAAAGAAAATGTTCAGTATTTAGCAGATTCTCTAGGTAAAATGTTTGATAAATCACCTAATCATTTTTACGATAAGCTGATTAACGAACGAGAAAAGAAAAATCGTTACATGATGTTGGTGAAAGGTTTGGATTATGAAGAATATCAACGTATTCGTAAATTTCCAATCTTTGAAAAGGGACAAAATAAAGGAGGATTTATTCATGAAATCGAATCAAAACGTGAGTTAATTGTAAAAGATATTGGTGCTCGTACAATTGGGTATGACGATTCTCGTGGTAAAGTTGGTTTAGAAGGTGCTTACAGCGATTTATTAACCGGTTTAGAGGGTCGTCGTTGGGAACAATTTATGGGACGTGGAAAATGGAAACCATTTAAACATTGGGAACAAGAACCACAACCAGGTTCATCTGTTTACACAACTATTGATGCAGATTTACAGATGATTTCTTATGATGCATTGTATCAACAATTATCTGCTTTCGAAGCTCATCACGGAAGTGTAGTGGTAATGGAAGTATCAACGGGTAAAATTAGAGCAATTGTTAATTTAACTCGTAAAGAAGACGGAACATACGTAGATGATTATAATTATGCTGTTGGTGAAGCTGCCGAACCAGGTTCAACTTTTAAAGCAGTTTCTATGCTTGTAGGTATGGATGATGGTTATTTTGATAAAAACACAACTGTAGAAACAGGAGGCGGATCGTATAAATTATATAACAGAAAAATTACAGATTCGCATCCAAATGGTACTTTAACAGTTGATGGAGTTATTAAAAAATCATCAAATATTGGTACAGCTAAATTAATTAACGAACATTATAATTCGCAACCAGAGCAGTTCTTTAAAAAATTAGAAAAATGGAATATGACTAAACCTCTTGGAGTAGATATCCTTGGGGAAGGTAAACCAGTAATGCACAAACCAGACTCAAAAAGTTGGTCTAATGTTACATTACCTGTCATGTCATATGGTTATGGTTTAAATATTACGCCTATCCAGTTAGTTACATTTTATAATGCAATTGCGAATAACGGAAAAATGGTAAAACCTCTTTTTATGGATAAAATATCTAAAAAAGGAGAAGAAGATATAGTTTTTGAACCTGTTGTTTTAGTTGATAGAATTTCATCGCCAGAAAATATCAAAGCGATGCAAGATATGTTGAAGGGCGCAGTAACGGAAGGAACTGGACGATTAATTCATACAGATAATTACGAAATAGCAGGTAAAACAGGTACAGCAAGGGTAGAGTATTGGAAAAAAGATCAGGGAATGCAATATCGTGCTTCTTTTGCAGGGTATTTTCCGGCAGATAAACCGAAATATTCTTGTATAGTAGTAGTTCACAAGCCTAATCCACGAAAGGGGTATTATGGAGGAGGAGTTACAGCACCTGTATTTAAAAAGATTGCCGATTGGGTATATTCAAAAACTCCCATACCTTTGCCATCCGAAATTAAAAAAAGTAGCAAGAATGTAAAAAGTGGTTTTGCGAAAGAATCTGTGATTAAAACAAGTAAAACTAAAAATATAACTCCAAATGTAATGGGGTATTCAGGATCTAAAGCAATTCCTGTTTTAGAAAATTTAGGTTTTGATGTAAGATATTCAGGTATCGGACGTGTAACAAATCAATCAATTCCTGCTGGAGTAAGATTTAGAAAAGGTGAAACAATTTATTTAATGTTGGAGAGATGAGAAGTTTAAAGGATTTACTATATAGTGTTTCTATCTCGCAAACTGTGGGACGTACAGATGTATCTGTAAACGAAATTCAGTTTGATTCCAGAAAAGTGCAACAAAAAGACGTGTTCGTAGCAGTAAGAGGTGTTACTGTAGATGGACACGCCTATATAAATAAAGCAGTAGAGTCAGGTGCTATTGCTATTATTTGCGAAGAAATTCCAACTCAGTTTGATGAAAATGTAACTTATATTCAAGTTACAAATGCACAAATTGCATTGGGAGTATTAGCGTCAAATTTTTACGATAATCCTACAAAAGATTTAAAACTAGTAGGTATTACCGGAACAAATGGTAAAACAACGACAACAACATTGTTGTACGAATTGTTTACTAAAATGGGATATGCATGTGCATTAATCTCTACAATTAAAATCGTTATTGATGGCGAAGTAATTCCATCAACACACACAACTCCAGATATTCTTACTTTAAACAAAATGTTTAGAGATGCGGTTGACAGA
Organism: Faecalibacter macacae; assembly: GCF_003687725.1. Lineage (GTDB taxonomy): Bacteria > Bacteroidota > Bacteroidia > Flavobacteriales > Weeksellaceae > Empedobacter > Empedobacter macacae. The sequence goes on from NZ_RDOJ01000003.1 coordinate 126,775, forward strand.
GGTTGTGAATTTGCGTTTATGGAGGTTAGTTCTCATGGAATTCATCAAAACAGAATCGCAGGATTACATTTTTCAGTAGCAGGTTTTAATAATATTACACACGATCATTTAGATTATCATTTAACTTTTGCTAATTATATAGCAGCGAAAAAGAAATTTTTCGATGATTTACCAAAATCAGCTGTAGCAATTACAAATGTTGATGATAAAAATGGTTTAGTAATGTTACAAAATACGGTTGCAACTAAAAAAACATACGCTTTAAGAACAGATGCTGATTTTAAGGCTAAAATTTTAGAAAACCAATTTAACGGAATGTTGTTAGAATTCAATGGAAAAGAATTCTGGACTTCATTAATTGGTCGTTTTAATGCTTATAATTTATTAGAAGTTTTTGCTGTAGCATCAATTTTAGGTCAAGATGAATTACAAGTGTTAACGGCACTTAGTACGTTGAAGAATGTAGATGGTCGTTTCGAAACATTTACAACTGCTTCAGGAATCGTAGTAATCGTAGATTATGCACATACACCTGATGCTTTAGAAAATGTATTAAATACGATTGAAGCAATTCGTACAAAAAATGAAAAATTAATTACTGTTGTAGGTTGTGGTGGTGATCGCGATAAAACAAAGCGTCCAGAAATGGCCGATATCGCTAGTGCACAATCGCAAGTTGCAATTTTTACATCAGACAATCCAAGAACTGAAGATCCAGAAGTGATTTTACAAGAAATGGAAATTGGTGTAAAACCACAATTTTATAACCGAACGCTAAAAATTACAGATCGCAAAGAAGCGATTAAAACAGCGTTAAAAATGGCTGAACCAAAAGATATTATTCTAATCGCAGGTAAAGGTCACGAAACATATCAAGAGGTTAATGGGATAAAATCTCATTTCTCAGATTTAGAGGTAGCAACAGAATTAAGTCAATTACTGAACAAATAGCAAATGTTATATTATTTATTTGATTATTTAAACGAATTACACATCCCAGGAGCGAGAATGTTTCAATACACATCTTTCCGTGCTGGTATGGCAGTTTTATTAGGAATGTTCATCAGTTTGTTTTACGGTAAAAATATTATCAATTATTTACGCCGCGAACAAATGGGTGAAATCGTTAGAGATTTAGGATTAAAAGGACAAGTAGAAAAAGCAGGTACACCAACTATGGGTGGTATTATCATTATACTAGCAACCTTAATTCCTGTTTTATTATTTGCTAAATTACATAATATTTATATCATTATTCTTTTAGTTTCAACGCTTTGGTTGGGAGTTATTGGATTCTTAGATGATTATATCAAAGTGTTCAAAAAGAATAAAGAAGGATTAAAAGGAAAATTTAAAGTTGTCGGTCAAATCGGATTAGGTCTTGTAGTAGGTGTAATGCTTTTTACAAGTGAATCGGTTACAGTAAAACATCAAATTGACCGTGAAGATAAAGTTACTGAACTTGAGTATAAAACAGTAAAATTTGGTCAAGAAGAGAAATCTTTAGATACGACAATGCCTTTTGTAAAAGGAAATGAATTTAATTATTCAGATGTTTTATTCTGGATGGATGCTGATAATAAATTAGTTTGGGGAGGAGTAATCTTCGTTATTGCTGTAATTTTTATTATCACAGCTGTATCGAATGGAGCTAACTTAACAGATGGGATTGACGGGCTCGCAGCAGGTACATCCGCAGTTATAGTTTGTGCATTAGCATTATTTGTATTTGTATCTGGAAATATCATTTTTGCAGATTATTTAAATATTATGTTTATCCCAAAATCAGAAGAAGTATTAATCTTCTGTGGTGCATTTTTAGGTGCTTTAATAGGTTTTATTTGGTACAATACTTATCCTGCACAAGTATTTATGGGAGATACAGGAAGTTTAACAATCGGTGGAATTATAGCTGTTTTAGCAATTATTTTACGTAAAGAATTATTACTTCCAATTTTATGTGGAATCTTTTTTATTGAAAATCTTTCGGTAGTATTACAAGTTGCTTATTTCAAATACACGAAAAAGAAATTTGGAGAAGGAAGACGTATTTTCTTAATGGCGCCTTTACATCATCATTACCAAAAGTTAGGTTATCATGAATCTAAAATCGTAGTTCGTGCAATTATCATCGGAATTATTTTGGCGGTGGTTTCAGTTATTACTTTAAAAATTAGATAGTACCTATGAAAAGATTAGTGGTTTTAGGTGGTGGAGAAAGTGGTGTAGGAACAGCCATCTTAGGTAAGAAAGAAAATTTTGATGTTTTTCTATCAGATAGAGGAGCAATCAAAGATAAATATAAAGCTATGTTGGAAGAACATGGAATTACTTACGAAGAAAATCAACATACAGAAGAATTAATTCTGAATGCAGATATCGTAATGAAAAGTCCTGGTATTCCTAAAAAAGCTGCTCTGATTCAGAAACTAAAAGAACAAGGAACGTCTGTTATTTCTGAAATCGAATTTGCATCAAGATATACAGATGCAAAAATTATTGCTATTACAGGATCAAATGGTAAAACAACTACAACAAGTTTAATGTATCATATCCTGAAGCAAGCTGGATTAAATGTTGGATTAGGAGGGAATATTGGTACAAGTTTTGCTTTGTTGGTTGCTACTCAAAAATACGATTATTACGTGTTAGAGATTAGTTCGTTTCAATTAGATGATATCGAAACATTTAGACCAGATGTTGCTATTCTTTTAAACATTACACCAGATCATTTAGATGAGTATGATTACAGTTTTGATAAATATGCGCAATCTAAATTTAAGATCACTGAAAACCAAAGTGAGAATGATTATTTCATTTACAATTTAGACGATCCTAAAACGGTCGATATGATTGGAGGGATAAATGTTCGAGCGAATCAAAACCCATTCTCTATGAGAGACGCTAATCAGAATTCGTACGCGAATAATGAGTTCTTTTTCGTAAATGACTCAGATGGTGGCTTAAAAATGCGAATTGATGAATTAAGTTTAATCGGAACGCATAATATTTCAAACTCTTTAGCAGCGGCAACAGCAGCTAATATTTTAAAAGTTAGAAAAGAAAGTATCAAAAAAAGTTTAATGGATTTTAAATCTGTTGAACATAGATTGGAACCTGTTTTAACAATTGGAGGAATCGATTTTATAAACGATTCTAAAGCAACAAATGTAAATGCTGCATATTTTGCTTTAGAAAGTATGAAAAATCCAACAGTTTGGATCGTAGGTGGTAAAGATAAAGGAAACGATTATGAAGAGTTATTGCCTTTCGTAAAAAAGAAAGTACATTCTATCGTTTGTTTAGGATTAGATAATCATAAAATTATTGAATTCTTTAGCCCTTATATCTCAACAATCGTAGAGACTAATAATATGAAAGATTGTGTTGAACAAGCTAACAAATTAGCGAACAAAGGTGATACTGTTTTATTATCACCAGCGTGTGCAAGTTTTGATTTATTTAATGGATACGAAGATCGCGGAGATCAATTTAAAGAAGAAGTAAGAAAACTATAATACCTAGAGAACCAAAAATATAAATGGCATCTATAATACAGAAATATTTTAAAGGAGATAAATCATTATGGTCTTTCATCTTGATTTTAGCTATCTTTTCTTTCTTACCTGTATATTCAGCAAGTTCTAACTTGGTGTATACAGTAGGGACAGGGACTGTATTATCGCATTTGATGAAACACGGAGGATTCTTATTAATAGGTTTAATAATCATTTTTCTTGTTCAACGTTGGGATTATAGATATTTCGGGATTTTTGCAACTGGTGCGGTATATATATTAGCAGTTTTGCTTGTATTTACCTTAGTGCAAGGGCAAACAATTGGAGGAGCTAATGCTTCTCGTTGGATTATGATTCCGGGAATTGGTGTTGGAATACAGCCATCAACAATTGCCTCTCAAGCATTGTTAATTTATATCGCAAGATTTTTAACTAAAAACAGAGACAAAGAATACAACTGGAAAATTGTATCTCTCCAATTATTATTGCCAATGGCATTAATTATTGGACTGATTTTTCCATCTAATGGTTCTACAGCTTTAATGCTTGCGATAATGTCTGGTGTTTTATTAATTATTGGAGGTTTTCCTTTAAAATACTTAGCTGTAATTAGTGGAATTGGTGCAGCTGCTGGTGGAATATTTGTTTGGGTAGCGTTAACGTTCTCTGAATTATTTTCTAATAACCGTGTACATACTTGGATTTCTCGTATACAAAAATTTACGAGTGATGAAGCTCAGACGACCTTAGAGTCTTATCAGGTATTACACGCTAAAGCAGCAATTGCAAGAGGAATTGCAGAGATGTCTGGACCGGGAAAAAGTGTTTTTAAACAAACTTTACCTCAATCATCTTCCGATTTTATCTTTGCAATTATCGTAGAAGAATATGGAGCAATTGGAGCAATTTTATTAGTATTTACATTCTTGTTAATACTTTTCAGAATTTGTGTTATTGCATCAAAAATACACACAGTATTCGGAACTTTATTGGTTTTCGCAGTCGGAATTCCAATTATTTTCCAAGCTGTAATTAATATGTCGGTAGCTGTAAATTTAATTCCGGTAACAGGACAACCGTTACCTATGATTAGTTATGGAGGTACCGCTATGTGGATGACATGTTTATCATTCGGAATAATATTGAGTGTTAGTACTCAGATTAAATCGAATGAAGAATTAGAAGTAGAACGAAAAAGATTTAATGGAAATGACATCGAAGACATCGCCTAAGGTTTTAATTTCTGGCGGAGGAACTGGTGGACATATCTATCCAGCGATTGCCATTGCAGACGAAATAAAAAGACGTTTACCAAACGCCGAGATTTTATTTGTAGGTGCAGATAGTAAGATGGAGATGGAGAAAGTGCCAAAAGCTGGATACGCAATTAAAGGATTACCAATTGCCGGTTTTGATCGTAGTAATATGAAAGCTAATTTCAGTTTTCCTTTCAAAGTAATTAAAAGCGTTTCTCTTGCGAAGAAAATTTATAAAGATTTTAAACCAGACCTTGCTGTTGGTACAGGAGGTTACGCAAGTGGACCAATGCTTTGGGTTGCCGGAAATAATAATGTTCCGTATGTATTACAAGAACAAAATTCGTTTCCTGGTGTAACCAACAAAATATTAAAAAATAAAGCTGCTGCAATTTGTACAGCTTACGAAGGAATAGCTCAGTTTCCTGCAGAGAAAGTTCATTATACAGGAAACCCAATTAGAAGTGAAATTTTTCAGAATTTACCTTCTAAAGAAGAAGCAATTAAAGGATTTAATTTAGATCCAAATAAACCAACTGTTTTATCAGTAGGTGGTAGCCAAGGATCAAGAGCAATGAACAATGCTTGGTTAGAGAATTTAGATGAATTAGTTGCAAGTGGTGTTCAGTTAATTTGGCAAACAGGAAAGTCAGATTTTCCTAAAATTAGTAAGCTTGTAGGGGATAAATATCCTACAATTCATGTAACTGAATTTATTTATAACATGAAAGATGCTTATGCAGCAGCAGATACAATTGTATCAAGAGCAGGTGCTATGGCTATCTCAGAATTAAGTATTATTGGGAAACCAACTATTTTAATTCCGTTACCATCAGCGGCAGAAGATCATCAAACAAAAAATGCAATGGCATTAGTTAATCAGGATGCAGCAATCTTGGTGAATGATGCTGAAGCAAAACAAAAATTAGTCAAAGAAGTTATTGCTTTAGCAGTAAACGATGACTTAAAGAATAAATTATCAACAAACATCAAAGCTTTTGGTAAACCAAATGCAACAAAAGAGATTGTGGATATCTTATTGAATTTATTATAATGGGAATTTTAGATAAAAAATATTATTATTTCATCGGTGCCGGAGGTATTGGTATGAGTGCTTTAGAACGATTTTTCAACTCTGTTGGTAAAGTTGTTTTAGGGTATGATAAAACACCGACTGAATTAACAACTGAATTAATAAAAGAAGGAATTGATATACATTTTGAAGATAATGTAGATTTGATTCCATCAGATATTAACCAAGAAAATACGTTGGTGATTTATACACCAGCGATTCCGAAAGATCATAAAGAATTGAATCATTTTTTTGATCAGAAATTTGAAGTTTTAAAACGTTCAGAAGTTTTAGGAGCGATTACAAGAGATACTTATGCAATTGGAGTTGCAGGTACTCATGGTAAAACAACAACTTCTTCAATTTTAGGACATATCTTAAAAGTTGCAGATTTAGATTCTACAGCATTTTTAGGTGGTATTGCAGAGAATTATAATTCAAATATCATCTCAAATGGATCTAAATATACAGTTTCTGAAGCTGATGAATTTGATCGTTCTTTCTTAAAATTATCTCCAAAAGTAGCTATTATTACATCTGATGATGCAGATCATTTAGATATTTATGGTGAAAGAGATGAAGTGAAAAAATCATTTCAAGAATTTGCATCTATTGTAGAGGAACAACTTTTTGTAAGAAAAGGATTAGATTTTCCTAATGCAAAAACATACGGTGTTAACGAAGGAGCAGATTACGATGCAGTAAATGTAAGAATCGAAAATGGATACTATGTATTTGATGTAAATACGCCAAATGGTGTGTTAAAAGACATTAATTTCATGTTACCAGGAAGACATAATATGGAGAATGCTACAGCTGCAATTGCTGTTGCGGATTTCTTAGGAATTTCTAGTGAAAAGATCCATGAAGCATTACAATCTTTTATTGGAGTAAGAAGACGTTTTAATCGTTTAAAAATAAATGATAAAATTTATGTAGACGATTATGCTCATCATCCAACAGAATTAGATGCGGTAATTAATTCGTTAAGAGAATTATATCCGGGTAAAAAGATTTTAGGCGTTTTTCAACCGCATTTATTTACTCGTACAAGAGATTTTGCTACTGAATTTGCGCATAGTCTATCTCAGTTAGATGAATTAATTTTATTAGATATATATCCAGCAAGAGAGCTTCCAATCGAAGGAATAACTTCAAATTGGTTGCTAGAAATGATAGATTTAAAAGAAAAAGAAGTATATTCATTAGAAGAAGCATTTCCGGCTATTAAAACGAAAGAATTTGATGTTTTATTAACGGTTGGTGCTGGTAATATTGATACAATTGTAAAACCTATAAAGAACTGGTTAAATAGTGAAGCGTAAGGAAGTCATATTTTTGATTTTAGGAATTATTGTACTAATCGTATTGGTTAGTTTTTCAGTAGTTCATAACGCTGTACGTCCAGTTGAAAACTTGGCAGTGAAATTTTCTTCAGAAAATGCAAATTATTTTTTAAATGATAGTATCATCAAAAAAATAGTTAGCAAAGAAGATAAAGATCTAATGTCTTTAACATTAAGTGAAGTTGATGTTGAAAAAATAGAGGAAAAAGTAGCAAATAGCCCTTACGTTGATTCAGTAGAGGTAAATAAAGATGTAAAAGGGACAATTCATTTCGATATTAAGACGAAAGAACCAATTGCCCGAGTTTCATCTCCAAAAGGTGAGTTTTATATTTCAACTTCTGGACAAAAAATGCCTTTATCTAAATTGAATTCAGCTGTTGTATTATTAATTAAAGGTGATGTTCAAGAATATGAATATGAAGACTTAAGTAAATTTGTTAAAGCGATACAAGAAAATGATTTATTAAAAAATCATATCATAGGAATAGAAAAAGTAGGTAAAAGATCCTATAATCTAATTGTTAATCGTGGAAATTTTTACATAGAATTTGGAACATTAAATAATTTTGAAAAAAAATTAATTAATTTACAGTTATTCTACGATCAATACATAGATTATGTTGGAACTGATCAGTACGAAAAATTAAGTCTGAAATTTATCAACCAAGTTATAGCAACTAAAAGAACCATACAAGATGAATAACAATATTGCAGTAGGACTTGACATTGGAACTACTAAGATTGTAGCCTTAGTCGGAAGAAAAAATGAAAATGGAAAGATAGAGATTCTTGGCTTTGGACAAGCGAAGAGTTTAGGAGTACATAGAGGTGTAGTTAATAATATTACACAAACTATTAACTCTATACGCGAAGCTGTAGATAAGGCGGAGCAATCATCAGGTATAAAAATTACAGAAGTTACTGTAGGTATTGCTGGACAACATATACGTAGTTTACAGCATAGTGATTATATCACTCGCGATAACTCAGAAGAAGTAATTAATGATGTTGATATTAAGAAATTAACTCAACAAGTTCATAAATTGGTAATGTTACCTGGAGAAGAAATTATCCATGTATTACCACAAGATTTTAAAGTGGATAATGAAGACGGAATTGTAGAACCAATTGGTATGTACGGAAGTCGTTTAGAAGCTAATTTTCATGTGGTTGTAGGACAAGTTTCATCAATTCGTAATATTGCACACTGTGTTAAAAACGCAGGATTAAAATTGGCTTCAATGTCTTTAGAGCCGTTAGCATCTTCAAGTGCTGCATTAAGTATGGAAGAAAAAGAAGCAGGTGTTGCTTTAGTTGATATTGGAGGTGGGACAACAGATATTGCTATTTTTAAAGATGATATCATAAGACATACATCAGTTATTCCTTTCGGAGGTAATGTAATTTCAGAAGATATTAAAACAGGTTGTTCAATCATTGGAAAACAAGCTGAATTATTAAAACAACGTTTTGGTTCAGCATGGCCAAACTTAAATAAAGAAACAGAAATCGTTTCTATCCCAGGTTTAAAAGGTAGAGAAGCGAAAGAAATTTCATTAAAAAGATTATCTCAAATTATACACGCTCGTGTGCAAGAGATACTAGAGCAAGTTTATTTAGAATTAAGAAATTACGGTAGTGAAGACCATAACAAAAAATTAATCGCTGGTATTGTATTAACTGGTGGTGGTTCTAAATTAAAACACATCCAGCAATTAACAGCTTATGTTACTGGAATGGATGTAAGAATTGGATATTCTAATGAACATATCGTAGGAAGTAAAGCTGAAGAAATCAGTGGGCCAGAATACGCTACTTCAGTAGGATTGTTAATGAAAGGATTAGATGAGTTAGATTATAGTTTACACAATGAAATCTACCATGCTCCAATCAAAGAAAATTTAATAGAAGTTGTAGATAACGTTGTTGCTTTACAATCTTTATCGACAGTAGAAGCTGTTGAAGTAGCAATTACAGAAATTGCAAAAGAAGAGGTAATAGTAGCTCCAAAAGAAACAGTAGTTGCTGTAGAAGAGCCTAAACAAGTTTCTCCTAAACCTGAATTTGATGATGTGATGGGTGGAGTTGTAGGTGAAGCTGAAAAAACTAAAACTAAAGAACCGAAAAAACCAACATTCTTTTCTAAATGGACAGATAAGTTCATTCAGATGATTAATGAAACCGAATAATAAAACTAATTGAACGACTAAACAATAAGAATATGAGCGAAATTTTAACAGGAGATATCGTTTTCGATATGCCAAAAAGCCGTTCTCTGGCTATCAAAGTGATAGGAGTAGGAGGTGGAGGTAGCAATGCTGTAAATTACATGTATGAACAAGGAATAGCGGGAGTAGATTTCGTTATTTGTAATACAGACGCACAAGCATTAGCTAATAGTCCAGTCCCTACAAGAATCCAACTAGGACAAGCAATTACTGAAGGATTAGGTGCAGGTGCCAACCCTGAAGTAGGAGAAAAAGCAGCTGAAGAAAGTGTTGATGATGTACGTGCAGTATTAGACGCGGGAACTAAAATGGTTTTCGTAACTGCTGGTATGGGAGGTGGTACTGGTACAGGTGCAGCCCCAGTTATCGCTGGAATCGCAAAAGAAATGGGTATCTTAACAGTAGGTATTGTAACTGCCCCATTCTATTTTGAAGGTAGAATGAGATTAGAACAAGCTGAAAGAGGTATCGAAAAATTAAGAAATAACGTAGATTCATTAATTGTTATTAATAACGATAAATTACGTGAATTATATGGAAACCTAGGGTTTAAATCTGGTTTCTCTAAGGCTGATGAAGTTTTAACAACAGCAGCAAAAGGTATTGCAGAGGTAATTACTCAGCACTACGCTATGAATATCGATTTACGTGATGCACGTACTGTATTAGCTAATTCTGGTACAGCAATAATGGGATCTGCAAAAGCTTCTGGTGAAAATAAAGCCAAAGATGCAATTACAGATGCATTAGATTCTCCATTATTAAATAATAATAAAATTACAGGTGCTAAAAACGTGTTGTTATTATTATTATCTGGTAATAATGAGATTACGATGGACGAAATCGGTATCATCAATGATCATATCCAAAATGAAGCAGGAAATTCTGCTAACATAATTATGGGTATAGGTGAGGATCCAGAATTAGGAGATGCTATTAGCGTTACAATTGTAGCGACAGGTTTCCCTACAGAAGATCAAACTTATACAGGTAAAGAAGAAGTTAAAATTGTTCATGCTTTAGAAGAAGAACAACCAATTAACAGATCTTTATCTATTGAAAATCCAATTCCGACAAAAGTTAACCCAATTTCATTAAATTTTGGTCGTAATGCAGCACCAGCTCAGCCACCAGCACCGAGTTATACAGCTCCAATACAGCCAAGACAAACAATGAATCATCCAACTCAACCAGAAGCTCCTCAAAATTCTTTTGATCAAAGAAGATACGAGCAACCAGTTGAAGTAAGTAACGGGCAAACAAGATATGAGTTAATTGACGAAGATGTAGAGCCAGTTCAAGAAACAAGAAGTTATGAAGATTTTGAGCCTAGATTAAAAGAAACACCAAGTGCTACTACTTCTGTAGATAATACAGCTAATGCTTCTAATAATTCTCAAAATTTATTTAACTCTTATTCTACGAATGTAAATCCGTCGAATAACCAACCGCAAAATAGTTTAAATAGCTATGAAGCTCCACAATCTCAAAGATTTAATATTAATGAGGTTCCATCATTACAACAAACATCATATCAAGAAATTGTAAATGAAGTAAGTGTAATGGAAGAGATTCAAAATACAATAGAAGGTCAATCAATTGACGAAGCTTTAAACCAAACAGTAGAAAATAGGAGAGATAGATTACGTCAGTTTAATTTCAAATTCAATTCTCAATTAAGTAATCAACAGGTTGATGAATATGAAGCTATTCCTGCTTACCAAAGACAAGGAGTACAATTAAATAATAGAGCTGAAAATCGTTCTTCAGATTTATCATTAGGATCTAATAATAACAATGAACCACAAATTAGACCTAACAATTTTTTACATGACAATGTAGATTAATATTTAGTCGCAATATTCTTATTATATAAAGCTCCAAATTTTAGATTTGGAGCTTTTTTTGTGCTAAATTTGAATCAAAATTTATTACAATGAGTTTAGAAGTAGAAATTATGTCTCAATTGAAAGAGGCAATGAAAGCTAAAAATACAATTGCATTAGAAGCATTACGTGCGGTAAAATCTGAATTATTATTAGCGAAAACTTCTGGTTCTGGTGAAGAATTAACAGAAGCTCAGCAAATTGCTTTATTACAAAAATTAATAAAACAAAGAAAAGAGGCTGCAGAACAATTTAAAGCTAACGGTAGAGAAGAGTTTGAGCAAAAAGAGTTAGCTCAAGCTGAAGTTATCTTACAATTTTTACCAAAACAATTATCAGCAGAAGAATTAGAAGCTGTGATTAAAGAAATTATTGCAGAGGTTGGTGCCACTTCTCCAAAAGATATGGGAAAAGTAATGGGAACAGCATCGGCTAAATTAGCTGGTAAAGCTGAAGGAAAGTTAATTTCTGAAAAAGTAAAAGATTTATTAAATAACTAATTAATTACTTCTTTTAAAAGAAGTGAAAATGCTATAAAGCTAAGGTATTCAATGCTTTAGCTTTTTTTATTGAATTAAAATGATTTTAATAAAATATATAACTTACTGTAAATCAATAATAAAATAGTTTTAAACGGTTAGTTGCCAAAAAAATTAATATTTATTGTTTTTTTTAACATGAGTTTAACAAATGCTCCAAACCCATAGTATATTAGCGTTTTAGAGGAATTTGATCTTGTGAAAAATTGATGATAGAACGATTCTAAATAAAGAACGTTAATCGTCCCTATATTTGTCAGGTAATCAGAAAAATCTAAAGGATGAACAAAATTATATTAACATTACTTTTTATGTTAGTTATTTTTCCAATAGCAAATGCTGATGGTAAAATTTTAAGAGAGTCGGATTCAGTAATTGTAGATAAAATTACTAAAATCGTGCCAGACTCGAATGAAAGATTTAGCAATGATGTTGATAATGATACAATTAAACCAGTATCAGAATTATCAACTGAAGAAACAAAAGAAGTTGAAGAACTTATTGAGAACGCTGCAATAGTTTCTTCTGGTGTGGTTTCTTGGTATGGAGCTAAATTCCATGGAAGAAAAACAGCAAGTGGTGAGGTTTATGACAAGAATGAATTAACTGCTGCACACAAAACATTACCTTTCGGAACAAAAGTTAAAGTAACGAATATTAGAAATGGTAAAACTGTTGTAGTTGAAATCAACGACAGAGGACCATACGTTAAATCGAGAGTGTTAGATCTTAGCCAAGCGGCCTTCAGTGAAATTGGTCATACCAATTCTGGAGTAATGCATGTTGAATATGAAATCTTAGACGATTCATCTTCAAAAGAGTTATAATAATAGCACTACATGTAAAAATTAAAAAGGATAAACTAATGTTTATCCTTTTTTTATTATCTTAAATCTAAAGTAATAAAAAAATCCACTCTAATGAGTGGATTTTATCTTTATATAAGAATCAATATTATTTGATTTTTAAAGTAGTATTTGTTTTCGCTCTACTTTCAGCAACTAATGTAGCGTCGTTGAAATCTTTTCCGAAAGAAGGAATCATAGTTTTAATTGATTCGTTCCATTGATTTTTCATCAATTCAGGGAAACATTTATTTAATACATTAATCATTGCAGAAACAGATGTAGATGCACCTGGAGAAGCTCCTAATAATGCAGCGATTGATCCGTCTTGTGCAGCTACGATTTCAGTACCAAATTTTAAAACTCCTTTTCCGCCTTGGTTTTCGATAACTTGTACACGTTGTCCTGCAGTTTGTTCAAACCAGTCTTCTAATTTAGCTTCAGGTAAATAATCTCTTAAAGATTCAACTTTTTTCTCTTTTGATAATAATACTTGTTCAATTAAGTATTTAGTTAAATCCATATTATTTAAACCACAGTTCATTAAGAATCCAACATTTCCTAATTTAACAGATTTAAATAAATCTAAGTTAGAACCTTCTTTTAAGAATTTTGTTGAGAAAACAGCAAATGGTCCGAATAATAAAGATTTTTTACCATCAATTACTCGTGTGTCTAAGTGAGGTACAGACATTGGAGGAGCTCCAAGTTGTGCTTTACCATATACTTTAGCAAAGTGTTTATCGATTACTTCTTTGTTTTGACAAATTAACCATTGTCCTCCAACAGGGAAACCACCGAAGTTTTTAGATTCTGGAATGCCAGATTTCTGTAAAGTTAAGATAGCTCCACCACCTGCACCAATAAATACGAAATCAGCATTTACAGGTTTAGAGTTTCCAGATTTTAAATCTTTAACTTTAACAGCCCATTTACCATTAGATAAACGAGTTACATCAGTTACTTCATGAGAAGTTTCTAAAGTAACTTCTCCTTTGTTTTGTAATCCTTTAAAGATTTCACGAGTTAATTCACCGAAGTTAATATCTGTTCCAATTTCCATAAAAGTAGCAGCTACTTTTTCTTTTGGATCACGACCATTAACAATTAATGGAGCCCAAGTTTTGATTTGTTCAATATCCTCAGAGTATTCCATATCACTGAATAATGGATGCTTGGACATTGCTTCATATCTTTTTCTTAAGAAATTCACATCGTTTTCACCCCATACGAAACTCATGTGTGGAGTTTTACGTAAAAAGTTTTCTGGAGAAGAAATATAATTGTTGTCTATTAAATAAGACCAAAATTCTTTAGATGTTTCAAATTGCTTTGCGATATCAATTGCTTTAGCAATATCAACATTCCCATTTTTATCTTGTGGTGTATAGTTTAACTCACAAAACGCAGAGTGTCCTGTACCAGCATTGTTAAATGCCTCAGAACTTTCGAAACCAATTTTATCTAATTTTTCAAAAACTGATATTTTAATTTCTGGATTTAATTTTTTTAGAATAATACTTAAGGTAGCGCTCATGATTCCAGCACCAATTAAGACTACCTCTTGTGGTTGTTTTTCCATCTCGATTTCTAAATTTACTACAAAGTTATTAATAAATGCCTTTATTATTCTATTAATATTTTATTAAAAACAATGATTTATTGCATCATTATTGTAAAATTAGAAATAAACCTGATAGTCTTAAATATTTTCATTTCTTAAACTCTCAATTGCTTCATCAAATGAGATTGCAGCTTCAAAAGCATTTTTATTTACAACTGTTGTTTTCGAAAACTTATCGTGCCATCCATTTAATCCTAAAAATGAAAAGCCTTCGAAAGGAATAATTCTACAAATACTTCTTATAAAATAATCTTTAGTTGTTGGTTCAGAACCATCAATCATTATAACCTTTATACCTGTAATTAGTTTTCCTAAAGTTCGCCTTTTTGTAATTGATTCAAATATAGAATAGTAAAGTATTAAATTATTAATTGCAATAATATTGTAAATAAGATCATTTTCGTTTATTTCTATTGGAATAATCATCAACAAAATACCATATAAAATTCCTATTATAAAAGTGAAAATTATATATGCGATGATGTCAATAATATAATTAGCGAAACGTATTCCTTGGTTTGATTTGTGAATAATGTTGATACATAGTTGAGAGTTGTTTTTAATAATAATTTATAAACGTAAAATAATAAAAAATATTTGGGTGAAAAAATAAAGCCATTCAGTTTCCTGAATGGCTTTTAATATATCATTTAATGATGTTATGATTACATCATTCCTGGCATTCCTCCACCCATTGGTGGCATTGCAGGCTCATCTTTTTTAATTTCTGTAACAACAGCTTCAGTAGTAATTAACATACCAGCAACAGAAGCAGCATTTTCTAATGCAACACGAGCAACTTTAGTTGGGTCGATAACTCCAGCTTCGATCATGTTTACATATTCGTCAGTTTTTGCATTGTATCCGAAGTCACCTTGTCCTTCTTTTACTTTAGCAACTACTACAGAACCTTCTCCACCTGCATTGTGTACAATTTGGCGTAATGGTTCTTCAATAGCACGTTTAACGATTTTAACACCCGTTGCTTCATCTGCATTTTTAGTATCAATATCAGTTAATGTAGCTAAAGCTCTAACGAAAGCAACACCACCACCTGCAATAATACCTTCTTCTACAGCAGCGCGTGTAGCATGTAAAGCATCATCAACACGATCTTTAATTTCTTTCATTTCAACTTCAGAAGCAGCACCAACGTAAAGAACAGCAACACCACCAGCTAATTTAGCTAAACGCTCTTGTAATTTTTCACGATCATAGTCAGAAGTAGTAGTTTCAACTTGCGCTTTGATTTGGTTTACTCTGTTTTTAATTTGTTCAGCATCACCAGCTCCGTTTACAACAGTTGTATTGTCTTTGTCGATTACTACTCTTTCTGCAGTACCTAACATTTCTAACGTTGCAGTTTCTAAAGTAATTCCTTGCTCTTCAGAAATAACTGTTCCTCCTGTTAAGATAGCGATATCTTGTAACATTGCTTTACGACGATCACCAAAACCTGGAGCTTTAACAGCTGCAATTTTTAATGATCCTCTTAAACGGTTAACAACTAAAGTAGCTAAAGCTTGACCTTCAACTTCTTCAGAAATGATTAAGAATGGACGTCCAGATTGTGCAACTGGCTCTAATAATGGTAAAATTTCTTGTAAGTTAGAAATCTTTTTCTCACATAATAAAATGTAAGGATTTTCTAATTCAGCAATCATTTTATCAGCGTTAGTTACGAAGTATGGAGATTGATATCCACGATCAAATTGCATTCCTTCTACAACATCAACGTAAGTTTCAGTTCCTTTTGCTTCTTCAACAGTAATTACACCTTCTTTACCAACTTTAGAGAAAGCTTGAGCGATTAAAGCACCAATTGTTTCATCGTTGTTAGCAGAAATAGAAGCAACTTGTTTGATTTTTTCTGATGAATCACCAACTTCTTCAGATTGCTCTCTTAAGTTAGCAACGATTCCAGCAACTGCTTTATCAATACCACGTTTTAAATCCATTGGATTTGCACCCGCAGCAACATTTTTTAAACCTTCGCGAACGATTGCTTGAGCTAAAACTGTAGCTGTTGTAGTACCATCACCAGCAACATCATTTGTTTTAGATGCAACTTCTTTTACCATTTGAGCACCTAAGTTCTCGATTGGATCTTCTAATTCGATTTCTTTAGCAACAGAAACACCATCTTTGGTAACGTGTGGAGCTCCGAAAGATTTTTCTAAAACTACGTTACGTCCTTTTGGACCTAAAGTTACTTTTACTGCATTTGCTAATGCATCAACACCTCTTTTTAAAGCGTCTCTTGATTCAATATCGAATTTTATATTTTTTGCCATTTTAATATATTGTGTTATGTACGATGTAATATGTACAAAGTACTTGGTTTTGTTAATGATAAATTTATTACAACTTAATTAGATGATTGCTAAAATATCAGCTTCACGCATGATTAAGTAATCTTTACCTACTAATTTTAATTCAGTACCTGAATATTTTCCGTAAAGAACTTTGTCACCGATAGCAACTGTCATTGGCTCATCTACTTTACCATTACCAACTGCTACAACGATTCCTTCTTGTGGTTTTTCTTTTGCTGAATCTGGAATAATAATTCCTGATGCTGTTTTAGTTTCTGCTGGAGCTGGTTCAATAACAACTCTGTCTGCTAATGGTTTAATGTTTAATTCTGACATATCTTTTCTTTTTTTATAAATATTTAAGTAATGTTTGTATACTTTTTAAGAACTCGAAAAGTATGCCATTGCTTTATTTCTGACATTTTGAAATAGTTAATTCAAAAAAAAATGCCAGATTATGACAACCTGACATTTTATATATCGAATAATAAAATCGAATTATTTTTTAATCACTAATTTTTTAGAGTATTGCTCACCGTCAGCTTTAACAGTAACAATATAAACTCCGTTTGGTAAGTGAGATAAGTTTAATTTATGTGACTTAACATCTGCTCTAGCAGTGTTGTAATTGTAAACTTGTTTACCAGTCATATCATTCACATATGCAATGAAGTTTGAGTAATTTTTTGCAGTTTCAATATTAACTTCACCTCTTGATGGATTAGGTGTAATTGTAATAGCATTATTATCGTTTACTTCAATTATAGATAATGGACTATTAATAGTAAAGTTTACTTTATTGACAGCTAAGTAAATATTATCTATTGGTAGTATCATTAAACGAGCATTGGTAGTTTCTCCAATTCCATGAGGTACAATAAATGTATATGTTCCATTATTAGGAGTAGACTCTACTAGTGTATAATCCCAAGTTATACCACCATCTAATGATAAAATAATTTTAACATCAGTAGTATTAATATTATTAGCGTCTGTACCTGCTACATCCCAAGAAATTGTTGCTTCTTGTCCTCCTGTCCATGTTTCTGAATTTTCTTGAGAGGTAACTTGAAATGGACCAACTTCTTTAACACTAATTGTAACATTTTTACGTGCAGTTTGGCCACCAACAGGATTATTATCTCTAACTAATAAAGAAAAGTTTAATCTACGAGCTACACTTGGTAATACTTCCCAAGTAAAAGGTGCTGGATTAGTAGCTAAAGTTAATTTATTAGCAAGAATTGATTGGAAGTTAGGGAAATATCTTTCACTTTCAGTTGTAGGTATTATCGATCTAAATGTAGGTCCACCAGTATTTGTAGAAATAGGAGGCTGAACAGCTGTTTGTGTACTAGTTTGGTTATCTGTTTGTTCCCAGCTGTATGTTAAGTTATCACCATCGACATCAGTTGCTATAGCATCTAATTTGAATGCGGTTGAATGCGGTATATGATATGAAAGTTTATTTAAATCAATTTCAGGTTCATTATTTCCACTTTCAGTATTAACAGAACATTGACCAGCATTAGATGTAATAAAACTATAGATATTGTTTACGCTTGCTGTAGAAAAATAAGGATCACTATTATTTTGGACGTTTGGAGGACAAATACCGGCATAAGCCATAATTGTGCTTCCACTTCCTGGTTCAATTGCAGTAGCTGTTGATCTATTTCCAGAACAAGAGTTATTAAATGTATGTGTAGCTCCAAATTGATGTCCCATTTCGTGAGCTACAAAATCAATGTAAAAAACATCATTAATAGGCGCGCTTAATCCGGTTACTCCTCCTGCTTTTAAATATCCACAAGGGCTTCTTAAATAAGCAACACCACCCCCACCAGTAGAAAAAACATGACCAATATCGTAGTTGTCAATTCCAATTTCTCTATCAATAACTGTTTGATTTTCACCTAACATAGCGCTACCACTATTATTGGTATATTCATCGGTTCTAATAAAAATAAGCTTATCATTGTTATCAATTAACTCCATTGTAACACCAAATTCTTTCTCATAAATACCGTTTACACGAGTCATCGCAACGTTAATTGCAGACATTACAGCTGCCACTTTTTCTTCATCAGTACCACCAGCTAAACCAGCTCTATTAAAATGGTATCTAGAGTACTCTACCGTTGTAGCTAAAGCTAATCTATATTTTCGTAATTGTCCGTCTACAGCAGTTCTATTTGTAGGTATATTTTCAATAGCTTGTTTAATTATGTTCTCTTGATGGATATTTTCAGTATCACAAATAAAATCATGAGTACTTTCTACACTTTTTCTATTATAAGAGATGTAAGTATTTAAATCTTCTGTGTAAGCTTCAATATATGATACTTTATCGCTTTGGAAAATCATAGCACTTAATCCATGATATGGAGAAAAACTGAATCTTATTGAATGTTTTCCGTCTTGAGATTTACCAACATAGGATCTAACCATATCGTATTTATCTTGTAGGTTAGGAGCCATAATAGAAGATTCTTCAACTAAATATTTAATAATTTGGCCATCACCATTAGGAATACTTACTAAACGAGGTTGATTAGCACCTTTGTTTGATGTTTGATTTAATTCCTTTTTTAAATTTTCAGTATCTAAAGTAAATAATTTATGCTCTTTAGGTATTGTAATTCTCTCAATTAAATTGGTTGGTTTAAAATTAGCATTTTTGATTTCTTGCCAATGATTTTTTTGAGCGAAGATGGAACTACTTCCTAATAGTAGTGATAAGATAATAAATTTTGATTTCATAAATATTCTAGTGTTAAATAATTAATTTCTTTAGGTATTTCTAAAATGATTAAGTTGATTGAATTGTCAAATTCGTCGTTTACTTTAGTCATTTTTAAAGTGTTTTTTTTTGCAATTTTTAATTCTGAAATTTCGTATTGTTCAATATTTTCTTTACAAATTACAGCTAAGTTTTTATTTGAAAAATCAACAATTTGTAATGGATTATTTCTTTCTCCTGGTATTATTAAAGATTTTTGAAATTGATCAAAATCATTAAAGTTATTATAAATTATAACTTCTTCATTACAAGTATTTCCATTATTTGTAATGTTAATGATATTTAGATTTTCTTTTGAAATTATTTTTTGTTGATTTGAACAACTAATTAAAGAGAACAATATTACTAAGTAGTAAATGAAATTGCAATTCATATTTAATGTTTTAACTAAATTATGAAATATATTTAAAAGTATTGTAATAAAAATGCGAATTCAGAGATACTGAATTCGCATTTAAATACTTATAATATATGTTTTATTATTTTGCTGGTGCCTCAGGCGCAACTGGTGCAGTTGTATTACCTGTAGGTACTGTAGTATTACCTGTAGGAATTTCTACTGCTTTTTTAGCTGGTAATTTTATAGCATTTGGATTATCTTGCATTACATTAGCTCCAATAACTAAGAAGATAACTGCAAAAAATAATCCCCAGGTAGTGCGATCTAAGAAGTTATTTGTACGTTGTACTCCAAACATTTGGCTTCCTCCGCCTCCACCAAAAGATGAAGATAAACCTCCTCCCTTAGGATTCTGTGATAAAATAACTAATGATAGTAAAACACATAGGATCATGATGATAACCATGAAAAATTGAAATGTTCCCATTTTTTTATTTAGAGTTTTTTAAATTTTCTATTTCTTTAATTTGATTTGCAAATAAACTATTTTTTTCTGGATATTTCAAACTTAATATCTTATAAGCTTTTATTGCTTTCTCATATTGTTTTTGATCAATATAAACTTGAGCCAAAGTTTCTGTCATTAAATAAGAAAAATCAGTTTCATTAGACTTTTTTGTCTCAGTTTTTGATTCTGGAATTTCTTGCTTTTTTAATGGTGTAATTTTAGGATTTTTCTCTAAAAATTCGTCAATAATTTGATATTTCTGTTCTTTTTCTGTCTCCATTGTATCTGCTGAAGGTAATTTTAACCAATCATTAAATGAAAAGGAATCATTTGTTTGAATAAAATCAACTTTACTTACGGATTCTTCTACTGATTTATCAGTTTCAGAAAGCTCAATTGATTTTTCAACAATTTCAATAGTTTCTTCAGTAGGTATAGGTGGTGTTTTTGTTGTTTGTATTTCTTCAGTAATTTGAAAATCATCAATATTATTTGAAGATGTATTTTCTGAATCAATAACATTTTCTGTCAAAATTTCTTCAATTTTTTCATCTTGAATTTCAACAGAAGCTTCAATTTCAGAAATAATTTCTTCAGTTTCGATAATTTCTTCAATTACTTCGTTAATAATAATATCTTCTTTTATTGTAGCTACAGGAGCACCTTTTACTACGTCATAAGTATTTTTAACCTCAAAAGAATTGATGTTAGATACCGGTTTAGAAATTTTATTAACTTCGATATCATTTGTAAAAGCACGATTAATTAAACTAATTTGTTCAATCTTTTGATCTTTTTCAACAAAATTATTAATATCTAAAGTTTCAGAAACAGCATTCGAAATTTCGTTATCTTTTTGTAAAAAATGTTCAGCAATTTGTAAAGAATTTTCAATTGAAGCTTCAAAGTTTGCTGTGTCTTCAATTACAACATCCTCAATAATCTCTTCTTTAGTTTCCACTTCATTATTTGATTCAATTTCAGAAATTACATCTTGATTTTCAAAAGTGTCTTCAATTACAACATCCTCAATAATCTCTTCTTTAGTTTCCACTTCATTATTTGATTCAATTTCAGAAATTACATCTTGATTTTCAAAAGTGTTTTCAATTACAACTTCTTCAATATTCTCTTCTTGATTTTCAACTTCGGTAGTAGATTCGATTTCAGAAATTACATCTTGATTTTCAAAAGAATCTTCAATTACATCTTCTTCAATAATCTCATTTTGATTTTCAACTTCAGTTGTTGATTCAATTTCAGAAATTACATCTTGATTTTCAAAAGTGTTTTCAATTACAACTTCCTCAATAATCTCTTCTTGAGTTTCAACTTCGGTAGTTAATTCAATTTCAGAGATTACATCTTGATTTTCAAAAGAATCTTCAATTACTTCTTCTTCAATAATCTCTTCTTGAGTTTCAACTTCAGTAGATGATTCAATTTCAGAGATTACATCTTGATTTTCGAAAGAATCTTCAATTACATCTTCTTCAATATTCTCTTCTTGATTTTCAACTTCAGTAGATGATTCAATTTCAGAGATTACATCTTGATTTTCAAAAGAATCTTCAATTACTTCTTCTTCAATAATCTCTTCTTGAGTTTCCACTTCAGTAGATGATTCAATTTCAGAGATTACATCTTGATTTTCAAAAGAATCTTCAATTACTTCTTCTTCAATAATCTCTTCTTGAGTTTCAACTTCAGTAGATGATTCAATTTCAGAGATTACATCTTGATTTTCGAAAGAATCTTCAATTATATCTTCTTCAATATTCTCTTCTTGATTTTCAACTTCAGTAGATGATTCAATTTCAGAAATTATATCTTGATTTTCGAAAGAATCTTCAATTATTTCTTCTTCAATAATCTCTTCTTGAAAATTAGAAACCGGCTCTTCAATAATTACTTGCTGTATAGAATTATCAACAATAGATTCTCCAGTAATTACATGTTTATCAATAGTGATATTGTTAATGTAATTATATAAATCTTTTCTATTACTGCTTAATACTGCTGTAATTTGTAAATTCTCTTCATATGAAGAATCATTACCATTTTTAAGAGCAAGTAATTTTAAAGCACGTAAAGAATAGAAATATGGATATTTTTCAATTTCAGTGTTTAATAAATCAAGGTCATCAGTTGAAACCTCTTTAGGATTATTAATAAGATATTCTATTCTAGCCATGCTCAAATATAAATTATTTTTTTTACCAATCCATTGCAATTGCTGCAAAAACTTGGTCACGAATAATATTAATAATATTAGGAACAATAGTCGATTCTACATCCGATAACATCGCTGAACCAGGGAAGTTTTCGTATGCAGTAAAAGTTCTATCAAAACTTTTAGTTTCGTCTACGTTATTAATATATCTAACTTTTACAGAGATTGTTAATCTATTTTCGGCAGCGATATCATTGCTCTGAATTTGCATCGGTGCAACATCATAACCAGTAATTTCCCCTTCTACAATAAGATCTGCATCTTCTGTATTTGTCATATTTAATTTCGTACGATTTCTAAACACATCTTGCAAAGTCAAAGTCAATTCTTGGCTTAAACTTGGATTTTGTAGCGGTGCATAATTAGGAAATTGTGCAATATACATGGTCTTCCATTCTGGTAAAATAGAAGATCCTGATAAAGAATATCCTCCCGAAATAGATCCGCATCCACTAAATGTGAAAAGTGTAAAAATCGAAACGATTAAATAAGTTAAATAACGCATAGTTATAAATGATATTGTTTAATTTTTCGGTATAATGTTCTTTCAGATATACCTAATTCATCTGCAGCAAGTTTACGTTTACCACGATGTTTTTCTAAAGCTAATTTAATCATTTCTCTTTCATTTTCTTGTAATGAAAGTGATTCTGGCTCTTCGATTGGGCTAACATCATAAATATCATCAGAATAATCGTATGTAGGTTGTACATAATTACTTTGATTTTGCTCTGGATGATAAATATTTACACTTGGTAAAGTAGTTTCTTCAGTGTCAGATTTTTCACGATACACACGTTGAATTAATTCTTGTGTGTTTCCATTAAAATCATCAACATCTTTATTCTTAATTAAATCCAGTGTAAGTGCGCGTAAATCATTCAAATCTTTTTTCATGTCTAAAAGAACTTTAAAAAGTAGTTCTCTTTCCATAAAATCAGATTTTCCTCCTTCAGTAGTTTTAGTAACTGTAGGCATCATATTATTTAAAGGTAATAATTGCATGATTTTTTCTATTGAAATAACACGCTCTTTTTCCACAACCGAAACTTGTTCAGCAAAATTTCTAAGCTGACGAATATTTCCTGGCCATGGATAATTTGCTACATAATTTGCAGCTTCTGGCGAAAGCTCGATATGAGGCATTCTGTATTTAGCAGCGAAATCTGAAGCAAATTTTCTGAATAATAAATTGATATCTTCCTTACGCTCGCGTAATGGAACTAAATCTATTTGAACTGTATTTAAACGATAATATAAATCCTCACGGAATTTACCTTTTTCTACAGCTTCTTTCAGTTTTACATTAGTTGCAGCTACAACACGTACATTGGTTTTTTGTAAATCAGAAGAACCTACTTTCATAAATTCTCCAGATTCTAAAATACGTAATAAACGCACTTGTGTAGATAATGGCAATTCACCAACTTCATCTAAGAAGATAGTTCCGCCATCTGCTACTTCAAAATAACCTTTACGCGTTTGTGTAGCTCCTGTAAAAGCACCTTTTTCATGTCCGAATAATTCAGAATCGATTGTACCTTCAGGGATAGCACCACAGTTAACAGCAATGTAAGAATTGTGTTTACGATGCGATTGGTTGTGAATGATTTTTGGAATAAATTCTTTTCCAACACCACTTTCACCAATCACTAAAACTGATATATCAGTAGGAGCAACCTGAATCGCCTTTTCTAAAGCACGATTCAAGTTGATATTATTTCCGATTATTCCAAATCGTTGTTTGATGGTTTGTAAAGAATCCATAGTATAAGTTTTGAGTTAGAAAAAATTGTAATCTGAATTTTGTTCAGACTTAAAATTTAATAATTACTCAGCTACCATTTCACCAATTAATGTAGCAGTTGTACAAGAATTAGCTTTTACATTTACGAAATCTCCAACTTTAGTTCCTTCTACTTTAGGGAAAACTAAAACTGCATTTTGAGAGTTACGTCCGTACCAGAAATTTTCGTCACGTTTAGAGTTTCCTTCAATTAAAACTTCGTGAACTTTTCCTACGTAAGAATTCATACGAATTGCAGAGTGTTTTTGTTGCATTTCGATAATTTCTTGTAAACGACGTTTTTTATCTTCGTTAGGAACATCATCTGGCATTTTCTTGTGAGCTGGAGTTCCAGGACGCTCAGAGTAAGCAAACATATATCCGAAATCGTACTGTACGTATTCCATTAACGATAAAGTATCTTTATGTTCTTCTTCAGTTTCACCACAGAAACCTGCAATCATATCGTGAGATAAGGCACAATCTGGAACGATTTTACGAATTTTATCAATTAATTCGAAGTATTCTTCACGTGTGTGTTGACGGTTCATACGCTCTAAAACAGTTGTAGATCCTGATTGAACAGGTAAGTGAATGTATTTACAAATGTTTTTGTGTTTCGCCATCATTAATAATACGTTCTCTTCCATATCTTGTGGATTTGAAGTTGAGAAACGTAAACGAACACCTGGGAATTGAGTCGCAACCATATCTAATAATTGTGCGAAATCAACTGCAGTTGCTTTTTGAATTTCAGAAGCGTTTTTAAAATCTTTTTTTGGTCCTCCACCATACCATAAGTATGAATCGACATTCTGACCTAATAAAGTAATTTCTTTGTAACCAGCTTCTGCTAATTCTTTACACTCATTAATAATTGAATGAGGATCACGAGAACGCTCACGTCCACGCGTAAAAGGTACAACACAGAAAGTACACATATTATCACAACCACGAGTGATTGTTACGAAAGCGGTAACTCCATTTCCGCCTAAACGTACAGGGGAAATTTCAGCATACGTTTCTTCTTTAGATAATTGTACATTGATTGCATCACGACCATCTTCAACTTCATTTAATAAGTTTGGTAAATCACGGTATGCATCTGGTCCAACTACGATATCTACTAAGTGCTCTTCTTCTAAAAATTTATGTTTTAAACGTTCAGCCATACAACCTAAAACTCCAATCTTCATAGATGGACGTTGTTTTTTGATTGCGTTTAAAGTTCCTAAACGTTTACGAACAGTTTGTTCTGCTTTTTCACGAATAGAACAAGTATTTAATAATATTAAATCAGCTTCATCGACTTTTTGAGTAGTTTGATATCCTTCTTGACTTAAAATAGAGGCAACGATTTCACTATCAGAGAAATTCATTTGACAACCGTATGATTCTAAGAATAATTTTTTAGTTGCATTTCCCGTAGGTAAAGTAATCAATGCTTCACCTTGTCTAGTTTCGTCTATATGTTTTTCTTCTGTATGCATTATCTTCTAATTCATTGATTCGGCAAAAGTACAAAAACATGGTGACATATTGGCAGTAAATTTTTCTTTTGCATTTTATTAACAATTTTGTAGATTTAGCTAATTATATAAAAATCTGAAATTAATAATTATGAAACATAATGAAGAAAATATAATCCAAGGATTAATAAATAATGGTTACAAAGCAAGATTCGGAACTGCATTTGATGATGCCTCGAATATATTTAAAGGAATTGCAGGATTTTCAATCTTAGCTTTTGTTGTTTATCTTATTGCTTCGTTTATTTTATCTGCATTTGTAGGTATGTTGATACCTGGAAATCCAGTTGATATGGTAAGTTTGATGGAAGTGATTCAATCAGGTGATGAAGATTTGATGAACGAATTAATTTTGGAAGCAAATGAAAACCCAAATTATTTACCATCTATAATTAATTATTTAACTCAGTCTGCATTATATCCTATATTATATAGTGTATTTACAATGGCTAGAAAATATGATACACATCAAAATGTAGATTTTTCTGATCTTTTTGTTCATTATAGAGATGGAAAATTCTTAACATTATTCTTGTTAACGATGGCGGTAAATGTTATCGCGGCTATTGGA
Source organism: Faecalibacter macacae (assembly GCF_003687725.1). Classification (GTDB taxonomy): domain Bacteria; phylum Bacteroidota; class Bacteroidia; order Flavobacteriales; family Weeksellaceae; genus Empedobacter; species Empedobacter macacae. The sequence continues at coordinate 153,177 of NZ_RDOJ01000003.1, forward strand.
TTTGTTTTGTGTATTATCCCAGGTATTTTGGTTTATATCTTTTTAATTTTATCTATTCCATTAGTTATTTTTGCTGATGCGAATGTAAAAGAAGCAATAACTTATAGTTATAAAGTGGTATCTAAAGACTTTGGAACATTTGCGGTTGCTTTATTAGCAATGGTAGGTATTATAATAGGAGGTTTTTTACTTTGTTGTGTTGGGATTATTGCAGCTATGCCATTTACATTTATATTAATTTATTCATTATATAAACATGTTATAGGTTTTCCAGGCGAAACATCTGAAATTGATGAAATAGGAACAGATATTTACAAGGATAATCCATACATGAAATAAAAAAAAGAATAAAAAAACGAAGTAGTTTCAAATGATTTTTGGCTGCTTCGTTTTTTTGTTTATAATTTTGCAAAAAATTTAAGCATATCATATGTCAAAGAATCTCGTAATTGTTGAGTCCCCTGCGAAAGCAAAAACTATCCAAGGTTTTTTAGGAAATGATTTCATTGTGGAATCAAGTTTTGGTCATGTTGTTGACCTACCTAAAAAAGGAATGGGGATAGAGATTGAGAATGATTATAAACCTGTTTATGAGGTAACTCCAGATAAACAAGATGTCGTTCAGAAATTAAAAAAATTATCAAGCAAAGCAGATACTATTTGGTTAGCATCCGATGAGGACCGGGAGGGAGAAGCTATTTCTTGGCACTTGTTTAATGTTTTAGATTTAGAGAAGAAAGATACGAAACGTATTGTTTTTAATGAGATTACTAAAAAAGCAATTCAGCGTGCGGTTGATAATCCACGCCAAATTGATATAAATTTAGTTGATGCGCAACAAGCTCGTCGTATCTTAGATCGTTTAGTAGGTTTTGAAATGTCTCCAATTCTTTGGAAAAAAGTAAAGCCAGGATTATCTGCAGGACGTGTACAATCTGTATCTGTACGATTAATTGTAGAACGTGAAAAAGAAATTCAAAATTTTAAACCAACATCTTCTTATCGTTTTGTAGCTGTTTTCTCAACTTCTGAAAAGAAACAATTAAAAGCAATTTTAACTAAAGAATTTTCAACATTAGCTGATGCTGAAAAATTCTTAAATACATGTATCAATGCAGAATTTTCGGTAAAAGATTTACAGAAAAAACCAGCAAAACGTACACCATCAGCACCATTTACAACTTCTACTTTACAACAAGAAGCTTCTCGTAAATTAGGTTTTTCAGTTTCTCGTACAATGCGTGTTGCTCAACAATTATACGAGCAAGGACATATTACTTACATGAGAACGGATAGTGTTAACCTATCTGATGATGCATTAGCTGCAATTCAATCAACTGTTGAGTCTGAGTACGGAAACAAATATGTTGAAGTAAGAAAATACAAAAACAAAAATTCATCTGCTCAAGAAGCGCACGAAGCTATTCGTCCAACTCACTTCGAAAATCAATCGGTTAATACAGACGATTCAATGCGTCGTTTATACGAATTGATTTGGAAAAGAACAGTAGCTTCACAAATGGCAAATGCTGAATTAGAGCGTACAATTATTGATATTGAAAATCAAAACAATCAATTTATTTTCCAAGCAAAAGGAGAAGTTATTGTTTTTGATGGCTTCTTAAAAGTTTATCAAGAATCTCATGATGATGAAGATGCTGATGATGATAAAGTTTTATTACCGAAGGTGAACGTTGGTGAAGTTTTAAACACGAAATCAATCAACGGTACTGAACGTTTTACTAAAGCAGCAGCTCGTTATACAGAGGCTTCTTTAGTTAAGAAATTAGAGGAATTAGGTATTGGACGTCCATCTACATATGCACCAACTATTTCTACAATTCAAAACAGAGGTTATGTTGAGGTTGGAGAATTAGAAGGTCAAAAACGTGAATATCATACGTTAGAATTAGTTAATAATAAAGTAGAAACTGCAGTTGCTACTGAAATTTATGGAGCTGATCGTCGTAAATTAATGCCTACAGATATTGGTATTGTTGTAAATGATTTCTTAGTAGATTATTTCCAAAATATCATGGATTATGATTTTACAGCTCGTGTAGAATCTAATTTTGATGAGATTGCTGAAGGTAAGGTTGAATGGACTAAAATGATTGATGAATTTTATCAAGATTTCCACGCAACTGTAGAAGATGTACAAGAAAATGCAGAACGTGCTTCTGGTGAAAGAGAAATCGGTATCGATCCAACAACCGGCAAAGTTATGCATGCGCGTATTGGTCGTTATGGACCAATGATTCAAATCGGAAATGCTGATGATGAAGATAAAAAATATGCAAGTTTACAAAAGCATCAATCGATTCATAACATTACGTTAGAAGAAGCATTAAAATTATTTGAGTTACCAAAAACGTTAGGAGAATACAAAGGATTCGAGATTGAAGTAAATAATGGACGTTTTGGGCCATATGTTAAATTTGATGACAAATATGTTTCAATTCCTAAAGATATCGATCCGGTAGATATTTCATTTGAAAAAGCTATTGAATTAGTTGAAGAGAAATTACAAGCTGATGCACCTATTGCTCAGTACGAAGGTTTTGATGTAACAAAAGGAAAAGGACGTTTCGGACCATTTATCAAATGGAGCGAATGGTTTATTAATGTTTCAAAAAAATACGATTTTGATAATTTATCTCAAGCTGATATTATCGAATTAATTGAGGATAAAAAACGTAAAGAATCTGAACGTGTTGTACGCGAGTGGCCTGAACAGGAAATTCGTTTAGAAAAAGCACGTTGGGGACGTTATAATTTAATTAAAGGTAAGATTAAAGTTGAGTTATCAAAAGAAACAAATACAGAAGCAATCACTTTAGAAGAAGTTGAAAAAATAATTGCAGAACATACACCTGTGAAGAAAACAGCTGCTAAAAAAGCAACAACAACTAAAAAAGCTTCGACAACGACTAAAAAATCGACGAAGAAAAAATAATGTTTACAGATTATTTAAAACCTGTTTCAAAAGAATTACAAGACTTTGCTAAGTCTTGTAATTCTTTTTGTTTAGGGGCTACTTTAAATTTTGAAAAAGAAGTTTTAAGTGATGTTTCTAAAAATGTAGATAAAATTGCGATAATTGGAATTCAAGAAACAAGATCTAAAAATACAGATGAATTAGAAGATTTGGATTTTGATTTGGTTCGTAGAGCGTTGTACGAACTAAAAAAAGGGAATTGGGTTTTACCTATTTATGATTTTGGAGACTTAATTCCAGATCAAAATAAAACGACAACTGGAGAAATTTTAACAAAGGTTTTAACTTATTTGCTAAAAGAACGATACTTTGTTGTAATTTTGGGCGGAAGTCCTAGTATGGCATTCTATCAATATAGAGCCTACGATGAGGTCGAAAAAAATATCAATTTTATATCTGTTGATGAAAAGTTACGTTTAGGAAACGAAATTTTGCAAGCAAATAATGATAATTATTTAACTAAAATAATTGCTTCAGAACCTTTAAATTTGCTTGATTTTACAAATTTAGGTTATCAAACCTATTTTGTTGCCCAAGAAGAATTGGATTTAATAGGTCAATTAAATTTTGAAGCTGTTAGGTTAGGGGAAATAAATAAGGATATAAAAGAAATAGAACATAATGTACGAGAGGCAAATGCCGGTGTAATTGATTTATCATCAATCGAGGCGAATTATTTCTCATCTACACAAAATTTAAGTCCAAATGGATTTAATTCAAGAGAAATCTGTGGTGTAGCAAAATATATTGGTTCAAGCAACGTTTTATCATCAGTTTACATTTCTAATTATTATGAGATGTATAAGATAAGCGATCATTTATTGTTCAGTCAAATTATTTGGTATTTGTTAGATGGTAGAAATCATCGAACTGAAATAAAAAGTTTTGACGATACACAATATTTTGAGAAATTTTTTGTTCCTTCTGATATTCAAGAATTTGTTTTCTATCATAATCTTTATACAGATCAATGGTGGATTGAGATAAAAGAGAAAGAAGAGGATAAAAAAATACAAATAATACCATGTTCCAATAAGGATTACAAAATGGCATTAGAAGGAGAAATTCCAAATAAATGGTGGAAGCACTTTAAAAAGTTTTATTAGCTGTTTTTAAAATATTGATTGTTAATGTTTTAAAATGCAGTTAGTTTGCTTATTTTAATTTGTATATTTTTAAATAAAATAATAGTTTTACAACCCTGTATAAAATAAATCTATAACAGAATGAATAGAATTTTGGTAAGTACTTTATTACTGTCTCTTTCATTTACTTCATGTAAAATGTTAAAGAATGGAGGAAGTAGTAATAAACATGATGGACAGATCACCTCGAAATCATCAACTGCTTGGACTCCAGCTCGTCCAAAAGGAATGGTTCCAATTCCTGGAGGATCATTTGTGTTAGGTCAAAGTGATTATGACTTTACACAAAACAATGATGCGCCTGTGAAAACAGTTTCGGTTGCTGGTTTCTTTATGGATGATACGGAAATTACAAATTCTGAGTATCAAATATTTGTAAATTATGTAAAAGATTCTATCGCTAGAACATCTTTAGCTGTTAAAGCAGAAGAATTAGGATTTGACCCAATGAATCCAGGAGGTTCTGACTCAGGAATAGGTGCTTATTCTTATGTTTCAGGATCAGCAGATGGAGAAGGTACTCCATATGACGAATACATTCAACAAGCCAACACTGGTCGTGATGGAAATACAATGGATGGTCGTAAATTAAATTGGGATATTAAATTAGAATGGGACAAGTATAAATATCCAGATGTAGATTATACAGAGGTTATGGAAGGTTTATATTTCCCGCCAGAGGAAAGAATGAATGGAGAGCGTCGTATAGACACTCGTAAGTTAAACTACTCTTATGTTGTAGTTGACCAAATGGCAGCTGCTAAAAAACGTGGAACTTTCCAGGTTGATTTTAGAAAAGAATTTCAAGTAAACGTATATCCAGATACTACAGTTTGGGTAAGAGATTTTAATTACTCTTATAATGACCCAATGCACCAAGATTATTTTTGGCATACAGCATACGCAAACTACCCTGTAGTTGGAGTAAATTGGAGCCAAGCAAATGCTTTTGCAGACTTCAGAACTAGATATCATAACATTGCTTTAAATAGAAAGAAGAAAAGAAATAGTTCTTCAGCTAAAGTTATTAGTTACCGTTTACCTACAGAAATTGAGTGGGAATACGCTGCAAGAGGAGGAATCCAAAACGCACCTTACCCATGGGGAGGTCCTTACTTAACAGATGATAGAGGTTGTTATTTAGCTAATTTTAAACCAAAACGTGGTGATTATATCGAAATTACTAAAGGTAAAAAAGTTGGTTATATGTATACAGCACCTGTAAAATCCTTCCATCCAAATGGATATGGATTATATGACATGGCAGGTAATGTTGCTGAATGGACTTTATCTCCACATAATAGAACATCATATCAAATGGCTTCTTCATTAAACCCTTCTATTACAGCTACTAATGAAACTAAAATGGTAGTAAGAGGTGGATCTTGGAAAGATATTGGCTACATGTTAATGGTTTCGACTAGAGATACAGAACACAAAGATTCGGCACGTTCTTTTGTAGGTTTCCGAACTGTACAACCTTTCCCTGATGGGTCAAAAGTAACATATAGAAAAACTAGATAATATTTAACACAACCAAAAAAAAACAATAATAAACATGGCAGTACAAGCAAGTAAGAAAGAACGTATAACTAATTTTATATATAGTTTTTTCGCAGGGATAGTTATTTTAGGTGCTTTATTTAAAATTACACATATCTCAATTGGTCCATTAAATGGTAACGTCTTATTAACAGTAGGTTTAGTTGCAGAAGCATTAGTTTTCTTCTACGCAGCAATCTTCGATCAACCACAAGGTCAATACGAGTGGGAAAAAGCTTACCCAGAATTATTAGATGGTGCACCAGTTGCTAAGAAAACAGCAGCAGTTGCAGCAGCAGGTAATTCTTTAACTCAAGAATTAGACAAAGTTTTAGCTGAAGCTAAATTAGACAAACAAGTATTTGAAAGCTTACGTTCTTCTTTAGATAATTTCGGAGCAGCAGTTTCTGAAATCAACAAAACGACTACAGCAGCAGCAGCTACACAACAATACAATGATGAGATTTCTAAAGCAGCAGTTAATGTAAATGCATTAAACACTTTATATTCTCAACAAATTGAAAACTCTAACAAACAAGTAGAATTAAACAAGCAATTCATCGAGGAGATGCAAAAATCTTCTGGACACTCTGAGAAGTTCTTAACAGAGATGCAAGCTTTATCTGCTAACATCAATGCTTTAAACAAAGTTTACGGTGGAATGTTACAAGCAATGAAAAACAATAACTAACCATTGCTTTATTATTAAATTTAATATTAATTAATTCTACTGAAACACTATGGCAGGAGGAGGAGGTGCTCGCCAGAAGATGATCAACTTAATGTATCTTGTATTTATCGCTATGATGGCGTTAAACGTAGATCGTGAAGTTTTAAGATCATTTGAGAGCATTTATTTAACAATGGAGTCGTCAACAGGGTTGACTACTGAAAATAATAATACTTTCTATTCTAATATTTCTAAGAAAGCACAAGAAGAGGAAGATTATAAAGCAATTGATGTAAAAGCGAAAGAAGTTCAAAAACAAGCGAACGATTTCTTTACTTACATCGAAAGTTTAAAAACTGAATTAAAAGGAGCAAGCTATCAGCCAGGTGCTGAAGAAACTGATTATAATTTATTAGCAAATTCAGAGCCAGTTGTATCTTTATTATTCAAAGGAGAAGGTGGTGATAATGGAAATGCTAATGCGCAGGAGTTAGTTTCTAAAATTGATGGATTTCGTCAATTTTTATTAACATATGTTAAAGATGATGCTAATGCTACGAAGAGAATTAATCAAGTATTCTCTACAGAAGCACAAGGAAAAGGTAAAAAATCTTGGTTACAAGAAAAATTTTACGATCAACCAATGGTTGCTGCATTATCTAACTTAACGAAGTTACAAGCAGATGCTCGTACTGAAGAAGGTAATATCGTTCGTGATTTATTAGCTGGAAAGTTAAAAGAGAAGATCGAATTAAACGCTTTCGAAGGTATGTTCTTATCTCCAGGTATTGTTAAAGTTGGTGACGAAGCAGTATTAAATGTTGTTTTAGGAGCTTTTGATAACAGTGTTACTGGATCAGTTCAAACTTCAGTTGGTAGCGCAAGTATCGTTAATGGTAAAGCAGCTATTAAATTAAATACAGGATCTGTAGGAATTCACAAGTTAACAGGTAATTTAACTTACAAGACTGCATCAGGTGAAACTAAATCTGTTCCGATCATACCTTCAACTTACCAAGTTGTTGCTCAAACTTTAGACGTGAAAGCGGCTGAAATTATCGAGAAAGATCCAACGGGAGGTTCTATCGTTGCTGATAACTTAAGAGTTGTTTACCGTGGTGTAGAAAATCCAGTTTCTGCTACTATTAACGGAGCAAATGGACCAGTTTCTATGACTGCATCAGCAGGATCATTATCTGGAGCAGGTGCTAATAAATGGAACCACATGCCAGGATCAGGAAACGAAGTTGTATTTACAGCTACAGCTAAAGCTTCTTCAGGAAAAACTTTAACTGTTCGTGAAACATTCCGTGTTAAACCATTACCACCAGCACGTGGTGTTGTTATGGGTAAAACACACGCAGGAGTACCTCAAGCTTCTTTAGCAAGCCAAAGAGTACGTGTTGACTGGCCAGATTTCTTATTCCCTGTTAAAGGTGAAGTTGAATCTTTCAGCATCAAAGTTCCTGGAAGCCCGATTGAACGTGTTAATGGAAACAGCTTAGGTGGAGCTTCTTCTATCTCTAAAGCGAAACGTGGAGATAACATCTCAATCATCAACATTAAATACAAATCTTCTTTAGGACAGTCAGGAGACGCTTCTATTGTATCTATCGAAGTATTATAAAATAATTAAAGAAATATGAAGTATCTTTTAGTTGGATTATCATTCTTAATGTCTACAGCTGCATTAGCACAAAATGTGTTAAATGCTAAGTCACCAGAGGAATTAAGAGAGCAACGAGCTAATAAGTTAGTTGTTAACGAAGCAGGTGATTCTATCAGTACAGAAGTAGAGCCATTGTCTTATGGTTTTATTGAAGATAAAGATATCATTTGGTCTAAAGTTGTTTGGGAAACAATAGATTTAAATGAGAGATTGAATCAACCATATTCTAAAAAAGGTGATGAAATCATTCAGAATTCAAAATCACTTTATGAAGTGTTAATGGATGGAATGAAATCTGGACGTATAAAAGAAGTTTATGCAACAGATGAATTCACTCAAAAATTAGACTATGATCAAATTTTAAGTAAATTAGAATTTGTAGAAGTAGATCAAGCATTTTTAGATGATTTAGCAGCTAATGGTGAAACTCCAGCTGAGGGTGAGGGAATTTTAAAACACCAATTACACAACGAAGATGTTCGTATGATTCAAGTAAAAGGATTATGGTACATTGATCGTCGTTTAGGTGAGTTGAAATATCGTTTATTAGGATTAGCATTATTATCTAAAGATATCCAAGCACAAACGACTCAAGCTCGTATGGCCGGAATTGAAAATAATGAAATGTTTCCATTATTCTGGATTTGGTATCCAGATGCTCGTAAAGAGTTATCTAACTTTACCATCTTCAATCCTAAGAACTCAACTTCAAGTATTACTTACGACGAAGTTTTAAATGCAAGAAGATTTTCTTCTATCATTTATAAAGCTCAAACGAATGTAGGGGTTAAGTCAATTAACGAATATATTCCAGAAGATGCAAAAGCACAATTAGAAGAACACAACAGAATCAGAAACTCTATTATTCAACAAGAGTCTGATATGTGGAACTACTAATTAGATACTTTATTCATAAAATAAAAACCTGCTCAGTTTCTGAGCAGGTTTTTTAATGTTTATAATTTTAATTGGCATCTCCTTTTTCAATACCATCTTCAATCTTCTCTTTCAGCTCTTGTTTTTCTTCTGTATCTAATTTCATTTCACCAGAAGTATCATCATTTCTTAAAACAACAGAAATCGAAATAGGAAAATGATCTGAATCTATAGAATCTTCAATTTTCATATCAATTAATCTAAATTGAGAACTTAAAAAATAATGATCCAAAGGCCAACGCAAAAACCAATGTTTTACATGAAAAGTATTATACATTCCACGACCACGACGTGGATCTAACATTTGCGAAGTTTTCAAAAATAATCGTGTTGTTCTACTCCAAGCAACATCATTCATATCTCCAAAAACTATACAAGCTTTTCCGTAATCTTTTGCTGCTTTTCCTATCATTAATATTTCAGCATCGCGTTCGGTACTTTCTTCATTTTCTTGTGGAACTGGTGGTGTAGGATGTAAACCATATAATCTTATAGTTTGGTTTTTGTATTTAATATCAACAATAATTGAAGGAATTTCAGTACTGATTAAATAATTTACTTCTTGATATTCGATTGGAAGTTTAGAATAAAACAATAATCCATACGTGTTTTCAAGAGGAACTTCAATTTTATATTCAAATTGATTAGTAGCCTCTCTAATATTTTCCATCCAAGCTTTGTTGGTTTCAAGTAAAAAGACAATATCTGGATTTGTTTTATTGATAAGATCAACTAATTTTTGGTAATGATCGTTTTCTTGATAAACGTTTGCTACTAATAAATTGAATGGGAGTTCATTCTCTTTTAATTCAACTTGATCAATCATCTTTTTACCTAAAGGAGTATATGGAATAATTACCCAAGCTAAATAAATGGTACAGATACCTAATAAGCCTAGAATTATATCATCATAAATGGTTTTATCTTCAATAAATAACCAAATAGTGAAAGAAATAAAAATTAATACAAGTTTCTGAAATCTGGGGTAATCAAAAACTCGAACGGTCCAATGATCGCTTTTGATAAAAGGAACTAATACTGAAATGATCAGAAAAATAGATAAACAGTAAAATACGTAAATCATAATGAGTGTTAATTAACTTAAGTTGTTTTTAGTCGATTTTACTTTCTTAACTTTGTAATCTTAAATAGAATTTCTTGAAAACTGTAGATTATATTATCGTTGGGCAAGGTGTTGCAGGCAGCTGTATGGCACTTCAATTATTAAAAAATAATAAATCATTTGTCGTCATCGACGATAATGCACATAAAGCTTCAGCAATTGCGGCCGGAATTTATAATCCTGTTGTTTTAAAACGATTTGCTATCGTTTGGAATGCTACTTACCAAATACAATTATTGAAGAAAGTATTTACTTCTTTTGAACAATTATTAAACCAAAAATATTTATACGAGTTTCCTGTTTTTAGAATCTTTAATGATGAAAACGAAAAGAAAACTTGGTTGAAAAAATCTGATCGTGAAGATTTAAAAGATTTTTTATCGAAAGATTTTACACAATTAGATCAATATAATAATATCAAACAGCCTTTAGGTACTGGGGAAGTTGAACAAACGGGTCGTGTAGATTTAACAAATTTATTACCAGATTTTAAAGATTATTTAATCGAAAATGAATTATGTTTAGATGAATCATTCGATTATCAAACTTTACAAATTTTGGAGGATAAAGTGATTTATAAAGACATTGAAGCGAAGAAAATTATTTTTGCTGAAGGTTTTCATATCAAACAAAATCCATGGTTTAATCAATTACCTATTATAGGTGTTAAAGGCGAAGTTTTACGTGTTAAAACTGAAGCTAATTTGCCAGAAGCTGTAGTCAAAGCAAAAGAATTTTTAATGCCTTTGGGCGATAAAGAATATTTTGTTGGTGCTACTTACGATCGCGACAATGTAAATTATGAAACGACAGTAGCAGCAAAAGAAAATTTAGTAAATGGTTTAAATCAATTTTTGTCTGATGAAATAGAGGTTATCGATCAAAAAGCATCTATTCGTCCAACAGTTTCAGATCGTCGTCCAATTATTGGAACGCATCCAAAATATAAAAATTTAGTTTGTTTAAATGGTATGGGAACGAGAGGTACAATGTTGGCTCCGGTAATGGTAGAGGAATTATATAACCATTTAGAAAATGGAACTAACTTAGATCAAGAATCAGATATTTCACGATTTTATACACTATTGAATGAAGAGCTATAAAAATATACTTTTTCAATTTCTTGCAGGATTATTATTCATGCTTGGAATAAAACAATTTTTCATTTTTATCGAGTTAGATCTATTGGATTTAATAGCTTCTATGGGAAAAGAAACTTTTTCTTATTACGCGGATAAAACGGATAAATTTGGTATCTCAAATAAATTACAAAGATTAGTTCATGCAAAAATTATTTTAGGATTTATTGGTATAGCGATTAATTATTTTATTTTGTTTTTTATCGCATATAAAAAACGATTAAACTGGAATATCTCAATTGGAATAACGATTATTTTATGTTTTATTCATTTCTTTAAATTGTTCGAATTAGCGCCAATTTCATTCATGCAAATGAATCTTATTTTAGCATATTTAATTCCTGCTTTCTTAACAATAATTATTTCAGTTGTGTTTTATTTAATGGCTTTTAAAACAACTTCTAAGTAAAATTTTATAAAGCGAATAAAACGAATTATTTTTGCAAAATGTTATTAGTACAAAATTTAGGAGTTTTCTTTTCAGGAAAATATTTATTTGAAGATGTTTCATTCCGTATCAACAAAGGGAATCGTGTTGGTTTAGTTGGTAAAAATGGAGCTGGAAAGTCTACTTTATTAAAAATATTATCAAAACAAGATCAACCTTCTGAAGGTGAAATCGTTTACGAAGGTGAAGTTACAGTTGGTTATTTATCGCAAGATATTGACTTTGTACAAGGGCGTACAGTTTGGCAAGAAGCCGATTCAGCCTTTGAACAATTAGCTGAAATCCAAGAGCGTATTGATTTTGTAAACAAAGAATTAGCAGAACGTACAGATTATGAATCGGATGAATATTCGAAATTAATCGAAGATATTTCTACACTTACAGATCGTTTCGGCTTATTAGGTGGATACACAAAAGATGCTGAAATTGAGCAAATCTTAGGTGGTTTAGGTTTTAAAAATTCAGATTTTCATCGTCCAACAGAAGAGTTTTCTGGAGGTTGGCGTATGCGTATCGAGTTAGCGAAGTTATTACTTCAAAAACACGATGTGATGTTATTAGATGAGCCTACCAATCACTTAGATATTGATTCGATTATTTGGTTAGAAGATTTCTTAAAAGATTATGCTGGTGCTGTTGTGTTAGTTTCGCACGACCGTCAATTTTTAGATAACGTTACCAATCGTACAATCGAAATTGCAAACCGTCATATATCTGATTTTAAGGCGAACTATACAAAGTATCTTGAATTAAGAGAAGATCGTCGCGTTAAATTAGAACAAGCGCAGAAAAATCAAGATCAGATGATTAAGCATACGGAAGAATTAATTTCTAAATTCCGTGCAAAAGCGAACAAAGCTTCGATGGCGCAATCATTAATCAAGAAATTAGATAAGATAGATCGTATCGAAATTGAAAGTGATGATGTTACGAAAATGAATATTCGTTTCGTTGATGCTGTTCAACCAGGGAAAATCATTTTCGAATTAGATAATGTTGGTGTTGCTTTTGGCGATCATCAAGTTTTTGATGGCGTTTCTTTTTATGTAAATCGTGGGGAGAAAATTGCTTTCGTTGGTCAAAATGGTCAAGGAAAAACAACTTTATCTCGTTGTATTACGGGAGATCAGTCTTTTACAGGAACGATTAGACCAGGTCATAATGTAGAAATTGGGTATTTTGCTCAAAATCAAGCCCACGTTTTAAACGATAAATTAACAGTACAAGAAGAAGCTGAAAATTCGGCTACGGAAGAAACTCGTAAATATGTTCGCGATTATTTAGGAGCATTTATGTTTGGAGGTGATGCTGTTGATAAAAAAGTTTCGGTCTTATCGGGAGGTGAACGTAATCGTTTAGCGCTTTGTAAATTGTTATTACGTCCATTCAACGTATTGATTATGGATGAGCCTACGAACCACTTGGATATTGTTTCTAAAGAGTTATTGAAAAAAGCCTTACAAAAATATACAGGAACATTAATTTTAGTTTCTCACGATCGTGAATTCTTAGAAGGATTAGTGGACAAAGTTTTTGATTTCCGTAATGGTCAAGTAAAAGAATACTTATCTGGAATTGATGATTATTTAGCTGAAATTAAAGCGGGGAACTTCCGAGAGGTTGAAAAAGGAAATATTTTAGCAGCTCCGAAAGAAGAAAAACCAATTGAAGTTAAAATAGAACAAGCGAAACGTGTTTTATCTTTCGAAGAAGAAAAAGAACAAAAGCGTTTGAAAAATAAATTGTCAAAAATAGAATCTGATATTACAACTTTAGAAGATAAAGTTGCTAAAATAGAATTTCATATGGCAGAGGGAAATCAATCTCAAAAGGAGCTAGAGGAATATAATAAAGCTCAACAAGATTTAGAAGCTAAGATGTTAGAATGGGAAGAAGTATCTGAACAAATCATCTAAATATATTTTATTAAGTTATTAAAAGTGCTGTTTTTAACAGCACTTTTTTTATTGATTAAAATTAATCTTATAAAATGGGGTTTTGGTATAAAATAGTAGTGTATGATAATTAGTTTTAATAATTTTAAAATAAAATAATTATTAATGGTAAACGCAGTATTCGGAATCGCATTATCAGGTGGTGGACATAGAGGATTGGCTCATGCAGGAATTTTAAAGTTTTTAGAAGAAGAAGGAATTTCTCCAAGTGTAATTTCTGGCACAAGCGCAGGTGCAATTGTAGGTACTATGTATGCCATTGGAAAAACACCAGAGGAGATTTTAGAATTGTTTCAGTCTGTATCATTTTTTAATTGGAATTATATCACAACTAAAAAAGCAGGTTTATTTGATATAGATCGTTTAGAAATTTATTTAGATAGAGAATTAGGAAACCGTACAATTGGTGAACTTGATAAACAAGTATATATTTCTGCAACGGATATGCAACGCGGAAAATTAAAGATCTTTGGTAAAGATACAATAGCTAAAAAAGCCGTTTTAGCTTCTTGTGCGTTTCCCGCAGTATTTTCACCTGTAGTTTTAGATGGTGTTATTTATAGTGATGGTGGGATGTTAAATAACTTCCCTGTGAATACAATTCAAGGTCATTGTGATTATTTAATAGGTTCTAATGTAAATCCAGTGGTTGAAACATCTGCCGAGAATTTAAAGACGATTAAATCTATTACGTTACGCTCGTTCGAAATTATGATGAATAATAACACACATTTGCATAAAAATTTATGTGATTGGTATCTTGAACCAGCCGATTTGACTAAATATTTTACATTTGAAACCTCAAAAGCAAAAATGAAAGAAATATTTGATATTGGTTATTTAGAGGCAAAATCAACATTTTCTACATTTGAAGATATATTGAAGTAAAAAAAGTGATTTTTTTTTAATGATGTAAAAATTTTGTTATTAATAAGTTAACTTAAATATTGAAAATACGAACGAATTTTTTCTTTTGAAAAGTTTGGTAATTAAAAAACCTGCTCTATATTTGCACTCACAATCGCGGGAATAGCTCAATTGGTAGAGCGTCAGCCTTCCAAGCTGAATGTTGCGAGTTCGAGTCTCGTTTCCCGCTCTTTGAAATATTAAATAATATTAATCAAATTTTGCCTTGGTGGTGGAATTGGTAGACACGCAGGACTTAAAATCCTGTGTCCATTAGGACGTGCGGGTTCAAGTCCCGCCTGAGGTACTTTTTTTGATTAATTATAATTTACGCGGGAATAGCTCAATTGGTAGAGCGTCAGCCTTCCAAGCTGAATGTTGCGAGTTCGAGTCTCGTTTCCCGCTCTATTTGAAATAACGAATACCATTTTATTTATCTATTTTTAGATAATTAAATAAACCTGCGGGAATAGCTCAATTGGTAGAGCGTCAGCCTTCCAAGCTGAATGTTGCGAGTTCGAGTCTCGTTTCCCGCTCTTTGAAATAACAATAAGATAATTAAATTTTGCCTTGGTGGTGGAATTGGTAGACACGCAGGACTTAAAATCCTGTGTCCATTAGGACGTGCGGGTTCAAGTCCCGCCTGAGGTACTTTTTTAATTCATCTTATAATTACGCGGGAATAGCTCAATTGGTAGAGCGTCAGCCTTCCAAGCTGAATGTTGCGAGTTCGAGTCTCGTTTCCCGCTCTTTGAAATAACAATAAGATAATTAAATTTTGCCTTGGTGGTGGAATTGGTAGACACGCAGGACTTAAAATCCTGTGTCCATTAGGACGTGCGGGTTCAAGTCCCGCCTGAGGTACTTTTTTAATTCATCTTATAATTACGCGGGAATAGCTCAATTGGTAGAGCGTCAGCCTTCCAAGCTGAATGTTGCGAGTTCGAGTCTCGTTTCCCGCTCTTTGAAATAACAGAAAATATAAATTAATTTTGCCTTGGTGGTGGAATTGGTAGACACGCAGGACTTAAAATCCTGTGCTCATTAGAGCGTGCGGGTTCAAGTCCCGCCTGAGGTACTTTTTAAATTAATTTATAGTTTTCAATTCTGCGGGAATAGCTCAATTGGTAGAGCGTCAGCCTTCCAAGCTGAATGTTGCGGGTTCGAGTCCCGTTTCCCGCTCTAACTTTACAAAAGTTGGAGGCCTTGGTGGTGGAATTGGTAGACACGCAGGACTTAAAATCCTGTGTCCATTAGGACGTGCGGGTTCAAGTCCCGCCTGAGGTACTAAAAGCTCAAGAATTTATTTTCTTGGGCTTTTTTTATTTTATACGAATCTATACTTTTATTCGTTTATACAATATAAATGAAGTTATATGTATAAATATTTCTCCTCAATAATCTTAATTATTTTATTTAGTTGTAGTCATAATAATCCAAATAGCTATTTTCAATTTGATGAAATTGTTTATTATAGATTAGATGAAAATTTTGTCGATTTTAACGAAAGTGCTAAAGAAATTAATACTTTGGATACGACCAATATTGAAGTATATCAATATAATGTGATTAATAGTTCTATGTCTTTAGATTTAAAAAATAATCTACTTGAAAATAATTTAAAAGAAGTAGGATATAGTAAGACAGAAATTCTAGAAAAGTACTATAAAGATATTGATGAAATTTTTAGTTATAAAGAATATAAGAATGCATTTAACGTAGGATGTTTTCCTTGGTATAGGGATATATTAATTTTTAAAAAGGAAAATGAAATTATAGGCATCGCAAAAATATGCTTTCAATGTGGTCAACATGCGATTAGTGGAGCAATTGGAGACACCGAATGGTTTGGGAACGATGGAGATTACGAAAAATTAGAAAAAATATTATATCAACAATAAAAAAAACCGACACTTAGATGTCGGTTTT
This sequence comes from Faecalibacter macacae, assembly GCF_003687725.1. Taxonomy (GTDB): domain Bacteria; phylum Bacteroidota; class Bacteroidia; order Flavobacteriales; family Weeksellaceae; genus Empedobacter; species Empedobacter macacae. Next base: position 169,637 of record NZ_RDOJ01000003.1, read on the forward strand.
TTTGGTTAAATATCAAATGAAATTTATCCGTTCATCGAAATTAAAAATTCTTCGTTGCTACGAGTTGTTTTAATACGTTGATGCAAGAAATCCATCGCTTCAACAGGATTCATATCCGCCAACATATTTCTTAATACCCACATGCGTTGTTGAGTTTTATCGTCTAATAATAAATCATCTTTACGAGTTGAAGAACTTACTAAATCAATTGCAGGGAAAATACGTTTGTTCGAAATCTTACGATCCAATTGTAATTCCATGTTACCAGTTCCTTTAAATTCTTCGAAGATTACTTCGTCCATTTTAGATCCTGTATCAATTAATGCCGTAGCGATAATCGTTAACGAACCACCATTTTCGATATTACGAGCAGCTCCGAAGAAACGTTTTGGTTTGTGCAATGCATTGGCGTCAACACCACCCGATAATACTTTACCAGAAGCTGGCGAAACCGTATTGTAAGCACGAGCTAAACGTGTAATAGAATCTAATAAAATCACAACATCATGTCCACATTCAACCATACGTTTTGCTTTTTCTAAAACGATGTTCGCGATTTTTACGTGACGAGAAGCTTCTTCATCAAACGTAGATGCGATAACCTCACCGTTTACAGAACGCTTCATATCTGTAACCTCTTCCGGACGTTCGTCAATTAAAAGTACAATTAAGTAAACTTCTGGGTGATTTTGTGCAATTCCGTTTGCGATATCTTTTAATAAAGTAGTTTTACCCGTTTTTGGTGGCGCTACAATCATACCACGCTGACCTTTTCCAATTGGTGTAAATAAGTCAATAACACGGTTAGAAAGTGCTTTAGAATTACTTAAATTAAATTTTTCGTCAGGGAAAAGTGGAGTTAAATGCTCAAATGAAATTCGATCACGTACATAATCAGGTGTACGACCATTGATTTCTATAATTTTAATTAAAGGGAAGTATTTTTCACCTTCTTTCGGAGGACGAACCTCTCCAGTAATTGTATCACCAGTTTTTAAACCGAATAATCTAATCTGAGATTGTGACACATAAACATCATCCGGAGATGATAAATAATTAAAGTCAGAAGAACGTAAGAATCCGTAATTATTATCTGGTAAAATTTCTAAAACACCTTCAGTTTTAATAATACCATCAAATTCATAGTTCGCTGCGCGATATTTATTTTTTTGATTTTGGTGTTGATTATTTTGCTGTTCAGAAGAATTATTACGCTGTTGATTCTGGTTGTTATTCTTTTTCTGATTATTTTGGTTGTTTTGATTACGTTGTTGATTATTTTTCTGATTCTGATGACGACCTTTTTTTTCTTGACCGCTTTGTTCAGTTTCTTCAACGTTAGTATCGTTTGTAGCAGTTTCTGTATTTTTTACTTCTTTTTCTCGAGAAGTTTCAGCAACGATTTCAGAAGTTTCGTTTTCTGTAAGAGATTCTGTCTTATCTTCTTCTTTAGAATTAACACGTTTTCTCTTAGTTTTCTTTTCCTCTACAGAAGTATTAGCCGTTTCTTCAATGACTACGTCAACAGTTTCAGTAGTTTTTGATTTTGGCGTTTTTTCTTTTTTCTCTTTGGGTGCAGCATTTACAACTCCAGAGTTATTATCAAGAAATTCTAAAATAGCATTTTGTAAATCTCCTTTTTTTAATTTTTTATAATCAGGAATATTAAAACTTTTTGCTAATTCTTGAAGTTCGGGTAATTTTTTTAATTTGATATCGTTATCTGACATATTCCTATATAAGTAAGGGATGAATGTATATTTTGAAATTTTACAATTTATTACAACTTAGAACAGTTGTATTTAGATTGTAAATGATGTGGTTATAAAGTATTTGTAATGCAATAGTACGAAATTCTTGGAATAAGTAAAAAAAATATATACATTTGTATACGAATTTTAAGATATGATTCAGAGAAAACAAAGTATTTACTTATTTCTAGCCGGATTAGTTTCAATGCTATTTGCTATTAATTTTGATAAATTAATAGATACTACACTTGATTTTTTATCAGATCCTTCTAAAGGTGATATAATTTTTAGTTTAGCATTTTTCTTTTCAGCTGCAGTATCTTTTTTCTCAATTTTAATGTTTAAGAATAGAAAACTTCAGATGACATTAGGTTGGGTAAATATAATTTTGAATATTTTATTAATTGGTTCTTTCATTTTTAGTCTATTAAATTTACCTGGAGAAGGAAATTCTGAGAAAGGTATTTGGGCTATCGTTCCTTTAATCACGATTATTTTACTGTCAATAGCTAATCGTTTGATAAAAAAGGATGATAATCTTGTGAAATCTGTAGATAGATTTAGATAAGACCAACAACTTTTATATGAGCGCAATTTAAAGCAGTTTTTAGTTTACTAAAACTGCTTTTTTTTTGAATTAAACTTAAGTTTTGGTACGAAATTACTCTTGTAAATATTATAATTAATGCTTTTTTGTGATGTACCCCTAAAAAAAATAGGGGTGTGTATTAAAATTTATTTTATTTTTGCTCCATCAAACAAAATAAACACATCAATAAAATGTCAACTCTAAGATTTAAAGCGTTAGAAAAGTCTGTTAGTAAACAAGCTGAAAAAGTTGTTATCAACGAAAAATTATCAACATTATTCGGAGAAAATGTATTTTCTCATGATACAATGAGAGAGTATTTACCGAAACAAGCTTTTAAAGCGATTATCTCTGCAAAGGAAAAGGGAACTAAAATTCCACGTGAATATGCTGATCAAGTAGCTTCTGCAATGAAAGATTGGGCTATTTCTAAAGGAGTAACTCACTTTACACACTGGTTTCAACCGTTAACAGGAACTACAGCAGAAAAACATGATTCTTTCTTTCGTCCAACAGAAGATGGTCGTGCAATTGATATGTTCGAAGGAACAGCATTAGTTCAACAAGAGCCAGATGCATCATCTTTCCCAAATGGAGGTATTCGTAATACTTTCGAAGCTCGTGGATATACAGCTTGGGATCCAACATCTACGGCATTTATTATCGGTACTACGTTATTTATTCCTTCTGTATTTATTTCTTATACAGGTGAAACTTTAGATTACAAAGTTCCATTATTAAGAGCATTACAAGCTGTTGACGAAGCTGCAACAGAAGTAGCTAAATACTTTGATAAAAATGTAACAAAAGTTCAGTCAACTTTAGGTTGGGAGCAAGAATACTTCTTAGTTGACTTAAATTTATATAATTCTCGTCCTGATTTACAAATGACAGGTCGTACTTTAGTTGGACACTCTCCAGCAAAAGGGCAACAATTAGATGATCACTATTTTGGTGCTATTCCAATGCGTGTGATGGCTTTTATGCAAGAAATGGAAGTGGAATCTATGAAGTTAGGTATTCCTGTAACTACACGTCATAATGAGGTTGCTCCAAACCAATTCGAATGTGCTCCAATGTTCGAAGAAGCAAACCAAGCAGTAGATCACAATTCATTATTAATGGATTTAATGGGTCGTATTGCTAAGAAACACGACTTTAAAGTTTTATTACACGAGAAACCATTTGCTGGTGTTAATGGATCTGGTAAACACAATAACTGGTCTTTATCTACAGATACTGGTGAAAACTTATTATCTCCAGGTAAAAATCCAAAGAAAAACTTACAGTTCTTAACTTTCTTTGTAAATACAATTAAAGCAGTTTCTGAATACGGAGACATGTTACGTTCTGCAATTGCAGAAGCTGGTAACGATCACCGTTTAGGAGCTAATGAAGCACCTCCTGCAATTATTTCTATCTTCATCGGATCACAATTAACTTCAGTTTTAGATGAATTAGAAAAAGTAACGGAAGGAAAATTATCTCCAGAAGAGAAAACAGAATTAAAATTAAATGTTGTTGGTAAGATTCCAGAAATCTTATTAGATAATACAGACCGTAACAGAACTTCTCCATTTGCTTTCACAGGAAATAAATTTGAGATTCGTGCGGTAGGTTCTTCTGCTAACTGTGCTGAACCAATGACTGTTATTAACACAATTGTTGCACAACAGTTGAAAGAATTTAAAGTTGAAGTTGATGCTTTAGTAGACGGCGGTTTATCAAAAGATGAAGCAATTTTCAATGTATTACGTGAATACATTAAATCTTCTCGTAATATTTTATTTGAAGGTGATGGTTATTCTGATAACTGGGTTGAATTAGCTGAATCTCGTGGATTAAATAACTACAAAACAACTCCAGAAGCTTTAAAATTAGAATTAGATCCTAAATATATTGGAGTTTACGAAAAAACGGGTGTTTTATCTGCTCGTGAAGTTGAAGCGCGTAATGAAATTAAATTAGAAAAATACTCAACTAAGATTTCTATTGAGGCGAATGTTTTAGTAGATTTAGTTTCTTCACAAGTTATTCCAGCTGCGGTTAATTACCAAAATGTTTTAGTGAAAAATGTGAAAGGTTTAAAAGATATTTTTGGCGATGAATTCAAAGAATTAGCAAAAGATCAAATGGATTTAATTCGTGTAATTTCAACACATATCAATGCAATTAAATCATTTAATGATCAATTAGTAGCTGAAATTAAAGCTGCTAAAGAAGTTGCTGATCACCAAGAACAAGCAGAATACTACGGTGCTAAAGTTAAACCACTATTTGATGAAATTCGTTACCACTCGGATGAGTTAGAAGAATTAATCGATAACAATTTATGGCCATTAACTAAATACCGTGAAATGTTATTTACAAGATAATAAATAGCTCATTATATATTAAAAGTCCCAAATTATTTATTTGGGACTTTTTTGTTTTTATATCGTATTGTAATATATAAATCTAGTTAAAATTATATTTATTTAAATTAATAGGAATCGTGATATTAATTTTCTAAAAAAAAATAATAATATCAAGAAATAATAGATTTAATTTTTATCATATTTATATAAATTGATTTAATTTATTAGTTATTTATAAATAATACTTTGAAAATGTTATTTTAATAATATTAATTATTATTCTTTAACTATATTTGTTAAACACAATAATGAATTAATTACTTTTAAACATATACTATTATGAAGAAATTTTTATTCTCTTTATTTGCTCTTGCTGCTTTTTCAGCAAATGCACAAACTGTTATTTATTCAGAAGATTTTAACTCTGCTACTGTTGATAATCCACCAGCAGGATGGGTATTCCAAGATATGGACGGTGATGGATATAATTTTGGTGACATGTATTTTGTTCCAAACTCTGCAGGGGAACCATCTACACCAGTATCATTAATTTCAAGATCTTGGCAAGTTAGTCCATTAACACCAAATAATACTGCTACATCTCCGTTAATCGATTTAACAAATGCTTCAGGTGCTATTACATTAGAATGGAAAGTAACTGCGGCTAATAATGTATCATGGAATAGTGAAAACTACTCTGTGTATGTTCATACTGTAGAAGATGTATACGAAGCAGTTTTCGAAGAACCAGTTTTCACTGAAACATATACTGGTGCAGGAGGGTTTCCAGGTGTTCAAACAAAAACTGTAGATATCTCTTCATTCGCAGGTCAAAGTGTTTTTGTTACTTTCAGACATCACGATGTTACAGATATGGATTATTTATCGTTAGATGATGTAACAGTAAAAGCAGAAGTTTTAGGAGTTGCTGATATGAATGCAGCTAAAGTTTCTGTATATCCAAATCCAGTAAAAGACGAGTTTAAATTAAACTTAAGTGCAGCTTACAATTCAGCTAAGACAGAAGTAACAGTTACTGATTTAACAGGAAAAAAAGTAAAAACTTTTGCAGCTGGTGAATCTTATAATGTTTCTGACTTAGGAAAAGGAGTTTATATTTTAACAATTACTGATGGAGTTAATAAATTCACTCAGAAATTAATTAAAAAATAATAAAATATATTTCTAAAAAAAAACCGATGAGAAATCATCGGTTTTTTTTATTCAAATTTTCTGAATCCCTTGATATATTGTATCTTTGCAAACCAATAATTGATTATGGCAGATTTAGGTCTATTAGATAAATTAAGAGCAATTAAACAACGTTTCGATGAGGTTGCGGATTTAATCATCCAACCTGATATCGTTACTGATCAGGCTCGTTACGCAAAATTAAACAAGGAATATTCGGATTTAAGAGATTTCGTAGAAATTCAAAAAACGTACGAAGGTTTTATTAATGCAATTGAAGAAGCTGACGAAATCATCGCTGATGGTTCTGATGCAGAAATGGTTGAATTAGCAAAATTAGAGAAAGACGAAGCAATTAATGCAATTCCAGCTTTAGAGGAAGAAATCAAAATGATGTTAATCCCTAAAGATCCAGAAGATGATAAAAACGTTATCGTAGAGTTACGTTCTGGTACTGGAGGTGATGAGGCTGCAATTTTCGTAGAAGACGTTTACCGTATGTATTCTATGTACTTTAAAGATAAAGGATGGAAACACGAAGTTTTAAATACTTCTGAAGCATCTGGAAAAGGTTTCAAAGAACTTATTATGGAAGTTTCTGGTGATGCTGTTTACGGAACTTTAAAGTATGAATCTGGAGTGCACCGTGTACAACGTGTTCCTGAAACTGAATCTCAAGGACGTGTACATACATCTGCAATTACTGTTGCTGTTTTACCAGAAGCAGAAGAGGTAGATGTTACAATTAATCCAGCAGATTTAGAGTATCAAACTTCTCGTTCGTCTGGAGCAGGAGGACAGAACGTAAATAAAGTTGAAACGAAAGTACAATTAACGCACAAACCATCTGGTATTGTTATCGTTTGTCAAGAAGCTCGTTCGCAGCTGAAAAACCGTGAGAAAGCGTTACAATTATTACGTACAAAGTTATACGAAATTGAATTCGAGAAGAAGCATTCAGAGCGTTCAGCTCAACGTAAATCGTTAGTATCAACTGGTGACCGTTCAGCTAAAATTCGTACATACAACTATCCTCAAGGACGTATTACTGATCACCGTATCAATAAATCTATCTATAACTTAGATAACTTTATGAATGGAGATATCCAAGAGATGATTGATGCTTTGAAGATGGCAGAAAATGCAGAAAAATTAAAAGGAGAAGAAGACGATTACTAAATCGAATATTTTCTTTAAATAATATAAGCCTTCCAATTTCGGAAGGCTTTTTTATTTTAAGTAATTAATATTCAGTTTATCTATTGATTTTTAGATAAATTAAAGAATGAAAGAATCATTTTTACATTATATCTGGCAAATGAAATGTTTGAATATTACAGATTTAAAAACATTTCATGGAAGTTCGATTGAAATTATCAATTTCGGAAAGTTAAATCATGACTCTGGTCCAGATTTTTATAATGCTGAAATTGTAATTAATAAGCAACTTTGGGTTGGTTGTGTAGAAATGCATGTTAATTCATCGGATTGGAATTTACACCATCACTCAGAAGATGAAAGTTATCAAAATGTAATTTTACATGTCGTTTGGAAGCATGATAAAGAAATTGATAAACTAAGACAATCTAATGTAGAAACGTTGATTTTAGAAGAGTTTGTACCAAAAGAAGTTATTTTTAATTATCAACAAATAGTTTCAAATAAATTAAATCAAATTCATTGTAAAGGATTATTGAATAAGATAGATTGGGACAAAATTTCTTTTTGGTTTGATCGATTGTTAATTGATCGATTAGAAGAAAAATCAAATTCAATATTTCAACTTTATGAAGAATCGAATAACAGTTGGGAAGAAGTAACCTTTAAATTATTAGCTTCCAATTTCGGTTTAAAAGTAAACAAAGAAGCGTTTGAAATTTGGTCAAAATCGTTTCCTTTCTCAGTATTGCAGAAGAATCAATCGGATAAAAATAGAGTTGAAGCCTTATTTTTTAGCCAAGCAGGATTTTTGGAAGATGAAGTTGATGAATATGTAAAAGAACTAAAAAATGAATATAATTTTTTACAGAGAAAATATGATTTGAATTCGTTGAATAAATCAATTTTTAAATTCTCGAGCATGCGACCTCACGGATTTCCAACTATTCGTTTAGCCCAATTATCTTCAATTTATTCAGTAGAAAAAAGTTTATTTTCAAAAATAGTATCGTTTCAATCCATCAAAGAAATTGAAGTTTATTTCAGAAATTTTGAACCGAATGATTATTGGAAAACTCATTTTGTTTTTGGGAAAGAGAGTAAAGAAACTTCCAAACAACTTTCTATTAGTAAGATTCATAATTTAATTATTAACACAATTTTGCCATTAAAATTTGCATACGAATTAACCAATGATCAGTTAGATATAGACTATTATTTAGAAATTTTAAAACAGTTAAAAGTTGAATCAAATTCTATTGTAGAAACATTTATTGATTCGGGTTTTAGAATAAAATCAGCAAAAGATTCACAAAGTGTAATCCATCTTAAAAAAAGATATTGCGATGAAAAAAAATGCTTAAATTGTGCCATCGGAACTGAAGTTTTGAAATAATGAAAGAGCAAATAAGAAATTTTACAGAAAAAAGTTGGTTTAACGTTATCTCTCGTATCGCAGATAAATTTGGGGTTCGTGTAACTAAATTACGTTTTATTTATATTTATTTAGCATTTGCCACTTTCGGTTTAGCCTTTATTGGTTATTTTATTATGTTATTCTTTTTTTGGATAAAAGACTGTTTTGTTATTAAAAGAAAATCAGTTTTTGATTTATAAATAATTATTAACCGAATTCATTTTTAGAATTCAAATATCTTAGCTTTTCTCAAATAATAGCATGTAGGTTTGGTTGGTTACATAAATCTATAGGCCTATGAAAAGTTTAAGAAAAGATCGTTGGCATTTTACTTTTGGCCAAAGAATAGGAATCTTTATTTTATTACTTACTTTATTATGTTTTGAAATGGTTTTAGCTTTTCAGAACAAAAGCAACGAGCTTTCGTTACAAAAAGTAGATTCCGTATATTATCAAAAATTAGAGAAAGAATTAGCTGAATTGATCGAGGTTCAGAAAACGAAACCTTTCAAAAAATCAACTTTATCTTCAACTAAATTTAAGCAAGATTCATTAAAACCTTTTAATCCCAATGATTTACCAAAACAAGGTTGGGAAAAAATTGGTTTTACGCCAAAACAGGCGGAAGTAATCATGAAATATAAACAAATACTTGGTGGAAAATTTGAATCGAAAGAGCAAATTAAGAAATGTTATGTAATTTCTGATGAGCTTTATGAAGCTTTGGAGCCATATATTTTACTACCCGATAAAGCAAAATCTGATTATAAATTAGAGAAATCTCAGTTATCTAAAAAAGTAACATATCGAAAATTTAATCCTAATAATTATACTGTTGATGATTGGGTTAAAATTGGTTTTAGTCCTAAACAAGCGGAAACCATTTTGAAATATAAAAATATAGTCGGAGGCGAATTTAAATCGAAAGAACAGATTAAGAAATGTTATGTTATCTCTGAAGAGAAGTACAATGAAATGAAAAATTTTATTGATTTACCTGAGAAATTAGAAACGGTTTATACAAAAAATACAATAGAAAATATTGAGAAAAGAGAAACTCCAAGTCATGTTAAATCTGACGTTAAGAAAGTTGAAATTTCAAAAAAGTTTAATCCTAATGAATTGGATTTAGAAGGTTGGATTGCTATGGGCTTTACTGAAAAACAAGCACAAACTATTCTGAATTTTAAACGATCATTAGGAGGGAAGTTTAAAGATGCAAAAACTCTGAGTAGGAGTTATGTTATCTCCGATGAAAAGTTTAAAGAAATGGAACCTTTTTTAGTGTTTGATTAAAATAAAAACACCACTTCAATTAACTGAAGTGGTGTTTAATTTTATAATGAAATTAGTTTTTAGTAGTTGAATAAATCTTCAAGAGTTAATTCTTTTACTTCTCCTAATTTGTTTACAGCTTCCCAGTCTAAGCTTTCTTTTTTTCCGATTAATCCAACATTAAATTTTTGTCCTTTAATGTGTTTTTGGAAAAATTGGTCTAATTTATCAATAGTTAAAGTAGATGTTTGGTTATAGATATCTTTATTGATATCGTAGTTAATACCGCGATCTTGTAACGATAACCAGTAGAAAAATACATTAGATTTTGTATAACGTTTTGTAGCAATTTGTTTTAATGCTGCTTGTTTTGAGTTTTCGAATTGATTTTCTGCTTTAGGCATATCATTCATTAATTCTAACATCGCATCAACTGCTTGTGGCAATTTGTTTGCTTGTGTACCAATATTTGCTCTTACATAGTTGTAATCATTCTTTTTACTTGCGTTAGAATAAGCCGAACGTGCAGAATAAGCTAACGATTTTGACTCACGAATTTCTTGGAAAACGATAGAAGATAATCCACCCCCAAAATATTCATTAAACATTCCTGAAGGAGTTAATAAATTTGAATCAAATTGCTGATCTCTTGCTACGAAATTAATTTCTGCTTGTACCATATCATAAGGAGCAAAATAAACTTTTCCGTCTGTTGCAGATTGCGCAAATTCTTTTTTCGCTGGAATTTTTGTAGCCTTACCAAAGTTGTGGTATTTCTCTATTAACTTTTTAGTTTCAGCTTCATTATTTCCAAAGTAGAAAATTTGGTGCTCATAGTTAAAGAAATCTTTAATAATTTGCGTTAATTCTTTTGGATCAATTGCTTTTAATTCTGCTTCAGATAAGATATTTCTAAAACGATTATCTGGTCCGTATTGTGCATAATTATTTAATGCAGCAGCAATAGCATTTTTATTTTTCTTCGCGTTTACACGAGATTTTAAAATTGTATTTACATACTCGTTGTAAGATTCTTTATTTGCTACAGCATCAGAAATTAAGTGTTCAAATAAACTTAAACCTTCACCTAAATTCTTTTGTAATGCAGTAACAGAAACATATGTACGATCAGTTCCTGAGTTAACGTTATATTCAACCCCGTATTTGTAAAGCTCTTTCTTTAAGTTTTCTGCAGAATACTTAGATGTTCCTAAATAATCTAAATAGTTAATAGCTAAAGAAAGTTTTTTATCATGATCAGATCCAATTTCAGAAATGTAGTAAACAGTACTAATATCGTTTGTTTTATTTTGGATTGAAGTGAATTTAGTATTCTTTACTTTTCCTTCTTTCATCTCTTTTTTGAAATCAACAAAAACTGGTTTAATATCGTCAGAATTAATTTTCATAAATTCTTTGTACCAGTTAGATTGTGCATCACGATTTAATTGAATTGGAGTAATTCCTGGATTAGAAACACGTACTAAATCTTTATTTTCTCCTTGACGTTTGTAAACAATTACATAGTTATCATTGTAATATTTGTTAGCAAATTCCATTAATTCTTTCTTCGTGATTTTAGATAAATCATCGTGTTCAGAAACTACGTTTTGCCAAGGTGTATCATTAATGAAAGATTTGTATAAGCTTCCCGCTAAAGCACGTGTGTTTTCCCATGATCTCATACGAGATTTTTTCATGTCATTTACTACGGCTTCAATCATCCAATCGTCAAATTCACCTTTCTTGATTTTATCAATTTGGCTTAATAATAAATCACGAACTTCTTCTAAAGATTGTCCTTGTTTAGGCGCTCCAGAAAAAGAATGCATTCCGTAATCACGGAAGAATGAAGCACCAGAACCTGCTCCTAAAGCTTTTTGTTGTTGATTGATATTTAAGTCGATTAATCCAGCTGTTGAATTACTTAAGATGTAATCGATTAATGTTACATATTTAGCATCTTTAGAGTTTACTCCGTCAAAACGGTAAGCGAACTGAACTCTTTCAGATGAAGGGCTTGTAACGTCTGAAGATACGATTTTTTTAATTGCTTCTTCCTTTGCAACATATTGTGCTGGAGCTGGTTTTTTAGCCATTCCACCAAAATATTTATCAATTAAAGGAAGTGCAGTATCATAATCAAAATCACCAATTAATAAAACAGCCATATTACTTGCAACGTAGTATTTGTCGAAGTAATTATGAATTGCAACCATCGATGGATTCTTTAAATGCTCAGAAGTTCCAATTGTAGTTTGTGTTCCGTAGTGAGATTTAGGAAATAAAGTTTCCATTAATTTATAGAAAACTAATCGGCTATCATTATCCTGAGATCGGTTAAATTCTTCGTAAACAGCTTCTAATTCAGTATGGAATAAACGTAAAGTTAATTCATTAAATCTTTCAGCTTCAACCATTAAGAATTTTTCTAACTCGTTACTTGGAATATTGTTGTGATAAATAGTTTCTTCTAAAGAAGTATGTGCATTTGTTCCAGATGCTCCTAAAGACGAAATTAATTTATCATATTCATTTGCTACCGCATATTTAGACGCTTCTTGAGAAACCTCATCAATTTTTTTGTAGATAGCAATCTTTTTTTCTGGATCTTTTTCAGCTTTATGTTGCTCGTATAAATCTGAAATTTGTTGGATTAAAACTTTTTCTTTTGCCCAATCTTGTGTTCCGATTTTTGATGTTCCTTTAAATACCATATGCTCCAAATAGTGAGCTAAACCAGTATTATCTTCAGGATCATTGTTAGAACCAGTTTTTACGGCAATGTGAGTTTGGATTCTTGGCTCATCTTTAATTTGAGCTAAATAAATTTTTAATCCATTATCTAATGTATAGATACGTGTTTTTGTTGGATCATTTTCAACTATTTCGTAACTATAACCTTTGTTGTCAGTCTTTTTCACGGTATTAAATTGTGCATGAGCTAATACTGAGGAAAATAGTATTCCGCATACTAGTAGTGATTTTTTCATGTAGTTAATTTTAATTAATCTAAAAATAGGGATTATTAACTAAACGAAAAAAAAATAATAATGTTAAAGGATTATTTTATAACCTATTCTAACAGCTAAAATTCCTAAAATTATGCTTGACGCAATATATAATAATGGCATAAAGAAATTTTGTTGATGAAATAGATTGTAATTTTCGTTAGCGAAAGTAGAAAATGTAGTGAAGCCACCACAAAAGCCAACGATTAATAATGTGTTTAAATCGGAATTTCCGAGATTATTCTTCTCAGAAATTCCGTATAATATTCCGATAAGCAAACAACCTAAAATATTAATTGAAAATGTAGCGATAGGAAAAGATATTGTTACTAATTGTTTGATTCCGATAGTAATCAAATAACGTAAAATACTTCCTAAAGCTCCACCAATACCAACTAATAAAATAGATTTTAGCATCGTTTTATTTCTTTAAAAAATTCTTTACAGCAACAGCAACTTTTGCACCGTCCATTGCAGCAGAGATAATTCCACCGGCATATCCAGCACCTTCGGCACAAGGGAATAAACCAGAAACTTGTACATGTTCTAAAGTTTCTTCGTTACGAGGAATTCTTACTGGCGATGATGTACGAGATTCTGTAGCAACAACGTTTGCTTCTTCTGTATAATATCCATTCATTTTTTTTCCAAAAGTTTGGAATCCTAATCGTAAAGAATCATGAACTTCTTTTGGTAAAACTTCGCTTAGTAAACCAGAAGTTAAACCAGGAAGATATGAACAATCATTTAATGAATTTGATAATCTTCCTGAAACGAAATCAGTCATACGTTGTGCAGGAGCTTTTAATAATCCTCCACCAACTTGCCATGCTTTTTGTTCAACCATTTGTTGAAATTTCATTCCGGCTAACGGTCCTTCAAAACCATATTTAGCAAAATCTTTTTCATCAACAGTTACAACCATTCCGGAATTTGCAAAATATCCATCACGTTTAGATGGAGACCAACCATTTACAACTAATTCTCCTTCATCTGTAGATGCTGGGGCAATGATTCCACCAGGACACATACAGAATGAGAAAACTCCACGTCCAGCTTCTTGAGATACTAAAGAGTAAGATGCAGGAGGTAAATATTCATTTCTTTCTGTTCCTATAGGGCAGTGATATTGAGATGAATCAATTAAATTTTGTTGATGTTCAATACGAACTCCTAAAGCAAAAGGTTTAGCCTCAATTAAAACTTTTTTAGCAGCTAACATTCTGAAAATATCACGTGCTGAATGTCCTGTTGCTAAAATTAATGATGAGGTTTTGATACGTGTTTCATTGTTTAACTCAATTCCTTTGATTTGATTATTTTCAATGATAATATCAGTTAATTTCGTGTCGAATAAAACTTCTCCACCACATTCAATAATCGCTTCACGCATGTTTGCGATAATTCCTGGTAATTTATTTGTACCAATATGTGGATGTGCTTCTTGTAAAATTCTTTCAGTTGCTCCGAAGTGAACAAACCATTGTAGAGATTTTAAAATATTACCACGCTTTGTAGAACGCGTATATAATTTTCCGTCCGAATAAGTTCCAGCTCCACCTTCACCATAACAATAGTTAGATTCTGGGTTTACTTTTCCTTCTTTGTTCATTGCAGCTAAATCGCGACGACGATCACGAACATTTTTACCTCTTTCGATGATAATAGGTTTTAAACCTTGTTCAATCAATTCCAATGCAGCGAATAAACCAGCAGGTCCGGCACCAGCAATATATACTTCGTGTGCGTTGGCTACATTTTGTAAATTAGGATTGAACTCGAAAGCATCAAAAAAATCTTCACCAATAAAAACATTTGCTTGTAATTGGGTTACAATATTTCTACTACGTGCATCTAAAGATCGACGTATAATTTGGTAAGATGTGATGTTTTCTGGTCTTGTCTTTGCTGCAGCGGCTAAACGTTGTTTTAAAATTGTTTCGTTTGCTGCTTCTGCAGGAGAAATTCGGATTGTTACGTTTTGAGGCATAGTTATTGTCTAAAAATAAGAAAACAAAATTAAAGTAAACGGAGCAAAAGATATAATTTTGTTCAAATAAATAATGAAAAATACCAAATACTATGAAAAATACATTTCTTACAGCTACTGTTTTAATGTTTATTACATCTTGTTCAGTTCAAAAAGGAGAACACACAAAAATTTATAATTTGGATGATGTAAGTTCTGAATTAACTATAAAATTGAAGGTTGATGAAACGATTCAGTTAACAGCAGCAGCAAATCCATCTACGGGATATTCTTGGAATATTACTTCACCAGAAGGATGTAATGTAGATTTAGTGAAAGAAGATTCTAAAAATTTAGGAGAGGAAGGAATTGTAGGTGCTCCAATCCGAAATATTTATGAGTATAGAGGAACTTCTACTGGAGAATGTATTGTAGAATTTGATTATAATAGATCTTGGGAAGGAAAAAGTAATCAGCCTAAACGTGTAAAATTTATTGTAAAATAAATCTGAGTTAATATAAGTTTGAGTAAATTTATCTTATGAAATTTAACTTTTGGACTTTTGTAATTGTGGCAAGCATAGCTTTTGTTTCTTGTGGCGATAATAAATCAGATAATTCTGATTCGACTTCATCAGAAGAGGCTATTTTAGAAACTGAACAAGCACAATCTTTTGTGAAAGATTCTTTTACGTATTACAATGGACATCAGAAAAAAGTTGATGTAATAATTGATCAATATTTTGGATTTGTTTTCAAGGCAGATGGACAGAATTTGCAATGGGAATTAGACCCGAAAATAGGCGATAATTTAGCTTATGTTTCTGAAATATACGAACCTGAATTAGACAAACCTGAAACAAAATCAGATGGAAAGCAATATTTTACTTTTCAAGCAGCAAAAAAAGGACATACAAAACTGAAATTCAAATCAAAAATTTCAAACGAAACAAAAACGATTCATATTCATGTTAAATAAAAAAATCCACTCAAATTTGAGTGGATTTTCTGTTTATATAGATTCAGTAATTATTTACCAATTTTCTTTAAAAGTTGTTTCGGAACACCGTTTTTATGAACCAATAAGTTTAAAGTTTTATATTGCACATATGCTTTTGTTACATACATATAACCTTCGTAATCGTTACTTGCTCCCCAAGAATTTTTGATGATGTAGTACTCTTTTCCATTTTGATCTTTAGCTAAACCAACAATGTGCATTCCGTGATCATCAGTCGTTTCATAATTATCAAATGCTGTTTGGCGCATTTCTTCTGTAATTACACGTTCTTCTTTTGGTCCGTTAAACATTGTCGCTTTTTCGTCAGCAGTCATATCTTCGAAACGTTTTGTAGGAACGTAAGCTACTCCATTTTTCCAAGAGAAAGATTTCTCAGAAACATCTTGTGCCCAAGCTACTGTAAATCCATTTTTCAATGCATAATCAATAGTATTTGTAATATCGTTCATCGGAACGTTGTAATATTGACCAAATGCCCAGTTATCTGGAATCATTAAAGTAAAAGGCTTGTATAATTCTTCGTTTTTGAAAGAAGATAACGGAATATAATCGTTAGGATTAATTCCTACCACTTCGTCAGCAAAAGTACGAGGTGTATATTTTTTACCGTTGTAAGTAAATTCAGATGGATAAGCTCCTAAATAAGCATCCATAATTCCTGAATAAGCAGTTTTCCAGTTTGTAGTTAACTTTCCGTTTGGGTTAGAAACGATTCCTTTTAAGAAACCTTCCATCGCAGCAGACATTTCTCCAAATTGGTTTTTAGTCGTACCATAATTTAAACCAGAATAAACGTCTTGCGGAACCATTCCGTATTTTTTGTACACGTTCATTACATCATGGAATAAACCACCTTCTCCTAAAGCTAAGTTACCATGCATTTTCACGTACTGATTTGCTCGATCTGCATAAGCATTACGCGCTACGAAAATTTGTGATAATTGAACTGGTTGTTTTCCCATTCTTAACATTTCAGACTCTAAGAATGAATTTCCAGAATATGACCAACATGTTCCAGATGAACCTTGGTTTTGAACTGGAGTTTTTGCTAAGTTGATTAATTCTGTAAATTGAAAAGATTCTTTTGCGTTATCGCTTGTATTTTTACTTAAAGAATTAACTAAGTTATCTTGTGCATTAGCAACCTGTACTGCGCCTAAAAATAAGGCTGATGCTAATATTGGGTAGAAAATTTTGCGCATTTTAAATAAATTGTTGTTTGCTATTGGTAGCTAATTTCATTAAAATGTTAGAAACAATCCCTACTTTTTTTGAAAAAATGATTAGAATTAACGTTTTTTGATTGATAAGTCCTTTTGAATATAGGATTGTGATTTAAAATTGACTTAAAATACCAAAATGTATTTTTGATTCTTTAAAATCAAAAGGTGTATTTTCTGTTTTACCAACGGCGTAGCTTAAATTAAAAATTCCGATTTTAGTCATAAAAGATAATCCTGTTCCGAAACTGATGAAATTTGTATTTAAATCCATTCGTTTGTTATCGATAAAAGCATAATCTCCGAAAAGACTGATGTAAAATCCATCATTTGGCAGGAAACGATATTCAACACTTCCAATTCCGTACAGATTAGCAATTATACTTTCTTCGTTAAACCCTCTTATACTTCCAAAACCACCAATTCGGTACAATTCATTTTCTGAAAAAGAATCATTTTCATCAAACAAACCTTTAAAATTAACAGCACCTTTGATGTAATGTTTTTGATGCAATTGAAAAATTCGGAAAGTTTCTAATCCTATTTCATATTGCTGAGAACTTTCGTTTACGATATCCTCGAACCAAGAAAAATTCTTTTCTTTTCGAGTAATTGAAGAAGCGAAAACACGTAATAATGATTTTCCTTCCATCAACTGAAACGGATGACGAACAAAATATTCGTAGCTTAAACCAATTCCTGTTTTATTAAAATCGTCATAATTAGAAGCAAAACTTTCATCGTCTAACAAATAATTAGATGAGGTATAAGATAGATTTGCACCTAAACTTGAATTTGGATTGATTTGGTAAAATAAACGTTCATTTAAATCTAAATTAACAAAAACAGAATCTTGTTTAAATAACTTAAATTGCGTTTCAGATCCAATCGGAGATTTGAATAAATAAGGTAATTTAACTCGAATATCTAAAGTGGTATTTTTATTTGCTGTACCTATCCAATTTAATCGAATTTGTTCCAAACCATTAAAAATATTATTCAGTTCTAATTGCACATTTCCATTTAATTTAAAATCGCCATTATCATCATTTCCGAAACCTAAAATTCCGTCAAATGTATTTGATTTTACTTTTTTTGGGTACAAATAAACGATAGTTGAATCTGGTCTAAACAAGGTTTGAGGTTCTTGTAATTGCTGAAGGTAATTGGTGTTTTGCATTACATTACTTGCGTTGGCAAGAATAGATTCATTATAGATTTTTCCTTTTTTTAGGCCTAAACCATGTTTGATATAACCTTTAGAAAGTTTAGTGTAACCAACAGATTTTACCGCGTCAATTTTTCTTAGCTCACCTAAATTTAACTTCAATTCAATCTTTTGTTCATCATTAATATTTCCTTGCGGAATTAATTGAACATTTGTAAAAGCATATCCTTTTTTGTCCTTCTCTTCGATATATTTAGTGATTATCGAATCTAAATTATTGGTTGGATTGAAATCTTTATTCTTGAAAATACTTTCATTTTTAACCCAAATCTTTTTGTAGTTTTTTCCTTTGTTTAAATAGACCTTATCAGCATTAATCGAATCTATTTGTAACGTATAAAATCCATTTGAAGCTAATGAATCTAAAGCTTTAATTTGATTATCTGTATAAAAATCAAATTCGTAACTATTTTTTTGCTCGTTCCATCTATAAAATTCGGTTTTGTTTTGTGCGGATACGGAAATCCCACAAAGAAATAAAAGTATAGAATAGATATAGAACAAGTTTTTTATCATTAAGGTTAGAGATTAAAATAATTGATTTATAAATATATATGATTAAAAATCATTTTTAATCAAAGAAAAACCATTTATTTTTGAGCCAAATTTAAGATTAATGTTGAAGTTTTTTAAAATTACTGGGTATTTAGAAGCATTTTCTGCTATTGCTTTATTCTTTTTTGCAATGCCGATGAAGTATATTTTTGACGATCCTACATGGGTAACTCACACGGGACGTATCCACGGTGGTTTATTTGTTTTATACATGGTGCTTGTATACATCTTAAAAGAAAAATACAATTGGTCTTGGAAGATCTTTGCTATTTTCTTTGTTGCATCAATTATTCCTGGAGGAACAATTTGGGCAGATAAACGCTTAATAGAAGGAAAAAAATATAACGATTAATAAAATACGGAAGCTAAGAGTATCATATTCTTAGCTTTTTTTGTATATTTATACTAACTACATAATTATGAGAAAACGTATAAATATATCATTGCATCCAGTTTTTATCTTGATATCGAGTATGTATTTATTAATCTTTTTTACTTACGGAATTAAAAGTTTGAAAGGTTTATTATTAACTGGTTATCATCAAGAAGATATAATAGGGTTGATTATTTCAATATTAGCTGTTTCATTTTTTGCTTATTTAGCTTTAGTGAGATACAGAAGAATTGAGATATATGAGGATCGATATGTTTTAAAAAGTATTGTAGCCTCAAGAGAAATTTATAAAAATGAAATTGATTCGATTCGTAAAGTTCCTTTAAACTTCTTTAATTTTGATATAGGAAGTATTGGAGTAATGGGTGTGATAAATTTAAGTTCGTCTGGCGAAGCTTATAATGTTTCTGATATTAATAATACGTTAAGGATTGCTTTAAAGAATAACGAGGTGTTACATATTAGTTGCGATAGACCAGAGGAGATTACTCATAAATTAATATAAAAAAAGCTGAAGTGAAAACTTCAGCTTTTTTGTTTGGTTGTATTTGATTGAATTTATTTTTATTATTTTTCTGGTTTCATGATAATTTTGCCCATCACAATTGGTTTTGGATTAAATTTTTCTCTTGAAAGAATTACTTTATTTGGTAATTGATCCGATTGATAGTTTTTTATCAAATCCTCTACAAAAAGATTAGAGGCTATCCTAATTTCAATAGTAGCATTTTTTTCAATATCAAAATTGATGATGTAATCTTGATTAGCATTCATCTCAGCTAAAACAACTTTATTATTGATTAATAATCGAAATGTTTCTTCGTTTTGAATGGAACTTGAATTTAATCGAAATGTAATTTGCTTCTTCTGTATTTTAATCGTTTGATTTGAGTTTAAATCGTCTTTAAAGACGGTATCCATCGCATTTACTTGTGGAGTAAGAAAACCAATAGCTGATAAAGCGATGATGTTGTAAATACTCTTTAACGGATTAGAATCTTTTAATAGATCTTCATTAAAAATACCACATGTAATATTATTCTCCTTTATTTTATTTATCGCATCTGATTTACTTAAGGCGGATAAATCAGGAATTTGATGATCGCATTTTGAACAGTAATTATTTTGTGATAATTTTTCTGAGCATGGTTTATTAATTATGATTTTCATCTTAAACATTTTTAGGATTCTGTTATTAAGATGCATATTTCATAAATAAGGTTGGATAGTAAATGTTATAAAATTAAAAAAGCTCAAGAAAATAAATTCTTGAGCTTTTTGCCTTGTACCTCAGGCGGGACTTGAACCCGCACGTCCTAATGGACACAGGATTTTAAGTCCTGCGTGTCTACCAATTCCACCACCAAGGCATCCAACTTTAGTAAAGTTAGAGCGGGAAACGAGACTCGAACTCGCAACATTCAGCTTGGAAGGCTGACGCTCTACCAATTGAGCTATTCCCGCAGTGTTGAAAGTATAAATTAATTTTAAAAAAAGTACCTCAGGCGGGACTTGAACCCGCACGCTCTAATGAGCACAGGATTTTAAGTCCTGCGTGTCTACCAATTCCACCACCAAGGCAAAATTAATTTATATTTTCTGTTATTTCAAAGAGCGAGAAACGGGGCTCGAACCCGCGACCTCAACCTTGGCAAGGTTGCGCTCTACCAGCTGAGCTATTCTCGCAAATGGAGTGCAAATATATAAAATCAATTTTTAACTTTCCAAATTAAAATCGAAAAAAGATTAAAAAATATTTGCACTCTAATTTAATTAGTTGATAGGCATTAACATATCAACAACTTCTTTTAGTTTGTTTTTCATCTTTGTACGATGAACGATCATATCTACAAATCCTTTTTCTAATAAGAATTCAGAAGTTTGGAACCCTTCTGGTAAATCGCGACCGATTGTTTCTTTAATTACACGAGGTCCTGCAAATCCGATTAACGCACCTGGCTCTGCCATAATAACATCACCAATTGATCCGAAAGAGGCAGTAATACCACCAAAAGATGGATTCGTTAAAATCGTAATGTATGGAATTTGGTGATCAGATAACTGAACTAATTTTGCTTCTACTTTTGCTAATTGCATTAAAGAGATAGCAGCTTCCATCATACGAGCTCCTCCAGATTGTGTAATGATAACAAATGGAACTTTATGTTTGATACTATAATCAATTGCACGTGCAATTTTTTCTCCCATTACAGATCCTAAAGAACCACCGATAAATTTAAAATCCATACAAGAGATTACGATATCTCTCCCGTTAACTTTTCCTACACCATTACGGATAGAATCTGTTAAACCTGTTTTCTTTTTAATTGATTTTAATCTATCAACGTATGGTTGTGTATCTGTCCAATTTAATGGGTCTTTACTTTGTACGTTAGCGTCTAACTCTGTGTATTTTCCGTCATCAAATAAGATTTCGAAATATTCTTCAGAACCGATTTGTACGTGGTGATCGTCCTCTGGGCTAACATAACAATTTGCTTTTAACTCTTCTGTTTCAATAATTTTACCAGATGGAGTTTTATACCATAATCCTTTCTGAACATCTTTTTTAGACTCAGTAGGAGTAGTGATATTCTTTTTACGTCTTATAAACCAAGGCATACTTTCTTTATTTTTATGTGGGTTAGAATCAGTCATTGCTGCACCAATGAATTATCCTAAAGTGTTTACATTATTTAGATCGTGGAAAGCTTGAATCATTCTTTCTTTGAATGAAACTTCACCTGCACGTAACCATACACGTGGGTCGTAGTATTTTTTGTTAGGAACTTCAGCTCCTTCTGGGTTACCAATTTGTCCTTGTAAATATGCAGCATTAGCATCGAAGTATTTACGTACTCCTTCCATGTATGCATATTGTAGGTCTGTATCGATATTCATTTTGATAACTCCATAGCTGATAGCTTCTCTAATTTCTTCTAATGTTGATCCGGATCCTCCGTGGAAAACGAAATCTACATCTTTTTCAACTCCGTATTTTTCTTGAATGAATTTTTGAGAATTGTCTAAAATTTTTGGTGTTAATACAACATTTCCTGGTTTGTAAACTCCGTGTACGTTACCAAAAGCTGCAGCAATCCAGAAATTATCTGATACAGATTTTAAATTTTCGTATACATAAGCAACTTCTTCCGGTTGTGTGTATAATAAAGAGTTATCAACATTAGAATTGTCAACACCATCTTCTTCACCACCTGTGATACCTAATTCCATCTCTAAAGTCATTCCGATTTTAGACATTCTTTCTAAGTATCTTTTACAAGTTTCAACATTTTCTTCTAATGGCTCTTCAGATAAATCTAACATATGAGAAGAGTATAATGTTTTCCCTGTTTTGTTATAGAAATCTTCGTTAGCATCCATTATACCATCAATCCATGGTAATAATTTCTTTGCACAGTGATCTGTATGTAAAATAACAGTTGCACCGTATGCTTCTGCTAATTCGTGGATATGTTTTGCTCCAGCAATAGCGCCTTTAATAGCTGCTACATGCCCCTCAGCTTTTAATCCTTTACCTGCATTGTAAACAGCTCCTCCATTTGAGTATTGAATGATAACAGGAGCATTAGCTTCAACTGCTGCTTCCATTGCTGCATTAACAGAAGAAGATCCAGTTACATTACATGCTGGTAATGCGTATTGATTTGCTTTTGCATCTTTTATAATCTCTTGGACTAAAGCTCCGGTTGCTACTCCGGCAGGAAATTTTCTACTCATTGTGTTTTATTTTAGTTAAACAAAGATATGTTTTTTTTAGAATGGATAATTAATTCCGAAGTGTAATCTTGGTTTTAAAATATTAAAGTTATCGAATTGCCAACGATCACCTTCTTGATATGCTGGATTATAAAGCTTATATCCTAAGTCAAAACGAACAATAGCAAAGTTACCAATGTGCATTCTAAGTCCTACACCAGTTCCTATACCAAATTGTTTATAAAATTCGTCGAATTTGAATTTATATTCAGCGCGGTCATTAGTAACAGACCAAATATTACCAGCATCTAAGAAATAAGCGACTTCAAACATATCAGTCATTCGGTAACGATATTCAGCATTAAAAAGTAACTTCATACTTTCGAAAGCTAAACTTTCTCGGTCAACATCTGTCATCGCAGGACGATCTGCAGGTCCTAAAGTCAATGGCCACCAACCACGGACATCATTAGATCCACCAGCTGAATAACTACGAACGAAAGGAGTGAAATCTGTATTTCCGTAAGGCTTAATAATTCCGAAAGCTCCTCTTGTAGCTACTTCCGAGTTTAAACCAAGTTTCCATTTTTTACGAACTTCTAAATCAAATTTTATGAATTGAGAATATGGAATTCCGAATACCATTCCGGTTTCATTTCCTAATTCATCATAACCTTTATTAAACCCAAAAGCTTTGTCTAAGGCGTTTAATAAATTACCTGCCAATTCGATTCTAGCCGATCCGTACCAAGGATTCGGAACTGTACGGAAGGCATTTTCTTGGTTGTATGTAAATTGATAAATAAACGAGTTGATTAATACATTTTGTGATATACTTGCTTTACGATACAACATATCTTCAAAAGCAACATAATTTTTAGCGCTTTCTCCAGTTAATGAATTTCGATATCCCATATCTTCTTGGATAATTTCGGTCATTTCATCATCTGTGATTAATCCATTATTATAATCATTTTGGTATGTATTATTATATTCGAAATAATCATCAATTACGATGTTTTTTCGATCATTATCAGCTTGGAAAATTGTATAATAACGGTCTTTTTTGGAGTTGTTAACAAATTCTGTATTAAAAATAGATAATTTATGTTGAAACTCGCCACTTGTAATATCCATATCTAATCCGAAACCATAAGAAACACGGTCTAATCCAACATTGCGTTGAGTACTCGCATTCATACGAATGTATGATTCTGAAACGAATCTTCTTGGAATCCAATTTTCTATAAATTTTGGAGCAAGTAAATAAGGTAATTTTAAGCGAGTTTCTAAAGCTATTTCGTATGCATTTAAAAATTTATCACTGTCAGTAAAATCTTTATCAACTGATCCTAAATTTCCTTTTAAAGTAGTTTCTAAATTTTCGCCACCACCAAATAAATTACGTGTTGTTAACGTAACTCCGGGAGAGATTGCGAAATTCATGTACTGAGAAGCGTAACTTTCAAAGAAAAGGTTTAAATCATATTTCTTTTTAGGTGTGAAATATACATTTACATCTAATAAAGAATCACGACGAATTACATCGAACTTATGCAAGTTTAAATTTTCTCTTTTGAAGATATTTCGCTTCGTTTGGATTTCTTGTCTTTGTCTAAACGTTTGTCCTGGTCGAATTACAAATGCATCTGTATAGTAACGAGGCTTGTATTTTTTTTCGCCTATATAATTAATTGTGTAACCATCATATTCTTCTGAATTAATAGAATCATAATTGATGTTATTATTAGATCTTGCATCTGTATAAACGTTGATGTTTCCCCAATTATATTTTAAAAATTGTTTAGTACTATCTTTTACTAAAGTATCCTGAACAAATTTATCTATGAACAAAGTGACATCAAGTCGTTTATTACTTTTTAGGGTATCGGCTTCAAAATATAAATCTTCTCCTGAATCATTAAAATCGTAGTATCCTCGGTTTTTTAATAAATCGACAATACGATCACGTTCAGCCTCGAAGTTATCTAAATTGTATTGTTTTCCTGTAACAACCTTAGATTCGGACATATAATTGGTGCGAACTATTTTTCGTTTACCAAATAAGTTGATACCATTAAACTGATCACGATCTTCCGTTAATAATTCTTTAATATCCTTGTCTGATATTTTATTGTTGAAAGTTTCGATGTAAGAAGGTTCGCCTAATTCAATATTATAATTTGTTTCAGCTTTTTTAGACTTATCATTTTTATCGTAATCAACCTTAACTTTCGAATCGAAATATCCTTTATCCTGAAAAAGTCGATTTAAATTTTCTGCTGAAAATTCAGATAATTCTTCATCTAATAAAACTGGAGCTTCACCTTTATTATAAAAAAAACGTTCTTTCCAAAGGTTATGTCCTACGTATTGTGGAAGATTATTTTTAATTAATAAACTATCTAAAAGTTTTTGATTTCTTAAGTTATCATCAGTACGATAATATTCTTCAAAAGTTTGATCTAATTCTTTAGGAGACCAATTGTAAACCCATTGCCATAGCGGAATGATTCCAAGAAATTTTGCTGCAGGTTTTTGTTTTACATATTCACTCAGTTCAGTATCAATAATTTTTTTCTTTTTCTTGATATCTGGATCTGTGTCATCGTATTCAAAATTATTCTTCACGAATAAGTACTCACCTTCAGGAACTTTCCCAGTTGTACTACAACCAGAGAAAATTAAAGTTAAGCTATAGATAAGTGCTATATTTGCAGTGATTTTTTTACGCATAAAATATGTTATCAAATAACGTTATAAAAATAATAACTTCTTTAGGTTCTAAAAAATATAGACAAAAATATAATTTGTTTGTCGTAGAAGGTGTTAAAAATATAGGTGAAGTTATAAAAAGTTCAATAAAAGTTAAAGAATTATTTATTACAGAAGACTTATGGCCTGAAGAGGAGTCAATTAAAAAAACAATAATAGACGATAAGGATTTAAAGAAAATTAGCTATTTAACAACTCCAAATGTTGGTTTAGCTTTATGTGAGCTACCAAATAATCCAGAATTGAAAGATTTTGAAGGGTTAGCAATTGCTTTAGATGATATTCGTGATCCAGGAAATTTAGGTACAATTGTACGATTAGCAGATTGGTTTGGGATAGAACATGTTTTATGTACGAAGGAATCTGTTGATTTATACAACCCTAAAGTAATTATGTCTACAATGGGTTCTTTTTCGCGAGTTAATGTGCATTATATAGACTTACAAGATTACTTAAAAAACTATAATGGAAATATATTTGGAACTTTTATGGAAGGTGAATCTATTTACGAAAATGAACTCCCACAAGAAGGAATTTTAGTAATGGGTAATGAAGCAAATGGAATTTCCAAAGAAATAGAAAATTTAACCACTCATAAAATAAGTATTCCATTTTTTGGAAAGAAGGGTAATACAGAAAGTTTGAATGTTGCTGTAGCTACAAGTGTGATTTTGGGTGAGTTTAAATCTCAGCTTTCGAAGAAAAATTAAAACTTTATTAAAAAAAATCGAATTGTAGTTGACACAAAAAAATATTATTTAATTTAGCCACTTAAGTTAGAAATTGGTTAAATAATTTAAATGAAAATTTTAAGTGTCATTGCTGTTTCTCTTGCATTAACTTTAGCGAGTTGTGGAAAAGAAACGAGTAAAGAAAGTACTAAAACGATCGACCCAAATGCACCACCAAGATACGATTCTATAGATTGGGGAAGCGAGACAAAACATCCTGTTTTAACAGCTGAACAATTAGAACATTATAAAAGTAGTGCTACAAAATTTTATAAAGAATTTTGGGAAAGATCAAATGTAAGTGGAGGATTGTTAATAGCTAAAAATGGTAAAATTGTTTTTGAACAATATTCAGGTTTAGCAAGTGTTGAAAAGAATATAGCAATTACTGCGGAAACTCCGATTCATATTGCTTCAATTTCGAAGGTGTTGACAAGTATGGCTATCCTTAAACTTGTAGAAAAAAACAAGATTCAATTAGACCAAAAAGTAAATTCAATTTTACCTACTTTTCCTTACGAGGAAACAACAATTCGTCATTTACTAAATCACCGTAGTGGTTTGCCTAATTACGCAAATGTATTATGGGATATGAAATTGGAAGACAGAGAAAATCCAATAACAAATCAACAGGTTTTAGATGTTTTTGCTGAACATAAAGTAGGACTTGTAAGAAATGTAAATACAGGTTTTTTCTATTCGAATACGAATTATGTGATGTTGGCTTTAATTGTAGAAAAGATTCAGAAAATGCCTTTTCCGCAAGCAATGAAATACATGATTTTTGATCCGGTTGGAATGTCAAATACATTTATCTTCGAATATGATAAACATAAAGATGAGGTTTCTGAATCTTATGGTTATAGAGGAACAAAGTGGGCTTGGGATCATTTAGATAAAACTTATGGGGATAAGAATGTTTATTCGACTCCTCGAGATTTATTAAAATTAGATCAAGCGATGTATTCTGATAAATTTTTACCAAAAAAGATAAAAGATGAGGCATTTAAAGGATATAGTTATGAATCGAAAGGTTATAAAAACTATGGTTTAGGAATGCGAATGTTAGAATACGAAAATGGTGAAAGGTTATTATACCACAATGGATGGTGGCATGGAAATAATACTGTTTTTGTACATGATGTAAGAAATAGTTTCACTATTATCGCTTTAGGAAATAAACAAAATAAATCTATTTATAGTGCTTTTAGATTATCAGGATTACATGAAACGTATCCAATAAAATTACCAAATAAAGATTCTATAGATAATGTAGATTAAAATAGAAAGCCATCTATAAAGATGGCTTTTTTTATGTTTAATATTTATTAATTACGTTGATATATCCTGTATATTTTCTGCCGTCGGGTAATTCTATAATGTACCAATAACTTGTAGAAGGCAGAGGTTTTCCATCCTTTTTTCCATTCCAATTGAATTCGGTAGAGCTTTCTTGACTAAATAATTTAAATCCAAATCGATCAAATATTTCTAATTTAGCACTTTGCCCGTTAAAAACATGCAGGTTTTTAATTACCCAAAAATCATTAATACTATCTCCATTAGGAGAAATAGTATTTGGAATATTAGGTATTACCCCATCAAAAGGTCCAACAACACAGTTTTCGTTTTCAATTTTTACATAGAAATTATGAATTCCAGGAAGTAAATTATCAAAAATGTTACTTGTTTGCCAATTAATATTATCAATTGAATATAAAATTGTACCATTTCCTGAAGCTATAATTGTTGCTGAATTTTGATTATAAATAATTTGTTTTATTTCGGGTAATTCGAAATTTTGTATGTTAAATTCTTCAGTATAGCTACAACCATTTCTAGCTGTAACTATTAACTTGTATTTTCCCGGAGAACTAATGATTAAAGTAGAATCTTGAGAGATTTCTTCATTTTTATCATTAAACCAATTATATGTGTATATTTCTGAGTTAAGTAAATTTGGATTAATAATAATACTGGTTTCTGGACATATTCTATAGTCTTGAATTTCGAAGATTGGAGAATCTAATAAGGTTAAATTAATAATTCCTAGATCAGGACAATTGTTACCATTTTCAGCTATTTTAAAATAAATTTTATTGCTAATCGTAAAATCATGATAGTAATCTGTTGGGTTTTCAATTTGATTGACATCGTTATTTAAATCATCTAAAGTTTTATAATATTTAAATTCTTTATTGTTGAAATTTAGTTCAAATTGTGTTATATCAATAGGTTCAATATTATCATTTTCGTTATCACATATAGGGTCTAGGTCAAAAGTAAATTTATCATTAAATTTATACTTGATTCTAACTGCGATTCTATCTCTACAACCACCTTCAATTAAAGATTCTAAAATTATTGTAGTATTTAAATTCGGGTCTAAATGGAAATTTATTTCTTGTTCATCAGTTAAATATTTACCAGCATCAACATCTTTTTGATTTAAATATATTCTGTAATTAGCATATTTATTTATTAGAGGATCGGTTAAAAGATCATTATTAGTGTCATTGTCCTTAGTTCTTTCATTGATCCATTCTCTGAAGTTAAATTGAAAAATTCCGTCTAAATTATTATCACATACCTCTATTTCTGTATCATCAAAAAGTTTAATACTTGCTAAAATATTTAAATGTACTGGTGCAATACTGTAGCAGCCATGAATACTTTCGTATCTTGCATATATTGTAGTTGTGGGGATAAATGCAAGTTGTTTATATTGTTTCCAATCGTTAATAAAATTTTCATTACCCTCAATTGCATCTTCCATAACTTCATAATATTTTACAGAAGTTATCAAATTTTCAAAAGGTAAATTGTTAGATTCAAGATATAGTTGGTTAATACTATCATCAAGATTAAAAATAACATGTGGCAATTCTACTACATTACATAAGAATAAATTAGCTTCATCTTCTAAATTAATTTGTGGCCTTTGATTTGTTAAAAAATTTAATTGAATTTCTAATTTTTGATAACATTCTATCAATGAGTTTTTTTCAATAATACTTACATAAATTTTATGTGATTCACTAACTCTATATGTATTAAATTCTTCAATCTCATCTTGGTATTTATTAGTATTGAAATCATAGTTTTTATAAAATTTGAAATCATAGTTTTGAGGAATTGTAACAAATTCGTTTAAATATGATTCAAGATCAATATCTTCATATTGATCAAAATTATTATCACAATAAATATCAACATTTGTAAAACTCTTAAGTATTCCTTGATTTGAGTATATTCTAATATTTAATGGATTAATTTGTTCACAATCGGTTTCGGTTTGTGTATATCTTATTTTGATCCAAATTGTTTGATAATTACGATTTAAGTTTAGATTAGTTATTGGAATAGTAGCATTTTCGTCTGCAAAAAAATCAATTAAAGGGGAAGGGGAAATGTTTAATATATCTACAGGTAAAAGATTTATGACAATTTCGCTTAAATCAATTTGTTTTTCTTGTATTGCGTAGTCTACACAAATGTCAACATTTTCTAATATTGGTTTAGGAGGTGTTATTGTATACTCTAAAACAACAACAACGAATTCGTTATTGTTTTTTGTAGCAAAGCGGATATAATATCTAGTTGTGTTTTGACCATTGATAATTACATTATGATCTAATATTCCTTTATTATTAATATCGTTGGCTGAATCATAATCTAAATGGAACGATATGTCAAGATTGTTAAATGATAATCCAGGGCTAGTTATTTTAATGATTTTTTTAGCATCGTTTAATAAATTTCTATTATAATTATTTTCAGTTAAGCATAGATATATATTTGCAATTTCTGTGTCGTAAATTAGTGGGTTGTCTTCAGGAGAGTCTAGATCAGTATCATTAATATTTAATATTATTCTTCTAAATTTTACACGTGCATTTACTTCAACAATATTATAACATCTATAACTACAGTTTTGATTTGAATTTTCTACCCTTAAATAAAGTTTATATCTATAATCTTTATCAGGTTCACCTTCTTCAATTATATGAAGCTCTCTGCTACCTGCTATCGCATTTTGATATGTTTTAAATGCTTTTACTGTAATGATGTTAGTATCATTACTAAGTTTTATATTTCTTTTTTCTAATTCTTTTTCCCAATTAAAAGGTTCATTATAGATAGGATTGATATTGGTAATAATATCGAAGTATTCTTCATAAGATTCAAAATCAATTTCTGATTTGATTAATTGTGGGCTTTTTACAAAATTTATAGATATTTCTTCTGAAAGATTATTTGTACAATAAGGTAAATCATATTTAACTCTAAGTTTAGTATCTTTTGTTAAATTTATTTCTGTAATTTCATTTTCCTGACCATTTAAATAATACCTAATATTTGTAACATTATTTAGATTGGAGAAAAGTTGGCAATTTAGATTCTCTAATTTATAGTTAGTTTCAATATTGTCATTTTTAATGTCACAAACATTAACTTGGTTTGGAAGATCAATGTAATTAGAGAAATTTAGTATTGCGATTCCAAAACAATTTTGGTCAGATATGTTTTCAATTCTTACATAATATATTCTATTAGGTTCTAAATTTTGCTGAATTGGTAAATAATTAGAATTATTTATTTCTGCATCATTTTTATTTAAATAAAATTTATATTTAAAATATCTATGATCAGATTGATAGTTTAATACAGAGTAATAATTTGATTGAGAAAGAACAACGTTTTCTGAACAAATAACTTCATTATAATTTTTAGGTAAAGGGAATTGATTGTCAATTGTTATCTGATGTTGTTGATTTATTGTGAAAGATTCATCATCATTATATTTGTAGGTTGCAGTAGCTGTATATATAGAGGGTCTAATTTCACATACTTCAATATTTTTACTTTCAAGAACAGCATCATCAATATTATTTGTCCAAATAGTATTAACTGGATATAATACTTCTCCATTTGGTATGAAAATATAGGACTCTAAATTAGCACTCCAATTACCAGTGTTTCTTCCTGGTACTGCTATTCCATTCATACCTGAATCATTTATGCCTATTA
This sequence comes from Faecalibacter macacae, assembly GCF_003687725.1. Lineage (GTDB taxonomy): Bacteria > Bacteroidota > Bacteroidia > Flavobacteriales > Weeksellaceae > Empedobacter > Empedobacter macacae. The sequence goes on from NZ_RDOJ01000003.1 coordinate 201,030, forward strand.
AACTAGCTTTGTGTGGCATATCAGGTTTTGGTTCAGGTTTAGTTTCAATATTAATTTCAATAATACTTGTTCTTTCGTTCAATATGATTTGGAAAGTAGATGTATTATCGATATTATCTTTTGTTAATTGTTTAGCTTTATAATAGTTTATCACTAATTTTCTACATGGATATTCACCAATTGTGTAATAGTAAATGTCTGAATCGTCTTCTTTATTGAATATCAAATCTTGATATGAACCAAATATAGCATCTTGAGGTAAAAGGTTATTTGGTAGTGGTAAATTGTTTAAGTTAGCTGAATTATAATCTCCCTCATTTATATCTTCTCTAAATGAAATCATACCATTAGTACTAATAATCAGAGAACTTCTTATTTTTCCATAAAAATGGAATAGGAATGGTTTATTACCAATTTCTGAGAAATTTATGCGTTTAATAAATTTATCATCACCTTCTGCATTTATAGATATACCTTCATTATAACTTCCTATTGGATTATATGCTATTTTTTGTGGCGATTGGTATTGATTAGAATTAGTGATTGCAGGGAATTCTGAATTAATTCTTATACATGAATTATTAAAATCATAATCACATGTTATATGTGTTATTCCATAGTTGTTATTATGGTCTTTAGTGTATTGACAGGTTTGAGATAAAACAGTAGATAAAAATAAATTGAGTAAGATGACGAAATATAATTTTGTCATAGGTATAACTTAGGTTTATCATAAATTTATATAATTTAAACTAGATTAGAAATATCTAAACCATATTAGTCTTTATTAAATGGGTTTACTTATTTATAACATGTATATTTCCAGTATATCGTCTATTGTCAGGGAAAGTTATTGTATACCAATAAGATGTAGATGGTATTGGTTTGCCATTTATTTTTCCGTCCCATAATAGCTCAATATCACTTTTTTGAGAAAATATTATTTTTCCAAATCGGTCATAAATAATTATTTCTGCTGTTTTTCCTTCAAAAATATTTAAATCGTTTAATTTCCATATATCATTTATACCATCATCATTTGGTGAAATCGTATTGAATAATTTAGGAATTAATGTGCCATATGGACCAACAATACAGTCGATTTCTTTATATTTTAAATAAATATTGAAAGTGCCATAATCTAAATTTTCAAAAGTATTATCTGTTTGCCAATTTGATTTATCTAAAGAATAAAGGATAGTTTTATCATCAATTCCATTTGCTTTTACTATAATATTGTTATTATGAACTTGAATTTCTATTAAGTTAGGAACAATTTTTTCTTTAATTGTAAAACTAGTAATTGAGGTGCAATTGTTAATTGTAGTTATTTTTAAATTATATCTTCCAATTTTATTCGTAGTTAAATATTGCGAACTAGAAACCAAGTTTCCTTCTTCATCAGTCCATTCAAATTCTACAATATTCCAATTTAAATAATTAGGATTAATAGTGATAAATTCGTCTTTACAAATTTCAAAATCAGGAATTTCAATTATAGGAGATTGGTTGTAATAAAAATTTAATATTATAAAAATTGGACACGAATACTCTGAAGTTATTTTTACATATATTTTATTACCATATAATAAATTTAATTCAAAATTATCAGGATTATTTATTGAATTACTGTTCGTATTAATATCACTTAAATTTCTATAATATTCATAAGTTGCATTAGGGTAATCTTGTTCAATTTGTGTTAAATCAACAAATTCAATATTATCATTATGGGTATCACAAATAGCATCTATATCAATGTTTATAGAAGTAGGTTTATTGTAATTTATTTTAATTGAGATATAATCGTCGCAACCACCTTGTATAGAAGCGCTGATTATTAATGAATCATGAATAGTAGGGTTTAAAATAAGTAGTTGATTTAGTGGAATCGAATTTCCATTTATATAATCATTTAATGTATAGTATAATTTATATTCAGCTTGTTTATTAACAAAATAATCTGTCATCAAATCGTTAGAGTCATCAGTATCATTTACTACAGAGTTGATCCATTGTTGAGGATTAAATTCATACATTCCATCAAAATTAATATCGCAAGTATCTAAAGATAAATTTGATTTGAATTTTATAAATCCTAAAATAGATAAGTTAATAGGTTTGATGTTAAAACATCCGTATGTATTATCAAATCTGGCATAAATTATTTTAGAGGGTTGTGTTGCTAATAATTGATATTGATTATAGTTTTGAATATGATTTGAATTACCAATAAATGCATCGTTGTAATTTTCGTAATACTTTACACTTGTTATTAAATCATTATAAACAGTTAGATCATTAAAAAACTGAGGTATTGAATTTTCTAGATTAAAAGTTACATTTTGGTTATTTGCTTCATTACATATTAATAAGTAAGCTTCACTATTCATGTAAATTTGCCTAATAGGTTCAGGATCAAAAATTAGTTTTAATTCTACCATTTGTGTGCAAGCAGCAGATTGATTTAAAGTACTAATTTCAATAAAAATTTTAGCAACATTATTAACCGTAAAACTTGTAGGTTCTTTTATTTGATTAGAAAAGACATTGGTATTAGGATTGAAATTTTTGTAAAATTTAAAAGTGTAGTTATTTGTATTATCTACGAAGTTATTTAAATAATCGTTTAAGTTAACTATTTCTAAACCATCAAGATTATTGTCACATAATAATGTTTCTTCATGGTAATTTTTTAATATATTTTCAACTGAAACTAGTTTAAATTGAATTGGTGAAATAGTTTCACAAATATTTTCAGTTTGAGTATATTTTATTTTTACCCAAATAGTTTTGTAGGTACGATCTAAAGTATAATTATGAATTAAATTTTGAGCATTTTCGTCAGAATAGAATTCAATAATTGGAGTAGGATCTAAATTGAGTATTGCTTCAGGAATTAATTCAGAAATATAATCTTCTAAAAATATATTTTTAAAATTTAATTGATTGTCTACACAAATTTCAAAAGAATTTTTCTGAGGTATATTGGGTAAAAATGAATATTTTAAATGTTTTACAATGTAATTACCATTTGTAGAAGCAATTCTAACATAAAAATTTCTGGTATTATTATTTGTTACATTAAAAATGCTATTAATACCATTATTCTTTAAATTGTTTGCACTAGTATAATTTAAATGGTAAGTAACCATTAAATCTTTAATGTCATGGTTAGTTACTTTAAAGATTCTATCTACATCTAAAGCTAAATTTAAAGTATAATTTTGATTTGCGCATAGATATACATCAGCAATTTCATTATCATATTTAGATGGATTATCCATTGGTTTGTCTGGATCTTTGTCAGAAATATTTAAAATGATTTTATTAAACTTAGCAATTATGTTTAATGGTATTATTGTATAACAATTTCCATTACAATCATAATTTTGGTTTTCAATTTTTAAATACCAAGTGTATCTGTAGTTATTTTCCTCAATGCCTTCTTGTATATATTCAATTTGATTTAAGTTATTTTGAGCATCATGTAATGTTTTAAAAACTTTTAATTCATCAGTATCAGGATTAGATGAAATTTGAATATTAAGTTTTTTTATTTCATCTTTCCAATCAATGGGTTCTCTATCACTTGGATTATTATTTGTTACAAAATCAAATAATTTTTCATATGATTCAAAATTAATTTCTTCAACAAATGTTGTTGGACTTGGAGATAATTGTAACGAAATATTTTTAACTGTATAATTTATACAAGTTTCGGTATCGAAAACAACTTTTAAATTAGTATTATTAATTATAGGATAAGTTGTAACAGGGGTTGTAGAATTATTGATATAATATCTGATATTAGTTGCGTCTGGAATGTTTTCAAAAATTTTACTATTTAAATTTTCAAGATTATATTCTTCTATTAAATCATTATTGTTATTGTCACATATTTCTATTTTATTAGGAATATTTAAAGGTTTACCAATTTCTAATTTAGCTACTTGAAAACATGAAGTACTGCTTTTATTCTCAATTCTTACATAATAAGTTGACTCAAAATCTAAAATTTGATTTTGTGGAATATAATTGTTTCTGTCATTTAAAGCGTCTATTTCCGTTAAGTAAAATTTATAATTAAAATTATCTGGATTGACTTGAGAATTTATAGAGCTGTAAAAATTATTTTGGGATAAGTCATAGTCAGATTCACAAATATTTGCGTAAAAATTTGTTGCAATAGGATAGTCTTCTTCTATATTAATAGAATGATCATTTACAATATAAAATTCTTTATTTGATGAAGTGATATATTTAGCATTTGCCGAATGTATTGCCGGAGTAATATCACAAACGTTTAAACTATTACCAAAAATACTATTATCATTATTGTTATTTGTCCATTCAATTATTTGTGGTTGTAAATCTTTACCGTTTGGAATAAAGCTGTAAGATTCATTATTTATTTCCCATATACCAGTGTTTCTATTCGGAACCGAAATCCCGTTTCCAGTAGAATCTGTAATTCCTAATAATGTTGATTTAAATCTAGCTGAAGGATTAGGGTAGGGTTTCTCTAATACATTTATATCTATCTTACTTGTTAATTCGTGTAAAACAATTTGAAAAGTAGATGTTTGATTTGTACCTACAATTTTTCCTTTATAGAAATTAATTACTAGTTTTCTACAAGGGAATTCCCCTTCTATATTTATAAAAATATCTGAATCGGAATTTGTAGAAAAACTTAGGTCTTGAAATGGACCAAATATTGATGATTTAGGTAGATAACTACTTGGTATTCTGCTACCATTTAAATTAGGTGTACTAAAATTATTTACTTGATAATTATTATCAAAAGATATAAATCCATTTGAACTAATAATGACTGAATTCTGAGGAGATCCATAGTAATTAAATGAAAATGGTTTATTTCCAATTTCATTAAAATATATTCGTTTTAAGAATTTGTCATCATCATTAGCTTTTATTCCTTCACCTTCATTAAATAACCCTGTTGTATTAAATTGATTTCCTTGAAATAAATATTGATCAGAATCTTTTATTATCGGGAAATTAGATTGAAGTTTTATGCAAGAATTTAAAAAATTAAATCCACAATTTATATTTGTATTTAATTCATTATGATTATGATCTTTAACATAAATACAATTTTGGGAAAATAAAAATATAGGGTAGAAGGTAAGTAGTAAAAGCAAATGAAACTTAACCATATAAATAAAAACTATTTTAGATTATAAAAATAAATAATTAAAACGGTTAAATAAGTATTTAAAAGCTTTTTATTTTACACAATATGGTATATATTCAATTGATTAATAATGAGTTATTCTCTATTAACAATTTAGATTAACAAAAAAGCGATTCAAATTTGAATCGCTTTTTTGTTAATTTTTTATATCCATTAAATCTCGTAAAGTATTTCCGAAAATATTAAATCCTAATACTAAAATCATAATAGCTAAACCAGGTATAATAGCTAAATGTTGTTTACCTAATATGATATGGCTATAATGTTCTTTGATAATATTTCCCCAAGAAGGTGTTGGTGGTTGTGCCCCAATTCCTAAGAAACTTAAACCAGATTCTACCAAAATAGCTGAAGCAAAGTTAGCTGCAGAAATTACAATAACCGGAGCTATAATATTTGGCATAATTTGTTTAAATATGATATTGAAATCATTAAATCCTAAAGCTCTTGCGGCTTCAACAAATTCTTTTTCTCTATAAGATAAAAATTGACCACGAACAACACGTGCAACTTCTACCCACATTGTAAGACCTACTGCAATAAAAATTTGCCAAAATCCTTTACCAATAGCTAAAGTAATTGCAATAACTAATAACAAAGTTGGAATAGACCAAATTACATTAATAAACCACATGATTATATTATCAGTCTTTCCTTTGTAATAACCAGCAAAGGCACCAAGAGTTACTCCTACAATCAAAGAAATAAACACAGCAATAAATCCGATTAAGAAAGATATTCTTGTACCAATAACTAATCTTGAAAAGAAGTCTCGTCCATAACTATCTGTTCCTAAAATATAAGTTTTGTCAAAAACGAAATCTTTTTCAATTGAAGTTAAAGAGATATTATGCTTTGTCCATTCTTTTAAATTTACTTTTAAAGGTTCTCCGTTTAAGCCATTTCCTAAATATGGAATATATTCTAATTGATCATTGTTGATTTTGTATGATGAAATACTGATATGTTCTGAATCAATTTCTTTTCCAAAAAAATAATCATTAAAGCTTCGACTATCAGTATAGTTTGGTAACGGGATTTCTAAAGTTAATTGTTTGTGACCAATAGGAGCGTAAGCAATAGCTAAATCTTGTCTATTGGCATTTTGAGTTTTGTCTGAGGCAATAAAATAGGCAAAAATAGTAATCAATCCGGCTAGCAGAATTATACTAAAAGAAATGAGCCCAATAGGGCTCTTTCTTAATTTTCTTAATACGATTTGAGTAAAAGAACCTGAGTTTTGTTCCATTCTTATTTTCTTAGATCTTTTAAAACATTTACAGATTCTTCTAAATAAATATCTTTTCCTAAACCTTTAATCCAGTTGTCGCGTTTTGCTTTAAATACTGTATCGTTTTTAGAAGTAGCTAAATCTTTAGCATTCATAGAAATTTTTAGTTTATTACTGTATTTATCTAAATCTTCAAAATTTTTAATTTTAGCTTCACGATCCTTACGATGTGCTTTGTAGTCTTCTAAGTTTAAAGGTACTTTTTTAGTTTCTTCAAATTTCTTAACTAACTGCATACTTTCGTCAATCATTTTTAAATGCTGATTATTTTTTAAACGAGCAGCACTTTTTGCTTTAATTACATTTAAGTCGAAAGGATTATTCCATTTTTGAATGTTTAATGCTCCAATCTGATCCCAAGCTAAAGCCTCTGAACGAGAACCTTCGTTGATTTCACTGTATGTAAATTGATCTACCATCGGTATGTCAGATGCTACACCTTTTAATTGTGTTGAACCACCGTTTACACGGTAGAATTTTTGGATTGTTAATTTAATAGCTCCATATTCGTCGCTTCTAGTTCTTTGGTCTAAAGGTAACATTGTTTGTACCGTTCCTTTACCAAATGATTGTGGCGAACCTACAACTACAGCTCTTCCGTAATCTTGCATTGCAGCAGCTAAGATTTCTGATGCTGATGCTGATAATTCGTTAATTAAGATTACCAATGGACCATCGTAAGCAATGTTGTCGTCTTTATCTTCATGAATTTTCATCATTCCATCGCTACGTTTTACTTGTACGATAGGACCGTTTTTGATGAATAATCCAGAAATTTGAACAACTTCTTCTAAAGAACCACCACCGTTGTTACGTACGTCAAAAACTAAACCTTTGATGTTTTCTTTCTTTAATAATGCAATTTCTTTTTCAATATCAACAGAAGGATCACGTCCTTCTTTGTCTCCCATTGAAGTGTAGAATTCTGGTAAGTAAATAACTCCATATTTGTCACCGTTTGTATCAGCAACTACTGCTGAACGTGCAAATACTTCATCATGTTCAATAACATCACGGATGATAGAAATATCTTGTGTAGAACCATCTTTTTTCTTAACTGTTAAGATTACTTCAGATCCTTTTTTACCACGAATTAAACGAATTGCTTCGTCTAATAACATTCCGACAATATTTACTGGCTCACCTTTTTTACCTTGCGCAACTTTTATAATTTGATCTCCAACTTCTAATTTTCCACCTTTCCAAGCAGGTCCACCAACAACTAATTCAGCAATTGTAGCATAACCTTTTTTATCTTGTAATTTAGCTCCAATTCCTTCTAATTGTCCAGACATAGAAACATCAAAATCTTCTTTGTCTGTTGGTGAGAAATATGAAGTATGTGGATCGTATTGTTCTGTAAAAGAGTTAACATATAAAGAGAAATATGTACTTCTTTTACGTTTTTTTAAACGACGGAAGTAATCTGTGATTAAATCTTTTACATCTTCTCTTGCTATTTTTTCAATTTCTGCAAAAGGAGTATCTTTAGTAATCTTCTTTGGTTTTTCATCTTCAGATGAAGCAATCTCTACAGAATCTTTCGCATTTTTACCTTCTAAGTCATCTTGCATAGAAGTAATTTCTAACATAACGTTATATTTTAAATATTTTCTCCAAAGTTCCTTCGCTTCAGCCTTTGTAGTAGCGTATGGTTGATTTTTCGGATCTAATACTAAATCTTCTTTCTTGTTAAAATCGAAAGGTTTTTCTAAAACTTCAAGAGCATACTTTTCAGCTTCTTCGATACGAATATACATTGTGTCTACTGTTTGGTTATAGAAAGCTAAATTTTCAGTCTTGAAGTAATCATCAAGATTATGAATGTCTTTTTTGAAAGCATCGAAATCGCTTTGTAATAAGAAACGTTTAGATGGGTCTAAATTTTCGATATATTTATTGAAAACATTTTCAGAAAACTTATCATCAATTTGTGCTGGTTTATAATGCAAATAAGAAAGTGTATTTCTAGTATTTTTTATTACTAATTTTTCTTTCTCGTCATTATTATCTAGCATTGGTTTACAGAAGCAGAAAGCAAGTAAACTCATCGATAAAAACGATAATAAGATATACGTTTTTTTAACTAGCATATTAAGTTTTTATTGGATTAGTTAATATTATAAAATCTTCATTCAAATATAAATCAAAATAATAATAATTTTAAGATTTTTGTATTGTCTAAAGAATTACTAAAAGTAAGAATAATTATGGAAAGACCGTTAATTTTAATCACAAATGACGATGGGGTTACAGCACCCGGGATTCGTAATTTGATTAACATGGCCAAAGAGTTTGGAGAAGTGTATGTTGTTGCTCCAGATAGCCCACAAAGTGGGATGGGACATGCAGTAACTTTGAATAAAGCAATATTTTGTAACGAAATAGAATCGAATAGTGGAGTAAAAGAGTTCTCTTGTTCAGGAACTCCTGTAGATTGTGTAAAATTAGCAGTTGCGCATATTTTACCAAGAAAACCAGATTTGTGCATTTCTGGAATTAATCATGGTTCAAATTCATCGATCAATGTGATTTATTCCGGAACAATGTCTGCAGCTGTTGAGGCGGGAATAGAAGGAATTCCTGCAATTGGATTTTCGTTAGATGATTTTGATTATAATGCAAATTTTGCTGCTGGTGAAAAGCATATCAAAGGAATTATAAAGGAAGTTTTAGAAAAGAAATTACCGAAAGGAATTGTTCTTAATGTTAATATTCCGAAGTTAGGTGAAGACGAAATTAAAGGAATTAAAGTTTGTCGTCAAGCTGATGCGAAATGGGATGAGAAGTTTGATAAACGAGAAGATCCGCGCGGAAGACAATATTATTGGATGTGTGGAGAATTTGTGAACTATGACAAAGGAGATGATACGGATGAATATGCTTTAGAAAATGGATATGTTTCTGTTGTTCCGGTTCGTTTTGATTTAACTGCCCACCACGTTTTAAGTGAATTGAAAAATTGGAATTTATAATTAATAAAAAAGGAGAATCAAATTTGATTCTCCTTTTTTTATGCAATAATTGGATTATTTTCCTGTTGCTATTTTCTTTTCTAAAGCACGGTAGTAATCTTCTTTAGCTGTATTGTCTACAGTTCTGTAAGCAATTGCTAAGTTTTTAACTACTGTGATGTCTTTAGGATCTAACTCGTGAACTTTCTCTAAGTAAGGAATTACTGTTGAAAATAATTCTTTACGTTTCGCGATGTTTTCGTTATAAACTGCTTTTTCAGCTTTAGAATTTCCTAAGTTATTATTAATCTTTTCAGTGTAAACTTTATCTTTTGTTAAATAAGTTGCAACTAAATTTCTGTAAGATTCAACATGTTTAGGATTTAGCTCAATTGATTTTTTAAATAACTCTTGAGCTTTTTCTTCAGTAGCTGCATCATCCATTAATAACACACCTAAATTATAATAGTTTAAGTGATCTGTTGGATTAATTTTGATGTTTTCCTCGATTTTAGATTTTAATTTATCACCATTACCAGTAACTTGGTAGATACTTGTAGCGACAGAGTTGATGTCTACATCTGTAGGATATTTAGCTAAAGCTTCGTCTAAAATAGGATCGTATTGTTTTAAATTATATAATGAATTTAAAGCTAAAACGTATAAATCTCTATTTAAGTTCTTTGTTTGATTTGCAGAAACTCCTGTAAAGTTGTTTTTTGCTAATTCTTTAATGATAGCTAATGATTTATCATATTTAGTACCATTGTAGTAAGAAATAGCCGCTTGGTATTTGTATACATCTTCTTTTGTTCCTAATGCTTCAACTAAGTTGTATACATTTAAGAAATTTTGTGCAGCAGCGTCGTAATTTTTAGTATCTAAATTATTATTAGCATCAGTTAATTGCTTATTTGCTAATTCAGAAACCTGAGATTGTAATAAGAAACCAAATTTAGGAGCTAATGCAACTTCTTTCGCTTTTGCATAATTACCTCCTGCAATAGCAGCATCTACATCAGCTTGAGAGTAGTAAAACTCGTCTTTTTTAGTGTCTTTGTTACGTACTTGCCAAACTTTACCATTTTCGTATTTTGATAACTTAGATAAACTTTCGCTTGCTTTAGTAACATCACCTTTAGCTAAATTTTCTTTAGCTAAAGCGTTATATTTTTCTGCTAACTGAGTTGGGTTAGTATGTAATTCTTCAGTATTTACTTGTCCAAATGCTGTAGATAATGATAATACTAAACCTAAACTAAATAAGAATTTTTTCATAATTAATCATTTGATTGATCTTCTTCTGAAGTTGTTTCTTCAGTAGGTTGACCATTGTTTAATTCAACTTGATTTTCAACTAATTGTTCACCATCTTCAGTAGTTGCTTCTTCGTTTTCTTCAACTTCGTTGTCAACTTCTACTTTAGCGATAGCAGCAATTTTGTCGTTATTTTTAAGGTTAATTAATCTAACACCTTGTGTTGCACGACCCATTACACGGATTTCGTCTAATCCTGTACGAATTGCTACACCTGATTTGTTAATAATCATTAAATCATGTTCATCAGTAACTGATTCAATAGCGATTAATTTTCCTGTTTTATCTGTAATGTTTAAAGTAGTAACACCTTTACCACCACGGTTTGTTTCACGGTAATCTTCAATAGAAGTACGCTTACCATATCCTTTTTCAGAAACTACTAATACAGTTTCATTTTCCATGTCAGATACTACAATCATACCAACAACTTCGTTGTCTGCTTCATCACCTAAATTAATTCCGCGAACACCAGAAGCAGTACGACCCATTGGGCGAACTTTTTCATCGTAGAAACGAATTGCTTTACCGTATTTAGAAGCTATCATGATCTGAGATTTACCATCAGTTAACAATGCTTCTAATAAAGTATCACCCTCACGAACTGTAATAGCGTTAATACCATTTGCACGTGGACGAGAGTAAGCTTCTAATGAAGTTTTCTTGATAATACCATTCTTAGTAACCATGATTACGAAGTGGTTATTAACATATTCTTCATCCATTAAATCGTGTGTACGAATGTATGCTTTTACTTTATCATCTGGATCAATATTAATTAAGTTTTGGATTGCTCGTCCTTTTGAAGTTTTAGATCCTTCAGGGATTTCAAATACACGCATCCAGAAACATTTTCCTTTTTCTGTAAAGAATAACATGTACTGGTGGTTTGTAGCCACTACCATGTATTCTAAGAAATCTTCATCACGCGTTGTTGCTGCTCTGTTACCAACACCTCCACGAGATTGTTTACGGTATTCAGAAAGAGGAGTACGTTTAATGTATCCTAAACGAGAAATAGTTAAAACTACTTTTTCGTCTGGGATTAAATCTTCCATGTTTAAGTCACCACCTGCGTAATTTATGTCTGTACGACGGTCATCACCGTATTTTGTACGAACTTCAATTAATTCGTCTTTGATAATTTGCATACGTAACTCTTCGTTTGCTAAAATATCTTTTAAGTAGTTAATTGTACTCATGATTTCGTCATATTCAGCACGGATCTTGTCAATTTCAAGACCTGTTAATGTACGTAAACGTAAATCTAAGATAGCGCGTGCTTGGATTTCTGATAATCCAAATGCCATAATTAAACCTTGACGAGCTTCTTCTGGAGTTGCAGATTCTCTAATGATTTTAATTGCACGATCTAAATCATCTTGTGTTCCGATTACTTTCATGTAACCTTCTAAGATATGCGCACGCTCTTGTGCTTTTCTTAAATCGTATTCAGCACGACGAATTACAACTTCATGTCTATGTTCAACGAAGTGATGAATTAAATCTTTTAAATTTAATTGCTCTGGTCTTCCATTAACTAACGCAATGTTATTTACAGAGAAAGAAGATTGTAATTGAGTATATTTAAATAATTTGTTTAAAACAACATTTGGAACTGCATCCATTTTTAATACGTAAACGATACGCATTCCTTTACGGTCAGATTCGTCACGAATTTCAGCAATACCATCTAATTTTCCATCTTTTACTAATTCAGCAGTTTTTGTAATCATTTCTGCTTTATTAACTTGGTATGGAATTTCGGTTACGATAATACAATCACGTCCGTGTACTTCTTCAAAATTAGTTTTAGCACGTAAAACAACACGTCCACGTCCTGTTTCGAATGCTTGTTTTACACCTTCATAACCATAGATAGTTCCACCAGTTGGGAAATCAGGAGCTTTAATGTGTTGCATTAACTCTTCAATCATGATATCACGATTTTCGATGTATGCAATAGTTCCGTCAATAACTTCTGTTAAATTATGAGGAGCCATGTTTGTAGCCATACCTACAGCAATTCCTGATGCACCATTTACTAATAATGTAGGAATTTTAGTTGGTAAAACTGTTGGTTCTTGAAGTGTGTCGTCAAAATTGAATTGAAAATCGACAGTTTCTTTATCTAAATCAGCTAATAATTCATCTGAGATTTTTTGAAGTCTAGCTTCAGTATAACGCATTGCTGCAGGTGGATCACCATCTACAGAACCGTAGTTACCTTGTCCGTCTACTAACATATAACGTAATGACCAAGGTTGAGCCATACGTACCATTGCGTCATAAACAGAGCTGTCTCCGTGTGGGTGGAATTTACCTAAAACTTCCCCTACGATACGTGCAGATTTTTTATAAGAACGGTTAGAAAAAACTCCTAACTCGTACATACCGAATAATACTCTTCGGTGAACAGGTTTCAAACCATCACGTACATCTGGAAGGGCACGAGACACGATTACCGACATCGAGTAATCGATATATGCCGATTTCATTTCATCCTCAATGTTGATTGGGATCAGTTTTTCTCCTTCAGTCATATCCTTTTGTTATATAAGACGGCTAAGATACAAATTTTAACAAGAATACAGAGTGATAAAACTTACCATTTTGAATATTTTATATTTAATTTTGTGTTGTTTACAAAGAATTATTTTATATATTTGCACTTCGAAAATTACAAACGCAAGGATCGGTAGGCAGTTTGAATTAATTCAGAAAGTTTGTAGTTTTCCTTGAATTTAATTTTTGAATTAGTAAAATAACTTTATTTATAACCCATTCGTGTAATGGTATACAAACTTAGTAAAGATGAGTAAGAGAACATTTCAACCAAGTAACAGAAAGAAAAGAAACAAACACGGTTTCCGTGAGCGTATGGCTTCTAAAAACGGTCGTAAATTATTAGCGGCTCGTAGAAAAAAAGGAAGAAAAGCATTAACTGTTAGTTCTGTAAGAACTAAAAGATAATCGCTACGATTTATAAAAAATAAGCTTGAAGGTTTTTCTTTCAGGCTTTTTTTTTACATTTGAAAAAAAAGACGGATATCTGTATGGAAGTTAAAAATGTAATTGAAGTTAATCAGTCTTCAATCTATCAACGTAATCATTTAGTTTTATCTGATGTGAATTTCACTTTAGCTGAAGGGGAATTTGTTTACTTAATTGGTAAAACAGGAAGTGGAAAAAGTAGTTTATTAAAAGTACTTTATGGTGATTTACCTTTGAAAAATGGTAATGGGAAAGTAGTTGGAATGGATTTGAAAACTTTAAAAACAAGTAAAATTCCAGATCTACGTCGTCATTTAGGAATTGTTTTTCAAGATTTCCAATTATTAACTGACCGTTCTGTTGAAGAGAATTTAAAATTCGTTTTAAAAGCGACAGGATGGAAGGATAAAAATACAATTGAAGCTCGTATTGATGAGGTATTAGATTCAGTTGGGATGTTATCTAAGAAAAAAATGATGCCTTTCCGTTTGTCAGGTGGAGAACAGCAACGTGTATCTATTGCTCGTGCTTTATTAAATCATCCAGAATTAATTTTAGCGGATGAGCCTACAGGAAATCTAGATCCTGAAACTTCTAATGAGATTATGAACTTATTACTTTCAGTTTCTAAACAAAACAATTGTGCGGTATTAATGGCAACACACGATTATGATATTATTCGTCGTTATCCTGCTCGTAAAGTACGTTGTGAAGAAGGTCGTTTCTTAGAAGTGACAGAAGAATTAATAGATTAATATTTTATATATTATAATTATAGAAAAAAGGTAGACTAATTGTCTACCTTTTTTATTTGTTCAAAAACCGCTTTTAATTTAGGTTCCTCATTTTCCCAACAGCATTCTTTAGCAGCTTTTGTTAAATTTTCATAATATGACTTTTTCCCTTCTTGTAGTAGTAAATTTAATTGTTCAGCGATGTGTTTTGCTTCGTGTTCGTTTATAATTTTACCAGCCTCATATTTCTCAATAGTAGCTTTTATTTCGGGTAAATATGTCGATAAAATTGGGACTCTCGCTTGGAAATAATCGAATACTTTATTTGGTAAAGCGTATTTATAACTAATTCCTAAATCTTGTTCTAAACTGATTCCAACTTCAGCTAAAGGTGTAATTGTTTTTAGAACTTTAGGAGGAACATTTCCAAGAAAAAATATTTTATCTGACAGATTATTTTTTTGTACTAATTCTTTTAAGTTATCTCGTTTTGGTCCGTCACCTGCAATCCAAAAAACACAATTATCTACATGTTTCATTGCTTCTATCATAAATTCTAAACCACGACTCATGTTTAATGCGCCTTGGTATAAAACTATTTTATGATTTTCTGGAACTTGTGGTAATTGGAAAAAGATAAAATTTTCTTTATCGTTTAATTTTTGAAGATGTGGAACATTTCGGATAACTTCAGGATTAGATCCATATTCTTTTTTAAACCAATCTGCATACCCATTACTCACCGTATAAAAATGTTTTACTCGTGGTAATAAGATTCGTTCTAAAGTTTTCCAAACTTTTTTTGTTTTTGGTCGATTAGAAAGTGAAGGTAGTTCAGAATAAATTTCATGGCTATCAAAAACCAAAGGAAGACTTTTAATCTTACTTACAACATAAAATGGCAATAAGCTATCTAAGTCGTTTGCTAATAAAATGGTGTTCTTATCTGCTTTAAAAAGTAAATTAACGAATAGCTTAAAATTAAATTCAGCAAACATTTTAAAACTTTCTTCATATTTCATAGGAATCAAGCTTGTTTTATATGCTTTGTTCAATGTAGGTTTTCCTCTTAAAGTTGTTCCAATTAATTCTACATCATATCCAAATTTTAATAGAGAATTACAAACTTTATCTACTCTTTGGTCGGTTTCTATGTTGTTAATTACAGCAGAAAGTACTTTCAATTTTAATGATTTTTATTTTCCAGGTTTAAAAATAAGATAATAAAATTGAACAAATAGTAAAATTGCGTTTGGAATTAATACAGGCCAAGCTTTATAAGCAGCTGCATAAATCACGAAACAAACACAACCAACCGCATTGATAATCCTAATCGTTTTGATGTTTGAGAAAACAAATGATAAAATGATAAAGATAGACGCAAGATATCCAACGATATCTGCAGTCGACGTATTGTTTAAAAAATCCATATAACTATAAATAAGAATGATAAAGTATAGGCAAAATTACTGAATTTTCTCACGAAGATTATGTAAATTTGCAAGATGATACAAAACATATCTAATATTAAACATAAAGATTCTTCAAATTTCTTTTTAATCGCAGGTCCATGTGCGATTGAGAATGAAGATATGGCAATGAGAATTGCTGAACGAGTGATTACGATTACTGATAAATTAAATATTCCTTATGTTTTTAAGGGGTCATTTAAAAAAGCAAATCGTTCTCGTATTGATAGTTTTACTGGTATTGGAGATGAAACGGCTTTAAAAATATTAAGAAAAGTTGGAGAGACTTTTGATGTTCCTACAACGACTGATATTCACGAGCCTTTCCATGCTGATATGGCTGCAGAATATGTTGATATTTTACAAATTCCTGCATTTTTAGTTCGTCAAACAGATTTAGTTGTAGCGGCCGCTAATACAGGGAAACATGTAACTTTAAAGAAAGGTCAATTTTTATCGCCAGAAGCAATGCAATTTCCAGTTCAGAAAGTAACTGATTCAGGAAATAGTAATGTAGCAATTATCGAGCGTGGAACAATGTTAGGTTACGGAGATTTAGTGGTAGATTACCGTGGAATTCCAGTAATGCAAAATTACGCTCCAGTTATCTTAGATGTTACTCACTCTTTACAACAACCAAACCAAGCGTCTGGTGTTACAGGTGGGAAACCAGAGTTAATTGAAACAATTGCAAAAGCAGGTATAGCTGTAGGTGCAGATGGATTGTTTATTGAAACACATCCAGACCCTAAAAATGCCAAAAGTGACGGAGCAAATATGCTTCAGTTAGATTTATTAGAAGGATTATTAGAAAAACTTGTTCGCGTTAGACAAGCGGTTATCTAATTAATAATAAAATAATTACATTTTTCTCAATGTTTGGAATATTTTTCTAAGCATTGAGAAATTTATTTAAACTCAATTTTGAGTTTTTTATATATTATGAACAATTTAATTCAGAAATATAATATTCCAGGACCTCGCTATACAAGTTACCCAACTGTTCCATTTTGGGACGAAGCAGGTTTTACGAAACAAAAATGGGTAGAGACTTTTCAGAAATCTTTCATAGAAAGTAATGAAACGGAAGGTATCTCATTATATATTCATTTACCGTTTTGTGAGTCGTTATGTACATTTTGTGCGTGTAATAAACGTATTACAAAACAACATAGTGTAGAGAAACCTTATATTACAACGGTTTTAAAAGAATGGCAATTGTATTTAGATATGATGCCTACAAAGCCAGTAATAAAAGAAATCCATTTAGGTGGAGGAACGCCTACTTTTTTCTCGCCAGAAAATTTAAAAATCCTTTTAGAAGGAATTATTAATACATCAATTGTTGCCGAAGGTCACGAATTTAGTTTAGAAGGTCACCCAAATAATACTACGCGAGAACATTTGCAAGTATTATTTGATTTAGGTTTCCGTCGTGTTTCATACGGAGTTCAAGATTTTGATCTTAAAGTACAAGAAGCTATTAATCGTGTACAACCTTATGAAAATGTAAAACGTGCAACAGAAGAAGCACGAGAAATTGGTTATACATCAGTTTCGCACGATTTAGTTTTTGGTTTACCTCACCAAACATTAGAAGGAATGATTGATACGATAAATAAAACAAAGGAGTTGAATCCTGATCGTATTTCTTTTTATAGTTACGCGCATGTGCCGTGGATAAAAGGTGTTGGACAACGTGGTTTCCAAGAGGAAGATTTACCATCGCCAGAATTAAAACGTGAATTATACGAAACTGGTAAGAAAATGTTTGAAGAGTTAGATTATTTCGAAATCGGAATGGATCATTTTGCTTTAGAACATGATTCGATGTATCAATCAATGGTAAATAAATCATTACATCGTAACTTTATGGGGTATTCTTCATCGAAGACGCAAGTAATGATTGGTTTAGGAGTTTCATCAATTAGTGATTCTTGGTATAGCTTCGCGCAAAACGAGAAAACTGTTGAAGAGTATGAAGCTTCAATTAATAAAGGAGAATTATCAGTATATAGAGGTCATATTTTAACAGAAGAAGATTTAATTATGCGTCGTCATATCTTAAATCTGATGTGTAATTTAGAGACTTCTTGGGAAAACGATAACATGAAATTTAACGGAATCGAGAATGTAAAATCGATGCTGAAGGGAATGGAAGAAGATGGTTTACTTATCATCAAGGATAATGGAATTGTAGTGAATGAGGAAGGTCGTCCATATGTTAGAAATGTTTGTATGTCGTTAGATTTACGAATGTTAGAAAACGAGCCGGAAACAAGACTTTTTTCGATGACTATATAAAATATCCGAAAATTTTTGCAAGCTTTATCCAAAATAGTATATTTGAATATCTTAAAAAATGAATGAAATAGAAATTCACGGTAAGAAATTTATACCGTACATTGCTTTTGAAGAAATCGAACAATCAATTAAAGAAATGGCGAACAAAGTGTACGAAGAGTACAAAGACGAGACGCCTATCTTTATTGGAGTTTTAAATGGAGTTGTAATGTTTATGAGTGACTTCTTAAAGCAATATCCAGGAAATTGTGAAATCTCTTTCTTAAAATTAAAATCTTACGAGGGTACTGAATCAACAGGGAAAATCCAAATCCAAATGGATATTCCTATGAATGTGGAAGGACGTCACGTAATAATTTTAGAGGATATTGTGGATACAGGAAACACTTTAGTAGAGTTACACCGTATTTTAAAAGAGAAAAACGTAAAATCTTTAAAAGTTGCTACGTTATTATTTAAACCAGAAGCATACAAAAAAGACTTAGAAGTTGATTTAGTAGGAATCTCAATTCCAGATAAATTTGTTGTAGGTTACGGTTTAGATTACGACGGGTACGGAAGAAACTTACCAGATATTTATCAAATAAAATCTTAATTACAAAATGCTAAACATTGTATTGTTCGGCCCTCCTGGTAGTGGTAAAGGAACACAAGCTAAATTTTTAGAAGAAAAATATTCAACTCCTCAAATTTCTACAGGAGATTTATTCCGTTTCAATTTAAAAAATGAAACAGAATTAGGAAAATTAGCTCAGTCTTATATGGGTAAAGGACAGTTAGTTCCTGATGAAGTAACTACAAATATGTTAGTAGATCATTTAGATAACAATCCAAATGAACACGGATATATTTTTGATGGTTACCCAAGAACTACAGCTCAAGCTCAGGAATTAGATAAAATTTTAGCTGAAAAATACAACGATGATGTTACTGTAACATTAGCTTTAGTTGTAGAAGACGAGATTTTAGTTGAGCGTTTATTAGAGCGTGGTAAAACTTCTGGACGTGCTGATGACGTTGATGTGAATATCATCCGTGATCGTATCAAAGAATACTACGAAAAAACTGCTATTGTTGCAGAACACTTTAAAGCGCAAGGTAAATGGGTGGAAATTGACGGAGTAGGTTCAATTGAAGACATTACTAATAAATTATATGCTGCTATTGATGCTGCAAACGTAAAATAAGTTTAGAACAACTTTATTATAATTAAAAAACCTCAACATATTCGTTGAGGTTTTTTTGTTTGAAATAGTTTTAAAAACTATCTATATTATTTAATTAACTTTTCACAAATAGCTTTTGCCAAACCTGGACCTTCATAAATAAATCCAGTATAAATCTGAACTAAGCTTGCTCCAGCTTCTAATTTTTCAATAGCATCTTCAGCTGAATGGATACCACCAACACCAATAATAGGAAATGCTTGATTAGATTTTTCTGAAAGATATTTAATCACTTCTGTAGATCGTTCTTTTAAAGGTTTACCACTAACTCCACCAGCTTCTTGTACAAGATTTGGATCAGATTTTAAACCTTCTCTTTCGATGGTTGTATTCGTCGCAATTACACCTGCTATTTTAGTTTCCGTTACAATTTCGATGATATCATCTAATTGTTCATTTGTTAAATCTGGAGCAATTTTTAAAAGAATTGGTTTTGGATTTTCTTTGATTCCGTTATGTCTTTGTAACGTATATAACAAATCCATCAATGGTTCTTTCTCTTGTAAAGCACGTAAATTAGGCGTGTTTGGCGAACTTACATTCACTACAAAATAATCTACTTCATCAAATAAAGCATTAAAACAAATCACATAATCATTCGTCGCTTCTTCGTTTGGTGTAACTTTATTTTTACCAATATTTCCACCAATAATATAGCGTTCGCGATGTTGTAAACGACGAATTTGTTTTACGGCATAATCTACACCTTTGTTATTAAATCCCATTCGGTTAATAATCGCCTCGTCTTCAACTAAACGAAACATACGAGGTGCTTCATTTCCGGGTTGAGGTTTTGGCGTTACGGTTCCGATTTCGATGAATCCAAAACCAAAGTGGCTCAATTCTTTGATGTATTCACCATTTTTATCAAAACCTGCGGCTAATCCAACCGGATTTTTAAATTTAATTCCGAAAACTTCTCGTTCTAATGAAGGATGATTTAAAGTATATTTCTTTGTCAATAATTTATCAATACCAGGAAAATTGGCGTAATTTTTTAATTGACGTGTTACAAAATGATGTGCATCTTCTGGCTGTAACTGAAAAAGAATGTTTTTGATGTGCTTGTACATACTGCAAAAATAAGTATTGTTTAGGCAAAATTCGATTTTAATATAAGGGTAAGAAGTTGTAAATTTGCAGACTATTTATATTTTAAAAGAAAAAATTATGCAATCAAATTTTGTTGACTACGTAAAAATTCATTGTAAAAGTGGACATGGTGGAGCTGGTTCAGCAAGTTTGCATCGCGAAAAATATATCGATAAAGGAGGTCCAGATGGTGGTGATGGTGGTCGTGGAGGACACATTATTTTAAGAGGAAACTCAAACTTATGGACTTTATTGGAATTCAAATTTAAAAAACATTTCCGTGCAGAACATGGAGGACGTGGAGGTAAATCTCGTTCTACTGGTCATGACGGGGAAGATATCATCTTAAATGTTCCAATTGGTGTTATAGCTCGTGGTGAAGAAGGAGAAATCTTGGGAGAAATCACAGAAGATGGACAAGAAATGATCTTGAAACGAGGAGGAAAAGGAGGTTTAGGAAACTGGCACTTCCGTTCTGCAACTCGTCAAACTCCGCGTTATGCACAACCTGGTTTAGATGGTGATGAAGGTTGGGTTACATTGGAACTAAAAGTATTAGCAGATGTTGGTTTAGTAGGTTTTCCTAATGCAGGAAAGTCAACTTTATTATCTGTTTTATCAGCAGCTAAACCAAAAATTGCAGACTATGCATTTACAACTTTAACTCCAAATTTAGGTATCGTAGAATATCGTAATCATCAGTCGTTTATTATGGCAGATATTCCTGGAATTATTGAAGGTGCAGCAGAAGGAAAAGGTTTAGGACACCGTTTCTTACGTCACATAGAACGTAATTCTACCTTATTGTTTTTGATTCCTGCAGATGCAGACGATTATGCAAAAGAATATGATATTTTATTAAATGAGTTAAAGAAATTTAATCCAGAGTTATTAGATAAAGAACGTGTTTTAGCGATTACTAAATCTGATATGTTGGATGATGAATTAAAAGCAGAAATTTCGTCTCAATTACCAAAAGATATCGAAACATTGTTTATTTCTTCAGTTGCTCATCAAGGGTTAACAGAATTGAAAGATGCTTTGTGGAAAAAATTAATTGATTAATATAACTTTAAAGAAATACAGATTATGTTTGGAAACTTCGGAAACATCATGGATATGATGGGTAAAATTAACTCGTTCAAAGATAAATTTACAGGTTTAAAAGATGAGTTAGAAAACGAAACATTCACAACAACATCTACAGATGGTACAGTAAAAATTACAATGTCTAAATTAGCAACAATTAAAGATATTGAATTAGCTGAAGGAATGGATAAAGAGCAAATTGAAGATATGTTAGTAATGACATTGAATAAAGCTTTAGAACAAGTAAAAACTGAAGCGATTGATAAAGCGAAAAAAACTGCTCAAGAAAATTTACCTAGCATTCCTGGAATGCCATTTTAATTACGACATTAATTATTTAAATACAGAAAGTACCCATAGTGGTACTTTTTTTGTGTCTATTTTTTAAATATTTATGAATTGGGTAGATTAAATTCTTATTGTATTTTTGAGTAACCTAACTAAAAACAATAATACTATGAAAGAATTAAGAATTGTAATATTCATTACATTATTATTAGTCGTATTTCTAAGTTTTACAACAATTATTCAGAGTGATTTAAAAGTCATTCGTTATAAGAAAGTAAGCGATGGATTTTTAGTAATTGAATATTTTGATGGAGTAATTAAAAAACAAGTTAAAAGAAACCAATTAACTAAGCATGAGCTTACATTTTCTGAAAAAAATGAAATTGAAAAAGAAATATCAAAATTAAATGTTGATTTAATAATTTCTGAAATCGATACTATAAATAAACCAATTTTAGGTGTTTCTTATATGTATCTGTTTATTAAAAATAAAGATACTTTAAGAACAAGATTCTATCCTGAAGGTGCGACCCCAAAACAATTACAAAGAGTAGATTATTTAATGAACAAAAACAGAAAATAATTACTTAATAAATGATTGAAATTTTTTAAAATCGTTTATTTTTGTTGGGTAGAAAATATTTTATGCAAGGATTAAAAATAACAATCATAATCCTAACCTATACTATCCTTACAAGTTTTAATAAGATTGATACTAAAATTGAAGAAGTACAAATACTTCGATTCCTAACCGCAAAATCAGGTTTTCAATCGGTAGAATACAACAAAGGAATTATTTCTAAATGGATGAGAAATAAAACTCCTTTGGTACGGCAACTAAACGATTATCAAAAAAATGAACTTCATGCAGAAATAGATCAATTTGATTTAAATGCTTTTGAAGCAGAAATTAATCTATTAAGTAATCTGAAAGAAGATGTTTATCCAAAGATTTATTACCGAATTATCATTAATGGTGATACGTTACAATCCAAAGATTTTCTTCAAAAAGATATGCCAAAATCAATTAAGAAAATTGATGACTTGATGTTGAAATTTACAACAACAGGTTTTACATATTAGAGGTAGAAGAGGATGATTGATTTTTATTTATTAAAGATTGATCTTCCTCTTTTGGTGCATAGGGCGTTAAACTTTCTAAATATTTTTGCCATAATTCTTCTTCACGAGGGTCATAATAGTTTTCATCTTCCCATTTAGCTTTTTGTTTTTGAGGACCAACTTTTCTAAATAAATAAGCGAAGAAAGCACCAACAATAAATCCACTTAAATGTCCTTCCCAAGAAATTGAATTATCTCCTAAATTAAAATCAGGTAACAATTCTTCAGGAATTACACCCCAAAACATTCCACCATATAACAAAATTACAATAGCTGATATAGCCATTAATCCGCGTTCTTTTCTTATTAACCCAGAAAATAAAATAAAAGAAGCTAACATATATACAATTCCACTTGCTCCAATATGACAGCCTGCGACTGAGTCCATAAAAGGTGGATTTCCGATTAACCAAAGTAAAATTCCAGATAATAACCAACCAAAAATAAGAACATAATAAGCTAATCGATCATACATTAATAAGGTAAGGAAACTTAAAAAGAATAAAGGAAAAGTATTACTGATTAAATGTGGAAAACCAGAATGAAATAAAGGTGATAGTAAAATTCCTTTTAATCCAAAAAAAGTTCTTGGAACAACTCCGTAACAATCATTTAATCCTAATCCGCTATATTCAAATAAAAATACAGACCAAATCAACCCAATTAAAAATACAGGAATTACTAATGTTTTTTTCGGAAAAGGATAGGCCATAAAATTATTTTAAGAATAATTGACACAAATCATTCCTTTCTAATTTAACTGACAAAAATGGTTAATTTCCACGACCTCTATTAATTAATTCGATAGCTAAAGAAGGCCATTTTATATATTCGTGACCTAATTCGTGATTTTGTTTTGCAATTTTATGTTGATAGTTAAGGTGCTTCAATACCTCTTTGTAGGCGAAAAATAAATTATGTTTTGGATCGTAAACATGTGTAGCTTCTGAATTTGCTCCATTAACTTCTAAAATGACAAAATTTCCGTTTTGTAAATCTTCGATAGATTTTGCTTTGATATCAAATCGGCCATAGAAGAAACCTTCAATAGATTTAGCAATATTATCTATTTGATGTTCTAATTCTGTTGAAATTAAATTCGAAGCATCTAAAAATGTTGTTCCACGGTTATGATTACCAATAGGTTCCACTAAGATGCTTTTACCGTTGGGAACAATATCATCCAACAGCTCTTTATAACGTTCAATTAAATAATCTTTACGGAAAACGGCTCGTATATTTTTATCGATTAATTCTCGGAAAGTAGATTTCCCATTTCCTGTAAATTGAAGAAAATCTTTACCTGTCATCGAAATTAATTTTCCGTTAGATTCTTTTGGTAAGCGGACATAGAAAGCTCCAAATTCCAATGGAAATTCATTGTATTCTTGAATAATCAAGTCCTTATTATTTATTTTTAAATATTGTTTCCAATCATCTTTATTACGGATTAATTCTACAGCAATTCCACGCTCACCTTCGTCTGGTTTAGCAATAAAAGGAAAATTCATAGGAATTTCTGATGCAGAGATTTTAGTATAGAATTTTGTTTTGGGTAAATATTTAGGATCAATTTGTTTTAAAATATCGTTTTTAGAATAATTGATAAATCCTCCCCATTTAAAACCAGGATTTGCAGTGCAAAAGTATGCAGGAGCACCAGCTGTTACAATTTTATAAAGATACCAAGGTGTTAATGGACCATAGAATAACCAAAACGGCCAATATTCATATTTCGTCCATTTTGTTAATGTTGTATTCATTTTTGCTTGGTAAAATTTAATGTAGAATAAGCAATTCCGAAATCTTTGTCGAAATTTATATATGGAAAATCAGCTTTCAAAACCATTTTGATAATTGCAAAATGATGTATGCTATGATCGATACAATATACCAATTCACGACCAATTGTTGAATTTACTTCTAAAACATCATCACCAATTAATTGCTCTAAAACAATAGGTTGATCAAAATCTAATTGTTCAATTTCAACTTTTATTTTAGCAATTGTATCTAATGTATATTCAGTAGAAGTTTCAATTTTCAATTCTCTTTTACGAGAATCAAAGCAAACAATTTTTTCAGCTTGCAATAAACATTGAAAAAACTCAACAATGTGACGTACATGTTTTCCAATAGTTTGTTTATTGATTAAATCGACTGTTTTTGTATATTCTTCATCATTTAGTTGATAAAGTATATTTTCTAGTTGGTTTAAAGTTTGATGAATTGATTCTTTGATTTGCATACTGTTTGCAAAGATAATTCTACTTTTGAACAAATTCAATTTTAGCCATGTGTATCATCAGTTTTTATAAAAAAAACGATCAAGTTTTATTAACACATAATCGGGACGAAAGTATTTCGAGAACAGCTTCTTTACAAGTTGAAGAAAGGATTTGGGAAGGAAATACATATTATGCTCCCGTTGATCAAGAAAAACAGGGAACTTGGATATTTTATAATGAAAATTATATCGCTTGTATTTTAAATGGTGGAAAAATAAAACCTACTAATCTAAAATCAAATTACAGAAAGAGTAGAGGATTGATTTTATTAGATTTAATGAAATTTAATGATGTATATGATTTTATTGAAAATGAAGTTCTTACAGATATTGCACCGTTTACGATATTTGTTTATCAGATAAAAAATAAAAAAACTCACCTCTTATTTTGGGATGAAAAAGAGCTGGAAGTAAATGATTTAACTGACAAAGAATTCGCTTTTAGATGTTCTATGACATTATATAGTTCAGAAAAAATGTATGAATTAGAAAAAAAATTCCCTAAATTTAATGAAGTATCACCAAGCGATATATTCGCTATTCATCAATCAATTCAAATGAATGATGGCGATGTAGCTAAAGGAAAAGCGACAACCTCTATCACTCAGATTTTTGTAAATAATTCAGAAATCAACATGAAATATTGTCCGTTTTTTTAAGATCATCATTAAAAAATGTCATTATGTGTCAATTAGATAATAATTGTAGAACAAAGGCATAATTTATGATATTAGCTATAGTAATGTTTATATTTGATAAAAGACAGTTTATATAATGAATGATAATTTCTCACAACAAGTAAAAGATGTAATTGCTTACAGCAAGGAAGAAGCATTAAGATTAGGGCACGACCAAATTGGGACGGAGCACTTAATGTTGGGTATTCTTCGTGATGGTGAGGGAAAAGCAATTTCTGTCTTAGAGGCATTGAACGTAGATTTGAAAGAATTACGTCAGAAAATTGAGAACCTAAATCCACCGAAAGACACAACTGTTAATCATATTAAAAATTTAAGCTTAACAAAACAAGCTGAACGTGCATTAAAAACAACATTTTTAGAAGCTAAACTTTTTAAGAGTGCGACTGTTAATACTGTTCATTTATTGTTATGTATTTTAAGAAACGAAAATGATCCTATCACGAAATTGATGAATAAATTCGAGATTGATTATAACACAATCAAGGAAGAATTCAAATTCCAATTTCAGGATAATGATATAGTAGATTCACCAAGAGCGGAGAATCCTTCTTACGAAGGTGATTCAGATATGGGAAGCGAATTTGATCGTCCTTCTATGAGTAAATCTACAGCAAAAAGTAAAACTCCAGTTTTAGATAATTTTGGTCGTGATTTAACTGCGATTGCGCAAGAAGGAAAATTAGATCCTGTTGTTGGACGCGAAAAAGAAATTGAACGGGTTTCTCAGATTTTATCTCGTCGTAAAAAGAACAATCCATTATTAATTGGTGAACCAGGAGTTGGTAAATCTGCGATTGCTGAAGGTTTAGCGTTACGAATCATCCAACGTAAAGTTTCTCGTGTTTTATTTAATAAACGTGTAGTTACTTTAGATTTAGCATCTTTAGTTGCTGGAACTAAATATCGTGGACAATTTGAAGAACGTATGAAAGCAATCATGAATGAATTAGAGAAAAATGATGATATCATTTTATTCATTGATGAGTTACATACTATTGTTGGAGCAGGAGGAGCAACAGGTTCTTTAGATGCATCTAACATGTTTAAACCAGCATTGGCTCGTGGAGAGTTACAATGTATTGGTGCTACAACTTTGGACGAGTATCGTCAGTACATCGAGAAAGATGGTGCATTAGTACGTCGTTTTCAAAATGTAATGGTAGAGCCAACAACGCCAGAAGAAACGTTGCAAATCTTAAATAATATAAAAGATAAATACGAAGCGCATCATAATGTAAATTATACTGATGAAGCATTAAAAGCTTGTGTTAGTTTAACAACACGTTACATTACAGATCGTTTTTTACCAGACAAAGCAATTGATGCTTTAGATGAAGCTGGTTCTCGTGTTCATATTAAAAATATTAGAGTTCCTCAGGAAATTCTTGATCTAGAAAGTAAATTAGAAGAAGTAAGAGAGGAAAAAACGAAGGTTGTAAAATCTCAGAAATACGAAGAAGCTGCTCGTTTACGTGATACAGAAAAACAATTAGAAGCTGATTTAAAACGTGCGCAAGCAGAATGGATGCAGGCATCAAAACAAAATCGTGAAACAGTAACAGAAGATAATGTAGCTGAAGTTGTTTCGATGATGAGTGGAGTTCCAGTACATCGTGTTGCAGAAAAAGAACTGAAAAAATTAGCTCAAATGAATGAGTTAATGAAAGGTAAAGTGATCGGTCAAGATGATGCAGTTACTAAAGTTGTGAAAGCAATTCAGCGTAACCGTGCAGGTCTTAAAGATCCTAACAAACCAATTGGTTCATTTATTTTCTTAGGAACTACAGGTGTTGGTAAAACGCAATTAGCTAAGGTTTTAGCAAAAGAGTTGTTTGATTCTTCAGATGCATTAATTCGTATTGATATGTCTGAGTATATGGAGAAATTTGCCGTATCTCGTTTAGTTGGTGCACCTCCAGGCTACGTTGGTTACGAAGAAGGTGGTCAATTAACAGAAGCAGTTCGTCGTAAGCCATATGCAGTGATTTTGTTAGATGAAATAGAGAAAGCGCATCCAGATGTATTCAATATTTTATTACAAATTTTAGATGATGGTCATGTAACGGATAGTTTAGGTAGAAAAGTAGATTTCCGTAATACGATAATCATTTTAACATCTAATATTGGTACACGTCAATTAAAAGAATTTGGTGATGGAGTTGGATTTGGAACTTCAGCAAAACAAAACTCAGCTGATGAACGTGCTAAATCAACAATTGAAACAGCATTAAAACGTGCATTCGCTCCTGAATTCTTAAATCGTATTGATGATATTATTTTCTTCAATTCTTTAACGAAAGAAAATATCATGAATATTATTGATATTGAATTAGCTAATTTATATGAGCGTTTAACAGCTTTAGATTATCATTTAGAGTTAACGCCAGAAGCAAGAGATTTCATTGCTGATAAAGGATTTGATAAGGATTATGGTGCTCGTCCATTGAAACGCGCTATCCAGAAATATATAGAAGATCCAATGGCAGAAGAAATCATTAATGCTGAAATTACAGAAGGTGATCATTTGATTTTAGAGTTAAATGAAGCTAAAGATGGTGTAAAGATTTCTGTTAAAGGAAAAACGGAAGAAGCAGAAGAGGAGAAACAATAAGAGTTTCATTCTTAAATAAATACAAAAAGCTCGTAAATAAATAGTTTACGGGCTTTTTTATTCGCTATTATTTATCTTACATTTGTACCAAGCAAGCCACTTTGTCGCTGCGAATTTATTTCGGAGAGGAAAGTCTGGACACCATAGAGAAGGCATAGCGGGTAACACCCGTCCGTCGTGAGGCGAGGACAAGTGCAACAGAAAGCAGGTACAGTTCGGCTGTAGTGAAACCAGGTAAACTCTATGCGGTGAAATGCCATGTATACCAACAGTTAAGAGCTTCTCGTTCGTTGTTGGGGGGTAGGCAGCTCGAGACTTGGAGTAATTCAAGTTCTAGATAAATGACAAAGCGTTATAATTTATTGTAACTGACAGAATCCGGCTTATCGGCTTGCTTTTTTCTTCTCTCAAACATTCTTCAATAAATTGCATTTTGAATTTTTAGTAATCTAATAAAAAATGTATAGATATGTTTTGTAATAAAATATCCGATACAAATGCTTATTAATTATTTATTGAAATTTACCTAATTTTAGGTATTGATAATTTTATTTAATTACTACATCTTTGCACCACAAACAAGTTTAGAATCTTCTGATATAAACAATAAAACTAAATTAAATCGAATTACATCAATTATAACAAGTAATGGGTGTTTTTAGATTGAGTTGCAATAAAAGTGATAATTGTATATAAGCATTTTTAAATAATTATAATGAAATTACCTAATTTTAGGTATTGGCTAGATTAATTAATTATTTGATCTTTGTATAACTAATTACTAACAACTTAAACCTAAACTAAAAGAAAATTAAAAAAGGGATTCCGTAAGGGATTCCTTTTTTCTTTTTGAATAAGTATTTAAAATTCTCATATAAAAAAAGCCCTAAGTGAAGACTTAGGGCTTTATAATTTATCGTTTAATCTTTTTTATTTTAATAAAGATTTTACTTTTTCAATAACAGCAGTAGAATCAATTCCGTATTTCTTCATTAATTCCGCTGGAGTAGCAGATTCACCAAAAGTATCGTTTACAGCAACAAAAGCTTGTGGTGTTGGACATTTCTGAGCTAAAACTCTAGCAACAGATTCACCTAAACCTCCTAAAATGTTATGCTCTTCTGCTGTAACAATTTTACCTGTTTTCTTAACAGAATTGATGATAATTTCTTCATCTAAAGGTTTAATTGTATGGATGTTGATTACCTCACAAGAAATTCCTTCTTTCTCTAATTCAGCAGCAGCAATTAAAGATTCCCAAACTAAGTGTCCAGTTGCAACGATTGTTACATCTGTACCTTCGTTCATTAAGATACCTTTTCCGATTTCGAATTTTTGGTCAGCTGGTGTAAAAACAGGAACAGCTGGACGTCCAAAACGTAAGTAAACAGGTCCTTCGTATTCAGCAGCAGCGATTGTAGCAGCTTTTGTTTGGTTGTAATCACAAGGATTAATAACTACCATACCTGGTAACATTTTCATTAATCCGATATCTTCTAAAGTTTGGTGAGTTGCACCATCTTCACCTAAAGTTAATCCAGCGTGAGAAGCAGCAATTTTCACATTCTTATCAGAATATGCAATTGATTGACGAATTTGATCGTAAACACGAGCCGTAGAGAATTCAGCAAATGTTCCAGTAAAAGGAATTTTTCCACCGATTGTTAAACCAGCTGCGATTCCCATCATATTAGCTTCTGCGATTCCGATTTGGAAAAAACGATCTGGATTTTCCTTGATAAATTGATCCATTTTTAAAGAACCAATTAAGTCAGCACATAATGCTACAACATTAGGATTTGTTCTTCCTAACTCAGTTAATCCGTCTCCGAATCCACTACGTGTATCTTTTTTTTCTGTGTATGTTAAATCGATCATTGTAATTGTTTTTTATGTGGAGTTTGCCTCCTTTTTGTTTTATCTAATTAATCTAAAGAATCAAAGAATTTTTTAAGCTTTTCTTTGTCTTCTTTTTTGAACGAATCATATTTTGTATTTAATTCCCAAACACTTTTTCTGACAGCATCAACTGTTGATGAAAGATCAACATATCCACTTTGATAAATGTATAAATCGCAAATTTGACCAGTATAATTATAAATAATTTCTTTTAAATCGTTACTTGAAAAATCAGGAATTCGACTTTTTAAATCTTTACAATGTGAAGGTGCAATATCTAAATAATATTTAGCGCCTTCTTCGTCAATAGCCAGTTTAACATCTTTTAACGATGTATTTTTATATGCAGATTGATAATCTAATGCGACATCAGTTGCATAAACTGCAGCATCTACACTATCTAAAGCGACTTCTTCATTTTGAATTACTTCTTGATGTTTTTCGAATTTAAAGTTTTTTGCTTTATCAAAATATTGTTTAAAATTATTATTTAGTTCCTTTGCTTCGTCAGTTGTAATCAAACCATTCTTTTTGTACAATTGAATCGTTTTTTTTGTTGACGCCTCTGTTGCTTTTATTGCTTTAGCACGATCAAAATCAAAATTGTTATCAAAATCTGTATCTAATGTAATTACCGTCAATGCTAATGGTGCCATACTATTAAACAATGTATTTACCTTGTCATTATCGGAAGTAGATAACATATAATATTCGTATAACGGATCCTCATATCTATTATCAGAATTATTTAGATAAGATAAATCTTCAGGTTGACTAATTGTATCAATTTCGTATAAAGATTTATACAATTCTTTTAGTTTTACAATATTGTCTTCGTATGTTTTGATTGATTTATTTTCATCAAAATATACCTTTAGATTTGATTTTTCAATTCGATTTAATACTAATGAACTTGAATTATCACTATCTCCAACTTTTACAATTAATCCTTTAATAGGTTGTTGAGGTAGAAGATAACTAGCATTGTTTATTGCATTTTTTTCGTCAATACAATAAATTGTTTTTTCATTTTCTGCATTAGGATCAACTAACTGGTAATTATTACATGTATACCCGTTAATTTTTTCAGTACGATTTAGATTTACAAGTTTGTTTTTTAGTGTAAAATAATCTGCATTATATGGAAGATATTCTTTGGAATCAGAATAATCATATAATGTAGGAGTTTTAATACTGATTTGATTTTCTAACGAATTTAATTTTACATCGAAGTAATGCTCTTTCGTTATCAAAAAAGCCGAGGAATTAAATCCTTCAAATAAAAAATCATTATCAGAATGTCCTAATAAACTTTCTTTACCAATGTAAATACTCAGTTTGTTTTCTAAAATATTATCGATTGGATACATAGCTGATAATTCTTCAGAAACATTGTAATCATACACTAAACGTTGATCAAAACTGTGAGTTTTTTCTTGCGCTAATAATGTTAAAGAACAAAGAGTTAGTATGGAATAAAATAATTTTTTCATAGTTGCATGGTTGTGGAATTATATGATGATTCTAGTAATCTCCTAATTCAGTCACTGGATTTTGCTCTAAAGCGGAAGCTAATTGATCGTCAGAAGGAGCTTTACCATGCCAAGCATGTGTACCCATCATGAAGTCAACACCATTACCCATTTCTGTGTGTAATAAAATTGCAACTGGTTTTCCTTGTCCTGTTAATGATTTAGCTTGTGCTAATACAGCTAAGATAGCTTCTAGGTCGTTTCCTTTTGGTTCATCTAAAACAACCCATCCAAAAGCTTCAAATTTAGCTTTTAAATCACCTAATGGTAAAACGTGATCTGTATCACCGTCAATTTGACGACCGTTGTAATCAACTGTAGCGATGATGTTATCTACATTTTTACCAGCAGCAAACATTAAAGCTTCCCATACCTGACCTTCTTGTAATTCACCATCACCGTGTAATGTGTAAACTAATTTATCGTCGTTATTTAATTTTTTAGCTAAAGCAGCTCCAATTGCAACAGATAAACCTTGTCCTAAAGATCCAGAAGCGATACGTACACCAGGTAAACCTTCGTGAGTAGTTGGGTGACCTTGTAAACGTGTGTTTAATTTTCTGAAAGTGTTTAATTCTTCAACTGGGAAGTATCCAGAACGTGCTAACACACTATAAAAAACTGGAGAGATGTGTCCGTTTGATAAGAAGAATAAATCTTCGTTTTTCCCGTCCATTGAGAAATCTGTAGAATGTGTCATTACGTTACCATATAATGCAGTTAAAAATTCTGCACATCCTAATGATCCACCTGGGTGTCCACTATTTACGGCATGAACCATTCTTAAAATGTCTCTTCTTGTTTGTTGTACTTGTGTTTGAAGTTCTTGAAGTGTCATGTTTGTTTAAATATATTTGTTACAAAAATAAGCTATTTTTTACGTGTTCTAAAATGATTCTAGTTATAGAATCTATAAAATTTTACAAAAAATAAAAGCCCAACTATCCGTAGATAATCAGGCTTTCTATATTAATCGTTATACCATTCTCCTCGGTGAGGTCTTAAGGCATCTCTAACTGCAATCATTTCAGACTCGTTAACTACTAACCAAGCTACAGCGTACATTTCTTCAACTTCTTCGTAACCTGTAATGTTATTAGCTAACTGATCTCTTTCAATAAATTGTTTTAAATGAATCTCGTGGTGCTTTGCTGTTGGTAAAGCATCAGGACCATGAAAATCCCATATTAATCTTAATTTCTTCTCCATTATGAATCCTTTTCAGTTTGTGCTTTACTAATTAACCATAATCCAAGGAATGTTAATAATCCATTTAAGATGATTAATTCTACACCAATTCTATATGCTGTAAAATTAGTAACAATTTCGTTAATAACATAAGTTAATATTGGAGCTAAAATCGCAACGGTAATAATTCCGTATTTAATCGTAATATTTCTTGTTGTAAAAATTCCAAAGGCAAATAAACCTAATAATGGTCCGTATGTATAACCAGCAACTTCCATGATTAAGTAAACGATTCCTTTGTTATTGATCATTTTAAAAATCATGATTAAAATAAAGAATACAATTGTAAATGCTAAGTGAACTTTAAGACGTGTATTTCTTTTTTCTTTTTCTGATAAATCAGGACGATCATTAATTTTTAACAAATCGACACAGAAGGATGAAGTAACCGCAGTTAAAGCTCCATCCGCTGATGGAAATAATGCTGAAATTAATCCAATAATAAAGATGATAGAAATAGCCATTGGGAAATATCCTTGTAACGACAAAGCAGGAAATAAATCATCACCCATAACATTAACTCCTCCTTCTTTTAAATGAAAAGTTGATTCAACTAAATTGTAAAAACCTCCATTATTGATCGCATATAAGTATAAAATTCCTCCTAAAAATAGGAAAGCTAAATTCACAACTAATAATGTGCTTGCAAAAGTAATCATGTTCTTTTTCGCATTTGCAACATTATCAACCGAGATATTTTTTTGCATCATTTCTTGATCTAAACCAGTCATGGCAATGGTAATAAACATACCACCTAAAATAGTTTTAAGGAAGAATGTTTTAGAATTTGGATCTAAATTGATTAAATGTGTATAATTCTGAGCTGATAATTGATTAAAAGCTTCTGCTGGAGATAAATTTAATTGATTTAAAATAAACCAAATACAAGCAATTAAACTGATAATCATAAACGACGTTTGTAACGTATCAGTAACTACAATTGTTTTTACACCACCTTCAAAAGTATACAGTAAAACCATTAATAGAAGTACGAAAGTTGTTACCCAAAACGGAATTCCTAACGGATCCAATAAGAAGATTTGTAAAACGTTTACCACTAAATATAAACGAGCTGTTGCTCCAATTCCGCGGGAAATGATAAAGAAAATCGATCCCATTTTGTGGGCTTCCACATTAAATCGTTTTCCTAAATAAGTATAAATAGAGGTCAGATTCATTCGGTAATAAAGAGGTAATAAAACACCAGCTACAATAAAATATCCGATAAAGAATCCGATTACCATCATATAGTATTCAAATCCACCATAAACGTATTCGGAACCAGTTAATTTACCAACAGTTCCCGGAACAGAAATAAATGTTACACCACTTAAACTTGTTCCAATCATACCAAAAGCAACTAGCCACCATTTACTTTTCTTGTTTCCATTGAAAAAAGAGTCGTTATCTGAATTTCTACTCGTAAAGTATGAGATAACCAAAAGACCTACAAAGTATACGATAACACAAAGTAGTAAAATCGTTGAGTTCATAAAATTTTAACAAATAATTAGTCAAATTTAATACTTTTGATGAAACTATACGTGAAATACATCAAATTGAAAATTAGTATTTTCGTACCTTCAAAAAATAATGTATTTTAGAATGAATTACCCAAGTAAAGTATTGGAACGTGCGGTAGAAGAAATGGCGAATTTACCAGGAATAGGGAAGAGAACAGCTTTACGTTTGGTGCTTCATATGTTAAATCGTCCTAAATCGCAAACGGTTGCTTTGGCCGAAGCATTGGATAAATTAGTTGATGAGGTAAAATATTGTCAAAAATGCCATACTATTTCAGACCATGATGTGTGTGAAATTTGTATTAATCCATTACGCGAACAAGATTTGGTATGTGTAGTGGAAGATGTACGTGATGTAATGGCGATTGAAAATACAGGTCAATTTAAAGGAACTTACCATGTATTAGGTGGTAAAATTTCGCCAATGGAAGGTGTAGGTCCTGGGCAATTAAATATTAATTCTTTAATTAATCGAGCGAAAAATGGAGAAATTAGAGAAATTATCTTTGCCTTAAGTTCGACAATGGAAGGCGATACAACCGTTTTCTATCTCTATCGTCAATTAAAAGATTACAACATTCAGTTTTCTACAATCGCACGTGGTCTTGGAGTAGGAGATGAGCTTGAATATGCTGACGAAGCTACTTTGGTACGATCTATTCAATATCGTGTGCCATATTCGGATCAAAAATTTTAGATTAAAATAACTTATTTAAATCAATCCATTATGCAAAATAAAATTCTAATTGTTTGTTTTGATACTCCATATCCGTCGAATTATGGAGGTGTGATTGATATTGAAAGAAAGTTTGAATATTTTAATTCGAGAAATTTAAAAGTTGATTTAATTTGTACTTGTTTTGATGAAGATAGAAAACAATATTTCGAAAAATTTATAAAACAGAATAAAACGATAATCGAATATTATCATATAGAATTGATTAAAGTTTCGCCTTTAAAAGCTTTAAAATTATTCAAATTAAAACCTTTTTCAGTTGAGGTTCGTTCGATTGATTTTTCGTCGATTAA
Source organism: Faecalibacter macacae (assembly GCF_003687725.1). Lineage (GTDB taxonomy): Bacteria > Bacteroidota > Bacteroidia > Flavobacteriales > Weeksellaceae > Empedobacter > Empedobacter macacae. Next base: position 236,961 of record NZ_RDOJ01000003.1, read on the forward strand.
TTTTCTTAAAACGGAGAATTACAAAGTTGTTTTGGTTGAACATATGAAAACAACTAAATCAATAAAGCAATTGATTTCTATTTTTGATCAAAGAAATCTTCAACCAGAATTTTGGTTGAGATTACACAATGATGAAGCTGCGTATTATAAAAATATGTTTAAAGCATCAAATGGTCTAAAAACATTATTTTTCTTGAGTGAAAGTTGGAAGTATACAATTTATGAATCTCAGATTTTAAACAGTAATTTTTTCAAGGGATTTCTTTACATCTCTGAAAAAGATAAATTGAATTTTCATCATAAATCGAAAATAGATACAATTCATCGTTTATTACCAATTTACCAAACTGCAACTAATCCGATTCAGAATTCTAATAAACCGTTAGACTTTTTTTACATCGGGAATTTAGATTTAGATGATAATCTAAAGGCATTAAAAAAGATGAATTCATTTTTAGTGAAGCATAATTTAACTTCTTTTAAAATTGTAATTGCAGGAAAATGCTCTTCAGAAAAAAGGGAAGATTTAGTTAAAAATAGTTTTAGCTTTTCTGAAAATATTTCATTTAAGTTTAATGTCAGTAATGAAGAATTACAAAACTTATATCAAGATGCGAAGTTCTTTTTGAATTTTTCTGAAAATGAAAGTGGTGTAAAAACTAAATTAATTGAAGCTTTGGAAAATAAAATTCCGATTATTTCTGATTTTGAAGGAGCTGAAGGAAGTGGTTACGAAAACGAAATTTTAAAAGCTGAAGAATTAGAAATAGATTATCTTCATGAATTATTGAATTCCAATAACTCATATTCGAACTATTTAGATAAATTTACTTCAAGAATACAAACAAAAGAAAATTCGATTGTCAATTATTACGACGATTGGTTAAAGCAATAAACTAATTTTGATGAAAGTAATAAATTTTGAGCAGAAAAATTTTGATGATTTTTTAGAAAATACTCTAAAGGATTGGAAAAATGATTCATCAAAAATATTGGTTTTAGGAATCAAGGAAGGAGGTGTTTATCTTGCTGAAAATGTTTTTCAAGTATTGAGGAATTCAGCTAATCAAGTTGATTTAAAATTCATCAAATGTCAAAGACCATCGACTTCGGTTAAAAAGAAAAATGAATTTAGAAAGGCTTTTATTCAAACTATTTTTAAAATTTCACCTGTTATTATTTTAGATTTATTACGAAATGTTGAACATTATTTTCTGACTAAAAAATCAATCGAATATAACAGAGAAATTATTTTAGACGAGATTATAAATTTTAATCTTTATGATAAGATTGTAATTGTTGATGATGCAGTAGATTCTGGAGTTACTTTACAAAAAGTAAATAATTATGTTCAGAGTTTAGCAGTTAAAACTACTAAAGTAAAAAGTTTGGCTGTAGTTATTACAAGTAATAACGCAATTGTAACGCCAGATTTTTATTTGTATAAAGATGTATTAATCCGATTTCCTTGGTCATTAGATGGATAAGAAAGCAGTATTTGATTTTGATAAAACATTGGTAACTGTAAATACATTTCCTATTTGGATTGTGTTTGTAATTACTTATTCGACTGTTAAATTAGATTTTAAATCAGAAATTGTTCAATTACTTTGGAAGAGAAAAATTTCTAAAATAATCTCACACGATCAGTTTAAATCAGATTTATTGAAAGTAGAATTAGAAGAAAAGTATCATCTTATTTTTGCAAAATTTATTTCAAATTTCAAAAATGAAAAATGTATCAATGAATTGACTCAACTTAAAAATCAGAATTATAAAATCGCAATTTCATCAGCAGCTCCCGAACATTATTTAAAAGCTACAATTAATCAAATATTTCCCAATCATCAATTTTTAGTGATTGGAGCAAATCTTAAAGGGAATCAATTTTCAGGAAATTATAAAGAGGAAAAGAGGAAAAATTTAATCCAAAGTGGATTTATAAAATTTTCAGAAGAAATAGATCTATTTTATACAGATTCTTTTGATGATTATGCATTAGCTCAACAAGCTAATCAATTGATTTTAGTTTCGCCTGATAAAGAATCTTACAGAAAGTTTAAAGAAACTTATAATAAAGAAATTAAAATAATATAAAAAAAGCTGGATTTTAAAATCCAGCTTTTTCATATTATTATTTTACAGAATCAGTTATTACTTCTTCAACTACAACAGCAGCAGAGTCAGTTTTTACCTCTTCTTTGTGTTCTTCACCGTGGTGACCACCAGCGATAGCTTCAGTGCGGTGGTGTACGTCATCTGCAGTGTATGCATCGTGTTCTACAGGTAAAACTCCATGATTTCCTCCTGGTTTAGAAGAACAAGAAACAGCTAACATAGCAACTACTGCTAAAAATCCTAATTTTTTCATGTCTACAACTTTTATGTAAAAGATATTTTTAATTCTAAAAAATGATATACAAAATTAACTAAAATGTTCGTTTTAAAGAAATTTTATTTTAATTCGCCTATCTTCTGAATACCACCTTTTGTGATATCTCCAATTTTCACATCGATTTGAGTACCTAATGGTAAATAAATATCGACACGAGAACCAAATTTAATAAATCCGTATTCTTGTCCAGCAACAGCTTTATCGTCTTCTTTAGAGTAATTTACAATACGACGAGCAACTGCACCAGCAATTTGACGGAATACTACTTTCGTGTTGTTTTTAGTTTGTACAACAACTGTTGTTCTTTCGTTTAATTCTGATGATTTCGGATGAAATGCAACTAAGAATTTTCCTGGATGATATTTAGAAAATGTTACTTTTCCATTTACAGGATAACGTGTAACGTGAACATTTAAAGGAGTCATGAAAATAGATAACTGAATACATTTTTCCTTTAAAATTTCAGGTTCGTATACTTCTTCTAAAACTACAACTTTTCCATCTACTGGAGCAATGATACAATTTTCTGAAGAGTCTGTTTCTCTGATAGGATTTCTAAAGAACCAAACAATGAATCCGAATAAAATCCAAAACGGTAGTGATAATAAAATTCCATACGATGGAAGATAATATCCCAACGCAACAGTTATCACTGCAAATAATACCAAGCATCCAATTAAAATGGATGTACCTTCTCTGTGAAGTTTCATAAAGTGTATACTAATAAATAATATAAATAGATAAACGGAACCACAAATATAAAACTATCTAATCTATCTAAAAAACCTCCGTGACCTGGAATTAGGTTTCCACTGTCTTTTACACCGAAAAATCGTTTTAATTTTGATTCAGCTAAGTCACCGATAGGTCCAAAAAACGCTATGATAACTCCAATGATAGTCCAATCTATTTTAATGTTTTGATCAAAGTAAGTTTCGATAATATATCCTCCTAAAATAGTGAATATGAACCCGCCTGCAAATCCTTCCCATGTTTTTGCACCTGAAATTTTTGGAGCAAATTTGTGCTTTCCAAATAAGTTTCCAGCGATGTACGCAAAAGAATCACTTGTCCACAATAGAATAAATACAAATAACAATTCAGGGTACATTTTATTTTCACCAAGGTTAAAACCGAATGTAGGAATCGTAAATGCAAGTATAAAAGGAAGTACAACATAAACTACCGCTAAAGTAGCTTTCGCGAAATCATTTTTTAATTCTCTTGTCGAGAAAAATATAGTAAATGCAGCAATTGTAAATAATACAGGAGCAATTAATGATTTTGAATTTAAGAAGAAATCAAAATGATTATCACCGCTTTCAAAAACAGATAAGAATTCTTTTCCAAATAATATGAATAAGAAGATAGAAGCGACAATACTTCCGATAAGATAAAGTTTATCTGATAATCCTGTTAATTTTATAAACTCGTAAAGGGAAAACCCTGCGAATAAAAACATTAAACCTATTAAACCGTAAGGGTGAATTGTGGTACCTAAAAAGATAACGAGAGCGTAAATTATTCCGGAGATTGCTCTGGGGATAAAATTTTTCATGATAAATCGTCTACCAATAATAGATAAATATTCTTTGCGTTAGGAATAGAACTAAAACTGTGCATATCCTTTCCTCTAATACAAGTAATGTTTGATGGTAGATTGTCTTTTTTTAAAGATTTTAATTTTTGTAAAGCATCGCTCAAATTAAGCGCAAATTGCTTTGGTTTTGCCCAAATAATAAAGTTTAAAGGAAATTCTTCAACTTTTCTTCCGGCTGTTTGGTGTGCGGATATCATTATACTTCCGTCATATGCACAAAGAAATTCACAATTTAGAAATGAGAAACCTTGTGGTAATTCCGTCGGATTTAATGAGTATGAAATATCAATTTTTTCTAACTTGGTTTGTAAGTTAGGATCTACACAAATTACTTTCGAAGCGTTTTCGTATTTGATTATTTGATGAAGGTTATGAAGTGCTTCTTCTTCATTTCCACAATAAAGGAAATGACCACCACCTGCATTAAAATTCGTAGCAAATAATTCGTCTAAAGAAGTTTCAGGAATAGAGTTGTCTTGCCCGAAAATATCAACGTTTTTGTTGGTTTCTTCAGCATCCTCTTTAGTGTTTTTATTTAATAGTTTTTTAATAGCTTTCCACATGAATTACCATGTTTTTATACAAAACATCAATTAAGTGTTTAAAGTTAGTGATTTTTATTAATTAAAAAAGCAGGAAATAAAAAAACACATCCTAAGATGTGTTTTTTAAAGAAATATTATTCGTTTATGATTTCTGTTTCAGTTTTTGGTTCTTCAACAACTGTAGGTTTTTCTTCTTCAATTGTCACCTCTTGATGAGGCCTTGGACCAAAAATTTCTTCTAAATCTTCTTTAAAGATAACTTCCTTGTCAATTAATTTCTGAGCAAGTAAATCTACTTTATCGCGATTAGCTCTTAAAATATCTTTTGCTCTTTCATATTGACCTTCAATCATCGCTTTAATTTCGCGATCGATTAATTGAGCAGTTACTTCTGAATAAGGTTTAGAGAATCCGTATTCATTTTGACCTGATGAGTCATAATAAGAAATGTTACCAACTTCTTTGTTTAAACCATAAATGGTAATCATTGCGTTGGCTTGTTTTGTAACTTTTTCTAAATCACTTAAAGCTCCAGTAGAAATGTCACCGAAAACAACTTCTTCGGCAGCACGTCCACCCATTGTTGTACACATTTCGTCTAACATTTGCTCTGTTGTAGTAATTTGTCTTTCTTCTGGTAAATACCAAGCGGCACCTAAAGAACGTCCACGAGGAACAATAGTTACTTTAACTAACGGAGCGGCATGCTCTGTTAACCAACCAATAGCTGCGTGACCAGCTTCGTGGTAAGCGATACGTTTCTTTTCTTGTGGTTTAATTACTTTACTTTTCTTTTCAAGTCCACCAATAATACGGTCAACTGCATCTAAGAAATCTTGTTTTTCTACCACTTCTTTGTTTTTACGAGCAGCAACTAAAGCTGATTCGTTACAAACATTAAAGATATCTGCACCAGAGAAACCTGGAGTTTGTTTTGCTAAGAAATCAACATCAACATCTTCACCTAATTTTAATGGACGTAAGTGAACTTTGAAAATTTCTTTACGCTCATTTAATTCTGGTAAATCAACATGAACTGTACGGTCAAAACGACCAGGACGAGTTAATGCTTTATCTAAGATATCAGCACGGTTAGTAGCAGCAAGTACAATTACATTTGCTTCAGTACCGAAACCATCCATCTCTGTTAATAATTGGTTTAATGTATTTTCGCGTTCGTCGTTTGATCCTGAAAAATTAGATTTTCCACGAGCACGTCCAATTGCATCAATCTCATCAATAAAGATAATTGAAGGAGATTTTTCTTTTGCATTTTTGAATAAATCACGTACACGAGAAGCACCTACACCTACAAACATCTCAACGAAATCAGATCCAGATAAAGAAAAGAAAGGAACTTTTGCTTCACCTGCTACAGCTTTTGCTAATAATGTTTTACCTGTACCTGGAGGTCCTACTAATAATGCACCTTTAGGAATTTTACCTCCTAATTTTGTAAATTTTTCAGGGTTACGTAAAAATTCTACAATTTCTTCGATTTCTTCTTTAGCACCTTCTAATCCAGCTACATCTTTGAAAGTTGTTTTGATATGATCTTCCCCTTCAAATAATTTAGCTTTAGATTTTCCAACGTTAAAAATTCCACCTTGGCCTCCGCCACCTGATCCACCCATCTTACGGAATAAGAAGAAGTAGATTACTCCAATAAACGCCATCCAAATTAAAATTTGAATAAACATTTTACTGAAAGCATCAGGAGTTTTAGTATTTAACTTTACATTTTTGTTTGGACTTTTAGCAACGATTTCGTTAAATTCTTTTTCAAAATTACCAGCATCGGCAACTGTAAAAGAGAAATTAGGACTTACACCACTACTTAAAGTAGGAAAATTAGATTCTTGATTTTTAAATTGCTTAAATTCTTCAGTATTTAATGCAGCATCAGATAAATAAACCCCAACTTTATTACTTTCTAAATCTAAATCAACCTGGTCAATGTATCCTTTTTGTATGTAAGAATTAAACGTTCCGCGGTCTAAGTTTTTAGTTTGTCCACTAATGCTAGGAACAAACAGAAAGAAGCCAATTAGAATTAATCCAATTATGGCATAAATCCATGTTGGATTAAAACCTTTGGGTTTAAAATTATTTTTTTTCAATTTCTTTTTGGTTTCGTTTTAAATTCGATTAATAGTTCATTTCGATACGAGTTTCTACTGCATCACCCCATAAACCTTCGATGTCGTAGAATCCTCTGTATTCGTCTTGGAAGATATGAACGATTACATTCGTGTAATCCATTAAAATCCAGTGTTTGTTTTGAGTACCTTCAACGCTGTAAGGTCTCTCGTGCATTTCAGTTTTTACAGTTCTTTCAATTGAAGCTGCAATACCACTAACTTGTGTGTTTGACTTACCATTACAAATTACGAAATATTGAGCAAATGCATTTTCAATTTCTCTTAAATCTAAAATTGTAATTTCTTCTCCCTTAACATTTGTAATTCCATCAACAATGCTATCCAATAAGTCTTTTGTATATTGTGTATCTATCATCTTATATTATGTAAACGGCAAATTTAATTAATCTTAGGGAATAATTAAAGATTTTAAAATAACTTTAACCACTTATTTAATCAAGTCGAGAAAAATGAAAATTATCACATTTGATACACTTCCAAATACGAATGATTATTTATCTGAATTATCCAAAAAAGATGCCAACTCTTGGACTGTCATACATACCTATAATCAAACCAATGGAAGAGGTTATGCAGGAAATAGATGGATAGAAGAAGGAAATAAAAATTTAACCTTTAGTTTATTGATAAAAAGTGATTTAGAATATATGGAGTTGATTTATTTAAATCAATGGATTGCTAATTCTATATACAAATCGCTAAGTCAATATAGTAAAGGGTTTGAGATAAAATGGCCCAATGATATAATTCTTAATAGCAAAAAAGTTTGTGGAGTTTTAGTTGAAAATTCTAAGTCAAAAAATATTATGAGTTCAGTGATTGGAATCGGTGTAAATTTGAATGAAACTGATTTTAATCATTTACCTAAAGCAACTTCTTTGGCAAAAGAAACTGACAAAACATATGACATATTGACTATTTTAGAAGATATGATTCATACTTTTAAAGATGAATACCATTTAATTGAAAGTAAAAGTTTTGTTGAAATTAGTACTTTTTACAACAATAATTTATTTAGAAAAGATGTAGTTTCTACATTTATTGAAAATGGAGTAGAAGTAAAAGGTATTATAAGAGAAGCAACGAATAGAGGTACTTTAATTATTGAAATAAATGAAGAAAGACGCGAATTTTTACATAAACAGATAGAACTTGTTTTTTAATCGTCTTTAATAAAGTATTTTTGTGTTATGGAAGAATATGTAGTATTGGTTAATCGCGAGGATAAGGAATTAGGTTTGATGGAAAAACAGCAAGCTCATGTAGCTGGTTTACTTCATCGTGCTTTTTCTGTGTTTGTTTTTAATTCTAAAGGAGAGTTAATGTTACAACAGCGTGCTGCCTCAAAATATCATTCGCCAACTTTGTGGACTAATACATGTTGTAGTCATCCACGTGAAAATGAAACCTACGAACAAGCTGCTCATCGTAGAATGGAGGAAGAAATGGGATTTGATTGCGATTTATCGTATAAATTTCATTTTATTTATAGAGCCAATTTAGATAATGGTTTAACAGAACACGAGTTAGATCATGTTTTTATTGGAACTTATGATGGAGAACCAAAAATGAATACGGAAGAAGTGATGGCTTATCGTTGGGTAGAAATGGATGATCTAAAAAAAGACATGCAAAAAAATCCACAAAATTATACCGCTTGGTTTAAGATTATTTTTGATCAATATATTTCACATATCGAAGCATAAATTTTAGCACAAATGAAAGTAACAATTAACCGTAAGGCACATTTTAATGCCGCACACCGATTAAATAATCCAAATTGGAGTGATGAAAAGAATCGTGAAGTTTTTGGGAAATGTTCAAATCCTAATTACCATGGACACAATTACGAATTGATTGTTAGTGTAAAAGGTGAGGTTGATCCAGAAAGTGGATTTGTGATGAATCTTGATGTTTTAAGAAGAATTATTGAAGATGAAGTAGAGGAATATTTAGATCATAAAAATTTAAATTTAGATATTGAATATTTTAAAACGATAAATCCAACAGCAGAAAATATTGTTGTTTTAATTTGGAATCGAATACGAGCAAAATTGAATAATGATTTAGAATTAAAAGTTACACTTTACGAAACACCAAGAAATTACGTAGAATACGAAGGAGATTAATATGAAATTAGGAGAACACATTCCGTCATTTTCTTTGGAAGATAACAAAGGAAACTGGTTTAATTCGGACGAATATTTACATAAGAAATACTTTGTTTTGTTTTTTTACCCGATGGATTTTACGCCAGGTTGTACCAAAGAAGCGTGTAGTTTTAGAGATATAAAAACAGAATTTGATCAGTTAGACGCTATTATTTTGGGAATAAACGGTCAATCGACTTCTTCTCATGATAAATTTGTGAAGAAACACGATTTAAATTATCCATTACTTTCAGATAAAAATGCAGTTTTAACGAAACGATTAGGAGTAAAAAAGACTTTTGGATTAATTACACCACGAGAAACATTCGTGTTTAATAAAGAAGGAAAATTAATTAAACATATCGCATCAAATAGAGCTGATTTACATATAGAAGAAGCATTACAAGCAATAAAAAAAGACCAAGAAAATTAATCTTGGTCTTTTTTATTTCTATTAATAAACCATGTTCTGATAAAAGTTCTGTATACGAAAAATATAGCTGCTCCAATAAGTGAATAAATCAACATAGAAGTCATATCACTTTTATCAAAAAGGTATTTCATTCCGAATAACACGATGAAGAAAACTCCTGTTAAAAATAAATTTTGTTTCATTTAACAAAGATAACTTTTCTATTTCTTTAAGATCAATAAAGATCCAATTTCTTGTAACTTTTCAGATTCAGCTAACTGATTTGGATTTGTTCCAGGTTCGTCTTGTGGAACATTTAAGTTCTTTTTTCTGTAAAACTCTATCCAAAAATCATCAATTTTACCAGTTTTTGGATTGGTAAAATTCATAGGAATTAATTCAAAAATAGAATCTTTTCTAAAAGAACGTTCAATAAAATCTGAACAATAAAGTGTTTCATCATTCAAAATATATTCCCAATTATATGATTTTCCTAACATTGATTTTGCAGTTATAATCGCATCCGGAATTGTGTGTTGAAATTCAGCTTTCAAACGATATATTACAATCTTATTATTTTTTTCGGTTTGCGAATGGTAGAAATGATTGATTTCTTCGCGTTGTGATCCGCCAAATGGAGCGGCATGTAACACGAAAATAGAATCATTTGTTATTTCAATCAATCCAATATGGTCATAATTTCGTTTTTCGGAAATCTGTGTTACACGATTTATCGCACCCGAAAGTTCTTCTATTTGCGCTCCAACAAAAATCAAATCACCATTATATAAATTTTTTATTGATATTGATGAATTTGAACTTTTTTCAGAGTTAGGATCTATCGGTAATGATATATTTTTAGTACAACTATTCATATTAAAAAAGAATAAAGACAATATTAATATAAGAAAAACATTTATTATTTTTTTCATTCGTAATTATTTGTATTTTTAAACTCTATTATAAAGGTATAGTTTATGGATTATAAAAAGGGTTTAACAACTACAATTATACTACTATTAATTGGACTTGGTGTTGCAATTATTGTAGGTGGTAATCAAGGTCGTGATGTTTTCTTTATCAACGATTTTAATGCAATTGTTAATAACTCTATTCCAGGAAATAAAAATAAAGATTATACTTATCAAATTGTACGACTAAAAGGAGAAGTTAACGATACAATTATTGTAAAACCTTGCGAAACTTGTAAAGAAGTAAAGCTAGTAGGTGATATAAGTGTAAAGTTTAAAAATGAGTTTGAATCTGGGACTTCAAGATTTAGTTTCGATCCGTATAAAGCAACTTCAGGAAAACTAAAAATAGTTCATAAAATTCGATAGACTGATTATGTAAGTTTGTTTACTTTGCCAATAAAATTCCTTATTTTTGGAAGAATTAATAAAACAAGCAAACATAACATGAAATTAACTGCATTAAACCAAAAGCACAAAGATTTAGGTGCGAAAATGGTTCCTTTTGCTGGATATGAAATGCCAGTTCAGTACGCAGGTGTAAACCAAGAACACTTTGTAGTTCGTGAAAAAGTAGGGGTTTTCGACGTTTCTCACATGGGACAATTCTTTTTAAAAGGTGAAAAAGCAACTGATTTATTACAATATTTATTAACAAATGATGTAACGAAAGTAGCAATTGGTCAAGCGCAATACAATGCAATGCCAAATGAAAAAGGTGGTATTGTTGATGACTTAATTATCTACAAAATTGCTGATGACGAATGGTTAGCTGTAGTAAACGCTTCTAATATTGATAAAGATTGGGAATGGATGAACAAGCACAATACTTTTGGTGTTGAGTTAACTAATAAATCAGACGATATGTCTTTATTAGCAATTCAAGGTCCTAAAGCAATTGAGGCGATGCAATCTTTAACAGATATTAAATTAGCTGAAATTCCTTTCTATCACTTTGCTATTGGAACATTTGCAGGTTTTGATAATGTTATTATTTCTGCAACAGGTTACACTGGTTCTGGAGGTTTTGAAATTTATTTTATGAATGATCAAGCTGAAGGAATGTGGGATAAAGTAATGGAAGCTGGTAAGGCATACGAGATTGAACCTTGTGGTTTAGCTGCTCGTGATACATTACGTTTAGAAAAAGGTTACTGTTTATACGGAAATGATATCAATGACGAAACTACTCCGTTAGAAGCTGGTTTAGGTTGGGTAACTAAATTAGATACAGGATTTATTTCTTCTGATATTTTAAAAACTCAGAAAGAAGCAGGAGTTGAGAAGAAATTAGTAGGTTTCAAAATGATTGAAAGAGGAATTCCTCGTCATGATTATAAAGTTGTTGATGATTATGAAAATACAATTGGTATTGTAACATCAGGAACTCAATCACCAATGTTAAAACAAGGTATTGGCTTAGCTTACGTACATGTAGATTTTGCTAAAGTTGGTACAAATATTAGAATTCAGATTCGTGATAAAAATGTTTTAGCAGAGGTTGTTAAATTACCTTTCGTTTAAAATATATCTAAAAAAAATAGAAAAGGCTAATCCATATATGAATAGCCTTTTTTTTTGTTTTGAAGTATTGTTAATAAAATGTATTTAATTATTATATATTGTTTTTTTATTTATGGTATTATTGTAAATAATATAAATATTTAATTATTTTAATATTTAGTTAACTTTTCATTATGTTTTAATAAAAAATGAAATCTATATTTGTGTAACACAGTTCCTGAAATTGTCTATAGGAAAGGAATTAACACTAATTATGAATTAAGAAATCCCATCGAGTAGTCGATGGGATTTTTCTTTTTCTTATAAAAAAACTGCTTAACAGAAAAGATAAGCAGTTTTATATATTATAAATCTTCGTCGTATAAATCAATGATAGGACGAGGGTCTTTTTTCTTTATTTGATATATCCAGTAAACGAAAACTCCAATTCCATTTCCAAGGATAATGGCTAAAATCCATAATAAACGATCATCGCTTTCCATTAAATTAGGATTTTTAACAGCATGTACAACATAATATATAAATGAAATAACACCTAAGAAGAATCCTAAAAACACTAAGAAAATAAAAATAACAAGATTTCCTAGTAAGGAAACTAACATTGATTTTGAAGCTCCTTCGTGTCCTAATTGAGAATCTATAGTTCCGAATAGTGAAAAGAAAATTACGAAATAACTTAGCATTGCTAAGATGAAAATAGCTAAAGGAATGATAGCTAAAACAGTTTGTAATTTAGAGTTATTTAACAAAGATGTTAAATCTCTATCCAATATTGGCATTGTTTTCATTTGAAAAATACGCTTTTATTTTTTCTGCACGGGATTTCCCGATTATGTTGGTTAATTCTTCCAAAGATGCAGATTTTATTTTTTGTACAGTCTTAAAATTTGTTAATAATTCTTTAATTGTTTGCGGCCCTACACCAGGAATATCGTCTAATTCAGATTTAAATGCATTATTACTTCTTCTGTTTCTATGACGAGTAATCCCAAATCGGTGTGATTCATCACGAACGTGTTGTAATACTTTTAAGGTTTCAGACGTTTTATCTAAATATAAAGGATAAGGATCTCCTGGATAATAAATTTCTTCCAAACGTTTAGCAATTCCGATAACAGATACTTTTCCTCTTAATCCTAATCGATCTATCGAATTTAATGCTGAACTTAATTGACCTTTTCCACCATCTATCAAAATCAAATCTGGTAATGCTTCGCCTTCAGCTAAAACACGAGAATAACGACGATAGATTACTTCTTCCATAGTAGCAAAATCATTCGGACCTTCTACAGTTTTTACATTAAAAATTCTGTAATCTTTTTTGCTTGGTTTTCCGTCTTTAAAAACAACACAAGCCGAAACTGGATTTGTTCCTTGGATATTCGAGTTATCAAAACCTTCGATATGTCTAGGTTCAACGGGTAAACGTAAATCAGTTTTCATCTGACTCATGATACGATTTGTATGACGATCAGGATCTACGATTTTTGTCTGTTTTAATTGTTCTAAACGAAATATTCTTGTGTTTTTAAGCGATAAATCAATGATATGTTTCTTTTCTCCGATTTTGGGTACGATTATTTTTCTGAATGGAATTTCGATACTCAACTCAAATGGGACATAAATTTCTTTTGAATTTAGATTAAATCTTTCCGAAAAATCAATAATTGCGCGTTCCAATAAATCTTCGTCAGATTCTTCTAATTTTTTCTTCCATTCTTCGGTATGCGATTGGATAATAGCACCTTGATAAATTTTCATAAAATTGATGTAGGCGTATTCTTCGTCAGAAGTAATTGAAAACACATCAACATTTGTAATCGTCGGAGAGACAATTGTAGATTTTGCTTGATAATTTACTAAAGCATCTAATTTATCTTTTACGATTTGTGCTTTTTCAAATTCAAGATTAGACGCATATTTCGTCATTTTATCAATAAGATAGTTTTTAGCTTCGCTAAATTCACCTTTAATAATATTACGAATTGCGTCTATTTGTTCATTGTAATCTTCTTCAGTTTGATGATTTTCACATGGTCCTAAACAATTTCCAATATGGTATTCTAAACAAACTTTGAATTTATGATTTTCAATATTCTTTTCACTTAAATCATAACTACAACTACGTACTTGGTATAAATCTTTGATCAAACCCAATAAAACTTTCATCGTTCTAATGTTAGAATATGGACCAAAATATTCAGAACCATCTTTGATTACATTTCTTGTCGAAAAAATTCGAGGAAATCGTTCTTTTTTGATGCAAATCCAAGGATAGGTTTTATCATCTTTAAGTAAGATATTGTAACGCGGTTGATGCTCTTTGATTAAATTATTTTCTAATAAAAGAGCATCATATTCAGAATTGACATTAATCGTCTCGATGTTGTCAATGTTTTTAACCAACACGCGCAGGCGATTAGAGTCATGTGTTTTATTGAAATAAGAATTGACACGTCGTTTTAAGTTTTTAGCTTTTCCGACGTATAATAAATCCCCATTTTTATTATAATATTGATAAACTCCTGGAGTTTCGGGTAATGAGGCTAATTTTAATTTAACGTTCTCGTTCATTAATCAACTGCAACAATATTTACTTTTTCGTGTGCTTCATCAATATAAATCAATAATTTTTCTTTGATTGTATATCCTAATTGTTGGAAAAAACTTGCGTATTGATTGATTTGAAAATGATGTGTTGTTTCGGGTTGACCAGTTTTGTAATCGATAATGGTACAATTATTTTCATTGTCAATTACAATACGATCGGCACGAAATATTTCACCACTTGCATCAATAAAATCACGCTCGTTTAGCACTTTTAATCCTTTTGCAAAATACGGAACTAAAACTGAATCGGACAGAATAATTTCAATTCCTTTTTTTATCCTTTGTAAGTTTTCTGCAGAAATTGTTCCACGCTGATGTTCTAATTCAATTGCTTTATCAACATCATCCGTAGTTTTTATTTGCGCTAATACATTATGTATTGCATTGGCATATTCTGTTAATTCTAATTTTTTCTGCGAACGTTCAGAATTTGTATTAACTGATAATTTATTATTCCAATCCAACGAATGAAGTTTAATTTCAGTTGAATCGTTTGGTTTGGTTTTAATTTCACTTAATCGTTTTGGTGTTCCAAATAATATTGCAGTATCCTCTGTAACGCCTTTAGACGAAACATAATCTTGAATATAATTTGCAATAGTTTTGGTTTTGGAAGTTTCTTTCGGTTTTAAAGCAATCAAAAATAATTGTTCTTTAGCACGAGTTGTCGCTACATACAAGGTGTTAATTTCGTCCATTTGAACAAGATTTTCTTCCTCTTGAATTGCAGTTCGAATTGATTCGTTTTGAATTGTTTTTAAATCGTTGTTAATTCCTAAATAGAAATTATCAAACGGATTTACTTCTGTTTTTTCTAAAGGAATCCAAATTTTATTATTTTTTGGAGTCCAATCTAAAAACGGAATAATTACAACTGGGAATTCTAATCCTTTCGATTTATGAATCGTCATAATTTGTACTGCATCAACACCTTTTGGCGTTTTAACTGATGATTTATCTTTTGCAGTTTGCCAATATTCTAAAAACGAATTTAAATCAGATTCATTTTTAGATGTATATTCTAAAATAACATCTAAAAAAGTAAGAATGTAAGCCGGTGATTTTTCTTCTAGATTTAAAGCACGAATGGCTTTTTCTGTAAAATCATACAACGATAAATTTTCATTTTTGATAAAAGTTAAATCAATGTTTAATTCTTTCATCAAGTTTAAAAATCCGTCTAATTTATTGTTAATTGCTTTTTCGATAGTAGAGGTTAAATCGTCAGAAGCAAACAATTCTAACTCATAAGCAACCATTATAAAACGAATTTTACTTTGTTCGTCCAATTGATTTGCAGCAATCTTGAACAAGTATTCTAATAATTGAATTTCGTACGAATTCTTTAATAATAAAGCCTCGTTAGAGATTACAACAATTTCGTTTTCGGTTAAATGTTTTGCAATAGCAATTCCTTGCGCATTACTACGAACCAAAATTGCAATATCACTTAACGAAAATCCATTTGCTTTACATTGGTTGATATAATCCAAAACATAGGTTAAATTTTCTTCTTTAAATTGATCTTTAGAACGTTCTAATTGTTCAATAAATTGAATGTGAACGTAACCATCTTTACGGAAATTAGAATTTTGTTTATTTCCGTCTTTATATAATTGCTGAAATCCTTCTAAATTTAATTGAGGCGCAATGTATGAGTATAATTCGTTATTGAATTGAATGATATTTTCGTGGCTTCGCCAATTGGTGTCTAATTCTTGAACCTTGATGTTTAAATCTTCTTTATTTTCGATTAATCCAATCATTTGTGCAGGATTTCCTCCACGCCAACGATAAATGGATTGTTTTGCGTCGCCAACTAACATAATGGTGTCGGATTGAGCGCGTGCATTTTCAATCAAAGGATCAAAATTTTGCCATTGCAGGGTAGAAGTGTCCTGAAACTCGTCAATAAAATAATGATTATAACGACTTCCGATTCGTTCGTAGATAAAGTTGGCTGGTTGATCGCGAAGATGTTTACTGATTTTGGTATTGAACTCGTTAATTAATAAAACATTCGATTCTTTTTTGATTGATTCTAATGATTTTTCTACTTCATTGATTAATGAAATTGAAGATATATTTTTCTGAATGTTAGAAAGTAAAATCAATTTGTCATTGATAGATTGTGCATGTACAAATAATGCTTTGATATCTGGAAAGATTTGTTCAGCCGTTGCATCTTTCACTTTATCTAAATATCCACCTTCAATATCTTTGATATTTGCATCTGTAGGTTGAATAATTCCAGCTCCGTCATATTTTTGCAATTTGGTAAAAAATGCTGCTACTCCGCGAGATTTCCCGGGAAGTTCGTTTGCTGAAATTCCATTTGCTTTTAAGATTTCGAAAAATGAATCACCAACTAATTTAATACCTTCTTTTAAAGTTTTTACATCATCAAAAATTGTTTTTCTATAAGCAACAAAATCATCTAAAGAAACATTTCGTAGATTTTCTAATTGTTCTAGATTTCGATCATTGGAGATGTTTACGGTATCAGAAGAAAGCGATTTACGAATATCCCACGATTTGTTATCGTCCATATTATCAATGGCGATAGAAATCATAGTTTCCGTTAATTTTTGATCTTCTCCGATTTTAGAATACAATAAATCTACCGATTCTTCGATGATTTCTTGCGTATTCATCTCGACATCAAAATTCATTGAAAGTCCTAAATCTTGAGCAAAAGATTTCATCAAACGTAAGTTGAATTTATCAATCGTAGAAATTGAAAATTTTGAATAATTGTGCAGAATGGCAATTAAGATTTTACGCGAACGTTCTTGAATAATGGTAGGTTCAAGATTTAATTCAGCGGAAAGCGTTAAAATATAATCATCAAAAGTTTTAGAAGTATCAGCTAATTCTTCTAAAGTTTCGATGATACGTTCTTTCATTTCATTAGCTGCTTTGTTGGTGAAAGTAATCGCCAAAATATGTTCGAAACGATAAACACTTTCATCCTTCAATAACAACGAAATAAATTCTTTAACTAATGTGTAGGTTTTACCTGCTCCGGCAGAAGCATTGTAAATCTTAAAATCGCCTGCTTGTAACAAATCAATAAATTTTTAGAAAGTTAATAATTCTAAACAAGATTATGAAATTTGTAAGCCAAACGATGTCGCATAAAAAAAGGAAGCGTAATTAGCTTCCTTTTTATATTATTATATTGATTTTAAAAAATGTATTTAATACCAACTTTAACACCATCGATTAGACCAGAATTGATTCCGAAATTGAAAGTATTTACTGCGTCACCTTCTTCAGGTTTAACAGCATTCCATCCTAATAATCCGAAAGTAGCTTCTAAAGACCAGTTTGGAGAGAAGAAGTAATCAAATCCAGGTGCAACTTCGATTCCGTAAGTAGTATATTTAATTTTTTCAGTATAATTATAAACTTCATATTTATTATTTCCGAAACCTACAGGAATTGCAGCTTGTCCGAAGATGTGAAAGTTATTAGAAATTGACCAATATTTTCTTGCGAATGGTTGAATTATAAATAAATTATTTTTTATTTGATTTTGAGATTCACCACTTTTTGAACCAACATAACCAACAGCTGCTCCGATTGCGATATCAGAAGTTACAAAGTTTCCTACAGCTGGTAAAATAGAGTAAGATTGAGAATCACCTTCATTTGTAGATGAGTATCCTGCTTGTCCCATCACGAACCATTTGTTTTCTAAACCTGTTTGTTCTTGTGCATTTACATTAGCTCCAAAAGCTAATAAAGTTACAGCTAAAATTAATTTTTTCATTATTTTTATTTTGCTACAAAGATATATTGATTATTAGTTGATTTTAAATGATTAATATCAGAATTAAATAAATTTATTTTTATTCAGTGTAAATTTAATGTAAACTAGTTTTTTTAGAAATATTATTTAATTGAAGAATAAAAAAAGGAAGCCGAATAGACTTCCTTAATAAGTGTTATAAGAAATTACTTTAATTTCTTTTGTTGTTTTTCTAGTTCTTTGATTCGTTTTTTAGTTTCTTTTTCTTTCGATTTTAATTGATCAAGTTCTTTAGAGATTTGTTCTTTTGTTTTCGGTTCAGTTTCTATGTAAAAACTTGACACTGTATAAGGTTGACCAGTTGTAATTTTAAATTCTCCATTATTTTTCAATAAAGATTTAACTTCTTTTTCTAATTCTTGTTTATCAATTTTTTTGGTGATATAAATAGGATCAATTTCTGTGTTCAAAATCTTATATTCAACACCGTCTTTATCTTTATAAACTGAAAATCCATTTTTAACTTCTATTTTACCTTTTGACGGAACAACAAATGATAATCTATTATTAATAGGAGGAATATTTTTTAATTCTTTTAAAGTGTTATCATCAATAACAATTGTTTCGTTTTTTGACGGAACTGAAGATTGACTAATTAATTTATCTTTCGAATCGAATACAAGAATTTTATCTTCAACTTTGATTACTTTAGTTCCATTTCTATTAATCATTTCTATTCCTGCAAAATTATTCACATTAATATCTTTCAATTTCGCCTTGATTGCTGGGGTAAGAATTTCATTTAATTTTATATTATCTAATTTCAAGATTGGAGAAGAATCTTCAATAAAATTTGATTTTACATAATATTTTAATGTATCCTTATTGTTTTTTATAATCTGGATTGAATTATCATTTTTATTAACATTCATGACAGCGATTTCAGATGGTTGAATATTTTTAAAATCGTTATCATTTATCACAATCTCTTTTACATTTTTGGCGATAGTATCGTTTCCTTTCAAAGTATAAGAATAGGTTTTAATTTTTTTGATTGTGTCAGTTTTTGAACCATCTGTGCTAATTCCAAGGTTAATAACTTTGACTTTATTGTCCAAAACTTTTTCTACTTTTTTAGCGTTTAGTTCAACTTCTTGTGCAAATGATTTTTGACTAAATAAAACAAATGCACTAAATATAAATGGAAATGTAGCGAATGATAAGATGCGTACTTTTCTTTTTGATGTATGTTTGGTCATCATTAATAGTCTTTTTTTGGTTAAAATAAAATTGAAATGACTTGCAACTGAGTTTTGAGATTGAGTCGCAATGCAATATAAAATTTGGTGTTGATAGGTTTTTACGTCGACGTCATTTTGTAAAACATATTCATCAGCCAAAAATTCGTGATTTAATTTGATTGATTTTTTATAGAGATAGATAAAAGGATTGAACCAGAATATAATCTGAAATAATTCGATAAATACAATATCCCAACTGTGTCTTTGAATGCAATGTGCCTTTTCGTGCTGAATTAAATTCGGATGAATGTCTTCGTAATTTTCTTGTGGAAGAAAGATGTAATTTAAGAAACTAAACGGTTGATCGGTTTTTTGATCCAATACATACGTGATTTCATCCATTTTGAATTTTTCATCTTGTTTGATTCGATAGCTAATGATTAGAATATTTAATGCAAATCGGATGAATAATCCAACACCGATAATTCCGTAAAATATATTGAAAATTTCTCCGTAATTCCAACCTGATTCTTGCTCCAATACTTGAGGATTGGCTAGTAAATAAGCCAACAATTCAGGCGAAAGATTAGTTTCTTCCATCGTTATCGGAAGTTCCATTTTGTAGAAAGGAGCAACCAACGAAAAGATTAACGAAAGCAGCAAATAAAATCGGTTGATTTTGTACATGCTTTCACGTTCAAGAAATACTTTATAAAACGAATATAAAAATCCTGAACAAAGAATAAATTTTAGAATATAAGCAACCATACGCTACTTTTTTTTGCGATCGATTTCGTTGTCAATTACTTCTCTTAATTTCTCTAATTCTTCTACACTCATTGTATTCGATTTTGCGAAAAACGAAGCAAATTGAGCAACTGAATTATTAAAGAAATTAGAAATCATTCCTTTTACTTCTTTAGAGAAATAATCATCTTTATTAACCAAAGGAAAATATAAACGAGAATTTCCTTGCTGTTCATAATCGATAAATCCTTTATCGTACATACGTTTTAATAACGTAGCAATCGTTGTTGCAGCTGGTTTAGGTTCTGCAGCTGCATCAATAATATCTTTGGCGTAAGCTTTTCCTTTCGACCAAATTACTTCCATTACTTCTTCTTCTTTCTTTGATAAATTCATACTTCTATAATTGTAGAACACTACAAATGTAGAATAAAATTTAATATCACCAACTTTTTAAGAAAAAATTAGTAAATAATTGGAGTTTATAAGGTTAATTGTTTTGGTTTTAGATTGTATGAAAAGTAGTTGACAAAATAAGGGCGACAGGGAATGCCATTTTAGCGAAGAATCTTTTTTTTGATTAAATTTCTTTAAACTGAAATAAATGGCATCTAAATCTAAGACGTGAAGAAAATAAATTGAATGAAGGAATAGAATGAATTAGTGAGCGAAAGCGAATCATTTAATTCATTCCCGAAATGAGATTTAATTTTAGTCGAATAGATTTTCAGCCTTGATTTTTTTGATTCGTTTTTTCAACAAGGAAAAAATGAATATCATTTTCGTCTAAGTTTTCGATATAAAAATCAAAGATTTTTACTAGAACTGACGAAATTGTTATCCAACAAAATGTTTCAGTATTAATTCAATTATTATGCGAAGCTGAAACAAGTTCCTTTAGATTTGAAAATCTTAAATTGTAATAAAAAAAAAGAAGAGAATAGA
>NZ_RDOJ01000030.1 GCF_003687725.1 Faecalibacter macacae
GTTCGTGACGAATTGAACTGCGTTCAATTTCTTTCCGTTCTTCGCAAAATACCCGGCTCGTTATGGGCAACCTTAAATGACACTCACCGACAAACAATCAATTACGAAAATGACTGCCGACAAATGTTGGTTGGACTGACAATTCGTGCTATTATTTATGGTGAAGTAAAATACTTTGCAGACGAAGAGGGAAACAATATTAATCCCGAACCTTGTTACAAGACAAAGTATCCAGATATTGATACTCTTGACCATTCCATTTACTTCAAATCAGACAACAAAACTATTTATATTTTTTGGGACAACACATTTGTTTGTTACGGGCTTCTATCAAAGCAACTTGACTTGACAGAAACCACAAACGACTATGAACAGAAATGGGACGTTTCTTCTGACAGCAAATGGCAACCTTTCATTGGACAAAAAATCGTTGACTTTAAAATTTTATGGGAAGAAACTTGGATTTCAAATTTAGACGGCACAAACAAAGTCTATACAACATATCCGCAGACATTTGAAATTAAAATGGAAAACGGAAAATCAATTTTTATTACGGCTTCCGAACTTAAAGACAGTGATGACGAATATTATTCTCAAATGGACAACTTGCTTGTAACAACAAACTATGAATTATTGCAAAGACTTGAAAATTTACAGCAAAACCAAATTGAAATGCGCAATTCAAAGAAAACCTTATGGACGAAATTATTTGGATAATAAAAAAGGCTGCCCATAACAAGGTATTGCCAAAAGCGGGGCTGAAGTGTCGAGTTCTACGTCAGTAATTCTATCGCCGCCAAAAACGAATTTTATTCGTTTTTTATTTTTAAATTTAACTCATAAAAATTCGTTTTGGCTCGCCTCGGTGCAAAATCGAAACTTTCGGCTTCGATTTCCCCGCCTTCGGCAATACCCAAAACGTTAGCTGCAACCAATAAAGACGACAACCTAATAAAAAGAATTTAGAAGTTGGAACAAAAGACTAAACAAATAAAGCAATTGACAGAGCATCTTTTAGAAAAGTACGGTTCAGAAAATATTCTCGTAACGGACTATTGGGACGCTGACAATACAGCAATTGGACTTTCAGACAAAACAAAAAAATATACAGTTTACATTACTGACAACGGAAGAACTGACAATGTGTTTTTTGTTTCGCTGGAAAACCCACCGACAACAGAAGACTTTCCATATACACCCGCAGGTGACTTTGATAATTTATCTGCTGAAGAAGTTGAAGACATTCTTATCAAACATTTAAAAATCTCAGAATGACGGCCGAGGAGATTAGAGACATAATTGATAGTGAAAATAATATCCGAACCTGATATAAACAATGTATTTGGACTTGACTTAACAAAGTGTTTAATTGAGCCTACAAAACAGAATTATAAAAATTCTAATGACTCTACTGACGTTTACGAATTATGGACTGTGCTTGAGGAAAATGAAGACAAAAGAGGTTACAAAATTTATTTTGACGAAGAAACTAAAATGTTCGGACTTGCAATAAATTCTGACAAAGACGAGTTGATTGACATCGGATGTTATGGGACATTTTTGAAAACATTATATTCGATGTGACATTTGGCAGCAGCTAACAAGGGTTTGGCGCAATGGCGGGTTAAGGCTAAATTTTGAAGTTTCGTCTTTCTATTCCGCAAAAAGCCAATTATATTGACTTTTTTCTTAAATTTATTCAATTAATTGGCTTTTGCTTACTGTGTCGCTAAATTGAAACTTTTCGCTTCAATTTCCGCCACTGACGCCAAGCCCCAAAACGTTATACAACATTTTTATGAAAACTTGTATCTATTTTACATTAATTATATTTTTATTTAGCTGCAATAAACAAATTTATAGATATACATTACCTGAAATTGATACAAAAATTTCTCTTGAAGATTCACAAGAATTTTATAATAGAATTTCAGAAAACACGACTATTAAAGATTTAGAAAGTAAAAATCTTAATTATATTGTATTTAATAAATATTCCAATGGAAGTATTTATTTAAATACTTCTCAAAAAGATAATTGTTTTCAAGATTCAAACAAAGAATTTATAGTAATATGGCTTGAAAACAATATTTCTTACATACAAAAGTTTAATAATTGTTATCAGTATAATTATACTATTATTTCAAATGAATTAATAGATTACATATTAAAGAATTTAAACGAGTTAGAAACTCAAAGAGTAAAAAGATTTTCAGAAAATAACATTTCAATACATATACTTTCTCATTCTACATTTAAAAATTTATTTTTCAATATAAATAATAAAAAATTCTATAATCGGTTTGATGAATTTGATTTAAAGAACTTTGATGATCAACTTAATATCAATTATAACTTTAATAAAAATTTGAAAATTGTTCATTTAGATAAATTAATTGAGAAAACTATAAATAATGTTGAATTCATCAAAAAATAAAAACGTCGTATAACAAAGTATTTGCGAAAAAACGGGCTAAAAGTAAACTTTCATCCCATCTTTTTCCACTCGCAAAATTGCTTTTCTAAAAACTTTCAATTAATTTAGTTTAAGCCAAGCAATTTGCTTGAACGCACGAACTTGAACTTCGTTCAATTTCTCTCCCATTCTTCGCAAATACTCGGCTCGTTACACGAAAGCTTTCCCAACTCTGCGTATAAATTGAAGAAAAAATACTTTTACATATTAATCATAATTTTGATTATTCTAATTCCAATATTTTATTTCGGAATTATTTATACAATGGTAAGTTTAAAATACGAAACTGATTCTCCAATTGAATGCATATCAAAAATAACTGGTGACAATTTATGTGAATCAATAAGTAATTTGAAAACTTTAATATATGCTGATATTGTTATAATTATTCTACTTATTATCTTTAGAAATAAAATCTCAAAAATGGGATATAAAAAAGTATGTTTAGAATGTAAAATTTCATTCAATCGTGATATTGATTTAGGTTCAGAACTTTCATATCCTTGTCCTGAATGTGGAAAACCTATGACTTTATTATCTCATAGATTTAGAGCACCGAAAAAAAACGATAAAAAAGCTTGGGAAACAGTTAAGTTTTTAATCGAAAACGGTTTTCCTTTTCAACATATTTACAAGATTGAAGATGGAAAATTGACCAATGAATATGCGGAATTTCCAAACTCTATGAAAGAAGCCGAAGAATTTATTGAAATTTATAAAGATCAAGCTTATAAAAAATAAAGCCATCGTGTAACATAGTATTTGCAAAAAACGGGCTGAAGGCTAACTTTTTTGTCATTATTTTCCACTCGCAAAATTGCTTTTCTTAAAACAATATACTAATTTAGTTTCAGCCAAGCAATTTGCTTGAACGGACGAACTTGAGCTTTCGCTCAACTTCTATCCCGTTCTTCGCAAATACTCGGCTCGTTAGCTGTAATTATAAAATCTCTGAACCTATAAAATGTTATTCTCAATTAAGAAAGTTCTATCTGCATTGATGATCATATCTTTAATCTCTTTCATAATAGAATCTCCATTCAAAAAGGGTGGAATTACTGAAATTTCACAATATTTTATATTAGGAATAGCTTTTGGTTTATCTTTAATTTATTCAATTCAAAAACATAATAATGAATTTAGTAAAATTCAAAAATTAGTGAAATTCATAACAATTATATTATCATCTGGAATTGGCTTAGTAATAAGCTTGATAATAAGTCGTAATTATTTAGAAAAAATTTATGGTTTAGATTTCCGACTATATATAAATGAAACTTTTTCTAATTTTTCATTTTTTACCATTGCATTCATAATATCTGCATTATTATTAGAAATTTTTAATAAGATAATTAAAAGTTATAACTACAGCTAACATAGTATTTGCGAAAAAACGGGCTGAAGGCTAACTTTTTATCCATAATTTTCCGCTCGCAAAATTGCTTTTCTTAAAACTTTAATCTAATTTAGTTTCAGCCAAGCAATTTGCTTGAACGGACGAACTTGAACTTTCGTTCAAATTCTCTCCCGTTCTTCGCAAATACTCGGCTCGTTAGCAGAAATATTTCTCCTGAAACTGTTTAAAATACTAAAATTTGAAATGTGTATATTAGAAATTTATAGTGATACCGATTCGTTTAAAGAATTTATAAAAACAACTACTTTACCAAACTTTAAAATTGATGAAAAAGGTGAATTTACAAATTCTCTAAAAAAAAGATTAAACGAAAATTATATTATATCAATTAAAATATCAAATAAAGAAATGGACAATTTGAATGGTCAAATTAATGATGCTATTCAATTTCTTAATATAAACTGTATTGAATTAGAAAAATTAGTCTCTAATCATAAAGTAACATTTTCATACTTAAGATTTGGAGTATTAATAAATGAAAATCAAGCTATTTTACGAAATTATTATCCAATTGAACTTTTAAGATTAGTAAATAGATTAAATTTTGAAATTGAAACAGCAATTTATAATGGAAACTCTTTTGAATAAAATACTTCTGCTAACATGGTATTTGCGAAAAACGGTCTGAAAGTAAACTTTCAGCCTAAGTTTTTCTCAACGCAAAATTGCTCTTGTTTCAATTTATTTCTTAAATTTATAAAAACAAAAGAGCAATTTGCTCAGTTCGTGACGAATTGAACTTCGTTCAATTTCTTTCCGTTCTTCGCAAAATACCCGGCTCGTTAGCGGCAAGTGTAACCGAACTCACAGCTAAATTGACACAACTACTAAAATGACCATTGACAAAAACAAAATTTTAAACAATATTTGCTATACCGAACTTGTTTACGACCGAATAAACAAAAAACTAAAAAGCAACTTTTCTAAAAATGAAATCGAAACCAACCTTTTAGCAACAATTTCAGAAACACCTATAAACAACTTTAAAAAAATCGGAAAAAATTTCTACATTTCAAACGCTGATAAAAACATTAAAATCACAGTAAACTCAAACACTTACAGAATTATAACAGTTGATAAAATAATAAAATGACAAACGGATTTAAAATAATTGGAATTTCAACCAGAACGACTAATAAAGACAGTAAAGCACAACAAGATTTAGACAATCTTTGGGGACTTTTTTTTACCCAAAACATATTTGACAAAATTCCGAACAAAGTTTCTAATGAAGTTTTGGCGATTTATACAGATTATAAAAGTGACTTTACTGAAGATTATACAACAATAATCGGAGTTCCTGTTTCAACACTTGACAAAATTCCAGAAGGCTTAATCGGACGTGAATTTCAAACTGAAAACTTTCAGAAATTTACAGCCAAAGGAGAAATGCCAAACGCAGTTGTAAATACTTGGATTGATATTTGGAATAGAGACAAAGAATTGAATAGAAAATATACTTATGATTTTGAAGTTTACGGCAAAAACTCTCAAAATGGAGAAAATTCAGAAGTTGAAATTTATATAGCAAAGAAATAAACAAAACACCAGCCGCTAATACGGTATTGCCAAAAGCGGGGCTGAAGTGCTAAATTCAACTTTCGTTCTACTATTCCGCCAAAAACGAATTTTATTCGTTTTTTATTTTTAAATTTAACTCATAAAAATTCGTTTTGGCTTGCCTCGGTGCAGAATTTAAGCTTTCAGCCATAAATTCCCCGCCTTCGGCAATACCCGAAACGTTATACGCAATTGCAGTTTCGAGCATCCAAGTTTTTCGAACTATTTTCTATCTCAAATTCTTTTAAATTTTTCACGATTTTCAAACTTTGTTTTTAGCAATTTTCAAGCAAGTTGCAATTCCGAAATTCAAATTTTCAGAAATTCAGTTTTCAGTATTTTTTTAGCAATTTATTCTGTTATTTTGAACAAAATGCTATTTTCTAGCTGATGTTTCAGCATTTTCTTGAATTTTTATAAATTAAACAATCTCAATTTTTCAGATTTCGAAAGTTGGTTTTCTTTGTATTTCTAACAAATTCGGCTAATCGATTTTCAAACCATAAATTCATCTTTTTTTCAACTTTTTTGAAATATTTGAACTTGAAGTTTATTTCTAATTTTCTATTATTTTATTTTTCAGTCAGCTTGCAAAAGCGCATAACATGGTATTTGCAAAAAACGGGCTGAAAGTAAACTTTCAGCCTATGTTTTTCTCTCGCAAAATTGCTCTTGTTTCAATTTATTTCTTAAATTTATCAAAACAAAAGAGCAATTTGCTCAGTTCGTGACGAATTGAACTGCGTTCAATTTCTTCCCGCACTTCGCCAAGCCGCAGCCCGTTAGCGGTAATGCGTCCGCGGGTTCAGAAAACTAATGCAACACTATAAATTATTAATTTAGTGTTGTTATGAGCCAAAATTATACAAGATTAACCCTTCAAGAACGATTTAAAATTGAGAAATATTTAGATCAAAAACTTTCCATTTCATCCATTGCTATTTTATTAAATAGAAACAAAAGTACAATATCCAGAGAAGTAAAAAAGTTTAAAAAAAGATGTTACGATGCTTTTATTTCACATCAAATTGCCTTTGAAATTTCGATGAATAAAAACTATGGGAGAAGCAAAATTTTAAGCAATAAAAAGCTCTTAAAAATTGTGCATTCTAAACTCAAAAAAAGATGGTCGCCTGAACAAATTTCCATATTTTTAAAACATAATTTTCCACATAATAAAGCAATGAATGTAAGCCACGAAACCATTTATTTTTATATCTATTTGCACAGTAAAAGTCACCTAAAAAAGGAACTAATTGACTCGCTAAGACAAAAGAAAAAAACTAGAGGACCTGCTCGCTCTAAAGAATCGAAAGATATTAAAATTAAGGACCGTATTTCTATCGATGAAAGACCTCAAGAAGTTATAGGCAGAGAGATTCCTGGACATTGGGAAGGTGATTTAATTATCGGAAAAGATCATAAATCGGCTATTGGAACGTTGGTTGAAAGATCTACTCGTGCGGTGATTTTAGTTCATTTAAAAGACAAAAATGCGGAGACCGTTCGAAAGGCTTTTGAAAAGGAATTTAAGAAGCTGCCAAAGCTCATGAAAAAATCGTTAACATACGATAACGGTACTGAAATGGCTCAGCATAAATTATTCACCAAAAACACGAAGGTACAAGTCTATTTTACACATCCCTATTCGCCTTGGGAAAGACCTACAAATGAAAATACAAATGGACTTTTAAGAGATTATTTTCCTAAAGGAACTGACCTTTCAATTTACTCTGAAAAAGAACTTAAAAAAGTGCAACGTGAACTTAATGAAAGACCTCGAAAAGTACTTGATGGATATTCACCAGCGCAAGTTTTTAATCGAATGATTATTCAACAAATCAAATAATCAAAATTTTTACTATTTTTATATTATCGTTGCATTAGCAACTTGAAACCGCCGTCCAAACCCTTTCCAAAACTACAAATCAATAATATTTTAAAATAATACTTGTCTATTAAAAATAAAGTTTTACTTTTGAAGAGTGAATATTCACTAACATCTATTATATGGAAACAGATTTATCTACTAGACAATTAGAAATCATTGAAGTATCAGGTAAAATTCTGATGCAGAAAGGAATTCTGGGTTTGACAACAAAAAACCTTGCCCAAGAAATGAAGTTTTCTGAAAGTGCTTTGTATCGACATTTTAAGGACAAAGAAGAAATTATCATTCATTTAATTAGCTATTTATCTAAAAATGTAAATGAACGATTCGAAAGTATCATCAATTCGGATTTAAATGCAGAGGAAAAATTTAAACAACTTTTTAAAAGTCAGTTTTCTTTCTTTAAAACCAATCCGCACTTTATAGTAATTGTTTTGTCGGAAGGACTTTTGGATAATTCAGAAAAAATAAAAAATACAATTTTAAATTTAATGCAAACCAATTCTATAATCTTTAGGAAAGTAATTGAAGAAGGACAAGTATCCAAAGTATTTAATCAACATATTGATTCCGATTATTTGGTTCATTTTACAATGGGAGCATTTAGATTACAAATGCTAAAATGGAAAATGGAAAACTTTCATTTTGATTTAGAAAAAAAAGGAAATGAAACAATGAATAATCTATTAACACTTATAAAAATTTAAAAAATGAAAAAGATAAAATTTGCATTTTTCGCATTTGCACTATTTGCATTCACAAATAATTCTATTGCACAAGACAAAACAAACAACTCAAATATTAAAAATATGATAAGATATAATCAACTCGATTCTTTACACGACAGCACTAAATCATTATCTGTAAATGTTCTTTTTGAAGGAAAAGAAGGCGTTACAAGAAGCTTACAGATAAACAAAGATGGTATTTTGGCAGAACACATTACTAAAACAGATGCTATTTTAATTTGTGTAACTGGTGAAGTGGTTTATGAAGACGAGAAAAACAATCTTAAAACACTCAAAGCTGGTGATTTTTACAAAATTGAACCACAAGTAAAACATTGGGTAAAAGGTATTGAAAATAGTCAGTTGCTTTTAATTAAATAAAAAAAATTATATGCTTAAGTTAGTGAATATTCACAAACAAATACTGGTTTTATCACTGATACTATTTAGTTTCAAAAACAGTTTAGCCCAAGAAAGTAAAACATTTTCGACGCTAAATGAAGTATTGGAATTTTCTAAAACGAAAAATTACAGTTTTGATAATGCAAAGCTTCAAACACATCTAGCAGAATTAGAAAAAAAAACAGCTCTTGGCAATGCATTTAATCCAAAAGTGAATACAAGTATTCAGGTTTTAGACAATATCAATTTACCAATAAGTTATTTGCCTGCCGAAGCGTTTGGCGGAGTTTCAGGAACTTTTAAAGAAGTGCAAATTGGACAGCAATATGTTTCTACTTTCAATATTCAACCACAATTTGACATTATCAATTTATCAAATTTTGCTCAAATAAAATCGGCAAAAATTAATGAGCAATTGGTAGAAAATCAAAATAAAATCAACGAACAAAATCTATATGAAAAAATAAATGCGGTGTATTTTAATATCATCTCTTTTAATGGACAAAAGGAAGTTGTAGAAGAAAATATTTTGATTGCCGAAAATATTCTAAAAATTATTTCAGAGAAAAATAAGGAAGGAATCGCAAGAAAACAAGAAGTAAACGAAGCTGAAGTTAATTTAATTTTGTTAAAAGATAAACTGGAACAATTGGAAATGAATACCAAAATTCAATACGAAATTTTGAATCTATTTTTTGAAAATAAAATTGAAAGCAATTTAAAACAAACTATATGGGATTTTAAAGACCAAACAATCCTATCTGCAAACCAAAACAATCTACAAAACCAAAATAGCGAATTACAAGCGCAATTGGCACAGCAAGAATACAAATCTTTACAATATCAAAATTATCCTACTCTCTCTTTTGTTTCTTCTTTTAATTGGCAAAATTTGAGTAACGACAATTTTTTCGCAAGCAAATCCAATTGGCAAAATTTTAATTATGTGGGATTAAAACTGGGTTGGGAATTACCAACAATACAGCGTATTTCCAATATCAAAAGCAAAAAAATACAATTGGAAATATTACAAAAAACAAATGAACATATAAAGGCGGAAACAGAAAGTAAAAATGAACAATTGAATTTGGAATATCAAAAATCTTTACAACAATTCATCAATTTTCAAAAGGTATTTGATTTGAAAAAAGATACCTACGAGAAGAATTTTAACCAATTTAAGGAAGGAATTTTACCATTAGACAAACTTTTGATTTCGCAAAACGATATGATTATTAGTAAACTAAATATAGTTTCTGTATTAACCAATATTGGATTTAGCAAAAGTAAAATTGAAATTAATAATACATTTTAAGATGAAAAACATAGTTATACTATTTACATTATTCACGGTTTTTTCTTGCACTAAAAGCAAAGAAGAAAAACCCATTAGACAAGACATTAAAGAACTTGTTTTTGCTTCGGGACAATTGGAGTGGGACGATTCTTATAATCTTACAGCTCAAACCGATGGAGTTTTGCAAAATGTAAATTTAGATGTTGGAATTGCTGTAAATAAAGGCAATTTTATTGCAAATATTGATAATAGAACGAATGAAATTAACACGCAAACGGTACAAGAACAATTGGTTATTACAAATGAAAATTTAACAGCTAATTCGCCTCAAATGCAACAATTGCAACAAAATATAGCGTTTGCAGAAAGCAAATACCAACAAGATAAAACCCAAGAAGAACGCTATAAAAGATTGTATCAAAGTCAAAGCGTAGCAAAAGTAGAATATGAAAATATGAAATTGAATAGCCAAAATTCATTATCCAATTTGAACGCATTAAAAAAACAAGCCAATCAAATTTTGCAAACCGCCAAGCAACAACATATTACAACCAAAGGGCAATTAAGAAACAATCAGGTGGTGCAAAATTATAACTCAATACAGGTAACAGAAAGTGGTACAGTTATTAAAAAATATAAAACCACAGGAGATTATGTGCGTAAAGGAGACGTTATTGCTACGATTGCCAACTCCAATAAATTAGAAGCCGTTTTAAATGTTGATGAAAATAGTATTGGTAAAATTAAACAGGGTCAATCTGTTTATGTGTCTTTAAACTCCAATAAAGATGAAATTATAAATGGAAAAATATCTGAAATCTTATCTGCTTTTGATGAGAAAACACAATCTTTTATTTGTAAAGTTACATTTGATAAGCCTATACAAAATTCCATTTTCGGAACTCAATTAGAAGCCAATATTTTGGTAGGCGAAAAGAAAAATGCACTGCTGATTCCTAGAAGTTATATGGGCTATGGCAACAAAGTAAATGTAAAAGGCAAAGACGAGTATGTGACAATAAAAATAGGAATTGTATCTACCGAATTTGTAGAAGTTTTGAGTGGAATTAATGAAAATGATGTGATTTTACCATTGAAGTTATAAGTTATGAACATAAACAGTACCATTGCAAAAACCTATATTTTTTCTAATAAAAAACTCACAGCCGTAGCGGTTTTGGGTGTATTGTTAGGAATGTCAGTTTACATATTTATGAATAGTTTATTGGTAGGTTTTGATAAAAGCTCAAATACTTCTATTTTTAGAAATACTTCTCATATTAGAGTGTATAAAGATGATGAAATCAGCAAACCTTTAATCAATCATTCCGAAAGCAAATCTATCATAGTTAATCCGAAAGTTGTTCCCATAAATAACACGATTATCAATCCCAACTTAGTAATGGAAACAATTTTGAAACAAAAAAAAGTAACCGTAGTAACGCCACAAGTAAATACCAGTGTGTTTTACAACAATGGGAAATCTCAAATTTCAGGAATTTCGGTGGGCATAAAACCAGATGAAGCTAATTTGATGTACGATATAAAATCATTTATGGTGGATGGAAATTTTGATTTATTAAAATCTAACCCCAATGGAATTATAATAGGAAGTGGCGTTGCCGAAAAAATGAATTTGGCAATAAATGATAATTTAAACCTTACTTCTTCTAAAAGTATTAACAGGAAGTTTAAAGTAGTAGGAATATTTAAAACCAATAATTCCATCACCGATAAAACAAAATCCTACATTAATTTATCGGCATCACAACAGCTTTTAAAACAGGGCAATAACTATATTACAGATATTAATGTAAATGTAATCGACCCAGAAATTGCTGAGAAAGTGGCAGAAAAACTCACACAAATTACGGGCTACAAAGCCGAAGGTTGGAAACAAGCCAATGAAACTTTGATGGCAACCAATAAAATGCGAAAAATGATTATAACTTTCGTATCATTTACTATTTTATTGGTAGCAGGTTTTGGTATTTACAACATTTTGAATATGACCGTTTCACAAAAAATAAATGATATTGCCATTCTTAAAGCAATGGGATTTAAAGGAAAAGATGTTATTAGAATTTTTGTAACACAAGCCATTTCCATTGGAATAATGGGCGTAATTGGAGGTGTAATTATGGCAACAATTTTAATTACCATTTTAAAAAGAGTTTATCTCGGCGGCGATATTGGTTATTTTCCGATAGATTATGAACCTCAAAAATTTGTTCAAGGCGTTTTGATTGGATTATTTATTACATTTTTTGCAGGATATATTCCAGCCAAAAAAGCAGCCAATGTAGATCCTATAGATATTTTAAGAAAATAAAAATGAATACAATATTAAAAACAGAAAATATAGATAAATTCTTTCACGAACCAACAGAATTTCAAGTATTGAAAAACATACATTTTGAAGTTCAGAAAGGAGAATTTTTATCGATGATAGGAAAATCAGGCAGTGGAAAATCTACTCTGTTGTATATACTTTCTACAATGGATACTGATTATAAAGGAAATTTATTTATTGACAATCAATTAACCACTGGATTATCAAAAGACCAATTAGCTAAATTAAGAAACGAAAAAATTGGTTTTGTTTTTCAATTTCATTACTTATTAGCCGAATTTTCTTGTTTACGAAATGTGATGATACCAGCTTTAAAATTAGGCAAACTTTCCGAAAAAGAAATTGAAGAAAGAGCCTATCAGAAATTAGAAATATTAGGATTAAAAGACCAAGCCCTAAAACCAGCAAGTAAACTTTCAGGCGGACAACAACAGCGTGTAGCAATTGCTCGTGCTTTAATCAACGACCCTTTAATTATTATGGGAGATGAACCCACAGGAAATTTGGACAGTAAAAATACCGACATAGTTTTTGATATTTTTCAAGACCTCAAACGAAATTACGGACAAACGATTATAGCCGTAACCCACGATGATGATTTTGCCAAAAAAAGCGACCGAATAATAGAAATGAAAGACGGTGAAATATTGAGATAACGCACTACCGCTAACAAGGTATTGCCAAAAGCGGGGCTGAAGGAATTCTATTGAACTTTTTTACTATATTTGAACTTTGGTATTTCTATTGAAGTTCGGTGCTAAAAATCCCCGCCTTCGGCAATACCCAAACCGTTGTGTGCAATTTACTCGCGGGTTCAGAAAACTAATGCAACACTATAAATTATTAATTTAGTGTTGTTATGAGCCAAAA
>NZ_RDOJ01000031.1 GCF_003687725.1 Faecalibacter macacae
AGAATTTGAGATAAAAAATCGTTCGAAAAAATCGGATGCCCGAAACTGCAATTGCGTATAACGGGCCGCGGCTTGGCGAAGTGCGGGCTTGAATTGAGCGAAAGTTCAATTCAGACCGAAACGTAGCCAAAGCTGTGAGCCTTTTGGTAAATTTAATAAAAAAACAAAAGTAAACAGCTTTTGGCGGATAAAAAGGTGAGAAGTTCAATTTTGCACTTAACCCCGCATTTTGCCAAACCGATGTTACATGCTGTACTTTTTATACATAATAAATACAAAAAATATTATAATTAAAATTGCGATAATAAAATTAGTAATTACATCGTAACGAAATTTAGGAAGGTTATGCTCAGGATAATTAACATTCCAATAGCCTTCATTTGCTGATTCTAATAGAATTTTAGGAGTTATTCCAATATGTTTTACTCTATCATTTGGAGTTTTAAACAACAAAGCCCCAATTCCTCCATATATTTCTTCGTGTTGATGAAAATACCACAAATAGTTTTTCATATTGACGTTAAACTCTAAGGAATATTTATTCAAAAAATCAGAAATGTCATCTCCAGTTATTCTAATATCTTTTTCTAAATCAGTATCTGGATGTACTTCTATTGATGATGAAGTTTCTTTCTTAATAAATAAAATTATGTCTTCAATTTTATGCATCTCTTTTGATTAAGTATTGCATGTAACGTTTCGGGGCTTGGCGTCAGTGGCGGAAATTGAAGCGAAAAGTTTCAATTTAGCGACACGGTAAGCAAAAGCCAATTAATTGAATAAATTTACAAAAAAAAGTCAATATAATTGGCTTTTTGCGGAATAGAAAGCCGAAACATCAAATTTTAGCCTTAACCCGCCATTGCGCCAAACCCATGTTAGCTGACGTTTTTTTTAATATACACCTTCTTTTTCACGTACTTTTCCGGTGAAAATTCCGGTGTCATTTTTATAAAGAACGATCATATCAAAGTTTGGTTTTCCAACTTGAACTTGCCCATTCGAAAATACATATAGGTAAACATTTTTAAGAGTTTTTTTCCATAAAGATTTACCTTCTTCAGTTGTAATATTTACTTTAACTCTATAAATGTCTGAGATGAAATAATCTGGTGATATTGATTTTAAATTAACTTTTACATTTTCGTACTTTTTACCTTCAATATCAATAATTGAAACAGTACGTTCAATTTCTACATCATTAATTGGTTTTGTAGTTTCTTGTGCAAATAGAAATAATGTGAAATTTAATAAAATTAAAGTTAACAGTATTTTGAGTTTCATTTTAGTATGTTTTTAAAAAATTTTATAATTAAATGAAATTTTAATTTTTTAACGACTTTTATTAAAAATGTCAGCTAACGAGCCGAGTATTTGCGAAGAACGGAAGAGAAGTTGAACGAAAGTTCAAGTTCGTCCGTTCAAGCAAATTGCTTGGCTGAAACTAAATTAGTGTATTGTTTTAAGAAAAGCAATTTTGCGAGCGGATAATTATGGATAAAAAGTTAGCCTTCAGCCCGTTTTTTGCGAAATACTATGTTGTATGTAGTTATCTTTTTACATAAAGTATAGAATGAGCAAGAATATCAAAAGTTTTTGGTTCATATTCAAAATATACAAAAATACCTTTAAGATCTTTTTTTTCTGGATCTATA
Source organism: Faecalibacter macacae (assembly GCF_003687725.1). Lineage (GTDB taxonomy): Bacteria > Bacteroidota > Bacteroidia > Flavobacteriales > Weeksellaceae > Empedobacter > Empedobacter macacae. The sequence continues at coordinate 1,656 of NZ_RDOJ01000031.1, forward strand.
AGATATTCAGCTTCTGAGTAATTCGATTTAACATGAATAGTTAGAAAGTTTAAATTTTCACTTTTTTGTTTGAATAATTGTTGAAGATTTACAGATGGATTTTCAATATCATCAAGTAAAAAAAATAGAATTTCATTATTAGAATTTCTAGAAAATTTCATTTTTTCTGGAAGATAAAATATAATTTTATTATCATGAAATTTATAGAAAAAGCTTTCAGAATAATTAATTGTGTCATTTTCTTTAACAATTAATTGGTTAAACTTTATAATATTATTTTTAAACCTGAAGTTTTCAATAAATTTTTCTGTATTTGAATTTTCAATAGTATCGTAAAATTTTGTCCAACCAATAAATTTACTTTTTTGATTTTTAGAAAGTAATGTGTCAGTTCTTATTAATTTATCTTTGTATAAAGTTTTTCTTTCAGAAATAGAATCGTTTATATTATTTAAATCATAAGAAATAAATTCTTTCTTAAAGTCATTAAAAATGTAGTCGTTATCGAATTGATATTCGATTTCAGAATTTTTATTACAACTTATGATGAATAAGCTTATAATAAAAGTATATATTAATTTCATAAGTTGTTTTGATAATTACATACAACGTTTCGGGGCTTGGCGTCAGTGGCGGAAATTGAAGCGAAAAGTTTCAATTTAGCGACACAGTAAGCAAAAGCCAATTAATTGAATAAATTTAAGAAAAAAAGTCAATGTAATTGGCTTTTTGCGGAATAGAAAGCCGAAACTTTAAATTTAGCCTTAACCCGCCATTGCGCCAAACCCTTGTTAGCTGTAGTAGTTATTTTCCGTGAGTTATTCTAATTATTTCACTATTAAAAGAATTAATTATTATCAAAAATGTTCCTCCAACATAATTTTTAGGAAGAGTTCCAGAGATTACGTAGTAGCTTTCAATTTTGTATATTTCATACGGTTTCTGTTTGATGATATTATTTTCACCATAAATTTCAAACAAAATTGATTCTGCAACTTTTATAGCAGTTGAGTCATTTTTAATAATAGGTGTTTTGTTATCTATTACATTATGAACTTTATTATTTTTTAGTGTTTCTTCTAAGACTTCTTTGGCATATTTTTCTCCAAGAATTAATCTCTGATTTTTTTCTTGAGCACAAGAAATATTAATTATACTTAAAAATAGAAGAATCAATAGATGTTTCATTTTTGCGGAATTTTAGGAACTATTACAGCTAACGTTTTGGGGCTTGGCGTCAGTGGCGGAAATTGAAGCGAAAAGTTTCAATTTAGCGACACAGTAAGCAAAAGCCAATTAATTGAATAAATTTACAAAAAAAAGTCAATTTAATTGGCTTTTTGCGGAATAGAATGCCAAAACATTAATTTTACGCTTAACCCGCCATTGCGCCAAACCCATGTTAGCTGTAGTATTTATTGTATTCTTTGAACTTCTTGAAATCCTGAAGTTTTTTTGAAGCTCATTTTATGAATGAAATTTCGCATACTATCTGAAGGGTCAATCATTTCTAAATTTAGTCGTTCTAATGTTTCAGGTACTATTTTTACCGATAAAATTACTTTATTTTCTAAATGACCAGATTGAGAATCAACCATTTCAGATAAAGCATTTACTATAGCAAAATCAACAGGAAGATAAGCAAAAACTTCTCTACTAATTCTAAGAACTACACTACAAATGTGGTCTTGATAAAGTTCATAGAAGTTTGTTTTAGACATATTTTTTTTTGAAAGTTTCCCAGTTGAAGTTTGTCTCAATTCATAATCAGGAATAACTTCAATGCTATTTGTGTTTATATCAATTTCAATATGGTTTTCTGCAAATTTGAATTTAATCTGAGAACCTAATTCTGAAATTTCTGAAAAAGGTTCAAAATACTTTATTGCGTTTAAATAAGCTTCAGTTTCTTTACGTTCAATACCAAGTGATATATTTTGTAATTCTTCCCAATCTAATAAGTCTTTTTTGAATTCGTTAATTGCAATTTTGTGCTTATCTTCATCTTTCTTTTTTGCAATTGATACTTGATTTTCAAGATTTTTAATTTTATTATTTGTTGAGCCGAATATCTTATCTAGTAAGTTAGGTTTGAAATTATTGAGTCTTTGTTTAGCCTCGTTTTCATGTGAATTCAAATATATTGGTTCAATTGGTTTGGGTTCTGTTTTAATTCTATTCCAATCAACTTTTTCACTAGATTCTTTGTGAATTGATTTTAATATTTCCACATAATCATTCCATTCCGATACAGCTTGAGCTACATTTTCAAATTCAAGTTGCTTCTGTTGTTCTTTAAATCTTTTTGCAGCTTCACGATTTCTTCTCTGTTGATTTCTTTCAGATCTTCTTACTGCAGCTCCGTACGATCGGATAAATCCATTGATTGTTGCCATTTGATTAGTTTTTGAGAAATATTACAGCTAACGAGCCGGGTATTTTGCGAAGAACGGAAAGAAATTGAACGCAGTTCAATTCGTCACGA
>NZ_RDOJ01000032.1 GCF_003687725.1 Faecalibacter macacae
TCGTGACGAATTGAACTTCGTTCAATTTCTTTCCGTTCTTCGCAAAATACCCGGCTCGTTAGCTGTAATATCAAATCTAACTACAAAATTTTATATGATTTTATTACCTTTGAAGGATTGAAAAATTAATTATGGTAGAATTGATGTTTTATAATTCAAATCATTACGATGACTTGAATTACAATTTAAATGAAGAACAATCTAAATTTACATTTACAATAGATTTTTGCATTAATGAAAGAAAAGATCTATATGATTCGTGTAAAAATATAATAACCATTATAAATAATAGAAAACCTGTAGGTTTTTTTATTTTAGACATGGGTAAGGATAAATTGTTACTTAAAAATAATGAGAATGCAATACTTCTTAGAACCCTTTCAATAAATCCTAATACTCAAGGGCAAGGCATTGGAAAAAAAGCAATGTCACAACTTTCTGATTTTGTTCTACAAAATTATGAGAATATAAACGAAATTTTATTATCCGTACATAAATACAATATTTCTGCTAATAAACTATATTTATCCGCAGGTTTTGTAGATACAACATTGGAAATTTTAAGCCCGACTGGTGAAGATTTATCAATTCTTTCTTTGAAATTATTATAGATACTACAGCTAACATTGTATTTGCGAAAAAACGGGCTGAAGGCTAACTTTTTTTGTCATTATTTTCCGCTCGCAAAATTGCTTTTCTAAAAACTTTAATCTAATTTAGTTTCAGCCAAGCAATTTGCTTGAACGTACGAACTTGAACTTACGTTCAATTTCTCTCCCGTTCTTCGCAAATACTCGGCACGTTACCTGCAATGCTACCAAAAACATCGTTATAAAAATGGGAATAGGAATATTTTATTTATTAATAATTTTAGTCATTCTGACAACTTGTTGCTTAATTTGGCTTTTTATTTCAATCAAAAAGAAAAGTAAAATTGGAATCATTATACCGATACTATTTTTTCTTTTTGTTGGATTTCTATTTTCATTAAATTACATTGATGAAAACACAATTTCGAATGAAGATGTAAAAAATGATTTGCAAGTCATAAATTTAAATCTTAAAGATACTTTTAAAATACTTGAAAACGATGTTAGTGGAATGCCTGAGAGGTATCAAAAAACAAAAATTGAAATTTCCAATACTGACAAACAAAACTTAATTTCAGTAATTATAAATTCAAAAAATTTCGAAAATTTAAAATCTAATGAAGATATAAGAATAAATTCAGAAAAGAAAAACAGATATTTATCACATGATATTTTGAACTATAAATATCCTGATTTTTATTCTCGTGAATTCTACACCGAAATTAATAATATTCCTACTCGATTTTTTTTGAAACTTGATATCAAAAGCAATGAACTTGAATATCAGAAAATTGAAGATTAAAAAGCACTGCAGGTAACATAGTATTTGCGAAAAAACGGGCTGAAGGCTAACTTTTTTGTTATCTTTTTCCGCTAGCAAAATTGCTTTTCTAAAAACTTTAATCTAATTTAGTTTCAGCCAAGCAATTTGCTTGAACGGACGAACTTGAACTTTCGTTCAACTTCTCTCCCGTTCTTCGCAAATACTCGGCTCGTTATGTGATATACTTTTCAGAACGCTTACAATGAGTAAATCCATTTATAAATCCATATAAGTAAGCCATAACTTTTTCTTTATTCCCTGATGCACAACTCATTTGTTGAGCTTCGTTAAATGATTTTCCGTTATTATCAAAAGTTTCGTGATAAAGAAAATATTTAATTTCTACTTCATTTGTTTTGTACTTCCAAAAAAGAAAGCGTTTGTAAATAGGTTCTTCATACGCTCTAATCAAAAGGCTTTTATCGTAAGATAATGCTTCTTTAAATAATTCTTTGACTTCTTGCTCTACTCCAAACATCACAAATGAGTTTCTATATCTTTCTCGATGTTCATTGTCTAAATAACACATTAATGCCATATTTTTTAATTTTTAGTACATCACATAACACGTGCTTGGCGTCATGCGGTGTGAAGTTATAATTTGAAAGTTAGTGCTTGAAAGTCCACACGAACGCCAAGCACCTTAACGTTATACGCAATTGCAGTTTCGGGCATCCAAGTTTTTCGAACTATTTTCTATCACAAATTCATTTAATTTTTTCACGATTTTCAAACTTTAGATTTAGTAATTTTCAAACAAGTTGCAATTCCGAAATTCAAATCTTCAGAAATTCAGTTTTCAGTATTTTTTTAGCAATTTATTCTGTTTTTTTGAACCAAATGCTATTTTCGAGCTGAAGTTTCAGCATTTTCTTGTATTTTTATAAATTAAACAATCTCAATTTTTCAGATTTCGAAAGATTGTTTTCTTTATATTTCTTACAAATTCGGCTAATCGATTTTCAAACCATAAATTCAGCTTTTTTCAACTTTTTTGAAATATTTGAACTTGAAGTTTATTTCTAATTTTCTATTATTTTATTTTTCAGTCAGCTTGCAAAAGCGTATAACATGGTATTTGCAAAAAACGGTCTGAAAGTAAACTTTCAGCCTATGTTTTTCTATCGCAAAATTGCTTTTGTTTCAATTTATTTATTAAATTTATCAAAACAAAAGAGCAATTTGCTCAGTCCGTAACGAATTGAACTTCGTTCAATTTCTTCCCGTTCTTCGCAAAATACCCGGCTCGTTAGGCGACAGCTTACAAAAATTACGCATAATGGCAGTTTATCAATATTTTTTAGAAGTTATACCAAAACAAGGAATTCTAAAAAAACACAAAGAAATTCCTAAAAAAATTAATGTAAGTACAGAAACAGGTTATTTTGAATCTGATTCTGAAATATATTGGATTGAAGCAAAATTAAATCCTGAAAATATTATTCCTAAAATTGATTCGATTATTGAACGAGCAAATTGGGGAAATGATAAAACTAACTTCAATTGGAAACGATACACCGAAACTTTAGATAATGATGCATCAATTTATCTTAATGAAACAGATTTTACAATAAAAGAGTTTTCATTTAGAGCAGATTTAAGAGAGAATAATCTTGAATTTTTGAAAAATATGATAAATTTAGCAGAAAAGAATGAATGGTTGTTTATGGACAGAAGTGGAAAACTAATGAATCCAAATTTTGAGGAAATAAAAATTAGTATTCAAAATTCAAATGCCTATAGTTTTATCAAAGATCCACATAAATTTTTGGACAATTTGAACTCCAAATAAAGCCGATCGCCTAACATCGGTTTGGCAAAATGCGGGGTTAAGTGCTAACTTGAACTTCTCGCCTATTTTATCCGCAAAAGCTGTTTTGCTTTTGTTTTTTTATTAAATTTACCAAAAGCCACAGCTTTTGCTTCGTTCGGTTCTGAATTGAACTTTTGCTCAATTCAAGCCCGCACTTCGCCAAGCCGCGGCCCGTTATACGCAATTGCAGTTTCGGGTATCCAATTTTTTCGAACGATTTTTTATCTCAAATTCTTTTAAATTTTTCACGATTTTCAAACTTTCGATTTAGTAATTTTCAAACAAAATAGTTAATCCGTAAACTGAAATTTTCCGTAAATAATTATTCAGCTTTTTATAAAATTCAGAAAGCATTTATTTGAAATTATAGTTTTTTACGATTTATAATTTCATCATTTTCTTGAAAGTTATTCTATAATTCGAAAATACTTTTTCATATTTCGAAAGTTAGTTTTCTTTGTATTTCTTACAAATTCAGCTGATCGATTTTCAAACTTTAAATTCAGATTTTTTCAACCTTTTCGAAATATTTGAGCTTAAAGATTATTTCTTATTTCCTATTTTTTCATTTTTCAATCAATTTGCAAAAGCGTATAACATGGTATTTGCGAAAAACGGTCTGAAAGTAAACTTTCAGCCTATGTTTTTCTATCGCAAAATTGCTTTTGTTTCAATTTATTTCTTAAATTTATCAAAACAAAAGAGCAATTTGCTCAGTCCGTGACGAATTGAACTGCGTTCAATTTCTTCCCGTTCTTCGCAAAATACCCGGCTCGTTGTATGCAATTTTGAAATGACAAACTCAAAAATAAAACCATCTCAAATAATTTATTGGGCTTTTATATT
>NZ_RDOJ01000033.1 GCF_003687725.1 Faecalibacter macacae
ACTAATTAAAAATCAAAATATTTATAAAAATAACTTGGTTTTGTCATAGAAATCAGGATGACTTTTATTGAACTATTCTTCGACAAACTCTGAATTACATACATACCTTTGTCAAGCTGAATTCATTTCAGCTTCTCATCAGATTTGTATAGCGTAATGTGATCCTGAAACGAGTTCAGGATCACATTTTTTTTATAAGAATAAAGCGAGGAAACACCCAAACAAAAAAACTTCCACAAAAGGAAGTTTATATTTTAAAACGTAAAACGTGTTGTTAGCATAATTTGTGTTGGTCTTAGCTTGTATTGATAGCGCATTTCGTAATATGAACTTAAACTATTTTGAGAAAAATATTTTTCGTTGAACAGATTATAAGCTGTTAATTCGAAATCGATTTTCTTTTTCTTTAACGTGTATCGATACATCAAATCGCCAAAAAAAGAATTTGGATTTAACGTAGAATCATCATTAATATAAGCATCCATATTCAATTTGATATAATGACGATCGGCTGGAAAAAAATGGAACCCCAATTGATGCTCTTGGTTGACTATTTTACGCGATGGATCAACCATGATCTTGCTTCTGTAGTTGAACCATGAATAGTTATATTCAAATGTCATCCAACTTAACTGACGAAATTTAACACCTGTTTTTATGTTGGTTATTTGGTTATTGACTTCAATAAATTCATTGTTGAGATATTCATCATTTTTAGACCATTGTTGAAAAATTTCAACTTCGAAAGTTGATTTTAATTTTGAAAAATATTGACTAAACTTAGCATTTAAGTTATGGGATAATTGATGATTGGTTTGTTCTACAACTTGTAAAATGGAACTTGCATCTGAATTATATTGATAATTATTCAATAAAGTATTTTCTATCCACGAATAATTATACCCCAAATTAATGAACCTAGCTTTGATTGGATTTTTGTATTCAGCTTTTATAGAAGAAATCCAAGAATTACGTTCATTTAATTTTCCGTCACGCTGTTGTATTGTGTTGTAATTGTATAAAATATAATTCTCATGTATTTGTGATAAACTTCCTAAACTCTGTTTGTATGTGTTTGTAGATCGTAATTCCCATTGATTGGATAATTTGTATGATAAAAATAAATTCGGATTCACGAACAAACGATTCATTTCTTCATTCTTAACTAGATTTTTCATCTGAAGATGATTCATTTCTATGGGTAACAAAAGAGTGGTTCTAAAATTTCCTTTTCTATATTCGAAACGATTATCCCAATAGTAATTAAATATGGACCAATTCACATCATTTGTAAAATGATTACCAATACGCATTTCATCAGCATACAAATTACTTTCCATTGTTTGGTTGAGATATCCAAATCCGATTTTTGAATGCACCGAAATCGATTGAATTCCTTTCGAAAATTCAATAAAATTGTTGGTCGAAAATTTATTGAAATCTATGCGTTGAAAAGCATTTTGATAGTTTTGATTTTGGTTAATCATATCAATAAAAACTCCAGGAGAAATAGATAACTCTTCTTGATAATCTTTGTAAGAAATAGATGAACGAATAGTTACCAACTGCTTTCCTATTTTCTTTATGATTTTGAATTGATTGGCAAATTCTTGATTCGGCTTTTGTAAAATTTGATCGACCAATTCGTCATCTCGTTTTAAATAACCATGCGAACGATTCCATGCACCTCTAAATTCAATTTCGTTTTGCAAATAATTATCTGTACTATTGCGTAGTAATGTCGCTTTTGCTGATAAATTTTCAGATTGAAGATGATTACGCTTCTGTTCATTTAACAATAAATTTCCAGATGGTAAAAAATATTGTTTTGTACTTTGCCCTATTCGTTTTTGATAATCATTGGTATACGATAGATTAAAGCGTAAATCGAGTTCTTTATTTAGTTTAAACAAATGATTCCAAGTACCTAATTGAACAGCATTATCCAACCATCTTTTTTCGTTAAAATGAGGCGTTTGTACTGAAGATATACCTAACCAACCTTCATTAGAAAAACGTTCAGTATTATTTAAAAGATCTTCCAAAGATAATATATCCATTTGTTTCGTTACATCTTCACCACGATTATTGGATTGGTAAGAACCAATCATTTGCTGTTTCTTTTTAAACAACATTGGTGTAATATTGGTTTGATACAACAATGGCGAAACACCTAAACCGATTTCTGCTTTACCAGAATAAGTAATTTTATTTTTAAGTTTGATATTTAATGCAGCTTTAGAACTAATCACTAAACTATCTAACATTTTGATGGGCTGATGATTTTCTAATATTTGTACTTTATCTACTGCATCTGCCGAAAGATTTTCGTTAGCTAAAGCATATTTACCACCCAAAAGATCCATTCCTTCTATATAATACTTATTAATCGGTTCGCCTTGATATAAAATTCGACCAGAAGATTCGATTTCTATTCCTGGCATTTTTTTGATGACATCAGCTATTGTACGATCTTGTATATCTTTAAAGTTCGTTACATCGTAAGCAATAGTATCGCCTTTTTTTCGCACTGCAGGTTGCTTCAATTGCACTTCTTTTAGCTCAATTGCTTTTTCTTGCAATGTAAAATCAAAATTAGAAGTTGATTCGTTGACCAAATCGGATGTAAATGCATAATTCAAGGCACGAACTTTTACCTCGTACAATTCGTGAGAAGTTTCTTTTAGCGTTAACGTAAATTTACCATCAGCTTTTGTAATAAAATAAGCCAAAGTAATATCCGCATCGCTTGGGGACAAAATTACATTTGCTCCAGCAATGGGTTGCCCTTTTTCGTTTTTTACTGTTCCAGATATGGTTAATTGAGCAAAAAGAATATTGGCTATAAGTAATAATAGTAGGGAAAGTTTTGGTTTCAAATTAATAATTTATTTTACAAATACGTCCATAAATCTGGTATTAAAAATCTATGTTTTTGTAATTTTTGATTTTCTATAATTCTTTTAATTCTCTCTTCTTCTAATTCTATACCTGCTGATTGAATTGAAATCGTAGGATTTAAAAAGTTTTCTTTAATAATTTTATTAAAATCCTTAAGCTCTAAATTTGTAATAGACTTATACTTATATTCTATCAATTCCTTTGTCAAACTTTTATCATTATAATCCAAATTATATGAATTCAATTTCCAATTAAAATAACCTTGCTCATCATGTAATTCTATAATTAACCCAGGTAAACCTGAAAATATAAAAGGACCATCATTAATAGGAATAGATTCATTATACTTTGCTATCCAATTTCTTCCTAAAAATGTAGCTGTAGCTGTTTTATAATTATTTATAGAGGTATTATTATCTATTTTCCAATTAATTGGTTCAAAATCTAAAGTGGTTTGATTTTCTATACGGCTATTAAATATTTTTAAATTATCTTCTTTAAGGATAACAATATTAAAAAGTTTAGTTCTAGGAACTTCAGCTAATTTTTTCCACATTAATTGTGGATCTTCATTATTTATATTTCCTATACTCTCTATCTCTATTAGTTTTAGAAAATTTTCACCATAATAATATCTTACACTTGGAGTTTTTATAATGATCACATTTTCACTAATTATTTTATTAGGTTTTAAACTATCGTATTGATATGTATAATTATAGGATAATTTATACTGAGCTGAAGTTAAATAAGTAATAAATAAAAAAAATAAAAACAAATAATTTCTCATAGTATCATTTAAATAAGAAGTAACAAGCTTATTATAAAGCTTATTACTTCTAAAATTAATTTATAATCCCATACTTTGTTCCAATTCACATAATTGGAAATCTGCTATAAGTAAATTCATTAAATTCCAAGATGTTCCCACTTCTTTACAAGCAATGAATTGACCACCACACTCAGAAACAGAATCAAAGGCTTGACATTCTCTTTCTAATTCTACAGTAATATCAACTGTATTCTCTTGTAATTCTACATTGACTTCATTCGCCATTGCGAATGTTCCGAAAAGTGCAAAAGCACTTGCAAA
>NZ_RDOJ01000034.1 GCF_003687725.1 Faecalibacter macacae
AACCTCATTTCATAATGGTCATGCAATAATTGCTGAAAATTGTAAAAAAATACCTTGGGGTAAGCATGAACATGATAATATTTGTAATCATTATTCAATTCAATGTGAAAGACATGGATATATTGACAAAAAAGGTAATATAATAAAATTAGGCAAGTTCACATTTGAAGAAATAATGGAAGAAATAAAGTGGAAACCTGATGAATCATATTAAAAAGTACTACAGCTAACAAAGTATTTGCGAAAAAACGGGCTGAAGGCTAACTTTTTTGTCAATATTTTCCATTCGCAAAATTGCTTATCAAAAAACTTTTTTCTAATTTAGTTTCAGCCAAGCAATTTGCTTGAACGTACGAAATTGAACTTACGTTCAACTTCTCTCCCGTTCTTCGCAAATACTCGGCTCGTTATATGCCATTTTAGAACAACGCTTCCGAAAACAGAATGTAACAAATCGAATAACAGAATCGTGTTTAGTAAAAAACGTATGAAGAACATATTAACAATCCTTATCCTAACATTTTCTCTAACTGTATTTTCGCAAAACAAAAAAGACTATCTAAAGCAAAACCGATTTGACATTGAGAAATCCGACTTTAAATTTCCACAAACAGACTTCAAAATAGTTGGTTTTGGAGCTTATCACGGAAGTGCTAAGACTTATGATGCCGAACTACGACTGATTCAAAATCTGAATAAACAAAATGCTCTTGACTATTATATTCCCGAAACAAATTTTAGTCAAGCATTTTTCTTTCAACAATATTTAGAAACAGGCAACGAAGAACTTTTGAAAGAATTGGTCTTGGCTTTTCAGACCATTGTAAGTCAGGAAGGAACAATCGAAACTTTTGAGCATTGGAAAAACCTGAGATTGTTAAACCAATCATACAATAGTAATCCAATAAAAGTGATTGGTTTCGATGTTATCAACGAATATAAGTTTCCCATAAAGCACATCTTACTTTTAACCGAAAATATCCAAAATTGGAAATCGAAAGATGAATTAAACAAAATATCGACAGAAAAAGATTTTGATTTTAGTATTCGTAAAAAAGAAACAGTTCAACTTCTAAAAAACTTTATCAACGATTACGAAACGAATAAAAATATTTACGTTCATAAAATTAACGACACAATAAGTTTTCATCATATTCTGAAAAATATTGCTCAAAATTTTGATGGAGAAAGAGATAGAGAAAAAATAATTTTTGAAAACTACGTTTATCTAAAAGACATCTACCATCTTGAAACAAAAAAGCAATTTGCCAAGTATGGTTTTTTTCATCTTGAAAAAGAACGTGAACAAAATTATCCATCATTTTTTACAAGATTGATAGAACAAAACGTTTATGAGCGAAACAAAGTAATTACTGTTATTGGATACTTAACTAAAAGTGAAGTTCTTTGGGATAAAGTCTATGATAAACAAGGAAATTACCAAAGCTATACAACCGAAAAAGGTTACGGAATTGGAGATTATTGGAAAGAGTATTTTAAAGGTATCAAGAAACTGAAAAACACAAAATTATCAGATATAACACTTTTCAGACTTAATAATGAAAACTCACCTTACAATAGTGGAACAGACTTGAAAGAAGTAAAACTTTTTCTAAAAAAGAGTAATGGTAAAGTTTTAAAAGGAAAAGCTACGACAGATTTTATTGATTACGCAGTTTTGATAAGTAACTCAAACAATCAAGTCCCAATTGAAGAAATGAAATAAAAACGGCATATAACATCGCATTGGCAAAATGGCGGCGTTCACGACTAATTGAAAGTTTCTACATATTAAGCCGCCGAATGTGTTCCACATTCAGCTTTTTTAGTTAATTTAGCTTCTGTGGAAACACATCGGCTACGTTACTGCTAAATTGAACTTTCCGTCCAATTTACCCGCCACTTCGCCAATGCGTTTCCCGTTATATGTAATTTTATTAAATAAACTATGAAAGGACACACAAATTTTATAAATAGCTTTTCTAAAATCTCCAGCTATATAATAACTTTTATTTGTTGTTTACCTATGCCTATACTATATGTTTTCTTCATAAAAAATTCTGGTAAATATTTTTCTTTATGTGACTATTATTATGATTTAAAAAATAATAAAATTGACTTAATTACATTTAAAACTAAATCAAATTACATTTTAATTAGATTATCTGTTATTAGTTTAATCATTATAAGTTTACTTATTTTAGCAATTGCTATATGTATTAGTCCTGATAGTAAAATGGATATAAATACATTATTTTCAATAATAATATTGTATTTTTAATTTCCTACTTTACTTTTATTCGTATCATTTTATTCATTAAACTTTTACAATAAAATAGTTTTTAAAAATACCTCAAAATAAAACTACATATAACATAGTATTTACGAAAAACGGGCTGAAAGTAAACTTTCATCCCATCTTTTTCCGCTCGCAAAATTGCTTTTCTTAAAACTTCAACTTAAATTAGTTTTAGAAAAGAGCAATTTGCTTGAACGGACGAACTTGAGCTTTCGCTCAATTTCTCTCCCGTTCTTCGCCAAGCCGCGGCCCGTTAGCTGACATTTTATGAAAACATTTCTCTCATATGAAGGCTTACCAATAAAATCAGGTGGTGCACATTCATTAAAAAATAAAGATTTTAAAGAAAACTACATAGAAATTAGACAATTTTTAGAAAATTACGCATCAAAAATTTATAACGAAGAAATTGAATTAAGTTTATATGAATCTGCTGAAAATAAATATTCAATTCTAAAAAACATATTCAATTTAATTCTAACATTTGGAATTCCAAAATATAGAAATGATGGTTTGAATAAATCTTGGAATTGGACATTAACAAAAAAACAAATTGAAAAAGGATTTCATATTCTAAAACTTAATAAAAAACTGACTGAAAATTCAACTGGTGCAATCTCACTTAACTTCAAATGGAATTTTTATTTTAAAGATGCTAAAACAAAAATCGAATTACCTAATCAAAAACTAATTCCAAAAATTGATTTTAGACTTAAACCTTCTCAAATATATTTAAGGCTATCTGAAAAATCAACTGTTTCAGTTTGGTTTGCTTTTCCATTTGATGAAATTAATAATTATGAAAAAGAATATATTGAAAATATGAAAACCTTTTTACCTTTTAAAATTTCAGACAAACAATGGAAAATATGGAAATATTCTAAAAATGGAAATTGGACTGCAAGAAAAATTGAAATATAAAAAAACGTCAGCTAACATCGGCTTGGCAAAATGCGGGGTAAAGTGCAAAATTGAACTTCTCGCCCTTTTAGCCGCCAAAAGCTGTTTGCTTTTGTTTTTTTATTAAATTTACCAAAAGACTCACAGCTTTGGCT
>NZ_RDOJ01000035.1 GCF_003687725.1 Faecalibacter macacae
CAGAGTTTTTTATAATAGAAAACGATATTGTAAAAAAAATAAACGTCAGCTAACATAGTATTTCGCAAAAAACGGGCTGAAAGTAAACTTTCATCCCATTCTTTTCCGCTCGCAAAATTGCTTTTCTAAAAACTTCAACTTAAATTAGTTTTACAAAAGAGCAATTTGCTTGAACGCACGAACTTGAACTTCGTTCAATTTCTCTCCCGTTCTTCGCAAATACTCGGCTCGTTAGCGGTAATTTTACATAAAATCACATATATACAATTAATGATAATGGATTGGGATAAAATCTTAAGTGAAATCGGTATAGTAACTGTAATTTCTGGTCTTATAGTTTGGTTGATTAAACAACTAGGTCAAATGTTTATTGATAGGAACATTTCTATATATAAACAAGAGCTCCAAAATAAATCGGACCTGTATAAGGCCGAATTGAATCAAGTATTCGAAAAATATAAATCAGATATAGCCTTTCATTCACAAAAAGCTTTTAAGCTCCATGATAGACGACTTGAAAAAATTGATGAATTATATTCATTACTATCCGATTTTTACAACGATATGTTTACATTAACTACTTGGAAAATTGTGACTGGAATGACAAAAGAAGAGATTAATAAACAATCGTATGACAATACGATGAAAGCAGGAGAAAGCGGAAATAAATTTTTAAGTTACTATGACAAAAATAAGCTTTACTTTAATTCTGAAACTTGTACTCTAATAGATGAAATAATTCAACTATTAAAAGAAAGCCATTCTGACTTTTCATTTAAGTATATTTTCGGAAATATTTCGCCACAAATGGAAATGGAAAGCATAAAAAAAGCAACAGAAAAAATTAGGAGGAAAGTTCCAGAAGTAAAAGTCAAACTCGAAAAGAATTTCAGGGAAATAATAGGTGTAGAAAATTAAAAAACTACCGCTAACACCAGCTTGGCAAAATAGCGAGTTAAGTCAAAAATTAAAGTTTGTACTTTTTTTGTCGCAATCGCTATTTTTATTTTTTAATTTGTTAAATTTAAAAAAATAAAAATGCGTTGCTCAGCTTCGGCAAAATTTGAAGTTTTCGCGATTTAGTTCGCTACTTCGCCAAGCTTCGGGACGTTGTACGACATTCTATTAAGAACATCTATAAGACCAATTATATTGAAAAAATTTTTGATTTACAGTTTCTGTATTTTGCTTTTAACTCAATTTTTGAGTTTGACACTCCCACCTTTAGGAATTATATTAGGGACTACAATTATTTTACCTTTATTAATTTGGTACAGTGGCAAAGAAAACAGAGTTAAATTTGTGAATATTCTATGGACAATTTTAGTTTTTTATTTAATTAGTAGAACTTTAGATTGGTTTTTTGCGCCGGGAACTCACGATTCTCAGGGAATTGCATGGATGTTTTTAATGTCAATTTTTTCATCGATAACAATGATTGGTATTTGGATTTTTTACTTAAAACATAAAAATCTGAATCCTAAAGAAACAAAAACTTACATAATTTTAATTTGCTTTTTGATAATTCCGTTCGTTCATATTCAGCTTTTAAATAAATTTTGCAATCAAAATCTAAATGTAACAAATAAAACTCTGTACCAGTATTTTAAAAATGAATAAAAAGAACATCGTACAACATAGTATTTAGCAAAAATCGGGTTGAAGGCTAACTTTATAGTCATAATTTTCCGCTCGCAAAATTGCTTTTCTTAAAACTTTAATCTAATTTAGTTTTGGCCAAGCAATTTGCTTGAACGGGCGAACTTGAACTTCGTTCAACTTCTCTCCCGTTCTTCGCAAATACTCGGCTCGTTAGCTGCAAGTTTTCAGTAACAGAACTTAAAATTAAAAAATGAAAATTTTCCCATCAAGTATTTACGAATTTAGTTTAATCGATGATCAGAATGAAACTATCGAACGTTTAAACAGAAGAACTGAAAATTCCGATAACCTTATATCTAAAATCACTAACAAATCTTTCATTGGAAAAATTGATAAAAATAAATTTAAAATAATATCTTCTGATATTGGAAAAGGAGCCTTTTGTACTTTAAATGGGCAAATAAATAATAAAATTGGCGAAGTTGTTGTTGAAATAAATAAACCTTTTAAAATTTTATTATCAATTTTAATGCTATTTCCAATAGTGGGATTTATTATACAATTAATATTAAAAGTAGAAGAATTTAATCCAATATTTATAATAGTTATTTTAGCTCAAATATTAATTCTTCGATTTGTTTTTATAGAAATTGCTTATAAATTCCTTTCAAAACAAAGTATAAATAAATTATCAGATGTTCTTGATACAGAATACATAAGAAAAAAATAAAAAACCTGCAGCTAACAAGGGTTTGGCGCAATGGCGGGTTAAGGTTCAAATTTGAAGTTTCAGCTTTCTAATCCGCAAAAAGCCAATTATATTGACTTTTTTCTTAAATTTATTCAATAAATTGGCTTTTGCTTACAGTGTCGCTAAATTGAAAGTTTTCTCTTCAATTTCCGCCACTGACGCCAAGCCCAGAAACGTTAGCCGTCATATATAAAAAAATCACTTAAAATAAAAATCAGTATTGAAGAATTCTAAATTCATTTGTATTATTTTACAAATAAGTTTTTTAATAATATTAAATTCTTGTATTAATTATATTCCGTGTAGAGGTCAAGAATATACAATTGAAAACATTAATTATCAGCAGCTATCATTAAAAATAGATGATTATTTTAAATCTAATCCTAACTTAGAAATTAAATTAGAAGAATCTAATTCTCAAAATCCTTGGAAAGTTGATAAGATAATTTATTGGAATGATTTAAATATAAGAGTTCATTTTTATATACATAAAGGTAATCAAAATACTAATCAATCACCTACAATTACATTTACGCATATTGGAGATAAAGAATTCAAGAGTTATAAAGATATAAATTCGAAAGAAATAAGTAAAGAACTTAATCAAACATATCTCAAAAAATTCGAAAATGACGTCTTAAATAAACTTGGAGTAAATTGGAAATCAAATATATGTTTTTAAAATAAATATATACGAACGGCTAACATAGTATTTGCGAAAAAACGGGCTGAAGGCTAACTTTTTTTTCCATCTTTTTCCGCTCGCAAAATTGCTTTTCTTAAAACAATATACTAATTTAGTTTTAGCCAAGCAATTTGCTTGAACGGACGAACTTGAACTTTCGTTCAAATTCTCTCCCGTTCTTCGCAAATACTCGGCTCGTTAGCTGTAATACTTAAAAAACTGCCGAATGAAAAACCTTTTAATTTTATTACTTCTAATAATAAAT
>NZ_RDOJ01000036.1 GCF_003687725.1 Faecalibacter macacae
TAAAAAAAATAAACGTCAGCTAACATAGTATTTAGCAAAAAACGGGCTGAAAGCTAACTTTTTATCCATAATTTTCCGCTCGCAAAATTGCTTATCAAAAAACTTTTTTCTAACTTAGTTTCAGCCAAGCAATTTGCTTGAACGTACGAACTTGAACTTCGTTCAATTTCTCCCCGTTCTTCGCAAATACTCGGCTCGTTACAGGCAAGCGTGGAAAAATGCACTAAAATCACAAAAACGCTTTTCACAGTAATTTAAATAAATCTAACAGTTTTATGTTTTTAAAAAATTAGACTGATGCAGTATAATGTCCCCAAACACATTAAAGGTCTCACAACTGAGGAATTAAAAACCTCTCGAAAAAAATTTGGTTTCAATCAAATAGACGCTATTAAAAAAAATGCGTGGTATAGTATGTTGCTCGATATTTTGAAAGAACCAATGCTGCTTTTGCTTATTGCGGTAACAGTTATTTATATAATAGTTGGCAATTATTCCGAAGCTATTTTTATGTTGGGCGCTATTATTGTCGTTTCTGGCATTTCATTCTATCAAGACAATCGCAGTAAAAAAGCACTGGAAGCGTTGAAAAAATTGAACGAACCGTTAAGTACTGTTATCAGAGATTCAATCGTGATGCAAATTCCCACAAACGAAATTGCCGTTGGCGATTTATGCATTGTCGAAGAAGGAAAAATGATTAGTGCTGATGGCGAAATTGTGCACAGCAATGATTTTTCAGTTAATGAAGCCTCACTAACAGGTGAAAGTTTTTCAGTATTTAAAAGTCAAGAAACCGAAGATAGAAAAATATATAGCGGAACGCTGGTAGTATCTGGTTTGGCCATTTTTAATGTAGAGAAAATTGGAGCAGAAACCAAACTAGGGAAAATCAGTCAATCCATTCAAGATATCAAAGAAGTTCATTCGCCACTGCAAATTCAGATTACCAAATTTGTAAAGGGAATGGCGATTATTGGTGTTATCGTGTTTCTGATGGTTTGGGGATTTAGTTACTGGAAATCAGGAGATATCATACAAAGTTTACTCGCTGGATTAACCTTGGCCATGTCTGTGCTTCCAGAAGAAATCCCTGTAGCCTTTACTACTTTTATGGCTTTAGGTGCCTGGAAATTAATGAGTGAAGGTGTGATAATTAAACGTAGTAGTGTGGTCGAAACATTGGGCAGTACTACAGTGATCTGTACGGACAAAACGGGAACTATTACTGAAAACTCCATGCGACTGAAACTTTTATTTGATTACAAATCAAACAAGGTTATTGAGGATACGCAATTCAATACACCTGAGCTTTCAGAGCTTATTCGTTTCGCTATGTGGAGTAGTGAACCCATTCCGTTTGATCCCATGGAAAAAACACTGCATCAAATTTATGAGCAAACACAATCCAATGATGAGCGGAAGAATTTTCAAATGATACACGAATATCCATTAGAAGGGAAACCTCCAATGATGACGCATCTTTTTGAAAATAGTTTAGGTGAAAGAATTATTGCAGCCAAAGGTGCGCCCGAAGCCATTCTTGCCGTTTCTAATCTTACGGAAAGCGAGAAGGACAATTTACGACAACATATCATCAATTTCGGAGCACAAGGGTACCGAGTACTGGGCGTGGCTAAATGTAATTTTGAAGGCAATCACTTTCCTGAAAAACAACAAGATTTTTCTTTTGACTTTTTAGGATTCACTGTTTTCTACGATCCACCGAAAGCGAACATTCAAGAAGTATTTAAAAAGATATATGCTGCAGGCATCAAGGTAAAAGTCATCACAGGAGACAATGCAGATACAACAAGGGCTATTGCGCATCAAGCAGGAATTATAAACGAAACAGCAGCAGTAAACGGAACCGATATCGTTCATCATACAGAAACCGAATTGATGGAACTTTCTAAAAGCACCACACTGTATACGCGTATGTTCCCCGAGGCAAAATTGGCAATTGTAAACGCTCTTAAAAAGAACGATGAAGTGGTGGCCATGCTGGGAGATGGCGTGAATGATGCACCTGCTTTGAAAGCAGCTCATATTGGTGTAGCGATGGGAAATAAAGGAACAGAAATCGCAAAAGCAGCGGCAGCATTGGTTATTGCAAATGATGATTTAGACAAATTGATCACTGGAATAGCGGCTGGAAGAAGAATTTATTCCAATCTCAAAAAAGCCATTCAATATATTATATCCATTCATATTCCGATTATTCTAACGGTTTCTTTACCCTTGTTTTTGGGTTGGATATATCCGCATATTTTCACACCGGTACATGTTATTTTCTTGGAGCTAATAATGGGGCCAACCTGTTCTATTGTCTATGAAAATGAGCCGATGGAAAAAAATACAATGCTAGAGAAACCACGTAAAATGACCGAGACATTCTTGAGCTGGAAAGAATTAAGCATTAGTATTATTCAGGGATTGGCCATTACCGCAGGCGTTCTAACTGCATATCAGTATGCGGTACAAAACGGTAGTAATGAAGCAACTACACGTTCAATAGTTTTCACAACTTTAGTATTTGCAAATGTGTTTTTGAGTATGGTTAATCGCTCATTCATTTACAGTGTATTTGATAGTTTTAAAAATAAAAATAGATTGTTCCCATTAATACTTGGAGCATCTTTGGTTTTACTTATTGCAATACTCTATATTCCGCCATTCGCTTCTTTCTTTCAATTGAGTAGTATTAATTTCCAGCAATTCTTAATCTCAATTTTAATTGCTGCCGTGTCGGTGTTGTGGGTCGAAGTTTATAAATGGGTTAAAAGGTTGAAAATAAATAGCTAAAATTACACAGTTAACGAAAACGCCAGCCTGTAACATGGTATTACCAAAAACGGGCTGAACGGCTTCGGTTGAACATTTGTGCAAGGTTCAACTTTCGTTCTTCGATTGAACTTGCGTTCAATTTCTCTCCCGTTCTTCGCAAATACTCGGCACGTTAGGCGTAATAAAAACGCGGGTTCAGAAAACTAATGCAACACTATAAATTATTAATTTAGTGTTGTTATGAGCCAA
>NZ_RDOJ01000037.1 GCF_003687725.1 Faecalibacter macacae
AAAAAAGCTGAATTTATGGTTTGAAAATCGATTAGCCGAATTTGTAAGAAATACAAAGAAAACCAACTTTCGAAAAATGAAAAAGTATTTTCGTTTTATAGAATAACTTTCAAGAAAATGATGAAATTCTAATTCGTAAAAAACTAAAATTTTAAACAAATGATTTCTGAATTTTATAAAAAGCTGAAAAACTTAATTCGGAAAATTTCGGATTTCGGATCAATTTTATTGTTTGAAAATTACTAAATCGAAAGTTTGAAAATCGTAAAAAAATTAAATGAATTTGAGATAGAAAATAGTTCGAAAAACTTGGATGCCCGAAACTGCAATTGCGTATAACGAGCCGCGGCTTGGCGAAGTGCGGGCTTGGATTGAGCGAAAGTTCAATTCAGAACCGTACGTAGCCAAAGCTGTGAGCCTTTTGGTAAATTTAATAAAAAAACAAAAGCAAACAGCTTTTGGCGGATAAAAAGGCGAGAAGTTCAATTTTGCACTTCACCCCGCATTTTGCCAAGCCGATGTTATGCGATCGCCGTAATTATTTAAGTTTTTCAGTAATTAATTGTTCAATCTTTTTACAACTATTCTTATCTAAACGTTCTATTCCAATTACTTCAAATTCATTTAAACGTAAAGTTGGATTTAAATTATGTTGAACAGGCAATAAGTCCCTAAAACAGTCAAGATATGCTCTTTGTGCAGTTCTTCCACCTGTAAAATCAAAATCTTTAGTTTTTTTAGAATTTCGATATTTATCTGCTTGATATGAATAAGTTTCACAAGCTTTTATCCACTGATTTTTATCAAAGTTAAGTTTCAAATTTTGAGGATAAAGTTCAAATGTTTTTTTTCTAAATGATGAAAAGTGCTGAAATTCATCAAATTCAAATATGAAGTTATAATTACCTCCAAAATATGCATCTGGTTGTAATTTTGTAATACGTTTTGTTTCATAACCTGAAATACTTCCATTTAAATTTTTAAATATTTCATCAATAATGTGAAAGTTTTCTTTAAAATTTTCTTTTGTATGTTTATTTATAAACCAATTAAAATCTGGACTAAATTCAGCTTTTTGATTTAAAACTTCTTGAAGAATATTTGTGATTAATTTTTGTTTGTCTCCAACTGCCATATTTAGATTTTTGATAGGAATGTTGTTGTACGGTGTCGCATAACGGGCCGCGGCTTGGCGAAGTGCGGGCTTGAATTGAGCGAAAGTTCAATTCAGACCGAGACGTAGCCAAAGCTGTGAGCCTTTTGGTAAATTTAATAAAAAAACAAAAGCAAACAGCTTTTGGCGGCTAAAAAGGCGAGAAGTTCAATTTTGCACTTAACCCCGCATTTTGCCAAGCCGATGTTATCTGCTGGCGTATTATTCGTATGATTCTTCAATAATTGGTTTCTTTGGATAATATAATTTACCATTTATATCCTCCAAAAATGAATTACATTTTATTGTTTTTTCTCCAATTTTCTCAAAATGAAATTCAGCATTTTTAATAAATCCTTTTTCGAATTCATTTTTGTTGAGTTCATTCTCCAATATTAGTTTAAGTTTTTTTATATCGGAAAGTAAAGGTTTAATTTGAGCTTCTTTGGGGAAAATAGTTTCGTTTAAAATATCAATTTTTATTTGAGTAATATTTAATTTGTCAAAAGTTCTAATTAACCAATCAGCCATATAACCATTTTCATAGTAACCTAATGTACTTAAATAACTTAATGCTAAATTACCAGGAATTCCTCGAAGGTTTTTCGTTTTTGCCATTTCTAAAACCAATATTTATTCATTTCATCTAAAAATTCTTTATCAGAAATTGGAAACTCTGAACTTAGGACAGAATCAATTCCACATTTTGGACAAATTGCAGTTTCTCCGCCATTTGGTTCTTCTATCCATTCTAAAATTTCTTGTGGTGAAAATGTTTGTTCACAATAAAAACAACCACATAATTTTCCATTTAGAATTTCACTTTTATGAGAAGAACTTTTATCGTGAGATTTTAGTAAAAATTCTCTATTATATTTTGACGGAATGTTGGTCATACGCTTGCAGATAACGTTTTGGGGCTTGGCGTCAGTGGCGGAAATTGAAGCGAAAAGTTTCAATTTAGCGACACAGTAAGCAAAAGCCAATTTATTGAATAAATTTAAGAAAAAAGTCAATATAATTGGCTTTTTGCGGAATAGAAAGCCGAACCTTTAAATTTTAGCCTTAACCCGCCATTGCGCCAAGCCCTTGTTAGCAGCAGTTTTTTTATTCATTATACTCAAAAACTTTATTAAGCAAGATCTGGTAGATGCCTTTAAAAGAATTTGTGTCAGAAATCTGTTTCTTTAATTCATCCGCTTCGATAAATTGCGTTAAGATGTCATCATCCTTGTCTATTGTAACATTTATTTTGTTTTTTAAACTCTCAATGTTAGAACTTTCTATTAATGTCCATATTGGTGTAACAGGTACAATAGGATTATAAAGTGTATTTGATAGAAATTTAGTGAATAAGTTATTTTTAACTCTTTCAGACTTTAATTCGTATTTCCAAATATTAAATTTTGAGTCATAAACAACATTCAATGAACGTTTTAATACCGCAAGTTTTGTCGCGTTAAATAGTTTTTTTTCCTCTGAAATTAAATCTAAAACTTCTTCGTAAAATACTATTATAGGAAAATTCGGTTTCATTTTTTGTTGCGAGTTTCGCTTCCATAAAGTTACAAATTGACCAACTTTTTTAGGTGTAATTTTCGCTTTTCTAAATTTGAAATTCAGTTTTTCAGTTTGAAAATCATAACCGAAATATTCTTTCGCTTCTTCGTCTTCAATTAGGTTTGAAATTTGAGATAGAGTAGTTCCAAAAAGTAGTTTTTCGATTTTCTTTAATTCTTGAATCATCATTTTGGTTTTGTGCGCAATTTTGGACGCATTACAGCTAACGAGCCGAGTATTTGCGAAGAACGGGAGAGAAATTGAACGTAAGTTCAAGTTCGTACGTTCAAGCA
>NZ_RDOJ01000038.1:0-419 GCF_003687725.1 Faecalibacter macacae
ATTTGTAAGAAATACAAAGAAAACAATCTTTCGAAATCTGAAAAATTGAGATTGTTTAATTTATAAAAATTCAAGAAAATGCTGAAACTTCAGCTCGAAAATAGCATTTAGTTCAAAAAATCAGAATAAATTGTTAAAAAAATACTGAAAACTGAATTTCTTAAAATTTGAATTTCGGAATTGCAACTTGCTTGAAAACTGCTAAAAACAAAGTTTGAAAATCGTGAAAATTTTAAAAGAATTTGAGATAAAAAATCATTCGAAAAAATCGGATGCCCGAAACTGCAATTGCGTATAACGGGCCGCGGCTTGGCGAAGTGCGGGCTTGAATTGAGCGAAAGTTCAATTCAGACCGAGACGTAGCCAAAGCTGTGAGCCTTTTGGTAAATTTAATAAAAAAACAAAAGCAAACAGCTTTT
>NZ_RDOJ01000038.1:429-2801 GCF_003687725.1 Faecalibacter macacae
CATGCAGTTTTTATTTTGAAGGATCAAATCCATACATAAAATTATTTAAATGTCCACCTGAACTTTCAAGTCCTACAATATCCATTAATTCTTCATAATAAGTGCAAATTCGCTCTCTGTCTTCGGTATCAAGCTCAAGATAAATTGAAGAAAAACGATTTAATCCATTTTCGATTGCGTTTTGATATTCTTCTTCAGTTGCGTTTCCTTTTTGAGCGATTTTTTGAAAATCTTCAGCAGATTTATTTATCAATTCAGTTAGAACTGGTTTTAATTTTTCATCTGATAAACCAGGATAAAAGATAGCTGTTTCTTCTTTGAATTTATCTTTAGAAATAAAGTTTTCAAACATATTTTCAGAATTTGTAGGCGTTTTAATTTCTTTTTGTCCACAAGAAATAATTGTAGATAAAAATAGAATTATTGTAAAGTATTTAATTTTATACACGATGTTTGGTAAAATTGCATGTAACGTTTATAGGATTTGCGAAGAACGGGGAGAAGTTGAACGGCAGTTCAATTTCGTACGTTCAAGCAAATTGCTTTGTTATAACGAAATTAGTTGATTGTTATTGTAAAAGCAATTTTGCGGGAGGAAAAAACATAGGTTGAAAGTTTACTTTCAGCCCGTTTTTTGCAAAACCTATGTTAGCAGAAGTTTTCTTTGAATAATTCTTCGCAAAAATTAAATATATTAATATAACAGGTATTAAGTAATTCTTTCAAATCAAAATTATAATCTTGCAAGAGGAAATTTTTATTATCAATTATTTCAAAATTATAAAATGGAGATATAAAACCATCTTTATGAGTTTGCAAATTACCATTTTCAATAGTAAAATCGTCCATAGGTAAATTGTTAAATGTACAACCACTAATTTCTATTTTTAATTTATTAGAATTAATTTGGTCAATGAAAAATTGTGGAATTTTTATACCTGGAATATCTAAATCATTTATTATTTGTTTTTCTGTAATCTCTTCTTTTAATTCCAATGGTTTTTTATGTTTTACTTCATTTGTTGCTAAACATAATACAGTTAGCCAGTTATTTTTTGATTTGTATGATTGTAAATTTTCTATTAACGAATATAATTTAGGGTTAGTAGATTTAATATTTCCGAAGTTTTTTAATACTTGTTCATCAAATTTTACTTGACTATCACCATAAGGAAAATAAATTCTATTTTTTTTGAGCATTAATTTATTGTTAATATATTCTGCACAATATTCTAGAATACTTCTCAAATTTTCTAAAATATTTTTGATTTCATATTTAGAATGATTTGTATTAATTATTTGGTTATTCGAATATTCTAATAATTCAAAAATATTTTCTTTTGTCATAATTTTGATGAAAATTTCTGCTAACGGAAAAAGTATTGGCGAAGTGCGGGCTTAATTTGAACGAAAGTTCAAGTCCAGACCAATCGTAGCCAATATTTTTTCAATGGAACTAAGTTAATCAAAAATGTGGAATTGGAAAATATTGGCGGATAAATATTACAAAAAGTTCAATTTCGCTTTAAACCCCGCATTTTGCCAATACAATGTTATGTGCAGTCACAATTTTTTTCCATTAATTCCAGTTGCGCAACCTCCAAAATATTCATCAAGGTTTACTTTTAGATTATGTTTTTCAAAAATTTCTTTTACTTTTTTAGAATTTTGAAATTGCTTTGTGTAAATCCATAGCATTTTGTAGTCTTCAGGATTTCCTAAAAATATTTTTCCCAAAATTGGAATTATTTTTCCCAAATAAAAACTATAAAAATAGAGTAGTACTTTATTTTTCGGTTTTGAAACTTCTACGAAACTAAATTTTCCATTTGGTTTTAATATTCGGTGAACTTCTTTTGCTATAATCTTAATTTGATCTTCATTAAAAGTTTTTAATCCGTATGCACATGAAATTATATCGAAACTGTTAGATTCCAACTTATTTTCAAGCATATTATCACAAATTAGATTTAGTTTGTTTTGAAATACTTTTTTCCCTTTTTCTGTTGAATGATTTATCATATTCTCTGAAAAATCCAAAGCATAAAAATTTGAGTTTGGAAAATTATGTTTTAGAAATGTCCAATTTTCTCCTAAGCCTGAAAGTAAATCAATCACATTTAATTTTTCTTGAGATTTTCCTAACTTGTTTAGAAATTGTTTTCTCCATCGAATTGAAAAACCAAATGAAGTTATATAATTCATTCTTTCATACGAACTTGACATTTGGTTAAACAATTTTTTGACAAATTCGGGTTCGTAAATGTTATTCATTTGTTATTATGACGGGTTTTGGAGTGATTGCACACAACGAGCCGGGTATTTTGCGAAGAACGGAAAGAAATTGAACGAAGTTCAATTCGTCACGAACT
>NZ_RDOJ01000039.1 GCF_003687725.1 Faecalibacter macacae
TGGCGACACAACACCATCTCTATTTACTGTTATATAGTTATTACCGAAATTTTTATCATCTATCTTAAAATATGGTGTCCATATAAAAATCTTATCTACAGATTGATTTTGATTAAAAAACTCTTTTAAATTAATATTAGAAGGATAAGGATTTCCTACAAAATTAAATCCATTACTAGTTTCTGTTTTATTAACAGCAACTTTAACTTCCCCATTATTTAAAACCCCTTTAAACTCTCCGACAATAGACTCTTCAAAATCAACCGCAACTCCATGTTTTAAACGTATTGCAACCCCTTTTCCTGCCTCAAATTTTACATCTGATGAATTAGCTGATGTAAAAACTGTTTTATAATTTGATGTTGTTTCATTATAGTACCAAAAACGATTGTATAATGTTTCTGGAGAAAACGCTCTTATGTATTGCCCTGTTACTGGAGAAGACCAATGCGTCATGTCATTACGTTTCATTTTTTGACTCTTAACTTTAAACGAAACATCTCCAATGTTTAATGCTAATGGATTTGTTTGTAAAAAATAAGATTTGTCTTCAAAAATTACATTTTTGTTTAATGAATTATTAAACTCATTAACACTTTCAATAGTTATTCCTTTAGGAATTGTAATATCACTTTCTATAATTACAGATTTAGCTACTACTTTACCATTTGCGTCTGCAAATCCAGAATTATAACCTCCTCTAATAATTGCTTTTACTTTAGAATTTGGCCTACCATTAGTCCAAGAAGTTCCATTCCAGATTGTTGATTCTAGTAAAGTTAATTTAATATATATTAAACGCGCTTCTTTAGCATCTTCATTTTTAATCACAAAATAATCTCTCTCTATATTACTAGATAAATCCCATGTAATCAAACTAGTAATACCTGAAGAAGTTCGTAAACCATTATCAAACTCTCTTCCATCGGCAATATTACTAGTATATAATTTAAAATTACTTTTATTACTTAAATTAGCAAAATTTTGAAAAACTTGCGCCTCTATTTTCTTAATTAAACCTGAAGATGTAGCATTATAAACAACTGATGAATTTCCAGAAAATGCCATCCCTTGATAAAAATTTTGAAAAACACTACCTAAACCTCTATTTTCAACATTTATAGATTTAAAATTAATTCCATTTTGTGTCCAATTAACAACATTAGTACCTGTACCAATAGAAGTATAATTTATTGTTACTTCTTTATAACCTTCATTTAAAGTTTGACTATAAACAATATTAGTTAACAATAAAATAAAAGCCGATAAAATCCCATTTTTTAATTTTATTCTCATAATTTAAAGAATACATTTTAGTTAGTTAGTAATTTTTAAAAATCGTACAAAAACACACATGAAAAACATCCAATAAATCGGAGTAAAAAGCCATAATTACAATAATGCATTAATAGCTATTTTTTTATGTTTTTTTCTTATTTTTTAGGTCCGCAAATTTATAGATTATTTAATCACAAATAACACATAAATATAATTTTAACAATAAACCATAAAACTCTAATTTACTGATACATATATGATTTAATTTAATATCTACCTCATACTTAATAATATTTTTTTTTAAAAAAATATCATATTAAAATAATTTCGTCTGTATTATTAACTTTTTTATTTTATTTATTTAATCCAGACTTTTAAACAAAAACAATAAGCTTTATATGAACAAAAAAAAATAGCTTCATATTAATATTCACCCTATCTATTTATTTTTAAAAAATCATAATAATTTTAAAATTTTCATTGAATCATCTCAATATAGATTATAGTTTATTTATCACATCTTATCCATTTAATAGATACAGATAAATCTTCCTTTTAACAGAAAAAAGAGCTCTATATAGAGCTCTTTTCTTTTTATTTTAATAATAATTTATTTCACCAAGACTTTTACAGTTACAACCTTATCCGTGTTTAATTTTATTTTTAAATAATAAACACCACTTATTAAATTAAACTGTACTTTATTTTTATTAATTGATTTTTCTGATCTAATAAAACGCCCAAAAGAATCTAAAACTTCTATCTCATTAATTAATTCATCCTCACTTATGACATATGTTAAACCACCTGTTTGATAAACTTTAACTTCATTAGAGCTTGTCACCTCAGGTGTAGTAGATAAAGATTTCGAATTGTAAACAATTTCAAATCGATCATCAAACTTTCCTTCCTCAGATTCAAATACATAATCAGAATCTTTTAAATCATGAATAATACCTAATAAATTATCTTTTAAATAAACACTCTGCTCATTGCCAAAAATCCCTTCAATATCACCTAATGAAATTTTTAATTGACCGTGTTTATCTGTTACAAATCCTAATTTAACTACATCCTCTTGATTTAATGGATAAGTTCTTGATTGAATTGAAAACTGATTTTCATCTATCAATGTATAGATTTTTTTTGATCCCGTTTCTACAGTACGTGCATCTCGCTGAAAATCTTCTTCATCAGTTGCACCTTCAAAATAACCAATCATAACTTGATTTATACGCGTATCTCCTTCAGAA
>NZ_RDOJ01000004.1 GCF_003687725.1 Faecalibacter macacae
TTTACTTTTCTTGCCATAAAAAATGCCCCCAAAAGTGTCTAACTTTTTGGGGGCAGTGTATTTGGACGCTTTTTTCTTTATATATAAAATCGTAAATTTTTTTATTTACCAGCTGCCTCTTTTTCAGCGTCAGCTTTCATTTTTTCGTTTGCAGTAATTGCAATCTCTACACGACGGTTAGCAGCACGACCATCAGCTGTTGAATTATCAGCGATAGGTTCTTCTAATCCTTTACCTGTAGACGTTAAGCGAGATGAATTGATTCCATTAGCAACAAGATATTGTTTCACAGAATTCGCACGTTGTTCAGACAATGGTTTATTGTAGTTTTGTGAACCTACATTATCTGTATGACCAACAATTAATAAATTAGTATCTGGATATTCTTTGAATACTTCGATTAGCTTATCTAAGTTAGTTTTAGCCGTAGAAGTTAATCCAGATTTGTTGTATTCAAAAGTAACTTTAGAAGATTCGTCTAAGATTAAGTTAATACCTTCTTCAGTACGTACAACTTCAGCACCAGGTAAAACTTGTTCAATTTTCTGAGCTTGTTTGTCCATTTTATTACCAATAACACCACCAGCAGCACCACCTACAGCAGCACCAATTACAGCACCTAAAGCAGTGTTACCACCTTTACCAATATTGTTACCCAATATACCACCAATAACAGATCCAGCAACTACTCCAATACCAGCACCTTTTTGTGTATTGTTAGCATTTTGAACTGCAGTACATGAAGTTAAAGCAAATGCTCCACCTAAAATGATTGCAGTTAATTTAGTATTTAATTTTTTCATAATTCAAAATTTATTAATTAACGTTGGAAAGTGTAATATACTTGAGCGATTTTACCATCAACACTAACATCTTGAACTAAAGTCATGTTTGTAGCGCTTAATTGATCTACTCTTAATTTATATCCAGCAGTATTTTGTTTAGCTTTAATACCAGTAACATCTTTAAAAGTGAAGTAAGTAGTTGTACCTTCTTCTACAATATTCCAAATAATTTTTGCAGTTCCTGAAGGACATGCAGAATCAGCTGTGTTGAATGTGTATGTTCCTGTTTTATTGTTTTGTACTAAGTTCCAAGTAGAACCTACAAAACATTCAGGCTTTGCCATATCAAATACAGAAGCTACAGATTCCGTTACTTTTACATTTCCTTGAACTTGTTGATTAGCTAAACCAGCATAACTTACATCAGATAAAGTCCAAGCACCACGTACTTCTTTACCTGTTTCCATTTGAGATTTTGCTACATTAGTCGATGCACATGATCCTAACATGAATGTTGCACCTACAGTTAACATTAAAATTACTTTTTTCATAGTTGTTTTTATTTTAGATCAAATAATAGCTAAAAAAAGGCTTTTATAATTAAGATTTAAGAGCTTTTAAAAGAAAATTAATGCTAGATTATGTAATGCATTAAAATTACTCGGTAAAACGCTTTATTTTAATTTTCTACCTTAATGGTATAAATTAAAGAAGAATATTGACCTGTTTTTTTAGCTGTTAAATTAGATTTCAATCCAACGAAGAAAGCTTTCAAAAATGGAAGTGAATTTCCTTTATATTTTTCAGAAAGTAAACTAACGTAAAATGCATCTAATATCATTGGGCTAACATTCTCAATTTTCATACCAAAATTGTTAATCAAAAGCTGTAAACTATCAGGATTAAAATGCCACAGGTGTCTAGGAACATCGTAAGCAGCCCAAAGTTTACCATAGTAATTTGCGTCGTAAGAAAGATGATTTGGAACCGCGATAATTAATGTTCCTCCTGGATTTAAATGTTGCTTTAATTCGATTAATATATCATTTAAATTAGGAATATGTTCAAGAACATGCCACATCGTGATTACATCAAATTTACGATTAATATCTTTCAATTCACAATTCACAACATTTTCTTTTCCAATTTTAGATTGAGAAATTTCTAAGGCTTTTGGATTTGGTTCCATTCCGGTTACATCATATCCATTATTTTGCATATGTTGTAAGAAATCTCCAGCACCACAACCGTAGTCTAAAATTGATTTTCCTTGAGTAGATTCTTTTATCAATTTTAATTTTTGATCTAAATTATATTGTTTAGCTATTTGATAAATTTTCTCGAAAAGAGATTTTTTACCATCAGTGTGCGAAATATAATTTTCACTTTCGTAGTAACGAGAAAGATCATTTAAAGGTTGAGGGTAGGTGTAAAGTACCCCTGTTTTTTCGTCTTTGTGTATCGAAAAATCTTCTTGTGTTAAGAAGTAATCTTTTAAATCTAATACTTTAATACCAGAAAATCCTTCAATTGAAGGATTCTCTTTTATAGTTTCACGTGGAACATTATTCATATATTATCTACCCATGTGGATTAATAAAACACTAATATCTGCTGGAGAAACACCACTAACACGCGATGCTTGAGCGACAGTAGCAGGTCTAATTTTTGTTAATTTTTGTCTTGCTTCTATAGACATTGATCCTAAAAGATTATAGTCAATATTCGCAGGAATTTTAAGGTTTTCTAATCGAGTCAATTTATCAGCATTTTGCTGTTCTTTCTTGATGTAACCTTTGTATTTGATTTGAATTTCTGTCTGCTCTAATTCTTCTTCATTAATATTATTCTCTTCAATAAATTGATTGACTCTTTCTAATGAAGTGAAATCTGAAAGTCTTAATTCAGGACGAGTAATTACATTAATCATTTTATTTGGTTGGGATAGAGGAGAACCTTCACGTTCTTCAATTATCTCGTTAATTTCTTTTGGTTTGATTGAATGTTCTTCGAAGTACTCAACTAACTTTTCAGCATTTTTGAACTTTTCCTCCATACGGAATAAACGTTCGTCTGATGCTAAACCAATTTCATGAGCTTTACGAGTTAAACGCTCATCAGCATTATCTTGACGTAATAAGATACGATATTCAGCACGAGAAGTAAACATACGATATGGTTCTTCTGTACCTTTTGTAATTAAGTCGTCAATTAAAACTCCAATATAAGCTTCGTTTCTATTTAGAATAAATTCGTCTTTTTCTTGAATTTTTAATGCGGCATTAATTCCAGCCATTAAACCTTGAGAAGCTGCTTCTTCGTAACCCGTTGTACCGTTAATTTGTCCAGCGCAATATAAGTTATCGATAATCTTAGTTTCTAAGGTATGCTTTAATTGTGTTGGTGGAAAATAATCGTATTCGATAGCATATCCTGGACGTAAGATCTTCGCTTTTTCAAAACCAGGAATAGTTCTTAATGCACGTGCTTGTACATCGTCTGGTAATGAAGTTGAGAATCCATTAATATAGAATTCCATTGTTTCCCAACCTTCAGGTTCAGCAAAAATTTGGTGTCTATCTTTATCAGCAAAACGATTAATCTTATCTTCAATCGAAGGACAATATCTAGGACCTGTAGATTTAATCGTTCCGTTAAACATTGGAGAACGATCAAACCCTTCGCGTAACATATCGTGTACATCTTGGTTTGTATATGTAATCCAACAAGAACGTTGTTTCGTTAATTTCGGAGTATTTGTATAGGAAAATTTTCCTGGAATTTCATCACCTGGTTGTTCAATCATTTTTGAATAATCGATAGAACGACCATCTACACGTGGAGGAGTTCCTGTTTTCATACGACCAGCTTGGAAACCTAAATCAACTAATTGTTCAGTAATTCCGAAAGCTGCTCCTTCACCCATACGTCCACCACCAAATTGTTTTTCACCAATGTGGATTAAACCATTTAAGAAAGTTCCGTTTGTTAATACAACCGCTTTTGCGCGAATTTCCATTCCCATTCCAGTACGAACTCCACAAACTTTACCATTCTCGATAATTAGATTTGTAACCATATCTTGGAACATATCTACGTTTGGAATACGTTCTAAAGTAAGACGCCATTCTTCAGCAAAACGCATACGATCTGACTGTGCTCTTGGCGACCACATCGCAGGACCTTTCGACAGATTCAACATTTTGAATTGAATCATCGTTTTATCTGTAACGATGCCAGAGTAACCTCCTAAAGCATCAATTTCTCTTACAATTTGTCCTTTTGCAATTCCACCCATAGCAGGATTACAAGACATTTGTCCTATCATCTGTAGGTTCATTGTAACCAATAATGTTTTGGCTCCAAGGTTTGCAGCTGCGGCAGTAGCTTCTGCACCTGCGTGCCCACCACCAACTACAATTACGTCATATTCTGATTGAAATATCATAATAATCGTGTTTTATATTTTATCTAAAAACAAAGAATGTTCCACGTGGAACATTATGCTTTTATTTGTTGAAATCTATTTAAATAAAAATTTTCTTTTTCAGTCATGATTCTTTTTTCTTCTTCTTCTTTATCTGGATAACCAGCAAAGTGAAGTATTCCGTGAATCATTACACGAGCTAATTCATTGTCGAAAGAAACATTATTTTGTTCTGCATTGTCTGCAATTCTTTCTACACTAATAAAAATATCTCCTGTTAAAACATCGTCTTCAGAATTATCAAATCCGATAACATCTGTGTAGTAATCGTGATCTAAATACTGACGATTAATTTCTAATAAATATTCGTCGTCACAGAAAATGTAGTTCAATTCTTCGATTGATTTTCCTTCACTTTTCATACTTTCTGTAACCCAATCAATCCAGATTTGACTTTCTTTTATTTCAAATTCTGTTTCGTAAAATAATTCTATCATTGTTCTAAAACCAATAGCCTAAGCTTAAATTAAACAACCCTCTGTCTGTATGCGGAGAATAAGCCCAGATAAAATTTATTGGTCCTAAGGGACTATCATATCCGTACTTTAATCCGTATCCAGAATATTTAAAATCTGTAAGTTTGATGTGTTCTATTCTATCTTCAACATTTGCAAGATTCATGAGAATTCCAGCATAATGATTTTTTAAAATTTTAAACTGAAGCTCAGAACCTAATATAAGTTTATTATCACCAAAAGCTGAAGCAAAAGGTAGACCATAAAACTTCGTATAATTTAAAAATCTTTGTTGAACATAACCACCTACAATAAATTTTTGAGCGCTTGTATTGTTCCCGTTAAAAAAGGTTCCAAAGTTAGCAGTAAATCTGTAACTTAGGAAATTATTAATGTGAAAATTCTTTTCTAAATCAACTTCAAATTCATAAATTTTTTCAAAGTTTTTAACATTTGAATCAATTAGATATTTAATTGAAGAATTAAACATTACACCTCTTGATGCAAAGTTCGGATTATTTCTGCTATCGGCAACTATATAGGCGTATGCTTTGAAGTAATTCCCTTTGTCATTTACAGCAAAAGGAAAATTGTCTGTTTGTGATACATTGCGTGTATAAAGTTCTATATATTGATGTTCTAAACCTAATCCAATTGCGTACCTTTCTTTTAGTGTTGATTGCAAATAGAATTGATTTACGAAGTCGTTAAAGGTATAATTTAATTCATTTAGATTAGGATATTCAGGACTTCTAAGTTCACTTAAGTTAATTTCTTTATTGAAACGATGCATTCTTGATCTAATACCAATACTTGGTAAATATCCATTGTTAATGTAGTAATTGACATTGTAACGCATGTAATCGCCAATCACAAAATCTGTGGATAAAGTTGAGTTTTTGAAGATTAAATTTTTAGAAGTATAATTCAATAAAAGTCCAGTTTTAAAGAAATCATCATAGTGCAAACCAAAACGAATTTTTTGCTTAACCGGGTTTTCTGTAACCGTTAATTCAAGCATATATTCATTCTCTTTTTCTTGGTTTAATTTGTAATCAACTTTACTGAAATTACCTGAAGAATATAATCGATTGATACCACTTTGTATCTCTTTGAAACTTGCTAATTGAGGAGATTTTATTTTTAATTTTCCTTCTAAATAGTTTAAATTATATTGTTCAGCTCCGTTTACTTTTACATCACGAATCAAAATATATTCTTTTAATTCTAATGCTTTTCTAGTGTTTTCAAGATTTCCTTGTAACGAAGCGATTTCTTTTAATTCTTCAAATTTTGAATCTGCAGCAATTAACCCACGTTCAAGTATAGGTTTAACTTCTCCGAAACTAGCTACACCATATCCTTGCGTATCAGGAATAATCATTAGGTCAACTAATTTTCGTTGTTCATCAGACTTTTTTTCCATATTAAACTTGATAATCTGCTGTAAAATATCAGTAGCTGAACCAAGCTCATCCTGTTTTTTTAATGGATCTTGAAGATCTACACCGATTATAATATCAGCACCCATATCTTTAACTTCCTTTACAGGAAAGTTATTTAAAACTCCACCATCTATTAATAATTTATTATCAATTTTGACAGGTTTTATCATCGATGGATAAGCACCACTTGCCAATACAGCTAAAGGCAGAAATCCATCTTTTAATACAATTTCTTCACCGGTTTCTATATCAGTTGCAATACATACAAAAGGAATAGATAGTTTAGAAAAATCATTTGTATCGTGAACATGACGGAACAAATATGTTAGTAAATCTAAAGGTCCTTGGCCTGAAGAAACAGCTTGTGGAATTGTTAATTTGAAGTTGTTAAAAGGTAAATCAAGAATATATTTTTCGCTATTTGCTTTTTCAAAATAAGGAATATCTTGACGGTTTTTTTCGTTGATGATTAATGATGTTAAATCTAATTCTTTGATTATAATTTCTAATTCGTCTGGCGAATATCCTGCAGCATATAAACCACCAACAATTGCACCCATACTTGTACCACCAATATAATCGATTTTAATACCAGCTTCTTCGATTTTCTTTAAAGCGCCAATATGTGCGTAACCTTTTGCACCACCACCACTCAATACAACTCCAACTTTAGGACGTTTAATTTGTACGATAGAATCTTGGGCAAAATTGATAGTTGGAATTAAAAATAAGGCAATAAGAATTTTTTTCAGCTTCATCAATCAAGGATTAGTTTGTATAAAGATACTTTAATTTTTAATGCGATATTATTGAAAAATTAAAGGGTTGTGAAACTCACAACCCTTTATGTTATTCTTTATAATAAACTCGATTTACTCGAAGTGCAATCGAAGTTAAGACTTCGTAAGGTATGGTATCCAGATCTTTTGTGTAGTCTGCTAATGTTGGATAAGAACCAAAAATGATAACTTCATCACCTTCTTTACAATTGATATCTGTTACATCAATCATCAACATATCCATACAAATTGTCCCTGTAATAGGTGCTAATTTTCCATTTACGCCAACTTTACCTTTTCCGTAACCAAGAGAACGTCTAATACCATCTGCGTAGCCAACAGGAAGCGTTGCAATACGAGAATTTCTTTCGGCCTTAAAACGACGACCGTAACTTACAGTTTCGCCAACTTTCAATTCAGAAATTTGAGAAATTATTGTTTTAAATTGAACAACAGGTTTTAATTTTTTGTTCATAAAATCTGAATATTCGGAGTATCCGTACATTCCGATTCCTAATCTAACCATGTCGTATTGATGATCGTTATAAGCAACAATTCCGGGCGAATTTAAACAGTGTTTAATTGGTTTTACATCTAAGGCTTCTGATAATATTTTGTACCCATTATCAAAACGATTAAATTGATATTGGGCGTACTCTTTTTCATCTTGCATATCAGCAGTAGCTAAATGCGTAAAAATAGATTGTACGTAAACCTGTGGCGTTTGTTTCAACGTTTCAATTAAATGATCGTATTCAGATTCGTGAAAACCTAAACGATTCATTCCTGTTTCCAATTTAATATGGATTGGATATGGTCGTGAAATTTGTTTTTCTTTCAGTTTTTTCACGAATAAATCTAGCACACGGAAACTATAAATTTCAGGTTCTAATTGATATTCGATAACGGTAGAATAACTACTTTGTTCAGGATTCATGACGATAATCGGAACTGAAATTCCGGCTTTTCTTAATTCCTTTCCTTCATCAGCGATAGCTACACCTAAATAATCTACACCATTATTTTCTAAAACATTTGCGACTTCAAAACTTCCAACACCGTAACTATTCGCTTTTACCATACACATAATTTTTGTGGTTGGTTTTAAAAGTGAACGGTAGGTTTTGATGTTTTCGATTAAATTCTGAAGATTAATTTCTAGAACTGTATCGTGAGAACGAGTTTCTAATTCTTCGGCAATTTTTTCTAATTGGAACGGACGAGCACCTTTTAATAAAATTGCTTCGTCGTAGACATTTTGAGTTTTGAATTGTTCCAAAAATTCATCTGTCGATTTATATGATCGAACGTAAGATTGAAATAAATCTTTATAGTTCGAAATTTTATCTCCGATTAAAACAATTTCAGTAAAATGATATGGATTAACTAAATCGGCCGTTTGTTGATATAGTTCTTGATCTGAAAGATTACTTTGTAAAATATCGGTTAGAACTAATGTTTTTCTTGCCTTTTTTTGTTGATTAAGGACATTTAAACCAATTTTTAAAGAATTTAGATCAGAATTGAATGAATCATTAATAATGATTGAATTGTTAATCGCTTCTTTAATTTCAAGACGCATTTCAATCGGTAATAATGCAGAAAAATTAGATTTATATTGTTTATAATCAATATTTAATCCGATTAATGTCGTTAAACAAATTAAGCTATTTTTAATCGAAGCATCATCTTGAAAAGGGATAGAAAATGTGAAAATTTCTTGATTATGTAAAATAGAAATTTTCGTATTTGTTTCTTCCTGAATGATTTCTTTGATTTGTACTAATGCAGAATCAGTATAACCATAAGTTATTTTATCAATTTTAGACAAATGATCATCATCCGAAATTATTTGATGTAATTGTTCATTTTCGATATTGTAAACTAGTTTATCAACATTTGTGAACAACTTCAATTTTTCTCGAATTAACTGTTCTTCATCTTTAAAATTTTCTAAATGCGCATTTCCAATTTTTGTTAGAACTCCAATAGTTGGCTGAATAATTTCTTCCAGTTTTTCCATTTCGTTCGGCATCGAAATTCCTGCTTCAAAAATTCCTAAATCATTTTCTTGATTTAATTGAAGAATTGAAATTGCGGTTCCGAATTGAGAATTGTAACTTTTTGGACTTCGTGAAATGTTGAAGTTTTTCCATAATAATTGGTTCAACCATTCTTTTACGATTGTTTTACCGTTGGAACCAGTAATTCCAATAACTGGAATATTGAATTGTTGACGATGAATGCGCGCCCAATTTTGTAAGGCTTGTAATGGATTATCGACAATAATTTGGTTGATGTCTTTGTATTGTTGGATTGGATGTTGAACGACAAAAGTTCTTATCCCTTTGTGATATGCGTCTGCAATGTAAGTATGTCCATCTTTTTGGTTGCCCGAAAGAGCAAAGAAGATTCCGTTGATAGGATGAACAATTAAACGTGAATCGAAGAATATTTGTTCGATAGGCGTTTGACCATCTCCGATCAATTGACCAGAGACAATCTCCACTATATTTTGTAGTTTATAACTTTTCAACTTTTATTTTGTTATTTTCTTCCCAATAAGCTCTTCTGCTTAGCGGTTCATATTCGGAAGTTTCTCCTAATTCTACTAATTTCTCGCTGTCGATTTTTCGGTGCGAATAATGTGCCAAACCACCTGTACGAACACAAATAGCATGTACTTTTGTTACATACTCGGCAGTTGCCATTAGGTTAGGCATTGGCCCAAAAGGACGTCCTTTAAAATCCATATCTAATCCGGCAACGATTACTCGTTTACCTTGATTGGCTAACTGATTTGCTACATCTACAATACCTTCGTCGAAGAATTGAGCTTCATCAATACCTACCACGTCACAATCATCTGCTAATAATAAGATACTAGAAGAATATTCAACAGGTGTACTTGTGATGGAGTTTTGATTATGTGATACAACTTCGCGATCGGCATAACGCGTATCAACAGTAGGTTTAAAAATTTCTACACGTTGTTTGGCAAATTCTGCACGTTTTAAACGACGAATTAATTCTTCTGTTTTACCAGAGAACATTGAGCCACATATGACTTCTATCCAACCTGTTTTTGATTGATCGTGAAATGTATTTTCGATAAACATAAATATAGATATGTTAGTGCTTATTAGAAATGATTAGCAAATTTACGGAATAAATTAGATGATGAAATAATATTTATAAGAACATACAAATTATAACAAAAGTTTTATTTTTACGTTCGTTTATAATATCTAGCAATTAAAAATAAATAATTTATTATATAAAATTATATTAAAAAATGAGTGTAGAAAGAGAAAATAGTCAAGAAATAGACTTAGTATTTTTATTTAAGAAATTTAAGGAATTATTATTATCAATTAGTTTTTCCTTAGTTGTGTTTATGAGATTTATTTTTCGAAAAAAATATGTAATTCTTGGATTGTTAGCCGTTGGTGTTTTATTTGGATTTTTATTAGATTTTCAACAGAAAAATAAATTTAAAACAGAATTAGTGGTTATACCAAATTTTGAAAGTGTTGACCTTCTATATACTGAAATTGAAAATTTTAATTCCAATTTAAAAGTTAATAGCACTAAACATGAATTTTTAAAAGATGTTTCAAAAGTAGAAATAGAGGCAATTGAAAATTTAGGTAATATTTTACAAGAAAGAGAGAATCTTGAAATTTTTAAAGTATTGACAGAAACCAAGGAAGATTTTTCAGAAATTATAAAACAAGAGCAATTTGAAAAAAGTTATAAGTATCATTTAATTATTATAAAAACTAATTCTCCTAAAAATACTCAAAAAATTGTAGATTATATTTTAAGCATAATTAACGAAAAATCATATTATAAAGAGCGTTCCAAAATTGCAATTAAGAATCAAGAACAAGCTAAAGTTCAAGCTGAGAAATCTATTGACCAAATTAATAAAATTTTAGAAAATATGGGTTCAGGGAACCTTTCTGCTGGAGGAAAAGATCTAAATATTAATAATTATGATCAATTAAATAGTGTTATTGATTTAAAAGCACATTATGTAAAAGAATTAATGAAAATAAACACAAAATTGATTGAGTATAAACGAGCAATTTATCCTGTAGATATTTCATATAATAACAATTTAGGTGCTAAAAAATTATACACACAGTTTACGTTTATATTACCAATCTTAATATTATTATTATATTTTATTTTTAATTTTTTAAGACATTTCTATCAGAAATATTATAGTTTATATTTAAAAAGTAATGTTTAATAAACTTATTCAATTGTCTGAAAAGATGAAGAATAAAGAGATGAAGAGCAGTTTAATAACCTTATTACTAAGAGCTATTGGAGTATTAACTCTTTTTCTTTTTACACTATTTTTTAACCGAAATTTTGAACCTTCTATTGTTGGAGATTACGAATTTACTCGTATGTTTTTGCTTGTAACAGGAGGGGTTTGTATTTTAGGAACAGATATATCTATTCTTTATTTCTCAGGATTTTTTAGGAGTGAAAATAAATTCTATAAAATTAAATCACTGTATTTTAAAGTTTTAACACTAAGCTTAGGATTGTGTGTACTAATTTTAACAATTTTTAATATAATATTTACAGAAGATTCGATTAATGATATTTTTGGTAATAAAAATTCATATCAATTAATTTCAACTTCATTATTGTTTTTAGTATTTAACGTTTGGACTTTATTTAACACTGAAGTTTTACGTGCATTAGATCAAATAGTATGGTCAGAATTATTTCGAAATACGTTTAAATTTTTTCCAATTTTTATCGGTGTATTACTACTTTATAATAGTAATACACCGGAAGTAATTGTTGATGTTTATATTAAAGGTTTTGTAGTTTTATGCTTAATAACTACATTATTTGTTATCTATTTATTAAAGAAAATTCCAAAGGGTATAGATGGAGATATAGTTACATTTAAAGAGATTATTAGATACTCACTTCCAATGTGTATAAGTAGTATTATTATTTATTTATTGTCAACTATAGATATTGCTCTACTTAGATATTTTTTTGGTAGTTCAGAGGTAGCGTTTTACGCATTAGCTATAAAATTAATTTCTGTATCAGGAATGATTATATTGAGTATTAATGTAAATGTTTCTCCTCAAATATCTGAGTTAAATGCGAAAGATAAAAGAAAAGAGTTAGAGAGCTTATTAAAGAAATCTAGTCGTATAATCTTTGTATTAAATTTTATATTATGTATATTTTTATTAATATTTTCTGAATATATATTATCATTTTTTGGTTCTGAATATTTAGTTGCAAAAAAGTCATTCTTAATTTTAATTTTAGGTCAATTCATAATTGCAGGGTTTGGTTCTGTAGCAGTCTACTTAAACATGACAGGAAGACCTATTGTATTTAGAAGAATATTGTTTTTCGCTTTATTACTTAATATTGGTTTAAATTATGTACTTATTCCACATTTTGGTTTAGTAGGTGCTGCAATAACATACGTAATTACAATTATTTTTTGGAATGCTACTTCTACCGTTTATATTTTCAGAAAAGATAATATCAAAACTTTTATCCATTAATAATGAAAGTTACAATTCAAAAAAATAAAGTTACTTTTTTGCTTTTATTTATTGTGTCATTCATGATTACACTAATTGCAGAGTATATATTACCAGAAAAGTTTTTTTATGATGCACAAACTATTGTGTTTGATATTTACAATGAAGCAGGTTTTAAGGGTAGTTATCCTTTAACAATGTCATTTTATAAATACACATTACTAGGTAAATTACCTTTTAATGTAGTTGGGATTATACAATTATGTTTTTATTATTTCATACTTTATAAAATAGGAATCCCAAAAGATTTTCATGTTTTTACATTAAAGAATCTTGTGATGTATTTGGCTTTTTTAATGATTGCAATTTTTATTGCAATGCCATCAAAAGAGTTTATTACATTTCTTTATATTTCTCAAATTGTATTTGTTATTAGATCTCGTCAAATAGGTTTAGATGTTGCTTTATTATATTCATTCTTTTTATTGATTGTATTTGGTGTATTCTTTCGTTCATATTTTGCTTTAATACCTTTTATATCAATTTTTTTATACCTAATTTCAAAAATTAAGTATACGAATAGAACTCTTGGTATTTTAGTAACAAGTATTTTAATTATTGTTTTATTTTCAGTTACACATTCAATTATTAATGGGAGTTATTTTTCTGATTTAGCACGTAATTCTGTAAATGAAATTAGAGAAGGATCAGCAGATGCAAATTCGATGATTATTCCTCCACTAGCAAATACAAATAGTTTTGCAGAGTTGGTAAACACTTTTTACAGTTTTTTCTCAGTGAATTTTCCAATTGTAGAATTAAAGCATTTTCTCTCACCACGAATTTTAATGTTTATTATTTGGCAAATATTATTTACAGTAATTTTTGTTGTACGATTTTCATGGGCAATAAATAAAAGAGAATATAAAGTTTTATGGATTTTCTATTTCTTGTTTTCTTATTTAGCGATACAAAGTGTTTTTGAGCCAGATTTAGGTTCTGCAATTCGCCATAAAATAGGTATGTTACCACTAATTTACTATGTTTTTTATTATGATAGTTTCTCAAGAAAGGTATAATCTAATTAATCAGATTTTAATTGTTTTAATTGCTTCTACAATAGTTTTTAGACCTGTTTGCACTATTCTTTTAATAATTTTTAGTTTATTTAATTTAATAAATTATAAACATATCAATTTAGATAAAAGATATTTAAAGGATATGTTAATTATTGGGATACCATTTTTATTAAGCTTGCTTTTTATATTTTTAAATGATAATATTTTACAAGGTTTAAAAACAGTAGAAAAAGTGTTAATATTGATAATATTTCCATTAACTATTTTAACGAACAGGAATTTGAATATTAAGAGTATACTAAATTATTATCGAAAAATATTTATAGTATTATTGATCTTTTTTTTGATTCGTTTTATTGTGATTTATCCTGATAAAATTGAAAAATATATTAATGGTATAGATCTGATTGAAATTGGTTATCAATATGCAATATCTCTTGGTACCCATGCGCCTGCGCTAAATATGCATATCGCATTTTTAACAATAGTTAATTTTTATTTTTTGGTACAAAGTATTTTAAAGAAAAAGATGAATAATATTATTTATAATATAATATTATTTTTAATAGCTTTTTCTTTTATATTAATAGTAAATACACGTATAGCGTTAATAAATATTTTTCTTGGATGTTTGATAGTATTATTTTTTGAATTTGTTAAAATATATTCATTTAAAAAGACAATTTTAATTTCAATAATTAGCCTAATCACATTTGTGGGAATTACAGCTATTTACACCAAAATAAATCCTTATATGTTGGATAAATATTCAACGGTTACTTTTGACCATATGGATAAAATTGGGAAATTAGATGAAATAGAGAATCCAGAAATAGTTGTTTTTAATGCATTAGTTACACG
This sequence comes from Faecalibacter macacae, assembly GCF_003687725.1. Classification (GTDB taxonomy): domain Bacteria; phylum Bacteroidota; class Bacteroidia; order Flavobacteriales; family Weeksellaceae; genus Empedobacter; species Empedobacter macacae. The sequence goes on from NZ_RDOJ01000004.1 coordinate 14,432, forward strand.
TGTATCCATTTGGAAAGCCTCTTATGAAGTAGTGTTAGAAAATTTACCTTTTGGAACTGGAGCTGCAGATGGAAAAAAAGAACTTAATAAGTATTTTGAGCGTACTAATCAGCAATTTTTAGCAAAATATGAATTTCCTATACATAATCAGATTTTAGATTATGGGATAAAATTTGGTTTTTTTGGAATTTTAGGAGTATTAGTTTATTTACTTTACCCTATTTATAAATTTTTAAGAATTTCAATTTATCAATCGTTATTCTTGTCTTTCGGAGTAATTTTTTTTATATCGAACTTAACAGATGATTTTTTGATACGATTTGATGGAATAGTTTTTAGTGGATTATTTTATACACTATTTAGTAGCATATCTTATAAAAAATACTAAATGAAAAAAGCAATAATAATAGATTGGTTAGATAAGTATGGCGGTGCAGAAAGAGTGATTCAGAAAATCAATAATATCTTTCATTTTGATCAAATATATACTCTAACTAACATAATGAAAAATGAGGAATTTGTACAATTATTTCCTCAAAATAAAGTAACTATAAATGACACGATCTTACGCAAGTCAGGATCGAGATTTAGAATTTTTTATTTTTCATTTTTCTATCTGATTAGTAAAATTAAAATAGATAAAAATGTAGATCTAATTATTTCATCATCTCATTCTGTCGCGAAAGGAATATCAAAGTCAAGAAAAGATCAAGTACATATTAGTTATTTTCAAGCAAGGAATTCAAATTATATTTGGGATGAAGTTGATTTATATTTCGGAAAGTTTAAAATACTTTTTTATCCATTACTATATGTATTACGAAGATTTGATATTAAGCAATCTCAAAAACCAGATTTTATTGTTTCAAATTCAATTTTTGTACAACAATGGGTAAAAAAAGTATATAATCGTGATTCGGTTGTAATTTATCCACCTGTCAATTTTGATAAATTTAATTTAAAAATACAAAAAGAAGATTATTATGTGATTGTTGGTCGCATTGCTGCAATTAAACGATTTGATATTGTTATTAAAGCATTTAATAATAATAAACGAAAATTAATCGTTATTGGTGATGGAGAAGAACTTGAAAGCTTAAAGAACTTAGCAAAATCAGATCAAATCTTTTTCAAAGGTTTTCAGACTGCTGAAGAAGTTGCTAAATACGTAGGATCTGCAAAAGCATTTATACAAGTAGGAATTGAAGGTTTTGGTATAGCTCCCTTAGAAGCACAAGCATGTGGGACACCTGTTATAGCCTACGCAAAAGGAGGGGTATTAGAAACTATAATAGAAAATAAAACAGGAGTGTTCTTTAATGAGCAATCTGTGGAAAGTTTAAACAATGCTATTTTAATATTTGAGCAATTGACTTTTGATAACAATTTTATGAGAAATCATGCGTTAAATTTTTCTGAAGAAAATTTTGAGCGTAATTTTAAACAATTTGTAGAATCTAAAATACACCCTAAACTTATTTAATGATTAGTTTTAATAAAAATCGCTCGATCTTCAAAGTCAGTATTTTCTTATTAGATTTGTTCATTGTTTTTTGCCTGTTAATAACATTTATCATCTTACAATACAAATACTATTATCCAGTAAAACTAGACCGTTTACCATACATTTATGAAATTATTCAATCTCACTATAAAGCATTAATTTTATTGCTTTTATCATGGATTGTTATTTCTGATTACATAAAATTTTATTCATTTAAAAAATTTTATTATATAAGAGAAATTGGAAAGAAAGTTATTTATCAAATTTTCTTTTTTACAATTATATTTTTTACTATTTCTGGATTAAAATCTGATGACCTATTAGCGAATCGTTTTATACTATTGATAGTTTTAATATTATTTATTTATTTAATTTTTTCTAGATTAATAATAAATCGATATTTTAAATTAAAATTCAGTAAAGGAAAAAATTTAACAAATGTTATATTTATAGGTAATAATCCGAATTCTTTAAAATTAAAGAAAATTTTAATTGATAGAAAAGAATATGGTTTTTGTGTTAAAAATATTGATATCACATCGGATTATTTTTTTCAATCCATTTTAGACTTAAATATTAAAAGAGTATTTATTTCTCAATCTGGTAAAATAGATTATTCATTTGAAATGAAACTATTGGATTTCTGTGAAAATAATCACATTAGCACGATATTTATTCCTTATTCTATACAAGATGATTTGATAAGTTTGAAAGTCGAATATATAGATACTATCCCTATTTTTAAGTTAAAGAAATATCCGCTTGAGAAATCTGAAAATCAATTAATTAAATATTTGTTTGATTTAGTATTTTCGTTAATTGTTTGTGTTTTTATACTTAGTTGGTTATTCCCTTTAATTTCAATTTTAATTAAGTTAGACTCTAAAGGACCTATAATTTTTAAACAAAAAAGAAGAGGTCTTAGTGGAGAAGAATTTGATTGTTTTAAATTTCGTACCATGCGTAATGATGGAACGAATTCAATAAAAGCAACAGTAGTTAATGATTCTAGAGTTACTAAAATTGGAAACTTTTTAAGAAAAACTAGTTTGGATGAATTCCCACAGTTTTTTAATGTATTAAAGGGCGATATGTCTATTGTAGGTCCACGACCACATATGATTTCACAAGATGTTCATTATAGTGAAATTATTAAAAAGTATAATTTAAGAAACTACGTAAAGCCGGGTATTACCGGATTAGCTCAAGTTAAAGGTTATCGTGGAGCTATTAACAGCAACAAAGACATGGAGGATCGTATTATTACAGATATTTTCTATGTAAGAAACTGGTCTCTTTTATTAGATATACAGATTATTTATCAAACTGTTGTTTTGATATTTAAAGGAGATGAAAACGCTATATAAATACAATAAAAAAAGCCTTAGAAACTTTCTAAGGCTTTAATATCTTTAAGTTGGATATATTACCAACCAGTGTAATCTTTTTCGTTATCGTTTCCGAATTCTACTAATCTTGCTAACCACCAAATCATTAATCCGATTCCGACAGCTGTAAAGAACCATCCAGCCCAATAACCAACTGGTACTAATAGGTTTTCAAATGTCCAAGTAAAAACAGACCCAATTGCAAAAAATAAATCAGTTATTAATCCCATATCCTAGTTTATTGCTTAATTTGTACCAAAGTTATAAAAATGTTAGTTAATCTACTCGCTAAAAGGAATTTTTTTATCCAAATATTTATCATTGTCCTGTTTTTTGGACTTGGTGCTACTAATTTTAACAGCATTTACCTGAGTAAATTAGAATTTATTGGGTTTGCTTTAACGATTTTAACAATCGCTTTTGTCGCATACAAAGACGCGAACAATGAATTAATAGCTAAAAACTCGTATACGACATGGTTTTATATGTTGTGTATGATGCCTTGTGTTGGCCAATTGTTAGATTATAAAATCGCAGGAAGTCTATTGTTGATAACTTATGTTACAACAGAATTAATGTATTTTGAATCGGAACAAACTTCAAAATTTGAAGCATTTGATATTGGTATGTATTTAAGTTTTGCAATTTTATTAAATCCACCATTATTTATTTTAGGCTTAGTCATCTTCGCTTATTTTTTCACTTTAAAAGCGATTGATTCTTCCATTTTAATATTAGCGTTATTAGGATTTTTAGTTCCTGTGTTAGTATTTGCTCAAGTTAGTTATCTGATGGATTTTAAATTTGTGTTAGATTATTACAAAGAAGCTTTATTATTAAATTATTATCAATTCGATATCAAACATGTGTTTCTAATTCCGGTGATAATCGTATTAGCACTGGCACTGCTTAATTACGTAAGATCCGTTAATAAAGAAGCAATAGAAATAAAAAGAGTGTTCTTTTTAATCTTTTTAATGTTGATTTCTTTAATTGTAATTTCAGCTTTATTTGGAGGAGACCAGTTAGTTTTTCTAAGTTTTTTTGGATTATTATTGATGACAATCTTTGCTAAAGATTTTGCTAATAAAAAACCCCATTTAAACTGGCTAAAAGAAGCAATTTTATGGGGCTATTTAATTTGTATGTTATTTGTTAACTTTTATGATCGAATCCCTCGTATCTATAGTTTGATTACTGAAGTAAGTTTTTAATTCGAAGTTTTCTCCGTCAAAAACACCATAAGTAAAATAATTAATCCAGTCACCTAAATTAATGTGTTTGGATTTTTTTATGCCAATTTCCATCGGTAAATGACGATGTCCATAGACAAGAAAATCGTAGTGTTTTCGCTCTAATTGTCGTTCAGAATACTGAATCAACCATTCGTTATCAACACCTAAGAAATGTACATCTTCGTCACCAGAAATCATTTTGTTTTTACGAGATACTGTAATTCCAAGCCACATTGCAAAATCTGGATGAAGTAAATAAAAAAGAAACTGACAAACCTTGTTTGTAAACACTTTTTTCATGCGTTTATATCCTTTGTCTCCAGGGCCTTTTCCGTCACCATGTACAATAAAGAATTCTTTACCATTAATGATAAAGTCTTGTTTATCTCTAAAAACTATCGCATTGATTTGTTCTTCCAAGTAATCCTTCATCCACAAATCATGATTTCCAACAAAGAAATAAATAGGGATTCCACGATCAGATATTTCAGCTAATTTACCTAAAACACGTACAAAACCTTTCGGAACAACATGTTGATATTCGAACCAAAAATCAAATAAATCACCCAATAAAAATAATACGCCACAATCGTCTTTGATTTCATCTAACCATTGAACGAATTTTTTTTCGCGTACCAAACTATCCTCTTCATTCGGTGCACCAAAATGATGATCCGATGAAAAGTATACCTTTTTACCAGGTTCTAATTCTATTTTTATTGGTTGTCCTCCGCTAACCATTCTCCGTAAGAATTTTCAGTTTCGTGTAGTTTTAATGCAACTAATTCGATGTTTTCAGGTAAACGATTTTTAATACGATCTACCATCCAAAGCATCATATTTTCGCAAGAAGGTTGGTAATCTGTAAAGATAACCTGATGTCCTTCTTTCATTAAATTATCTCCTAAAGATTTATGTGGAGAGTTTTGGTTTAATAAAATTGCATGATCAAAGATATCAACAACTTCTTCGTTTACAATCTTTTTTAAATCACCAAAATCCATCACCATACCTAATTTAACGTCACTTACGTCTTCAGAAGGTTGTCCTTTAACTGTTACAAATAATTTGTATGAATGTCCATGTATATTTTTACATTTCCCATCGTAACCATGTAGTGCATGAGCAGTTTCGAAGTTAAATGTTTTTGTAAGTCTTACAATTTTCATTAAATTTATAATTAATGCTTTAATCTGCAAAGGTAATGGAAATCAAAACAATCCTAAATTCTTTAGTTGATTTATTTTTTCCAATGAGATGTGTTCATTGTAGCGATGTAATACAATCTACCCAATATTTATGCGTTTCTTGTGTCGGAAATTTAACTTTTACACATTGGCAATTTGATGAAAATAATAGAGCTTTTAAACAACTGTATCAATATTGTAAAGTAGAAGAGTGTTATAGTTTATTACACTTTAATAAACAAAATCCTACACAGTCTTTGTTGCATGAATTAAAGTATAAAAATAGACCAGAAATTGGTCAAGAGCTTGCTCGTTTGGTCAAATTGGATTTATCTGATTATGACGGAATAATTCCAGTTCCAATTCATCAAAAAAGATTAAGAGAACGCGGCTATAACCAAGTAGATGGTTTTGCTAAAGAATTAGCGCGTATTAATCATATTCCTTTTATGGATAATGTTTTAAAAAGAGTACATTTTAATTCTTCACAAGTGTTTAAAAATAAGCAAGAGCGTTTAAAAGATATGGAAGCAGCATTTGAGTTAGCCGATAAATCCATTAAAGGGCATTTTATTATTATTGATGATTTGTTAACAACCGGAGCTACATTAAGCCAAGCTGTAAAAACCTTTAATGGAATTACTGATGTTAAAATTAGTGTTATCACAATCGCGTGTGCGTAATACAATGCTTTTTATTAACTTGCACCCATGAAGAAACTTGTTGTTGCAAGCCTATTTTTAGTAGGTATTTTTTCGTTTAATTCTTGTGCGCGTCAAGGAAGCCCGTCAGGTGGTCCTAAAGATGTTACGCCTCCAAAATTATTAGGTTCTTTTCCTGATACTTTAGCTGTAAATGTTGATCCAAATATTCAAGAAATTGAGATTAGATTTGATGAATATATTCAGTTAAAAGAATACAATAAAAACGTTGTGGTTTCGCCACCATTTGAACGTAATCCTACGGTTACGCCAATTTCTATGGCCGAAAAAAGTGTGAGGATTAAGTTACGTGATGCATTATTACCAAATACTACTTATAGTTTCAATTTTGGTGATGCAATTCAAGATTTTAACGAAAATAACAAGTTATCAAACTTTACTTATGTATTTTCAACAGGAAGTTTTATCGATTCTTTAAGTGTAAAAGGTAGTGTTTTTCCTGGGACAGAATTCGAACTTCCTAAAAAGGTTTTAGTTGGATTATACAATGTGGATGAAAATTATAACGATAGTGTTATTCTAAAATCGAAACCATATTACATTTCTCGCGTCAATGAAAAAGGAGAGTATGATCTAAAATTTTTGAAAACTGGGAAATATAAATTAGTTGCTTTTGAAGACAAAGTAGAGAATACAAAATTCGATTACGGAAAAGAGCGTGTCGCTTTTAATTCAGAAATAATCGATTTAACATCTAACAAAGAGGTTAACTTAAAATTATTCGATCAAAAACCTAATTACCGTGTTGCTGATTCTAAGCAAAAAGGATACGGACATATCGTAATTCGTACGGAAGGTGCGGCAGAAAAAGTTACAATAACATCTGTAAATAAGGAATTATCAACTGCTTTATACGATATTCATCCAAAACAAGATTCTGTAAATATTTGGTTTAATCCAGCAAAAGAAAAGTTTGAGAATAAATCGGAACGATTAAAGTTTACAGTTCAGCATGGTGAAAAATTAGATTCTGTTAGCGTTTTATACACAGCGCCAACAAAGGATTATAAATCTGAATTTAAAGCTATAAATGAAACTAAATTAGCTCCAACACAAGATTTTAAAATTGCAGCTTTAGCGCCTATTAAATCGATTAATAAATCATTAATTAATGTGTTTAAAGATACAGTTCAAATTCCGTTTGATGTTGTTGTTGACTCTATTGATAAACAAATTGTACGCTTTAAATTTGATAAAAATTTAGGAGAGAATTTCGAGGTTAATGCTTATCCAAATGCAATAATTGATCATTTTGATGTACCAAATGATACCTTGATTTATCAAATGAAAACAGGGAAAAGAGAAGATTACGGAAATTTAAAAGTTAATATTCAAAACTTACAAGATTCTCCAATTTTCTTACAATTAATAAAAAAGAATCAAAAGTTTGATGTGATCGAGGAGAAGGTAGGATTTGGACGAGAGTTTTTCTTTCCAAATATTAATCCTGGTGATTATTACTTAAGATTATATGTAGACGAAAACCAAAATGGCGTTTGGGATTCAGGTGATATTTTATCAGGTAGACAACCAGAGCCGGTTTATATTTATCCTTCAAAAATTGTAATTAGAGCAATGTGGGATTCCGATGAAACTTGGATTATAGGTAAAGAAAGTGAACAGTTTATTTTACCAAAAGAAGGAGTTGTAAATACAGAACAGCAACCAAATAATAGACAATAAAAAAGCTCGCAAACGCGAGCTTTTTATGTTTTAATCTATTCTCAAATCCTTTGTAATATTTGCCCTTGGTTGAATATCATAATAAGGACTTGCAATTATTCTTCTAATAATCCGTCCGATTTTAATATAAATACCATATTTGGTTAGTGGTAAATTATCAATGAAAAATAGATCTTTATTTTTTATCACAATACCATTAATAAAATCCTCAAATGTTAATTCATTCCAATTGATAAAATGATAATTAAAAAACCTTGTGAATCGATTACTTGTATGATTTGGGATATCTAGTTGTAAGGTTTCGCTTAATTCACTAAATTGATTTTTCTTAAAATGATTAAAAATAAAATCATTAAGTTTAATTTCTTTTCCTAAATATTCCTGAATTGATTGATGAATATATATAAATTCATTTTTTTCATCAGAAGTTATTTTTAATATTTGATAAGTTAATTCACTTAAATCTTTAATTGTATGTACGTTTCTGATATCATCATCTTTAAAATTGATTTGAAAATGATTTTCTATTTCCATGATTAATTCAACACTATCTAAGCCCATATTTTACTGAAACAACATTCTATAAATATCTTCAACCTTAGAAATTCGAACAATTTTAATGCCGTGATCTGTATCTTTAATCTTATTATATTTTGAAACAAAAATAACATCAAAACCAAGCTTTTCAGCTTCTATAATACGTTGTTCTACACGATTTACGGCTCTAATTTCTCCACTTAAACCAACTTCTCCCGCAAAACAAGCATTATCTGGTACAGCAGAATCTTCGTTCGATGATAGAATTGCAGCTACAATAGCTAAATCTATTGCCGGATCATCTACTCGAATTCCACCGGTAATATTCAAGAAAACATCTTTCATATTCAAACGGAAACCTGCACGTTTCTCCAAAACTGCTAATAACATATTTAATCGTTTGGCATCAAAACCAGTCGCAGTACGTTGTGGCGTTCCATAAACAGCAGTAGAAACAAGAGCCTGAATTTCGATTAACATCGGGCGAACACCTTCTAAAGTGGCGGCAATAGCATTCCCACTTAATAATTCATCTTTCTTGGTGATTAATACTTCCGATGGATTTGTGACTTCGCGTAATCCTGCACCTTGCATCTCGTAAATTCCGATTTCGGCAGTCGATCCAAAACGATTTTTGTTAGCACGAAGAATGCGATAAATATGGTTTCGATCGCCTTCAAACTGAAGAACAACATCCACCATGTGTTCCAAAATTTTTGGACCAGCAATTACACCTTCTTTGGTAATATGACCAATTAAAATGATTGGAGTGTTGGTTTCTTTGGCGTATTGAATTAATTCAAAAGTAGTTTCACGAATCTGAGAAATACTTCCTGGAGACGATTCAACATGCGGTGTTTGTAAAGTCTGAACCGAATCGACAACAATTAATTGTGGCTGAATTTCTTTGGCGTGAGCAAAAATCTTTTGTGTATTGGTTTCTGGTAAAATAAAACATTGATCCGATTCAATTCCGATTCGTTCAGCTCTTAATTTTACTTGAGAAACCGATTCTTCTCCAGAAACATAAAGAATTTTAATCGTATCTAATTTTAAGGCTACTTGTAACATTAAAGTCGATTTTCCAACTCCAGGTTCACCACCAACTAAAATCACCGATCCAGGTACAATTCCGCCACCTAAAACACGATCTAATTCTTGGTTTTTAGTCGAAATTCTAATTTCACCCAGTGGATTAATCTCACGAATGTTTAAAGCAAACGTTTTTTCGGTTTTTGTACCTTTTTCTTTCCACGTTTTCTTTTCTTCTCCCTTATCAACAATTTCTTCAACAATGGTATTCCATTCACCACAACTTTTACATTGTCCCATCCATTGGGCAGTTTGTGTTCCGCAACTTTGACAGAAATAGGTCGTTTTTGTTTTAGCCATTATTTTTAATTTTTATTGATTGAAACAAATTTAAACATTCATCGCGACAAACTATGGTTTTATAATTGATCAAAATCTTAAATATTTTCACATCAATAGAGTGTTTAGTTAAATAAAATATTCAGTTATTAACATTATTAACAGTTTAGATAAACTTGCGTTAAATGTTAAAATTGTAAAAGAATTGAGCCTAAATTTAATTCAAAATCAAAACACTAAGAATGTATAAAACTCTACTTTTCTCTATCTTTTTTATGCTGTCTATTTTGGGTTATTCACAAAAGATGATAACAGGAAAGGTTGTAATTGATAACATTGATGAAGGAGTCGATTTACAAAGAGTTTTGGTGAATAACTTAAGCACTGATGCGAAAATATTGACAAATTCGAATGGATTTTTTTCAATAAAAGTAAACTTGAATGATGTTCTTGAATTTTCAAATGGATTTATAGAAAAACGAACGATTAAGATTTCTGAAAATATCTTAATGAAAGGTTATTTAGAAGTTCATTTGAATTTTGAAACGATTGAATTGGAAACGGCCAATTTAAATACTTTAAATAAAGATTTTAAATCAAACATTAGAAATGAAGATTCTCAATCAACAAAAAACTATAACAGTTGGGGTTTGGATCCAAATCTTCAATACATAGAAGTCAATCCTAACATGACTTCTTCGATTAATAATAATGGTTTTCTTGATCCTGCTTTGTGGATGTCTAAGTTATCTGGAAAGTATAAAAAAGATAAAAAACAGAATGAATATTTCTTATTCGTTTCGACAAAAAACGAAATAATCGATCATTTTACTCCGAATTATTTCATTGAAAAATTAAAAATTCCTGAACACAAAATTCAGGAGTTTATGAATTATTGCGCAAGTAAATCTAACGTTATCAATTTATTTAAAAATTTGGAATATGAAGCCGTGGAAAATCATCTAATTCAGAACAGTTATTCTTATAATTCATTAATCAGACAAAATCAGAATTAAATGAAAGTACAACATTATTTTATATTATTTTTTGGTTTGATGATGAGTGCGAATTTCGCTCAAACTACAATTTCAGGAAGTGTAGTTATTGATGGATCTGAAGATTCTTTAGAAGGAACAAATCTTATCATTGTTAATAAAAATTCGAATAAAAGAGCTTTGGCAGATAAGGATGGATTGTTTTCGATTATGGTTGATTTGAATGATATTTTAGAGGTAAAATCGAGTTTAACGGTTCCGAGAAAGATTAAAATTTCAGAAAGTATTTTGGATAAAAAATATATAGAAATTCATTTAGATATTGAAACCATCGAATTAGCTGAGGCGAATATTAGACCATTAGATCCAAATCTGAAAAAGAATATTAGCACAACGGAAACAGCTGAATATAAATTGAAAAAAGAATTAGGTTACGATACTCCAGAGTTTAAAAAAGCAATGATTGCTGAACATAAAGATGCTGCTGCGAGAAGAGCAATTGCTCAAACTGGAGGTGTTAATTTATTAGGAATTGGGCAGGCGATTTTTGGTGGAAAAGATAAATCAAAACCTCCAAGAGAGTTAACTAATTTTGAAGTAACCCAAAAAGTGAAAGAGTATTATCCTGAAAGTTATTTTGTAAATAGTTTAAATATTCCTGAAAATAAGATACAGGATTTTGTTGCAGTTTGTGTAAACAAATACAATTTTAGATCTTTTTTAAAACAACAAGATTATGATATGATTGTGTATTATATGGAGTTGGAAGCTCCAGTGTTTTTAAGGTTAATTAGTTCTCAATCTTAGAATTTTTAGCACTAATTCTGCTAATCATTAAAATAGAAATTAATCCAAAAGAAATCATTGAAATAACTTGAGCTATATAGAGAATTAATCCAAAATAATCTCCGATTGCCTTTCCTTCGCTTTGCTGACCGCCTGTTGCTAAATAAATAGCAGAAAAAGCAATAGACATAATGTAAGGATAGGCTAAACCACCAGAAACAGGTAATATCATTCCTAAAGAACCAGCAATTAAAAGGAAAAATCCTTCTGCTACTCCAAAATGTGATGTATCTGGAAAGGCAAAGAAAACAAGGAAAGTCATTAAGAAATAACTGATCCAAATTGCGAAAGAATAGAATACAAATAACCCACGTTTTTGTAGTTTAGAGATAGATAAGATTCCTTCCCAAAGGCCTTTTAAAAAGCCTAAAACTTTAAGATAAAGTCCGGTTTGAACGATTTTATTCCAGAAAGCTCCAACTAAAATTAATCCAATTAATAGGAATCCACCTGCGATATAAAATTTGGTGTAAGAAGGTTCAGTTTGTACAGCATTGGCATTTTCTTGATTCCCTAATGCGACAAACTGTATTAAGGTTTCGTAATTGAAAATAAATGTTAATCCGAAAAATAAACCCAAAAATAAAACGTCGATTACACGTTCTAATACAATTGTACCAAAAGATTTTTCGAATGGAACTTTTTCCATTTTGTACATCGAAGTTGCACGTGCTACCTCGCCACTTCGTGGTATTGTAAGATTCATGAAGTAAGCAAAAGCAATCGCCCAAAAACCAGATTCAGTTTTTGTTTGGTAACCCATCGGATGAAGTAATAAATTCCATCGTGCGGCACGTAACCAGTAAGAAAAAATACTAATAACCATAGATGCTATGATCCAGAAGTAATTAGCTTCATTTAGGGCTGTTTGTACCCTCCCAAAATCAATTTGCTTCACTGTTATTACGATAAAAAATATCGCTAACAATGAAGCAAAGATTAGGAAGAGTGATTGCTTAAATTTACTCTTCATAAGTTTTATATACGATTAAAAATCTAGTCTAAAAGATTATTCTCGTTAGGAAAAACGATTGTCGGTTCGTAAGTTTTAGCTTCTTCATAATCCATCATTGCGTATGTAATGATAATTACTGTGTCACCAACTTGTACGCGACGTGCAGCAGGTCCATTTAAACAAATTTCACCACTTCCTCGTTTACCTTTGATAATGTATGTTTCGAAACGTTCACCGTTTTCTTGTACAACAATTTGTACCTTTTGACCAACAACCATATTAGCAGCATCAATTAAATCTTCGTCGATTGTGATACTACCAATGTAATTTAGTTTTGCATCTGTTACTTTTACTCTGTGAATTTTAGAGTGAAATACTTCTATCATCATAATTGCAAAAATTTCGCTTTTTAGAGCTTATATTTTTATGGCGCTAATTTACGATTTTTTTATTGAATTTTTAGAATTGAATATTGTCTATCAAACGAATATCTCCTGCATAGGCAACAATAAAACCTCTTGTTTTTACATCAGTATTAAATGTATCAATAGGTTGTAATTTTTCTTCGTCTGTTATTGTAAAATACTCTAATTCGAAAGCTGATTGTGCAAAAGTTTCTTTTACAAAATCGATTACTTCTGTTGGTGTTTTACCTTTGTTTTTTAAAGCTACAGCTTCTTTTAAAACTTGGTAAATAAATGGTGCCGCTTCTAAATTTTCAGAAGTTAATCGCATATTTCTTGAGCTTAATGCTAATCCATTATCTGCTCTGAAAATAGGCATCGGAACAACTTCAACATCAATTTGTTCTTGCTTTACCATTTCTTGAATGATGCGGATTTGTTGAAAATCTTTTTCACCAAAATAAGCCTTAGTAGGATTTACAGCTCTAAATAATTTAGCTACAACTGTGGCAACCCCATCAAAGTGACCTGGACGAAATTCGCCTTCCATTACTTTATCAATTCCGTCAAAATCGTACACTTTAGCAACTTCACCTTTATTATATAAATCAGAAACTGGAGGTAAGTAAACAAAATCAACACCAATTTCTGTTAACAATTTTATATCATTTTCCTCCGTTCGAGGATATTTTTCTAGATCTTCAGGATTGTTAAATTGTGTAGGATTTACAAAAATACTTACTACAGTGTAATCGTTTTGGGCGATAGAAGCTTTGGCTAAAGACAAGTGTCCATCGTGTAAAGCGCCCATTGTTGGAAGAAATCCGATTGTTTTCCCTTCTTTTTTTAGGTTTTGTATGAAAGGCGTTAATTTATCCTTTTCTGTAAATACAACCATATCAATGATGTTAAAAAAAAACTAATATAGGAGCAAAGCTACTATAAGGAAATAATATATCAACAATTTTTTGTAATTTTGTGCCTTATTTATTCATTAGGAAAATAGTATAAAGTATTATGGAAGGAAAGCGCATATTGTATGTAACAACAGAAATGACTCCTTACTTTCCTGAAAATCCGATGTCGTCTCAAGCATTAGACTTGCCAAAAGTTATGCAATCTAATGGTGCAGACGTTCGTATATTTATGCCTCGTTTTGGTGCAATTAACGAAAGAAGACATCAGCTACACGAAGTAATTCGTCTTTCAGGAATGAATATGATTGTGAATGATTTAGATCAACCATTAATTATTAAAGTAGCTTCTGTTCCAGGAGAAAGGTTACAAGTCTATTTCATCGACAATGAAGAATACTTCAAACGTAAAGACGTTTATGATACTGATGGAGTATTATGTTCAGATAATGATGAACGAGCTATTTTCTTCGCTAAAGGTGTTTTAGAAACAGTTAAAAAATTAAATTGGAAACCAGATGTGGTTCATGTAATGGGATGGATGTCTAGTTTAGTACCTACTTATTTAAAAGAGTATTATTCAGATGATCCTTTCTTCCAAGACGCAAAAGTTGTTGTTTCTTTATTTGATAACGGTTTTGAAGGGGAGTTAGATAATCAATTAGTTGAAAAATTATCTTTCGATAAAGTTGAAGGAAATATTAAACAATACATAGAAAAACCAACTCATTTAGGAATGATTCAAGCTTCTTTAGAGTATGCAGATGCTGTAGCAAAAGGAGAAGAAGTAATTCCACAAGATGTTAAAAAATACATCGAAAGTAAAAATATTCCGTTATTAGATTTCTGTGAAAAAGAACAATCTAAAGAGGTTTACAATACTTTTTACATGGAAGAGGTAATGAACTCTAATTAAATCAACCACTCTAAATTACAATGAAAAAATTTTTTAATATCCTACTTTCGTCTACATTAGCATTTGCAGTTGGTAGTACAATTGTTTCGTGTGAAGAAGAAACGTTAGGATTAGGAGGTGGATTAGTCGGTGGAGATGCAAATGGAAATGTAGCTTCTTATGATGTAATCGCATACAACACATACTATGATTCATTAAAAGCTGATCAGAAAGTATTACAAAATGCAATTTTAGGTGCATATCAAGAACCTATTTTTGGAAAAACTAAAGCGAACTTTATTTCGCAATTTAGAATGAATACTACAGGACCAGTATTTGGTAAAAATCCAACTGTAGATTCTGTACACTTATTTATTCCAGTATATCACAATACTACATCGGATTCTGTAATTACAGATACTATAAACTTAAGTAAACCAGGTGTTAAACCTGAAGATTCTGATACGATCTTAATTCGTAAGACATATAAAGTTGATTCTATTTACGGAAAGAAAGATTTAAATATGAAGTTGAATGTACGTGAAATAAACACGGTTTTATATTCAGATTCATCTTATTATTCTAATCCAAATCATAGAGCGCAAGATCAAATAACAATTAATCCTACTATTTTAGGATCTAAAGTAATTGGATCTAAAGTGCAGAATATTACCATTAAAGAAAAAGTTGGTACAACTAATATTTACGAAGAAAAAGTTGGTTACAAAATTTCTTTAGACAAAGATTTTTTCCAAACTAAAATTATCAATAACGAAAACACAGGTTTATTAGGTGATTATGCAACGTTTATTCGTCGAGTAATTCAAGGTATTGATATTTCTGTTGAAGAAGATAACGGATTCTTATTTGCTTTCAATCCAAATCAATTGGCAATCAAAATGTATTACTCAAACGATTCTTCTACAGAGGGACAGCGTAATAATACTTCTGTTGATTTTTCATTTACAAATGTTTGGAGTAGTACAACAGGATACAATGTACAAGTAAATCAAATTGAAAATTCAGGAAAAGGTTCTGCTTTTGTTAACAATTTGAATGATCCTAATAAAATGATTAACGGTTCTTCTCGTTTATTTTTAAATGGAACGGATGGAACACGTGTTAATGTTAAATTAATTGAAGAACAAATCAATCAATTAAAATCGAATATTGCAGCAAATAATTGGGTAATTATTGGTGCAAAACTTCAATTTCATATTGATGAATCATATAATTTCCCAAAACCAGGTTTTTTAATGGCTTGGAATAATTATAAGAAAGATGGCAAATATGTAAATGAATTATTTGATGACGTATTATCATTTTATAATGCTTATCCATCAAACGTTCATTTCAATCCATTTGTAGGCGGAGATACAAAACATTATACAATTGATATTACAAAACATATCAAGAATATGGTAGAGTTAGGTAAAACTTACGAGGATCAGGAAATGATTGTTACAATGGGTAACTTCTTAATGGGTACATCAGATACTTCGACAATTTTCTCTACTAGTCCTTTCTATAGAAATACAATCGCGAATCCATATCGTGTTGTTTTACATGGAAATGCATCAGAAGATGTAGAGAAGAAATTAAAACTTTTAGTATATTACACAAAAAAATAATAACAACTTAATATGTGTGGAATAGTTGGTTATATAGGACATCGTGAAGCGTATCCTATCATTATAAACGGATTAAAGCGTTTAGAATATAGAGGTTATGATAGTGCTGGTTTAGTATTATCTACCGAACAAGGTTTTCAACTTGCTAAAACAAGAGGTAAAGTTGTTGATTTAGAAGAAAAATCATCAGATTTAGATAAAACTCCAAATATTGGGATTGGACATACACGTTGGGCTACTCATGGAGTTCCGAATGATGTTAATTCACACCCACATTTATCTAATAACGGAAGATTAGTTTTAGTTCACAATGGAATTATAGAAAACTACGAATCAATTAAAAAATTATTAACTGATAAAGGATATGTTTTCCACAGTGATACTGATACTGAGGTTTTAGTTAACTTTATTCAGTTATTCCAAGAGGAGCAAAATTTATCTTTAGCAGAAGCAGTTCGTGTAGCTTTAAACGAAGTTATCGGAGCTTATGCAATTGCAGTTTTAGATAATCAAGATCCAGAAACTGTTGTAGTTGGTCGTTTAGGAAGCCCATTAGCTATTGGTATTGGAGATAACGAATTTTTTGTTGCTTCTGATGCTTCGCCATTTATTGAATTTACAAAAGATGCTGTTTATTTAGAAGATGGAGACATGGCTACAATTCGTTTAGGTGAAAAAGTAGACGTACGTACAATCCAAAATAATGAACCTGTCTCTTTAGATATTCAAGAATTACAATTAAATATTGAAGCAATTGAAAAAGGAGGATTCGAGCATTTTATGTTAAAAGAAATCTACGAACAGCCTCGTTCAATTCGTGATACAATGCGCGGACGTTTATTAGTTGACGAAGGTATAATTAAAATGGCTGGTATTTGGGATCATCAAGAGAAGTTCTTAAATGCAAAGCGTATTATTATTGTTGCTTGTGGAACTTCTTACCATGCAGGTTTAGTTGCTGAATACATGATTGAGGATTTTGCTCGTATTCCTGTTGAAGTAGAATATGCATCAGAATTCCGTTACCGTAATCCAATCATCAAGAAAAGTGATGTAGTAATTGCTATTTCACAATCGGGTGAAACTGCAGATACGTTAGCAGCATTAAAATTAGCGAAGGAAAAAGGAGCATTTATTTTTGGTATTAACAACGTAGTTGGTTCTTCAATCGCTCGTATTACAGATGCTGGTGCTTACACGCACGCAGGACCAGAAATTGGTGTTGCTTCTACAAAAGCATTTACAGCTCAGTTAACAATTTTAGCATTAATTGCTTTAAAATTAGGTAAACACAATGGACAATTATCAGCAGCTCAATTTAATTTATTAACAAACGAGTTAGAGCGTATTCCTGATTTAGTTCAGCAAATATTAGAAAATTGTGAAGGAGTTGTTGATAAAATCGCAGAAAAATATAAAGATAATAGTAATGCAATTTATTTAGGACGTGGATACAACTATCCATCTGCTTTAGAAGGTGCATTAAAATTAAAAGAGATTTCTTACATCCACGCAGAAGGATATCCAGCTGCAGAGATGAAACACGGACCAATCGCTTTATTAGACGAAAACATGCCAGTTATTGTTATCGCGACTAAGAAAGGTTACTACGAAAAAGTAGTTTCTAATATTCAAGAAATTAAATCTCGTTCAGCTAAAGTAATCGCTATCGTTAATGAAGGTGATGAGCAAGTTTCAGCAATGGCTGATGACGTAATTGTTATCCCAGAAACTGCAGAGGAATTCTCTCCAATTTTAACAGCTATTCCATTACAATTATTATCGTACTGGATTGCAGTTAAATTAGATAAAAACGTAGATCAACCTCGTAATTTAGCTAAGTCTGTAACTGTTGAATAATTTTTAACAATTATATATTTAAAAAGGGATAGCTTTTTGCTATCCTTTTTTTACGCCTTTTAATTAAAAAAATTATATTTTTAAAATATAGAATAAAAGATAAAATGTTTACTGGAATTGTAGAAAAAGTAGGTAAAGTAACTGCTATAGAAAAAGATCAAACAAATGTTCATTTTTGGATCGAATCAGATTTTACAAATGAGCTGAAAATTGATCAAAGTGTAGCACACAATGGTGTGTGCTTAACAGTTGTAGATTTTAACGAAAATAAATATAAAGTAACTGCAATTCAAGAAACTCTTAATAAAACAAACTTAGGAGATTTAGAAGTTGATAGTTTAATTAATTTAGAACGTTGCTTACAATTTAATGGTCGTATAGATGGTCACATTGTTCAAGGACACGTAGACCAAACTGGTGTTGTAAAAAGTGTAGAAAACAAAGACGGAAGTAATATCATTACGATTAATTACGACGAAGAATTATACGGTAATGTAACAGTAGCTAAAGGATCAATTTGTATCAACGGAGTTAGTTTAACAGTTGTTGATAGTTCGGTTGGCGAATTATCTGTTGCAATTATTCCTTATACATGGGAATTTACTAATTTACATACTTTAAAAGCAGGTTCTCAAGTTAATTTAGAATTTGATATTTTAGGAAAATACATCAAACGATTAATGGTTAAATAAAAGCATATGTGGAAACGATTTCGCATAACTCCTAATTCGCTTCCGATTAAAATAACACTCTATATGTTAGCAGTGTTGCTAACTACTGCAGTGTTAATTTTGATTATAACCAATCGTCACTTTAACGAACAGACAAAACGATACCACGAAGATATTTTAATGAAGAAGGAAAAAGCAGTACTTCTTTCCATTAATTATCTCTTAGATTCTTATCCAGAAGTTAACGAAGATAACATTGTTAAAGTACTTGAAACTCGTATTCTTGAGATTAACGATATTCAAAAATTATCTATCGTTATCTATGATTTAAGAGGGAATCAAGTTTTAACAACAGAAGCAAGAAATCCTAAATATCCCGTTTTACCACAAAATATATTAGATTCATTAAATAAGAATGACCAATATGTAGAAGTTGGTGAAAGTTTAGGTGATCAGCGATCATATTATGCCTCATATAATTACATCAAAGATGTTACAGAAACCAAGAAATTAGCAATTGTAGCACTGCCTTACGAAACCAATGATATCTTTTTACAGGAAGATATGAACACTTTAATTGGTAGTTATGGTGTTGCTTTTGTTTTTATTATTCTTTTGGGTGCGATTATGATTTACGTTGTAAGTAAGAATACATTTAATCGACTAACTTCTTTTGCAGATCGTATTAAAGAAACGGAAGTAATATCCAATAATCTCCCGATTTTATACGATAAAGATGACGAAATTAAAGTTTTGGTAGATGCTTATAACGAAATGTTGGTCAAATTAAAGGATCAATCCGAGTTGTTAGCAGATATAGAACGTCAAGAAGCTTGGAGAGAATTTGCTCGTCAAGTTGCTCATGAAATTAAAAACCCATTAACTCCAATGAAGTTGATGATTCAAAATTACATGAGAAAATTTGAGACAGATGATGAAGTTTTAGATGAACGTACGAATAGGACGGCTAATATATTATTACAACAAATCGATACAATAGAGTCAATTGCAGATGCGTTTTCAGATTTCGCAAAAATGCCTTCTCGTAAAGATGAGTTAATAGATGTTGTTGAAATTACTAAGAATACATTAGATATTTTCGATGGTCCATCTATCATTTTTACATCGTCAAGGCCAGTGATACAAATGTATTTTGATAAGCAATATTTAAACAGAATTATTACAAATATTGTAAAAAATGCATTTCAATCAATTCCACATAGTAGAGAACCAAAAATTCTAGTTGATTTATCAATTCAAAGAAATAATTTAGAAATTATTATAGAAGATAATGGAAAAGGAATTTCTGATGAAGATAAAAAAGAAATTTTTAAACCTCGTTTCACTACAAAATCAAGTGGATCTGGAATTGGACTTTCAATGGTTAAAAAAATTATTGAAGATTACGACGGTGAAATAACTTTTGAAAGTGCCGAAGATGTAGGTACTAAATTTATTATTCAATTACCATATACACATGAATAGAAAGCCTTTTAGGTTTAAACAGTTTGAAATTTTTCAGGATCAAACAGCAATGAAGGTAGGAACAGATGGCGTGTTATTGGGAGCTTGGGCTAATTTAGAATCCGGAAATAGGATTTTAGATATTGGTACAGGAACTGGATTAATTTCCTTAATGCTTGCTCAACGTTTTTCTGAAGCATTTATAGATGCAGTCGAATTAGATGTTGATGCCTTTAAACAAGCAGAAGAAAACTTCTCAAATGCAAAATTTTCTGAACGATTAAATATTACAAAAACTGCAATTCAGGATTTTGAATCCGATTCGAATTTTGATTTAATTGTTAGTAATCCACCTTTTTTTATCATAAACGATAGAGTAGAGTTGGATGCTCGTAAAAAAGCAAGACAACAAGAAACGCTTACTTTTAAAGATTTATTAACGAAGTCTGCACAATTATTAACTGATAATGGAGTTGCTTGTTATGTAATTCCTTTTGATTTAGAATCAAATTTTCTTCAGATTGCGAAAGAATTAAATCTTTTTCCGTCTAAAATTGTTCATGTTAAAGGAAATAAAGAAGCCGAAGTTAAACGTAGTTTAATTGCTTTAAAATTTAATCAACAAGAATTAATCATTTCTGAATTGATTATAGAAATCGCAAGGCACCAATACACGGAAGATTACATTAATCTTACCAAAGAATTTTATTTAAAAATGTAAAAATGTCAATCTATCAAAATTATAAATCAACGTTTACTTCAAAAAATGTAAGTCAATTCAATGACTTATTGAACCAGATTGAGTTTGAAAAATTAGGATTATCCGAATATAATCTAAATTATATTCAAGAAATGAAACCTACTTTTTTCTACTATATACAATTGTTTGATTTTACGGTGCAAGATTTTGTAGCAAACAATGATTATAAAGATAAATGGATTATAGATTTTGGAGGTGGACACGGTTTTTTAAGCCTTTATTTAAAATTTTTAGGATTTAAAGTAATCTATTGTGATTTTAATGAAAATGCTGTTCAAACGGCTCGAAAAGTAGCTCAAACAATAGGTTTTGGTCCAGAATATTACGTAAAAGGTTCTTCTAAAGAAATAATTGATCTAATTCGTGAAGAAAATTTAAATGTTGAGTATTTAATTTCGACAGATACGATTGAACATGTGTATGATTTGGATGAAATGTTGAAAAATTTTATTCAAATCAATCCAAAAATTAAGATGATTTTTACAACTGCATCTAATTTTGATAATAAAATCAAGTCGAAAAAATTGCAAAAAGCGATGATTAAAGACGAAATTGAAGATTTTATTCCAAAACGTAAAACATATATTTCAAATAATTTCAAAAGTTTAAAAGAAGATGAAATTAATTTTTTAGCAGAAAAATCTAGAGGTTTACGTTATGTTGAATTAGATGATTTTGTTAATTATTATCAAGAAAATAACAAAATTAAACCTGTAGATGTCGATCAATTCAATTGTTGCGAACCTGATTTTGGAGCTTGGACTGAACGAATTTTACCTTTAGATTACTACAAGAAATTAGGCGAAAAATACGGTTTAAAATTGGCAGTTGATAATAGTTTTTACTGTATAATTGATAAGTCTGGTATGAAGAGACTTGTAGTTAAATATCTAAATATGTTTGTGTTGAAAAACCCTGGTTTAGGAATCAAATTAGCGCCAACAATAATTTTAAAATATAACTAAAATAAAAAGTCGACTTCTTTTGAAGTCGACTTTTTTGTATTTAATATCAAGTAATTATTAAACTAATGGTCCACCAGATAATAATTCTGGAGTAGCATATTCTGCAAATTTCTCGAAGTTCTTTTTGAATTTATCAGCTAATTCTTTTGCGTTAGCTTCATAAGCTTCAGCAGTATCAAAAGAAGTTGCTGGATTTAATTTATCCGAGTCAACACCTTCAATCGCAACAGGAATTTCAAATCCAAAGAATTGATCTTTCTTAAATTCAACGTTATCTAAATCTCCGTTTAATGCTGCGTTAATAACTGCACGAGTATCTTTTAAAGACATACGTTTTTTCTGTCCATTCCAACCTGTGTTGATTAACCATACATTAACACCAGTTTTTTCAACTTTATCGCTTAACATTTCAGCGTATTTTGTTGGATGTAATGGCATAAATGGAGCTCCAAAACAAGAAGAGAATGTAGTCTGTGGTTCAGTTACACCAGCTTCAGTACCAGCTACTTTAGAAGTATATCCAGAGATAAATAAGTAAGCCGCTTGATTTGGATTTAATTTAGCAATTGGAGGGAAAACTCCGTAAGCATCAAATGATAAAAAGAAAATATTTTTTGGGTTTTTACCTAATGATGGCTCAGCAATATTTTCGATGAAATCAATTGGGTAAGAAACACGTGTGTTTTCAGTAATTTCTGTATTTTCGAAGTTAACTTCTTTAGTACCTTCAAAGTAAGCAACATTTTCTAATAATGCACCTTCTTTAATAGCTCCGTAAATTTCTGGTTCACCTTCAGCAGATAAGTTAATTACTTTCGCGTAACATCCACCTTCAAAGTTGAAAACAGTGTTATCATCAGTCCATCCGTGCTCATCATCACCAATTAAACGACGATTTTTATCTGCAGATAAAGTAGTTTTACCTGTTCCAGATAAACCAAAGAACATTGCTGTATCTCCGTTTTCACCAGAGTTAGCAGAACAGTGCATTGGTAAAGTGTTTTTCTCAACTGGTAAAATAAAGTTTAAAGCAGAGAAAATTCCTTTTTTCATTTCCCCAGTATAACCAGTACCACCGTTTAAAACAATTTTACGTTTAAAGTTTAAGATTGAGAAGTTATGTTGTCTTGTTCCGTCTGTTTCAGGGTCAGCAACGAATGTTGGTGCGTTAATGATTGTCCAATCAGAATCTCCAAAATTAGCTAATTCTTCAGCAGTTGGGCGGATAAACATATTATAAATAAATAAATTTGCTCCAGGAGTTTCAGTGATAGCTCTAATTTTTGTTTTAAAACGATCATCTGCACAAGCATAAGCATCACGAACATAAATGTTCTTTCCACTTAAATGAGCTATAACTTTATCATATAAAGCATCAAATTTATCTGAGTCGAAAGGAATATTAATATTACCGTCCCACCATACAGTTTCTTCAGAAATATCATCCTTTACAATGAAACGGTCTTTAGGTGAACGACCTGTAAATTCTCCAGTTAAGATGTTAATGGCACCAGACGAAGTAATTTCACCTTGTCCAATCTCTACCATTTTATCAGTTAATTCTTGTGGAGATAATTGATAATGTGCTGTGGAATTTAAAATTCCATATTTTTCCAATTCTACGCTCATTTTTGTGATTTTATTATAGTTTTTTAGAATTTCGATTTAATTATCGTACAAATTTAATGAAAATATAGTATTAAAATTTTGATTTTTGTCATTAACTTAAACGTTTTCGTAAATCAAAAAAAGTTATATATTTAATGGTTCTTATGCATGCATATAAAAAAAAACTTGGATATCATTTAAGTTTTTTATTTTTGCAATAGTTTACAACAATTAAAAATAGAATATTATGTCTGACATTACATCAAGAGTGAAAGCAATTATCGTAGATAAATTAGGAGTTGACGAAAGCGAAGTAACTCTAGAAGCAAGCTTCACTAACGATTTAGGAGCTGATTCATTAGATACAGTTGAATTAATCATGGAATTCGAAAAAGAATTTGATATCCAAATTCCAGACGATCAAGCTGAGAAAATTTCTACTGTAGGTCAAGCTGTTAAATACATCGAAGACTTAAACAAGTAATAATTCCTTATTCTTTATATGGAATTAAAAAGAGTAGTAGTAACAGGTTTAGGCGCGCTTACTCCAATTGGAAACACTTTCCCAGAATACTGGGAAGCGTTGAAAAATGGCGTAAGTGGCGCTGCGCCTATTACGTTATTTGATGCTTCTCAATTCAAAACTCAATTTGCATGCGAGGTTAAAAACTTCAATTTAGAAGATCACTTCGACCGTAAAGAGGCTCGTAAACTAGATCGTTGCGGACAATTAGGTCTTGTAGCAGCTAGAGAAGCAATAAAACACAGTGGTATTTTAGAAGATGCTAATGTGAACAAAGAACGTATAGGTGTAATTTGGGGATCAGGTATTGGAGGTATTAAAACCTTCGAAGAAGAAGTTACTAACTACGCAACTGGAAATGGAACGCCTCGTTTCAATCCATTCTTCATCCCTAAAATGATTGCAGATATTACTCCAGGTCATATCTCAATGGAATTTGGTCTTATGGGACCTAATTATACAACTGTTTCAGCTTGTGCCTCATCTACTAACGCAATTATTGATGCATTTATGTTAATCCAATTAGGAAAAGCTAATGCAATTGTTACAGGTGGATCAGAAGCAGCAGTAACAGAATCTAGTATCGGTGGGTTTAATGCATTACACGCATTATCTACTCGTAATGATGATCCTAAAACAGCATCTCGTCCTTTCGACAAAGATCGTGATGGATTTATCATGGGAGAAGGTGGTGGATGTATTATTCTTGAAGAGTACGAACATGCAATTGCTCGTGGAGCAACAATCTATGCAGAATTAGCAGGAGGTGGTTTATCTGCCGACGCACATCACTTAACAGCTCCACATCCAGAAGGATTAGGTGCATATAATGTGATGAAGAATGCTATAGAAGATGCAGGTATTGCACTTGAAGATATTGATCATATCAATATGCACGGTACATCAACTCCATTAGGAGATATAGCAGAATCAAAAGCGATTACTAAATTATTTGGTGAAAAAGCTTACAATATTCAAATTAACTCTACAAAGTCAATGACAGGGCATTTATTAGGTGCAGCTGGTATTGTTGAAGCTATTGCAGCTATTTGTGCAGTTAAAAACGACATTGTTCCTCCAACAATTAATCACTTTACGGATGATGAAAATCTAGATCCAAAAATTGATTACACATTCAATGTAGCAAAAGAGAAAGTTATTAACTACGCTTTAAGCAATACATTTGGATTCGGTGGACACAATGCATGTGTGATATTTAAGAAGTATAAGTAATGTTTTTCTTTAAAAATTTATTTTCTTTTAAAAAAAAACGAGCTGATTTAGCAGCTCAAGGGCCTTTATTTGATTTTTTAAAGTCTATTTTAGGATATTATCCAGAGAATATCTATGTTTTTACGGAAGCGTTTACACACCGGTCGGCACAAAAAAAAGATGATAAAGGGAATAGTATAAATTTTGAAAGATTAGAGTTTTTAGGAGATGCATTACTTGGCGCTTCTGCCGCTACACACCTGTACTACAAAGCTCCAGAACAGCAGGAAGGTTATTTAACCAAAATGCGTTCTAAAATTGTTTCTAGAAAACAATTAAATTCAATATCAAAACAATTAGGTTTACTTAATTATTTAGAACCCAAAAATAACCATGCAAATCTTGGAGAAGATGTAAATGGTGATTTGTTGGAAGCTTTAGTTGGTGCAATCTATGTAGATAAAGGCGCTAAGGCTGTAGAAGATTTTATCAAAATAAAAATTATTGACCCTTACGCGGATTTAGATCGTTTAGAGTCTACCATTACAAGTCATAAATCACTGATTTTGGAATGGAGTCAAAAAACAAGAAATACGCTAAGATTCAATACTTTTGAAGAACAAAATGCAGAAGATTTACAAGTCTTTGTGTCTGTAATTCGTTTAAATGATAAAGTAATTTCTAAAGGAAGAGGAACATCAAAGAAAAAAGCTGAAGAAAGCGCTTCGAAGAGAGCTTATTATACGCTACAAAAGAAAATAGAAAATATATAATTGAATGGCTGAATATCTCTTATTAGATGATTTTATCGATTTTCAATTAGTAGGAGTCAATTCTTCATTCGAAGATTCCTTTCAATTTATATATCACCTAAATCTTAATTTTGATACTAGTTTTCAACGTATTAAAGATTTCGATTTCTTAATTAATCAACAAGAATTCTTTTTTTCAAGCTATCATTGGTATGATGATCATAATAAAATAGATTATCATATTATTAAAAATCGCCCATCAGATACGGTTTTTAAAAATAATGAAGTAGATTTAACTCAATTATTTCCGGCAGATTTTCCTTTAATTTCTAGGTATAAAAATTGTAACTACATTTTAAAGATTACTGGTTGGGAAGATGATATTGATAATTTGAAAATTCCTTTCAAAACCAATAACTTTATAGATAATATTGAAATTTATGATATCGATGACATTAGCGAAGCTGATCGATTGATATTTTAAATAATAAACGTGTGCAAAAAAAAGGGAAAATATGGTTTACGACAAAAACTATCTTAAAAAGACGAAAATTGTAGCGACATTAGGTCCAGCAACAGAACGTCGTGAAGTAATTTTAGAAATGATGAAAAAAGGTACGGATGTATTTCGTATCAATTTTTCGCATGCAGATTACGAAGATGTAAAAAATAAAATAAATACGATTCATCAGTTAAATGAAGAATTCGGATTTAATACAGCGATTTTAGCCGATTTACAAGGTCCAAAACTACGTATAGGTAAAATGGAACACGAGGATTTTGTAATTAATCCTGGAGATATTTTAACATTTACTAACGAAGATGTTATTGGGACAAACGAAAAAGTTTTTATGACTTATAAAAAGTTTGCTCAAGACGTGCAAGTAGGTGAAAATATTTTAATTGACGATGGAAAATTAATCTTAAAAGTTGTAGAAACTAACGGTACAGATATCGTAAAGGCTGAAACAATTCAAGGTGGACCATTACGTTCAAAAAAAGGAGTAAACTTACCAAATACTAAAATTTCTTTACCTGCTTTAACAGAAAAAGATAAAGAAGATGCAGTTTTTGCAATCGAAAATAGAGTAGATTGGTTCGCATTATCTTTCGTTCGTTCAGGACAAGATGTGGTAGATTTACAAGAATTTATTAAAGAACATGCTTCTTTTAAAATTCCGATTATCTCTAAAATTGAAAAACCAGAAGCTTTAGAAAACATTGATGATATCTTAGTTCATTCAGATGGATTAATGGTTGCTCGTGGAGATTTAGGAGTTGAAGTTCCTTTCGAAATCGTACCAAAAGCTCAAAAAGAATTAATCGATAAAGCTAAATTGGCTCGTAAACCAGTTATTGTTGCTACACAGATGATGGAAACAATGATTTCTAGTTTAACTCCAACTCGTGCTGAAGTTTCAGATGTTGCAAATGCAGTTTTTGATGGTGCAGATGCTGTAATGCTATCAGGAGAAACTTCTGTAGGTATGTACCCTGTTCAGGTTATTGAAAAGATGACTAAGATTTTACAAACTGTAGAAGATGATAATCACATTAGAATTCCAGAACACAAGCCAAAAGTAAAAAATGAGCGTTTCGTTACAGATATCGTTTGTTACAATGCTGCTAAAATGGTTTCACATACAGATGCAAAAGCGATTGCTACATTAACTTATTCAGGTTATACAGCTTTCCAAATTTCATCTCATCGTCCTAATGCGTTTATCTTAGTTTTTAATCCAAGTGTACGCATTAATCGTATGCTGAATTTATTATGGGGTGTAAAATCTATTAATTACGATCCACGTGATACATCAACAGACCAAACTGTAACTGAGGTAAATATCTTAGCTAAAAACAATGGTTATGTAGATTACGGAGATTATATTTTAAATTTAAATGCAATGCCTGCTTTTGAGAAAGGAATCACAAATACGTTACGTATTTCTATGGTTTAATCTTTTTAGAAGGTTTTTGATACAATCCTTTCAGGTTTCGGCCCGAAAGGATTTTTTATTTGCGTTTATCCTTGTTAAAACTTGTCTATTCAGTTGAATAATTGTTAAATTTGTAGTCAAATTGTATTTATAATTATGATTGACCAAATCAAACAATATATAGAAGAAGTAAAAAACTTCCATTCGACGAATCCTGCCGAAATTGAGGAGTTTAGAATTAAATTTTTAGGTAAAAAAGGGATTTTAAATGATTTGTTTGCGCAATTCAAAGCAGTTCCAAACGAAGAGAAAAAAGAATTTGGTCAAGTTGTAAATGAATTAAAAACATTAGCAACAGAAAAATCTACAGTTCTTAAAAATGAATCTTCATCTGAAGGAACTACTGATGCTGGATTAGATTTAACTCGTCCAGGCGAGCCATTTACTTTAGGTTCTCGTCACCCAATCAATATTACTAAAAACAGAATTTTAGAGATTTTTAAACGTATTGGTTTCGGAGTTTCTGAAGGTCCAGAAATTGAAGATGATTGGCATAACTTTACAGCTTTAAACTTACCAACATATCACCCAGCGCGTGATATGCAAGATACATTCTTCATCGAGAAAGATCCAGATATCGTATTACGTACGCACACATCGTCTGTACAAATTCGTCACATGGAAAATCATGAACCTCCAATGCGTTTCTTAGCGCCAGGTCGTGTTTACCGTAACGAAGCGATTTCTTCTCGTTCGCACATGATGTTCCACCAAATCGAAGGTTTATACATCGATAAAGGTGTTTCTTTTGCAGATTTAAAGCAAACATTAAGCTACTTTACACAAGAGTTATTCGGTAAATCAGAAATCCGTTTACGTCCTTCTTACTTCCCATTTACAGAGCCATCTGCTGAAGTTGATGTGTACTGGGGATTAGAAACTGAAACAGATTACCGTATGACAAAAGGTACTGGATGGTTAGAAATTATGGGTTGTGGTATGATTGATCCTAACGTTTTAAAGAATGTAAATATCGATCCAGAAGTTTATTCTGGTTACGCATTCGGTATGGGAATTGAGCGTATTGCTTTATTATTATACCAAATTGGAGATATTCGTTTATATACAGAAAATGATGTTCGTTTCTTAGAGCAATTCAAATCTGAATTATTCTAATCGAATTCAAAAAATAATAGATAAGGAGCTTTTAAGCTCCTTTTTTAATTTTTAATATTGATTTAACTTGTTTTAAATCAGTTTTGTTGTTAATGATTTCAATAAAATAATCTAATTGCCAATTTTGGGTTTTCAGGGCTTGTTTATTTGTTGGAATACTCCAATTAGGATAAACTCTAAATCCTCTTTTCCCATCTTTCTGTTCGGTAGAAAATATATTTTTCTCAATCAAAATTGCTTTCGGAAAGATGAAAAATCCAAGTTTAGAATCATCTTCTGTAGCTATGATAACATAATCAATACCATCATTTTCGTGAAATGGTTCAGTTATTTTCTGATCATTTCTTTTCCATAAAGTTACAAACTGCCCAACTTTTTTAGGTGTTATTTTTGCTTTTCTAAATTTGAATATCTGTTCATTTATTTTAAAATTATAGCCAAAATATTCTTCACATTCTTTATCTTTTTGAAGATTAGAAATTGAAAAGTTTAAATTTCTTAATGTTTGGTTTTCAAATTCTTGAATTATAGTATTCATCTTACTTTAATTGTTGATAAAAGTATAATTCATAATTCGGAAAAAGTTCGGGATAAAAAATCTTACCTAAATCATTCAAAATAATATCAGGTCGAATAATACCTTGTTCAAAATAGTCTTGCGCTCCGTTGGCATTACTTCTTTTGTTCGAGTTATATACATTTCCATTTTTATAGGCCTCAAACCAAGAATAATTTGGATAAGAAGCCTTCATTTGTGCTAAAGAATTGTAACTAGGATTAATCCAATGCGTAGCGTTTTTAGCTTCTGCATAAACTTCCTCAAATGATAAATTTAAAGCGTTGTCTGATTGTTTTTTATTAAAAATATAATTCCCTTTAGCATCGTTTATAAGCTTTTCTTGCAGAGTATTTTTTGCAGGTAAATACCAAACATCTCCAAACATTGTGTTCATTAAGGTTGTTACATTTCCATTTCCTTGGGTTTGAATGATAGTTTTAATCGAATCATATTTATTTTCAATTGATTCAAATCGTTGATTTGCGATTTCTTCTTTCTTTAAAATCTTTCCAAATACTTTTAAATATTCTAACCTTCCTAATGGTTCGTGTTCTAAATATTCGTTGATGTAAAGAATTTTGACTCCATTTTGCTCCAATTGTTGATGATATTTTGCTAAAATTGGATTTGTACTGGCGATAATTAGTTCAGGTTTTTGTTGAAGAATCAACTCAAGGTATAATTCATTCATATTACCAATCTCTAAAACCTCTTTATTTTTGATTTTAGAGACTATTTCAGGATTATAAATATAGTTTGGATCAACAATACCTTTTATTGCAGAAAGTGCTTCTAATTCGTTTAAATATGCAATTCCGGCAGTTGTTTCTACCATTACATTAGTAATTGGAAGCTCATTTTTATTGAAAGAAGTTACATTCCCGTTTGATTCAATTGTGATTGTATGTTCATCTTCAGAAAACGAGATATTTTTAGCATATTTAAAATCAGTTTTTTGGCTATTATCTGTTGTTTTTTCTGATTGTTTACAACTAAATGTAAATGTAATTATCGTGGCGAAAACTATTTTTCTAATCATTATAATCCCTTAATTAATGAGGAACAAGTTAAGAAAATTATAAAATTGAAATTATTTTATTTAATAATCTTTTGATTTAAAGTAGATTAATAATTTGTTTTAAAAATTTATATAAAAAAACTTGGATTATTGAATAAAACTGACTTATATTTGCACTCGAATTAAAGAACAAACGTTCTCTCTTTCAAATGGCGTTGTGGCGCAACTGAATAGCGCACTTGATTACGGCTCAAGAGGTTGCAGGTTTGAATCCTGCCAACGTCACAAAATAAAACTCATCAAGCAATTGATGAGTTTTTTTATGTCTTTATTTTTCATCATCTATCAATTAAAATAAAAAAAGCCATCCCTTTCGGAATGGCTGATGAATTATTTTTGTCTAAAATAAATTTCGATTGGAACACCTGAGAAATCAAACTCGCGTCTTAAATGATTTTCAATAAAACGTTTGTAAGGTTCTTTCACATATTGTGGTAAGTTCGCAAAGAATGCAAACTGAGGTGTTTTTGTAGGTAATTGTGTTACATACTTAATCTTAATATACTTTCCTTTGATTGCTGGAGGAGGAGTAATCTCGATAATAGGTAACATAATTTCGTTTAATTTACTTGTACGAATACGACGCGTACGGTTTTCGAAAACACGTATAAATGTTTCTACAGCCTTGTGTACACGTTGTTTTGTTAACGCAGAAATAAATAAGATTGGAACATCGTTAAAAGGAGCGATACGTCTACGGATTTGATCTTCAAATTCTTTCATCGTATTTGTTTCTTTCTCAACTAAATCCCATTTGTTGATTAAGATAACTACACCTTTTTTGTTTCTTTCAGCTAAGTATAAGATATTTAAATCCTGAGCTTCAATACCACGTGTAGCATCTACAACTAAAACACAAACATCACATTCTTCGATAGAACGGATAGAGCGCATTACAGAGTAAAACTCTAAATCCTCACTTACTTTACCTTTTTTACGCATTCCGGCAGTATCTACTAAGACGAATTCTTGCCCGAATTTGTTATAAAGTGTTTCAATAGAATCACGAGTTGTTCCGGCGATATCAGTAACAATGTTACGTTCTTCACCTAATAAAGCATTAATGAAAGTAGATTTTCCTGCGTTTGGACGTCCAACGATTGTTACACGAGGTAAACCTTCGTATGGATCTTCGTAAACTACGTCTTCAAAACAATCAACTACTTCATCTAATAATTCACCTGTACCCGATCCTGTCATTGCAGAAATCGTGTGCATTTTTTCGAAACCTAAGTTATAAAACTCGTAAGTATCGTGTAAATTTTTGTTAGTATCAACCTTGTTCACAACTAAGAATGTAGGCTTCTTAGTGCGTCTTAAAAGGTTGCCAACTTCCTTATCCATGTCCGTTAAACCAGCTTGATTATCTACAACGAATAAAATAACATTTGCTTCGTCGATAGCTAATTCTACTTGCTTACGAATCTCTTCTTCAAAGGTATCATCTGAACCAACGACATACCCTCCGGTATCAATTACGGTAAATTCTTTACCAATCCACTCCGATTTTCCATAGTGACGGTCACGTGTAACACCAGAAGTATCATCTACGATAGCCTGTCTTTTTTGGATTAATCGGTTGAAGAAAGTTGATTTACCAACGTTTGGTCTTCCTACAATTGCAACTAAATTTGACATGCTGCAAAGGTACAACGTTTTGATATAATCTTAATTATGAAATTTTGATTTAGAAAAATAAATAAAATTCTTAGGTTTTATCAAGCTTTTCAGCCATTTATGATGTATTTTTAATCAAAATTCTAACCTTGTGTCAAGCATTATATTATTATTTCTCTGCTTATTTATTGGTTTAGGAATCAAAAGATTACCTAATTTCCCTAAGAATACACATGTTGTTTTAAATCAATTTGTCTTATTCATTTCTTTACCGGCGATGGCTTTGTATCATTTGCCTGAAATTAAGTTGAGTTGGGATTTATTGTTCCCAGCTTCTGTTGCGTACATTGGATTTTTATTCGCAGCATTGTTGTTTATTCCTCTTGGAAAGTATTTTGGATGGTCTAATAAATTGATTGGCTGTTTGCTTTTGACAGCAGGTCTAGGGAATACTTCTTTTGTTGGTATTCCAGTAATACAGGCACTGTACGGTGATGAAGGTATAAAAACATTAATTATTGTTGATATTCCAGGAACTGTGGTCGTATTGTCTAGTTTAGGAATGTTAACTGCAATGAGTTATTCAAAAGGAGAGAAGAGTTTCAAATTGATTCTAATTATTTTAATCAAGTTTCCGCCATTTATAGCCTTTTTAGTAGGTTTAGCTATGTTGATGTTGAATATTCACTTTACAACAGAAATAAAGGATGTTTTGGGGAAATTAATGGCAACTGTTAGTCCTTTAGCATTAGTATCAGTTGGTTTTCAACTAAAAATTGAAAGAAGAAGCAAGCATTGGAAGTTTTTAGCATTAGGACTATTCTATTGTCTATTTATTTGGCCAATGTTTTGTTTTTTAATTTATTGTTTAGGATTTAAACAAGATGGATTGCCGATAAAAGTTTCTATAATGGAAGCAGCAATGCCGCCAATGATTACAGGAGCTATTGTTGCGGTGCAATATGGTTTAAAACCAAGATTAGCTAATATGATGATTGGAGTTGGAATTCCATTATCATTTCTAACAATGGCAATTTGGTATGTATTTTTAGAATGGTATTTAAAATAAAAAAAAGGATTGAAATTAATTTCAATCCTTTTTTTTGTTATGCTTTCTTTAAAAGTTTCATTTGTTCTTTTTCCGCGACAACTTTTCTTAATCCAGAGCTTGAAAAACGGTGATCTCTTGAGTTGTAATATAACTCGATTCCTTTTTCTTCGCAATACTCACGTCCTGTAAAGTTTTTATCTTGGTATTCAATTCCTAATATACGAACATCAACTTTAAAAGATTTTAAAATGTCTTCTAAATCTTGTTCAGTTGCGTAAGGAACAATTTCATCTACAAACTTACATCCCTTTAATTGGATGTATCTTTCTACTACAGTTTGTGTAGGTTTATTTTTTTCTGGTCTATCTAATGTTGGATCCGTTTGTAGTCCTACAATTAAATAATCGCAGTGTTCTTTAGCGTCTTCTAGCATTTTGATGTGCCCAGCGTGTAATAAATCAAAAGCACTAAATGTAATTCCAATTTTCATAGTTTTTACTTTTTATAGAGTTAAGAGGAGTAGTTAGTTTTATAGGTTAATCGTTTCCACGATTATAATCGTCTTCAATTCTGATGATATCTTCTTCTCCGAAGTATGTACCGTGTTGAACTTCAATAAAAATTAAAGTTTCTTCACCAATATTTTGGATTCTATGTTTAGCTTGTAATGGAATAATTACAACTTCTCCAGCGTTGTAGATAGTATCAACATCGTCTAAAGTTACTTTTGCAGTACCTTTAACGATAGTCCAAACTTCAGCTCTGTGTTGGTGGTACTGGTAAGATAAACGACCACCTACATTAACTTCGATGCGTTTAACTTTATGTGTAGCTTCGTCTTCCAAGACAAAATATGTACCCCAAGGTCTATTGCCAATTTCCATATGCTATTCTGTATTTTATTAAAACATGAGTTTTAACTTATCTGCAAGTTAAAGATTTTTTCCCTTTAAACTTATGTTTAGTATTTTTTTAATTTTAAATAAAAAAAACCTCAAACAATTTGCTTGAGGTTTCTTAAAGAAAGTGGTGCCTCCAGGAATCGAACCAGGGACACAAGGATTTTCAGTCCTTTGCTCTACCAACTGAGCTAAGGCACCTTCTTAATTGGGACTGCAAATATACGCATCGAATTTTGATTAATCCAAATGTTTTATGAAATATTTTTTATAATTTTTAATTAATCTGTTTTATAGTATTGATTATGATAGATATAAAATTAAATTTAATTTTAAAATATTTTTTGAATCAATGGAAATAAGTAGAGTGTTACTACAAATTTGGGAATTTTTACAGCAATGGTATTGGATTCCACTTTTGTTGATATATGGAGGAGTTTTAACAACAATTTTATTAGGAAATGGAAATCCAACGAAAACAAAAGCCTGGATTTTGGTCATTATTTTTATACCAATTGTTGGGATAATATTGTATTATTTTTTTGGGCAAAAGTTTAAAAAAGAAAAGTATTTTAAATCTTTAGATATAAAAAGTACATTAGAGATAAAACGAAATTGGGATTCTTTTAATCTATTTTCAAAAGCTGAATTTGATTTTATTCGAGAGAATGTAGGTGTACAATCAGAAGTTTTTCAATTACTTAATCATACTTATTCGTCTCCGCCAATGCTTAATAATAAGGTGACTTTATTAAAAAATGGTGAAGAAAAATTCCCTAAGTTTTTAGACGCAATACGAAATGCAAAACATCACATACATTTAGAATATTATATTTTTAATGAAGATGATATAGGTAACGAAATTATTAATTTATTAATTAAGAAGTCTGAAGAAGGTGTTATTGTTCGTATTACAACAGATGATTTTGGGTCGCCTAAATTCAATAAAAATGCTTTAAAAAGGTTTGAGAATACGAATGTTAACTACCAAACTTTTTTACCTGTTCATTTCAACTCATTGGCTGATTCTAATTTTAGAAATCACAGAAAAATTCTGATTGTTGATGGAAAAACTGCTTTTATCGGAGGAATTAATATATCTGATAAATACATTAATAACGGAAAGTTTGATTTGTATTGGAGAGATACTTCTGTAATGATAGAAGGTGATGCAGTCAATTTTTTACAACTTCGTTTTTGGATGAATTGGGCTATGGTTTCAGGAGAAAAATTTATTGTAAATGATTACGATTATCTTCCAATTCAACCTAATAATATTGGTAAATCGTTAGTTGGTTTTGCATTTACTTCGCCTGGATCTGAAGTACAATCAGCAGTTGAATCAATGATTTTAGCCATCTTTTTAGCAAAGAAAAAAGTAAGATTAACAACACCATATTTTATTCCAAGTGAAGAGTTTGAGTCTGCATTGAAAATCGCGATAAATAGAAGGGTAGAAGTTGAATTAATTTTACCTAAAAAAGGTGATTCGATAATCGTTCAAGAAGCTTCAATGTCGTTTCTTATTCGATTGATGAAACAAGGTTTAAAAGTTTATTTGTACGAGAAAGGTTTTATTCATGCAAAAACGATTTCGATAGATGAGGATATTGCTTTTGTTGGAACTGTAAATTTAGATAATAGAAGTTTTTATATTAATTTTGAAATTACGACTGTGATCCATGATGTTGATTTTATAAAAGAATTGAATTCACATTTCGAAATAGATAAAGTAGATTCATCTATTTTAACTTATAATTTATGGAAAAATCAACCAATTTATAGACGTGCTTTTGCTTCAATTTGTAGATTATTAGCACCTTTGTTGTAAGTTATGGAAATAAGATTAACACTTTTAGAGGAAAAGAATATTGTAAAGGAACTTTTTATCAAAGAATGGAATTCTGATATAATGATTTCAAAGAATCAAAAGCATTTTGTTGAAAATTTAGAGTCGATTATTGCTGTTGTTGATAAAGAAATTATAGGTTTATTAACTTTTAATATAATAAATAAACAGGCAGAAATTGTTTCTTTGGATAGTTTTAATGAAGGAAAAGGTATTGGAACAAAATTGTTAGATTTTACTTTAAATTATTTTAAAAATCTATATTTAGACCGTATTTGGTTAATTACATCCAATGATAATTGCCATGCAATAAGATTTTATCAAAAAAGAGGATGGAAAATGGTAAACATTCATTTCAATGCGATTGAAGAAGCTCGTTTATTAAAACCTCAAATTCCAATGTTTGGATATGATGGAATTCCTATTTTACATGAAATAGAATTTGAATATAGTTTATGAAAGAAATTAGTTTTAAAAAGGTATTAATCGTTCTTGTAGTTTTGATTATAGCCTATATAGCAATCGATGCGCTACTGAATTGGGAAGAAGCAAAATCAGCTTTTAATCAAGGTTATAACGATATGAATACGATTAACGAACAACGTTCAAAAGAACATTTACAATAAAAAAGCGACTATTAATGAGATACGGTCTATTTTTTACAAAAATCTAAAATATAATTTCTTACACTAAAATCTGAAAGTTTACCTATTTCATAAAACTTATTACAGGCAGTTTCTTTGTAGTCTAAAGCTAAATATAAAATCGCTATTTGTTTTTTTGTTGATTTTATCAATAGTTGTGCAGAATTTTCATCTTTAATTGCTTTTTCAAAAGAAGGAGATAATTCTACAACTTTTTTAAAGTTATTGTTGTTATAATTGTCTTCAATTTTATCTTTAATCGTTCTAATTGTAGAGTTTAAATAAAAACTTCCAAGTAGATCTAAATTAATTTTAGTTTCGATAAATAAGTTATGAATTGTATTGTTTTTGAAATAAGTTTCTGATTTTATTAATAAATTAGAAATTGTTTGATCAAACTTCGTAGAAGGAGAGATTTGAATATTTTCAATCTTGTTAAAAGAATTCAAAATAAATTTTATCTGAAATTCTTTATTTTTTTGACTAATTCCAATTTCATTTAATTCACGAATTAAATAACTTTCTAGTGGAACATTTTGTTCAAAAGAATAATTTGCGATGCCATTATCATAAATATAATCCGTATTTTCTGAAACTGAAGGAACAAAATCTGGGTGTTTTTTTAATAAATCCTCACGTTTTAAAAAGAAGTGTTTTAAATTACTCCCTTTAATTTGAGTAATTAAGTAACCATCTTTAAAACTATAATTGATCGTTTGTAAAGGATAATTAATTTGTCCATTTTTAAATTCTACAAATTCATTTTTAACACCATTTACTTTGAAATAATCCTCTTTAATTTCATAAATCAATGATTGTGAATAATCAGGATGATTAATTTCTAGTGGTTTAAAATCTTCGTATAAAGTTCGGACAAGTATCCAGTTACCAAAAAGTTTAGTTTCTTGAGAAAATGTGTATACGTGTAAGAGAAAAAGAATTAAACTGAAAAGTATTTTTGGCATCGATAAATATTTTAACTAAAATACTATATTTCTTATTGTTTAAAGAAAATAAAATTCTAAATAAAAAAGCCACTTCATTCGAAGTGGCTTTATATTAATATGTTTTACTTTTTACAAAGAAATATTATCCAACTTGAACACCGTTTGGCGTTTCTTCTTCTGGATTAACGAAAGTTAATTTACCATCAGCTTTATCTGCGAATAATAACATTCCGTGCGATTCGATTCCACGAATTTTACGAGGCGCTAAATTAGCTAAAACCATCGCTTGTTTTCCTACAACTTCTTCTAAAGTAAAGTGTTCTGCAATACCAGAAACGATTGTACGTACATCCATTCCTGTATCAACTCTTAATTCGAATAATTTATCTGCTTTTTCAACTTTCTTCGCTTCTAAAATTGTTCCGATACGTATATCCATTTTTTGGAAATCATCAAAAGAAACTAATTCTTTTTGAGGTTCTGCATTTGGATTAGTCATATTATTTTTTACTTTACTTTCTTGTAATTTATTAATTTGAGCTTCTACGGCTTGGTCTTCAATCTTACCAAAAATAAGTTCAGATTCACCTAATTGATGACCTTCAGTCACAAATTCATCTGTAGATTCTAAAGTATTCCAATCTGCTTTTTCTACATTCATCATTCGTAACATTTTTTCTGATGCAAATGGTAAAAATGGTTCAGCTAATTGTCCTAAAGCAACTGCGATTTGAGTAGCTGCATTCATTATTCCTTTCACTTCTTCAGGATTATCACCTTTTTTCCAAGGTTCTTGCGCTTGTAAGAATTGATTTCCTAAACGAGCTAAGTTCATGTACTCTGTTAAAGCTGCACGGAATTCGTATTTCTCGATGTGTTCACCGATACGAGTAGCGAATCCTTTGATTTGAGCAACTTCTTCAAATTCCATAGTTTTAGCAGGAACGATACCTTGGTAATATTTGTGAGATAAAACCATTACACGGTTGATGAAGTTTCCTAAAATACCTACTAATTCTGAGTTATTTTTCGTTTGGAAATCTTTCCAAGTAAAGTTGTTATCTTTATTTTCAGGCATATTTGCTGCTAATACATAACGTAAAGTATCTGCTTGACCTGGGAAATCTTCTAAATATTCGTGTGCCCAAACTGCCCAATTTCTTGAAGTAGAAATTTTATCATCTTCTAAGTTTAAGAACTCGTTTGCAGGTACATTATCTGGCATGATGTAATCACCGTGAGCCTTCATCATTGTTGGGAAAATAATACAGTGGAAAACGATATTATCTTTACCGATGAAATGAACTAATTTAGTCTCTTCATTTTGCCAGTAATCTTTCCAATCTTTTCCGTTTTTCTCAGCCCATTCTTGCGTGAAAGAGATATATCCAATAGGAGCATCAAACCAAACGTACATTACTTTTCCTTCAGCTCCTTCAACAGGAACTGGAATTCCCCAGTTAAGATCACGTGTCATTGCACGAGGTTTTAAACCATCATCTAACCATGATTTAACTTGTCCATAAACATTCGATTTCCAATCATTTTTGTGTCCGTCAATAATCCATTCTTTTAAGAAATCTTGGTATTGATCTAATGGTAAATACCAGTTTTTAGTTTCTTTACGAATTGGCGTATTTCCAGATAAAGCAGAACGAGGATTAACTAATTCTTCTGGGCTTAATGTAGACCCACATTTTTCGCATTGATCACCGTATGCGTCTGGATTTTGACATTTAGGACATTCTCCACGAATGTATCTATCAGCTAAAAATTCTTTAGCATCTTCATCGTAATATTGTTCTGTAACGTCTTCTGTAAACTTTCCGTTATTGTATAAAGTTTTGAAAAAATCTTGAGCTACTTCTCTGTGTTTATCTGAAGTTGTACGAGAATAAATATCGAATGTAACTCCGAAATTATCTAATGTAGTTTTAATATTTTCGTGGTAACGATCTACGATATCTTGTGGTGTAACACCTTCGTTTTTCGCACGAATTGTAATTGGAATACCGTGTTCGTCTGATCCACCTATAAATGCTACATCTTTTCCTTTTCTTCTTAAGTAACGCGCAAAGATGTCAGAAGGAACATAAACTCCTGCCATATGCCCGATATGTAACGGTCCGTTTGCGTATGGTAACGCAGCCGTAATTGTATATCTATTAGTTTTACACATTTGATTGATAATCTATAGGATGGCAAAGATACGATTTGTTGTTGTTTGATTAATGGTATTTTCATAAATTTAAGACTGAATAATTTTCTATGATAAATACAGAAGTAGAACCAGAAGAAATAACTAAGGCATCTATTGACAGAGAGTTAATGGAAAAAGCTATGGTAGATGAAAAAATTCTAAATGTTTTGGAAAACATTCAGTTATTTCTGATTATCGGCTTAGTTGCGTTAATGATTTATATTACGTACAAGCAAATTTCAGCTTACATTAAAAAGAAGCGAAAACAAGAAGAAGAGTTGTTGGATGAACAACGAAGAAATTTAATGAGAGATTACCACGTAAGTGATAGAGATAATTTGAATGAATAAAAAAAGCGACCTAAGTACTTAGGTCGCTTTTAATTTATCTTAAAGTTATTATTGCTCTATAATTGCTTCTCCATTTGGAGTAGGTTCAGGTGCGTCATGATCTAAAGCTTCACCAGTTCCTTCAATAATTTCGTTGTTATGAACTTGATTATATTGATGGAATCCCATTAAAGATGAACAATCCCAACGTTGATCTATATCAGCAGGTTTCTCGAATTTATCGCTAGCTAATACACCAAATGTATTTCCTTTTGCATAAACTGATTGCATGTAATACGCCCAAATTGGTAAGGCTGTAGCGGCTCCTTGACCGTTCGCTGTACTACCAAAGTGCGCAGCACGATCTTCGTTACCAACCCAAACACCAGTTACTAAATTTGGAGTTAATCCCATATACCAACCATCAGAGTTTTCATTTGTAGTTCCTGTTTTACCAGCAACTTCAGAAGTGATTCCGTATTTAGTTCTAATCCAAGAACCAGTACCTCCATCAGAAACACCTTTCATTAAATCAATCATGGTGTAAGCAACATATTCATTAACGACTTCACGCGTTGTTGGTGTATAATCACGAATTACTTTTCCTTGTTTATCCTCAATTCTTAAGATTAACTGTGGTTTGATATAAATACCTCCATTTGCAAAAGCACTTAAAGCACCAACCATTTCGTATAACGAAAGATCGGCAGAACCTAATGCAATTGTTGGGTCTTTTGTAATTGGAGATTCAACCCCTAAATCACGCGCCATTTGGATAACGGCTTCTTCACCAGTTTGCATAATTAAACGGGCAGCAACAACGTTTGTAGATTGTGCTAATGCAGTTCTTAAAGATTGAGAACCTCCGTAACGTCCGTTTGCATTTCGTGGAGACCATTTACCTGGTATACGATCATTAGAAATTGTATGACATGGTGTTAATCCTAACTGATTAATAGCAGTTGCAAAAACAAATGGTTTGAAAGTAGAACCAACCTGACGACGCGCTTGTTTTACGTGATCGTATTTGAAGTAATCCCAGTTAATACCACCAACCCAAGCCTTAATCGTTCCATCTTTTGGATCCATTGACATTAAACCTGCTTGTAAAATGTGCTTGTGGTAGATAATAGAATCCATCAAAGTTTGATCTTTCATGTATTTAATACCTTCCCAAGTAAAGAATTTTACAGAATCACGAGGTGTATTGAAAGCAGAATTAATTTGTTCATCCGAACTTCCGTTTTCCTTCATCATTTTGTATAAATCTGTACGTTTTACAGCCTGATCTAATAATGAATTTCTTTTAGTTTCTGTAATATTGTAGAAAGGAGCCATCTTACGTCCACGTTGTTCTGCAAAGAATCTTTCTTGAATTCCTTTTAAATGCTTTTTAACAGCGTCTTCGGCCATTAATTGCATACGAGAATCTAATGTAACATAGATTTTTAATCCATCTTTATCAAGATTATATGTCTTACCTGTTTCTTTTTCGTACTCTACTAACCATTCTTCAATTTCTTTACGTAAAGCTGTTTTGAAATATGCAGAATATGTTTCGTCCTGAGCTGAAATGTATTGGCGATCTGTAACTAATGGTTTTGCTTTATACGCATCACCTTCAGCAGAAGATATTTTATTGTATTTAACCATTTGGTCAATCACTAAGTTTCGTTTTTCTTTAGAAACCTCAGGATATTTTAATGGATTAAAAGCAACAGGATTTTGGAACATAGAAACTAAGGTAGCTGACTCAACAACATCTAATTCTTTTGTTGTTTTGTTAAAGTAAACTTTAGATGCAGATTCAATTCCTTTCGCTCCATAAATGAAATCGAATTTATTGAAGTACATCGCAATAATTTCTTCTTTCGTGTACAATTTTTCTAACTGTACAGATGTTACCCATTCCTTAATCTTTTGTAAACCACGCATTAATACGTTTGAAGAAGGATCTTTTGTATACAATTGTTTTGCTAATTGTTGCGTAATTGTAGATCCACCACCAGCTTCACCGGCAGAGGTAACAGCACGCATCGCAGCTTTTGCATCAATACCAGGATGTTCGAAGAAACGTACATCTTCTTTAGCTAATAAAGCATCAACTAAATGTGGAGGTAGATCTTTATAATCTACTGGAGTACGACGTTCAGTCTCGAAACGATCTAATAGCACACCATCAGAAGAAATAATCTCTGACGATACGTAAATGTCTGGATTTTCTAAATCACGTACATTAGGAATTTCACCTAACCATCCGTTAGAAGCAGCCCAAAAAGTACCTGTAATTCCAAGAATTACAGCAAAAAATCCGATCCAAATAAGAGTAACGATTCTTCCTAAAAAAGATTTCTTCTTCTTATCTGGTTTAGTTACTTTTTTTGTATTGTTTTTGTTTTCCATTTTTATAATTAATCAGCGGTTTGATCAACAATCAAACTGATATCTTCAATTCCTTTTAATTTATCTGTACGCATACCATGCCATACTTTTAATTTGTACTTACCGGTATCTTTTACAGCTAAATTTTCACGATAAACCAATAACATTTCTTTCGTGTTCATTCCTTTACCAATCCATGTTCCATCAGGATTTGCGATGTAGTACTGTAAAGTATCAATCATTTCATTTCCTTTAGGATCTATAAACTTCGTAAACAAGTAAACGTTACTATATTCGTAATCGGTATTATTTCTAAAAACAAAGCCCATATTTACTTTAGATAAGGTTGTATCCTTAACATCAAAAGTAAATTCTATTGGTTTTTTGCTAGACCATTCGCCTTTTAAATCTTTTGTTTCTTGGTAATAATGTTTTGATTCACATGCTGTGAATAAGAACATCAAAATCAATAAAAAACTACTGTTTCGAATTATCTGGTTTCGGTCCACGATTAAATCTTTTTTTATTCTTGTTTTTAGGTTTTTGTCCATTTGGTTGATTTTCTTCACCTGCAGGATTCGTGTTTTTTTGCTCAATATTTTGACCTTGAGGTTGCTCTTTAGGCTGCCTTTGTGGTTGATTTTGTTGAGGTTTCTGTTGTTGATTAGGATTCCTTTTCTGTTGATTAGGATTCTTCTTCTTTACAGGATTTTGTTTTTGTCCTTCAGAATTTTGAGGGGCATTACCTTCTAGCTGATTTTGCTGAGGTTTTGTTTGTTGATTCTGATTAGGATTTTTGTTTGTACGCTGATTGTTTTGGTTAGGGTTCCTTTTTTGTTGTTGATTAGGATTCCTTTTCTGTTGATTAGGATTTTTACTCTTTTCCTTAACTTCAGTCGTATTTTGTTTTGCGTTAGACGCATTTACAGTTTCGTTAGTATTAGGCTTTCTTTTTGGCTTAATACGTTTACGTTTTGTTTGTTGTTCTTTACGTTCAAAACGTTCTAATGAATCCTCTTCAATACCATCTCCAAAAGTTGGTTTATTATCAATCACGGATTTAGCTAAATCTTCTAACGATTCAGTTTTAGCACCGTTTTTATTGATTTGTAAGAATTCTTGAATATCTTCTGTTGAGAATTTATACCATAAAACGCTTCCTTTTTCGTAAGCAAACCACATTTCTTTCTTGAAAACATCAATTTTTACACAATGTGCAAATCCTTTTTCTGTCTCGAATTTACTTTCGATTGAAGGAAAATGATTTAATGCATCTAAGTAAGAATCTAACTCAAAGTTTAAACAACATTTCAGTTTACCACATTGCCCAGCTAACTTTTGAGAGTTAATTGATAATTGTTGGTAACGAGCTGCTGCTGTACTTACTGAGCGGAAATCAGTTAACCAAGTAGAACAACATAATTCGCGTCCACAAGATCCGATTCCACCGATTTTTGCTGCTTCTTGACGGAAACCAATTTGTTTCATTTCAATTCTTACACCAAATTTTCCAGCGTATTCTTTGATTAATTGACGGAAGTCAACACGTCCTTCAGCAGTATAATAAAATGTTACTTTCGCACCATCTCCTTGATACTCAACATCACAAATTTTCAT
The DNA here is from genome assembly GCF_003687725.1 of Faecalibacter macacae. Taxonomy (GTDB): domain Bacteria; phylum Bacteroidota; class Bacteroidia; order Flavobacteriales; family Weeksellaceae; genus Empedobacter; species Empedobacter macacae. The sequence continues at coordinate 58,799 of NZ_RDOJ01000004.1, forward strand.
CTCTAAATCAAGGTTTTTAGCCATGATTCGAGAATCAATCATTGTCTGTTTTTCTCTTTCACGAAACTCTTGCCAAGTTTCTACATCTTTCTGATTCGCTTTACGATATACTTTTTTAATATCTTCACCTTCCCAAGAAAGATTTTTCTTTTTCATTTGGATTCTAACCAGCTCACCCGTAAGTGTAACAATTCCGATATCATGTCCCGGAGATCCTTCAACAGCGATAATATCGCCTACGTTTAACGAAATATTATTTTCGTTTTTATAATAGAATTTTCGATCGTTTTTGAATCTAACTTCAACGAAATTAAATGGTTGTTGCCCATTTGGTAATTTCATGTTAGCTAACCAATCGAAAACTGATAGTTTTCCACATCCATCAGTGCCACAAGCACCGTTATTGTTACATCCTTTCGGAAGGCCACTGCTAGAAGTTCCACAAGATCCACAAGCCATGCTTCTAATTTTTAAAATGACAACACAAAGGTAAAAAAAAAAAGTTCTGTTTTATGATTTATATTACGTTCGCCTTTAAAGGTGTATTTTATCCAAAAACTTCACTAAATGAGAAGGTTTCATCTAATCTAATACCTTTTTCGGTACGTTTTAAAGTTGCTAATTCGTGAATAGAATCATGCTCAAAGAATAGGATATAATCATTTTCTACAGCTTCTTCTAGAAACTTTCCTTTTTCTTCTACTGTAATCAATGGACGAGTATCAAATCCAATGACATAAATTAAAGGAATATGGCCAACAGTTGGAATTAAATCAGCAACAAAAACAATCTTTTTTCCTTTGTACATAATCATCGGAAGCATTTGTTTTTCGGTATGTCCGTCGACATATAAAACATCAAATCCTAATGGTGTATTGGTGATTCTATCTTCGCCTACTTTTGGAAGTGATAACATTTTTAATTGACCACTTTCGTGCATCGGAAGAATGTTTTCTTTTAGGAAGGAAGCCTTTTCACGCGGATTTGGATTTACTGCCCAATCCCAATGATTTTCGTTCGTCCAAAATGTAGCGTTTTTAAAAGCAGGTTCTAAAAAATCTTTTTCTGCGTTATATTTTATCGCTCCGCCACAATGGTCAAAATGTAGGTGAGTTAAGAAAACATCAGTAATATCATCGCGATTAAATCCATGTTTTGCGAGAGAAATATCAAGAGAAAAATCTCCAAATAAATAATAAAAACTAAAGAATTTATCGTCTTGTTTATTTCCGATTCCGGTATCGATTAAGATTAATCTATCTCCGTCTTCAATTAAAAGACATCTCATTCCAAGATCGATTAAGTTTTTTTCGTCAGCTGGATTAGTTTTATTCCAAATTGATTTCGGAACAATTCCGAACATAGCACCTCCGTCCAGTTTAAAGTTTCCGGTTTCTATTGTGTATAATTTCATTTTTGTGGTTATTAATTGTGATAAAATTCGTTAAGAATAAATTATTATTCTAAAAACGAAGATAAAAAATAAGAATATTATTAAAATAATCAGCTATTATTCTATTGAAGACCTTATTTTTGCATAAAATTTAGATTCAAATCAATGGCAAAAGAAGTTCGTGTAAGATTTGCGCCGAGTCCAACTGGTGCATTACATATTGGAGGAGTACGTACGGCGTTATACAATTATCTTTTCGCAAAACATCATAACGGGAAATTCTTATTAAGAATAGAAGATACAGACCAAACACGTTTTGTGGAAGGTGCTGAACAATATATTATTGATTCTCTTAAATGGTTAGGATTAACTCCAGACGAAGGAGTAGGTTTTGGAGGAGAATTAGGACCTTACAAACAATCAGAACGTAAAGAAATTTACAAAGGATATATTGAAGAATTATTAGCAAACGGAAAAGCTTATTACGCTTTTGATACGGCTGAGGAATTAGACGAAGCACGTGCAAAAGCTGAAGAAAATAAAGAAACATTTATCTACAACTGGTCAACTCGTGGAGCTTTAAAAAACTCTTTATCGTTAAGTGAAGAAGAAACAAAAGCTTTATTAGATGCTGAAACACCTTATGTTGTTCGTTTCAAGATTGATGATACAAGAACTGTTTTATTAGACGATTTAATTCGTGGTAAAATATCGATTGATGCATCAACTTTAGATGATAAAGTTTTATTTAAGTCGGACGGAATGCCAACTTATCACATGGCAAATATTGTGGATGATCATTTAATGGAAATCACACACGTTATTCGTGGAGAAGAGTGGTTACCATCTATGGCATTACATGAATTATTATACGATGCTTTCGGTTGGGAAGCGCCTCGTTTTGCTCATTTACCATTAATTCTTAAACCAGAAGGAAAAGGAAAATTAAGCAAGCGTGACGGTGACAAACACGGATTCCCAGTATTCCCAATGGAATGGAAAACGGAAGAAGGTGTTGCAAAAGGTTACAAAGAAGAAGGGTATTTCCCAGATGCTGTAATCAATATGTTAGCATTATTAGGATGGAGTTCTGGAACGGATAAAGAGATTTATACAATGGATGAATTAATCCAAGAATTCTCTTTAGAAAAAGTTTCAAAATCAGGAGCCCGTTTTTCTCCAGACAAAGCAACTTGGTTCAATAACCAATATTTACAACAAAAATCGGCTGAGGAATTATTACCAGCTTTTGAAGAAGTTTTAGCAGTAAATGGAGTAGAGGCTAACTCGACTTTAAATATTCAAGTAATTGAATTACTGAAAGAAAGAGCTGATTTCGTTAAAGATATTTACACACAAGGTGAATTCTTTTATATAGCTCCATCATCTTACGATGAAAAAGCAGCTAAAAAAGCTTTCAAAGAAGATTCAACAGAGATTTTAACGAAGTTTATTGAAGTTTTAAACGGTGTTGAATTTGATGCTGAAACGTTACACCAAGCAATGGCTGATTTCGTAACTGCACAAGAAATTGGATTCGGAAAAATCGGAATGCCTTTACGATTAAGTTTAGTTGGTGCATTACAAGGACCAGATGTTCCTGTAATTATGGCAATGTTAGGAAAAGACGAAACGATTGCTCGTATCAATAAAATTATCGAAACTTTAGGATAAGATTCAGATAATAAAATTCTATTCTCGATACTATTTTATTATCCTTCGACAAGCTTAGGATGACATAAAATCACTCGAATTGACGAATTTTACTAAGATTTAATTCAAGTTTTAATCATAAAAACAGCCATTTGCAATGCTAATGGCTGTTTTGTTATAAATTGATTTTTACTTCTTCTAATTGATCAATTTCTTCTTGTGAAAATACACGATAATTGACTTTAAATGTTTTTCCCAACGGAACTTCTAATGAAAATCCGCCTGCTCCGATAGCATCAATTACATCTAATTCAAAATGTGCATGTTTCCAATATTCAAATAAATCTTTATCAACCCAAAATTCACAATCTTCAATTGTACCGATACAAACATCTTTGTATCGAAGATAATATTCACCTTTTTTGAAACATTGAGGTTGAGTTCCTTCGCAACATCCACCAGCTTGATAAAACATCAAATCGCCATGTTTTGTTTTCAAAGTTTCTATTAATTCTTTGGCTTTGTCTGTACAATCTACTCTCGAAATCATGTGAAATTAATTAAGTTAAATCGTTTGTGATGATAACTTTAATGGCTTTCTCTTTAGCACCATTTTTAAATACATCCCATGCTTTGTCAATTTCTGAAAGTTTAAATTGATGCGTAATAATTTTATCTAAGTTAAACTTATTTGCAGCAGTACTTTTAATTAACATTGGAGTTGTATTGGTATTTACTAATCCTGTACGAACTGTAATGTTTTTAATCCATAACTTTTCGATATCAAAAGTTACACTTTTTCCGTGTACACCAACGTTAGCGATGTATCCACCAGGTTTGATAATTTTCTGACAAATATCCCAAGTTGAAGGAACACCTACAGCTTCGATAGCAACATCAACACCTTCCTCAAATAATTCTAACACTTTAGCCACAGCATCGCTAGAACCAGAATTTATGACATCTGTAGCGCCTAATTCTTTTGAAAGTTCTAAACGATTATCATCTAAATCAATCATAATAATTCGTGATGGCGAATACAATTGAGCCGTAATTAATACAGATAAACCTACTGGACCAGCACCAATAATAGCAATTGTGTCACCAGGTTTTACATTACCGTATTGAACTCCAATCTCATGGCCGGTTGGCAAAATATCACTGATTAATACAGCATTGTCGTCGCTAATAGTTTCTGGAATTTTATATAAACTATTATCTGCATGCGGAATACGTACATATTCGGCTTGCGTTCCGTCAATCATATATCCCAAAATCCAACTTCCGTCTTTACAATGTGAGTATAATTGTTTTTTACAATAATCGCATGATCCACAAACTGTAACACAAGAAATAATCACTTTATCTCCGACTTTAAAATTGGTTACACTATCACCAATTTGTTCGATGATTCCGATTCCTTCGTGACCAAGAATTCTACCTGATTCAACTTCAGGATTTTTACCTTTATAAATTCCTAAATCAGTTCCACAAATAGTTGTTTTTAAAACCTTAACGATGGCATCTGTTGGTTTTAGAATTTCTGGTTTTGGAACTTCTATAAGAGCGATATCATGCTCTCCGTTGTATACTAAAGCTTTCATTTTTATACTATTTTGGTTGTTATTTGCTTAGAAGAATCCAAGCTTTTTCTTGCTGTAAGAAACAAGCATGTTTTTAGTTTGACGATAATGATCTAACATCATTTTATGATTTTCTCGTCCGATTCCTGATAATTTGTAACCTCCAAATGGAGCACCAGCAGGGTAACTATGGTATTGATTGACCCAAACTCGTCCAGCTTGTATTGCTCTTGGAATTTGATACAATTGATGTGCGTCTCTTGTCCAAACTCCAGCTCCTAAACCATATATTGTATCATTTGCAATTTCTAAAGCTTCGGCTTCATCTTTAAATGTTGTAACGGCTAATACAGGTCCAAAAATTTCTTCTTGGAACACACGCATTTTGTTATGTCCTTTTAATAAAGTTGGTTTGATGTAATATCCATTTTCAATATCACCAGATAATTGGTTAGCATCTCCACCTGTTAAAACTTCAGCTCCTTCTTCTTTCCCAAGTTTGATGTAACCCAAAATCTTTTCATACTGAATTTGAGAAGCTTGTGCACCGATCATCGTTTCAGGATCTAAAGGATTTCCTGCTTTAATTGCATTAACACGACCAATAACTTTTTCAATGAATTTATCATATATAGATTCTTGAATTAATAAACGAGAAGGACAAGTACAAATTTCACCTTGATTAAGAGCAAATAAAACGGCACCTTCAATCGCTTTATCTAAAAAGTCATCTTCATGATCCATCACAGATTCAAAGAAGATATTTGGTGATTTACCACCTAATTCTAATGTAACTGGAATAATATTTTCAGTCGCATATTGCATTACAAAACGACCTGTAGTAGTAGATCCTGTAAAAGCAGCCTTAGAAACTTTAGGATTTGTAACCAAAGCGCGACCTAATTCAGACCCAAAACCATTGACAATATTTACGACTCCTGGAGGTAATAAATCTCCAATAATTTCGAATAGATAAAGAATTGAAATAGGAGTAGATTCAGCTGGTTTAAGAACCACACAGTTTGCAGCTGCAAGTGCTGGAGCTAATTTCCAAACGGCCATTAAAATTGGGAAGTTCCATGGAATAATTTGAGCAACTACACCAATTGGTTCATGAACGATGATTGATACAGTATCTTTATCTAATTCGTTTAAAGAACCTTCTTCAGCACGAATAACAGAAGCAAAATATCTGAAATGATCAATAGCTAAAGGAATATCAGCATTTAATGTTTCACGAACTGGTTTTCCGTTATCATATGTTTCAACAGCAGCAATATCTTGTAAATGCTGTTCCATACGATCGGCAATTTTATTCAATAAAATACTTCTTTCAGTTGGTGAAGTTTGACTCCAGGTTTTAAACGCTTCATGTGCAGCATCTACAGCAAGAGTCAAATCTTCTTCGGAAGAATGGGCTGCTTGTGCAAAAACTTTTCCAGTTAAAGGTGTAATTACATCAAAATAATTACCGTTAACTGGCGCAGTAAATTTACCGTTAATGTAGTTGTCGTATTTTTCTTTTAGTTGTGGAAGGTTTACTAGATTCCCCATAATTATTTGTAGTTTAATGTTTTAATACTATTACAATATAATATTTAATATTTGTAAAATATGTTTAGAAAAAGTTAATTAACATTGGTATAAAATTTGTAATTTTGTCATTCGTCTGTTGCACAGATGGACTTATCTAAATGGGGTTGACTGGTTTTGACAGCAAGTCCAATGGGTAAGTAAGCATGCAGTGAAATGTTGTGTACTCACTTTAATCAGGCACTTCGACTTTTTAACTGGCAACGAAGAGTACGCTTTAGCTGCATAATCCGAATTATAGTAGGATTCGCTTTTATCCGTATTAGATACGGAAGCTGAATATCCCTCAGAAGCCTTGACTTACGGCGTCTGATCAAGGGATACGGGAAAGTAAGAATAGGGATTCTGATGTTTCTAAGGAATCTTGAAATTTTAGAAAATAAGCGTATGACAGGGTGTTTGTTCTCAGGATTACGCCGACAATTAAAAACAAACTAAGCATGTAGAAAGCTTATTTGTTGCTTGTTTGGACGCGGGTTCGAATCCCGCCAGCTCCACAACTTATAAGAGAATCCCTTGTTTCGAAAGAGATAAGGGATTTTTAATTTACGATTTTTACCAATTAGGTTTAAAACCGTTCCCTAATTTATCCCCTAAAGATTTCTTGTTAATTTAATATGACATATTCTCATCATATTTTTTTCATTCTTTAAAACTATCTTATCTTAGTCGAAGAATTAATTTTTCTAAGACAGAATAGAATAAAAGATGAGCTCGTACGAATATTACAATTTTCCAATTCAGTTAGTGAAAGGATTTTTAGATGATTCTAAAAAAGTATTAATAGATATTTCACATTACTGTATTTACCGTGTTTTCTTTGACAATTTTGAGAAATATTCTGGATCTTTTACAGGTTATCAACAAGCTTGTCAAGATTTCGGGATTGAATTTAAAAATATTGCAGCAGCGTACCAAAATGGTAAAAATTTATACGACGCAACAATAGAAAAAAGTCCTATGGTCGGAATGAGTTCTGAGATGTATTGGGATTATTTTAATAACGATAAATCGGAATTAGAGAAAATGTTACTATTAGGAGATTTAGCTTTTAAGAGTATTTTGGGTTCTAAATCTTATATCAAATTAGATAATAAATATTGGTTTAGTCGTATTGACGGAAATGTAAAGTCGATTGATAAAGAGTTATTATCTGAAAAAGTTAAACGTTACTATAACGAATATCAAACAAAAAAGATAAAAAATAGATTAATAGCTGATTGGGGATTAGCTTCATATTCTCGTTACAACAGAGGTTTTTACATAAGTTATAAAATGTCTTTAGACGATTTAGCTTATCATGCAGAAAGGATTCGTAAATCTTCGCAAGACAAAAAGATTAAGGCAGATGTACAGAGTGCGCACGAGAAAGCTATGGCGCGATTAGCACAAGAAAATTAACTAATATAACCTATACTTATGACAGATTTTGATAATGAATTAGTAAAATCAAAAAGCTGGTTCAGTAGAAATTGGAAATGGGCAGTTCCGCTTGGATGTTTATCTACTATCGGTTTGTTTTTTGTCTTATTATTTGGAGGAATATTTTTTGGTGTAACAAAAATGATGGGTAGTAATGACGGAACGACACAAGCTATTTCTATAATCAATCAAGATCCGAATATCAAAAGTAAATTAGGTGATAATATTGAAACTGACGGAATGTTTAGTGGAAATATTTCTACTTCTAACGATACAGGTGAAATGAACATTTCTGTTCCTGTTAAAGGTTCTAAAGGAACGGGAAAAGCGATTATCGTTGCCGAAAAAGAATTTGATAAATGGAATTATGAAAAAATAGCTGTTCAGATAGATGAAACAGGAGAAGTAATTCAGATTCAAAAACAATATTAAAAAAGGTTGAGCATTGCTCAACCTTTTTATATTTAATAATACATAATCGTTCTTTTGATTACATAATTAACATTCCCATTATTAGAAACTTCACACTTTGTCCAGTTTCCAACTGCATCAAATTGATAGTTTAGATCATAAGTTTTTAATACAGATTTACCATTCTGAAAAGTCTGAACTTTAGCTGAGGTTATATTTTTTTGATTGTTAAAAACTAACTCTAATTTCAAATTTTGATTATGATCAAATTTTTGAAATTTTGAAATTCCAGATTCTAAATCATAAAAAGTAATTTGCTTACGATTATCAACAACTTCTTCTAAATAAATTGGTGTATTTTGATCATAAATGTAATATTTAGTTAATCCTTTTCTTCCGTCAAAAGATACCGTTTCTTCTTTAATTAGCTTACCTATTTTATTGTAAGTAAGTTTATTTTTGCTAGAAATAGCGTTATCTATTTTAGTTGTTATTTCATTTAATTTATTCGAATAACTAAAATCTGTTTGATAAATAGAAGTAGATGTTTTACTCTTTATGGTTTCGTTAAGTGAAGAAATATTTCCGTTAGTATTGTATTTAAAATCCTTTAAAGAAGCTACTCGCAAAGGATCTTCACCATTGTTAATAACTGTCGTCTTTTGTTCAATTAGTCGATTAGTAGAATTGTACAAATAATCAATATAACTATATATTCCAATTTTACCTTTATAGTCTAATGAATTAGTACGTTTGGTGATATTTCCTTTTTGATTAAAAATTAAACTAACTTGATTGTAAAATTCATTTTCAAGAAAAGGCAAAGTTGTTGTGTTTCCATTTGCATCATAGGCAGTAGATGTAACTTTTTCTACATTTCCTTTTAGATGAAAATCACTTAATTGTACAAATGCTTGGTAATCGTTAATTATAATTTCTTGCGAAAATCCTATTTGTAATCCAATTAAAATCAAAGTTATAGACAATATTTTTTTCATTTTAATAGTCGTTTTATGAAGTTGAATAACTGATTAATCAAATTTATCATTTCTAATAGATTTATTGGTATTCAACTTATTTAATATTTAATTATTTGTTAAAGTGTTGATTATTAACATATGTAGTGAAAAATATTAGCTAACTTGAGTGAAATCAAACCAATTAAATAATTTCATTTATGAGTATTAAAGACCAATTATTGACATTAGCCAATGAAACTAACTCACCTTGTATCACAATTGCTTTTAACACACACCGCACAATTCCGGATAACCAACAAGATCCTATCAAATTAAAAAATTTGGTAAAAGAAGCGGAAGAAAGATTGTTAGAATCTTATACAAAAAGAGAAATTGCTGATATTTTAGAGAAATTAGAAGCTCTTCCAGATCAATTAGAAGTTCATAAAAACATAGAAAGTTTACATATATATTTATCTAAAGATACATTCGAATTTATACGTACAAATATTCCTTTAACTAATGAAGGTGTTTGGATTGATGACACATTTGCGATTCGCCCACTAATTAAAGCAATGAATCGTGTAACTGAATATTTAGTTCTTTATTTAACTAAAAAAGGGGTTCATTTATATGAAGCAATTAATGATTCGATAGTAAGAGAAATTGAAAATGAAGATTTTCCTTACACAGAATCAAATTATAATTTAAGCCATTTATTTAGCGATACAGATACTCAGACAACTAAGATTAGAGAGTTTTATAATCAAATAGATAAAGCAGTACAACGTGCAGATCCAGAAGGAACATTGCATTGTTTAGTTATTGCAACAGATGATAATTATGGATTGTTTATTTCTGAAGCTGATACGCCGAGTAAGTATTTAGGAAATATATCTACAGATTTTAATTCGCCTACTCAAAAACACGAGTTTATGGAAGCTGCTGGTGAGTTTATTAAGACAAATCAACACGAAAATAGAACAAAAGCAATCGATGAAATGAATGAAGCTGTAGGGAAAGGATTAGTACTTACAGATTTGGAAGAAATATATCAAGCTGCAATCGATGGTCGTGGCGATTTATTAATTGTACATCAAGATTTTCAACAACCAGTACGAATGAAAGACGATCGTACCTTCGAGTTTGTTGATGATGCTACTGCTCCAGGAGTTGTAGACGATATTATTAGTACAATTGCTTGGGAAGTAATTTCTAAAAAAGGTAAAGCAATTTTTACAGGACAAGAAGAGATAAAAGGTTTAGGTAATGTTGTATTAAAAACGCGTTACTAATATTTATATTTGTTATAGTTTTTAAAGGATTCAAGTTATAATCTTGAATCCTTTTTAAAATCATACCAAAAGCATTTTGTGTTTGTATCTTCTAGGATAAATTCATCCGAAATCTCGAATCCAACTTTTTCTAAAACATTTCTAGACGCTTCATTCATTTGATGCGTCATTGCGTGAATATTAAACTGTTTTAGCGCTTCATTATAATACATTAAACAAGCCCTTGCAGCTTCTGTAGCATAACCTTTATCCCAAGCTTCCTTTTTTAATCGATAGCCAAAATCTAAATATTTAGAATGATTGTTGTAAGATTCTTCAATAAATTTAAATCCAGTCCACCCAATAAATTTAAAAGTACTTTTTTCAATTACTGCGACTCTACCAATCCCGAATTTACTGTATTGTAATCGAATAGAATTAAGTAAATTGATTGCTTCATCAATACTTTTTAATGGCTTATCTCTCAAATATGTATGTACTTCTGGTTGAGAATCCATTTCAAAAAACTCAAAAGTATCTTCTAAGGTTATTGGTCTAATAATGAGTCTCTCAGTTTCTAAAAAAGGTAAATATTTCATAGGATATTTTTAATAATTCCTCTCAAAAACTAACCCAATTCTTGTCTATAAAAGTTAATTTTATTACTAAATTCATTTAAAATCAATGTATTATGTTTGGGCGTTCCCTTCGGGCGGGCTTTCCGTTTCAATCTTTGCTATTGTTTTATTTATAGTAGTTAATTTGTTAATCTCAGCCTATCGAAGAATCTATAAGTTATTAGCAAAGGATTTCCACTACAATCCCTAACGCATTTTTTAATTTTGTTCTAAGTTCTAAGTTCTAAGTTCTAAGTTCTAAGTTCTAAGTTCTAAGTTCTAAGTTCTAAGTTCTAAGTTCTAAGTTCTAAGTTCTAATTTTGCTGTCACTCTGAGCTTGTCGAAGAGTTCTAAATTTCGCCATTTCAAGTGAAAATCTTTGATTTTTGTATCGAGAAATTAGACGAAATATTTTTTAATAAGCTAAGAATATTAGCAAAACGTCAAGCTGAATTCATTTCAACTTCTCATCTTTACAAAACAAAATGATGAGATCCTGAGACAATTTTAGGATGACAAGTATATAAAAATAAAAAGCCTCGCAAAATGCGAGGCTTAATATTATAATAACGAATCTCGAACTTCGAGAAGCTAATTTCTAAATCTTATCCAACAATGTTGATAATCTTACCAGGAACAATGATAATGTTTTTAGGTGTACGATCACCTAATTGTTTGATTGTACGTTCGTCGTTCATTACAATTTCTTGAATCTCATCTTTTGATAACGATAAAGGTAGTTCTAATAAGAATTTCATTTTACCATTAAAAGAAACTGGATATTCTTTTGCATCAGCAACTAACCATTTCTCTTCAAAAGCTGGGAATTCAGCTGTAGCGATAGAAGTTTCGTGACCTAATTTCGACCATAACTCTTCTGCAATGTGTGGCGCATAAGGAGATAAAACAATTGCTAAAGGCTCTAAAATAGCTCGTTTGTTTGATTTTAATTTTCCTAATTCGTTCACCGCAATCATAAATGTAGAAACCGATGTATTGAACGAGAAGTTGTTTACATCTTCATCAACTTTCTTAATTGTTTGGTGTAATGCTTTCATTTCTTCTTTCGTTGGTTCGTCATCCGATACGAAGAAAGTTTCTTCTGCACCTGAATGGTATAAACGCCAGAACTTCTTTAAGAAAGAGTAAACTCCAGATAAACCTTGTGTATTCCATGGTTTTGTTTGCTCTAACGGTCCTAAGAACATTTCGTATAAACGTAAAGAATCTGCACCGTATTCATCACAAATTGTATCAGGAGAAATAACGTTGAATTTTGATTTTGACATCTTCTCAACCTCACGACCTGTGATTAATTTTCCGTCTTCTAAAACAAATTCAGCATTTGCATAATCTTCACGCCAAGCTTTGAATTTTTCTGTATCTAATTCGTCACCTCCATCTTTTAACATGTTTACGTCAACATGGATTGGTGTTGTTTCGTATTGATCTTTTAATCCTTTAGACACGAATGTATTTGTTCCGTTGATACGGTATGCAAATGCGCTCATTCCTAAAATCATCCCTTGATTGATTAATTTCTTCGCGTATTCGTCTGTTGGAACTAATCCTTTATCGAATAAGAATTTTTGCCAAAAACGAGAATATAATAAGTGACCAGTCGCGTGCTCAGATCCACCTAAATATAAATCGACATTTTGCCAATAATTAGCAGCCGCCTGAGAAACGAATTCTTCTTCGTTTTTCGCGTCCATATAACGTAACCAGTACCAAGAAGAACCTGCCCAACCTGGCATTGTATTCAACTCAATTGGGAAAATCGTTTCATTGTTAATTAAGCTGTTATCTACAACTTTGTTAGTTGTTGTATCAAAAGCCCATTCTGTTGCGCGTCCTAATGGAGGCTCACCGTCTGCAGTTGGTAAATACTCATCAACTTCTGGTAAGATGATTGGTAATGCTTCAGTCGGAATTGTGTAAGGCATTCCGTCTTTGAAATATACCGGAACTGGTTCTCCCCAGTAACGTTGACGAGAGAAAACAGCTTCACGTAAACGGAAGTTTGTTTTACCTTTTCCAAATCCTTTTTCTTCTAAAGCAGCAATAATCGTATATACGGCTTGTTTGTAATCTAATCCGTTTAAGATATCAGAATCTTGTAATTCGAATCCACCTTTTTCAGTAAAAGCAGCTTCCGAAATATCTTGCCCTTTGAAGATGTTGATAATTGGTAAATTGAAGTGGTTTGCAAATGCAAAATCACGCTCATCACCAGCAGGAACAGCCATAACAGCTCCAGTTCCGTAAGACGCTAATACATAATCACCAATCCAAATTGGAACTTGTTTTCCTGTAAATGGATGAATTGCGTAAGCTCCTGTGAATTCTCCTGTAATATTTTTAGCATCAGCTAAACGATCACGCTCCGAACGTTTCGAAGTATAATCTACATAAGCATCAACTTTAGCTTTGTATTCTTCTGTAGTAATTTCAGTAACTAATGGGTGTTCTGGCGCTAATGTAACGTAAGAAACACCAAAAACTGTATCAGGGCGTGTAGTGAAAACTTCAATTTTTTGATCGTTTCCAACAACATCAAAGAAAATAGAAGCTCCTTGAGATTTTCCAATCCAATTACGTTGCGCTTCTTTGATAGCATCAGACCAATCGATATTATCTAAACCTGTTAATAAACGATCAGCATAAGCAGTGATACGCATCATCCATTGTGTCATTTTTTTACGCACAACTGGGAATCCACCACGCTCAGATAAACCGTTAATCACTTCGTCATTTGCTAATACAGTTCCTAAATCTGCACACCAGTTAACTTCAGCTTCAGCTAAGAAAGTTAAACGGTATTTTAATAAAATTGCTTGTTGTTCTTTTTCAGAATATGCATTCCATTCTTCAGCAGTAAAAATTGTAACATCTTCGTCTGCAACTGCGTTTACATTTGTATTTCCTTCAGCATTGAAAGTCTCAACTAATTTTTCAATTGATTCAGCTTTATTAGTTGTGTTATCATAGTAAGAATCAAATAATTGGTTGAAAATCCATTGCGTCCATTTATAATATTCTGGGTTTGATGTACGAATCTCACGATCCCAATCGTATCCCATACCAATTTTCTTTAATTGGTTTTCGTAACCTGCAATTACATTTCCTTGTTTATCAACCCCACCTTCGATATTTACTTTCGTAGTAACAGCTGGGTGTTGACCAGTTTGAATTGCATATTGCTCTGCAGGTAAACCAAATGAATCGTAACCTATTGGGTGTAAAACATTAAAACCTTTTAATTTTTTGTAACGTGCAAAGATATCAGACGCGATATACCCCAATGGGTGACCAACGTGCAATCCCGCTCCAGAAGGGTAAGGAAACATATCTAACACATAAAATTTAGGTTTATCTGAATTGTTATCAGCTTTAAATGTTTTGTTGTCGATCCAAAATTTTTGCCATTTTGATTCGATTTCATTTGGACTATATTGCATTACTGAAGATTATATTAAAATTAAATTACCGCAAATTTACGTTTTTTACTTATCTTTTAAAGAAGATTAACGATATTTGTAGTTATAAGAACGTGTTTCTTTGAATTATCCTAACCTATGAAAAAAGACCTAATATTTTATGCATTTGTTGCTTTATTTTTCTTTGTAATATTATTTTCTGTTCGTTATATAGTGAATGTAACAAGGATTTTTGTTGATTTTGAAGAAAAGATTAGCCCCATAGAAATATTTTGGGAAATCGATTCTAATGATTCAATATTAAGAATTAAAGAACCTATATATATGTCTAATAATTACTTTTTATGTGATAAACAAAGAGACAAATTTACTTTAAATAAAGATTCAGTTTTATTAAATGAGATTAACAATGAATTTACAGAAAATAAAGGTTCAATATTGAATTTAAAACCACCTTATGTATTATGGAAAAGTGCACAAAATGATACTGTTAAGGTTTTTAAAAATGAAAAACTATTAATGTTTGTTCGTTCAAATTAATTAGCTTTTCGAAGATAGAAAAAGAAGTTAGAACCTTTTCCGAATTTACTTTGAACACTGATTTTTTGGTTATGAGCTTCTAAAATATGTTTTACAATAGCTAAACCTAAACCAGAGCCACCTTGGTTTCTGTTTCTAGATTTATCCACACGATAAAAACGTTCAAAAATTCGGTCAATATCTTCTTGTTTAATCCCGACTCCTTGGTCTTTAACCATAATTTTCACACGTTCTTCAGTTTCATGAAATTCGATTTTAATTTCAGTATTAGAATCTGAATAGTTAATAGCATTAACAACAAGATTGATTAAAACTTGTTGAATTTTCTCTATATCACCCATTACTTTTAAAGGATAATTTGTAGGATGATTTAGAGTTAATTTTATTTCGTTTTTTTCTGCTTTAATTTCTAATAAATCAATAACTTCTTGTGCTAAGGCTACTATGTTGAAAGGAATGTTTTGAACATTAATTCGACCTTTTTCTAATTCAGATATCATATCCAAATCTTTAACCAAGTAAATCAAACGATCTACAGATTTATTGATACGATTCAAGTATTTATCACGAATATTTTCATCATCAATACCACCTTCAATCAATGTTAAAAGATATCCTTGTACCGAAAAAAGAGGAGTTTTAAGTTCGTGAGAAATGTTTCCTAAAAATTCGCGTCTATAATTTTCACGTTCATTTAAGAAATCAATTTCTTTGGATTGTACTTGTGTAATATTTGAAATTTGTTGAGATAATCCTTCAAAATCTACTTCCTCAGTTGTGGAAACGATTGGTAAATTTTTTGAAATCTCAGTAAAATCTTTTCGTCTTTGATTTTTTACAATTAATACGAAAAATATGTTTAATCCAATTAAAATTAACAGGAGTAAAGTAAGAAAATAAGGAATATTAGCAATGATAAAGTTAATATTCCCGAACCATAAAAATGTAAACCCAATAAATCCGCCACCAATTAATAGTGTCGTAATTAGGGCGTAAAGAAAAAGATTGTAAATCTTAAAATTAGAAGCCATTACTTCGTTTAATCGTTTATTTTATATCCGATACCTTTAATTGTAGAAAAGCGTTCGTTACCAAACTTCTCTCGTAATTTGCGCATATGTACATCTATTGTACGACCACCAACAACAACTTCATTTCCCCAAACTTTGTCTAAAATTTCTTCTCTTTTAAAAACACGTTCTGGATTTGAAGCCAATAAAGCGATTAATTCAAATTCTTTACGGGGTAATAAAAACTCTTCGTCTAAGAAAGTTACTTTGTAAGTTTCTCTATTAATCTCGAAGTTCTTTAACTTGATTATTTGGTCTTGAGCAGGTTCGTTAGTATTTTTTAATTTTAATAAAGCATTTAATTTACTTATTAAAACTTTTGGTTTGATGGGTTTTAAAATATAGTCATTTGCTCCTGCTTCGTAACCTGCTAACTGAGAAAAATCTTCGGCTCTTGCAGATAAGAAAACGACTAAGGTATCTTTAAAAGATTCTAATTTTCTTAATTCACTACACATTTCCATACCGTCCATCAGAGGCATCATTACGTCTAATAAAATTAAATCTGGGCGGAAAACTTTAGCTTGTCTAAGACCTTCAACACCATTGTTAGCTGTCTCTACTTCGAAACCTTCTTTTTTAAGATTATATCCTATAAATTCTAAGATATCTGGTTCGTCATCTACTAAAAGTATTTTAATGTTTTTCATGTTTGTTTTGTTGATTAACGTTGATTTAACCCGCACGTAAATTTAAGGTAATATTTGCTTTATACTACATCGGAAACGGTTCTTAACATTGATTTAAAATTACGCAAATTAGTTAACATAACGGTAACAAATCCTTTACGTTAAGAAAAACTGTTTTTGCGACAGACTCTAGAAATTTGCCCTAAACAAACACGGAAATGAAAAAGAATTTAACGTTATTATTCGCTTTAGCAACTACAGGTCTATTTGCTCAGAGTAATATAGAAATTAAAGGAAAACTTTATAATCAACTTACAAATACTGTTTTAGCTGATACAAAATTTAAAATAGAAGATTTAGGTTTAGAAGCTAAGACAAATAGTGAAGGAAATTATACAATAGAGATTTCTGAAGATGCTTATGAAGTTGAATTATCAGTTGAAGGTTTTGAAAAAGTGAAACAACTTTTAGGTGAGCAAACAACTTTAAATATCTATTTAAAACCGGAAGAAATTAAGTCTGAAGATATTGATTTATCGACTGCAACTATTACTGTACAAAGAAATAAAGCAGCAGAGGCAAATCTTCTTAACATGCAAAAAAAGTCTACTCAAATTGTTGAAAATATAGGACAAGTTGAGATGGACCGTAAAGGAATTAGTGATGCAGCTGGAGCTGTAGCTAAAATGTCTGGAGTTACTAAACAAGAAGGAACAGGAAATGTTTTTGTAAGAGGGTTAGGAGATCGTTATAATTCGACATCGTTAAATGGTCTTCCTATACCTTCGGAGAATCCAGGGAATAAAAATATCAAGTTAGATTTATTCTCAACTGATATTATCGAATATATTTCGATGTACAAAACGTATAGTAGCCAAATTAATGCAGATTTTGGAGGTGCAAACGTAGATATAACTTCTAAAAGATACGATGGTAAAGGTTTTTTTCAGGTTGGATTAGGAACTTCTATTAACTCGAATGCTTTAGACAATAAAGCATATAAACTACAAGAAGGACCAAACTATTTTGGATTCAAAACAACTAAAATTCCAACTAATGTATTAGGTGGTTATAATTTCGAGAATAGTTTAAATCCAGTTGGAAGACCATCAGTTGGAGGATCTTTTAACTTAAAGGGAGGAAAGAGTTATCGTTTTAATAACGGATCAAAATTCGGATTTTTCGCTTCAGCTGCTTTCGATAGTAATGGAGAACGTTTACAGGATGGTGTTGCAAGAACTGTAGATGCACATGGGAATGGAGTCAAAGATTTTCACACGTTTACAAGCAATAAATACAATACAAATACAACAGGTTTAATTAATTTATTTTACGATATTAATCCTGATCATAAATTAAGAGCAAATAGTATTTTAATCAATAATTCTTCTCAATCTCTAAACGAGTACAATGGTTATGTTCGTGATATTAATGAGAATGAAAACGGATTAGTTCGTCGTGGAACTTATGAAAGAAATACGTTATTAATCAACCAATTATTAGGTGAACACAAGTTCAGTGAAAGATCTGACTTTAATTGGGGAATTTCATATAACACGATTAAAAACGAAATGCCAGATCGTATCCAAAATACATTAAGATATGCTGAAAATGATGAACAATATTATTTAGCAAATCAAGATGCTTCTTTATCGCACCGTTATTTTCAAGAGTTAAAAGAAGATGAAATGGCAGCTAATTTAGCTTACAGTTTAAAGTTAGGAGTTGATGGATATGCTTACAAAGCAAAATTAACTGTAGGTTATCAAGGACGTTATAAAGAAAGAAATTTAGAAGCAAACCAATTCAATTTAAAAGTGAACAAAGGAGATCTTGCTGTAGATCCAAATAATCTTGATGGATTCTTTAATCAAGCGAATTACGGTTCTCACTTTTTAATTTCAACATTTGATAGTTATAACGGAAGTTATCGTCCACAAGAATACTCAGGAGAACAAACCATTAATGCAGGTTTTGCTGAGTTAGAATATCACTTCTCAGATCGTTTCATGGCAATCGTTGGTTTACGTGGAGAACACATCAATCAATTAGTTGATTGGAGAACAGCATTATCACAAGGAAAAAACGAATTTGATCAATTCGAAATCTTACCAAGTTTAGCAATGCGTTACAAAGTAAACGATAAAAATAATTTGCGTTTCGCAGCTTCTAAAACATACACTTTACCACAGTTTAAAGAACGTGCAATGTTCGTTTACGAAGACGTAACAGAAATAGAAAGAGGTAATCCAATGCTTTACGCTTCTACAAACTATAATGCAGATCTTAAATTGGAATGGTTCCCAAAACAAGGGGAAATTTTATCGGTTGCAGCGTTTGGTAAGTATATCGTAGATCCAATTAACAAAGTAACTATTGCATCATCGGCAAATGATCAATCGTATGCTAATACGGGTGATTGGGGTTATGCAATTGGAGTTGAGGTTGAAGCGCGTAAAGCAATTATTGATAATAAAGGTTTAAATCCAGAACAAGTTACAATTGGATTAAATGCAGCTTACATGCAAACAAAGCAAGAGCTAAACGATGATAAAGTTTTTAAAGAAACTTATTTTAATGGTGGCCGTATAAATACTAACTTTACTTTTAATGAAGATAGTTTTACAGGAGCGTCAGATTTAGTTTTAAACGCAGATATATCTTACTCTAAAAAATGGGAGAAAGGAGGAAGTATTTTAGCTACAGTTGCTTATAATTATTTCTCTGATAGATTGTATTCTTTAGGAACAGAAACTAGAGGAAATCAAGTAGACAAAGGATTTGGAACGTTAGATTTTATTTTACGAACTAAATTAGATAAGAACATCGGAATCAATTTAGCTGCGAAGAACTTATTAAATCCAGTTATCCGAAGAGTACAAGATAATTTAAACGGAGCAGTGGATATTTTAAGTTACAAAAGAGGTATGAACTTTAGTTTAGGACTTAATTACCAATTTTAAAAATCAATTTAAAACACAAACATAAAAAACAATGAAAAAATCAGTATTCAAATTATTAGCTTTATTTGCTGTTTCATCAGTCGCATTAGTAGGTTGTTCTAATGATGATGATAGCGGGGATTCTAATTCTTCAGGTTTTGTTGCAAATCCAGCAGATTTCAAAGGAGATATTAAAGCTGGAGATAATGTAACTTTAGATCCATCTAAAACATATTACTTAACAGGAAAGTTACAAATCAACGAAGGTGGAAAGTTAACAATTCCAGCTGGTACAAGAATTGTAGCAAATGGAGGAACTTCATCTTTCGTAGCAGTAGCACAAGGAGGTCAAATATTTGTTAATGGAACAGCAACAGCACCGGTTGTATTTACCTCTGAAAATAGAACGCCAGGAGCTTGGGGTGGAGTAGTTTTATGTGGTAAAGCGCCAATCAATAAAGCAACGACAGCATCTGCTGAGGTTTCAGAATTAACTTATGGAGGAACTGTTGCAAATGATAATTCAGGTGTGATTCAATATACGCGTATTGAATATGCAGGTGCGGCTTACAATTCAGAAAAAGAATTTAATGGTTTATCACTATTCGGAGTTGGTTCAGGAACAAAAATCGAGTATGTTCAATTACATGAAGGTGCTGACGATGGAATTGAATTTTTCGGAGGAACTGTTAATACAAAATATATTATCGCTAACGGAAACGAAGACGATCAATTTGACTGGACTGAAGGTTGGAATGGATCAAATGAATTTTGGTATTCTAAAGCAAGTTTAGGTAGAGGAAATCGTGGAATAGAAGCAGATAATAACTCTAATAATCATACGTTAGGACCAGTTTCTAACCCTACAATTACGAATATGACATTAGTAGGTTTAGGGGCTTCATATAATGGTTCGGAGAATCAAGCAATTAAATTACGTGTCGGTACAAAAGGTAAATTAGAAAATGTAGTATTAGCAGGTTGGGCAAAAGGTATAGATATCGAGCATGATGCTACTTTAGCAGGTATTCCAAATGACTTATTTATTAAAAATGTTCAGTTTGTTGATGTAGGAACAGAAGCAAGTGGAAAAAAATCTGACGGATCTTCAATCTCAGTTGCTAATGCTTACAATGTTCAAAATAACAACGGAGCAGGAAATGGAGCTAGTACTCCAACTTGGGCTCAGGGTTGGACAATAGGATTATAAATTATTTATAATAAAGTGCTAAAAGTTGAGCACTTCGTGTTTGTAGTCGCCTTTTTAAGAAGTTTATACTTTTAAATAGGCGACTTTTTATAAAATAAAAAGTTAAATCAAATAACTGAATTAAAATAAGTTATTTAGAAAAAGTCCAAATTGGACAAAGAGTTGTACATTTGCAATTGCAAATAGAAATTCATTTATCAAAAATGGCATTAACAGAAGATCAAATCGATGCTATTGGAGAACAATTGGTAGGAAAATTTAAACAAATTTTTGATCCAGAGATTCCAGTAGATATTTACGAATTAGGTTTAATCTACGACGCACATATCAACGAGGAAGGTGAAGTAAAGGTTACCATGACTTTAACATCTCCTAACTGTCCAGTTGCTGAATCACTTCCATTAGAGGTTGAGCAAAAAGTTGAGGAAATTGAAGGCGTTACGAAAGCGTACGTCGAAATTACATTCGAACCAACTTGGGACAGAGATATGATGAGCGAAGAAGCAAAATTTGAATTAGGGATGTTATAATAACATTCCTAATTTTTTTTGTATCTTATGCAAAATCTAAAATATTATCAATGACTTTTTTATACGTAATTTTATTTATCGTAGCCGTATTAATTTTCTTAGGCATATTCACAGTAAAACAACAAACAGCCATTATTGTCGAACGATTTGGAAAGTACCATAGTACAAGATCTTCGGGATTACAAATTAAAATTCCAGTTGTAGATAAAATTGCAGGAAAGGTTTCTCTAAAAATACAACAATTAGATGTTTTGGTTGAAACAAAGACAAAAGATGATGTATTTATCAAAATCAAAGTATCAGTTCAATATCAAGTTATAAAAGATCAAGTTTATGATGCATTTTATAAGCTAGATAATCCTTACACACAGATTACATCTTATGTTTTTGATGTAGTTCGTGCAGAGGTTCCAAAACTTCGTTTAGATGATGTTTTCGAAAAGAAAGACGATATAGCAATTGCAGTAAGAAACGAAGTGCAAGAAGCGATGAATACGTATGGATATGATATTATAAAAACGTTAGTTACAGATATTGATCCTGACGAGCAAGTTAAACATGCAATGAACCGAATTAATGCATCAGAAAGAGAAAAAATTGCTGCACAATACGAAGGAGATGCACAACGTATTTTAATTGTTGAAAAAGCTAGAGCCGAAGCTGAGTCAAAACGTTTACAAGGACAAGGTATTGCAGATCAAAGACGTGAAATTGCTAAAGGTTTATTAGAATCTGTTGATGTATTAAATGGAGTAGGAATATCATCGCAAGAAGCATCAGCATTAATTGTTGTTACACAACATTATGATACGCTTCAGGCTATAGGCGAAAAATCAGGAAGTAAATTAGTTCTTCTTCCTAATTCCCCAACAGCAGCATCTGAAATGTTAAATACAATGGTAACATCATTTACAGCAGCACAGGAATTAAATAATGATAACAACAACAAAAAAGGCTCTTAATAGAGCCTTTTTTTATTTATATATTGTTTTAATTATATACAGGTTGGTGATTTATATTTTGGGTAAATTTTCTGACAGAATTATAAATGTAAAAGATTAAAAATCCAGAGATTAAAAAAGAAGTTCCATCAAGATATGGGATGAAATTTACTAGTCTGGTTGGTAACCAAACTAAACTAAAACCTAAGAAAATTAATAAGAAGCCTAAACCAATCATTATATAGGCTGAAGAACTATTTCTTTCAAAAAATTCAATTCCAAAATTAATAGAGAATATGGCTCTAAAAATAAAGTAAATACCAATGTAAAAAGAAGTTATATCTTGGTTTGTAAAAGGTTCTGATATTAGTAGAATTCCGATTATATAGGTTAATAATCCAAAAGAAAAACTCCACTTCCAATTAGTAAAAATTGATTTATTTCTGACAGAAAATAAAATTTCTAAAACTCCAGAAATCATAAAAATGATACTAAAAATAGTTTTCATTGTGTTTATTTCTTTTACCAGATTAAAATATGTAATCATTCCAATGATTAAAAAGGTTAATCCTATAATAAAAGGAGGAAAATTTAGAGAATAAGGGCTATCAAGGTTTTTATTTGAATTCATAGGTTAAGGTTTTAGTTGTTATTGGGTTAAGTAATTAACAATATAGTAATAATTAATTAATTTCTATAGAAATCCTTTAATATTTTAATATTAAAAGAGTTAGTGCATTCGATTTACGACTAATAACTTTAAATTTGATTTATTAAAATAAAATAAAAATGAAAGTAGGGATAGAAGCCGTAACTATATATATACCAATAAATTACTTGCCAATTAAAATACTAGCAGAAAAAAGAAATATAGATCCAGATAAGTTGGAGCTAGGTTTAGGTTTAAAAAAGATGGCAATTCTTGATGCTGATGAAGATACTGCAACAATTTCTGCCGAAGCTTTATTAAAGCTATTTCAAGAATATTCTATCGACCCTAAAATGATAGGTCGTATTTATTTAGGAACTGAAAGTTCTTTAGATGGAGCAAAATCTACTGCAACATATGCAGTGCAATTGGTTGAACAAGTACTTGCTGAAAAATTTGGAGAAAGAGTTTTTAAACATACAGATGTTGTAGATATGACTTTTGCTTGTATTGGTGGAGTTGATGCAATGCATAATTCTATTGATTATGTACGAGTTAATCCAGATAAAAAAGCAATTGTTATCGCGGCTGATTATGCAAAATATGGTTTAGAATCTACCGGAGAATATACACAAGGAGCTGGAGCGGTTGCTGTTTTAATTTCTAACGAGCCAAACTTAATAGAGATTGAAAATAAATGGGGTGTTGGAATGGAATCTGTTTTTGATTTCTTTAAACCACGTCAATTAGCTACAGATAATACAATTTTATCTACTTTAAATACAACAAAAACTGAGGTTGAGATTTTCTCAGACGAACCAGTTTTTGATGGTCAATATTCTAATGAATGTTACAAAGATCGTGTTCGCGAAGCGTATTTTAACTTCAAAGAAAAATACAATGTAACAGGGAAATTATACGAAGATTGGCGCTATATCGCTTTTCATTTACCTTATGCTTTTCAAGGAAAACGTATGTTTAACGATGTTTTTGCTTTAGAAAATGGAGAAGAAAATTCTGCTGAAAACTTAAAAGTTATTTCTAAATCTGATGTATATAAACAATTAGTTAAGGAGAAATTAGAAGCAACGCAACGTGCATCTTCAGAGATTGGTAATATGTACACAGCTTCAATTTTTACAGCTTTATTATCAGCATTACAAGTAAGTTTTGACAATCAGGAAGAATTAGCTGGCCAAAAGATTGGTTTCATAGGTTACGGTTCAGGTTCAAAATCAAAAGTATTTGAAGGTATCGTTTCTGAAAATTGGAAAAATGTAATGGAAAAAGTGAATTTGTTTGAAATGTTATCAAATCGTACCGAAATTACTTATCAACAATATGAAGATCTGCATAATAAAGTGTTAAAAACACCTATTAATCCTAGAAAAGGATTTGCATTATCAAAAATTGAAAAAGAAATCCCTAATTTAGAAGGCGCAAGATATTACACAAACAAATCATAATTAGTAAATGAAGAAAAAGGCTTTAATTTTATTTAACCTTGCATTAATGACAACTATGAATGCTCAGAGTTATAAGAAAAGTTACCCAGAAACGAAAGAAATTAACCACGTTGATAAGTATTTTGATGCTGAAGTAAAAGATCCTTACCGTTGGTTAGAGGACGATTTATCTGATGCTACAAAGAAGTGGGTTATTGAACAAAATAAAGCAACTTATGCTTATTTAAATGAAATTCCTTTACGTGCTCAGTTAAAAAAATCATTAACTGAAATCTATAATTACGAAAAAATTTCAACTCCGTACAAAGAAGGAGATTTTACATATTACTACAAAAACGATGGTTTACAACAGCATTCTGTTTTATATCGTAAGTTAGGTGAAGATGGAAAAGAAGAAGTTTTCTTAGACCCTAACACTTTTTCAAAAGATGGTTCAACTTCTTTATCTGACGTATCATTTTCAAAAGATGGTTCTTTAGTAGCTTATTCAATTTCTGAAGGAGGTTCTGATTGGAGAAAAGTAATCGTTTTAAATGCAAAAGATAAATCAGTTGTTGGTCAAACTTTAGTTGATGTTAAATTTTCAGGAATTGCATGGAAAGGAAACGAAGGTTTTTACTATTCTTCTTACGATAAACCAACTGGATCAGAATTATCTCAGAAAACAGATCAACATAAATTATATTTCCACAAATTAGGAACTGCTCAAAAGAAGGACAAATTAATCTTTGGTGGTGATATTACACGTCGTTATGTTGGTGCATACTTAACGGATGACGAACGTTTTTTAATCATTTCAGCAGCGAATACTACGACTGGAAACGAATTATATTATCAAGATTTATCTGTTGAAAATTCACCAATTAAAAATATTTTAGGTGATTTTAATTCGAATACTAATGTAATTGATAATGATGGTGAGACTTTCTATTTAATGACAAATAGAAATGCACCAAATAATAAGCTAGTAAAAGTTAATTTATCAACTATTGCTAATGATACAACTTGGGAAACTGTACTTCCTGAAACGAAAGATGTTTTATCGGTTTCTACAGCTGGTGGATATTTATTTGCAAAATACTTACGTGATGCAGTTTCGGTTGTTGAACAATACAAATACGACGGAACAAAAGTTCGTCAAATCGAATTACCTGGTGTAGGAACAGCTTCTGGTTTTGGAGGAAAGAAAGAAGATAAAGAAATTTACTTCGGATTTTCTAATTACGTTACACCATCTACAAGTTATAAATTAAATGTAGAGAATGGAACATCTAATGTTTACATTAAACCAAATGTAAAATTCAATACAGAAGATTATATTTCTGAACAAGTTTTTTATACGTCTAAAGATGGAACTAAAGTTCCGATGATTATCACGTATAAGAAAGGTTTAAAGAAAAATGGTAAAAATCCTACAATTGTTTACGGTTACGGCGGATTCAATATTTCATTAACTCCAGCTTTCAGTGCTACAACTGCTGCATGGGTTGCTAATGGAGGAATCTACGCGGTTGCAAACTTACGCGGAGGTGGAGAATATGGAAAAAAATGGCACGATGGAGGTCGTCAGTTCAATAAATTAAACGTATTTGACGATTTTATCGCTGCTGCAGAATATTTACAAACAAATAATTACACTTCACCAGATTATACTGCATTATCAGGAGGATCTAACGGAGGTTTATTAGTTGGCGCAACAATGACAATTAATCCTAAAATTGCTAAAGTAGCTTTACCTGCTGTTGGAGTTTTAGACATGTTACGTTACCACACATTTACTGCTGGTGCAGGTTGGGGATACGATTACGGTACAGCAAATGATTCGAAAGAAATGTTTGATTACTTAAAAGCTTATTCGCCTGTTCACAACGTAAAAGAAGGTGTTTGTTACCCTGCGACTTTAGTAACTACTGGAGATCACGATGATCGTGTAGTTCCTGCTCACTCGTACAAGTTTGCGGCAGAGTTACAAAAGAAACAAGCGTGTGATAATCCTGTAATGATTCGTATCGAAACCAAAGCTGGTCATGGTGCAGGCCGTTCTACAGAAGTTATTATCAACGAAACGGTAGATAAATACGCGTTTACATTATGGAATATGGGTATTAAGAAATTAAAATAATTATTAAATTTCTATCATAATATTAAATCCATCTGTTAATTCAGGTGGATTTTTTTATTTTCGTTGAAATTTACATTCATGAAAAAAACAATTTTACTACTTACATTATTTGCGAGTTTCGCTAATGCACAATATATAAAAGAAGCAACAATTAAATTAAAAAAGATAGAGGAACCAATCAAAGTTTATGATTTAAGATATATAGATAAACTAATTTCTTTTAGAGCAGAAGATTTACCTAATGCTCTAGCGACAGCAAAAGTTAAACATATTGAGGATTTAAAATTTGATTCAATTAATTATTCGATTACAATCCCAGAATTGAAACAAACGTATAATACAGAAAATTTTACGTATCCGAATGGTGCTTATGAAACGCTTGAAAGTTTTATTGCTAAAACACCTTCAGATAAAATAATGTTTCCAAAAACCCATTATAAAGCTCTATATTATGAGTATTCAAATGATTTAGTTCAATTTTTTGAACAAGGAAAAACTGATTTTCCAATCAAAAATTATTTTGCTGTAGTTCATAATGATGAAGTGTATTTAAATGTAAAAGCGATAATGAATAATCGTGCAGATGGAAACGGAAATTTATCAAAAGATATTCCTAATAATGGATTCTTAAGAGTAAAAGCGGGTACTGATGATTTCTTATATGTAGAAATGCCAATGACTAAAACAAGTACAACTTTTTTAGTTGGTGTTGCAGGTGGTTTAACAGCCGGTGTAGCTTCTGCTGCTGGAGGTGCAATAATCGGAGGAGTTGCTTCAGGGCTTTCAAACGGAATGATTGGTATTGCTTCTCCTAATTTGATGAAAGGAATTGTTTTAGACGTAGAGAAAAAAGAATATGATATTTTTAAGAATTGTAAAGATTTTAATACATTTTTAGAAGCTCAATCTACTTCAGCTATTGATTGTGACAAAGATTACAATATCAGTAATATTAGGGGTATAATGAATAAAATATAAACCAATTTAATCAAATCCATCTGTTAATTCAGGTGGATTTTTTATTTTAGATGAAATTTAATTTAAACATGAAGAAATTATTATCTCTACTTATTTTATGCTCCAGCTTTACATTTGGACAATATGTTAAAGACGCTGTTTTTAAATTAAAAAAAGATGGAAAAATAATAAAAGCTAAAGATGTTATTTTCCAAAAAGATGGATATGATTATAATGAATTTAATGATCCTTTTGTAAATCTATATTTGTTAAAGAGTGATGCAGATATTTCATTTGATTCTGTTAATTATTCGACTTCAGTTCCTGAATTAAAACAAACTTTTTTTAAAAATTCTTTTCCAGAAGGAGTGTATGAAACTATAGATGACTTTAATAAAAAGCAACCAACTTCTACAGAAAGAATAGAAGCAAAGGAAGATGGAGAAGGTGTCTATAATAATCCAAAAGACTTGATGTTATTTAAGTATATTGATAAAAAACAATTGGTGAAAACTCCTTTTGCTGTTGTTTATAATGGAGATGTATATTTTAATTTAAAAAGTATTAACAAATTAGAGTCTAAGGATATGAAAGTTACGATTCCTGTAATTATGAATCGATTTATTAGAATTAGATATGAAGATGATAATTATTTTTATTCAGAATTTTATCCTAAAAAAAGAGAGGCAGGTTCTAATGTGTTAATGTATGGAGGAGGTGCATTAGGTGCATTGATAGCAACAAATGCAATGTCTAAAACCAAACCAGGAAAAAGCATTCCATTTATTTTATTAAAAGGAGAAGATAAATTTTATCAGCTTGATAATTGTTTAAATTTTAATGAATTTTTAGGTGGAAAAATAAATTCAAAAATTGAATGTAATGGCAAAAATGAGCTTAACCCTAAAACAATAAGAAACATTTTAATTAAAGAATAAACTATGAACACAAAAGCATACGCAGCCTTTAACGATGCAGATCCGTTAGGGCCACATACAATTAAGAGAAGACATATTCATGCAAATGATGTAGCTATTGATATCGAATATTGTGGTGTTTGCCACAGTGATATACATACAGCAAAAGGAGATTGGGGAAGACCAAATTATCCTGTTGTTCCGGGACATGAAATTATTGGTCGTGTAAAGGAAGTTGGAGCTGATGTAACTAAATTTAAAGTTGGCGATTTAGTTGGTGTTGGTTGTATGGTAGAATCTTGTAAAGAATGTGATCCTTGTAATCACGGAATCGAGCAATATTGCGAGAATGGATTTACAGGAACGTACAATTCTAAAAATTCGAAACACGGAGGAATCACTTACGGAGGATATTCTGATTATATCGTTGTGGAAGAAGATTTCGTTTTAAATGTACCAGAAAATATTGATGTAAAAGCTGCAGCGCCACTTTTATGCGCAGGGATTACAACATGGTCGCCTTTGCGTCATTGGAATGTAAAAGCAGGTGATAAAGTAGGTGTGATCGGTTTAGGTGGTTTAGGTCACATGGGAGTTAAATTTGCAAAAGCAATGGGTGCGCATGTCGTAATGATTACAACTTCTGCTTCTAAAGGAGAAGATGCAAAACAATTAGGAGCAGATGAGGTTTTAATTTCTACAGATTCTGATCAGTTAAAAGCGCACAAAAATTCGTTTGACTTTTTACTAAATACAATTCCTGTTAAACACGATGTAAATCCTTATTTAAACTTATTGAAGTTAGATAAAACCATGTGTTTAGTTGGTGCTATTGAGCCGTTAGAAGCAGTTGACGGTGGAAATTTAATCATGAAACGTAAAAATCTTGCTGGTTCATTAATCGGAGGAATTAAAGAAACACAAGAAATGTTAGATTTCTGTGGAGAACATAATATCGTTTCTGATATTGAAATGATTGACATTCAGAATATCAATACAGCTTACGAGCGTATGATGAAATCGGATGTAAAATATCGTTTTGTTATTGATATCAAATCTTTAAATAACGCATAAAAAAAAGCCGCTCATTGAGCGGCTTTTCTATTATATAATAAGAATTATTTTACTTCTTCTGTAGTAGCAGCTGTAGAATCAACTGTTACGTTTTCAACTGAATCAGCAGCAACCGCTGGAGTTTCAACTGCTGTAGAATCTAAAGCAACTGAATCTGTAACAACTGCAGTAGAATCAACTACTTGCTCTTCAACTGTAGTTTCTGTTTTCTCTCCACAAGAAACTGCTCCTAATGATAAAGTTGCAACTGCAACTAATGCGAAAAATTTGTTCATTTTATTATGTATTTATTTTATTAATTATTTTACTTCTTCAACTACTGGTGCTTCAATAACAGCTACAGAGTCAGTAACAACTGCTGAATCTACTACTGCAGAATCTGCAATAACTAAAGAATCTACGATTGCGATAGAATCATTTGTACCTTCAACATTTATAGGAGTTGTTTTTTCTCCTCCACAAGATACTAATGTTAATGATCCTACTAATACTAATGCAGCAACTGCGTTTAATGCGAACTTTTTCATAATTATAGTTTTTTGATTTTTAAACAATGTTTTGATTTGTTTGATGGTTCAAAGTTAGAGGAACAAATTTCTATTGGTTAGAATATTAGTTGTAATGTGTTTGTAAGAAGTTTTCAGAAATTATTAAGCTTAATTTACAAGAGTAGAATAGTCGATTTTAACGTATTTCTGTTTGATATTTCATTTTTTTTGTTTTATTTGTAGTTAGAAAAATAATGTTTTGTAAATCGGAAATTTGATTTACAAAATATTGTTATTTAGTAATATAACTAATTAAATTGAGCAAATTTACAGACATAGAAATTTTCGAAATTCTGAAAAAAACCATCTCAGATAGGTTTTTAGAGGAAAATTCTGCTCAATCCTCAGATATTTCTAATTGGAAAGGACAAGAAATTGCAGTTTTCCAAGAAGATTTATTCAATAAGACTAAATCTACAGTCAGCGAAAAATGGTTTTATACTTATTTTAAATCAGATTTTAAAAAACTTCCTCGTATTGATATGCTTAATTTATTATCACAATATTGTGGTTTTAAGAGTTGGGCACATTTTTTACGCCAAAAAGAAATAGAAGTTTTTGGGAAAGTTGAAAAGGAAAAGGAGCCTTATGTAATTTCGAGACCAGAAGTAGATTCTACTATTGAAGTTAATCAAGAAATAAACGAAGTTGAGCAATCTACACAAAATCAAGCACAAGTAAATGCAGAACTTCAGAAGCCTAAACCGAAAGTAGAAGATCAAACAACATCATCTACAAAGAAAATAGCTTTAGTTACATCAATTATTAGTGCAGTTTTATTAGCAGGTCTTGCTGTTTATTTTACATTTTATCAAACTAAGAATTACGAGTTTTGTTTCGTTGATTCAGATCGTCAAACTTTAGTCAAAAATTCGGTTGAGGTTACTATTCTTCGCCAAGGATTTACACCATTATATCTTAATTCAAAAACTGGTTGTATTCAATTTGAATCGAAGAGTGATTCTATAAAAATGGTTGTTTCTACACCTTATCACAAATTAGATACATTTAATGTAAATCTACATCAATATCGAACGCCAGAAAAGATTCTTTTAGAGCCAGATGATTATAAAGTTATGCTTTATTATTACTCGAATTCTGCAAAAGATTTAAAACAACGTATTGCAAAATTGAACCAAATGATTGATGATAATGCCTTGATTTATCAGGTATATGATAATGATTATTTTGGTGTTGAGATTTTAACCAAACAACAATACATAAACCTTGTTTCTTTACCTACAACTTCGTTAAAGAATTATTCTTTGATTGAATCGGAAAGTAAGAACGGAAAAATCGTTAAACTAAAATTTAAAATTCAGCAAGATGAGGAGGATAATTAAACTGATGAATCTGTGCTTATGCATGATTTTGTCTATTTGGATCATATATTCTTGTAAACAAGATACAACCTACGATGGAGATTATAATCCTGAAGTGATTAAAGGGTACAAAAATGAAGCGTCTACAGTAAATACCAAAATGGATTCTATAGAGGCAATTAACTTTATATCTAAGCAGAAATTAAGAGAGTTTTACGAGCTTTCTGCTTTGGCTTCGAATAATAATGATAGTGTAGTTCAGGAGATTTTAATTACACAATTAAGAAGTTATTTTTCTAAAGAAGAAATGTCTGAAGTTGATACATTATTGAGCAAATTAAAAAATAGAAATATTCATTTTGTGTCGGTTGCAAAGTTTAATATCATTCCGAATGATAGTTTAACGCCAGATACAATTAAAAAAGCAGATTATACTTTAAATCTCTTCAATAAAGATAAAAAGTTAGTTAAAACGATTGATCGAACTTCGATTTTCGTTTTAAAACAAGAACCAATTCAGTTTAAACGTGAATTTAAATTTTACTTTCAGACTTTAAATATGATGAAAGATTCGATTCAGAATGACACAATTTCTTCTGGAGTTAAACAATAATCCAAAGCAATATCGCCTTCATAAGCATCTTGAATAATATCAATAGGTCTAAAATAAGTTAGACCTATTTTTTTTGTTTCAGGTTTACATCTTGCTAAGAATTTATCGTAATATCCGCCACCATAGCCCACACGATTTCCGTATTGATCGGCTACAAACATTGGCACGAAAACAACATCAATTTTAGATGAATCAACTTCGGTGTAGTTAATTGGTTCTGGAATTTGAAGTGAATTTAATTTTGTATTAAAACCCTTTTCAACCTTACAATTAATCATATCATCTCCAACAACTAAAGGTAAAATAACTGATTTATCGTTTTCAAAAAGCCAATTTATGATAGGGTAAGTATTTATCTCGTTATTTTTTTCAATTGGTAAGAAAATATGAAACGATTGATTGTCAGAGAAATTAAACTTTTTTATCTGTTCAAAAATTTGATTACTTAATTCGTTTACATCTTCTTTCTGAAATTGTTTACGCAGCAATCGATAATATTTTCTTGCTTCAGCCTTTAGCATTTTAATTGATTTAGATAACGAATTTATGAAATGATTTTAGAATTTGAAGTAAATTAAAAAAGCCATCAATTACTTGATGGCTAATATTTTATATAGTTCGATGTACCGTCGTTATATTTCTTTAACAGTGATAATATTTACAGGACATGCTTTGGCAGCGCGTTCGCAGCTATCAGCAATTCCATGATCAGGATCTTTTAATGTGTGAAATCCTTTTTTATCTGTTGCTTTTAATAACACCGATTTTCCGTCTTTTTTAGACATACGGAAACGTTCAGGTGCTAATTCATAACAATAGTTACATCCGATACATTTGTCGCGTTGTAGCGTAATAATTACCATTTTTCAAGCAAATTTTTAGTGAGAGTAAGCTCCTTCTTCAACAGCGTTTTGTTGCGTTCCTGGATCTTCAACTTTTACTAATTTATATAATTTGTCTGAAGGACGGATACGGAATTCCATTGGAATTGTAATGCTATTACCTTTTGTAGCGATATCAGATTTTACATCTTCAACCATCATTTCAGTAACTACCATTTCTTTTGCACCAGTTGTTGGACCAGTGATTAAGATTGTATCACCAACTTTTAAATCGTAAGCATCAATTACAAATTGACCAATGCTTGCTTTAGGGAAGTAGTGAACACCTTTACCGATGTAAACTTTCTTTTGAGTTGCCATAGAACCTGGAACAGCAGACCATTCTCCTAATTTTTGACCTAAATAATATCCAGACCAGAAACCACGATTATAAACAGTTTGTAATAATCCCATCCAGTAATCAACTTTTTCTTTAGAGTATGTTCCGTCGGCAATAGAATCGATTGCTTCACGGTAACAACGAATAACTGTTGCAACATATTCTGGCGCACGACCACGACCTTCGATTTTTAATACTTTGATTCCAGCATTAACCACTTGGTCTAAGAAATCAATAGTACATAAATCTTTAGGAGACATCATGTATTCGTTATCTAATTCGATTTCGAATCCAGTTTCTTGATCGATTACCGTATATTTTTTACGACAGTTTTGTTTACAAGCTCCACGATTTGCAGAAGAGTTGTGCGAGTGTAAGCTTAAGTAACATTTTCCAGAAACAGCCATACATAATGCACCGTGACCGAAAATTTCAATCTCAACTAAGTTACCACTTGGTCCACGAACGTCGTCTTTAATGATTAATTCGCAAATCTTTTCAACTTGTTTTAAACTCAATTCACGAGATAATACCATTGTATCAGCAAACATTGCATAAAACTTAACAGTTTCAATGTTTGTTACGTTAATTTGAGTCGAAATGTGAACTTCCATTCCGATTTGTCTTGCATAGGCAATCACCGATTGATCCATTGCAATAACAGCCGTAATATTAGCTTCTTTAGCTTTATCTAATAACACTTTGATCAACGATAAATCGTGATCGTAAATGATTGTATTTAATGTAAGGTAAGAACGTACACCTACAGCTTCACAACGCTCTACAATTTCAGGTAAATCACCCATTGTAAAGTTAATCGAAGCACGTGCACGCATATTTAATTGATCTACACCAAAATATACAGAATCTGCACCATTGTCAAGGGCCGCTTGTAAAGATTCAAAATTACCAGCAGGAGCCATTAACTCCATTTTTCCATCTTTGGTCATACGAAATTTCTGATTTTAAGGTGCAAAGGTATAAAAAAATGAAAGAACTTTATAATGAATTAAAATAGAGGATGTTTATTTCGTTATAAATTAATATTAAAACTATCTTAAAAAATATTTGAATGGATAAATTAGATAAGTGATTTATTATAAGTAACTTATTGTTAAATTAGATATAACTAATCAAAATAATTGAAAATGAAGAAGTTATTTTTTGGAGGCGTAATAGGATTATTATCCTTAACAGCTTGTAAAATGGTTCAAAATTTAGGTCAAGACGAAGTTATAATGTATGTTGCGCCAGAACAGGTAGATTGTACAGGTGTTGCACCAATGAAATGCTTACAAGTAAAGGAATCAGTGAATGAGGGTTGGACTTATTTTTATTCAACAATAGAAGGATTTAATTATGTTCCTGGTTATGAATATAAGCTAATTGTAAAGAAAACAAAGGTTGAAAAACCTATTCCGGCTGATGCTTCTTCACTTAAATATACTTTGGTAAAAGAAATAAAGAAGACAAAGAAATAATTTAGATTGGCTGAAATTATTTTAATTTTGCATCATGCAAATAGAAAGTCTTCAAAATCAAAAAATAAAAAACTTGCTGAAATTGCAAGAAAAATCGAGAGAACGTAAAAATCAGGGATTGTTTATTGTTGAGGGAACTCAGGAAAATGAATTAGCAATTAATGGAGGTTACGAAGCTGTTGAAGTTTATATCTGTGAGGATATTTATGAAGCAAATATTAAATTTGGTAATCCTCGTCGTTTTGAAATAACTCGAGCTATTTTCGAGAAGATTGCATACCGTAAATCAACAGGTGGAGTAATTGGTGTTTATAAAACCAAATCATCAAACTTAGAAGATTTAAATTTACCCGAAAATCCATTGGTAGTGGTTTTAGAAGCGGTTGAAAAACCAGGAAATCTAGGAGCAGTTTTAAGAACTGGTGATGGAGCAAAAGTAGATGCTGTTATTGTTTGTGATGAAACAGTAGATTTCTTTAATCCAAATGTAATTAGATCTTCGGTTGGAACATTATTTACAAATAATATTGCATCTGCATCTAAAGAAGCTGTTTTAGAATTTTTTACAGAGCGTAATGTTCAAATTGTTTCGACTTTCTTAAGAGATGAAACGATTAGTTTGTATGAAGCGAATTTTACATCAGGATCGGCGATTATTTTAGGAACTGAGGCAACTGGTTTATCAGATTTTTGGGCAGATAACTCGGATGTTTTAATTAAGATTCCAATGTTAGGATTTGTAGATTCTTTAAACGTAAGTAATGCTGCTGCAATTTGTGTTTATGAAGCAGTAAGACAAAGACAATAATTTTAGATATTATATATCCATAAAAAAGCCACTCAATTTGAGTGGCTTTTTTATGGATATTATTTTTTAAATCTATTTAAAATCTTTTTATACCAAGGTAATTTTACATCACTGTAATATCCAAATCCATATTTAAATTCTAAAGAAACGTCATTAAGTGCGAATTGCATATTTTTTAAACGATTAGTATTTAAAAGCTCTTTCGGGAGATCAAGGTCTGCAATTTCAGTTGTATTGGCTCTAATAATGTAAAGTGTTAAGTCAGCATTTTCAGAAATCAAGAACATGTCAGTTACAACACCAACAGGAACAGTATCTACTATGATATAATCATATATTTCACGAACTTCTTTAATTAAATCATCAAATC
Organism: Faecalibacter macacae; assembly: GCF_003687725.1. Lineage (GTDB taxonomy): Bacteria > Bacteroidota > Bacteroidia > Flavobacteriales > Weeksellaceae > Empedobacter > Empedobacter macacae. The sequence continues at coordinate 94,554 of NZ_RDOJ01000004.1, forward strand.
TATTATTCATAAGTAATTCAGTTGGATTTGGAGATAATTTTCCTGAATTAATTATATCAAAATTATAACTTTTAGGGTTTTTATTTATAATATCATTTACTTGAATTTCGGAATTATATAAATATTCAGTTAAACCTAATTGATTATTAACACGTGGAATATCTAAAGTATTTAAAATTTTGGGATTTCTTAAATCAGTTCCAATTAATAAAACTTTTTTATTTGTTTCACTAAAAATTTTTGTTAGGTTAGATGATACAAAAGTCTTTCCTTCATTACTTATTGTAGAAGTTATAAAAATACATTTTCCATTTTTAATGTTTCTTAAATTATAGTCAATATTAGTTCTTAATATTCTTAAAGATTCAGAAATTGTAGAAAAATCATTTTCTTTAATGATAGAACTTGTACTATGAGGAATTTGTCCAATTATATTTGCATTTCCAATTTTTCTTAAAATATCCTCTTTTGTTTTAACCTTATTATCAAATAAACTAAATATATAAATAATGGCAAATGGTATTATACTACCAATAATTAATGCACCAAGAAATATAATGTTTTTGTTAGGAGCAACAGGAGATTTAGATGAATAAGAATAGTCGATAATTTTAATATAATCAGGTGTAGCAGCCTCTTTGATTTCATTTTCTTCTTTTTTCTGAAGTAGAAATAAAAACAAAGCCTCAATGATTTTTTGTTCACGTGTAATATCTTTTAATTCCTTTTCTTGTGACGGGAATAAGGATATTTTATGATCAATTTCAGATTGATTAGAAGATATTTTATTTGTTTGTGTTTGAATACTATTTCTATATAAATTCAAACTTGTTTTTAAATTCGATTTTATATTATAAATCTGTTCCTGTATGCGAATTACATTAGGATGTTCTTCTGTTGAAGAATTAAGCATTTCATTTTTAGTTAAAACTAATTGATTGTACTCTGAAATTTGTTTAGAAATAGTTAAATCATCTAAACCAATATTCGTTGGTAATAACTCTGTTTTATTTTGGCTTAAAGAATTTCTCATTGCATCAACTAAAGAAAGTTGAGTTGTAGCTTGAAGTAACTTCTTTTCATTTTCTGAAGCATTTTGTATAAATAGATTAGCTTCAGAATTTAAATCAGTGAATTTATTATCAGTTTTGAAATTTTGTAATCGGCTATCAAATCCTTTTAATTTTTCTGTAACTTCATTTAATTTATTATTGATAAATTCTGATGTAGATATTGTTAATTTAGTATTATCTAATATTATATCACTGTTATATACATCAATTAAATCATTAATAAATTTTTCTGAAATTTCAGGAACAGTGCCAGTCATTGACAAGTTTATAATCTTAGAATCCTTACCATTAGGACTAATTTTTATTTTTCCGGCATATTTATTTATTGAATTTTCTACTGAAGAAACGTAAATAAGTACATTTTTCCCAATATGATTTTTTAAAGAATTATTTCGAATTATTTTAAAAGAATTGTTTGTAATATTTATATTTTGTCCGAAATTATACACTTTTCCATCAATAGAAAATTTATCATGTGATTCAATTTTGATGTTTATTGTGAAATTTTCTGTATCAGCAGAAGTTATAATTTTAATTGGTGATTCATCAGGGGAAATTTCAGATTCGATAACTTTTCCTATATTAAAATAACTAATGTTATAATTATTTTTTTTGATTACTTTTTCTAGTATTCTCCTAGATTTAATAATTTCTATTTGATCTGTAATTTCTCCGTCCGCTTCTGTTGAACCTAATTTTGTAATGTCGATAACACCTGCTAATTCTCCAACAGAAGACTGAGAATTATTTAATAATATTTTGGCTTTAGAATTATATTGTTTAGGAGTATATCTAAGGTAATAAAATGCACAAAATAATGATATGAATATACAGATTATGAACCAATACCAATATTTAAGATATTTATTTAAAACATCTTTAATGTTAATATTTTCTTTTTCTTCGTTATTGAATTCCATTTTATTTTGTTAAAACTGAGATTACTGAAATAATTACACCTGCCATTGAAATCCAGAGTGAATAGTTTGGCGTGAATTTAGAAGCTGCAACTTGAGCTGAGTTAGGTTCAACGTAAATCACATCATTTTGTGCAAGATAGTATACAGGAGAATTTAAAGTGTTTTTTGATGTTAAATCAATAGTATGAGATTCTTTCACTCCATTTAATTCTCTAATAACCGTTACATTATCTCTTTTTCCTTTGATAGTTAAATCACCAGCCATACCTATTGCATCTAAAATTGTAATTCTTTCAGTTGGATTTGTAAAACTTCCCGGTTTATTAACTTCCCCTAAAACTGTAATTCTAAAATTAGCAAAGTTGATTATAACACCTGGATTGTTAATATATTTACTAAGTTTAATTTTTAGTAAATCAGCAGCTTCTGTTCTGGTTAAACCGCTTATTTTAACATTTCCTAAAGTAGGAATTTCAATTTCTCCAATTTCATTTACAGTGTAGGTTGTATGATATGGTGAAATATTTTGTTGTGGAGCATTAACTTGTATAGTAGATACAGGATTGAAAGGGGCTACTGCATTTATATCTGCAGCAGATATAACTATAGCTAATTGGTCGTTTGGTTGAATTCTAGGTATATAATCCTGGAATTGTGTTGTTAAATTTGGACTATCTTGAAAATATGCAATTTCTTTTCTAGACCCGCATGAAACAAGTAGAAAAAGAAATACAAGAAGTATAATGATATTATTTTTCATAAACTAGATTATCTAAGAATTCATATTCAGAATTTTGTGATTTAAATTCAGGGACAATATTTTTTATTTGTTTAACAAGGTTAATATTATCTTTATTGAATTCATTTTCAGAAGCGAAAATACATAGATTATTTATATTGTTGAAAGCATTTTCAATTTTTGAATAGTTTACTCTTGCAATCATAATTTTTTCATGATGTGTTTTTTGAGTGTTTTCATCATTTGCTAAAAGCTCTTCAAATATCTTTTCTCCTGGTCTAAGTCCTACGATTTTAATATCAATTTCTTCTGGATATTTATATCCACTTAATTTAATCATCCTCTTAGCTAAATCAACTATTTTCATTGATTCACCCATATCGAAAACAAATATTTCTCCACCTTTTCCCATAGTTCCAGCTTCTAATACTAATTGGCAAGCTTCAGGAATTGTCATAAAATAACGAGTAATATCAGGGTGAGTAACAGTTAATGGTCCACCATTTTCTAATTGTCTTTTAAATAAAGGAATAACAGATCCATTTGAACCAAGAACGTTTCCAAATCTAGTAACAATAAAATTAGTTTCTGAATAAGAGTTTAAACAGTTAACATATATTTCAGCACATCTCTTTGTTGCACCCATTACATTGGTTGGATTTACAGCCTTATCAGTAGACACCATTACAAATTTTTCTACACCAAATTCATGGGCTAAATCAGCCATTACTTTAGTTCCTTTTATATTTGTATTTACTGCTTCAAAAGGATATTTTTCCATTAAAGGAACATGCTTATATGCTGCAGCGTGATATATATAATCTGGATTATATTTTTTAAATATATGTTTTATTCCATCATGATCTCTGACATTTCCAATAATATATTCGACATCATTAATTTTAGGAGATTGCATACTTTGTTGTACGTCATATAATGCAGATTCTGCAATATCAAGTAATATTAATTTTTTGAAATTTTTTTGTGCAACTTGACGTGCAATTTCACTACCAATAGAACCTGCAGCGCCTGTGATTAAAACAACTTTATTATCTAATTCTTGATCTACAATTGGATTATTTAATTTGATTGAATCACGTCCTAGTAAATCCTCAATTCTTAATTGTTTAATCTGTTTTGCAGAATAATTTCCATTTAACCAATCTTTTACAGCAGGTATTATTTTTATTTTCACAGGTAAATTAGATAATTTTTCGGAAATCTCAAATAATTTATTTTGCGATATATTTTGGATTGAAATAATAATTTGGTTAATGTTGTTTTGTGTTATGTATTCTAAATCTATCTTAGATGAATGCTTTACATATACACCATTTATTTTTTGTCCACACTTAATTTGGTTATCATCGATAAATGAGATTACATTATAATTATCGCTAGTGTCAGATTTTAATGTGTTATAAGTTATTATACCAGAATCACCAGCGCCATAAATAATTACATTTTTTGTCTTTATAGTAGGAGTTAAATAAGTGTAGTATATTGTTTTATACACAACTCGTAAAAATACCATTAAAATAGTGGATACAAATGAGTGAACAAAAAGTACTGAATAGGATAGTCTATAAAAGTTTAATGTGAAATTATTAAAATCTAAAGTATTTCTAATAAAAAAACTGAAAAGCAATAGTGATCCAAAAGCTAGAATATTGGCTAAAAACACATTTTGAGCATCTACAATTCCAGTTTGTCTAATTATTCCTTTGTATGTCCCAAAAATTAAAAAATACGTAATGTAAAAGAAAGTGATTATAGGTATTTTTTTATATACTTCAATTAGATCAAAACTACCTGTGAAACTATTAATTATGAAATTACTTATAATATAAGAAAAAATTATTATTGAAATATCTATTAAAAGTATTACCCATCTTGGTAAATTTTTAAGAGTTTTCGGATGATTGATTTTCATTAAAATTTGAGTTTAGAAAATTATGTTAGATTTAATCATTAGTTACTGTACAAATTTCTGAAAAAAAAAATTAATAAGTATCAATCATATATATAAAATACCTTTATTAACTATTTAAAAATTATTAAACTTAAATTGTGATTATATTTAATAATTATTTGGTTTATCGAAACGAAAATTAATAGTATTTTTGCACAAATATTCCCAAAACAAACAATGGAACAATCTGCATTTCTTTTTTCAACACGTGGTTCTCAAGAATTAGCCACTAAAATCGCAGACCACTATGGTCAAGAATTAGGTAATTTAAAAATCGTTGAATTCAGCGATGGTGAATTTACGCCAGCTTTCGAACAACCAATTCGTGGTGGACGAGTTTTTTTAATTGGTTCTACACACCAGCCAACAGATAACTTAATGGAGTTATTATTAATGTGTGATGCTGCTAAACGTGCATCTGCAAAATCTATTACAGCAGTAATTCCTTACTACGGATTTGCTCGTCAAGATCGTAAAGATGCTCCTCGTGTTCCAATCGGAGCAAAGTTAGTTGCAAAAATGTTAATGTCTGCTGGTGCAACACGTGTAATGACAATGGATTTACATGCTGATCAAATTCAAGGATTTTTTGAGATTCCTGTTGATCATTTATTCGCTTCTACAATTTTTGTTGATTATATCAATGGTTTAAAATTAGATAATTTATGTATAGCTTCTCCTGACATGGGAGGTGCAAAACGCGCAAATACTTATGCTAAGCATTTAAACGCAGATATCGTAATTTGTCATAAAGAGCGTAAAAAGGCGAATCAAGTAGATAGCATGATGTTAATTGGAGACGTTGAAGGTAAAAATGTAATCTTAGTAGATGATATGATTGATACTGCCGGAACTTTAGCTAAAGCTGCTGAGTTAATCATGTCTAAAGGTGCATTATCAGTACGTGCAATTGCAACACATGGTATATTATCTGGACCAGCTTTTGAACGTTTAGACGAGTCTTTATTAACAGAAATTGCTGTAACTGACAGTATTCCATTAAAAAATACTAGTGTAAGTAAAATAAAAGTATTATCTTGCGCTCCGCTTTTTGCTGATGTTATGCATCTAGTACATAGCAATAAATCAATTAGTCAACGTTTTGTTATCTAATTGATTAACTAAAATAAATATTAATTTTTATATATAATTTTATTATGAAATCTATTACAATTCAAGGTGTAAAAAGAGAAAACGTAGGTAAAGTTGCTACACGTGCCTTACGTAATGCTGAACAAGTACCTTGTGTGATCTACGGTGGATCTGAGCCAGTTGCATTTTCTGCAGACGAAAAAGCATTCAAAGGATTAGTTTATACTCCAGAAGCACACACAGTAACTATCGAGTTAACTGACGGAACTAAATTTGAGGCTATCTTACAAGATATCCAATTCCATCCAGTTACAGATCGTATCATCCACGCTGATTTCTACCAATTAGACGAGAACAAACCAGTTACTATGGAAGTTCCAGTTCGTTTAGTAGGACGTGCTCGTGGTTTAGTTGCCGGAGGGGTTTTACGTTTCAACATGCGTAAAGTTAAAGTTCGTGCTATTCCAGCTAACTTACCAAACGAAATCGAAATTGACATTACTCCAATGAGAATTGGACACAAAATGTACATTGAGTCTTTAAAGAACGAAAACTATACATTTGCTCACCCAGACAATGCAGTAGTTGTTGCTATCCGTACTTCTCGTAACGCTGTTAAAGATGCGGATTTAGATGAAGATGAAGATTAATATTTCTCTTTAAATAAATTTAAACCACCTCTATTGAGGTGGTTTTTTTATTTTTAAAAATTAATATAGATAAATTTGTCCGATTTAAAATATTGACTATATTTGCTAAGTAAAATTAAACAAGAGAAAGAGCTAATGTTTTCAAAAGCATGCGAATATGGTATTAAGGCGAGTATTTTTATCGCTCGCGAATCTATCGGTGGAAATCGTGTAAATTTGAAGCAAATTGCTACATCTATTAATTCGCCAGAAGCATATACAGCTAAGATTTTACAAGAACTAGTAAAGAGTGGGATTATTAGCTCTGTAAAAGGTAAAATGGGGGGATTTGAAATGGATCCAACTACTTTAGCAGAAGTTAAGTTAGTACACATTATAAAAGCAATAGATGGCGATGGATTATACCATAGTTGTGTTTTAGGACTTAATGAATGTGATGCTGCCAGACCATGTGCTTTACACAAACGAATTTTTATGGTTCGTAAAGATTTGCAAAAAATGTTAGAAGTAACATCAATGAATGATTTGATTGATGATATAGATAACGGTTTAGCATTTCTAAAACATTAAAAAAAATTTATAATTAAATAAGACAAAAATATCCGAATAATAGATTTTCATTATGAAACTACTTACCGAAATACAGAGTTCAACTAAATTAAGTTTTTCTACATCTCTTAATCAGACGATATACGAAGCATGTTCTAAACATCACAAAACTTTATTCTTTTGTTGGAATATTAGAACAGGAATTGATCGTGATGTGGATATAGACCGAATTGTAGCTTATGTTAATTGGTATGGTGAAAATGTATTGTTTCCTAAAATGGAAATAGAGGAGAAGTTATTGTTTACAATTTTAAGCGAGGATAATTATTTAGTAAAGCGTGCTTTAAAAGAGCACAGAAGATTAAGAAGATTATTCAAAATCGGAACTAATCCGATGAAGAATTTAATTTATATCGAAGAGGAGTTAGATTTACACATTCGTTTCGAAGAGAAAAATATCTTGTCCGAAATTGAAAATATAGCGACTCAGAAACAATTAAAAGCTATTAACGAAGCTTTAGGTCAACTACCAACTAATGCAGATTGGAATGACCATTTTTGGGAATAAAAGTAAAGTATTACTATAATTTTTTAGATGATTTTTGAATAATAAGAATTCTATTTGCAGTGTGAATTTTTATTTGTGGTAAAAAGAAAGCCTTGCTATTGCAAGGCTTTCTTTTTATATATTATTTCTTGATTTTAATCTCGTAAATATTATCCCATTTTTTACCAGTTACTAACATGTTTTCACCTTTAAAGGCAATACCGTTTAGTACATCTGCTTGTGGACCTGTTTGCTTCGTTTTAAATTCGCTTAAATCTAATTTAGCTTTTACTTGACCAGAAGTAGGATCAATCGCTAAAATCGTTCCCGTTTCGTAAACATTTGCATAGATTAATCCATCTTTATATTCTAACTCATTTAATTTTAAATATACATTTTGGCTATCAACGGCCTGAATTGTACGCAAGTATTTAAAATTAGAATCAAAAAAATGAATTCGTTGTGTACCTTCAGAAACGGCTAATTGGTCACCAACTGTTGTAATTCCCCAACCTTCCATTATTTCGCCTGGCATATTTATTTGTTCAATTTTGTTAAACTCTTGATCGTATTTCAAAATCGTTCTGTCTTGCCAAGTTAATTGGTAAATGTTTCCATTTAATTCAGTAATTCCCTCACCAAAAACGTTTTCAACAACTTTATATTCTTTACTCGCTTTAGCATCACCTAATTTATATTTTGCTAAATAAGTTTCGTTGCGTAATCCCGTTCCTTCGTAAATGTTTCCATCCTTATAATAGAAACCTTGTGTAAAATATTTGTTATCGTGTGGGTAAGTATTTACTAATTCGTAAGTCCAAGTTGCTGCAGCTTCGTTTCCAAAAACAATAAATGTAAATTCTCTTGAATTTTTAACTTCAGTATCTTTTAAGAACTCAATAAAAATAGAATGATTTCCTAAACCAACTACTTCATTTGAAATAGTAGAACCATTAGGAACATCTTTTCCGTCAATTGTAATTCTTACATTATCAACTCCTTCTAAAGCAGAAAAATCAATGTTGATTTTATCTCCTAATTTATATTGTTTTTGTTCAAATCCTGAAACAATTTCAGTAATAGCATTGTTATTCGCTGCACCTTCATCTTTACAAGAAGTAATCATAGCAGAGGCTACAAGAGCCATTAAAAATATCTTTTTCATAGAAATTAATTCTAATATAGTATGTTTTAAAAACTTAGTACAAATATATTATTTTGTTCGATTTGGATTTGCTTTTACAAATGAATCCCAACCCGAATAAGATTTTTGTTGTGTTATTTTGTTTCCAGAATTTAAGTAATGACAAACTGCTGCAGCTAAACCATCGGTTGCATCTAAACGTTTTGGTAATTCTTTCAAATTAACCAAATGCTGCAACATTCCGGCAACTTGTTCTTTTGATGCGTTTCCGTTTCCTGTAATAGCCATTTTTATTTTTTTAGGTGCGTATTCTGTAGACGGAATTTCTCTTGATAAACAAGCCGCAATACAAACGCCTTGCGCACGACCTAATTTCAACATAGATTGTGCATTTTGTCCTAAGAAAGGCGCTTCGATAGCTAATTCGTCTGGATGATATTCATCGATTAGCATGATAATTTTTTCAAAAATACGTTTCAATTTCATTTCTTGATTGGGTAATTTATTCAATAACAATTCACCTAAAGCAATTAACGAAATTTTGTTTCCTTGTACTTTTATCAAACCATAACCCAAAACATTTGTTCCAGGATCAATACCTAAAATGATTCTTTCCATCGAAACAAATTTACGATATTTTATGCCGAATTTCGACTCGCATTAATGTTTCCGAAAAGTGAACGCGTAACCATTTGCTCGTATTCAGTTTTTAATTCACTTTCGTGATGAATTTTATCCAAAGCATATTGTTGAATGGCTAAAAGTGGTAAAACTATTTTTTCGCGCATCAAAACAGATGCCTTATTCAATGGTTCATCTGCCATCAAAGTTTCATATCCAGAAATAGATAAAGTCATCTCTTTAGAAAGGTTGAATTCATCAAACAGAATATTCCAAAATTCACCATATTTTATATCATCTTTCATATACGAAGTTAATGGGAAATATGTTTTTTGCATCGCCATCATACTATTCTGAATCAATGTTCTGAAAAAAGCAGATGTTTTAAATAAATCTTTTACTTCTTCAATTCTTCCCTGGTTTGCTAAAGTTGCAATCGCAGTTCCAACACCAAAATATCCCGGAATATTTTGTTTTAATTGGCTCCAAGAACCTACAAACGGAATTGCTCGCAAATCATTAAATTCTAATTTTTTGTCTCCTCCACGTTTGCTTGGACGGCTTCCTATATTCGTTTTTCCATAATATTTCAATGTGCTCATATTCTCTAAATAGGGTAAAAAAGAAGGATGCGCTTTTAAATCTTCATATTTTTGATAAGAAATTTCAGCTAATTCTTCAATTAAATTTCTTTCCTGTTCTGAAATTGAACTTTGTTCAGAAGCGAAAATATCTGAATAAATTCCGGCTGAAAATAATTGTTCGAAATTATGTTTTGCCTGCGGAATTGCTCCATAATTTGAAGTAATAGTTTGCCCTTGAATCGTCAATTGAATCTGATGATTTGCAATCGTTTTTCCTTGAGAAGCATAAAATTCGTGTGTTTTTCCTCCGCCACGAGCAGGAGGTCCACCACGACCATCAAAGAAAATGACTTTAATATTATTTTGATCAGAGACCTTCGTTAAGATTTCTTTTGTTCTGTAAATTTCCCAATTGGCTTTAATATAACCGCCATCTTTTGTTCCGTCAGAAAATCCTAACATGATGCTTTGATAATGATTTCTTCGATCAAGATGTTCAGCATAAATGGGTAAATTATACAATCGATTCATTGTATTTTCAGCTTCAGCTAATCCATGTATCGTTTCGAAAAGTGGCATGATATCAAACTTAATTTCATCATGTTGATAATTGCAAAAACGGAATAGCGCATACACATTTAAAACATCAAAAATTGATTCAGAATTTGAAATGATGTAGCGATGAACACCTAGTTCTCCATTTTGACGTTGAATTTCTTTTAATTGGTAAACATTCTTAAGAGTATCAACAACCATTTCATCATCAAAATCTTCAGCTTTAGCTGTAAATGATGGATTTGTTAATAACTCGATTCGTTCTTCATCATTCAAATCTTTTGTTGAAATTCCGGTATAATGTTGAACGATAGTTTCAATTACTTTTTGATGAATTCTAGAATCTTGACGAATATCTAACGAAGCAAAATGTAACCCAAATAATCGAACTCGACCAATAAAATCATCTAAAATATCTAAGAATATTCCATTGTGTTTTTCGATTAATGTTGTTCTGATTTGATTTAAAGGGTTTAATAAATCTTCGATCTGAATCGAACCTTTTTCAGCAAACATTTCATGATAAATTAAATCATTTACTTGTTGTAAAGGCTCAGCAATATGTTTAAACGTTAAACGACGACGAACCAGTTTTAAATGATTGTAATAATTTTTAAGAATACTTGTTCTTAACTCATTTGCTACTTTTTGTGTTATATCTGCCGTTACAAAAGGATTTCCATCACGATCTCCGCCTGGCCAAAAACCTAATTGTATAAAAGGTTTGTCGTTTGATTTATCTTCATCAATAAATAATGCATTGATTTCATTATTTAATCGTCCAACTGTTTGATAATACACATTTCTTAAATAGTAAATAATAGAAAGAGCCTCGTCGTATGGCGTTGGCTTTTCTGTATTGATAAATGGTGTTTTACCTAATTGTTGCAACAACGAATCAATTGTTGAAATGGAATCTCGCTGAATCGCATCTCGTAAATCTTGAATAATTTGTTGTACATGCGTTGGGTAAAATTGCGTTGGATGCGCTGTAAAAACGACTCGAGTCGAAAGATCTTCTAGTTTTTGTTTTACTTCTTCAATCTTTCCATTTTGTTTTGCGATTTGTATAATGTTGGTAAGACTTCCTTTTTCATGTTCTGGATGCAAAGAAGAGAACGCTGCGTCTTCTATCGAATCGAATAAAACGACTTGTCTTTCGATGTATTGAATCATTCGAAACATTAAATCAATTCGTTGTTCTTCCGTTTGTAAAGAAGTGTATTTATCGAAGAAACCGTCGATGATTTCTTGAGGAGTTTTACCCTCGGGAAAGCCATTTTTACTTTCGTTATACAGAAAAGGAATTAGTGTTCCAATGTTTTCCATCTTTTCGTAAGGTAGACTCATAAATAGACTGTTGTAAATCTGAAATTTGTTTTCAACAATCTGATGAAATTTATGTAGATATGAATTAGAGTTTGTCATTGTCTGTTGTTTCGGTTGTATTAAAGATAGCGACAATATTTGGACTAAAAGAAAAAGGCTATAAATAATTATAGCCTTTGTAAATATTAGAAATTTGTTTGATTTAAAGCAATCAAAGGTTCGATGAACTCTCTTGTATTAGATAATCTTGGAACTTTATTTTGTCCACCTAATTTACCACGAGAAGCCATCCATTCGATAAATAATTTTGGTTTCGCTTGATGTACAATCGGACGATTCAAAGTCATATTGTTATATCGTTTAGCTTCGTAATCCGAATTGATTTCTTGTAAACTTTTGTCTAAAAAATCCACAAATTCTTCAAAATTTGTTGGTTCACGATCAAATTCTATAATCCATTCATGCGCACCTTTCTCTTTTCCTTGCATAAAAACTGGTCCAGCACTGTATTCAGAAACAATAGCATTGGTTTTATCGCAAGCACGTTTTAAAGCAGCTTCTGCATTATCAATCATTAATTCTTCACCAAAAACATTAATATGATGTTTTGTTCGACCAGTTACAACAATACGATGTGGATTTGTAGAAGTAAATTTAACGGTGTCACCAATAATATAACGCCACAAACCACCATTTGTAGTAATTACCATGGCATAATTTTTACCAACTTCAACTTCCCCAATAGTTAAATAACGTGTGTTTTCAGAACCAAATTCTTCCATTGGAACAAACTCATAAAAGATTCCGTTATCCAATAAAAGTAACATGTCTTTTTCGTTCAATTGATCTTGAATTCCGAAGAATCCTTCCGAAGCATTATATAACTCGAAGTAATTAATTTTTTTACCTGTAATTAAATTGTAATTCTCGGCGTATGGCGTAAAACTGATTCCACCGTGGAAGAAAACTTCTAGGTTTGGCCATAATTCATGGACGTTAGACTTTCCTGTGTCGGTTAACATTTTGTTTAACACAACCAACATCCAAGACGGCACACCAGTTAACGAACCTACACTTTCATTTTTTGTAGCATTGATAATAGCATCCATTTTTTGTGCCCAATCTGACATTAACGAAATCTCACGATTCGGAATGTTTTTCATTTCAGCATAAAATGGCAAATTATCAATTAATATTGCTGATAAATCCCCAAAACGCGTTTCATATTTTTGAAATAATTCACTACTACCTCCAATACGAAGGTTTTTGTTTATGAAAATTTCTGTTTCAGGATTAGCGTTTAAATATAAAGCAAACATGGTTTTTCCGGCTGCGTAATGACAATCTTCTAATGATTCATTACTGATCGGAATAAATTTACTTTTGGCATTTGTCGTACCAGAAGATTTAGCAAACCATTTGATTTTTCCATTCCATGTTACATCTTTTTCACCTTTACGAGCAAGCTCGATATAAGGTTCAAAATCTTCATAATGAACTGCTGGAACTTGATTTTGGAATTTCTGAATTGTTGTCGCTTCATTAAATCCAAACTCACGTCCATATATGGTATGTTTAGCTTTTTTAATGTTATCAAATAAGACACGTTCTTGCGTACCAACTGGATTTTTGATGCTATCTTCAATCGCGTTCATACGACTGCGCATCATTATTTCCATGATCTTATTAACTAATCCCATTCTTTAAAAAAATTTGTAGATTTACTCACAAATTTAATTAAACTTTGATAAGATATGCAGTTTGAAGGGCAAATTCGTAAAATGATTACTGAAAATGGAAATCCGGTAAAATATTACTGGGATTTTAAACACGATTTTGTAACAATGAATCGTCTTTTAGGGAAGAAAATCAAGGTTTCTTTTGATCATTATGAGTGTTTAGGATGTGATCAGGATAAAGAAATTTATCAAATGGGATACTGTAAAAATTGTTTTTTCACCTTGCCAGAAGCTAATCCAAGCATTATTAGTCCAGAATTATCAACTGCACATTTAGGAATTGAGCAACGTGATTTGGAATGGGAGAAAAAGTTCGAATTACAACCTCATATCGTTTATTTAGCAAATTCTTCAGGAATAAAAGTAGGAGTAACGCGCGAAACCCAAATTCCTACACGTTGGATAGATCAAGGTGCTTCTGAAGCAATTGTAATTGCGCGTACCAATAATCGTTACGAAGCTGGTATGATAGAGGTTTCTTTAAAAGGAGTGATGGCAGATAAAACGAATTGGCAACGTATGTTGAAAAATGATGTGCCAGATATTAATCTGTACGAACAATTTGAAATTGTAAAGGAAAATGTAAATCCAGATTTCCGTCAATTTTTAGTGGAAGAGCCTGAGGTTTATAAATTAGATTATCCTGTTTTAGAATATCCTGCAAAAGTAAAATCAACTAATCTGAAAAAATTGCTAGAAATCGAAGGCGTTTTAAAAGGAATTAAAGGTCAATATTTAATTTTTGAAGATAATACAGTGTTTAATGTTCGTGGTCACGAAGGTTTTTATGTGAAAGTTGAGATATAAAATCAATAAATATTAAGATAAAATAGCAAGCGCATCAGTATTGATGCGCTTTTTTTAATTCATTGAAATTTAGTTAAATAATTAACATATAGTTAAAAAAATGTTTATATTAGATTCTGTCAAAATCACAAAAAATTAACAATTATGAATATGAATAAACTATTATTAGGAGTAGCAGTAGTTTCTGCATTTGGATTAGCGTCTTGTAGTGGGAAAAAGAAAGGAGAATTACAAAAATACCAAATTGAGCGACCTGCTTTAGATGTATTTAAATACCGTGAAACTATACAAGATTCGTTAAAATACGTTATTGAAGGTGTAACAGAAGAGCAAATTAAAGAAGCTCAAGGAAAATATGGTAAAATTGATATTTTCAACTTAAAAGATGTGAAAGAAGAAGACGATAGTGGACAAGTTGTTTATGTATCAACATATGATGTAGAATATGCAACAGGGACTGGAACAGAAACTTTTAAAATTAAATCGATTAAAAAACATCCTAAAGTGGTAGGGTATTCTTATGATATTAAGGAAAAAGCTGCTACAGTAGATACAATCAAAGTAGATTCAGTAAAATAAAATTTAAAGGAAGTCTTCGGATTTCCTTTTTTATTTAACAAATTGCTAATCTTCAATCTTTTTCTTAAAAAAATATAGTTTCATTATCTTTGTTCTACTTTGGAACAAAAAACAATTCATAATGTCCTGAGCTTATACGATTCTTCAGAATTCGTACAGAAGCTTATTGCCAATTTTAAGGATAATCCACATCAAAAATTAAATATCAAAGGATATTTAGGATCTGGATTAAGTTTATTAACTGCTCAACTTTACCAGCGTTTACCACGACCAATTTTCTTACTTTTAGACGATAAGGAAGAAGCTGCATATTATCTTAACGATTTAGAATCCCTTTTTTCAAAAGAAGAAGTATTATTCTTTCCAAGTTCGTATCGTAGACCTTACGAGATTGAAGAAGTACAAAATGCAAATGTGGTTATTCGTACTGAAGTTTTAAACGCTTTAGCGAACAAAAAGGCGAAAATTATAGTGACTTATGCTGATGCGTTGCTTGAAAAAGTAGTTACAAAAACAGCTTTATCAGCGAATACTCTAAAAGTAAAAGTAGGAACTGAACTTGGAATTGAGTTTATAACGGATATGTTATTCGAATACAATTTCAATAAAGTTGATTTTGTATCAGAGCCTGGCGAGTTTTCAATTCGTGGAGGAATTATCGATGTTTTCTCTTTTTCGGGTGAACATCCTTACCGTATTTCTCTTTTTGGTGATGAGGTTGAAACAATTCGTACGTTCGATATTGATTCGCAACTTTCAATTGCAACGACTAAGGAAATTACAATTATTCCAAATTTAGAGAATAAAGCAATCGATGAAAAACGTGAAAGTTTTTTAGAATATATTCCGAAGGATTCATTGTTTATCACGAAGAATATTGAGGTTATTTCGAATCAAATTAAAAAGAATTTCGAGAAAGCGGAAGAGATTTATGTTGGATTGAAATCTGAAATTAAACGAGCTGAACCGAAAGATTTATTCTTAGATCAGAACGGATTTTTACATCAGTTGGTTAAATTCGGAATTGTTGAATTAGCTAACAAAGCATATTTTGAAACAGTTGACACCTTAGAATCTCCATTTAAACCACAACCATCTTTCAATAAACAATTCGATTTATTAATTGATGATTTAAATGAGCATAAAGCAAAAGGTTATCGAAGCGCTTTATTATGTTCGAATGAAACGCAGATAAAACGTTTTGAAGAAATCTTTGATGATATCGGCAAAGATGTTTCGTATATACCAGTTTTGGGTTCGCTTTATCAAGGATTTATTGATGAAGAATTACAGATTTCTTGTTATACGGATCACCAAATTTTCGAACGTTATTACAAATACAATGTTCGTTCGTCATTCTCCAAAAAAGAATCAATCACACTTAAAGAAATCAACACACTTCAAGTTGGTGATTTTGTAACGCATATTGATTACGGAGTTGGAAAATTCGCAGGATTGGTTACAGTTGATAACAATGGAACAAAGCAAGAATCGATTAAATTGATTTATCAAAATAACGATATTCTGTACGTAAATATCCATTCGTTACATAAGATTGCAAAGTTCCGAGGAAAAGATGGAGCTGAACCAAAAATCTCAAAATTAGGTTCGCCAGCTTGGAAAAACTTAAAGAATAAAACGAAAGCGAAAGTGAAAGAAATTGCTTTCGATTTAATAAAATTATACGCAAAACGTAGAACGAAGAAAGGATTTGCCTTTTCGCCTGATACATATTTACAAACCGAATTAGAAGCTTCGTTTATTTACGAAGATACACCAGATCAGTTCAAGTCTACACAAGATGTAAAAGCGGATATGGAATCTGAACGTCCAATGGATCGTTTAGTTTGTGGTGATGTTGGTTTCGGAAAAACAGAGGTT
This sequence comes from Faecalibacter macacae, assembly GCF_003687725.1. Lineage (GTDB taxonomy): Bacteria > Bacteroidota > Bacteroidia > Flavobacteriales > Weeksellaceae > Empedobacter > Empedobacter macacae. The sequence goes on from NZ_RDOJ01000004.1 coordinate 111,335, forward strand.
GCTATCCGTGCAGCATTTAAAGCTGCTGTTGATGGGAAACAAGTAGCTGTTTTGGTACCGACTACAATACTTGCTTTTCAGCATTTCAAAACGTTTTCAGAGCGTTTAAACGATCTTCCAGTTACTGTTGCATATTTGAATCGATTCGTAACAGGTAAAAAGAAAAAAGACACTTTAGATGGTATCAAATCAGGGAAAGTTGATATCATTATCGGAACACATCAATTGGTAAATTCTAAATTGGAATACAAAGATTTAGGTTTACTAATTATTGACGAAGAACATAAATTCGGCGTAGCGGTTAAAGATAAATTAAAAACACTTCGCGAGAATATTGATACGTTAACGCTTACAGCAACGCCAATTCCGCGTACGCTTCAATTTTCATTAATGGCGGCTCGTGATTTATCAGTTATTAAAACGCCTCCACCAAACCGTCAGCCTGTAGAAACGCAATTGGTTGGATTTAACGAGGAAGTTTTCCGTGATGCAATAATGTACGAAATGCAACGTGGAGGACAAGTGTATATCATTCATAATCGTGTACAATCTTTAAAAGATATCGCCGGAATGGTACAACGCTTGGTTCCCGATGCGCGTGTTGCAACTGGACATGGACAAATGGAAGGGAAAGAGTTGGAAGCTGTTCTATTAGATTTTATCGATGGCCGATACGATGTTTTTGTTTCGACAACGATTATCGAATCTGGTTTAGATGTTCCCAATGCAAATACGATTTTAATTAACGACGCACAGAATTTCGGATTAGCCGATTTACACCAAATGCGTGGTCGTGTTGGTCGTAGTAACCGTAAAGCGTTTTGTTATTTGGTAGCTCCTCCGGTTTCTGTTTTAACAGACGAAGCGCGTAAACGTTTGCAAGCAATTGAGCAATTTTCAGATTTAGGTTCTGGGTTTAATATCGCAATGAAAGATTTAGAAATTCGTGGTGCTGGTAATCTTTTAGGTGGAGAGCAAACTGGATTTATGATGGATATTGGTTTTGAAACCTATCAGAAAATCTTGAACGAAGCAATTGAAGAATTAAAAGAAACTGATTTTAAAGAATTATTTGAAGAAGAACGAAGTGGTCAGATTACTGAATATGTGAAAGAAGTGCAAATTGATACGGATTTACCTGTTCAGATTCCAGATGATTATATTGAAAGTTCTGAAGAACGTTTAATCTTGTATAAAGAGTTAGCAGATATTGATGATAAACCATCTTTAGAAAAGTTCAGATCTAATTTAATTGACCGTTTTGGTGAATTACCTACAGAAGCAGAAAATCTACTTTTATCTGTAGAATTAAAATGGATTTCGAAGAAATTAGGTTTTGAAAAAGTTGTGCTGAAAAAGGGTTCAATGTTGGGATATTTTATCAGTAAACCACAATCGGAATTTTATCAGTCTGAGGAATTTAGATTGGTTTTAAATAACGTTCAAGCTAATCCTAAAAATGTTAGTTTTAAAGAGAAACCACCGAAGAATGGCGAAGAATATCCAACGTTATTATTAAGGTTCGAGAATGTGAAAAATGTGAAACAAGCATTAGAATACTTGAATAATTTAATAAATAGTTAAAAAAAACTTACAAATATTATAAAATATTGAATTTGAGTAAAAGAGCAGAACTTCGGTTTTGCTCTTTTTTTTATTCCTAACGGAATTGTCTGTAACGAATAAATAGTATTGAATTTTATTTTAAAAAGAAACTAACTATTTGGATCAAAATGTCTTAATGCTTTAAATTAAGATAAATATTATTATTTTTAGCACTCAAAACCACAAAAAAATGTTCTATATATGGAAACATCATATAATTATCTTCCGATTTTAATCCTGTTCATATGCGCTTTCGCATTTGTTGTGATTACGATTGTTGCGACACATTTATTGGGTCCTTCACGTAAAACAGATGAGAAATTAGAAAACTTCGAATCAGGAATTGAGAAACAAGGAAATGCTCGCCAACCATTTGCAATTAAATACTTCTTAGTTGCAATATTATTTGTCTTATTTGATGTAGAGGTGATTTTCTTTTACCCATATGCAGCAAACTTCAAGGAACTTGGTTGGGAAGGTTTCGCAGCAGTTGTCACATTCGTTGGTTTGTTCTTCTTAATGTACGCTTATGCACGTAAAAAAGGTGCATTAAACTGGGAGAAATAGAATTCTATTCACTTTAAAAAAATCACAAAATGATACATAATAAAAGACCTGTAACGCATAATACAAACGTAAAGATTGTAGATATGCCAGAAGGACATCAGGGCGAAGGATTTATGGCGATGCAATTATCAAAAGTAGTTGGATTGGCTCGTAAAAATTCGATTTGGCCTCTGCCTTTTGCGACAAGTTGTTGTGGTATTGAGTTTATGGCAACAATGGGATCTACATACGATTTGGCTCGTTTTGGTTCTGAGCGTTTAGCATTTACGCCTCGCCAATGTGACTTGTTAATGGTAATGGGAACAATCTCTAAAAAAATGGCTCCAGTTCTAAAACAAGTATATATTCAAATGGCAGAACCTCGTTGGGTTATTGCAGTTGGTGCTTGTGCAAGTTCGGGTGGTGTTTTCGATACATATTCAGTTTTACAAGGAATCGATGAGGTTATTCCGGTAGATGTTTATGTACCAGGTTGTCCTCCAAGACCAGAAGCAATTATCGACGGAATTATGAGAATACAAGATTTAGTAGAATCTGAAAGTGTTCGTCGTCGTAGTAGTCAAGAGTATCAAGAGTTATTAGCGAGTTACGGAATCAAATAAGAACATCAAACGAGATGGAAAATAGTTTTATCAAAGACCGTTTGGTTCAAAAATTCCAAGAACAAATCTACGGTTGGGAAGAGCAGCACGGAGCTCTTATAATCCATGCAAATAGAGAATTTAATCTAAAGATTATTCAATATTTAAAAGATGATGAACAATTGGCTTTTAATTTTTTAACAGATTTAACAGCGATTCATTATCCAAATCATCAAGACGAAGAGTTAGTCGTAACTTATCTATTATATAATATGTATAAAGGTGTACATGTTCGATTAAAATTTGCACTTCCGATTAATGATCCAAAAATCTTTACTGCTACTAAGATTTTTGAAACTGCCAATTGGTTAGAACGTGAATGTTTCGATTTCTATGGTGTTGACTTTGTTGGTCACCCGAATTTAATCCGAATCATGAATGTAGATGAAATGGATTATCATCCATTACGCAAAGAGTTTCCTTTAGAAGATCAAACACGTAAAGATAAAGACGATGAAATGTTTGGTCGTGGAGGTGATTTTAATTTCGGACATTTTAACGTAAAATCTTAATTGAACCATGGCAGATTACAAAGAAGTAAAAGAAAAAGGAGGTACTATCGAACTTCCAGATGGTTCATTAGAGAAAAGCACTATTACGCTTAACCTTGGACCAACTCACCCTTCAACACATGGGGTTTTTCAAAATATATTAGAAATCGATGGTGAAATTATCAAATCTGCAGTTCCAACTGTTGGATACATTCACCGTGCTTTCGAGAAAATTGCAGAGCGTCGTCCGTTATATCAAATTACACCATTAACAGACCGTTTAAATTATTGTTCAGCGCCATTAAACAACTTAGGTTGGCATATGACGGTGGAGAAATTTGTTGGAATTGAAATTCCAAAACGTGTTTCTTACATGCGTATCATTTTAATGGAGTTAGCTCGTATTGCCGATCATATCGTTTGTAATTCGATTATGGGTGTGGATTCTGGAGCCTTTACAGGTTTCCTTTATATGATGAAATACCGCGAATTGATTTATGAAATTTACGAAGAAATCGGAGGATCTCGTTTAACAACAAATATTGGTCGTATCGGAGGATTCGAGCGCGATTTTTCTGACGTAGCTTGGGAAAAAATTAATCGTTTTGTTACCGAATATCCAGATGTTTTACGTGAATTCGAAAATCTATTTGTTCGTAATAGAATTTTTATGGATCGTACACAAGGAGTTGGTGGTATAACAGCAGAACGTGCATTAAGCTATGGATTTACAGGTCCAAATTTACGTGCAGCTGGTGTAGATTACGATTTACGTGTAGCAAAACCATATTGCCGATACGAAGAATTTGATTTTGAGATTCCGGTTGGAACAACAGGTGATTGTTACGATCGTTTCATGGTTCGTGATCAAGAAATGTGGCAATCGTTAAGTATCATCAATCAAGCAATTGAAAAAATTAACGCATTAGAAGGTGATGAAGCAAAAGTTCATCATGCTGATGCTCCAGAATATTATTTACCACAGAAAAAGGACGTTTATACTAAAATGGAAGCGTTAATCTATCACTTCAAAATTATTATGGGAGAGGTAGAAATGCCAGTGGGCGAAATTTATAACTCAATCGAAGCAGCAAATGGAGAATTAGGTTTCTATTTAGTTTCTGATGGAGGTCGTTCACCATATCGTTTACATTTCCGTCGTCCTTGTTTCATATATTATCAAGCTTATCCTGAATTAATTACTGGTTCGATGATTTCAGATGCAATCATCACAATGAGTAGTTTAAATTTAATCGCAGGAGAACTTGATGCATAACTAAAACTACAAAGAAAATGAGTATTCAGTTTTCAGAGAAAACACAACGTAAAGTAGAAGAAATTATCGCTCGTTATCCAGAAGGAAAACAAAAGAGTGCATTACTTCCAATTTTACACGTTGCACAAGAAGAGTTTGGCGGTTGGTTAGATACGCCTCATTTAGATCATGTCGCTCAAGTTTTAAATATTTTACCAGTAGAGGTGTACGAAGTAGCATCGTTTTACACGATGTTTAATTTAAAACCTGTCGGAAAATTTGTGTTAGAAGTTTGTCAAACGGGACCTTGTATGTTACGTGGTTCGGACAAAATTATCGAGCACATTAAGACGAAGTTAGATATTAAAGAAGGCGGAACATCTGCCGATGGATTATTCACATTAAAGCCAGCAGAATGTTTAGGCGCTTGTGGATATGCGCCAATGATGCAATTAGGTAAAACTTATCGTGAGAATTTAACGATAGAGAAGGTTGATGAATTAATAGAAGAATTGAAAAAATTAGCCTAATGGGACAAAAATTACTATTGAAAAATATTGATGTTCCAGGGATTCGATATTTTAAAACTTACTTCGATAATGGTGGTTATGATAATGCGGCAAAAGCATTAAAAATGACAACCGACGAAATCTTAGAAGAAGTAAAAACTTCTGGATTACGTGGACGTGGAGGCGCTGGTTTCCCAACAGGTATGAAGTGGAGTTTCCTTGCTAAACCAGAAGGTGTTCCAAGACACTTAGTGGTTAATGCGGACGAATCGGAACCAGGAACTTTCAAAGATCGTTTCTTGATGGAATATATTCCTCATTTATTGATTGAAGGAATTTTAATTTCATCGTACTGTTTAGGTTCAAACACTTCATTTATTTATATCCGTGGAGAATATGCTTGGGTTGCTGAAATTTTAGAAGAAGCAATTGCCGAAGCAAAAGAAGCAGGTTGGTTAGGGCAAAACATCCAAGGTTCGGGTTACGATTTAGACATCGTAGTTCAACGTGGAGGTGGAGCTTACATCTGTGGTGAAGAAACTGCATTATTGGAATCGTTAGAAGGTAAACGTGGAAATCCTCGTCTTAAACCACCTTTCCCAGCCGTAAAAGGTTTATGGGGAAGACCAACAGTTGTAAATAATGTTGAAACAATTGCAGCAGTTGTTCCAATTATTGAAATAGGAGGAAAAGCTTATTCAGAAAGAGGAGTTGGTCGTTCAACAGGAACAAAATTAATTTCAGCTTGTGGGAATATTAATAAACCAGGCGTGTATGAAATTGACTTTGATTTATCAGTTGAAGAATTCATTTTCTCTGAAGAATATTGTGGCGGAATTGCTGATGGAAAACGATTAAAAGCGTGTATTCCTGGAGGAAGTTCTGTACCAGTTGTACCAGCAAACTTATTGTTAACGACTTCTGATGGATCACCTCGATTGATGAATTACGAAAGTTTATCAGAAGGTGGATTCCAAACCGGAACTATGTTAGGTTCTGGAGGATTTATTGTTTTAGATGAAGATCAAGATATTGTTTATCATACTTATACATTAGCGCGTTTCTATCGCCATGAATCATGTGGACAATGTTCGCCTTGTCGCGAAGGAACAGGTTGGATGGAAAAAATCCTAAAACGTATTCACGAAGGGCAAGGAAAATCGTCTGACATTGATTTATTATGGGATGTACAACGTAAGATTGAAGGAAATACAATTTGTCCATTAGGTGATGCAGCGGCATGGCCAGTTGCAGCAGCTATTCGTCATTTCCGTGACGAGTTCGAATGGCACATTGATAATCCTGAATGTTTAGTTCGTAATTATGGTTTAGCAGATTATGCGAAGCCAAGAGAAATAATTCAAACCACAAATTAATACGAAGATGGCAGAAGAAACTCCATTATTTAAAGTTACCATAGATGACCAAACGGTCGAAGTTCCTGCGGGGACAACGATCCTTCAGGCCGCTCGTATGCTTGGTAAAGAAATTGCTCCGCCAGCGATGTGTTACTACGAAAAATTAGAAAACACTGGTGGAAACTGTAGAACGTGTTTGGTTGAGGTTTCGAAAGGAAGCGAGGCTGATCCACGTCCGATGCCTAAGTTAGTTCCATCTTGTCGTACAACAGTGATGGACGGAATGGTTGTCGGAAATAAATCGTCTGAAAAAGCTGTTGAAGCTCGTAAAGGTATTGTTGAAATGTTGTTGATTAATCACCCGTTAGATTGCCCAGTTTGTGATCAGGCAGGTGAATGTAAATTACAAGATTTAGGATACGAACATGGTGCTGAAGCTACACGATACGAATTTGATCGTCGTACATTCCCAAAAGAAGATTTAGGTCCAAACATCGAGTTGAATATGAATCGTTGTATTCTTTGTTATCGTTGTGTAAAAACGGCAGACCAAATTACAGGTTGTCGTGAGCATGGTGTAATGTACAGAGGAGATCACGCAGAAATTTCAACTCATATCAATAAAGCATTAGACAACGAATTCATCGGAAATGTAATTGATGTTTGCCCAGTTGGCGCATTAACAGATAAGACGTTCCGTTTCAAGAATCGTGTGTGGTTTTTAAAACCAGTTGATGCACATCGCGATTGTCCTACTTGTTCTGGTAAAGCGCAGATTTGGTTCCGTGGAAACGAAGTTTTCCGTGTAACTGCTCGTAAAAATGAATGGAACGAGGTGGAAGATTGGATTTGTAACACATGTCGTTTTGATAAGAAAGATATCAACGATTGGACGTTAGAAAAACCAGCTGAAGTATCTAAATCATCTGTAATTAGACAAGGACATTATTTTGAAAATAAAATTCAACCAGAAGAAACATTCCCGAAAGTTGTTAAACGAGAGCCAAAAATCTTATTAGACATTCATTCGGTTTCTGAGGTCAATGATCCAAACAGAGATTTATCTAAAATAGATGGTCCAGCAACAAGTCAAGATTATAAAAAAGATTAATCATTCGTAAATAAAATTAACACAACATGACGGAAGAAAATATCGCTTTTGTTTTAGAAAAGTTAGCTTTAGTAGGCGTAATGATTGGTTTTTCGCTTGCAGTTGCTGCTTATTCAACTTGGGCAGAACGTAAAGTTGCTGCTTTTTTACAGGATCGTTTAGGTCCGAACCGTGCAGGTATTTTTGGTTTATTACAACCACTTGCCGATGGTTTAAAATTATTCTCGAAAGAGGAAATCACACCAAAAGATGCCAATAAATTTTTATTCATCTTAGGTCCAGCTTTGGCAATGATTGTTGCTTGTATGACAGGAGCAGTAATTCCTTGGTCAACAGCTTTTGAGATTGGAGATCGTGTAATCGTTCCACAAATCGCAGATATCAATATCGGATTCTTATACATTTTAGGTGTTTTAAGTTTAGGTGTTTATGGGATTATGATTGGAGCTTGGGCTTCGAATAACAAATATTCGTTAATGGGAGGTTTACGTGCAGCGTCACAAATTATCTCTTACGAATTACCGATGGGATTAGCGTTAATCACAATCTTAATGATGACAGGTTCATTAAAATTAAGTGATATCGTTGCTCAACAACAAGATAATTTTTGGTTTGTGATTTTACAACCAATAGGATTCTTAATCTTTTTAATCTGTTCGTTTGCCGAAACTAATCGTACACCATTCGATTTACCTGAAGCAGAGAACGAATTAATTGGAGGATACCACTCTGAGTACTCTTCGATGAAAATGGGATTCTTCTTATTTGCAGAGTACATCAACATGTTCATCAGTTCAACAATTATCGCAACAATTTATTTTGGAGGATATGATATTCCTTTTGTAAATGATGTAGCATTAGGAGAATCTATTGGTGCAAATTGGTTAGCAATTTTACACTTCTTTACATTATTCGGAAAAGCATGTTTCTTTATCTTTTTCTACATGTGGGTAAGATGGACATTGCCTCGTTTCCGTTACGATCAGTTAATGGATTTAGGTTGGAAAAAGTTATTGCCATTAGCATTAATTAATATGTTGATCACTGGACTAGTAATTTTATTAATGAACAATTAATCATCAAAACCTCAAAAAGATGGAAAGAATTACAAATAGAGCAAAACAAGTAGAACGTAAGCCAATGACTTTCTTGGAAAGTATCTACTTAGTTGCAATCGTAAAAGGATTGATGATTACGTTGAAGCACTTCTTTATGAAGAAAGCGACAATTAATTATCCAGAAGAAAAAAGACCGTTTAGTCCTGTTTTTAGAGGATTACACGTTTTAAATAGAGATGAAGAAGGTCGTGAAAACTGTACAGCTTGTGGACTCTGTGCCTTAGCTTGTCCAGCAGAAGCGATTACGATGGAAGCGGCTGAACGTTTACCTGGCGAAGAAAATAAATACCGCGAAGAGAAGTATGCAGCGAAATACGAAATCAATATGTTGAGATGTATTTTCTGTGGTTTCTGTGAAGAAGCTTGTCCAAAGGATGCAGTTTATTTATCGCAAACGGTAGCACCAGCAAGTTTTAACCGTAAAAACTTCATTTATACAAAAGAAGATTTATTAATTCCTCACCCAAAATCTGCTGAATAATGGAGATAACAGAAATTTTATTTTACGTTTTATCAGCCTTAACGGTGTTGAGTGCGTTACTAATGGTGTTCAGTAAAAGTGCTGTTCATTCTATTTTATTTTTGATTATTACATTCTTCTGCATAAGTGGACATTATATTTTATTGAATGCTCAATTTTTAGCAATCGTAAATATAATCGTGTATGCAGGAGCAATTATGGTTTTATTCCTTTTTGTTGTGATGTTGATGAATTTAAACCACGAGAAAAAGTCGTTTGGGACACCTGCTAAATTATTAGCCGCGACTTTAGTCTGTGCTTTATTTATTGCATTAACGGTAGGAATTATGTTCGGACAGAAAGAAGCAACAACGCAAGCAGTACAATTGTACGAAGGCGAGATTGGGTTAATCAATAACCTTGGTCAGTTGTTGTATTCAGAGTATGTGTTACCATTCGAATTAAGTAGTATTCTATTTATTTCTGCGATGATTGGAGCGGTAATCTTATCGAAAAAGGACGAAGAATTAGAAGGTTAATAATTAAAAAATTAAGACATGTTACCAATTAGTTATTATATAATTTTCTCATTAGTTCTTTTCGCGATAGGAATGACTGGAGTTGCGATTCGTCGTAATGCCATCATCATTTTTATGTGTATCGAATTAATGTTAAACTCAGTCAATTTATTGTTAGTAGCTTTTTCTAAAATGCACTACATGAAAAATCCTGAGTTACAAAACGGAACAGATGCGCAACTTTTAGTTTTCTTTATTATGGTTGTAGCAGCAGCAGAGGTTGCAGTAGGTTTATCTGTAATTATCTTATTGTTCCGTAAACTTTATAGTGTAGATATTAATGTATTAAATCGTTTAAAAGGATAATAGAATGGAAAGTTATTTATGGTTAATCCCGTTAATTCCATTCATTGGATTTTTAATTAACGGTTTAGGACGAAAAGTTTTATCAAATAATTTAGTAGGATTTATAGGAAGCGCAGCCGTTTTAACAAGTTTTGTTTTATCGCTTGTCGTATTCTTCAATGTACCTACAGGAGCAGATGCAGAACCAATTATTGTAAAGTATTTTGATATCATCAATTTACCATCAATCAAAATTCCATTTGCATTCCAAATTGACGGATTAACAAGTTTATTCTTGTTAATTATTACTGGAGTTGGATTCTTAATCCACTTATACAGTACAGCGTATATGAGCGAAGACAAAGGATTCGGTAAATTCTTTGCTTACTTAAACTTGTTCATCTTCTTTATGTTGTTATTAGTAATGGGGAATAACTTCTTCATTATGTTTATCGGTTGGGAAGGTGTAGGTTTATGTTCATTCTTATTGATTGGATTCTGGTACACCAATCCAGATTATGTAAAAGCAGCTAAGAAAGCATTCATCATGAACCGTATTGGTGATGTTGGATTCTTATTAGCTATGTTTTGGATTTTTAACGAATTTGGAACATTAGAATACGAAGTTGTTTTTGCTCAATTATCAGATTCAACGAAAGCAATCGCTTCTGGAATAATCGTAGGAATCACGTTATTGTTATTCTTAGCAGCAACAGGAAAATCAGCACAGTTACCTTTATTTACTTGGTTACCAGATGCGATGGCTGGACCAACACCAGTTTCAGCATTAATCCATGCAGCTACAATGGTAACAGCAGGTATTTTTATGATTACACGTTGTAATGAATTATTCCAAATGGCTCCATTTACATTAGAAGTAATTCAGTATGTAGGAATCATCACAGCTTTCATCACAGCAACAATTGCAATGCAACAAAACGATATCAAGAAAGTGTTAGCTTATTCAACAGTTTCTCAGTTAGGTTTAATGTTCGCAGCAATCGGATCTGGAGCTTATATCGCAGCAGTTTTCCACGTAATGACGCACGCTTTCTTCAAAGCTTTATTATTCTTAGGAGCAGGTTCTGTGATTCATGGAATGCACCACGAACAAGATATGACGAAGATGGGTGGATTGAAAAAATATATGCCAATTACACATTTAACCATGTTAATTGGATGTTTAGCAATTTCCGGAATTCCTGGTTTATCAGGTTTCTTCTCGAAAGACGAAATGTTATTAGGAATGTTCATTTCTAATCCAATTATCTACGGAATCGGATTTGTTGTTTCAGTTATGACAGCTTTCTATATGTTCCGTTTATATGCAATGACGTTCTTAGGAGATTTAAGAGACAAAGAAGCTCATCCACACGAAAGTCCAGCACCAATGACAATTCCATTAATCATCTTAGCAGTTTTATCTGTTTTTGCAGGTTACATCGGAATTCCAGCTTTATTTATGCAAGATGGACATAAATTACAAACCTTTTTAAGTGGAGTTGTTAATCTAGGTGAAGCGCATCACATTTCTCATTCGACTGAATGGATTATGATGATTGCTTTATTTGCTTGTGTTATCGGAGCGATTTTCTTCGCAATCAAAAAATACAGCGGAGCAACAGACGGAGAACCAACAGGAATTGCAAAATTCTTTGCGAATAAATGGTATATCGATGAGGTATATGATGGAGCAATTGTGAAACCAATCGTAGAAATTGGTGATGTTTTAAAGAAATATGTAGAGAATGCTGGTATTGCTGCATTGGTTGGAGGAATCGGAATTTTCTCTGCTCGTGCTTCAGAACGTGTTCGCTCTTTACAAAACGGAAATGTTGGTTTCTATATTCTAATGATTATCGTTGGAGTAACGTTAGGAATCGGGATATTTTTCATTGATTATTTTATAAAATAGATTCAAAATGCTTTTACCTTTATTTATCATATTACCATTAATAGTCGGTATTTTCATGCTATTAATGAATAACCAAAAACCACAAAAGTGGTTTGGGGCAGTTGTAAGTAGCATTTTAGTTGGTTTATTTTTCTATTTGACATGTGGTCAAAAAGAAATGTCGTACCAAATAGATTGGTTTTCATTCAACGGAATTAAAACATTTTTTGCTTTAGACGGAACAGGTTTAGGCGGATTAATGTTATTATTAGCCAATTTAGTTTATGCTGGTTTATTTATTTACATCGGATCATCAGATCAAAAATATTCTAACAGTTTTTACGGTTTACTATTAATCGCATTAGCTGGTTTAAATGGAGTTTTCTTAGCGCAAGATTTAATCTTATTCTATTTCTTTTGGGAAATCGTCTTGATTCCTATTTACTTCTTAATTGGAGTTTGGGGAAAAGGTGAAGAAAAAATCCAAGCGAATATGACATTCTTCCTTTACACAATTTTTGGATCGATGTTTATGTTAGCAGGAATTATTTACATTGGTTTTAATCTGAAACCGATTTCATTCTTACTTTCAGATGTACAGCAAGTAACAACAGAATATTTCTCGACTAATACATTCTTAGGATTATTATTCTTGATTGCTTTTGTAATTAAAATTCCAATTTTCCCGTTCCATACATGGCAACCAACAGCCTACAAAACATCGCCAACTCCAGTAACTGTAGTATTAAGTGCGTTGATGGCAAAAATGGGATTATTTGCAATTGTACAATGGTTCTTGGGATTATTTCCCGCGATTTCAGAATTATTCGATTACTTTTTATACATCGCAGTTTTCGGATTAATCTATGCTTCATTAATTGCATTAAGCACAACTAATATCAAGAAAATTGTTGCTTATAGTTCTATTGCTCACTTGGCGTTAATTTTTGTTGCTTTATTTACAAGAAACGAAATCGGAACAGAAGGAGCTTATTTCCAAATGTTCTCTCACGGTTTAGTAGTTTTAGGATTATGGTTAATCGTTGATGTTTTAGAACGTGAATACAAAGTAACAGACATCAATTCGATCAAAGGATTAGCAACTGTAAATCCAACATTAGCAATCTTATTTATGGTTTTTGCTTTAGCAAATATGGCTTTACCATTAACAAGTTCTTTTATTGGCGAGTTTATGATGTTGAATGCCTTATTCATCTATAATCCAGTATTAGCAGTATTTGCATGTTTAGGAGTTATCTTATCTGCAGTTTATACGCTTAGATTAGGAGGAGCAATCCTTTTTGGAGAAGTTACGAATATCGACTTAAACTACCGTTCGAAAGATACTTCGGGAGTAACTATAATTATCGCTCTTGTAGCATTATTAGTTATTTTCTTAGGTATTTATCCAACTCCAGTTTTTGAAATTATCGCACGTTAAACATTTTGAATTAAACAGTATGAATACGATTATAATCTCAGCACTTTCAGGAATCATCTTAATGTTTAGTGGTTTCTACATCAAAAACAGTCGTGCGTTAACTTTCTTATCCGTCTTAATGTTTATCGCAATCATTGTAGGAGGAGTTTTCGAATTAAACGGATGTAAAATGTTAGATGGTAGATTCCCAAATATGATTGGTGAATCTCTGTATGGTGTTTCGTTTTTAATTGCGTTAGCAAGTTTAGGAGTTTTCTATTTATTGATGAATAAAGATCAATTCGGGAAAGTCGGAAACCACGTGGCCGAATATTTTGCATTAATATTCTTCTCGTTTTGTGGTATTGCAGTTTTAGCGCAATTCAATAATTTAGTTTTAATGTTTTTAGGAATCGAATTAATGTCAATTCCGATGTACATTATTGCTGGAACAAATAAAGAAAGCATGAAAAGTACAGAAGCTTCTGTCAAATACTTTTTAATGGGTGCTTTCTCTACAGGAATCTTATTATTAGGAATCACATTCTTATACGGTGCAACTGGAACTTTCTTGGTTGAAAACTTAGATAAATTTGATCCTAATTTTGAAATGATTTATTACTTAGGTTGGATTTTCATCATCTTCTCATTTTGTTTTAAAGTGGGTGCGGCACCATTTCATATGTGGACGCCAGATGTATATGCAGGTACGCCTACAGTATTTACATCATACATGTCTACAGTAATTAAAGGAGGTTCATTTTTAGGATTTATCTTAATCATGCAACATTTTCCTGCCGATATAGAATATAGTGGTTATCTAAGAGTACTATTAAGTGCTATCATTTTATTAACATTAGTACTTGGAAATTTTGGAGCATTAACTCAAAAATCAGTGAAGAAAATGATGGCTTATTCATCAATCGCTCAAGCTGGATTTATGTTATTTGTTTTATTCCAAATCAATTCTGTATCAAAAGAAGCTTTATTGTTCTACACGATAGTTTATTCGGTAGCTAACTTTATTATTTTCTATACGATTCAGCAAACTCAAGCTGAAAAATATGATGATTTTGTAGGATTAGGAAAATCAAATCCGACATTAGCAGCAGCCACATCTGTAGCCTTAATTTCGTTAGCTGGTATTCCATTAACAGGTGGTTTCATTGCAAAATTTATGGCTTTAAGTATAGGAGGTTCCATTTCAGAAAACTTAATCATCATTGTTATTGCTTTAGTAATGGCAGTATTATCAATGTACTACTATTTTAAAGTAATTGTACAGATGTATTTCCGTTATGGGAATTCAACAATAAAATCTCAAGACGGATTAACAACAGCATTGTTAGTTATAGGAGTGATTGTCTTAATTGTGATGGGAATTTTTCCTGGCATTTTACCATCATTCTTACCAACTCCAATGTGGTAAAAACTGAAAAACACTAAATTCTCACCTATAAAGTGAAAAAGCTCGGTTGAATCGAAAGAGGAAATCGGGCTTTTTTTGTATGTTTGAAATACTAAAGTTTATATAAAGTTAACATGAAGAAATTTGCACTACTGCTGTGTGTATTCTTAGTTCAGTTCGTATTTGGACAAAGAAAAGGATATTGGCAACAAAAGGTAGATTACAAAATGACGATTGATGTAAAAGACGATTTATATCAATACGACGGAAAAATGAAGTTGAAATACACTAATAATTCAGGTCAAAACTTGAATAAAGTGTACTTTCATTTATACTTCAACGCATTCCAACCACAATCGATGATGGATTATCGTTTAGCAAATATCGCTGATCCTGATAAGCGTATGGTTTCAAACATTGGAACAAAAGAAAATCCGAAGATGCAATCACGTATTGCTACTTTGAGTGAAGATAATATGGGTTACCAAAAAATTAAATCTTTAACTCAGAACGGAAAAGCTACTTCTTACAAAGTTGACGGAACAATCTTAGAGGTAACATTAGCTAATCCAATCAAGCCAGGAAAATCAACAACATTTGATATGGTTTGGGAAGCTCAAGTTCCAGAACAAATTCGTCGTTCAGGACGTAACTCAAAAGAAGGAGTTGCATATTCGATGACACAATGGTATCCAAAAATGGCTCAGTTTGATGAGTTCGGATGGCATTTAGATGAATATGTTGGTCGTGAGTTTATTGCACCTTTCGGAAATTTTGATGTAACAATTAACATCGGAAAAGATTACGTAATCGGAGCTTCTGGAGTTTTACAAAACGCGAAAGAAGTAAAAGGATACGATAAAAATGCGAAAATTGTTGAGAAAAACGGACGTGCTTCTTGGAATTTTAAAGCAAATAATATTCACGATTTTGCTTGGGCAGCCGACAAAAACTTTGTGGTAGACGAAGGAACATCAAAAGCTGGAGTTAAAGTTTATTTAGTTTACATTCCTGGTGAAAAAACAACGAAAGTTTGGAAAGAGGCAATGCCTTACACAACTGAGTTTTTTGATTATGCAGCAAACAAATTCGGAGCATATCCTTGGCCAACTTATACAGTAGTACAAGGTGGTGACGGTGGTATGGAATACGGAACAGTTACGTTAATCACAGGAGAAAGAAGTTTATCTTCTTTAGTTGGGGTTATTTACCACGAAGCAGCGCACTCTTGGTATCAACATTTATTCGGAATTAACGAAACAGTTGACGAATGGTTCGATGAAGGATTTACATCTTATGTAGAAAATTTAGCATCTTTACAAGTATTCGAAAAACAAGCGACTTTACCTTCAAACCCAAATTTAGGAGCTTACAAAGGTTACGTTAATTTAGCATTATCAGGGAAAGAAGAACCAGCAAGTTTATTAGCAGATTATTATAATACAAACTACGCTTATTCTTTAGAGGCTTACTACAAAGGACAAGTTTTAGCAATCCAATTAGGATACATTATCGGAAACGAAAATTTAGATAAAACTTTCCAAGAATTTTACAAACAATGGAAGTTTAAACACCCAACGCCAAACGATTTTAAGCGTGTAGCAGAGGAAGTTTCTGGAGTGAATTTAAAATGGTATTTCAACTTATTCATCAATACAACTCGTAAGATCGATTATGCAATTGAAAATGTTCAAGGAAATGCTTTCTCTGTTGTAAATAAATCAGATTTTGCAATGCCATTAGATGTTTTAGTTGAATATACAGACGGAACTAAAGAGTTATTCTATATTCCATTACGAGAAATGCGTGGAGAAAAACCAGCAGAAAACTTAGTAGAATACCAAGGAGTTAAACGCACAGTTTTAACAGATGCTTTCTGGACAAATCCAGTTTATGAAGTAAAAACTTCTAAAACAGTTAAAACTATTGTAATAGATCCTACTAAGCGTTTAGCGGACGTAGATTACAAAAATAACGTATACAACAAATAATGTTATTAGCAGTAAATATCGGCAATTCGAATATTCGTTTTGCCGTTTTTAAATCAGACGATTCAGTAGTTACATGGACGATAAATTCTAAACCAGCGCGTACAGAATATGAATTCTTTGCAAAGTTTAGTAATATGTACGAACCATTCGGGATCAACAAAGATGATATTACAGATATTGTAATTGGTTCGGTTGTTCCACCTTTAACAATGAATGTTAAAATAGCAATGAAGAAAATTCATGGTTTCAATCCAATGATTGTAGATCGTGATACGCCAGGAGGAATCGTGCAGTATTCGAAACAAATGGGAACCGATTTGTATGCAAATGCAGTTTCGGCACATCATTTAGGTTACGAAGGAAAGAAGATTGTCATAGATTTCGGAACGGCTTTAACATTCTTAGCGATTGATGAGGTAGGAGAAGTGACAGGTGTAATTATTGCGCCTGGAATTAATACAGCTTTAAACTCGTTGGTCGGTGAAACTGCTCAGTTACCAGAAATCGAATTGAAAGCACCAAAAACAGTTTTAGGTCGTGATACGGTTACTTGTATGCAATCGGGAATGGTGTTCGGTTATATTTCGATGGTTGAGGGTATGATTGATCGAATCAATAAAGAATTAAATGAAGATTGTACTGTAATTTCAACTGGTGGTTTAGGTGGGATTTATAAACCATTGACGGATAAAATCCAGTTTGATGATCGTTTACATACAATCAAGGGATTAAAAATTCTTTATGAATTGAATAAAGATTCTTTCGAAAAGTAATGAAAAAGATCTTACCAAACTTAACACCTTTAAGATTCTTTCTAGCGCTATTTGTTTTACTTTTTCATTTGCCAGAATTTGCAGAAAATAGAGGTTTTCCTTTTTATAAAGGTTTGCCATTATTTTTTAAAGGAACAGAAGCTGTTTATGTTTTTTTTACTTTAAGTGGTTTTTTGATAATTCGGAATTTAATTTCAGAAAAAAAGAAAACGAATACGATAAATCTGCGCAAATTTTATAATAATAGAGTTGTCAGAATTTTTCCTTTGTATTATCTCGTTTTAATATTTGGATTTATTTATTACAACTTTATTTTACAGTTTTTTGGGTTTGATTACGAGAGTTCATATAATCTTATAAATGGTTTTTTGTTAGGTGTATTTTTCTTCCCTAATGTTTTAGCAACATATCAGCCAGGTGGAATTTTAGAAGTTTTATGGTCTATAGGAATTGAAGAACAATTTTATCTTTTGATTGCTCCATTATTTTTCATGATTAAAACGAAATATATTTTTCGGTTTCTGATTCTATTTACAGGACTATATTTTTTGATCTTTCATTTAGATGTTATTGATTTATTAGCTAAATATAAAATGTATTTTTATTACTTTTCTGCGGGAGGAATTTTAGCTTATTGTTCATTAATAAAAGCTCCAAGAATAATATATCACTTAAGGTATTTATCATTTTTATTGTTCATTTTAATCTTTTTTACGAATATATTTTCGGATAATCTAGATTCGTATTTATTGCATTTACTTTACACCATTGTTTTCTCTACAACTATTTATTGTTTATCTAAAAAACCTATAAAATGTTTAGATAATCCAATTTTTAATTATTTAGGAAACGTATCTTATGGTATATATATGTATCACGCGATAGTTTTTCAAATTGTCGGATTTGTATTTTTAAAACTTACATTTTTAAATGAAATCTTATTTATATTCTTATTTTATTTTTCAGTAATAGGATTAACAATTATAATTTCAATTCTCTCTTATAAATATTTTGAGAGTTATTTTTTAAGATTAAAACATTAATAAAAAAATCGTTCAATTGAACGATTTTTTTATTTTTAAATATATTTCATTATTAAGTGTAACCTTTTTTAGAAAGCTGCATCTTATTATTAAAGCAACCATAATTACACACATGAGTTTATTTATCAGAACCAAAAAATCAGCTGAAGATCTCTTAGTCGAAAGACTAAAAAAAGGAGAGCAAAAAGCACAGCGAGAGATTTACGATCTATCGGCAAAAAAGATGCTATCGGTTTGTAGAAGTTACATTGCAGATTCGCATTATGCAGAAGATTGTATGATTAATGGATTCTGTAAAGTATTTAATCATATTAATAAATTCGAGAGTAAAGGAAGCTTTGAAGGATGGATAAGACGAATTATGGTGAATGAATGTTTAACGTTTCTTCGATCTAACAAAACATTGATTTATTTGGACGATACAAAAGTTACAAATTACGATGATATTGATGACGAATTAGAAGAATTAGAATTCACGTTTAATGTTGAAGAAATGTTGCAACAATTACCAGAAACATATCGATTGGTTTTTAATCTTCATATTTTGGAAGATTATTCGCATCAAGAAATTGCCGAAGCTTTAAACATTTCGGTTTCGTCTAGTAAGACGCAATTGTTTCGAGCAAAAGCCAAACTAAAAGAAATCATCCTAACTAAAAAAAGAGTTCAAAATGAAATTTAAAGAATACATACAATCCGAAGTTAATCAAAAGGAAGTCGAGCCATCGCACGATGCTTTCGATCGTATTCAAGCTCGATTAAATAATCAACCTGAAATTGTAGTTGAAAAATCTTCGACTAAAAAATGGTATGCTATTGCTGCAACAATTGTTGGTTTAGCAGTTTGTACAACTTTATTTTTCACTCAAAATAAAACTCAGAATACTGAAATTGTTTCAACAGAAGTGGAAACTAAAAATGATGCAATTACTTCTAAAGAATCGATAGAAGATCAATCTAAAATTGAAATAGAAAATGAAGTTCAGTTGGTAGAAAAATCAACTTCAAAGGAAAAAGAAGATATTAAAGTTGAACCTTTAAAATCTGAAAATTCAGAAGCTCAATTAGAAATAGCTGTTCAATCGACTAAGGAAATAGAACAAGAAAAACCAAAAGTTTCAAATCCTATTCCAACTCCAAGTTTGGCGAATGGTTTTAAACAAAATCAAACTCAAATTGCAACGAATTTAGATACAGTGAAAGTGAATTCGAAGAAGAAAGGAAATTACGTAGATCCTAACATGTTATTGTATTCTATAGAGAATAAAGAATCTTTGAAAGAATCGAATAACCAGAAATCTAAAGTCGCAGTTATAGATCTGAACAAAAAATAATCATCATCCATTAATAAAATACTACATATGATAAAGAGAATTATCGTAGCAGGAATGCTGTGTCTTTTCGCTACACCAACTTTCGCTCAAAGCATCGGAATTGATTTCAATAAAATGGGCGATCAAGATAAAGTAAGTCCAAAAGTTCGTGAGAAAATGGACGAATTTCAATTGCAAATTCGTGGAATTGTCAACGAAGAGAAAGCAAAGCTTGATGAATCAATTCAAAAATTAGATAAAGATGTAGCTGAAGGTAAAATTACTAAAGAAGAGGCAGAAGAAACGAAAGTTCAACTGGCTGAAGCTTCATCGGAAATTATCAATGAAAGGATCCAAAAAGTTAACTTTGATTTGGATGATTTGATTAAAAAACAAGTTGCTTTTGCGATTCTGAACGGAAACGATGCGGATGCAGTTCCAACATTAGAAGATTTAAAAAAGAAACATCGTGCAACGCATAATTTAACTGGATACATTGGTTATGGATTTATGGGATTCTCTGATAAAACAGATGATAATTTAGATGATCGTTTAGGATTTGCAAATAATTTTGAACTAGGATTAACGTATACAAAGCAATTTAATGCAGCTAGTCCGTGGTCCTTAAAATCGGGAATGATTTTTTCTTGGCGTACGACTCGTTTAGATGATGATTATAAATTTGTAAGAGATACGAACGGAAATACAACATTAGCGCACAGTGAAACATCTTTAGATAAAAGTAAATTAAGAGGTTCTTATTTGATTGTTCCTTTAGGTTTGCAATATACTTTTGGAAACAAAGTAACAGTTGATGATTTTACATATTACAAAGAGAAAGATTTGGCGATTACTGCAAATGTGTATGGAGGTGTGAAGTTATCGAACAATAACATTGTAAAAGGGGATGATATTAGCCAAAGAGACAAAAAAGATTATAATTTAAATCCTTTTGTTTACGGTGCTCAATTAACATTTAAGATAAATTCTGTTAATATTTACGCACGTAAAGAGTTCTCGAACTATTTTGATAAAAATACATTTGATGACCGTAAGATGTTTCAATTCGGAATCAATTTTGGATTCTAATCGTCATTTTGAACTCGTTTCAACATCTCATCAATTAATGATGTGATCCTGAAATAAATTCAGGATGACTATAATGATTTGTCATTCTAAGCTTTTCGAAGAATCTAATTTTATAACATTAAAAAACGCGAAGCTTTTTAGTTTCGCGTTTTTTGTAGGTAAATGATATTGGGATTTATTTGTTGTAATTCTTGAATGAATTTCTCTAAATCTTTAGGTGAAATCAGGACAGAATCATAAGTATTATATAAGATTTCGATTCGATGAATTGATAATGCAGGAGAACTTATTAAGCTTTTAGATGATTTAATTTCTTTTATCTTCTCAATTTCAATTTTTTTATGAAATATAAAACCAGATTGAACCACTAATTTTTTTGAATTGGAGTCAATGGTATATATGGTCGAAAATAGTAAGTAAGTTATGAAAATGAATAATACCCCAATGACGATTGTTCCAACAAGATTAAATTCTTTATAGACAAAATAAAATAAAGAGATAAATGGGATATAAGCGATAAGAATAAGATCAATTCCAATTTTAGAGGAATATTTTGTGGTCATAATACATTTATTTTCTATAAAGATAAAAAACGCTACCCAATTTGGATAGCGTTTTTTGTTTTATTTCTGTCTAATCGTCATTAATAAATGCTGAATTACAACAACTAATCCAACTGATATTAGGAATGTAATTCCGGTCTGAAAAGCCAAACTAGGATTTGCACCTTCCATTTTCATAAATAGTATGTAAGCAATTGCAGTTCCTGCTAGCTGCATGGTTGCACTTCTAATTCCGACTTTATTAATAGACCAACGATCTTTTGCCAAGAATCCAAAAATCAATTGATGAATTGTTGGAATCAAAAGACAAAAAAACGCGATTAATGTGTATGTTAAAACCATTACAATTTTATTTCTTTTTGCATTTGTTCAACCACTTCGTAAGTTGCCGGACAAATTAATGTATTCTTAATTGTGAGATGATTGATTTGATAAAACTTTTTGCGATCCGTATGTGGATATTCGCGACAAGCTTTTGGACGATCTTCGTAAACTAAACAATAATTATCCGAATCTAAAAAAGGACAAGGTGTTTGTTGTAAAACGTAATCGTTATCTTCATCAATACGCAGATATTTCTCTATAAATTGACTTGGTTTCAAACGAAATACATGCGCCAAACGTTCAATATCTTTATTTGTAAATAAAGGGCCAGTTGTTTTGCAACAATTCGCACACGATAGACAATCGATACGATCGAAAACTTCTTCGTGAATTCCCTCCATTTGCTGGTCTAAATTTTTAGGTGGTTTTTTCTTCAGCTTCGCTAAAAACGCTTTATGTTCTTTTTGTTTTTCGCGCGCTTTTTTGAAATATTCTTCTAAATTCAACCTAGTCTTTTTTAATTTCTTCTACAGATTTTACACCTCTTAATTTACAGAACTCTTCAATAACAAAATGGTGAGTAACCGTTTTATCTTTAAAGAAGTTTACAAAATATTTCTTCTCATCTTCTGTCGCTTCTAATTGATTCAAGATATTCATTAAGTGCATTTTCATGTGACCTTTCTGAATTCCTGTTGTAACTAAAGAACGTAAAGCTGCAAAATTCTGAGCTAAACCTGCAACTGCGACAATTCCCATCAATTCGCCAGCAGAAGGTTTTCCTAAAATTCCTAACGCTAATTTTACGATTGGGTGTAAAGAAGTTAAACCTCCAATTGTACCTAATGCAGTTGGTAAATCAATCCAAAAACGGAAAATTCCATCTTTTACTTCGCAATGTGTCAAAGAAGAATATTGTCCATCTTTTGCCGCGTAACTATGTGCACAAGCTTCAACTGCACGGAAATCGTTTCCAGTTGCGATTACAACCGAATCAATTCCGTTCATAATTCCTTTGTTATGCGTCGTTGCACGATATGGTTCGATTTCAGCAATACGAACTGCGCGAGAGAATTTCTCTACAAATTCTTCAGCTGAAACATTTCCTTCCGCTAATTGTTCAACCGGACAAGAAACTTCAGCTCTAACAATACAATCTGGAGTAAAGTTAGATAAGATACACATTACAATTTGTAAAGAGTCTTTTTCTTCAGTACTGAAAGTTGCATCAGCATCAATTTCATTTTTTAAAGTTTTAGCAAATTGCTCTAAACAAGAATTGATAAAGTTTGCACCCATCGAATCTACTGTTTCAAAAGATCCTTTGATTTGGAAGTAATTTTCTAAATCGGCAGTTTTATCAATTAATTCAAGATTTAAAATACCACCATTACGCGCACGCATGTTTTTTGTGATATCGTTAGTTTCTTCAATTAATTTCGCTTTGATTGTAGCTTCAAATGCATTTCTTAGTTTCTCAACATCACCTTCGTACATAAAATGAACGTGACCTAATTTAGTTGTTGAAATAACTGTTGTTTTAAATCCTCCACGATCTAACCAAAACTTAGCAGCTTTAGAAGCAGCAGCAACAACAGAAGATTCTTCAACCGCCATAGGGATTGTGTATAATTCGTCGTTAATTAAAAAGTTTGGCGCCAGACCAAATGGCATATAGAAATTTGAAATTGTATTTTCAGAGAATTCATCGTGCAGTTTTTGTAAATCTGCATCGTCGTTCCAATATTGTTTTAAAGTTTGGATGGCTTTTTCATCACCATTAAGGTATTCATTAACTAACCATTCAATTTTTCCTTCTTTCGATAATTTCGAAAATCCTTCAACGGGTTGATGTTTCATATTGGAGATTAAAGTTTATTTATTGCAAAATTAATAAGGTTTCATATATAAAGGTGTATAAAAATTCCTAAAAAGCCTATTTATTTAACATTGAATTGAGCTCTACCTAATGATTTACCATTTATAAGGAAGTTTTTTTATTATATTTGATAGTTTATACACATGTTTTAGGATAAGATTATGAAAAAGACTTTATTAAGTTTTCTGGTTTGTACAGTAAGTATGTATACTTATGCGCAGAAAATTACTTTAGAGAATATTTATGGAGGAAAATACGGTGAGCGATCTTTACGCGGCGTAAACTCTATGAATGATGGTGAAAATTATACGATACTTAATGAACAAGGATTGGTGAAAAAAACATACCAATCAACATTAAATAAATCGATAGATAAAGATGTAGTTTTAGTTCCTGGTCGTTTTGAAGGATATGAGTTTTCGTCGGACGAGCGTTATGTATTATTACAAAACAACACCAATAGTATTTATCGTCACTCGCATACCGCAACGTTTGAAGTGTACGATACACAAACAAAATCTAAAGTAAAAGTATTTGATGGGAAACCAATTCAAGAACCTTTATTTTCTCCAGATGCTTCAAAAGTAGCTTTTGCTTTCGAGAACAATTTATATATCCAAGACTTAAAATCAAATCAAGTTACACAAGTAACAAAAGATGGGAAGAAAAACGAAATCATCAACGGAATTTGTGATTGGGTTTATGAAGAAGAATTTGGATTTGTTCGTCACTTTGATTGGAATGCAGACGGATCAGCTTTAGCTTTTGTTCGTTTTGATGAATCTAAAGTAAAAGAAATCAATATTCCGATTTACTACAATAATTTATATCCAGAAGAATTACGTTTTAAATATCCTAAAGCAGGTGAAGATAATTCTGAAGTAACTTTAAATGTTTTTGATGTAAAAACTAAATCGACAAATAAAGTAGATTTAAGTGGAGTTCAGAATTATTACATTCCGAAAATCAAATTCTCTAATAAATCGAATTTATTAACAGTTATCACATCAAATCGTCATCACAATAATGTAGATGTTTCTTTTTACGATATCAATTCAAAAAAAGTAAACAAGTTATTTACTGAAACGAATAAAGCGTGGATAGAAACAGATAGTTTTACATTAGAATTCTTAAACGATAATTCGTTTTTATGGACTTCTGAACGTGACGGAAATAACCACATTTACCATTATGCTGAAAATGGAAAATTAATTCGTCAAATTACAAAAGGAGATTGGGAGGTTACAAGATATTACGGATATAATCCAGTGAACAAAACAATCTACATTCAATCGAATTCGAATAATGGAAAACGAGTTTCGACAGAACGTCAAATTTCGGCAATTTCATTAGACGGAAAAAAATCAAATCAGTTAACTAAACATGCTGGAACTAACAATGCAGCATTTTCTAAAAACTTTACTTATTTCATCAATACGTTTTCGAATATCGAAACGCCACGAACAATTAGTTTGGTTGATGCAAAATCTGGCAAAGATTTAGGTGTGATTATTAACAACGAGCAAACAAAAGAACGTGTAAAAGCAGATAATATCGGGACGAAAGAATTATTCACGATTACAACTGCTGCAGGAAACGAATTGAATGCCTATGTAATCAAACCAAAAGATTTTGATCCGACTAAAAAGTACCCAGTTTTAATGTACCAATATTCTGGTCCAGGTTCTCAAAATGTAAATAACACATGGCAATCTACAAACGATTATTGGCACCAAATGTTAGCACAAGAAGGATATTTAGTTTTCTGTGTTGATGGTCGTGGAACAGGTTACAAAGGAGAAGCGTTTAAGAAAACTACGTATATGCAATTAGGTAAATACGAAGTTGAAGATCAGATAGCTGCTGCTATCGAAATCGGAAAATTACCTTACGTTGACGCTGCCCGAATCGGAATTTGGGGATGGTCTTTTGGTGGTTATATGTCGTCAAATGCTCTGTTTAAAGGAAATGATGTGTTTAAAGCTGCAATTGCAGTGGCACCAGTAACAAATTGGCGTTTTTACGATACGGTTTATACAGAACGTTTCATGAGAACTCCACAAGAAAATGCTTCTGGATATGATGATAATTCGCCAATTAATCACGTTGATAAATTCAATAAAGGAAGTTTCTTATTGGTTCACGGAACGGCAGACGATAATGTACATGCACAAAATGCGTACGAATTATCTGAAGCTTTAATCCAAGCGAACAAAGATTTCCAAATGTTGTATTACACAGATAAAGATCACGGAATTTACGGAGGTAACACACGAGTGCATTTATACCGTCAGATGACGAAATTCTTAAAAGATAATTTATAAAAAAATTACACAAGATATGAGCCAAGACAAAAGTTTAGTTAGCCATCTACATAGTTTGGGGATGGATGACAAAATGGTAAATGGACATCCTGCTGGATTGTTTGTTTTGTTCTTTACAGAAATGTGGGAACGTTTTAGTTATTACGGAATGCGTGCATTATTAACGTTATTCTTAATTAGTACAATTGCTGATGGTGGTTGGGGTTGGACAAATTCTGAAGCGATGAAATTATACGGAACTTACACAGGTTTAGTTTATTTAACACCGTTATTAGGAGGTATAATTGCAGATAAAATCACAGGTTATAAAAAAGCGATTTTAATAGGAGCTTTGATTATGACTTTAGGGCATTTATCCATGGCTTTTGAAGGCTTTGCTCCTTGGTTCTTTTATTTAGGATTAGGTTTAATGATCCTTGGAAACGGAATGTTTAAACCAAATATTTCGTCGATGGTAGGAAATTTATATCCAGATACAAGTTCTAAAAAAGATGCAGGTTATACGATTTTTTACATGGGAATTAACGCAGGTGCATTCTTAGGAATGTTATTGTGTGGATACATCGGTGAAAAAGTAGGATGGCATTATGGTTTTGGATTAGCTGGAGTTTTTATGTTCTTTGGAATGTTACAATTTTACTTTGCTGAAAAGATTTTCGGAATCATTGGTGAATCTCCAAAAGATGTTCAAGCATACCACGATAAAAAAGTAGCGAATCATGAAGAAGAGGAAGAAGTTATTCCTGCAAACGTGGTAAGAGATCGTTTAATTGTAGTTGGAGTTCTAATGTTAGCGAGTGTCGTATTTTTCTTAGCCTTTGAACAAGCAGGAGGTTCAATGTCAATTTTTGCGAAAGATTATACACAGCGTGTATTAGAAGGAAATGCAGCAACAACTTTTAAATGGATTGATACGATTTTAACAATAGTTCCGATTGCAATTGTAACAGTAGTTTTATATGCGTTAGCGAAACAGATTTATAAGCAATATCCTTTAACAATTATTTGTACAGCGATTTCTTTTGTTATCATTTGGGGATTAGGATTATGGAAAATTTTTAGAGAGTTTAATTCTGTAGAAACAGAAGTTGCGGCTTCATGGTTCCAAATTTTAAATTCATTTTTCATTATTGCATTAGCTTCATCATTCAGTAAATTCTGGGAAAAAATATGGAATCCATCAGGACCAGTTAAATTTGCTTTAGGATTAATTTTAGTTGGATTAGGATTCGCAGCTTTAGCTTATGGAGCAATGGAAATTCCACAAGGAGCAAAAACGGCATCTGTAAGTATGGTTTGGTTAGTAATTGCTTATTTCTTCCATACAACAGGAGAATTATGTTTATCACCAGTAGGATTATCTTATGTATCTAAACTTTCTCCAAAGAAATTTATCGGATTATTATTTGGATTTTGGTTCTGTGCTTCTGCTATCGCCAATTTCATTGGAGGTTTCTTGGGATCATATATCGATCAAATCGTAGAAACACATTCGATGTCTTATTTCTTTATGATCTTTGCAATTATACCAGCAGTTACAGCGTTAATATTAATCGGATTAAATCCGATATTAAAACGTATGATGCATGGAATTAATTAATGATTCTTCAAAAAAAAGATATTAAATAAAAAAAACCTCTGCTTTATCAGAGGTTTTTTTTATTTTCGTTGATTGCTAACAAAATCTTAAAAATTTGTTAGCTAATTTTATTCAAATGAGTCAACAATTAACTTTAGAGGAAATTCAGAATTTTAAAGGAAAATATCCAAAGCAAATTTGGAGTCTTTTCTTTTCTGAAATGTGGGAACGCTTCTGTTTTTACGGAATGCGAGGAATGTTGGTTTTCTTCATGATTGATCAATTAAAATTTGGAGAAGGACAATCTCAGCTACAATACGCAGCGATACAGGCTTTTGTATACGCTTTTACTTTTGTTGGAGGATTATTCGCTGATAAAATATTAGGATTCAGGAAATCACTATTTTGGGGAGGTTCTTTAATGATTTTAGGAAGTATTTTACTTTCTGCAGATCCACATTCACTCTTTTTCTTAGGAATTGCTTTTACGGTTGTTGGTACAGGTTTCTTTAAGCCAAATATCTCAACAATGGTAGGTGAGTTGTATAAGAAAGGGGACGAAAGAACAGATGCTGGATTTTCTTTATTCTATGCAGGAATTAACATTGGTGCTTTTATTGGTGGTTACTTGTGTATCGCAATAGGGAAAGGGCATATTTTTAGTGATATTATCGATGTTGCACATCGTTGGAATGTTGCTTTTGGATTAGCTGCTTTTGTGATGTTGGTGAGTTTAATTAACTTCCATTTCACGAAGAAAAATTTAGGTCCAATTGGTTTACAACCAGAAGATGTAAATGCAAATGGAGAATCAGTTAAGAAGCCATTATGGAAAGAAATTGCTGTATATGGTGGGTCTTTATTATCAATTCCGTTAATCATGGCAATGGTTCAGAACACAGATTATACAGATTACTTCATGTATACAATCGGACCATTAACATTATTGTATTTATTCTACGAAATGACGAAAGTTACTAACGCTGAACGTAAAAAATTATATGCAGCTTTAGTATTTATATTCTTCTCTATTTTATTCTGGGGAATCTACGAACAAGCAGGAGGTTCATTAACTATTTTCGCAGCAAACAACCTTCATTCAAGCTTATTAGGTTTTAATTTAGATCCTAATGGAGTTAATAATTCAGGTGGAGCATTATTCATTATTTTCCTAGCACCTGTATTCGGAGCGTTATGGATTTGGTTAGCAAAACGTAAGTTAAATCCTAATACAGTAATCAAATTCGGTTTAGGATTTATCTTTTTAGGATTAGGTTATTACGTGTTATTCGGAACCAGATTATTTGCTGATGCAGCTGGTATGACTTCATTAGACTTCTTTACATTAGCGTTATTAGTTATTACATTTGGAGAGCTTTGTTTATCGCCTATTGGATTATCAATTATGACGAAATTATCAACTGATAATTTACAAGGAGTAATGATGGGAATGTGGTTTTTAGCTTCGGCTTATGGACAATATGTTGCCGGAATAATTGGTTCTAATATGTCGAATTCTGTTGTTGAAGGAGGAACTAATTTAGACAAATTAATGTCTTATACAGAAGGGTATAAAGACATTGCATTATATGCTATTGTAGCAGGTGTGATTTTAATTGCTATCTCGCCATTGGTTAGAAAACTAATGCAAGACGTAAAATAATAAAAACGAAAAATAAATATAAAACAAACAAAATGAGAGCGGTTAAAGAACAAGACTTTTTCGACTCGAAAGTATTAGGACACCCTTCTGGGTTATTTGTCCTTTTCTTTACAGAGATGTGGGAGCGTTTCTCTTTTTATGGGATGCGTGTATTATTAATTAACTTTTTAACATCAGCTATCATTAATGGTAGTCCGTTCTCTGGTTGGGGTTGGAATGCTGAGCAAGCAGGTGCTTTATATGGTACTTACGCGATGTTATTATACATCACACCAATCTTTGGAGGTATCATTGCCGATAAATACATTGGATATAGATGGGCAGTTGTAATCGGAGCTTTAATTATGACATTAGGTCACGCTTCGATGGCTTTAGATGGACATATTTTTATGTACATTGGTTTAGCCTGTTTAGTAATTGGGACAGGTTTCTTTAAACCAAATATGACGTCTATTTTATCAGAAATGTATAAGAAATATCCAGAGAAAAAGGATGGTGCATTTACAATCTTCTACATGGGGGTTAATGCAGGAGCGTTCTTTGGTATGATGTTATGTGGTTATTTAGCCGAAAAAGTTGGATGGCACTGGGGATTCGGTTTAGCTGGTATCTTTATGTTATTAGGAACTTTACAATTCTGGTTTGCTAAACCAATTTTTGGAACAATTGGAGATCCTCCAACTGCAGAACAAAAAGAAGCAATAGCTAAAGCAGCTAAAGAATCAATGGATCCAAATGATAAACCAAATCCATTTACAATGATTGACAAAGTGTTAATTGGAGTAATGACAGTTTTAGGTTTAGGATATGCATTTAATGATCCATTATCTAAAGTGGGTAACATGAACTTATTCAACTTTGAAGTTGGACCATTAAAAGGGCAAGATTTCGCTATTTTATTAGCTTTAATTTTATTCTTATTCGTTGTAATTTCACGTTTAACTCGTTATACGAAAATCGTTCGTGATCGTATGATTGCAGTAATTATTTTCGCTTTCTTCGTAATCTTCTTCTGGATGTCTTTTGAACAAGGAGCATCATCATTAGTTATTTTTGCTCGTGATAATGTAGATAGAACATTAGAAGGAACTTCGTTAACAATTTTCAATATCGTAAATGCTGGTTTAACAATTATCCCATTAGCAATTATTACTTATGTAGTAGCGATGTTAACCAAACAAACGTTTGGCAAAGCACCATTAACGAATATTGTTCAAATGATTTGTTTCATTGGTATATGGGGGATTGCATTATGGATGTTATACCGCGAGTTTACTGCAGAGTCTTCTGAGATTACAGTATCTTGGTTCTCTATCTTAAATTCATTCTTTATCATTGCTTTTGCATCATCTGTTTCTAAGATTTGGGATTCTAAATTAAATCCACCAGCAGCTGTAAAATACGGATTAGGTTTAATCATTATGGCAATCGGTTTCGGTTTATTAGCTTTCGGATCTCACGGAATTCAAGAAGGAGTTAAAGTGTCAATGATTTGGTTAATTTTAGCGTACCTATTCCACACATTAGGAGAGTTATGTTTATCACCAGTAGGTTTATCTTACGTTTCTAAATTAGTACCAGCGCGTATGATTGCATTCATGTTCGGTATGTGGTATTTAGCAATTGCAATTGGTAATAAATTAGCAGCAATTATTGGAGGACAAATTGAGAAAATTACAGAAGCATATTCATTATCAACATTCTTCTTAATTTTTACAATTGTACCAATTGTAGCAGGTGTAATCGTTATTGGTTTAAATCCAGTAATGAAGAAATTAATGCACGGAGTTAAATAATTTTAATAGAACTAATATGAGAATTTTAATCACTGTATTAACTATCTTTTTATCTTCTTTTTCGTTAGCACAAGAGATAAAATGGTTGTCTTTGGATGAGGCTACTAAAGTGAGTAATGCTAATCCAGAAAAGCCTATTCTTTTCAATATCTATACGTCTTGGTGTGGTTACTGTAAAAAGTTAGATAAAGAAACTTTCGTTGATCCAACAGTTGCAAAATATGTAAATGAGAACTACATTCCGGTTAAATTTAATGCAGAAACAAAAGAAATGGTATCGTTTTTAGGTATTAATTTTACATATATTTCTGCTGCAAAAGCTAATTATTTGGCTTATGTAATGACAAACGGAAGATTAAGTTACCCAGCTACAGTAATTATGGATAACAAAGGAAATGCAGAAAAACTAATATTTGGTTATCGTTCTCCTTCAGATTTTGGTTCTGATATTAAAATTTAATCTGAAAATAACCTTGTTCAGAGGTTTTAAATAATAAAGAATCGGATTCTGTTTTCAAGATAGATTCTAATTCTAAAACATAACTAGGGTAGTTGCTTCCATCAGCAATTACCCTTTTTATTTGGGGTAATTTATCCAAATTTTCGGGTTTAAAACTTGAATTTCTAACTAAAATATAATCTGTTTTTTCTGGAATTTGATTCAAATCTTGACCTACAAAAAAGGACATGTTTTCTATTCTTAAAATCGATTTTGATTTATACAATTCAGGATGAATGATAGCCGAATCAATATGAAAATATTCTGTATTTATAATTCGATTTCGAACTTCAAAAGGACGAATTGTATATTGTTTTGTTAGACTTGAATCCAAGTTTTCGGAACTAAAAATCTTTAGATTTTGTCCATTTCTAACACCGATTAAACTCTCTTTAAATTGCTGAAAAATTACGATTTCTTTACTTTTTCTAATTCGATTTAAATCTACAAATCGATAAGCTTGAATAAGCAATATAGAACCCAAAATCAGTAAAATGGAAATCTTTGAATTCTTGAGAACAAGCGGTCTTAATTGATGTAAAATAACTAAGATTAAGATAGCAGTTAATGAACTAATATAAAGTTGTTTTAAGACAAATGAATCAAAATTTGAGAGCCATTTAATATATGAGTTACACGCCTCGATATAGAAGTTAAAAATGGTAGTAAATAATGAAAAATTGACATCTAAACTAAGTAATAAAATGGCAATTATTGAACCTACAATCATGAAAAATGAAGCCGGTATAAGGACTAAATTTCCTAATAAAAACAACCCCGAAAATTGATTGAAATAGTAAGTTGCAAAAGGCATTGTGCCTAATTGAGCACTAATACTTGTAGTAGATAAATCGTAAAAATATCGACTAATTTTATGTTTTGGTTGATAGATTTTCTTGTAAATTGGATTCAACCAAACGATAAAAAATACAGCAGAAAAGCTCAATTGAAATCCAACATCAAACAAATATTGAGGCTGAAATATTAAGATTATAAATGCACTTAACGCAATTGTATGATAGATATTTTTTGGTCGTTTAATTAATTCTGATATGTAATAAATAGATATCATTAATGCTGAACGAAATACCGGAGGTTGCATATCTACATAAAAAGCGAAGATCCAAATTATGATTAATGATAAGATTATTCGTATATATTTTCCGTTTTTCAACCATAAAATTGGCTTTAAAATGTATTGTAAGATTATATAAATCATCACGACATGTAGTCCAGAAATGGATAAGATATGAACAACTCCTGTTGCTACATAACTATCGTTTAACTCTTGTGTAATTTCGCTTCTATCACCCAAAAGCATAGAGGAAATGATAGATCTTGTTTCGGTCGAATAGCCAAATTCTTTCATCTTTTCTCTGATATTATCTTTCGATTTTACGGTAAACTTTTTCCAATGATTATGATTAGAACTGTGTTTTAAAACGTGTTCTGCATAAATCATATGATCAATATTTTGACGATTTAAATAGGCAGAATAATCAAATTGATAAGGATTTTTAGGCGTTGTTAATGGGTAAGTTTTACCATAAATAATCAAAGTATCTTTTGGATAATAGTTAGTTGAATCTATAGGAATATGAATTAAACCAGTGTGATTATTTGTTAAATTTTTCGTTTTAAATTTATAGTATTTGTGAGTTGTTTTGTATTTATTATCTAAAATTACTTGATAGACTTTAGCTGTCTCATCTAATTCGAAAGTGTTTGTATGAGTGGTTTTGTTAGTCGTATTGATAAGAAATCCTACAATCATAAATTGAATACAAAATCCTAAAGTTTTTAATATTGTGCTATTGATTAATTGGCTGAAAAACAAGCAAAAGAAAAGAATGATAAAATAAATTCGTAAATTTGCAGCAGGAATTAAATTTTCAGAAAAGTAAATTCCTAGACTAAAACAAATTACTAGATATGAAAATAAGTATTTTTTCATGCTAATAATTTACAAAATGAATCTCTAATAATAGGTTTTAACTATTTGAAATTCATTTATTTAAAATTAAATGTATATGAAGAATTTTTTATTGTTTATTACATTGTTTGTTTCGCAGTTATCTATGGCTCAAACAGATGTAAAACTTACAATTAAAAACCTTAGATCAGTTGAAGGAAATTTGTCTATCGAGTTCTATAGAAATGTAGAAAATTATACGAAAGGACAAAACGCATTTAAGAAATTATATGTTCCGATAAAAGATTTGAATCAGTATGAGACAACTTTTAAAAACATTGAAGAAACATATTATGCGGTAAAAGTATTTGTAGATACTAACGGAAATAAAACGTTAGATAGGAGTTTTCTTGGTGTTCGTAAGGAGCCTTATGGTTACTCTGGAGATTCAGAACCTTTCCTACGAGAACCTACTTTTGAAGAAGCAAAAGTATACGCAACTAAACAGAATAATAACATCATTATTGAGTTAAATAACAATAAAGGCGAAGAATAATCTTCGCCTTTATTATTTAAAATTTATAGGAAAATCCAAGTCCAATTCCGAGTAAAGAATTGTCTTTATTTGAAAAATCTTTTAAAGGATTGATTAGAAATTTATAATTTGGTTCAAGATTAATTCCTGCTTTCTGCGAAAGTAAATACTCAAATTTTAAACTCGCATTAGCCGAATAACTAAAATCATTTAAGTTTTCAGCTTTTCCAAGTTTATTTCTACCAAATGTATTATTGTCAATATAAATATCATTTTTTGTTAAAATCATATAGCTACCACCTCCAATAACAGAGAAGTTGAAACGAGAATTATTTATTAATCGATATTCTATCTCTAAAGGAATTTCAACGAATTCTACTTTTTGATTCATTATATTTTCCTCCGTAGCGTAAAATGAAATCGGATAAGCTTCATGATTCGGTAATACTTGCAAATTCCCGTTGTATTTAATATTATTTTTATTCAATTTAACAGCTGATGATAACGGCTCTATAGACGAATTTTGAGTTGTCGAAATCCTTGATGTTACAATATCTTTTGTATTTTGATCAAAATCTAATTTAGAAATTCCAGTTCTTACTTTCAGTTTATCGTTTACTTGGTAAGCAATTTTAGCACCATAAGCCATCGATATTTTATTTTCGATTTCGTGTGAATCAAATGAATTAGAAAGTATAGATTCATCTTTAAAAAATATCGTAGGTGAAACAAAAGTAGAAACTGCAAACTTCATTTGTGGATCAAGTTTAGGTTCAATTTTTACTTTTTCTTCATCCTCTTTTATAATTTCTTCGATAGATTTCTCATCAATAACTTCCTCTTTTTTAACAGTTTGATTTTTAGCGATATATTGCTCTGTTAAATGCTGTTTATCTTCAACTTGTTGATTTTGTGTTGATTTATTGTTTTCATCAAGTAATTGAATTGAAGAAAAAGAAATGTTATTTTCAGCTTCAATAAAGATTATATCTGTATTATGATCTAAGTTATCATCATTTGATTGAGTGTAACTATTTGATTTGTAGTATTTATTTGTGTTGTTAACAATGTTAATAACATTGTTAGTATCTGTTGACTCAGGTTTAAATAGGGTATTCGATTTAGAAATTATATTATTTTTTTGTGATGATTTATCAATAGTTTTTGTTTTAACTATATTATTATCAATGGTGTTTATTTCTTTTGTGTTTAAAAAGTAAAAAACACTCGCAATTCCAATACATGCGGCAGAAGAAGAAATCCAAAAGATAAAAGGAACAGCTCTTTTTTTCTTCTTATCGTCTAATTTTTCTTCAATGTTTTTCCATGCATCAAGTGGTGGGGCTTGTTGTTGAGAGAGTTTCTTTTTAATATGCTGATCGAATTTGTTCATTTACTACTGGAGATTTTAGATGATGTAATTTTTGTTTTAAAATACTTCGTGCACGTGAGAGATTAGATTTAGATGTGCCTACAGAAATTTTGAGTAATTCTGCAATCTCTTGATGCGAATAATCTTCAATAACATAAAGATTAAAAACCTGTCGGTATTGGGTGGGTAGAGTCTGAATGATGGTTAGAATTTCATCGTATTCATAATCAAATTCGTCGTTATCTTCTATATCGGTTATATCAGGAATTTGATCTACTTCATCGTTTAAAAACTTAAGTTTTTTGCGGTATTTTTCTAACGAAAGATTAACCATAATTTTCTTCATCCAACCTTCAAATGAACCTTCAAAATTGTATTGATCAATCTTATTAAAAATTAAGATGAAACCCTCCTGAAAAGTATCCTGCGCATCTTCGTAGTTGTCTGAATAACGTAGACAAATAGAAAAAAGAATAGGAGAGAACTGACTGTATAGTAGTTCTTGTGCCTTCCTATCCTTTTTTTTGCATAGCAGTACAATTTTTTCTATTGGGTTTCCCAAAACTTATATAAACGTATTTTATTCTGCTGGAATTGTAATTGTTTTTGAGATGTAAATATCTGCACCTCCTGGATCTTTACCAGCCCAAACTCTAATTGTTTGTTCACCAGAAGTAGTTGGAGTAAATTTTAATGTTTTTACTGTTGGACGAATATCATTAGTACAACTAACGTTATTCTCTTGTGATCCAAATATTCCTACCTTAAGTTCATTTACTTCAGCTGGTAAAATTCTTCTGAATTCTACGAATTCTTGACAGCTTCCCGCTAAATTAAATGTTACTTTTACATTTGTTGTTTGTGATACAGGTTGAATTGAATCTAAGTTGACATCAATTGCAGTAGCTGGTATAAAACCATAAGTGTAGAAAGGTTCGTTTGAGTCGTCATCTAAACAGCTGATTGTTGTTAAACCAACAAATACTAAAGCTAATAAGTAGCTGAATAATTTTGTCATCTTCATAGTCATAATTTTTTTAAAGTTATTTAAAGATAAGATGTATAAAATTGAAAAGGTTGCGTAAGTATTTAAATTTTAACATTTAGACATGAAAAAATCCCCTTACAAGAAGTAAGAGGATTGATATTATTTAGAGTTTAAATCGTCTGTAATTAATTTAGCAGTTCGTTCCGAAGCGCCAACACCACCAAGTTTGTGATACAATTCTTCGTAATCTTTTAAGATTTGATCACGTTTAGGTGTATTTAAAATTAAATTCAATTCGTGTTTGATCGTTTCGTACGTTAAATCGTATTGAATCAATTCTTTTACCACTTCACGATCCATAATCAAATTCACTAAAGAGATAAATCGAATATTTTTAACGACACGTTTTCCTATTTCGTAAGACAACGCATTTCCTTTATAACAAACAACTTCTGGTACTTTTAATAAAGCTGTTTCTAAAGTAGCAGTTCCTGATGTAACCAAGGCAGCATGAGAAATTCGTAGTAAATCGTAGGTTCTGTTTTCAACAATTCTTAAATCATTTCCAGCGATGGTTTTGTAATTTTCAGTTGGTTGTGAAGGCGCGCCTGCAACAACAAACTGAAAGTCCGAAAAATCTTTTTCTACCGATAACATCAAAGGTAATTTAACCTTAATTTCTTGCGTTCTACTTCCTGGTAAAACCGCAATAATCGGTCGATCATCTAATCCATATTTAGCCTTAATTTCTTCTTTATTCACCTTAGGTAAATTATTCAAAGAATCTAATAATGGATTTCCTACAAAATCTACTTTATAATCGTAACGTTGGTAAAATTCTTCTTCGAATGGAAGAATAACGAACATCTTATCAACTAATTTTTTGATTTTGTGTACACGTCCAGTTTTCCAAGCCCAAATCTGAGGAGAAATATAATAGTAAATTTTAATTCCTAAAGACTTGATAAAAGGCGCAACTTGTAAGTTGAAGCCTGGATAATCAACCATAATTACACAATCAGGTTGATACGCTTGTATATCTTTTTTACAGAATGAAAGGTTTTTTGTGATTGTACGAAGATTCATAATCACTTCTGCAAATCCCATAAAAGCTAAATCGCGATAATGTTTAACAATTTCACCTCCTTGAGCTTCCATTAAATCGCCACCCCAACAACGAAATTCAGCGTTTGGGTCTTTGATTTTGATTTCTTTCATTAAGTTCGAAGCGTGTAAATCGCCCGAAGCTTCACCTGCAATGATATAATATTTCAAAGGAATATATTTTTCTTAGATACAAAGATAATTAATTACAAATAAGAATTTAGTTATTATCGAAACACTAATTTCGAGATCCAAGATGTTGATTAATATTTGTAATTTTACGTAATCAAATTTGAACAAAATGTCAGACGAAATAATAAATAAAATTGCCAATAGTGGCTTAATCAATTTGGATTTAGAGGATTTTTATCCAGAAGGTCCTCGTGTTGTTTTTGATTTAAAAGATTGGCTTTACGAGGAGTTAATTTTGAGAGAAAAAGACTTCCGTCAGAATTTAAAAGACCACGATTGGTCGCAATACGAAGGGAAATATGTTGCAATGACAAATACGGCTGATGCCATTGTTCCGTCGTGGGCATATATATTAGTTGCGACTTATTTGCAGCCAATTGCAAAGCGTGTAATTCATGGAAGTTTGCAAGATTTGGATCAGATTTTATATACAGAAATAATTAATGCATTACCGACAGATGAGTATGTAGATGGACGTATTATCGTAAAAGGATGTTCTAAAAAACCGGTTCCAGATTCGGCTTACATTCAGTTAGTAGAAAAATTACAACCTGTTGCCAATTCTATTATGTTTGGCGAGGCGTGTAGTACAGTTCCACTTTATAAAAAGAAAAAAGCATAAAAAAAGCCACTCGATCGAGTGGCTTTCTTAGTTATATATTTCGAATTAAAATCCTCTTTGATTTCTCATTCCTCCACCGCGAGGTTGGTCGAAGTTTTGATTGTTGTTTGATTTTCCGCCAAATTGATTCAAGTTAAACGTAACTGAGAACATCACGAAACGAGTTAAAATACTGTTTCTTTCATCACGAATATATTCATCAGAAATTGTTCTTGTATAACTGTTATTTTGGTTTAATAAATCATATACTTTAACTCCGGCTTCTAATTTATTATTGAAGAAAGAATACATCATTTGCATATTCCATAAGAAGAAATCTCTTTTGAAACCAGCTGCCATTCTTGAATTGTTGTTGTAAGAAAATTCGTTTGTCCAAGTTAAATTTTTAGGCCAAGTTGTTATTGTTCTTAAACTAAAATTATGAACTGTGTTTGATTGTTGATCAATTGTGTAATTTTCATAATTCGAGTTTGAGAATCTTAAATTATACGATGGCGATAAGGTTAAATATTCGTTCCATTTATATGTTAATCGTACGTTTGGTGAAATACTTGAGTTGTATGCTGTGTATAATCTAGAGTTTCTGTAAGCTTGTTGTCTCGCATAGCTTGTTTGTACACCAGCATTAAGGTTTAATTTGTTTCCAGCTTTACTTAATTGTTTGCTATAAAAGAAACCAGCATTTACGTTATAATTACCTTCAATATTCGTGTAAGTCGAACGTGTAATTAAGTTTTCATCAACCGAAGAATAATTAACAATGCTAGATTCATTGTAATTATATCCTAAGTTAACATTAAATCCTTGCTTTGTTTTACGATCAAAATTCGAGAAATTTAATGATAAACGGTGCGCACGATTTGGATCTAAATCAGGATTACCCACGAAAATATTTAAAGGATTTGATAAATTTTCAATGGCTAATAATTGATTTGTAGAGGCTAAACTTGTATTGTAACGGTAATTGAAAGACAAATTATTATTGTCTAATTTGTATCGAATATTAGCTTCAATCATCGGTAAAGTCTCTTGTACAGTTAGGTTATAATTATCACCTCTGTATAAACCAAAGTTTCTTTGATTGTAAAAATCTGTACCTGCTTTTAACGTACCCGAAATTTTATTTTTCGTTAATTGTAATTCAGCATACGGTGTAATTTTGTTCAGATTTGTTTCTGTAAAACGTGTAAATAAATCGTTTTGAGTTACAAATTGTCCTGTTATTTCATCATAATCCCACGTAATTTCATCGTTTTCGATAAAGTTATAATTGTATCGAGAACCAACTGCAAGTTTTAAAGAATCACTGATTGGTCGTGTATAATTCAGATCAAAATTAAAGTTGTTATTCTTCGAATTATTATTCTCTAATTGATTACGAATATCATCAGGATTATTGCTGTTATAGAAAACAGTACTCGAGTTAATTCTGTTATTCTGTTTTGATTGAGCGAAAGATAAATCTGCCGTTGCATTAAGGTATGATTTGTCTTTGAAACCTTGGTATAAAGTTATTTCCGAACCAATATTATCCGATTTTGATTCGTTTCTATTATTTGCTAAACTTTCATTTCGTAATTGCCCATTTTCATCAATCGATTTGCTATCGCTTAATGTTGAAGCATTGTTTACAGTGTGCGTATATTTTGGAGCAAAAAATATTTTAGTCAAGTTGTTATTCCATTCTAAAGTTCCTCCAAAATTATGTGCAAAATTTTCTGATTTTGATAACGAATTAGATTCAGTCGTATAAATATTATCTGGTAATAAATTCTCTTGACGCGTGTAATTTTCGTTTTTATTGTAGGTATGATTGAAGTTGTAATTAGCACCAACAGAAAGTTTTTCGTTTAATTTATCGTTGTAATTAAATCCGATATTCGAACTGTTTGTTATACCATTTCCACCACGACGTCCCATTCGACCACGCCCAAATGATCCTGCGCCGTTTGATAATCCTGTGCTTGCAATATCGTTAGAAGAACCAATTAAACTGAACTTTTTATTTCCTTTAAAATAATTTGCCATCAGATTTGCTTCGTAACGATTGTCCGTTCCGTAACCAACTGTAGCTTCAGCCATGTAGCCTTGTTTTTTGTCTTCTTTCAAAGTTACATTGATCGAAGATTTATCTGAGCGAGAACGTTCTCCAGAGAATTTTTCATTACGAGTTTTGAAGTCCGAAACTTGTACTTTTTTGATGATATCAGCCGGAATATTTTCTAAAGCAACTTTGCCATCTGTACCAAAAAATGGTTCACCATCAATCAAAATTTCGTTAACTTCTTTACCGTTTACAGTAATTTTTCCATCATCATCAACATCAACACCTGGCAA
Organism: Faecalibacter macacae; assembly: GCF_003687725.1. Lineage (GTDB taxonomy): Bacteria > Bacteroidota > Bacteroidia > Flavobacteriales > Weeksellaceae > Empedobacter > Empedobacter macacae. Next base: position 151,933 of record NZ_RDOJ01000004.1, read on the forward strand.
TTCGCGTAAAAGTGCTTCTAAATTTGCATTTGGTTTTACGGCATAAGAACTTGCATTGTATTCAATAGTATCATTTTTAACAACTACAGGATCAACAGTTAATAAAACTTCTTTTAATTCGTAACGTTGAATACTTAATTCTACTGTTCCGAAATCATATGGCGTAGTTAATTTTTCGAAGCTTTTTTTGTAAATTCCTTCAATAGGATCTTCGATGATAACATAAACAGGTTTATCCTGAATGGGAATATCTATATTGAAATTTCCATTCTCATCACTGTAAGTTGAAGCAATTTGTAAAGAATCGGCAGTATTACCAATAATAATTGACGCATCAACTAAAGGAAGTTGGATTTGATCTTGGATTTTTCCTTTTAAACTGATTTTATCTTGTGCAAAAGCATAAGATGTAAATAAAGTAAAAAGTAGAAACGAGAGTATCTTTGGCATAAATTGATTTTATAGTCTATTTATTTAGACCAAAAATCTTACCTAAAGTTTAATTACTTCGTAACTTTTTTCCAGCTTGTCTCATTGATTTTTAAAGTATCAATAGGAGAAATTGTATTAAATAATGGTGTAATTGCCATTACTCTATATGTTTTTTCTTCTCTTAGATCCATTTCTAAACAATAAGTTTCGATAGATTTTATAGTTTCAGAAGAAGATGAAACGGATTCGTATAAAGTAGATTTTACTTTTTTAGTTACTTCCCAATTTTGACAATTTCCGACAGAAGAATAATACTTAAAAAGAAAGAATGGAATGATTCCGATGATGATTCCAAATACAAATTTTAAGATATTTTTTATGTTCCAACCATCTGCTTTTTTGATGCTAAGCATAAATAAGAAGTAAATACTTGCACCAGTAGCGAACGTTAAAATTTTAGGGAATATTTGAGCAAAACGATAATCAGAAAACTCTAAACTAATGTGTTCCCCAAAAACGAAATAACTGATAAACCATACAATAATAAGGATAAAGGTAGTTTTTAAGGTTAATCGTAGAGATCTGTTCATGTTCTGATTTTTGCTTCTGTAAAATTAAAGATTAATTCCTGCTAATCAAAAGGAATTAACAGGAATCAATCAGTTTATTATTATTTATATTCTTTAATTAAATTTTCTAAAACTTCAATAGCGGATTCTGCTAAGTTAGTTCCTGGTCCAAAAATAGAATGAGCTCCGTTAGCTAAAAGGAAATCATAGTCTTGTCTTGGAATAACTCCTCCAACTACAATATATACATCTTCGCGTCCTAAAGTTTTTAATTCTTTAACTACTTCTGGAACCAAAGTTTTGTGCCCAGCTGCTAAAGAAGATACTCCCAGAATATGAACATCATTTTCAATGGCTTGTTTTGCAACTTCGGCAGGTGTTTGGAATAATGGTGCAATATCCACATCAAATCCCATATCTGCATAAGATGTTGCTACAACTTTTGCTCCACGATCGTGTCCATCTTGTCCCATTTTTGCAACCATAATACGAGGGCGTCGACCTTCTAATTCAGCAAATTCATCTGCTAATTTTCTTGCTGTTTCAAAGCTTTCCATTTTTCCTGCATCCATAGCATAAACTCCTTGTATTCCTCTTGTAATCGCTTTGTGTCTTCCGTAAATTGCTTCTAAAGCATCAGAAATTTCTCCTAAAGTTACTCGACGACGAGCTGCTTCAATAGATAATTCTAATAAGTTTCCGTTTCCAGATTTAGCAGCTTCAGTAATTTGAGCTAAGATTTCTTCAACTTTAACTTGATCACGTGTCTCGCGAATTTGCTCTAATCGATCAATTTGTTTTTGACGAACTGCTGTATTATCAATATCTAAAATATCGAATTCTTGTTGATCTAATTTAGATTGATAAGCATTAACACCAATAATTGCATCTTCACCAGAATCAATTTTAGCTTGCTTTTTAGCAGCAGCTTCTTCAATGCGCATTTTGGGAATTCCAGCTTCAATGGCCTTAGTCATTCCGCCTAATTCACGTACTTCTTGGATATATTCCCAAGCTTGATTTGCCATCTCATTAGTTAAAGCTTCAATCATAAAACTTCCACCCATTGGATCGGCAGTTCGGCAAATTTGAGTTTCTTCTTGTAAAATAATCTGTGTATTACGTGCAATACGAGCCGAGAAATCTGTTGGTAAAGCAATAGCCTCGTCTAAGGCATTTGTGTGTAACGATTGTGTTCCACCTAAAGCAGCAGCTAAAGCCTCAATTGCTGTACGACCAATATTATTGTAAGGTTCTTGCTCTGTTAAACTCCATCCAGAAGTTTGACAGTGCGTACGTAACATTAATGATTTTTTATTTTTTGGTTCGAATTCTTGCATCAATTTAGCCCAAAGCATACGTGCAGCACGCATTTTTGCAATTTCTTGCGTAAAATTCATTCCAATTGCCCAAAAGAATGATAAACGTGGAGCGAAATCGTCTACTTTTAATCCAGCTTCTAAACCAGTTTTTACATATTCGTATCCATCAGCTAAAGTGTAAGCCATTTCTAAAACTGGCGTAGCACCTGCTTCTTGCATATGGTAACCAGAAATAGAGATAGAATTGAAACGTGGAATATTTTTAGAAGTATATTCAAAGATATCTGCAATGATTTTCATCGATGGCGTAGGAGGATAGATGTACGTATTACGTACCATAAATTCCTTTAAAATATCGTTTTGAATTGTACCTGATAATTGCTCTTGTGTAACACCTTGTTCTTCTGCAGCAACAATATAAAATGCTAAGATTGGTAAAACAGCTCCGTTCATTGTCATAGAAACTGATATTTTATCTAATGGAATTTCATTAAATAAAATCTTCATATCTTCAACAGAATCAATAGCAACACCAGCTTTACCTACATCGCCAACTACACGTTCGTGATCCGAATCATATCCACGGTGTGTTGCTAAATCGAAGGCAACTGAAAGTCCTTTTTGACCAGCAGCTAAGTTTCTTTTATAAAAAGCATTTGATTCTTCGGCAGTCGAAAAACCAGCATATTGACGAATTGTCCAAGGTTGACGAACATACATTGTACTGTACGGACCTCTTAAAAAAGGTGCAACTCCTGGTAAAAAATCTGTTTGTTTTAGATTTTTTATATCGTCAAAAGTATAATTGTTTTTTACTTGTAAACTATCTAATTCAAATTCTTCCATTTCTGGTTGAACTGAACTTAATCTTCTTTCAAATCTAAGATTCGAAAAATTTGTTTTGTGATTCATAACGCTAATATAAAAAATATCGACAGATATATTTTCAAATTTTCATGTAAAATGAATATTACAACTATATGATAAAGAGCTTTTTGGTAGGATTATTGAAGTTTTAAATCAAATCATAAAATCAACCAACATGAAATTAGACTTTAATAATCAGACAATTAATGAAATTATTGCATCTATTGATGAGAATAAAGCTATGGAATGGCAGATTGATATTTTAAATTTTTTGAGGAAATATCAAGAACAACACAGCGAAATTAAAATCAATGAAATGCAAGGTGAAAATATCTTTACGATTGCAATGAAACGTGAAAATATTCAGAACACAGTTAAAGAATTGAATAAATACACGAATGTTGAGCAAGGAGATACGACTTTGATTGCAAATTCGATTACTATGAAAGATGGTGTTATTGCATTAGCACAAGCGATTGAAGGAAAAATGGAAGCGTATTGTGTTGAGCCAACGAATGATATTAAAATTCCGTACACTGGACAAGATCAAAATTCTATTCACTGGGGATTGAATTATGTATATTTAACCGAGGCGCAAGTACAACAATCGGAAGATGTACTGCATCGAATAGAAAAAATTGCTGTTGAAACTAATGGAATTAAAGATGAAACTAAAGAATTGTTATTTAATAACAATCAGCAGCAAACAGTCTACGAGGTTTTTAGTGTAAAATCATTTCCGATTGCTGTAAGAAGATTAAATGAAGAAAATTATTCACTCATTGGTAATGTAAATATTAGTCAATCAAATGACGGACAATTACTTGTAGATTCACCTAATTTTCAAGAGCAAATTAATACTCAAAAAGCAGTTATAATTAATGAAGATAATACTTTTAGATGGCTGACATCTGGAGAATATTTAGATGATGATAGTAATACAATTATAAATTTTGATCATATCGAAGAAGTTTTAAAGCCTTTTATCGATACGCGATTTGTAGTAATAAATTTTCCAGAAAAAGGAACAGGACAAGATGTGGTTACTTTGATTGTTGAAAGACGTTATATGGAAGAATTTAGTTATCTAACTGACGGTTTAAAAGAACATGAAGTCCCTAAGCAAACGTATTTTTTAGGAGAATTCCCTGAAAATAACGACAAAGCAGCAATTCGTAAAGAAGTAAAGAGATTACTAACAACGAGTTAAAAAAAAGAGCCGACTTAATAATTAAGTCGGCTCTTTTTTTTTAATATTGAATATCTATTAATGAAGTTAATGGGATTAATATGCCATTTTTAATTTGTAAATATTTTTCAGTAACTGTCCAAACAGTTGTCTCAATTTTCTTTGGTCCTTGATCTGTTTGGAAAGTAATATATGCTTTTGATTTAAACTCATTTCCTAATCGTACAGCTCCTATCAATTTTTCTTTCTGTACGTGAACTTCATCTATTGGCGCATCTAAGAATTTATAGTTTTGAACTTCTTCCTTCTCAATTAATTCAGCTTTAATCATCGTTCTCTCTTTTTTTGGTTTATTATATTTGTTCTTTCACACGTTACCGAATGTACAAATTCGGTAAATAAAAAACTAACAAAAGTCATTAAAATTTTAATAAAAATTTTCCGTCTAATTTTGAGTTTTCACTGTGGTGTATATGTATTCAAAAAGTTGACCAAGATTTATTTATTCTAATATATTCATCTGAATTTCGTAATTTTGCACCATGTCAGACGAAAAGAAATTTAAATCCGGTTTTGTTAACATCATTGGTAATCCTAACGTAGGAAAATCAACGTTAATGAATTTAATGATGAAAGAGCGTTTAGTTATTGCAACACACAAGGCACAAACTACGCGTCATCGTATTAAAGGAATTTTAACTACGGAAGATTATCAGATTGTATTTTCTGATACTCCAGGAGTTTTAGATCCTGCGTACGAATTGCAAGCAAAAATGATGGAAGCAGTAAACGAATCTTTGGTTGATGCTGATGTGATTCTTTATGTTGTAGAAATCGGAGAAAAACGTTTGAAAAATGAAGAAGTATTTACTCGTCTTCAAAAAACATCAACTCCAATTATTTTATTATTAAATAAAATTGATACAGCTACGCCTGATCGTCTGAATGAAGCTGTTGAGTATTGGCACGAATTATTACCTAATGCACAAATTTTACCTATTTCTGCAAAAGAAAATGTAAATGTTGATATGTTAGTGAATAAAATTAAAGAGATGTTACCAGAAGGACCTCAATATTATCCAGAAGAGCAATTAACAGATCGCTCGGAACGTTTTATTGTGAATGAGGTAATTCGTGAGAAAATTTTATTAAACTATACAAAAGAGATTCCTTATTCTGTTGAAGTTGTAACAGAGCGTTTCAAAGAAGAAATGAATTTAATTTCTATTGATGCTGAAATTTTTGTTGAACGTGATTCTCAAAAAGGAATTATCATTGGGCATAAAGGTGAATCTTTATCAAAAGTAGGGAAAGAAGCCAGAGAAGAATTAGAAAAATTCTTTGATAAAAAGGTTTTCTTAAAGCTGTTTGTAAAGGTGAAAAAAGATTGGCGTAAAAAAGAAAATGATTTACGTCGTTTTGGTTATTAAATAATCATTTTAAATAATAGTTAAGCGTTGATATTTCAACGCTTTTTTTGTGCTTTAAATTCTGAAAATTTGTAATTTTAGATAGAGATAAAAACCATTCTAAAACAAAACCTTATGGCTACAATATTATTCCCAACAGATTTTTCTAACACAGCTAACAATGCATTTATTTATGCATTAAACCTTGCGAAAGCAATCAACGCGGACATCAGAATGATTACGCTAAAAACTCATCTAAAAGAATACTTAAACATGCAAGAAGATGAGTTTGAGATTAAGGTGAATGAATTACTGGCAATTGCCAAAGACAACGAATTAGAAGATGTAAAAATTAAAAGTTCTTTAGAAATCGGAGACTTATTAATTACTGTACTTGATATTGTACAAAAAGAAAATATCGATTATATCGTAATGGGTACAAATGGAGAAAATAGTTTTGGACAAAAATTCTTCGGATCTCAAACTTTAGCCGTTATTAATAATTCGCCAATTCCGGTTCTGGCAGTTCCTCATAATGTTGTTTTTCAAGAAAATCGAAAGTTTGCTTATGCATCAATGTTCGATCCAAAAGAAAAACCTGCAATTGAAAAAATGATAGGCTTTGCTAAAAAACATAATTCAACGTTAGATATTGTCCATGTAGAGAAGAAGGCAATGTCGATTGATATGATTATGAATAAGCGTGAATTGGAAGTAAATTATCCAGAAGCTAAAGTTGCAGTGCTTAAAAGTAAAGATGTAGAAACTGCATTATTAGATTATTGCGAGATGTATCATATAGATGTTTTAGGTATGTTGTATCGTGAATTAAATCCTTTTCAAAGATTATTTACAGAAAGTCACAGCCGACAATTATTAACAAGTGCAAATTTTGCAATATTAGTATTAAAAGGACGAAATTAATTCCAAATTATTCGATTTTAAAGCGATGTTTGACATCGCTTTTTTATTGGCTAAATTTTTGCGAAATTTATAATACAATTTGATCAAATGACTGAAGAACAAAAAAAACAAAGTCTTAGAAAACATAAAACCATAGCAACAGGATTATTTGTATTGATGGCGATCGTTTATGCTGTCATGGTTTATTTAGGTACAAAGTCTGAAGATAAATGGATTGGTTACGTAGAAGCTTTCTCAGAAGCCGCAATGGTTGGGGCTTTGGCTGATTGGTTCGCAGTTACCGCATTATTTAGTTATCCTTTGGGATTAAAAATTCCGCATACTAATTTGATTGAACAAAGTAAAAATTCAATCGGTGATAACTTAGGCAGTTTTGTAACAAATAATTTTTTAACTCCGTCTAACATTCGTCCCTATATAGAAAAACTAGATGTGGTGAAATTTGTAGCAGAATGGTTGCATAAGAAATCAAATCAAGAGGTTTTACAAGAAGAGATTATAGGTTTTGTAAAAAAGATTATAAAAGACTTAGACGACAAAGAAGTTGTAGATTTTTTATCCGATAAAGGTGATGAGATTATTAAACAATTTGATTTAAAAGATTTAGCCTCAACTGCGGTAACATATTTGGTTGAAAAAGATAAACACAGTGAAATTTTAGATGTTATTTTGCCAAAAGCAAAAGCATATATAGAAGAAAGTGATGTTTTAATCGAAGATAAAATTAATGAAAAACATCCTGTGATTTCTTTTTTTGCAGGGAAAAAAATATCGAAAGGAGTTGTAAGTGGAGTGATTAGTTTTATTGAAGAGATAGAAGAAGACAAAGAACATCCGATTCGAAAAAATATACAAGATTCATTACTTAAAATTGCCGAAAAAGCGAAGACAGATCCATATTGGGAAGAGAGAATTAATTCGATGCGAGATGAATTTGTCACAACAGATCGTATTGAAGAGTATGCTTCGGATTTATGGCAATCTTTGAAAATGAATTTAACTGAAAGTTTTGATCAAGACGATTCTACTTTACAGAAATATATTAAGAAAAACATAGAGAAACTATCACAAAATTTGAATGAAAATGAGGATATGATTCTTAAAATAAATGGATGGATTCGTCATTTTCTTTACCGAATGATTTTACGAAATGTAACAGAAGTTGAAACTTTAATTAGTAAAACAGTAGGAGATTGGGAAGGAAAAGAATTAAGTGATAAATTAGAATTAGAAGTTGGTAAAGATCTACAATTTATTAGAATTAACGGAACAATAGTAGGTGGAATAGTAGGATTGATAATTTATACAGTAACTCAATTATTCTTTCATTAAAAATAAAAAAGTACAACTTACTAAGTTGTACTTTTTTATTTAATATCGTTATTCGGCTGTTTTAACTTCTGTAGATGCAGACCATATTCTGTAATTTACTTCATATCCTTCTGGCGTGTAAATTACGATTGGTAATCTGCTATTGTATCTTAATTTTTCCGATTGTGCATAAACTACTTTTTCAACTTGTTTATTATCTATACAAGCTTTTAAAGTTCCCGCGATATTTCCATCAGATGTGAAATCGTAATACGTATATCCCCAACCTTGTAGATCTTTGGCTTCAACTTTACCTAATAAAAAATGGTTGTTACAAGCGTCTACAGTTGTTTTTTTACCCACAAAAATTTCAACCATGTAATCATTTTCGTTTTCACGAGGTTCAACACGAATTACTTTTTGAACTTGACCATTTTCTGGTTTAGGAAACATTTTGATATCTTCTTTCATCTGTGCAAAACTTGTTATTGAACTGAATGATAATATACTAAATAATAAGATCTTTTTCATTTTTTAGATTTTGAATTATACTAATAAGATGAAAAAGGAGTGCCAATGGTTGTGTGAAGTTTGTTAAAATATAGCCAAAAAAAAAGACATTCAAAATTTGAATGTCTTTTTTGCTCCTCCTCTTGGGCTCGAACCAAGGACCCTCTGATTAACAGTCAGATGCTCTAACCAACTGAGCTAAGGAGGAGTATCGTTATCGATATTGTGTTGCAAATATAGAGCGAATTTTTATATCTCCAAATCTTTTTAAAACTTTTTTTTAACTGAAAGTCGCTTAAATAGGGCAACTAATTGAAAATGAATTAGAAAAATTTTAAACTTTTTTTATTTGTAATGATAAAAAATCCCTTGTTGAGTTGCTGTCCATAGCGGAGCGGTCTGTTTTGCTTCTTTTAAAGCATCACTAGCCCATGCATTACACGTAAAAAAAATATTGTACGTTCCTCTTGCTTCGTAAAAAGAGTCATTATCTCCGTACACCATTTCTGTTGGTATAAGTTGTACTTTACCGATGGTACCAAATTCAAATGAGTTTTTAATGTAATTAACCATCTTAATATATTCATTTTTACTGATGGTCATTTTTTTACAATCTTCACTTTCTGATATTGAATTGTAAAATGTAGTATGCATTGCAGAATCTCCTAACCAAAAAGCAGCTTTAAAAGCTGTTGAGAACTTTAAATCTTTCCATTCTGGTGTATCTAAATAGAAACCTTTGTCTCCCCATCCAAACGCAATATACTTCATCGGTTGTTTCGCTTTTGTATCATCAAACGGGATGATTTCTGACCAATTAATCACATCTGTTTCAACAGGAACGACGATATCAGTATGCATTCCATTTGTTAGGATGTATATTTCTACCCAATCATCTGATGATGAGGTTGTTTTATTTACAGGGATTAATGGTAATATGATTACTGCTAAAAGATATAATAAAAGGATGCAAAACAATAAACCAATTGATTTTAGGATGTATTTGAAGATTCTTTTCATAGCGATTGATTTTCATAAAGATAAAAAAATCCCGTCACACGTGACGGGATTCACAATTAACTAAAATATTTAATATGAAATCGACTTCATAATTGGATTATATGTTAAGCATTCGTTCTAAAAACTAATTTGTTAGTTCCTGGTTTTTCTTCCAAGTAATCGATTAAGACTGCATCGTTATCATTAATGTTTCCTTTCAGAATTTCTTTTGATAATTCGTTTAATATATCTTGCTGAATCACTCGTTTTAATGGTCTTGCTCCAAATTGAGGATCATATCCTTTATGCGCTAAGTAAGCTGATGCTTCTGGCGTAATATCTAATGTAATATCGCGTTGCGCTAATTTTTTTGCAACTGCATTTAAATAGATTCCTACAATTCCACCAATTTGATTTTGGCTTAACGGACGGAATAAGATAATTTCATCAATACGATTTAAGAACTCTGGGCGGAAGTTTAGTTTTAATTCATCAAAAACTTCAGCTTTTGTATCGTCATAAACTTCTGCAACATTGTTTTCATCAATATCAGCAAACTTCTCTAATATCGTATGCGATCCAAAATTAGAAGTCATAATGATAATCGTATTCTTAAAGTTGACTACACGACCTTTATTGTCTGTTAAACGTCCATCATCTAAAACTTGTAACAAAATGTTGAAAACATCTGGATGCGCTTTCTCTATCTCATCTAATAAAATCACCGAATATGGACGACGACGAACCGCTTCTGTTAATTGCCCACCTTCGTCGTAACCAACGTAGCCCGGAGGTGCTCCAACTAAACGAGAAACTGCGTGACGTTCTTGATATTCGGACATGTCGATACGCGTCATAGCATTTTCATCATCGAATAAGAATTCGGCTAATGCTTTTGCTAGTTCAGTTTTACCAACACCCGTAGATCCTAAAAATAAGAATGAACCGATAGGTTTTCCTTCGTCACTTAATCCTGCACGAGAACGGCGAATAGAATCTGCAACTGCAGTAATCGCTTCTTCTTGTCCAAGTACACGTTTGTGTAATTCGTCTTCTAAGTGTAATAATTTTTCGCGTTCTGATTGCATCATTTTCTGAGCCGGAACTCCCGTCCATCTCGATACAACTTCTGCGATATCATCTGCATCAACAAACTCTTTTACCAATTTGTTGTGCTTATTTTCTTCTAATTTTTGTTCAGCATATTCTAAAGCATTTTTTGCATTCACTAAATCTTCAAATTCTAATTTAGATGCTTTTGCATAATCGTATTCACGCTTTGCTTTTTCGATTTCGAATTTTATATTTTCTATAATCTTGCGTAAATCCTGAACTTCATCGGCTTTATTTTTTTCGTCTTGCCATTTCGCACTGAATTGATTTCTTTCGTCCTGAAGATTTGATAATTCTTCTCTTAAAAGATTCAGTTTTTTCTCATCATCTTCACGTTTTATTGCTTCGATTTCGATTTCTAATTGAACAATTTTACGGTCTAATTTATCTAACTCTTCAGGTTTAGAATTCATTTCCATTCTCAACTTAGAAGCAGCTTCATCCATTAAATCGATTGCTTTATCTGGTAAGAAACGATCTGAAATATAGCGTGTAGATAATTTTACAGCTGCAATAATCGCCTCATCTTTGATTCCGATTTTGTGATGCTGTTCATATTTATCTTTAATCCCACGTAAGATAGAAATTGCAGATTCTTCATCTGGTTCTTCGACCATTACTTTTTGGAAACGACGTTCCAACGCTTTATCTTTTTCAAAATATTTTTGATACTCATTTAAAGTTGTAGCTCCGATTGAACGTAATTCGCCACGAGCTAGTGCAGGTTTTAAAATATTTGCTGCATCCATGGCACCTTCACCGCCACCTCCGGCACCAACTAAGGTGTGAATTTCGTCGATGAATAAGATAATTTCTCCGTTAGAAGAAGTTACTTCTTTCACAACTGCTTTTAATCTTTCCTCGAATTCACCTTTGTATTTTGCTCCAGCAACCAAAGCTCCCATATCTAATGAGAAGATTTGTTTGTTTAATAGATTTTCAGGAACATCTCCATTAATGATTCGGTGCGAAATACCTTCAGCAATAGCTGTTTTACCAACACCTGGTTCACCAATTAAAATTGGATTATTTTTAGTTCTTCGCGATAAAATTTGTAATACACGTCTAATTTCTTCATCACGACCAATTACAGGATCTAATTTTCCTTCTTTGGCTAATTCAGTTAAGTTCTTCGCGTATTTGTTTAAGGAATTGTAAGTTCCTTCGGCATTTTCTGATGTTACTCTTTCTCCTTTTCTCAATTCTAAAGTTAAATTTTTAGTGTTCTCGAATGTTACACCTTGATCTTTTAGAAGTTGACTTGTAGGTGATACATTCTTTAAAATTCCTAATAAAATGTGCTCTAACGTAATGAAATCATCTTGCATTTCCTTTGCGATTTGTTGCGCAGATTGTAAAACAGAATTTGCACTATTTGAAAGATGATTCGTTTGTTGACCTTGGACTTTTGGATACTTTTTAATTTCAGCATCCAATTCCATTTTGATATAATTAAGGTTTGCACCTTGTTGTTCTAATAATAATGAAATAACGTTTTCATCAACGTCGAACATTCCGCTTAAAATATGGCTTGGTTCGATTGCTTGATTTTGATTTCCAGCTGCAATTTGTTGTGCAGACTGAATCGCTTCGCGTCCTTTTATTGTAAACTGATTAAAATCCATTTTTTCTTTATTTTGTTCGTTGATTTGTTTGTTTGAGGTTAATTAATCAAATTAAATTCCAAACTGAAAATTAATTAGTTATGCTGACTTTTTGTCGTTTTAAAACGAAAAAAAGAGACATTTTGACAAATATCTCCTTTGATTGTATAATTAATAGAATTTAATTTCGCCAGCATGAGTGTTAGCTGATAATGTTTAAAAAGATAGTTACTAAAAAATTATAAAAATGAATGAAAATAAAATTTAATTGATATAGTGATAAATTAATATATTTATTTGAATAATTTCTATCACTATTTAACTTACTAATATTATGAATTTACTTTTTATACACCCAAAATACATTGAACTACTTTTTCAAGCTTTAACTATTGTTTTAATTTTTGTAGTTTTATTTATACTATATAAAATTTATATTAAATATCTAAAATAAAAATATAATCAGCTAACGTAGCATTATTATTGTATTGACAACAAGAATTTTAAAACAATCCCTCAACTGATAAATAACGTTCTCCGGTATCGTAATTTACGGTTAAAACTTTTGCTTCAGTAGGAATTTTTTCTAACGATTTAGCAACTGCAGCTAATGATGCACCTGTTGAAATACCGACAAATAAACCTTCAATTTTAGCTACTTTCTTTGCATATTCAAAAGCTTCTTCTTTTGAAATTTGAATTGATTCGTCAACAATAGTTGTGTCTAAATTTGTTGGAATAAATCCAGCTCCAATTCCTTGAATCGCGTGTGGTCCAGGATTTCCGCCCGAAATAACTGGAGAATCTAAAGGTTCTACAGCTAATACTTTTGTATCAGCTTTTACTTCTTTTAATGCTTTCCCGATTCCTGTTAAATGTCCACCAGTCCCTACACCTGTAATTAAATAATCAACACCTTGAGGAAAATCGGCTAAAATTTCCTTAGCAGTTGTGTTATAATGAATTGTTGGATTAGAAGAATTCTCAAATTGTTGAGGAACCCAAGCACCTTCAATCGTTTCAGCTAATTCTTGTGCTTTTGTAATAGCACCTTTCATTCCTAATTCTTTTGGAGTTAAAACAAATTCAGCTCCATATGCTTCCATAATTTTACGACGCTCAATCGACATTGATTCTGGCATTGTAATAATCATTTTATAGCCTTTAACTGCAGCAACAAATGATAATCCGATTCCGGTATTTCCAGAAGTTGGTTCGATTACAGTTCCACCAGGTTTTAAAATTCCTGCTTTTTCAGCATCTTCTATCATCGCTAATGCAATACGATCTTTAATAGAACCTCCAGGATTTTGTTTTTCTAATTTGATATAAACTTCGTTATTTGGGAAAAGTTTACTTAATCTAACAATTGGTGTATTTCCGATTGCTTCTAAAATATTATTTAAAATCATTGTGTATATATTTGATTAGATGATGTAAAAATCATCTGTTTGGTTTTTATTTTTTTGTTTAATCGTTGGTTCAAACTCTTGGTATACGATGGAGTCAGACTCAATACTTTTCGTAATCCATACATTTCCTCCAATGACTGAATTTGCACCAATAACAGTAGTTCCACCTAAAATTGTTGCTCCAGCATATATTGTCACATTATCTTCAATCGTAGGATGACGCTTTTGATCTGCTAAATCTTTAGATACATAAAACGCACCAAGAGTTACTCCTTGATAAATTTTTACATTATCACCAATCGTTGTTGTTTCTCCAATTACAATTCCTGTACCGTGATCGATATAGAAATTTTTACCAATCGTTGCTCCTGGATGAATGTCTATCCCTGTTTGTTTATGCGCATATTCAGAAAAAAAACGTGGTAGAATAGGAGTATCTAAGTGAAATAATACATTTGCTAATCGATGAATTGCTATGGCAAAAAATCCAGGATAGGATACTATAATTTCGATTTCTGATTTGGAAGCAGGATCATTATTAAAGAAAATAAATATTAATTTTTCTAATTCAGTTTTGATTTCTTCTAAACGTTCAAAAAATTCTTTGGTTATATAATTAGCTTTTTCATCAGGTACGATACGAGTTAATATTTCATTTAAACAAGTTTTAACTTCTTCGTGAGTATATCTTTTTTTGGGTTGACTAAATAGTAGATCATAAACAATAGATTCTATTATTTTTTCTACTTCCTTTTTGTTAAAAGGTAAACTGTATCTGCTAAATGGACTCATTTTTATTTAAATCTATAAACTCTATAATATTTATAGATAAAATTAATAAATTTTAAATATTAAACTTAAATCAAGCGAAATTTATTTGAGTGACTAAAAATTTAAGTACAATTAGAACACTATTAAATTCTTGATAAAATAATATAAGTATATATTTATTTAAAACGGAAATATTTATTTAATTGATATTCAATTTAAATGGTTTTAAATGTTAAATTTTGTGTGATTATTTATTTTTTTTATTACTGGTGTTTTTTTTACACTTAAATGTTATATTTTAGTAGAACAAAATCACTATTTATGAAAATGTCATTTTTATTTACATTCTTAATGTTTTTAGGAACATACGCGTTTGGTCAATCTCCGATTGGAACTTGGAAAACAATAGATGATGAAACAGGAAAAGAGAAATCTTATGTTGAAATCTATGAAAAAGATGGAAAGTTATATGGTAAAGTTGCTAAAATCTTAACTAAGGGAAAAGAGGACTCAAAATGTGATAAATGTAGTGGAGCTTTAAAAGGAAAACCAATCAATGGAATGGTTATCTTAAATGGATTAAAAAAAGACGGAAATGAATGGACTGGTGGTAAAATCATCGATCCAAACAGTGGAAAAGAATATAAAGCATCTTTAAAATTAAACGGAAAAGATAAATTAGACGTAAGAGGGTATGTCGGAATTTCATTAGTCGGCAGAACTCAAACTTGGCATAAAGTCAAATAAAAAGGTTACTCAAGTAATCAAACCACAAAAACTCAAAACAAAACTCTTAATAATGACTATTTTCGATTTAGAAGATAGTCATTATTTTTTGCCTAAATTTGTATGTTCAAATAAATTGAACAACTAATAAATTATTCATTTCAATGAGTTTCAATAAAAGAGCTTTACAATACATCAAACCATATAAAACCTCGTTCGGTACAGCAATATTTTTTAATGTGCTTTATGCAATTTTTAATGTTGTAGCGCTTGCGTTTTTAATGCCGGTTTTGGGTATTTTATTTGGAGAAGAAAAAGATAAAATATTCACTAAACCAGAATTTTCTGGAAAAATTGCAGATTTAAAAGTTTATTTGTCTGAATATTCATCTTATTTAATGAGTGAAATTACTGCAACTGAAGGACCAATTTATGTTTTAGCATTTTCATGTATTTTATTCATTATTGCATTTTTCTTTAGAAATATTTTTAGTTTTTTATCAGAAACATGTTTAGTCGATTTACGTTCGGGTGTTACTCGTGATTTACGTATCGATTTACACAATAAGATTTTAGAATTACCAGTTTCCTACTTTACAGAAAAGCGCAAAGGAGATATGATTACTCGTATTTCTAATGATGTAAATGAAGTTGAATCGAATATTTTAAATTCAATTGTAGAGATTATTCGTGGACCAATTATGATTGTTGTGTTTGTAACCGTATTATTTGTTACAAGTATGGAATTAACGTTGTTCGCTATCTTGGTTTTTCCAATTATGGGAACAATAATTTCTTTAATTGGTAAGAGTTTAAAAAAATCTGCTGCAAATGCTCAGTCAGAGTTATCGAATATTATTACTTACGTTGATGAAACTTTATCAGCTTTAAAGATTATTAAGATTTTTAACGCAGATGAACAAGTAAGTGGACGATTCAATCAATCGATCAATCGTTATAGAAAATATCTTCAGAAAGTAATGAAAAAACGCGCTTTAGCATCGCCAACAAGTGAGTTTTTAGGAGCAATTACTATTGGTTTAATCGTTTTCTTTGGTGGGAAATTGTCTTTGGAAGGTAATGGATTATCAGGTTCTGAATTTATTTTTTACATCGCAACTTTCTACACGTTATTAGATCCGATTAAAAAGTTTTCTAAAGCGTTATCAGATATACAAAAAGGTGAAGTATCTGCACAACGTTTATTTGAAGTTTTAGATGCTGATGTTTCAATTAAGGATAACGAAAATGCAAAATCTATTGATGCTTTCGAAGATAAAATTGAGTTTAAAAATGTAACTTTTGGTTACGGAGATGAGTCAATAATTGAAAATTTCAACTTAACGATTAATAAAGGAGAAACGGTTGCATTAGTAGGACAATCTGGTTCAGGAAAATCAACATTAGCAAATTTATTGACGCGTTTTTGGGATGTAAAATCAGGTGAGATTTTAATTGATGGTGTTAATATTAAAGACATTCAATTAAAGAAATACCGCGATTTATTTGGTTTAGTTACGCAAGATTCAATTTTATTTAATGATACAATAGCAAAGAATATTGCCTTAGGTGATGCAAATCCAAATACAGAAGGAATTAAAAAAGCTGCTGAAATAGCCAATGCAGAAGAGTTTATTGTAAAGCAGCCTGAACAATATAACGAAGGTGTTGGAGAAGGAGGAAGCAAGCTATCTGGCGGGCAAAAACAACGTTTATCAATTGCACGTGCTGTGTATAAAAATCCGCCGATTATGGTGTTAGACGAGGCAACTTCGGCATTAGATACTAAATCTGAAAAGTTAGTTCAGAAAGCATTAAATAATATGATGCAAAACAGAACTTCTTTAGTTATTGCGCACCGTTTATCAACAATTCAGAATGCAGATAAAATTGTTGTGATGGAGTCTGGGAAAATTATTGAACAAGGAAATCACGAAGAATTAATTGCTCAAAAAGGAGCGTATGCAAGTTTAGTTAGCATGCAGAATTTTGGAGGATAATTCAGATTAAAATTTTAATAAAAAAGCATCGATTTTAAATCGATGCTTTTTTAATTTATATTGATTTAATTTCGAAACCAAGTTGTCTCCAATCTTCCCAAAAAGTAGGATACGATTTTTCAACTACCATTTCGTTTTCAATTTTAATCGGAAATTTTACAGCTAATGGTGCCATACACATCGCCATTCTGTGGTCGTTGTATGTGGCTAAAATTGGCGTTTCTTCAAAAATATTATATCCTTTAATCGTTAAAGAGTCATTCGTAATTACGACGATTGCCCCGAATTTTGTTAATTCGTTTTGTAAAGCTTGTAAACGATCTGTTTCTTTAATTTTTAAAGTTTCTAATCCTGTTAAATGGCATTTTAAACCTAATCCAACACAAGTTGCAGCGATTGTTTGCGCAATATCAGGAGTGTTGTTTAAATTTAAAGTGATCACGTCTGAATAATCGAAATCTGGATTATTTCTTAGCGTTAATTTACCATTATCGAAAGAGGATTCAACACCAAAATTATCTTTATAAATTGTTTGCAAAGCAGAATCACCTTGTAAAGAATCTTCAAAATAGGTTGAAATTGAAATTTCGCTATTTGGACTTAATGCAACTAAGGAATAATAGTAAGAAGCAGAACTCCAATCTGATTCAACTTGCAAAGTTTTTGATGAAATTGTAGGCGTATATTCAACTTTTATTTCTTGTCCAATCATTTCTGCTTTTACACCAATTCTGTTCAATAATTGAATCGACATTTGGATGTATGGAACCGAAATGATTTTTCCTTCTAAAGTTATCGTTAAACCATTTTCTAATTGTGTACCAATTAACATCAATGCTGTGATGTATTGGCTACTTACATTTGCAGGAATTGTAATTGTAGATGTTGTTATCTTTTTTCCGTTAATTTTTAACGGAGGGAAACCATCATTTTCAAGATAAGAAATATCAGCTCCTAATTGATTTAAAGCATCCACTAAAACACCAATCGGACGTTGTTTCATGCGATCAGAACCCGTTAAAGTAACTGAACGGCCCTCTTGAATTGAGTAATATGCCGTTAAAAAACGCATCGCAGTTCCGGCGTGATGAATGTCGATTAAATCGGTTGTGTTCGCCAATGCTTTTTGCATTAATTGAGAATCCTCTGAATTGGAAACATTCTCTAAAGTCAATGCGTTTTGAAATAATTGATTTAATAATAAAAGGCGATTACTCTCACTTTTAGAACCAGTGATTTGTAAGTTATCTTTTATAATTGCGTTTTCTTTCGAAACTAAAATCATCTTATTTTAATTTTTCGTTATTCTGATGACGATCGTGATCGCGTTGTGTTTTGATGTCTAATTTTTTGTAGAATGCAGATTCTAAATCAACACCAGTTTGGTTCGCTAAACAAAGTGCAACGAAGATAACGTCCGCTAATTCTTCACCTAAATCTTTGTTTTTATCTGATTCTTTTTCTGATTGTTCACCGTAACGACGAGCGATTATACGCGCAACTTCTCCAACTTCTTCTGTTAACTGAGCCATGTTTGTTAATTCGTTAAAATAACGAACACCGTGGTTATTGATCCAATTATCTACGTCTTGTTGTGCTTGTTTTAAACTCATTTCGTCTGATTTTATATATTATGAATAGTAAATGTACAAAATAAAAAAGCCAATGGTAGATTCCATTGGCTAATATTAATAATTTATAGAGTAAGTTATATTTTAACTAAAACAATTTGCTGTGTCTCTGCTTCAACAACTTTATTCATGAATTCTTTGAATGGTTTGTAGTAGTCTGAAGGTAAGACACTGTATGGTAAAACACGAGCAGAAGTAATTTGGATAAATCCATCTTTTTCCTCGTATTTATAAGCAAAACCTGCAGCATCGTTTACAATCTTTTCTTGGTATTCTTTCGGTAAACTTTCTACTTTATAACCTTCTGGAATTTTGATTTTGATGATTTTAGAAATCGTCATTGGTGTTCCAAATTCGATGTTATAATTTCTAGTTTCGTAGTTTAGATTATGATTATCTAAAGCTGTGAATAATAATGGATTTAAAAGGATTTTATTACCTGCAACATCAGTTTGTAAATCAGCAAATTTAAACGAGTGACGAATCATATTTTCGTTATTATCAACTGATCTGAAATTTTCGATATCAAACGTGTAATTTTCAATAAATTCTTTTTCGAATGCTTTTGGATCGTGTTGAATTTCACTTTTATCGTTGATGTAGAAATAATTGTCGTGATAATTATTAAATGTTCCGTTAATTTTTCCGTCAGCAGTTAAAGTCGCAACAATTTGAGTTTTGTCTGTTGACATAATTGTGTTAACAAGATTTACTTCTCTAGTCTCATTTTTCGAAATTAAAATTCCTCTGTGATTTAATGTTCTTAATGGTAATAAATTTACTTTAGAATTAGGTTCTGTAGCATCCATTAATATGTCGTTTCCGCTGATGTTAACAGAAGCAATAACGTAATTTAGTTTTGCCATAGAAGGGAAAACGTAGTTTAGCATCCCATTCTGAACAGTACTTAAAACTACAGGACTTGATTTAAGGCCAGCTTTCTCTAACATAGAAACTAACATCAAGTTGATATCTGCTACATTTCCTGTTTTGTCATTGAAAGTTTTACGAATTCCTAATTCTGTAGATTTACCACTGTAATTATTCCATTTGTAATTTGTTTTTACAAAGTCAAAAATAGCAATAGTTTTTTCTAAATCATTTGTTTTGCCAGTTATTAATTCTTTTACTTTATCATCTAAAAATGAATTTCCGTTTAACTGACGACCAAAACTTTCGCTATCCATTAAATCTTTTCCAATTTTTTCCCACGTAGTAGAGAAATATTGTGGAGTTCCGTTTTTTGGTGTGTATGCAGCTAACTCGAATCGTACAGAAGATAAAATATTACGTGGATTTAATACGTAAGCTTCTTTTTCGTATCCAGGTAAGTTTTCGGTAGAATACGATTTTATATTCATTATGTATTCTGCCGTGTGTTGTTGTACTTTTGTAGGTGCGTATGAACCTTGCATAAACTCACCACTTTTTTGCCCTCCAGTAGTGTAATTTAAAGATTGTCTTCTGTTTGATGTTGTTGGTTTTAAAATATATTGACCTCTAAAATCATCATTATAATTTAATACTTCATTGGTTTCTAACGTTAATTGGCTTTTTACAACAGGAACACTTTCTTGAAAATACCATGTATCTGTATTGTAGTAAAATGGTGATCTGATTTCGTATGTATATTCGATGATTGAGCCATTTTGTACATTAGGAAATGTTAGGGTTTGTACATCAAGGTAATTGTGTACATTTTTTGTGAAAATATCCTTTTTTTCTACTTTAAATTCTTTCATTCCATTTCCTTCCGGAGTAAAAGTTGAAGCTTTTAAAGATTGAATTTTTTCAATATCAGATTTAGAATTTCCTTTTCCTAAAGGAATTTCTAAAGTTAGTAAATGGTCAGGAGTTTTGTCTTTATCATAAATTTTGATTCGATAGGTAATTGTTGATGTTTTTATTAAATCACCAGTACTTTGATCCCAATCAATTTTATGTTTCGCACTTGAAAATAAAACTTCTGCAGCTGCAGTAGGTGTAATTGTACTTTTTGTTTTTGCTATTTCCTCGTTCGTAAATTTACCAAATTTTATTTCCTGAGCTTGAGAAGAAACAACTGTAATGGCTGCAATTCCTATAGTAAAGTATTGTTTCATGTATTTAGAATTCTAATAGAGTTTTAATGTTGTCGTTTGCAGAAACTTGTCTTCTAAATTCAACATAATCGTTGAATTTTTCTTTATCGTAGCTTCCTTTAATTTGTTGATACGTGCGTTTTAAGATGTATTTGTTGTTAGCTGTTTTTTCAACGGTTAAATCATATGAACCAAATTCAGACTTAATTGAAATAGGAGCTAAATGAATTGTTCCTTTCACATTTGCAGGTACTGTAATTTCAAATTCCATAACATCGGTATATCCTCTTGAAATTTGGAAATCGTAGGTTCTGTTTTTTGCTTTTTTGATAGTCGTAGTTTCGTTATTAGCCGGAATTAGATTAAAGATTAAATTATTTCCTTGCTTTTTTGCGAAATTAGAAGATGAGACATTTAAAAATGTTTCGAAATTTGCATTTTCCCAGTCATTTTCAAATTTAATATTCTCAATATTTGGTTGAGCTAAAACAGGGAATTTACGTTTAAAATAATCTACTTGATCTTTGTGTAACAAGGTTTTTACATGCGAATTATCATCGTAAAATAATCCTTGAGAAGTTTCGTGTAAATTAATTTTTGCGTTTCCTTCTATTGTTATTTCAATTTTTCCTTTTGTTGTTAAAATATTATTGTTGTGATCAAAAGTTTGAGAAGGAATAATTTTCCCACCATTATCATCAAAAATATAAACTTTTCTATTTCCACTAAATTGACCTAAATGATTAAAAGGACTCGTTTGGCTCGTAGCTTCAACCCAAATATCTTCATCAGCTAAAGGAACATAAACTATCATATGATTACCTTGTTGATACATCATCTTTTCATCAATATCAACAGAAGCATTATCAGCATATAAAACCGTGTGATAACCTTTGATTCCTACTGCATCTAACATTCCAATCATATAATTAGAAAGTGCTTTACAATCGCCATAACTTTTAGATTCTACATACGAATTTGGGAAAGGAGAAAGTCCTCCAATACCTAATTGTACGCCAATGTAACGGACTTTTTTCTGCATGTATTGGTAAAGAATTGCAACTTTTTCTTTCTCTGTTTTCGCGTCTTTTACCAAGTTTTGGAAATGTGTTTTTTGAGTAGGAGTAAAATCTAATTTTCCATTGATAAGGTTTTTGTACGACCATCTTCCGTAATCGTTCCAATTATCAAAACTTCCTTGTGTACCATCGATATTTATCTGATTACTTGCGAAAACAACATTTGGTGCAATTTTTCGCCAATTAATCATAATATCTTCAGATTGTATAGGCTTTAGATTTTTTAGTTCGTAAGTATAACTTTTGTCCGTATTGTTTTTAGAAATTTCAAATCCGTCTAAGTTATTTTCTAAATGACGAATTGTTGCAGAACTGTTATTTGTAAAAGTATATAAAGATGATTCGATTGCTAAATTGTTGTTAGAAATAGGCGACCATCTCGGGAAAAATAAGGTGTTTTTATTTGTTGTAGTTACCTTGTATCTGATTGTATAAGGGTAAAAAGTAGGAGTAAATTCTAAATATTTAACTCGGTTATCTGTGTATAATTGTCCACCAGAAACTGCACTTGCATCAGATAAATCTTTTGATTTAAATTTCTTTATTGATTTTCCATTACCATCAAAAATTTCAGCTTCGAAAAGATCAATCTTTGTATTTGGATCATAAAATTGATAAGCATCAACATAACTATCTCCAGATTTGTCTAAGACTGAAATAATAACTTCGTTGGTGTGTTTATATTCGTTGATAGAATTAAGTTGTATATCAGTTTTATCCGAGCGAATTACAGCATATGCATCTTTTTTTAATTCGGGTGATATTTGATCAATTGGAAAAAATTGAGCAAATAAACTAAATGGCAGTAAAAGTAGAGTAGAGGGTAGAAATTTATTCATAGTTATTAACTTATTCTTTGTTCTTAGAGTCTATGTATATAGTGACAGGGCCGTCGTTTAGTAGTTCGACCTTCATGTCAGCTCCAAAAATACCTGTTTGAATTTCGGAATCTATATGTGTTTTTAAAACGTTTATAAAGTTGTTATATTGTGTTTTAGCTTCGTCTGGTTTTGAGGCTTTTATGTAAGACGGACGATTACCTTTTTTGGTAGAAGCGTGTAGTGTAAATTGAGAAACAACTAAAATATCTCCGTTGACTTGTTTGATATCTAAATTCATCACACCACTTTCGTCGCCAAAAATGCGTAATTGAACAATTTTTTTAGAAATCCATTCAAAATCTTCTTGATTGTCTTCAGGTTCAAAACCAGCCAATACGAGAAGTCCATTATTAATTTTTCCAGTAATTTCGTTATCAACCTTTACTGAAGCGTATTGTACGCGCTGTATTATAATTCTCATTTATCTATTTTCGATTCATAAAATTAGACATATTAGAAACATATAAAAATAAAAAAGCCTGTTAAGTGTTAGGACAGAACAGACTTGATTATTTAGCTAGGTTGGTTATTAGAATAAGCAGGTTTTAAGGTTGTTAGGTTATATTGCTTATTGTTAGATTAGTTTTAAGTTAAATTGCAGTTAGTTAATTGAGCCGAAATACAAACTGTCATTTAAAACAATAGCGTAGTCAACGGCTTTTATTTTAGAAATTTTAGAAGCAACTTCTAAATCTTCTTTAATTATTGCTATTTTATCATTAATAATTAAATCTTGATTGAAACCAATTTTCCAATTTCTTTCAGAATTTATATTCACCCAATGTTCACTCATTAAATAATCTAAAAAGATTTCCTTCTCTTTTTTATATTCTTCATTAAAGTCAAAAGTGACTTCAACGTATAAGTGTTCCATGTTGTGTTATTATTTGCTGCAAATTTAGAGGGAACATTATTTAGATTTTTACGGAATTCCGTAAAATGAAGAAAAAAAAAGAAAAATTATTATTAAATAAGGAACATATCTTTCGCAATAGCAACTAAATGAATACTGTTATTTGCTTTAAGACAGGTTTTTAACTCTCCGATTCTTTTTTCGATTGCGCTAACTGAAGAAGGTTTAATTTCTTTTGATTTTAATGAATGTGAAATGTCTTGTTGTGTTAAACCTTTAGATAATAAATCTAAAATGGTAATATCGTACTCACCGATTGTAATTGTAGAATCGTTTTTTATTTTATGTAAAACTTCTGTTGTGAAATAGTTTTCTCCGCTATTAATTTTTTCAATGCTTGTGCATAATTCTGATAAACTGTTTAAACCTTTTAAAACAATAGAATTTACAGCTACTTCTTCTTTTAATCGTTTTAGTAAAGCTGGTTTATCTTCAATTGTATAGATAATGGTCTTTAAGTTAGGTTGTTTTTTTTTTGCAGCAATAGCTAATTCTTCTCCATTTTTTAATTCGGGAATTAATAATCCATCAGTTTTGAAGGATAAATCTGAAATTAATAAATCGAAAGGTTGGTTTTCTAGTGCGGCTTTTTTGATTTTTAGAAGAGCTTTATCGCAAGAGTTAGCATGATCAATACTGAAGTTAAAAGTTTCTTTTAGAATAGAAATTATACCAGTGTTAATGCTATCAATATCTTCTGCGATTAATATTCTTTTAATCATATTAATTTGGTTTTCTTAGTTGTTGGAATTTTAATAAAAGCTTTGAATCCTCTAGAAGAGTCAAAATTAATATTTCCATTTAACCTAAAAATACGGTTTTCCACATTCTTTAAACCATTCTTGTTTATTTTGGTTTCATCTAAAGATATACTTCCATTATCAACATACTTAATATCAAGTATATTGTTTGATTCTTCACTAAAACTAATTACAACAATCGAGCAATCACTATGCTTTTTCATATTAGTCATAAGTTCCATTAAGACACGATAAATTAATATTTTTACTTGATTTTCAATCTCATCCCAGTTGATACTATCAATACCTTTTGATAAAACATTAACTTGATCAGATTTAAATGATCCAAGCATTATATCTAATTCTTTTTTAAAGTTTTTAGTATCAATAATATTGTTTTCTCTTGAAATATTTCGCGTTTGCGAATAAATATGATCTAAGTTGTGAATCAATTTATTTTTTAATTCTTGATCTTCAAAAGTGATAGAATCTACTAATGTAATCGTCGAAAATAAATCATTAGCTAATTCATCATGAAGTTTCTGAGAGAACTTTACTTCAGTTTCATAAATAGTTTCTAAAGTTTCCTGTTTTCTTTTTTGTCTGATGTAATATGTATAACTAAAAAAGCTAATTGTCGCAATTACTAAAATTGAGACAGTTATAATTATTGAAATTTTAGCTCGCTGTAAATCAATTTCTTTATTTGCATTTTCTAAAGAAAGTGATTGTACTTTATTTCTATTTGCATCAACATCATATTCAAGCTTAGCAAATTGATAGATTGAGTTGCTATTTAGGTGTTGTAAACTGTCTGAAAGGGTAATGTAACTTTCAATATCTTTTCTATTCGGTTTTAATACAATAACTCTTTTTAAGGCATTTACCTTGCCTTCAGTATTATTAGATTTATCAGTAATTTCAATTTTTTTGTACGCATAATCTAATGCTTTATTAGGATTTATTATTTTATAATACTCAAATAAATGATCATAAACTGTACTTAAACCAAAACTATCTTCAGTTTCTATAAATATTTTAATAGCTTCGTTATAATCCTGAATTACATTAGCATCGCTATTTTTTAACCATTTTGCATAGCTTAAATTATCTAAAATTCTAGCTTTTACATTCGGATATTGCTTTAATATTTTATCATCTTGTATTCCAGATAAAATATTTATTGCATTATCATAATCTTTCAATAATGTATATGCAACACCTTTATTGTGTTTGATAGATACAATGTAATACGGATCTTCCGTTAATTCTAATGCTTTATCGTACCAATATAATTCTTCGTTGTAGTTTAATAAACTACCACTAGAAACTGCAAGATTATTATAAATAGGAGTTAAAAAAGGATGATTCGGGTTATCTTTTACGTTAGAAAGAGCTTCTAAAGATAATTTTTCACTTTCAAAATAAGAAGCAACATCATTAAGGATCATAGCAAGATTAATACTATTCTTAGCAATGCCGTCTTTGTCCTTTAATTTAATGAATTCGTCTTTTGATTTATTAAAGTAATAATATGCGCTATCAGTATTGTAATTTTCGTAATAGAAGTTACCAAATAAGAAATATGAATTTGCGATGTATTGATTATTTTTTAAATCTTTTGATCTTTTTAAAATTTCACGATTAAGATTTAATGCACTTTCGTCCATACCAAACTCAGTAAAAAGATACATTTTAGATTCGAGAGCTTTAAACTCTAAAGAATCATTATTACTTTCTTTTGCAAGTAAAATAGCTTTTTCAATTCGTTGTATTCTCGATTTTTCAGGAAGATTATTATCACCAGCTTCTTCAATTAAAGTTGAGATAGATGAAGAATTCGGAATTAAGTTTTTCGATTTTTCATCATTCTTTTTATTACAATTAAATAAAAAAAGAAAAGTAAATGATACAATTAAATATTTTAAAATGACAGGTAGTTTCATTATCGAAAAATTAACAAAAAACTTTGAATTAGCAAAAGATTATTTTCATGACCATAAATAGTTTTTCCACATTTTTTGGCTCCTGAAAGTGTTACTTTTATGATGGGATGTTTACAAGCTTTTAAACCTTTAAAATCTGGAGAGAAGTGATATTTTTTTCCATATTCGCTATTATATAAATAAACTTCAGTTGATTTTATCGTGGAAAAATTTATAGTATTAAAATAAAATTGGAAAAAGTGTGATGTGAATCGCTCTCAAAATCAAATTATTAATTTTAGCGCAAATATAAAAAGCATAATCACTTGATTATGCTTTTTTGTTAAATATTTATTGATTATAAATTTCTTCTTCAAGGAAAGTTACATAGTTATCGTAACGAGAAGGAGCAATTTCCATAGCGTCAACAGCATCTCGAACGGCACATTTTGGTTCGTTTACGTGAATACAGTTATCAAATTTACATTCGCTTCTCAATTCGAATATTTCAGGGAAATAATTCTGAAGTTCAGATTTATCTAAATGTACTAATCCAAATTCTTTAATTCCGGGTGTATCGATAATAAATCCACCAAAAGGCCATTCAAACATTTGTGCAAATGTTGTGGTGTGTTGCCCTTTACTATTAAAATCAGAAACTTGATGCGTTTTTAGATTTAAATCTGGATGTAGTGCATTGATTAAAGTAGATTTTCCAACACCAGAATGTCCAGAAACTAAACTTGTTTTGTCTTTTAATCTTTCTTTAACTAAATCTAAGTTTAAACCAGTTTCAGCAGAAATATCTAAACTTTCATAACCGATAGAATTGTAGATGTGCTTGTATAAAGCTAAATCATCTAATTCATCTTCCGTATAGGCATCAATCTTGTTGAATAATATGACAACAGGAATGTGATAAGCTTCGGCAGTGATTAAAAATCGATCGATAAAACCGAACGATGTTTTAGGATTTGCCATTGTTACCACTAAGAAAGCAACATCAATATTAGATGCAATAATGTGTGTTTTCTTAGATAAATTAACAGATTTACGAATGATGTAATTCTTACGTTCGTGAATTTTAGTAATAACTGCGACATCGTCTTTGTCAATTTCAAAATCAACTTCATCACCAACCGCAATAGGATTAGTGTGTTTGATATTCGCAATTCTGAATTTTCCTCGAATTCTGGCTTGGTAAGTTGTGCCATCTTCAACGCGAAGATGATACCAACTACCTGTAGATTTTGTTACAATTCCCTTCAAACTGAATTATATTTTTTCTTCTTTCTTAATCATTATGTTATTTTGTTGCGCAACTGATTCTTGATGAAGAGCTTGTAATAATTTATCAATAAAATCTTCTGATAAACCTAAAGAAGCTCCTGCTTTTACAGCATTTTCTTGAATTTGTTTCCATCTTTCTGGTTGGAAAACCGCAACATTATGCTCTTTCTTTAAATTACCAATTGCATTAGCAACTTTCATACGTTGTGCAATTGTATCTAAGATAGAGCTATCTAATTCATCAATTTGATGACGTAAATTATCGATTCCTGTTTTGTAAATCGCATCAGGATCGTCAGACTGACGTAATTCTAAATCAACTAAAATTTCTTTTAAACGAGCTGGTGTAATTTGCTGTGCAGCATCAGACCAAGCTTCGTCTGGATTACAGTGTGTCTCAATCATTAAACCATCGTACTCGAAGTTGAATGCTTGTTGAGATACATCAAATAAACCTTCTCTGTTTCCACAAATATGTGATGGATCACAAATCATAGGAATGTTTGGTAATTTATTTTTAAAATCTAAAGCAATTTGCCATTGTGGATTATTACGGTATTTCGTCTTTTTGTAAGTCGAAAATCCACGGTGAATTGCACCTAAATTTTTAATTCCTTGTCCAGATAAACGCTCTAGAGCTCCAATCCATAAATCTAAATCTGGATTAACAGGATTTTTCACTAAAACAATTTTATCTGTATCGCGTAAAGCTTCAGCAATTTCTTGTACTGTAAATGGATTTACAGTAGAACGAGCTCCGATCCATAAAACATCAACATCATATTCTAAAGCTAATTTTGCATGGTTTGCGTTTGCAATTTCAGTTGCAATCATCATTCCGTACTCGTCTTTTACTTTTTTCAACCAGTTTAAACCGATTGCACCAACACCTTCAAAACAGTTTGGTTTAGTACGTGGTTTCCAGATTCCCGCGCGAAAGACTTTGACATAGTCTTTGTCAATTTCTTCTGCAATTGTCATCATTTGCTTTTCGCTTTCAGCACTACATGGTCCACCGATGATTAGTGGTTTCTCGAATTGGTTAATCCAGTTATTATTTTCCATAATTGTTACAAATTTAAGGTATATAGATTTAGGTATTTATTTTTTATTTAATATTCTTCTTATATCGTTCGTATTCGAAAGGTATTGGTGAATGTTTTCAGGATTAGCTTCCTCAATCATTCGACGCATATTTTTTATTTGTTCTTCGTAAGCATCAATTGCATTTAACAAATTTTCTCGGTTTTGAATAAAAATCGGTGTCCACATATCTGGTGAACTTTTTGCTAAACGAACAGTCGATTCGAATCCCGATCCTGCCATATCAAAAATTGCTTTTTCATTTTTCTCAATATTTAAAACGGTTTGTCCTAAAGCGAACGAGGTAATATGTGATAGATGGGAAACATATGCAATATGCTCGTCGTGTGCTTCGGCTGTCATCATACTTACGTTAGTCCAAAGATTTTGATAAATCTTTTTTACTTTTTTTACTGCACTTGGAGCGCTTTCTTCAGGATCGCAAATAATCGAAACTTTATTCAGAAATAATTCTGCGAAAGCTGCTTTTGGACCTGAATTTTCTGTTCCTGCAATTGGATGTGTTGCGACAAAGTTTTTTCGGTTGGGATGATTTTTTACTCGTTCACAAATTCCTGCTTTTGTAGATCCCATATCCATCACAATGGTTTCTGTCGGAATATAATCTAAGATTTCTGGTAGAACTTTCTGAGCTGCATTAATCGGGATGGCTAAAACAACTAAATCACTTCGTAAAACTGCTTCTTTTAAATTATCAATTTCATCAACAATTCCTAATTCTAAAGCTTCAATTTGATGATTTGTATTCGTATCAACTCCAATTAATTTTTCAGCAAGTCCTGTTTTTTTTAAGGCTAAAGCAAACGAGCCTCCAATTAATCCTAAACCAACAATAGTTACATTTTTCATAATCTTTCAAGAACTTCGTTTAATTTTTCGATCGGTGCACAAAGTGAAAATCGGATGTAGCCTTTGCCGTTGCTACCAAAAATACTTCCAGGTGTGATGAAAACTTTTTTCTCGTAAAGAATTTCATCAATAAATGTTTTGTCATCAATTCCTTCAGGAAGTTTTGCCCAAATAAACATTCCAACAGCTTTTGGATCGTAAGTAACGTTTAATTTTTCACAGATTTGATAGATGATTTCTCGTCTTTCTGAATAAACTTTCGTTAGATTATTATACCAATCTTCTGAAACTTCTAACGCTTTGGTCGCAGCTTTCTGAATCGCGAAATTCATTCCAGAATCCATATTCGATTTGACTTTTAATATCGAATTAATTAAACTTTCATCAGCTAAAACCATTCCGATGCGCCATCCAGCAATATTAAATGTCTTACTCAAAGAGTTTAATTCGATTGCGATATCTTTTGCTCCATCAATTGATAAAATACTTGTTGGATTTTCGTTTAAGATAAAACTATACGGATTATCATTTACGATTAATATGTTATGACGCTTTGCAAAATCAACTAATTGTTCAAGAACTTCTCGCGGAGCCTTTGCTCCAGTTGGCATGTGTGGGTAATTAATCCACATGATTTTTGGTTTTTGTTCGGCTAATTTTTCTAATTGTTCAAAATCAGGAAGCCAATCATTTTCACTTTTTAAATCATAAAATAAAGGTTCGGCTTGTACTAATTCAGTTACCGAAGTATACGTTGGATACCCTGGATTTGGAATTAAAACTTTATCACCTTCATTTAAAAATGCCATCGAGATATGCATAATTCCTTCTTTAGAACCCATCAAAGGAAGAATTTCTGTGGAAGGATTTAACTTAACTCCAAACTGATTTTGGTAAAACTGAGCCATTGCATTTCTCATTTCAGGTAAGCCACGATAACTTTGATAGCCATTTACGCCAGCTTGAGATTCTTTGATTAAAGTTTCAATCACTTCTTGTGCTGGTTGTAAATCTGGACTTCCAATTCCTAAGGAAATAATAGGAATCTCCGTTTGCATGTTCGCTATTTCTTGTAATTTTTTTGAGAAATAGTATTCTTGAACACTTTGTAATCGTTTGGCTTCTGTTATCATTCTTTTCCTTTTTTGTATTCGCCTAATATTTCTAAGTCGGTTAATTTTTTTGCTATTTTGCCTAATAACGTATAATATTGTTGCTTGTCTTCAAATGTGATATCGATGTGGAATGAATATTCCCAAGGTTTATCAATAATCGGAACAGATTGGATTTTATCCATGTTAATTCCGCATTCAGCGATATGATTTAATACTTCTACCAAAGCTCCTGCTTTGTGATTCACTGAAAAACGCATCGAAACTTTATTGAAATCTTCATAATCGATATGTTCTCGTTCCAAAACAAAGAATCGTGTAAAGTTGTCTTGAAAAGTTTGAATGCTTGATGCTAAAATATCTAAACCATAAACTTCGGCTGCTTTTCTTGATGCGATAGCCGCAACATAATCTAAATTTTGATCAACGATATCTTTCGCTGTTAAAGCGGTGTCTACATCATTTACAACTTTCCAATCCGGATGTTTTTCTAAGAACTTATCACATTGCAACAATGCCATTTGGTGCGAACGAACTTCTTTTACATCTTCAATAGTTCGTCCTTTCTGAACCATTAATTGATGTTGAATCGATAAATAGATTTCGCCAACTACTTTTAATCCATATTTCGTAATTAAAGCATAGTTTGGTAAAATTGCTCCAGCAATCGTGTTTTCAATCGCCATGATGGCTTTATCAACTTTTCCTTTGTTCAAGGCTTTTGCTAATTGTTTGAAAGTATCGCATTCTAACAATTCGATATCATCTCCTAAATAATTTGCGGCAGCTTCGTGATGATACGAACCTTTTACACCTTGAATTGCAACTTTTGTTTTCATTTTGTTTTAGGCAAAAAAAAAGCCCCTACGTTTCCGCGGGACCTTTTTATCTTATTAATATATATAATCAATTATGACAACGCAGTCCCTGCTCTTCTGAAAACCATCCAAAAAAGTAAAAGAAAAACGCGTTAAAATAATTGAACATTGTCATTTCTGTAAAAATCTGAAACAAAGCTATAAATAATTTTTTAATCCTAATTACGTTTTTATAATTTTATCAAAAATTTTTCATTGGATGGGAATTGTTATTAAAGATTTAACAAAAAAGTACGGTAATCAATTGGCACTGAATAAGGTGTCTTTTTCGATAGAACAAGGTGAAGTAGTTGGTTTATTAGGACCGAATGGTGCTGGTAAGTCGACATTAATGAAGAGTATTACCAATGCTATTATTCCAGATAATGGGGAAATTTTAGTAAATAATTCTTCGGTTAATACAAATCCAATCGAAACTAAAAGTCAAATAGGTTTTTTACAGGAAAATAATCCGTTGTATATGGATATGTATGTGAAAGAATATTTGGAATTTGTAATGAATATTCGTGGAGAAAAAAAGCAACGAGTTGCAGAAGTTATTGCAGAAGTTGGCTTAACTCCGGAACAACATAAGAAGATAAATCAGTTATCAAAAGGGTATAAACAACGTGTAGGTTTAGCGCAAGCAATTTTATCAAAACCAGAAATTTTGATTTTAGATGAACCAACAAACGGATTAGATCCAAATCAAATTATTGAAATTAGAGAGTTGATTAGAGAAATAGGAAAAAATACAACTATCATATTATCGACACATATTATGCAAGAAGTAGAAGCGTTATGTTCTCGTGTAATTTTATTAAATAAAGGCGAGATTGTTGCCGATCAACCGATTGAAGAATTTAAAGGTCAATATCAAAACTTGGAAGATGCGTTTCAGGCACTTACGAAATAAAAAGAAAGCCATCAGAATCTGATGGCTTTTTATATTCAATTAAGATTTTTTCTTTAATATAAAGACTTCTTTAATTTTTTCAGTATCTATTTTTAGGTTTTTAGATGTTGGTTCTAAAGTCGAGATTAAATAATCCACTTCTTTTTCAGAAGCTGGTCCACCAACATTTTCACCATTAATTCTAGAATCTTTTAAAACATTTCCTTTTTCATCTAAAATTACCCAAAAAGGTAATCCTTGGCCTTTTCCTCCAACTTTGTCAAGTAAAAGATCTCCGTTCGTTGTATTAAGTTTAACTTTTTCGCCACGCTCTTCCACAGTTACAAAAGCTTTTACGTAATTGCTATCAAAATATTCTTTAACCAAAGGATCATCCATATTCTTTTCCATCTTTTTACACCATCCACACCAAGATGCATGAAAGATTAAGAAAACATTTTTGTTTTCTATCTTGGCTTGATTATAAGCGGTGTTCATTATTTCTTCAGCAGTTTGTGCTTGTACAATTCCTGCGATAGTAATAAATAGGCTGAATAAGATTGTTTTAAATTTCATAATCTCTATAAATTTAGTAGAGTAAATGTATGTATAAGTTTATAAATTTTAATTAGAAAGTAGTATCTTTTTATGGATTAAAAAACTACTGATATGAAAATAAATCTTTTACTTCTGTTTGTTTTATTATTTACAACAAGTTGTTCCACGAAAATTAAATCGTTGAAAGGAGATTGGCATCAAGTATTTTTAGGTTATGAAGACAATGGCGAAGATGGATTTATTTCAGATTCAGCAGTGATTTCTTTAGATTTAGGTAAAAATTTACAAATTGTTTTTGATTATAATGATGGATTCGATACTGATTATGGTGATTCGATCTTATTTAAGTATCCTCAATTAAATTTTAGAAAACAGAATTACAATAAAACTTATAATCGCTATCAGATGCAATATATAGAAGAGTGCGATTGTTTTAATGGAAAATTTAAAAGCTTTAATGGTCGAAGTGTTCTTGTTAAATGGGTTAGATAATTACGTTTAGTAATCTTTGATGGAAATCATTATCTTTGCACAGATTTTATCAGAATATCATTCTGATTGATAAGTATTAATAAAAAGAATCATCATATATGAAATGTGGAATCGTTGGATTGCCAAACGTAGGTAAATCGACTTTATTTAACTGTTTATCGAATGCAAAAGCGCAATCGGCAAACTATCCTTTCTGTACAATTGAACCAAATGTTGGAACAGTTTCAGTTCCTGATCCTCGTTTATACAAATTAGAAGAAATTGTAAATCCTGAGCGCGTTGTACCTGCAGTTGTAGAAATTGTAGATATTGCTGGTTTAGTGAAAGGAGCGAGTAAAGGAGAAGGTTTAGGAAATCAATTCTTAGGTAATATCCGTGAGTGTAACGCAATTATCCACGTTTTACGTTGTTTCGAAAATGAAAACATTACACACGTTGATGGTTCAGTAAATCCAATTCGAGACAAAGAAACAATCGACATCGAGTTACAATTAAAAGATTTAGATACAGTTACAAAACGTATCGATAAATCTAAGAAAGCGGCTAAAGCTGGTAATAAAGATGAGCAAAAAGTAGTTGAAGTTTTAACAGCTGTTACTGCTCATTTAGAAGACTTAAAGAATGTTCGTGTAATGGAATTAGACGAAAAAGGACAAGAAATTGTTGATTCTTTACAGTTAATTACTGCAAAACCAGTTTTATACTTGTGTAACGTAGACGAATCTGATGCAAAAGATGGTAACGAATGGGTTGAGAAAGTGAAAGAGTCTGTAAAAGATGAGAATGCTGAAGTTTTAGTTTTAGCAGCACAAATCGAAGCAGATATCAATGAATTAGAAACTTTCGAGGAGCGTCAAATTTTCTTAGAAGAATTAGGATTAACAGAACCAGGTGTAAATCGTTTAATTGTTTCAGCTTATACTTTATTAGATTTAGAAACTTACTTCACTGCAGGTGTTAAGGAAGTTAGAGCTTGGACAATCAAAAAAGGTTCAACTGGACCACAAGCGGCTGGAGTTATCCACACTGATTTTGAGAAAGGTTTCATCCGTGCTGAGGTTATTAAGTTTGAAGATTTCGTTACTTACGGATCTGAAGCTAAATGTCGTGAGGCAGGAAAATTAAATGTAGAAGGAAAAGCATACATCGTTCAAGACGGTGATATTATGCACTTCTTATTTAACGTATAAGAAAATCCATCTAAATATTTTTTGAGCCCTAATCTCTTGGTTAGGGCTTTTTTATGTTTATATTTGACGCAATTAACATTGAATTACATTAAAAAAATATAGTATGATTAAAAATCTATTCTTTTTAGGTTCTATTTTATTAGGGTCTTTTTCATTTGGACAAACAATAGTTTTTCAAGAAAATTTTG
Source organism: Faecalibacter macacae (assembly GCF_003687725.1). Taxonomy (GTDB): domain Bacteria; phylum Bacteroidota; class Bacteroidia; order Flavobacteriales; family Weeksellaceae; genus Empedobacter; species Empedobacter macacae. The sequence continues at coordinate 186,876 of NZ_RDOJ01000004.1, forward strand.
ATGAGCCTTCTACCAGAGATTTGTGGATGATTGATGAATTGGATAATGATGGAGATACTTGGGAATATTTAAATGCGGCATTAAACGAAGTTCCTTCTTTTAGTGGTGATGCAGCTTTTTCATTTTCTTGGTATTTACAAGCTTTTACTCCAGATAACACTTTAAAAAGCCCAATAGTGACTTTACCAACTGATGGCGAATTGGCGTTAAAATTTAAAGTTGCTGCCGGAGATGATGAATTGTTTGAAGAACATTATGCAGTTTATGTTATTCCTGCAAATACTGAATTTACAGGTTCAGAAATTCCAGTTTTCGAAGAAACATTAGATGCAGGATATTATGAAGAAGCTAAAATTGTAAGTGTTGATATTTCAGAATATGCAGGGCAAGACGTGCAATTTGTTTTTAGACATTATGATTGCGAAGATATATTTTATGTAGCTATAGATGATGTTATTGTTGAGCAATCAGCTTTATCAACAATTAATGTAGATAAAGTAAAACCAGTGATATATCAAGATAATAATATTGTAAAAATTTCAGGATTAGAAAAAATACAGAAAATCAAAATATTTGATTTATCAGGAAAACTAGTTGCTGAGGTAAATCAATCAGATGTAAATATTTCGTCATTAGCTAAAGGAATTTATATTGTAAACTTCTATAATGACACCGAAGTGATTTCTAAAAAAGTGATTAAGAAATAATAATAAAAGTCCCAATCTTTCGATTGGGACTTTTATTTATAATTTATTTAAACGTTCTAAGGCTGCGTCTAAAGTTTCTTCTTGTTTTGCAAAACAGAAACGAATTACATTTTCATCAAACTTATCATGATAAAATGCTGAAAAAGGAATCGTAGCTACTTTATTTTTAATTGTCAATTCCTCAGCGAAAGCGCGATCATTTAAATCTGAATAATTTTTATAATTTGCCGAAACAAAATATGTTCCTTCCGAAGGGATAATTTCAAACCTTGTTGTTGATAACCCATTTACAAAATAATCTCTTTTTTGTTGGAAAAAATCGTTCAACTCTTGATAATTATGTTCATCATCTAAATAATTTGCAATTGCATACTGTGAGGGTGTATGTACAGAAAATACATTAAACTGATGTACTTTTCTAAATTCTTTCATCAATTCAGCGCCAGCTAAAACATAGCCAACTTTCCACCCGGTTACATGACATAGTTTACCGAAAGATGCAGTAATAAATATTCTGTCTTTTAAAGATGGTATTCTAGCAAAACTTTGATGTTCTTTTTGGTCAAAAGTCATATGTTCATACACTTCATCGCTTATGATGTAGCAATTTTTATCTTTTAAGATAGTTTCAATTTGAATTAAATCATCTTTCGTAAATATTTTACCAGAAGGATTATTCGGATTGTTAAAGATTACGAGTTTGGTTTTATCAGTTATTAATTCTTTCAACTTCGTATAATCAATTGTATAATTAGGATATGTTAGTCGTATTGGTTTTACAATACCACCAAACATTTCAACCGCAGGTTTATACAAATCATATGCAGGTTCAAAAATAATTACTTCATCACCTTTTTCAATAACAGCAGCAATAGCTGTAAAGATAGCTTGACTTGCTCCGTTTGTAATTGTAACTTCATTTTCAGGATGATAAACTGTTTGGTGAAGCTTTTCAACTTTAGCAACAATAAAATTTCTTAATTTTTCAACGCCAATCATTGGCGCGTATTGATTGTAATTTTGGTACGAATAATAATTTAAACTCTCTATTAATGATGAGTGTGGATCGAAATCAGGAAAACCTTGTGCAAGATTTATCGCCTGATTTTCGTTCGCAAGCTTGCTCATCGCTGTGAATATAGTAGTTTCTAAATGAGGTAATTTGGAATTCATAGCTAATGTAATTTCGGTATGTAAGAGTTTGATATTTTTATTTCAATGATTAAAGAATAAAGTTACCAAAAAGATTTAAGTATTTTTTTACTAAATTTGTAAATTACAGAATTCTAATACGATAAACGCCAATGTCTGAATTAAATCAAGTCAATTACACAGAAGATAATATTAAAACCTTAGACTGGAAAGAACATATTCGTATGCGTCCGGGGATGTATATCGGTAAGTTAGGGGACGGATCTTCTCAAGACGACGGAATTTATATTTTACTTAAAGAGATTATTGATAACTGTATTGATGAGTTCGTTATGGGCGCAGGAAAAACAGTTGAAATTAATCTTCGCGAGGATGAGGTGACGATTCGTGACTACGGTCGTGGTATTCCTTTAGGGAAAATGGTAGATGCTGTTTCTAAAATGAATACCGGAGGTAAATACGATTCACAAGCATTTAAGAAATCTGTGGGACTTAATGGTGTTGGAACAAAGGCGGTTAATGCGTTATCAACTTACTTTAAAGTGCAATCTGTTCGTGATGGAAAAACTCGTATAGCAGAATTTTCAAAAGGTGAGTTAACTAATCAAGAAGAAGAAAAAGAAACTACATTACGCAAAGGAACTAAGATTACTTTCGTTCCAGATAAAAATATATTTTTAAATTTTAAATTCAGAAAAGAATACATCGAACGTATGTTGAAAAACTACGTGTATTTGAATCCAGGTTTGAAAATTACATTCAATGGTGAAGAGTTCTATTCGACAGAAGGTTTAAAAGATTTATTACGCGATAATATTGAGGATGAAACGATTTACGACATCATTCACTTACGTGGTGAAGATATCGAAATTGCTTTAACACATAGTTCAAAATCATATTCAGAAACATATTATTCATTTGTTAACGGTCAAAATACAACGCAAGGTGGAACGCATTTAACAGCTTTTAAAGAAGCGATTGCTAAAACAGTGAGAGAGTTTTATAATAAAAACTATGATCCAGCAGATGTTAGAAAATCTATTATCAGTGCAGTCTCTATAAAAGTTATTGAGCCGGTATTCGAATCTCAGACTAAGACAAAATTAGGTTCAAACGAAATTGGACCAGGTATGACTACAGTTCGTACATTTATTAATGATTTCGTTAAAACGAATTTAGATAACTATTTACACAAACATCCAGAAGTAGCTCAGGCTTTAGAACGTAAGATTAAACAATCTGAAACAGAGCGTAAAGAGCTTTCGGGTATACGTAAATTAGCTCGTGAACGCGCGAAGAAAGTAAGTTTACATAATAAAAAATTAAGAGATTGTCGTCAACATTATAATGATCCAAAGGCACAATTACGTTTAGATACTACTATTTTTATTACCGAGGGTGATTCGGCATCAGGATCAATTACAAAAAGTAGAAATCCAGAAACACAAGCTGTTTTTAGTTTAAGAGGAAAACCGTTGAATTCTTATGGATTAACAAAGAAAATTGTTTACGAAAACGAAGAATTCAATCTTTTACAAGCAGCTTTAAATATTGAAGAAGGTTTAGAAGATTTACGTTACAACAACGTAGTTATTGCTACCGATGCTGATGTTGATGGAATGCACATTCGTCTACTTGCAATTACATTCTTCTTACAATTCTTTCCAGAATTGATAAAAGAAGGACACTTATATATATTACAAACTCCTTTATTTAGGGTGCGCAATAAGAAGGAAACTAGATACTGTTATACTGATCAAGAGAGAATTGATGCAATTAATTCTTTGGGTAAAAATCCAGAGATTACTCGCTTCAAAGGGCTTGGAGAAATTTCGCCAGACGAGTTCAAAAACTTTATCGGGAAAGATATTCGTTTAGAGCCAGTAATGATTGGAAAAGACAGTTCTATCGACCAAATGCTAGAATTTTATATGGGAAAAAACACACCCACAAGACAAGAATTTATTATAAACAACTTATCCCTAGATATGGTGACAAATGAAATATAATTTATAATATCAATGAAGTTAAATAATAAAAGATTAAAAAGGTATATACCTTTTATATATGGAGTATTGATAGTATTATTAACAATTTGGGGATTACTCTATAATAATATATTCTCTTTTAATATTGAATATGAACAGATATATTTAAGTGTAATAATATTTACAGCTTTATCTTATTTAATGTTGAAGGGATTATATTATTATGAATTTGATACAAGTGGAGAAGGATTAACTTTGATAGTTAAAAGAGTAGGCCCGTTTTCATTTTTATCGAGTAAAGAAAAGAAAATTGATTTACCTAAATATAAAATTAACAATTATGAGCTTAGTAATGGAGTGCTAAATGATAATTTAGTTTTAATGGTAAATAGTAAAAAAGGAAAGTCAAGTATTGTTAAAGTTAAATTTAATTTATCAATATCTAGTAAATTAGAAAGAAATATTATTATTTCAGAACTAGATAAAATTATTCAACAAAATAAATTACAATTAGGATCAAATTAGCATAATATGCATATAGAAGAAGAGAGTATCAAGAAAGTATCAGGAATGTACCAGGAATGGTTTCTTGATTATGCCTCTTATGTGATTTTAGAACGTGCAATTCCATCTATTTATGATGGATTAAAGCCTGTACAACGTCGTATTCTGCATTCAATGCGCGAGTTAGAAGACGGTCGTTATAATAAGGTAGCCAATATCGTAGGTAATACGATGAAATACCATCCACACGGTGATGGAGCAATTTCTGATGCAATTGTTCAGGTTGGACAAAAGGATTTGTTAATAGATATGCAAGGAAACTGGGGTAACGTTTATACTGGTGACCGTGCAGCAGCGGCTCGTTATATCGAGGCGAGATTAACAAAATTTGCTTTAGAAGTCGTCTTCAATCCAAAAACTACAGAATGGCAACCATCTTATGATGGTCGTAATAAAGAGCCTATCGATTTACCTATAAAATTTCCATTGCTATTAGCACAAGGAGTAGAAGGTATTGCAGTTGGTTTATCCACAAAGATATTACCTCACAATTTCAATGAGTTAATTGATGCTTCAATCGCACATCTTAGAGGAAAGAAATTTCAGGTATTTCCAGATTTTCAAACAGCTGGATTAATTGATGTTTCAGACTATAATGATGGATTACGTGGAGGAAAGGTTAGGGTTCGTGCTAAAATTTCACAAGAAGATAAAACTCTTCTAAAAATTACTGAGATTCCTTATGGTACAACTACAGGATCTTTAATTGATTCGATTTTGAAAGCCAATGATAAAGGTAAAATCAAAATCAAAAAGATTGAAGATAACACAGCTGCTGAAGTTGAAATTTTAGTTCATTTAGCGGCTGGTATTTCTCCAGATAAAACAATTGATGCACTTTATGCATTTACAGATTGTGAGATTTCAATTTCTCCAAATGCATGTGTTATTAACGATAAACACCCAGAGTTTTTAACAGTTTCAGAAATTCTTCGATTCAATACAGATAATACTTTAAAGTTATTGAAGCGCGAATTAGAAATTGAGTTAGATGAATTACAAGAGCAATGGCATTTTTCTTCGTTAGAAAGAATTTTCATCGAAAATCGTATTTATCACGATATCGAAGAAGAGGAAACTTGGGAAGGTGTAATCGATGCAATTCATACAGGTTTACAACCTCATATTTCTCATTTATTACGAGACGTAACAGAAGAAGATATTGTTCGTTTAACTGAGATTAAAATCAAGCGTATTTCTAAATTCGATTTAGATAAAGCCCAACAATATTTAGATTCTTTAGAAGATAAAATTGCTGCAGTTAAAAATAACTTAGATAATTTAGTTGATTTTGCGGTTGACTATTTTAAGAATTTAAAAACGAAATACGGAAAAGATAAAGTTCGAAAAACAGAAATTCGTACGTTCGATAATATTGATGCAACTAAAGTAGCTGTTGCAAATACTCGTTTCTATGTAGATAGAGTAGAAGGGTTTATCGGCACATCTTTAAAGAAAGATGAATATGCTTTCGAATGTTCTGATATTGATGATATCATCGTTTTCAAGCAAGATGGTAGTATGTTAATTACCAAGGTAGATGTAAAAACCTTTGTAGGTAAAGGAATTATACATATTGGTGTTTGGCGTAAAAATGATAAACGAACAATTTATAATTTAATTTATCGTGATGGTAAAAACGGACCGGCGTATCAAAAAAGATTTGCTGTAACCGGTATTACACGTGATAAAGAATACGATTTAACAAACGGAAATAAAGGTTCGGAAGTGCTTTATTTCTCTGCAAATCCAAACGGTGAAGCGGAAGTGGTATCAGTAATTTTAAAAACTCATCAAAGAATCAAGAAATTGAAATTTGATTTAGATTTTGCTGATTTAGCGGTTAAAGGTCGTGTGAGTAAAGGAAATTTAGTAACTAAATATCCAATTAAAAAGATAGAACTTAAAGAAGAAGGTATTTCAACTTTAGCGCCTCGTCAAATTTGGTACGATCCAATTGTTCGCCGTCTAAATGCTGACGAACGTGGCGATTTATTAGGTTCTTTCAAAGGTGATGATAAAATTTTAACGATTAATAGTATAGGTGAAGCGAAGTTAGTTTCTTTTGATTTAGGTAATCGTTTCGATGACGAAATGACGATTATTGAAAAGTGGAAACCAGCAAAACCAATTACTTGTATCTATTTTGATGGTACAAAAGATAAATATTTTGTAAAGCGTTTTGTTTTAGAAGATACTTTAAACACTCAGGTATTCTTTATAAATGAGGATGAAAAGTCAGAAATTAAATTTATTTCGACTGATTATTTTCCTATGATCGAGCTTCAGTTTTCTAAAATTAAAGGTATAGAAAGAGAAGAAGAAGTGGTGAATCTTGAGCAATTTATTGCTGTAAAAGGAATAAAAGCACAAGGTAATCAGCTTACAACTTATAAATTAAAGAATATTGTTACGCTTGAATCTTTACCATACGAAGAACCTGAAGAAGATATTAACGAAGAAGATGAAGAACAACAACCAACTTTATTTGATGAAGTAACGGATGGTGTTGATAATAATGTAGAAGAATAATATGGGAGGAGTTTCATTTATCGTTCTAGTATTAATAGGGCTTAATGTACTTATTAGCTGGAAAGGATTTAACGATTTAGCTTTTTTTGATAAGTATAAATTTCAAGTTGGTCCAATTGTAAATCGCAAAGAACATTACAGAATCTTGAGCTCAGGATTTTTACATGTTGATATGATGCACTTATTGTTTAACATGTTAACATTGTACTTCTTTGCAGATTTTATCATTCAATTTTATGCCAGTCCAAAATCAATGTTTTATGGCGATTATTCATTAGTTAATATGAATCTTGGCTACGGAATGTTTTTATTAGTATATTTAGCTTCTGTTATTGGCGGTAATGTACTTTCATTATTTATGCATAAAAATGAGTCGTATTATTCGGCAGTTGGAGCATCTGGAGGAGTTTCAGGAATTCTATTTGCAGCGATTGCAGCTTTTCCTGAATTAGAATTAAGAATTTTCTTTGCAATTCCTATTCCTGCATGGATTTTCGGAATTCTATATTTAGGATATTCTGTTTACGGAATGAAGAATAATGTAGGTAATATAGGACACTCGGCACATTTAGGTGGTGCGATTGTAGGATTAGTTGCTACGCTTATTTATTTTCCAGAGTTATTACAATATAATTTACTTTATATAATAGGTATGATGATACCATTAGGAGCTTTAGGATTCTTAATGATTAAAAAGAAATAATAAATAAAATAAAACCCTGAAGTAATCTTCGGGGTTTTATTTTTCCTAAATAATAATAAATAAAAAAGGGCTTAGAAATTCTAAGCCCTTTTTTAAAGATATGTATTATAAAACTCTTTTAGCGTATAAAAATCTTTTTCCCCAATAACTATCAGTAATTGGAGTAATAATTACTCCTTGTGATGTAGATGAGTGAATAAACGTTAAAACTCCATTCTCGTTTCTTCCGTGTACAATTCCAACGTGAGAAACACGACCACCGCCTCTTGTAGCGAAGAATACTAAATCACCTTCTCTTGCTTCATCAGTCGAAATTCTTTGACCTTCTTTTGCTTGATCAGCAGAAACACGAGGTAAATTCATATTAAAAGTTTCAAAAACACTTCTTACAAAAGCAGAACAATCAATCCCGTTTCTTGTTGTGCCTCCGTATCGGTATGGAGTACCAATATAAGTTTCAGCTTCTTTTAATAAGAATTCAGTGAATAAGTTATTCGTTTCATCTAAAACACTGTTTAACAAAACCATAGAAGAAGATTCTTCTTTTGTGTTAACAGGCTCAACCTCTAAGTTGGCACGTTTGTTGATTAATTTAGTTTGAGTTTCCATAAGTCTCGTTTGTGGAACAAAACTTCTAGAAGAGTACTCTTTAACTTCAGAAACTGAGGTCAAAGATGAACATGAAGTAATGAACATCGTACAAATTATTGTAGCCATACCTAATAGCGATGTTTTCATGATAATATTTTTATTTTTCGTTATATCTTTTATTCAAGTAGCTCAAATATATTAGATTAATAATAAACATTTAATATAATTGGGCTCTTTTTACATTATATTAACTTCTTTAACAAAATTTAACACATAAATTAACGTGAAAAAATCACAAAAAAATTTGGAAGTATAAAAAAAACGTCTAAATTTGCACTCGCTTTTGATAACAACATCAAATGCGACGGAATGGCCCATTCGTCTAGTGGTTAGGACATCAGATTTTCATTCTGGAAGCAGGAGTTCGATTCTCCTATGGGCTACTCAAGATATATTTTTAAAATATTAACTAAAATTATTTTGGCTAGATAGAATATTTGTTTTTATCTTTGCCGAACTAAAATAGAAAGAGATTAAAGGTTATGGCAAATCATAAGTCAGCATTAAAAAGAATTAGACAATCAGCGGTTAGACGCGATCGTAATAAATATTACCACAAATCAGCTCGTACAGCTATCAAAGCTTTAAGAGGTACTGAAGATAAAAATGAAGCGGAAACAGTTTTCCCTAAAGTATCTTCAATGATTGATAAATTAGCTAAAAGAAACATTATTCACAAGAATAAAGCTTCAAACTTAAAATCTAAGTTAGCTAAGCACATCGCGGGATTAGCTTAATAATCATACAAGTGGTCCCTTCGTCTATCGGTTAGGACACTAGATTTTCATTCTAGAAAGAGGGGTTCGATTCCCCTAGGGACTACAAATTAATAGATAGATTGCTGAAATATGCAATCTTTTTTTTCCTTGTTCATAGTTGTTGATTACAACAACCAGTTTAAATACTGTGTAAAGGAAATTGTTTTTTGTGTTTTGTTTGTAAAGGTTAAACATTTGTTGATGTTTAATCGGGAAATGAAAATGTCGCTGTATAATTCACTTGGTTCATATTATTCGAATTATACATCGACTTTTCTCTAAATCCCACCAAAAAATACTATTAGAACCAATAAAAAAGACGTTCTTTAATAATATTTAAAGTCATAAATATATAAATTTGAAATTAGGTCCCTTCGTCTATCGGTTAGGACACTAGATTTTCATTCTAGAAAGAGGGGTTCGATTCCCCTAGGGACTACAAATTTATAAGTGACAAAAAAATATTTAAAAAATATTTAAACTTTATTTGCAGGATTAAAAAAGATGTTTATCTTTGCACTGCAATAAAAAATAACAGAAAGGCGGTCCCTTCGTCTATCGGTTAGGACACTAGATTTTCATTCTAGAAAGAGGGGTTCGATTCCCCTAGGGACTACAAAAAAAGCATTCAGTAATGGATGCTTTTTTTATTTTGAAATAGTTTAGTTTATTAAGAGTAATCTTAATCGAAGCGTTTGAAGAGTAATTTTCAAACGCTTTTTTTATTTCTATATATTTGTAGTAACCAAAACTTAAACTATGATCCAAACTACATTGTATAAACTATGTATTAGTTTATCTATTTTATTTACTTCAATTGTATCTGCCCAGATTGTAACAGAAACTTCTTTATGGGAATCTAAACAAATAGATGATGTCTACTTATTAAAAATTAAATCTAATGTTGATTTATTAGAAGCATTAAATGATTTTTCTACAACTAAAGATATCAATCACGCGATTGTACAAGGAAGCGGAGATGTATTAAATGTAGTTTTATCGAACGATGCTAATACTAAATTGAAAAAAATGAAGTCTAATATTAATTTAACTTCTTTAACAGGGAGCTTAACTTTAATTGACGGAATAAGAACGTGGGATATAAAAGGAACACTTTCTTCTAATAATTTAAAAGCTTTTACAGGGACAATTAAAGATGCGAAAGTAAACGATAGGGTTGAGCTGTATGTGTATGAGATTGATCAAAAAGTACATCGTACAACAGATAATTTACAAACTAAAGCAGTATTCGATTTTACGAAATAAAAAAAAACCACTCATTTGAGTGGTTTAGCTTTTGGTATAAATCCAATTTCCTGAATTGTTTCTATTAATTGGTTTGGATTAGATGTATAAAAGACAATGCGATTTTCATATCCTTTTTTAATATGGTTTATTTTAATTCCACTTGTAAATAAAATTATAGTTGGTTCAATTGAAAGAACATCTTCAGGTGTAAATTTCCAACTACTTCCCAGAAAAGGTTTCAATTGAATTAATTCTTTTTCGACGATAATCTTTAAAAATGGATAAGTCAAGTTTAATTCACCTATACGCCCACCTCCTGTCTTTTTATACATAGAAATATTTAATTAATCAAATCCATTAGGATATTCTACTTTTACGATTTCAATCTTAGCTTCAACTGCTTTTTGTAAATCTTGTTGATATTGAATCATACGTTGCTGAATCTCTGGATTCGTTGCTCCTAATGTACGAGCTGCAAGGATTCCCGCATTCTTAGCCGCATTTACAGCAACTGTAGCAACCGGAATTCCATTTGGCATCTGTAAGATTGATAAGATAGAATCCCAACCGTCAATCGAATTAGAAGATTTAATCGGAACACCAATTACAGGCAAAGGTGTAATCGAAGCAACCATACCTGGTAAATGTGCTGCTCCACCGGCACCTGCGATAATAACATTGATTCCACGTTTGTGTGCAGTTTTTGCATAATCAAACATTCGCTCTGGCGTACGGTGTGCAGAAACAATTGTCAATTCGAACGGAATATTTAATTCTGTTAAAACTTCAGCGGCTTGTTTCATGATAGGTAAATCACTATCACTCCCCATTATAATTCCTACCATAGTTGTTTACTTTTTTGAAACGACGCGAATCGTTTCGTTGACTTGTTTTATGTTTTGTTTTAATTGTTCGATATTATCGTTTACTAATGTTACATGTCCCATTTTACGACCTGGTTTAGTAATCGCTTTCGCATACCAATGCAAAAATGTTCCTGGGATTTGTAATAATGTTTCAACGTTTTCAATTACAGCTGGTCCTGTTTCACCTTCAGCACCGATTAAATTAACCATAGCTGATGTTGTAAATAATTGGGTAGAACCTAAAGGTAATTCCATTAAGGTGCGTAACATTTGATCAAATTGAGATGAATATGCTCCTTCAATTGTTGAATGACCTGAGTTATGAACACGTGAAGCTGTTTCATTAACCCAAATCGATTGATCTTTGTTCAAGAACATTTCTACAGCAAAAACTCCAGGAGAATTCAATGCTTTTACAACATCACGCGCAATTGCTTCCGCACGATCTGTTACTTCTTTTGATAATGAACTTGGTATTAATAAATAATCCAACAAATTGTACTCTTCATTAATGACGAATTCAACTGTTGGATATGTAACGATATTTCCTAAATGGTCGGCAACTGTAACGACAGCAATTTCACGATCTAAATCGGCTGGCGTTTCAAAAATTGATGGAGATTGTAACATTTTGTCAAGATCAGCTTCAGATTTTAAAAACTGAACACCTTTTCCATCATAACCATCTTTTTTAGACTTCTGAAAAATTGGATAACTTAGATCTGATTTAGATTTAAAATCTTCCCAATTATCTAATTCGAAATAAGGAGCCGTCGGAATATTATTTTGGGTATAAAAAGCTTTCTGAACGCCTTTATCTTGTATAATAGCTAACGCTTCTGGATCTGGAACTACTTTTTTTCCGATTGATTTTAAATAACGTAAAGCTTCAACATTTACATGTTCAATTTCGATACCGATGGCGTCCAAATTCTTCCCGAATTCAATAACCGTTTCGTAATCTTTAAAATCACCTTGTACAAAATGATGAGCGTGTGGCGCGCATGGAGCATCAACAGCTGGATCTAAGATGCTGATTTCGCAAGGATATTGTAATGCATTTTGCAAAAACATATAACCTAATTGTCCTCCTCCTAAAATTCCGATTTTTATCATATCGCGAAGTTAATGAATATTATAATCTTTATTTTTACACTCAGAAAAAATATATTGACGAGATGTTAACAAAATGTACGAAATATTTGTTCCTATTTATGGTAGGAATTTACTTAACAAGTAAAAGTTTTTATCAATACTTTGTATTTGATATGTTGGTGCATTATTCTATATATGCGTTGATTATCGCTTTTTTCATTTTAATTTTATATAATTACTTAATCAGAAAGCAGAAGAATAAGTCGATTTTATTCTTAATTCCATTTGTAATTATTCCTTATGTGGTCTACAATGAAATGGGTCATTATTATTTAGGAGAGAATGCTAAAGGAGAAAAAGAAAATTTTAAAATCATTTCGATTAATATTTTTTCTCAGAATGAAGAATTTCAGCACCTACAAAATTACTTGAAAGAGGAAACTGCTGATGTGATTGTTCTACAAGAATTAACACCATCATGGCAGAAACATGTAGAATTTATCCGAAAAGAATATCCTTATTATAAAGAAGAACCAAGAAGTAATAATTTCGGGATTGCAGTTTATTCGAAAATTCCTTTTGATACCGTAATTACAAAAAATTATATCGATGAAATGCATCCGTCATTGATTGGTGAATTGAAAGTAAACGGAAAACCAGTTTCTATTTTGATGACGCATCCAGTTCCTCCTTTACCAAATCAAGCTAGGTTTGAACGTCGTAATAAACAATATAAATTGATGAAAGAAGAAATTGATGCGATGACGAATGAGAATATCATTTTTATTGGTGATTTTAATTCGACAACATATTCTCCAAATTTTAAATTATTACAATCTGATAAATTAAAAGATGCACGAACTGGTTTTGGATTGCAAAATTCTTGGAACGCATTTATTCCGATACTTCGTACAAATATTGACCAATGTTGGGTTTCTAAAAATATTGGAGTAACAAACTTTTATAGAGGAAAAGATATACAATCGGATCACTTCCCTATAGTAGCCGAATTGAAAATTTAAATAAAAAGCGCTTCTCATTTTATGAGAAGCGCTTTTTATTTTATTCATCTTCTTTTAAAGATTCTAAATATTCTTCATCTAATAAATATTCTAAATCTGGATGTTTTTTGAAGTAATGAATGATATACGGACAAACAGGAAAGATTAACACATCATTTTGCTCCGCAAATTCAATTAATTCATCAACTAAAACTTCTCCAAGATTTTGTCCACGATATTTTTCATCAATAAATGTCGCTTTAGCATCAATGTTTCCATTTTTTGCCCATTCATATTTTACATATCCAACGATTTCTTCTTCATCATAAATTGTGAATTGTCCATCATTTATAGTCTGTGTATATTTTATTTCTATTGTCTTTAATTTACAGTATTAAGTTAGTTAAAATCTATAATTCTATATAATTTTTATGTTTATGATTTTCAATTGTTTTTTTAAAAACAAATCTTACCTTTGAATTTCAAATCGAAAGGGGTGCTTTAATTTATTAAGGCTGAGATTATACCCAAAGAACCTGGGCAGGTAATGCTGCTAAGGGACTGGTACTTCACCAAATTACATTCGCGCGTTAAATTTTAAAAGTGTAAGATGGCTCCTTTCATAATATTTTAAACAATTTTATGAAAAGGTCGATTATTTTATTGTCTTTATTAGGTGCTTCAATTTTGAATGCACAAACTATTGATTCGATTTCGAATCAAGAAGAAATCAATCTTCAAGAAGTTTCAATTACAGAGAAACTTCCTATTACAGTTGAAAAAATATCTAGTAAAATTCTTCAAAAAAAGAATTTAGGTCAAGATATTCCAACATTATTAAATTCAGCAACTTCAGTATTAATGTCTTCAGATACAGGTTCTGGAATTGGATATTCAACAATTCGTGTTCGTGGATTAAATGAATCTTCAATCAATGTTACGTTAAACGGAATTCCATTAAATAATGCAGAATCTCAAGGTGTATTTTGGGTTAATATGCCCGATTTAGCATCATCTTCAAGCTCTATTATTGTGCAGCGTGGAGTAGGAACTTCATCTAACGGAATGGCATCTTTCGGAGCAAGTGTTAATATAGAAACTCAAAATCCTTCAAAAGATCCATATGCCGAAGCAAATTTATCTTTTGGAAGTTTCAATACGCAGAAATATACAATCCAGGCAGGAACTGGGAAAATTTTAAACAATAAACTATCGATTGATGGGCGTTTCTCAAAAATAGATTCTGAAGGTTACATAGATCGTGCTTGGGCAGATTTAATATCGTATGATGTAACTGCTTTGTACGAATTAAATTCGAAAACGAAGTTTCGTTTTCAGAATATGTACGGAAAAGAAACAACTTATCAGGCATGGAACGGAATTGATGGTGAAACGATGAGAAATAATCGAACATTTAATTCGGCGGGAGCAATTTATAACGAAGATTGGTCGGAAGTTGTCGGTTATTATGATAATCAAGTAGACGATTATCAACAGAATCATTACTATTTATCTTGGATGCAAGATTATTCGAATCATTGGAAATCGAATTTGACGATGCACTATACCAAAGGAAAAGGTTTTTACGAAGATTATAAACAAGATGATCGTTTGTCCAAATATAATATTTCTCATTTACCTTTTTCTCGTACAGATTTAGTTCGTCAGAAATGGTTAAACAACGATTTTTACGGTTTTAATTTAGAAGTTGAAAATCAAAATTTAAACGATTTTAAAGTTTTCTTTGGCTTATCAGCGAATCAATACGATGGAGATCATTTTGGTCATGTTATTTGGATGAAAGGTTATGAATGGCAAGATTCGTCTTTCAAATATTATAATAATCAATCGATTAAAAAGCAATTATCAGCTTATGCGAAAGTTTTATATCAATTAAATAACTTCGAGTTTTTTGGAGATTTACAATATAGATATGTTGATTATGATGCGAAATATCTTCCAAATGGTGAGAATTTAGATGATGATTTTAGACCGTTTTCTGCAACTCATAATTTCGTGAATCCAAAAGCTGGTTTAAATTTTAAATTAAATTCGAATAATATTTTTTATGCATCGTACGGAATTTCTCAAAGAGAACCTTTGCGTGCAGATTATGAAAATATTGGAAACGAACCGAAAGCTGAATTTTTACAAGATTATGAATTAGGTTATCGTAAATCTGGACGTTTTTCTTTGAGTGCGAATTTATATTACATGAATTATCGTAATCAATTGGTACCAACAGGTCGTGTAAATGATGTTGGTACGTCAATCAGAGAAAATTCAGGTGAAAGTTATCGTCGAGGGATTGAGTTGGATGCATCTTATCAATTGATGCCATCAAAATTCACCGTATTTGGAAATGTGACGTTATCCCAAAATAAAAACAAAAACTTTACGGAAGAAGATTGGGTAAATGGTGGAGTGATTAATCACGGAAAAACCTCGATTGCGTTATCTCCCGATGTAATTTCTTCTTTTGGTTTAGAAGTTCATCCGACAAAGAATTTATTGATTAACTTAACGAATAAATATGTTGGTGAACAGTATTTATCGAATACTGAACCGACGGATGGGAAACTTTCTGATTATTTAGTTTCGGATGTTTTGGTACGATATGCGCCAAATTGGTTTAATCTAAAAAAGTTAGAATTTTCACTTTTAATCAATAATATTTTTGATGTTGAATACGAATCGAACGGGTATTATTATGAAGGTCCTTATTATTTTCCGCAAGCCGGAATTAATGTTTTAGGAGGAATTACAATCCGATTATAAAAAACAAAAAGCGTTGCTATTGCAACGCTTTTTTTATGCTTCGATAAATTCTAAAGGAATAGACCAAAGAATGTCTTTATTTTTATCACGGAAAAAATCCATGTGGCCAATCGATTGTAAACCGTAATCTTTCGGAATAATATTTAATCGTTTCTTTTTTGCTTTTGTTAATGTAAGTTGAGCAAATAAATCAACTGCTTTTGGAGTTGCCATAAAATAATCATCAAAACTAATGATAAAAACAGGTTGAGTGATTTCTTCAAAGAAATTTTGGGTTTCGTCTGCATAGCGATTGATAGAGCCTTCACGTAAGATTAATTTACGCCAATCACTGGCAATCCCCAAAGGAATTGGCTCACCCATACCAACTTTTTGAGATGAAAAATAACCATAAAAAGGGCGGTTTCAAGTTGCTAATGCAACGATTGTATAAAAATAGTAAAAATTTTGATTATTTGATTTGTTGAATAATCATTCGATTAAAAACTTGTGCTGGCGAATATCCATTAAGTATTTTTCGTGTGTTGGATAAAATTCTTCTATGTATTGCGTGATGGCCATGAAATCTTTGTCAGCCTAATACGTAAAACGTGCTTTAATTTCGTTCATTTTATGAGGAATAGACTCTCCAATTCCTCTATAATCGTAGGTGAAAACCAAATAACCTTTATTCGCTAAATACGTGGCATATTTCGAATAAAAAGATTGTTTAACGCCTATTGCAGATGAAATTACAATGAGTTTTTTTGTCGCATTATTTTCACCAAAAATTTATGTATGAATGACGAATTGATCAGAAGTTTCAATTGTTAAATTTCTCATCGAATTGATTTATTACAAATTATATAATTAATTTTAATAACTAATTCAATCTATGAAAAAAATATTATTTAGTTCATTTATCCTTTTATCTTCTATTGGATTTGGACAACAATTGAAACCAGAACAGTTAGTTGGTTTTTGGAAGTTAAAAGATGCAGGATTTTATGAAGACGGTAAGAAAATTAGTAAAGATTTTGACAATTGCCGATTGTTGAGAAATTTTACCATTTGGGGTAATAGCTATGCGATCTATAATTATACAGAAGGTTCTGACGGAAATTGTATTCCAACCGAACCTCGATTAACATATTGGAGAATTGTAGAAAATCGTATTCAATTTTATATTGATGATTATATTCATCAAGAAGAAGTTGTTAAAATAAATGCGGATAATACAATCACTTTTGAAACTTATTTAAAAGAAAAAGTGGTTGATAAGGATAAATTTTTCGAAAAGATAGCAAACACGATTAGTTATCAAATTTTAGAAAAACAAAATTAAAATTAAAGCCTTTCAAAATTGAAAGGCTTTAATTTTTTATTTTCTGAAAAATGCTAAAGCATTATCCATTGCCACTTGGAAATCTTCTGGCATCTCATCTTGATTCCAAGGGTGTGCCGATCCAAATGCATGATTTGCATTTTCTATCAAATACAATTCTACATTTTCGTTCCAACTTTTAATCAATAAAGCTTCATTCATCGGAACGGTTTCGTCTGTCGAACCGTGAATACATAAATAAGGTTTATCCAAATTTTTAATATTTTTTTCGATACTTAATCGTTCTTCATTGTCGATATAATTTTGATAAAACTGATAAAACAACGGCATCATTTGTTTGGTACGCGTGTTTTCAAAATAATGCACACCTTCATTTTTCCAATGATCCAATGCTGGTTGTGGATATTTGAAACGATTCATGTCGCAAATCGCACCTAATGAAACAAACTTCTTCACACGATTATCTTCTAATCCTTTTAAAATTGTAATTCCACCACCGCGAGAATGTCCCATTAAATAAATTTCATCCGTATCAATTTCATCTAAAGGAATTAATTCACCATTATTTGTTTTCGAAATAATGATATCTAAATCATCTAATTCAGTCGTATAATTATTTTCGCCAAATGCATTTAAATCAGGAAAATCAATTGGTTCTTCAACTGTTCCTCCATTATAAGAAAAATTGAATTTGATGAAAGCAAAGTTTTTTTCTGCCCAATATTTCGCCATCAAATCAAAACATCCGTGATCTTTAAAACCTTTAAAACCGTGCGAGAAGATTATTACTGGTTTTTTGATGCCATTATCTTCATAAAAAACATCGTAAACCGATTTTCGTTCACGACTTCCTTGGTATATATTATTTTTACTTTGAATCATTTTTCTGAAACATATTTCGTGTGATAAAATCTTTTTCTAAACTCCATGCGCGCGCTGGAGAAAATTCTCTTCCGTAATAGATAATTTGGATGTGTAATTTATTCCATAATTCTTTTGGGAAGATTTTTTTCGCATCTTTTTCAACCAATTCTACGGTTTTTCCGTTGCTTAATTTCCATAAGCGTAATAAACGGAAAATATGTGTATCGACCGGAAAAGCAGGATGACCAAACCATTGCGACATCACTACCGAAGCAGTTTTGTGCCCAACTCCTGGTAAAGCTTCTAATTCTTCGAAACCTTCCGGAACTTCACCATCGTATTGTTCAACTAAAATTTCAGCTAATTTTTTGATGTTTTTCGCTTTGGTATTCGATAAACCGATCTGGCGAATGTAATATTTGATTTCATCCACTTCTAATCGCGCCATTGCTTTTGCATTAGCGGCTTTAGCGAACAATTCAGGTGTTACTTCATTCACTTTTTTATCAGTAGTTTGGGCTGATAACAAAACCGCAATTAATAAGGTAAATGCGTCTTGATGATCCAACGGAATAGGAGGGACAGGATATAATTTTTCCAATTCGTCGATTACGTATTGGATGCGTTCTTTCTTTAACATCATAAGATTAAAATCTTTTCGTAAAAATAAAGAATCAATTTTAGACTTTGAATAAGGTTTAATTTATAATGTTGATTGTTGGATAGGATTTGTTACTTCGAGATATTAGTGCTCAATAATTTAATAAAGCTCATCCTGAACTCGTTTCAGGATCACATTTTGTGTAATGAGAAGCTGAAATAAATTCAGCTTGAGAAGTTTTAGATTGAAAAAGATTCTTCTTTTCATTATTTTTTATTTCAGAATGACATTTAAGTTTTATTTTATGTAAACTTATATTGTATCTTGATTCTATCGAAGGATAATTTGTTTATTTCTTAACTAATTTATTTAAAAATAATTGCTTTAAATATTTAGCGACGTTATTTGTCGTTATTGAATCCTAAATTTGTAATAGAAATAATGGAATAATCAATTAATCAAATTTAGAATTAAGATTAAATCCTTATTTTTACGAGAAGTTCATAAACGAAATTAGATGTTAAAAGTAGGAGATAAGGTTCCAGATTTTCAGGGAATTGATCAAAATGAGAACACAGTTTCTTATAAAGATTATGCAGGAAAAAAATTAGTAGTTTTCTTTTATCCAAAAGCAAGTACTCCTGGTTGTATCAACGAAGCTTGTGATTTAAGAGATAACGAATCGGTTTTAAAAGCAAAAGGGTATGAATTGGTTGGAGTAAGTGCTGATTCGGTTGCAAGACAAAAGAAATTTGCAGATAAATACGAACTGCCTTTTCCTTTATTGGCCGATGAAAATCACGATATTTTAAATGCTTTTGGCGTTTGGGGACCTAAAAAATTTATGGGAAAAGAGTTTGATGGAATCCATCGTACAACTTTTATCATTAATGAAGAAGGGACAATTACAGATGTGATTGAAAAAGTAAAAACAAAAGAACACGCAAAACAAATTTTAGAAAAATAAAAGAAATAATATAATGAGCGATTTAGATAACAAAAAGAAAGCGCTTCAACTTATCTTAGATAAGATGGATAAAGCATACGGGAAAGGAACTGTAATGCGTATGGGAGATTCTGCGGTTGATGATAAAATCGAAGTTATTCCTTCTGGATCTTTAGGATTAAATTTAGCTTTAGGAGTTGGTGGATATCCAAGAGGTCGTGTAATTGAAATTTACGGACCAGAATCTTCGGGTAAAACGACTTTAACTTTACATGCTATTGCCGAAGCTCAGAAAGCTGGAGGTATCGCTGCTTTTATTGATGCAGAGCACGCTTTTGACCGTTTTTATGCGGCAAAATTAGGTGTTGATGTAGAAAACTTAATTATTTCTCAACCAGATAATGGGGAGCAAGCATTAGAGATAGCTGATAACTTAATCCGTTCTGGTGCTATAGATATTATCGTAATCGACTCGGTTGCTGCTTTAACGCCAAAAGCTGAGATTGAAGGTGAAATGGGTGACTCTCGTATGGGATTGCAAGCCCGTTTAATGTCTCAAGCTTTACGTAAATTAACAGGAACAATCAATAAAACGAAATGTACAGCGATTTTCATAAACCAATTACGTGAAAAAATTGGAGTAATGTTCGGAAATCCTGAAACTACAACAGGTGGTAACGCGTTAAAATTCTATGCGTCTGTTCGTATTGATATTCGTCGTTCAACTCAAATCAAAAATGGTGACGAAGTTATTGGTAACCACTCGAAAGTGAAGGTTGTTAAAAATAAAGTTGCTCCACCTTTCCGCCAAGCAGAATTTGACATTATGTATGGTGAAGGGATCTCTAAAGTAGGTGAGGTTTTAGATATGGGTGTTGAAAAAGGAATCGTAAATAAATCTGGTTCTTGGTATTCTTACAACGACAGCAAATTAGGACAAGGTCGTGATGCTGTAAAAGAATTATTAAAAGATAATCCAGAATTATGTGAAGAAATTGAAGCGAAAATTGTTGCTTTAATTCAAGGTGAACCAGTTACAGGAGAAGTTTCTGTTGATGATCCAGCTGATTTATTAGAAGACTAATTCGATTAGAATTTTTATATAATGACTGAAAAAGCCTTTCCAATTGGAAAGGCTTTTTTTATAAGTTAATTTCTAAATCAGAGATTAAAATCCAAAGTGTATTTTTAATAGGATTATGGTTATATAGATTTAAATCATCAAGATTTATTTCAAATTGAACTAAAACTCGATTCGGAAAATATTCATTATTTTCTTCGATAATTTGTCCTCTTTCCCCAATTAATATCCAATAATTATTTTTAGAATCTTCTGTTACATTTTCAGGATTTTTCAAACCTAAAAAAGTTTTTAGAATCACTTTTTGATTTAAAAATTTCACTTACTCTAAAATATATTTTAAACGATAACCAAACATGCCACGTTCTTTGATTAGATCAGCAACACCTTCCGGACATTCAGATTCCCAACCAGATTCAGCAAGTGCAATTTTCTCTAATATCTTACGAGAATATGAATGTAAATAATCTTTGTTGTAATTTAAAATATCTTCAATTCTACCATTATATAGGAAATATTTATATAGCTCGTGTAAGTTATCTGAAACTTTAAGGTTTTTAGACGTTAAAAGAATATCTTTTTCTTTGTCTAAATATGGATATAAATAAATCTTTACATCTTTCTTAAATAATTTACCGAAAGCTTCCATAATTCCACCCGGAAGTTTTTCGTAATACTGCTCGTTGAAAATTTCTAACAAATTATTTACTCCCATAGCTAAACCAATTTTGGTTTTATTACGAGTAAACTTCGTGAAGTAATCGGTTAGTTTGTAATATTCAGAAAAGTTAGAAATAATAACATTATATCCTAATTTTCCAATAATATCGGCGCGATCCAAGAAATCACGTTCGTTTAATTGTCCTTCTTTCCCAGAAGCCATCAGATTAGAAAGTGTAATTTCAAATAAAATTTCTGTATTATCTTTAGAAACTCCTTCTTCTTGATTAAAAACTTCTAATCCTCCTTCAAACATATCCATGTTGACATTCATAAAAGGACGGAACGAACCTCGGATAGCAAAAATGTTTTTCTTGTATAATAAATCGGCAGGTAAGATGTTTTTTCCTTCTGAATTGAAAACCACTACATCAGTCATTCCATTTTTAACCAATTGTAATGACATTAATCGGTTATCAACATATTTAAACTGAGGTCCACGAAAGTTAATCATATCAATCTCTAACTGATCTTTATCTAAAGTATCATATAAAGAGTTAATTAATGTGCGTGGATTGTCGTAATAATTATACGCTCCGTAAATTAAATTCACGCCTAATACTCCAAGAGTTTCTTGTTGTAATTGAGCTGAATTTTCTTTGAATTTTACATGAAGAATAATTTCGTTCGCTTTTTCGTCTTCAACATTTAGTTTAAAACGAATTCCAACCCAACCATGTCCTTCATTTTTTTTAGAGTAATCAATAGTGGTTACAGTATTGGCATAAGTAAAAAACGCTTTATCCTTATAATTATCTTGTGTAAGGCGTTCTCTCATTAAGTCAATTTCGTGGTCTAACATCTTTTTTAAACGCGCTTGAGTAACGTAACGTTTGTTTTCTTCTATACCATAGATAGAATCAGACATTTCTTTATCATACGCGCTCATTGCCTTTGCAACAGTACCCGAAGCAGCTCCTGCACGATAAAAGAAACGAACTGTTTCTTGTCCTGCACCAATCTCTGCGAACGAACCATATATTTTCGGATTAAGATTTATATCTAAAGCCTTTTGTTTTGGAGTAAGAACTTGTTGTAAAGCCATAAAAAAATCAATTGTTTGCAGTAAATTTACCAAAGAATTATGGCTAAATCAAAATTAAAAATACATTTTTTAGGGACTGGAACTTCACAAGGTATTCCAATTATAGGAAGTGATCATCCGGTGTGTTTGTCTGATAATCCGAAAGATAAGCGTCTAAGAGCTTCAATCCTATTAGAGAAGGGCGATAAGGTGTTAACGATAGATTGTGGCCCGGACTTTAGACAGCAAATGTTGCGTGCAAAAGCACAAAGATTGGACGGGATTTTATTTACTCACGAGCATACTGATCATGTTTTAGGATTAGATGATATTAGACCTTTAGTTTTTAAATCTGGAAAAGATATGCCTGTTTATGGATTAGAACGAGTGTTGAATGAACTGCATTTACGTTTCAATTACATGTTTCAGGAAAATAAATATCCAGGAGTGCCTACGGTTATTGAAAATCCAATAAAAATGGAACCGTTTAAAATTTATGATTTTGAAATTCAGCCAATACATTTATATCATGGCACATTACCAATTTTAGGATATGTAATCGACGGAAAATTTGCTTATTTAACAGATGTTAAAACGATTCCGGAAGAATCTATCGAACTTTTAAAAGGTGTAGAAGTGTTAGTGATTAGTGCTTTAAGAAAAGAAGTTGAACATTTTTCTCATATTTTATTAGCAGATGCAGTTGAATACGCTAAAAAAATAGGTGCAAGAAAGACTTATTTTACTCATATTTCGCATTACATGGGATTTCATGAAGAAGTAAATCAAGAACTTCCGTTAGGAATGGAGCTGGCTTACGATACTTTAGAAATTAATTTATAAAAACATTTGGTAAAGTAATTTATCCAACGTTATATTTGCACCATAACTCCGACGCCTGGATGGCGGAATTGGTAGACGCGCACGACTCAAACTCGTGTTCTTCGGAGTGCGGGTTCGATTCCCGCTCCAGGTACAGAAAAACCCTTATAAGCTTAGTGTTTATAAGGGTTTGTTATTTTATTTGCATCACTACTACAACATTTTATAGAAAAAGCAATAAACTTATTGCCATAATCATCATTCCTACAATTACACCAATCATAGTTAATCGTTGGCCTGCGTATTCGCGTGCAGTCGGTATTAATTCGTTCAAAGAAATATAAACCATGATTCCTGCTACAGCAGAGAAGACTATTCCGAAGGCTGAATCATCAAAAAATTGCATTAAAATAAAATATCCTATTAATGCACCAACTGGCTCTGCTAATCCGGAAAGGAACGAGTACCAGAAAGCTTTATTTCTAGATTTTGTAGCGTAATATATCGGAATTGCAACTGCGATACCTTCAGGAATATTATGTACAGCAACTGCAAAAGCAATGGAAATTCCGTAGGTTGGATCTTTAATAGCACTCATAAAAGTTGCTAATCCTTCAGGGAAGTTATGAATTGCTAATGCTATAGCAGAAAAAACACCTAATCGTAATAATTTCTGATTTTGATTTCCTTTGATTGTTGTATCAGAATCACACTCATCATGGTCATTATTATGTGATGGAATTAATTTATCAATCAAAATAATGGATAACATTCCGGCGAAGAATCCTATAACTGTATAGATGTAACCTAATTTTTCGCCAAATTCGAAGATTAAAGCAATTTTTGCTTTGTTGAAAATTTCGATGAATGAAACGTATAACATTACTCCTGCAGATAATCCAAGCATAATTCCTAAGAATTTTGGATTAAACTTTCGGTATAATAAAGACAAAAGTCCACCCAGTCCTGTACATAATCCTGCAAGAACAGTTAAACCAAAGGCGTAGTAAAAATTTTCATCCAAATTAAATGTTAGATTCATTGAACAAATTTATTAGAAATTACATTAAATATGAATAAATTGACTCGATTTTTTCTTAAAAATAACCCAACATATTATTAATCATGGACAATATTTTATATATATGTTTATTTTTGTCAGCTTAGAAAGTGAAAATGGAGATATTTGATCAAAGCTTACAAAGCGATTTATACAATTGGTCTTTACAAATGGTTTCTACTTTAGGATTATCAGATTATAATACCTATTTAGTAAATTCAATTTTATTATCAATTGCATTATTTGGAGTTTTATATGCAGTAGATTTTCTTTTAAGAAAAGTACTATTGTTATTAGTAACAGATTTTATTAATAAAAGTAAATCACAATTAGATGATTTATTAATTAAGAATAAAGTATTACAATATTTAACTCATGTTGTTCCAATTTTTATTGCAAAAGGTGCAATTCCTTTAATTTTTACAGGTTTTCCGAATTGGGTTAACATCGCTTTAAAAGTAACTGATGTAGCTTTAATTTTAACGGTATGTCTGTTGATTCAGAATATATTAAGAGCATTTCGTGATTTATTAAAAACGAAATCTGCGTTTGTTGATAAACCATTAGACAGTTACGTACAAGTAGCGAGTATCATTTTATATAGTATCAGCGGGATATTAATTTACTCTATTGTTACAGGCGAATCTCCAAAATCGTTTTTGGTTTCTTTAGGAGCAGCATCAGCGATTTTAATGTTGGTTTTTAAAGATTCTATTTTAGGTTTTGTTGCAAGTATACAAGTTTCTTCTAACGATATGGTTAGAGTAGGAGATTGGATTGAAATGACAAAATATGGAGCTGATGGGCATGTAATTCAGATCAATTTAAGCACTGTAAAAGTTCAGAATTTTGATAAAACAATTACTACGATACCGACTTATGCTTTGATTTCTGATTCGTTTAAGAACTACCGCGGAATGCAAAATGCAGGAGGACGTCGTATTAAACGAAGTTTGAATATTAAAATGTCATCGATTCGATTTTTAGAAGAAAATGAAATTGAAGAATTAAAAAAGATTCAAATTTTAAAACCATATATCGAAGCCCGTTCAGAAGAAATAAAAAAGTTTAATGAACAAAGTATCGTAGATCCGACTGTGAAAGTAAATGGGCGACGAATGACGAATATTGGTTTGTTTAGAGAATATATTAAAGAATACACATACAGAAATCCAAATATTCATAAAGATTTTCATTTCATTGTTCGTCAAATGCAAGCAACTGAACATGGAGTGCCGATTGAATTATTTATGTTTACAAACACGACAGTTTGGGCAGAGTTTGAAACAATAATGGGAGATATTTTCGATCATATTTTTGCAGTAGTTCCTTATTTCCATTTAGAAATTTTCGAATTACCAGCATCAGATGATGTAAGAGAGTTAATTCATTCTATAAAAACAAAAAAAGCTGATTCATAATACACTGCCCCCAAAAAGTTAGACACTTTTGGGGGCATTTTTTATGGCAAGAAAAGTAAAA
>NZ_RDOJ01000040.1 GCF_003687725.1 Faecalibacter macacae
TCAAATTGTTGGTTGTAAGAAGTAATATTTTCATTAACAGTTTTATCTAAAATATTTTTATCATTAAGATTGTTACAAGAAAAAATAATTGAAAATATAAAAAATGTAATAAAGTACTGTTTCATAAATGTCAGCTAACGTTTCGGGTATTGCCGAAGGCGGGGAATTTATGGCTGAAAGCTTAAATTCTGCACCGAGGCTAGCCAAAACGAATTTTTGTGAGTTAAATTTAAAAATAAAAAACGAATAAAATTCGTTTTTGGCGGAATAGTAGGACAGAAGTTGAATTTAGCACTTTAGCCCCGCTTTTGGCAATACCATGTTGTGTGCTGTGGTAATTATGTTTATTTAATTAATTCATTTTCCCTTAAGTATTCAATAAAACTAGTGATAATAATATCAGTTCTGTTTATAATATCTTGTTCGATAAAATCACTTTTTGAATTTGATAAATCAATTAATTCTGATATTATAGTTCCTGCTTTGTGCTGACCTTTATCATTAGTAAACCCCTGATAATATTTGATTTTATCAGAAAATCTATAGTCAGATGCTCTAATGTTAATTTTATCTTCTAATAATACTTTATTCCCTAATGCTTCTAAATTTTTTGAGTTACTCAATGATTTATCATTTTCTTGTCGTTTTCTGGCAAAAATATGTTCAATATCAAATGCTGTATTTAGATTAGGTAATGATTGTAATTCGCTATTAAAAGCCCACCAAGTCAACATTGATCTAGTAATTGGTCTTCCATTTTTAAATTCAAAATTATTAATAGCTGTTTTAAACGTGTTTTCGTCAAATTTGTGGTCTTCGAAATTTACAGCTTTGTCAGAAACTACGTGTATCATTTCTGCATATACAGGAGTACGCAAAGCGTTTACACCTGGATTGGTAAATGAAAAGCCCCAAACAAATCCAATAATTTTATCTAAAAATTTTATTAGGTTTGTTTCATCAAGTAAATCTTTTTCATCCCTATTATGTAAAAAGTATACGGATAAAAAATATGTCCACATTCCATTTGGAGCATAATTTAAGATAAATAATTTTCTAAGAACTTTTGGTGAAAAACGTTCTGAGTTTTGACTATAAACATCATTCCAAAAATCAACCAAAGTTTTTAAATTTGGTAATGTTTCATCTTGTTTAAGTATTGAATATTTACCTTTTTCGTAGAATTTTCTTAGTGCTTCTGTTGTACTAGATTTAATACCTTGTTTAGCACGAACGTAATACATATACCTTGTAAATAGTTCATCCATTGGAGTTCCATTTATAGGTTTGAAAATTCTACTACTAATTTCCTCTAATTCTTTCCATTTTTCTATGAAAATATCTTTTTGATTTTTTGCTCCGTAGTGTTTGTAAAATTGCGCTTTAAAAATATCTGCATCTGACAGAGGTAAACCTCTGTCATTTAAAGTAGAGAAAATTCTTAAAGCCGTATCTTGTGATTCTGCTTCAATAGGAAGTAAAATACAATTACCTAGAATTCTTGCAGGTAAATAAGCAAAATATGATGGAAATTCACTTAAAAATTCGTCAATTTTTTGTTGAAAAAAAATATAATTTTTAGCGTAATTACTTTTTTGGTCTTTAGTAACAACTCCGGTTCTTAATATTTCAAGAAATTCATCTTTGTCGTTATCAGTAGCAACTTCAGAATCTATTTTTAATACATTTAAATCAGCTTGTCCAAATTCATTTGTTTTCCATAAACATTGAGCGATTCTTTCTCGTGTACTTTTAGAATTTTCATCTTGCATATTACCGAATTTTGCATAGAAAGCTCTTAAAAGTAGCATTAAAGTAGTTAAACGTTGCTGACCGTCAATAACTTCTTTTTTATTGTTTTCATTTTCGAATGTTACTATCGAACCTAAGAAGTATTCCTCATTTTTATCAAATTTCTCATAATTGTTATCAGGAAATGCAAAAGTAAAAATATCATCCCAAAGAGTTTGACATTGTCCTTCTTCCCACGCATATGGTCTTTGATAATCAGGAATTAAAAAATCCGATTTTTTATCGGAAAAAAGTAACATTATTGTTTTTTGGTCAACATTAAGTTTAGACATAGTTTTAATTCAATATTTAGGATTTTGTTTTTAACAGTGCGTTGTTTTACCATTGCACACAACGAGCCGAGTATTTGCGAAGAACGGGAGAGAAATTGAACGAAGTTCAAGTTCGTCCGTTCAAGCAAATTGCTTGGCTAAAACTAAATTAGTGTATTGTTTTAAGAAAAGCAATTTTGCGAGCGGAAAATTATGGATAAAAAGTTAGCCTTCAGCCCGTTTTTTGCGAAATACTATGTTGTATGCAGTTTTGCTATAAAATTCGTATTTCTA
>NZ_RDOJ01000041.1 GCF_003687725.1 Faecalibacter macacae
AATATGACGGTTAAATTATGAAAAAAGTTACTAAGGGCGTACGGCGGATGCCTAGGCTTTGAGAGGCGATGAAGGACGTGATAAGCTGCGATAAGCTACGGGGAGCGGCACATACGCATTAATCCGTAGATTTCCGAATGGGACAACCCGGCATGTTGAAGACATGTCACTGCGCAAGCAGAGCGAACGTTGGGAACTGAAACATCTAAGTACCAATAGGAAAAGAAATCAATTGAGATTCCGTAAGTAGTGGCGAGCGAACGCGGATTAGCCCTAAAGACTTTATAATTTTAGCAGAATAACCTGGAAAGGTTAACCGAAGAGGGTGATAGTCCTGTAAGCGAAAAGGTTATATAGTTGATAACGAGTAAGGCGGAACACGAGAAATTCTGTCCGAATATGGGAGGACCATCTTCCAAGGCTAAATACTCCTCAAAGACCGATAGTGAACTAGTACTGTGAAGGAAAGGTGAAAAGCATATCGAATAGATAGTTGAAATAGAACCTGAAACCGTACGCCTACAAGCGGTCGGAGCTCTACGGAGTGACGGCGTGCCTTTTGCATAATGAGCCTACGAGTTAATGTCACTGGCAAGGTTAAGTACTTCAGGTACGGAGCCGAAGCGAAAGCGAGTCTGAATAGGGCGATGCAGTCAGTGGTATTAGACGCGAAACCTTGTGATCTACCCATGGGCAGGTTGAAGCTTTGGTAACACAAAGTGGAGGACCGAACCGGTTGACGTTGAAAAGTCTTCGGATGACCTGTGGGTAGGGGTGAAAGGCCAATCAAACTGGGAAATAGCTCGTACTCCCCGAAATGCATTTAGGTGCAGCGTTTAGTAAAGTATATTAGAGGTAGAGCTACTGATTGGATGCGGGGGCTTCACCGCCTACCAATTCCTGACAAACTCCGAATGCTAATATATGTTTCTAGGCAGTGAGGGCATGGGTGCTAAGGTCCATGTCCGAGAGGGAAAGAACCCAGACCATCAGCTAAGGTCCCCAAATATATGCTAAGTTGAAAAAACGCGGTTGGATTGCATAGACAGCTAGGATGTTAGCTTGGAAGCAGCTATTCATTTAACGAGTGCGTAACAGCTCACTAGTCGAGCGATCCGGCATGGATAATAATCGGGCATAAGCATATTACCGAAGCTATGGATTACATCTTTTGATGTACTGGTAGGGGAGCATTCTATCGACGTTGAAGTCACCTGGTAATGGGTGGTGGAGTTTATAGAAAAGAAAATGTAGGCATGAGTAACGATAAAATAAGTGAGAAACTTATTCGCCGTAAGACTAAGGTTTCCTAAGCTATGCTAATCAGCTTAGGGTTAGTCGGGACCTAACACGAACCCGAAGGGGGTAGTGGATGGCAAACGGGTTAATATTCCCGTACCTGCTCTCAACAAAAGTGACGGATGATTGTAGGTGGTGCGTACTGACGGAATAGTACGTTGAACTTAGGTAAACTAAGGATAGTACACCAAGGCTTCGGCTGGCGTGATAATCCACTGAAAATTGTCCCTAGAAATAGCGAGAGAAGCAGCCCGTACCGTAAACCGACACAGGTGGTCGAGGAGAGTATCCTAAGGCGCTCGAGTGAGTCATGGTTAAGGAATTAGGCAAAATAGTCTCGTAACTTCGGGAGAAGAGACGCTGGCGCAAGTCAGCCGCAGTAAAAAGGCCCAGGCGACTGTTTATCAAAAACACAGGACTCTGCAAAATCGAAAGATGACGTATAGGGTCTGACACCTGCCCGGTGCTGGAAGGTTAAGGAAGGGGGTTAGAAGCAATTCGAAGCTCTTAACTGAAGCCCCAGTAAACGGCGGCCGTAACTATAACGGTCCTAAGGTAGCGAAATTCCTTGTCGGGTAAGTTCCGACCTGCACGAATGGTGTAACGATCTGGGCACTGTCTCAACCATGAGCTCGGTGAAATTGTAGTATCGGTGAAGATGCCGGTTAATCGCAACGGGACGAAAAGACCCTGTGAACCTTTACTATAGCTTTGTATTGACTTCGGGTAAATAATGTGTAGGATAGGTGGGAGACTATGAAGGAGCATCGCTAGGTGTTTTGGAGTCATTGTTGAAATACCACCCTTTATTTACTTGGAGCCTAACTTC
>NZ_RDOJ01000042.1 GCF_003687725.1 Faecalibacter macacae
AGGAATCATGAAGCGTATCAAAGCAAAAGGAATTGAAGTTGTTGTTTATGAACCAGTTTTAGATGAAGAAACCTTTTTCGGTTCTACTGTTATGAAAGATTTAGAAAAGTTTAAACAAGAATGTGACGTAATTATATCTAATAGAATGACAGATGATTTAATTGATGTTAAAAACAAAGTATATACACGCGATTTATTTGGTAACGATTAAAAAGAGTCTTTCAATTTTGAAAGACTTTTTTTATACAAATGTATAATTAAGAAAAACTAATGATATTGTCAATTTCAATAGGAAATAAACTTATATATTTGTTTCATAAACTAACTTAATAACTTTAGAGAAATGAGATTTTTAAATTTCTCTCTTTCAATTTCAATTATAAAAATTAACGTCGAAATTATTTTAAGTACTTATTTATTAAAATAAAAGTATGTAAGTAATTGTATTATTAAATGTAAATTTGCTCAGGATTAAATGATTGAAGATAATAAGTGTTGTATTTTATTATTAGAAAATAAATTTCAGTTAATATATAAAATTGAAAGATGATTACACAGAAAAAAATTGCAGTAATAGGCCTAGGTTATGTTGGCTTGCCTTTAGCTAGACTATTTGCTACTAAATATCCAGTTGTTGGATTTGATATAAACAAAAATCGAATTTCAGAGTTACATAGTGGAATAGATCATACATTAGAATTAGAATCAGAAATTTTAAATAAGGTTCTTAAATCTAAAAATCCATTCTACACTTCAGAAAATGGACTTTTTTGTACCTCAAATTTAGAAGACATAACTTCAGCAAATATTTATATTGTTACAGTTCCAACACCAGTAGATAAAAATAATAGACCAGATTTAACTCCTTTATATAAAGCTTCTGAAACAGTTGGGGAAGTTTTAAAAAAAGGAGATATTGTTATTTATGAATCTACAGTTTATCCAGGAGTAACAGAAGATGAATGTGTTCCAGTTCTAGAAAGAATTTCAGGATTAAAGTTTAATGAAGATTTTTTTGCTGGATATTCTCCAGAACGAATAAATCCTGGAGATAAAAATCATACTGTAGAAAATATATTAAAAGTTACTTCAGGATCTACTCAAGAAATAGGTTTAATTGTAGATAACCTATATAAATCAGTCATTTCAGCAGGTACGCATTTAGCACCTACAATTAAGGTTGCCGAAGCAGCAAAAGTTATTGAAAATTCTCAAAGGGATATAAATATTGCTTTTGTAAATGAGTTAGCTAAAATATTTAATTTAATGGGTATTGATACTCAAGCAGTTTTAGAGGCTGCTGGTACTAAGTGGAATTTTTTACCTTTTAAACCAGGTTTAGTTGGAGGACATTGCATTGGTGTAGACCCATTTTATTTAGCTCAAAGAGCACAAGAGTTTGGATATTATTCTGAACTTATTTTAACAGCCCGTCGTATCAATGATTCCATGGGGAGTTATGTAGCTGGAGAGGTTGTTAAATTAATGATTAAATCAGGAATTGATTTAAAAAAGTCTAAACTTTTGAATTTAGGAATTACATTTAAAGAAAACTGTAATGATATTCGTAATACAAAAGCTGTAGATGTAATAAATGGATTAAGAGAATATTCTTTGGACGTTGTGATTTATGATCCATGGGCAAATCCGATGGAGGTTAAACAAGAATATGATCTTGTAAGCCATACAGAACTTCCTTCTGAAATTCAAAAATATGATGTAATTGTTTTGACTGTTGCTCATGATGAGTTTAATAATTTAGATTTATCAAAATTATTGAATGAAGGAGGAGTAGTTTACGATGTCAAAGGAATTCTAAAAAATAGTGATTTAAGATTGTAGTATTTATTTACGCTATAAAAATAATATGAAAAT
Source organism: Faecalibacter macacae (assembly GCF_003687725.1). Classification (GTDB taxonomy): domain Bacteria; phylum Bacteroidota; class Bacteroidia; order Flavobacteriales; family Weeksellaceae; genus Empedobacter; species Empedobacter macacae. The sequence continues at coordinate 1,876 of NZ_RDOJ01000042.1, forward strand.
AACAATAGTTGGAACGGGTTACGTTGGATTATCAAATGCAATGTTATTAGCACAAAAGCATGAAGTAGTTGCGCTAGATATAGTTCCAGAAAAGGTAGAAATGTTGAATAATCATATTTCG
>NZ_RDOJ01000043.1 GCF_003687725.1 Faecalibacter macacae
CAGGTACGGAGCCGAAGCGAAAGCGAGTCTGAATAGGGCGATGCAGTCAGTGGTATTAGACGCGAAACCTTGTGATCTACCCATGGGCAGGTTGAAGCTTTGGTAACACAAAGTGGAGGACCGAACCGGTTGACGTTGAAAAGTCTTCGGATGACCTGTGGGTAGGGGTGAAAGGCCAATCAAACTGGGAAATAGCTCGTACTCCCCGAAATGCATTTAGGTGCAGCGTTTAGTAAAGTATATTAGAGGTAGAGCTACTGATTGGATGCGGGGGCTTCACCGCCTACCAATTCCTGACAAACTCCGAATGCTAATATATGTTTCTAGGCAGTGAGGGCATGGGTGCTAAGGTCCATGTCCGAGAGGGAAAGAACCCAGACCATCAGCTAAGGTCCCCAAATATATGCTAAGTTGAAAAAACGCGGTTGGATTGCATAGACAGCTAGGATGTTAGCTTGGAAGCAGCTATTCATTTAACGAGTGCGTAACAGCTCACTAGTCGAGCGATCCGGCATGGATAATAATCGGGCATAAGCATATTACCGAAGCTATGGATTACATCTTTTGATGTACTGGTAGGGGAGCATTCTATCGACGTTGAAGTCACCTGGTAATGGGTGGTGGAGTTTATAGAAAAGAAAATGTAGGCATGAGTAACGATAAAATAAGTGAGAAACTTATTCGCCGTAAGACTAAGGTTTCCTAAGCTATGCTAATCAGCTTAGGGTTAGTCGGGACCTAACACGAACCCGAAGGGGGTAGTGGATGGCAAACGGGTTAATATTCCCGTACCTGCTCTCAACAAAAGTGACGGATGATTGTAGGTGGTGCGTACTGACGGAATAGTACGTTGAACTTAGGTAAACTAAGGATAGTACACCAAGGCTTCGGCTGGCGTGATAATCCACTGAAAATTGTCCCTAGAAATAGCGAGAGAAGCAGCCCGTACCGTAAACCGACACAGGTGGTCGAGGAGAGTATCCTAAGGCGCTCGAGTGAGTCATGGTTAAGGAATTAGGCAAAATAGTCTCGTAACTTCGGGAGAAGAGACGCTGGCGCAAGTCAGCCGCAGTAAAAAGGCCCAGGCGACTGTTTATCAAAAACACAGGACTCTGCAAAATCGAAAGATGACGTATAGGGTCTGACACCTGCCCGGTGCTGGAAGGTTAAGGAAGGGGGTTAGAAGCAATTCGAAGCTCTTAACTGAAGCCCCAGTAAACGGCGGCCGTAACTATAACGGTCCTAAGGTAGCGAAATTCCTTGTCGGGTAAGTTCCGACCTGCACGAATGGTGTAACGATCTGGGCACTGTCTCAACCATGAGCTCGGTGAAATTGTAGTATCGGTGAAGATGCCGGTTAATCGCAACGGGACGAAAAGACCCTGTGAACCTTTACTATAGCTTTGTATTGACTTCGGGTAAATAATGTGTAGGATAGGTGGGAGACTATGAAGGAGCATCGCTAGGTGTTTTGGAGTCATTGTTGAAATACCACCCTTTATTTACTTGGAGCCTAACTTC
>NZ_RDOJ01000044.1 GCF_003687725.1 Faecalibacter macacae
TCACCTAAAAAAGGAACTAATTGACTCGCTAAGACAAAAGAAAAAAACTAGAGGACCTGCTCGTTCGAAAGAGTCGAAAGATATCAAAATTAAGGATCGTATTTCTATCGATGAAAGACCTCAAGAAGTCATAGGTAGAGAGATTCCTGGGCATTGGGAAGGAGATTTAATTATTGGAAAAGATCATAAATCGGCTTTTGGAACCTTAGTGGAAAGATCTACTCGGGCGGTTATTTTAGTGCATCTAAAAGATAAAAATGCAGAGACCGTTCGAAAGGCTTTTGAAAAGGAATTTAAGAAGCTGCCAAAGCTCATGAAAAAGTCGTTGACATACGATAACGGTACTGAAATGGCTCAGCATAAATTATTCACCAAAAACACCAAAGTACAAGTCTATTTTACACATCCCTATTCGCCTTGGGAAAGACCTACAAATGAAAATACAAATGGGCTTTTAAGAGATTATTTTCCTAAAGGAACTGACCTTTCGATTTACTCAGAAAAAGAACTTAAAAAAGTTCAACGTGAACTCAATGAAAGACCTCGAAAAGTACTCGATGGATATTCGCCTGCTCAAGTTTTTAATCGTATGATTATTCAACAAATTAAATAATCAAAATTTTTACTATTTTTATACTATCGTTGCATTAGCAACTTGAAACCGCCTACACCAACAATATTTATAATTTAACGACCCAAAAGAAACGAAACAATGAATATCTCAGAAAAATATATTTTAGGACTTAAAAAATCATATATTGACAATGGTGCAAGTGAGGATTGGGAATTTTTCGAAAAAGTGAAAGAAGGAGTTAGCATAGAAAAAATTGAACAATTAAAAAAAGTATATCCTGAGATTCCACAAACTTTAATTGATTTACTAAAATATGTTGATGGAACATATTGGAGAAAATTCAAAGAAGAAGAAATAATTTTCTATTTCTTAGGTTCTGATGTTGTAGAATATCCATATTATTTATTATCAGCTGAACAAATAATTGAAAACCAAAATAAAGCTGTTGAGTATTATTCAGATTATATTGAGAGAAAATATAAAGAAGTTGATATTGACGAAAAAATTATAAACAAAGTCAATAATCTGAAATGGTTGCACTTTTCAGATTGTATGAACAACGGTGGAACTTCACAACTATTTATAGATTTTACACCATCTGAACAAGGAAAAAAAGGACAAATAATTAGGTTTTTACACGACCCAGACGAATTTAGAGTAATAGCTGAAAATTTTGAGGAATACTTGCAAAAACTAATTGACAACGAATATGACTTTATCAATGAAGATATTATAGGTTAAAAATACCTGCACATAACATCGGCTTGGCAAAATGCGGGGTTAAGTGCAAAATTGAACTTCTCGTCTTTTTATCCGCCAAAAGCTGTTTGCTTTTGTTTTTTTATTAAATTTACCAAAAGACTCACAGCTTTGGCT
>NZ_RDOJ01000045.1 GCF_003687725.1 Faecalibacter macacae
ATTTTTTTCATTTTTAAAGTAATTTAGTTTTTAATTCTTTTGTTATAGTTTGCAACCTATAACTTTATCTATAACATTAATTACTTCAATAAGAATATGCAAGTTTTACTGTTAAATACAATGATTTTTAGTAATTTTAATTTAATTAACAATAAATAATAATAGTAGGGGAAATTATGGTTATTGGAGTGATGTTATTTCAAATTAAATTGTATACCTCTTTCTATTGAATTATTATTTAATTCTAATTTTGCTTTTTTATTTTTGTTATAATCATTCACATTGTTAATTCGTTGTAAATTTGGATCGACTAATTTGATAGGATCAGTTTTAAATAATAGTTGTAAATCTTCAAACTCTTTACGAGAAATGTTAATTCTATCCTCATTTAATTTTTTTGGAATAGATGAATTACTTTTATTAAAAGATAAAAATTCGAAATTAAAAAAGTCATTAGAATCTTTAATTTCTAGTATCAAACCTGGTAATCCATGAAATTTATAAGGCCCATAAGAAATAGGAATTTCTTCTGTATACCATGCTTCCCAAGTTCTATCAAAAATATTAGCTGTAGCTTTTTTAGCTAAATAATCTTTAATTTTCTTAGTTTCATTACTCAATTTCCATTCAATTAATGGAACATTATCCTCAAAAGTTGTTTTTGTAGTAAATACATTCGCTTGAATTAAATATTTATTAGTTGATTTATTATAAAAAAAACGAACATTGTTATCAGTTTTACCATATTTATCATATATCGATTTCATATCAATTTTACCATTCTCTAATAAATTAGCTACATCCACAATAATGGTATCATTTCTAAAATCGTTTTTTGGCATAAACACAAAACCATCATCATAAATTCGAACAATCATTTCTTCAGATTTTACATCTAATTTATTTAAGGAATCATTTATATAATTAAAATTATAATTAACTAAATAATTTTGTGCATTTAGTATTTCAATACTAAATAATAACATTAAAAATAAAAAAATATTTTTTTTATGCATTATATATAATTTATATAATCGGGATTATTAATACAATCCCGATGTTAATACTTCTATGGGAATAAATTTGCACATGACTCTGCGTCTTGCTCAGCCCAATCTTGTAATAACATTAACATAGTATAAACTTGTTCTGTATCTAAATTCCAACAATCTTCAACCCCGCAAGATAACATTCTTGGAATACATACAATTTCTACTATATTTTCTACAGATACTGATTCTTCTTCTAATTCTACATTGACTTCATTCGCCATTGCGAATGTTCCGAAAAGTGCAAAAGCACTTGCAAA
>NZ_RDOJ01000046.1 GCF_003687725.1 Faecalibacter macacae
ATAATTAGGGTTTCTAGTTGTGAATTCCTTTCAATTTGGTATTTTTACTAAAGCAATTACAACTTATTTATGAATCTAAATTACTTTGATATAGTTGTGAATTCCTTTCAATTTGGTATTTTTACTAAAGCAATTACAACCAAGTATTTTTTTAATACACGAATATTTCTGTTGTGAATTCCTTTCAATTTGGTATTTTTACTAAAGCAATTACAACATGTCCAATCACCACAATTGTATTGGGACCGTTGTGAATTCCTTTCAATTTGGTATTTTTACTAAAGCAATTACAACCAATCAGAAGCAATAACGCACCTACAAACAGTTGTGAATTCCTTTCAATTTGGTATTTTTACTAAAGCAATTACAACATTATTCTTTTGAGAACACTATAAAATATAGTTGTGAATTCCTTTCAATTTGGTATTTTTACTAAAGCAATTACAACAACGAATAATGGATATTATTACAGCGAGTAGTTGTGAATTCCTTTCAATTTGGTATTTTTACTAAAGCAATTACAACTATTACAAGCGACGAGGGTAGGACAAGGATGTTGTGAATTCCTTTCAATTTGGTATTTTTACTAAAGCAATTACAACGCGAAACACATGATAAATCTTGACCTGCTTGTTGTGAATTCCTTTCAATTTGGTATTTTTACTAAAGCAATTACAACTAAGAACGTTTGTTCTTACTCTCAACTTCGTTGTGAATTCCTTTCAATTTGGTATTTTTACTAAAGCAATTACAACATATCGCTTTCGCCTTTCAATGAGTAGCGTGTTGTGAATTCCTTTCAATTTGGTATTTTTACTAAAGCAATTACAACTAACTGAGTTCTTCACTATCGGTGATTACGGTTGTGAATTCCTTTCAATTTGGTATTTTTACTAAAGCAATTACAACGACTTGCGTTTAATCCTGAGTCATATGTTAGTTGTGAATTCCTTTCAATTTGGTATTTTTACTAAAGCAATTACAACCTTTAGAAGACCCACAAAATGAGCCAGATAGTTGTGAATTCCTTTCAATTTGGTATTTTTACTAAAGCAATTACAACTTAAAGAATTGCAAAGTCAAGGTGTTAACAGTTGTGAATTCCTTTCAATTTGGTATTTTTACTAAAGCAATTACAACGCTGAAGAAATAAAG
>NZ_RDOJ01000005.1 GCF_003687725.1 Faecalibacter macacae
GAATAAAACTTAAACAATAAAACTTGTATTCAAGTATCTAATAATGTTGATAAAATACTAGGAAAGATCCTAGAAACAATATATAAGAAATTAGGGTGGTTATAGCGAAAGGGCTCACCTCTTCCCATTCCGAACAGAGAAGTTAAGCCTTTCAGCGCCGATGGTACTGCTATTGCGGGAGAGTAGGTCGCCGCCAGTCTTTAAAAAGAATCCTCAATCATTTATTTGATTGGGGATTTTTTGTTTTCGGATGTTATGTATTACGTTGTAAGTTATATGTTGTACGTTTTGTGAGGAGTTGTATAATGTATTATTTATATGTCATTCCGAAGTGTTGAGGAATCTTATATGATTATGTGAAGCTGAAATAAATTCAGTTTAACAATGTTTTATCGTCTAACTTCTCGATAAATTTAAAATCAATCATTTTAATCACTCCTTTAGATTTGAAATTCTTAAATTGATACAAAAAGAGAATGTGTTTAAGTACACTATTATCACTCAAAGTTAAAAACTTATAGTTCGATTCAGACTTAAACACATCTTATCAAAAATTCAAATAGAAATTCGGGCTAACGACCCATTATAAAGGAGTTGAATTAATGATAATATTCTCTTGTAAATCCTAATAACGAATTTATGAATAATACTTTTATTGGTATCGACATTAGTAAAGAAACTTTAGATTTTTATGTAAAAAATTCTGAATCTGAATCACATTATCAAATTGATAATGAAGTTAAATCGATTAAAAAATTCTTCAAAAAATTTAATAACAGTTCTGAAATTATTGTTGCCATGGAGAATACAGGACGTTATAATTTTTTGTTATACGAAGTTTTGAGTACTCTTGAATTATCCGTTTTTGTAATTAATTCACTCCATCTGAAAAGAAGTATTGGTTTAACTAGAGGCAAGAATGATAAAATTGATAGCCAGAGAATATGCTTATATATTGAGAAGAATTATATGGATCTTCAAAAATGGAAACCTAGTTCAACTATTATCTCAAAAATAAGTTATCTAAATACCGAGAGAAGATTTAGAATAAAAATAAAATCATCTTTACAAAAACAATTGAAAGATATCAAACATCTTAAAAATTGCCTTGATAAAGAAGTACTTGAATTAAATAAGAAGCTGATTAAAAACTTAGACAATCATATCAAAAAAAATTGAAGATAAAATAGTTAAACTAATAAATTCTGATCAGAATTTAAATGATCAATATAAACGTATTCAGACTATTCCTGGAGTAGGAAAGGTATTGGCTACTTTAATGATAATTAAAACAAATGGTTTTACTGAAATTCTATCTGCACGAAAAATGGCTTGTTTTGCTGGTATAGCTCCTTTTGAACATCGCTCTGGAAGTTCCATTTACTATAGAGCTCGAGTTTCAACAATGGCTGATAAAGAACTTAAAAAGACCTTACATTTAGCTGCTTTAAGCACTATTAGATTAGAGAATGATTTAGCTATTTACTATCATCGAAAAGTAGAAGAAGGAAAAAATAAAATGTCAGTTTTAAATGCAGTAAGGAATAAATTTATACACAGAATTTATGCTTTAATAAAAAACGAAACTGTGTATAATTTTAATTTGGAAATGTCATAGAAATCGAAATGACTAATAGGTTATGATTCTTCAGTTCGCTGTTGCTTTGTTTAGAATGACAGAATAATGAGCTAATTTGTTTTAAAAATATTCGAATCTAATACAGTAGTTTATAAAATAAATAGACTTCTCGTCGAGCTCGAAGTGACAAGGCTTGTTATTTTTGCATAACGCATAACGCATAACGCATAACGCATAACGCATAACGCATAACGCATAACGCATAACGCATAACGCGAATTGCGTTAGGGATAGCAGTGGATCTTTATAAAGAATAACTGATAAGAGTATAGGAGAATAAATATTCAAATAGATATGATATATATTTAAATATATTATTCTATCTTTTTTACTATTTTATATTTTTCTCAATCGAGAAGAAAAATATTATATTAATATTTTTAGGACAAGAAAATTTGATTTTCGAATCCTAACACAGTTGTTTATTATCATCATGTTTTTTTATGGATTTTTAGTATTTATTTGAATAAAGTGAAATTATAGCTAAGTCAGAACATGTCCGTATATGAGTCTTGCTTTTAATAATAAATGTAACAATAAAAAATATCTAATAATTAAATAAAAAAACGCTCTAAATATTAGAGCGTTTCATTTTTCTGATATATTTCTAACCACAGAATAAAATAACAGAATTATTATTTATAAACAAAAGCAATATGTGCTGGTATATTACCTGCAGTAGTCTTCCATTTTAAAGTTCCTTCTTTAGCAAAACAATAGATAAATCCATCAGATACATAATTTGTAGCATCTGTTATATAAATATCACCATTAAATTTATTAACAGCAATTCCGTAAGGAGTTTCAACTTCATTTATAATAGGATTATTGATTAATTGATTACTAACTTGCTGTTCAGTTTTTGTGTTGATTATTCCATAACTTTTTACATATTCAAAAGTTTCATAACTAAATTCGTTTGAATAGTAGTACAAATAATCACCTACAATTGTAAAGTTTGAAACAGGAATATTAAATGTTTTTTTAATTTGATGAGTTTTCGAATCAATTACATATAAATTAGAAGCTACGTCATAATAATTTCCTCGAGTCGTTACATACAAATCACCCTCTTCGTCTTTTTTAATACGATGTAAGTTTACCTCAACATCAATTTTCTCTGTTTCAGTAAATGTATTTAAATCAACTACAGAAACCGTGCGGTCGTATTCTGGATAACGATAACCGCCTGAATTGGCTACGTATAAATTATTGCCAACAATTTCTAATTCATCAGGTTGATACCCAACTGTAGTTTCTCTTGAAATATTGAAATTAATTGTATCAAATTCAATTACTTTACCTAATGGAGAGTTAGGGTCAGTTGCTATTGGTCCTGCATAAGAAGTTGCATATCCTTTTCCATCTTTAAAAGTAAGATATCGTCCATTTTCTAAAGGAATTGTTGCAATATGACGTGCTGTTTTAACATCCATAACTTCAATAAAATTTGAAGCATTAATTACAGAATATAATTTACTACCATAAATTTTAATATCATTACCTACGTCACCTAAAGAACGAACAATATCAGGATTAGCTGTACTGTAAATATTACGACTAAATACTCCTGATGTTAAATCCATAAAATCAATTGAAGCTTTATTTGATCCCATATTACCTTCATTCAACAAATAAAAACCTGTAATTTCTGTAGGCTCTGGATTACCAATTGTTTCCTGATCATTACCTATAATACGATCATCATCGTTACAGCTAAATATAGCTAAGGGTAGTGTAAGTAATAAACTTAGTTTGATAAATTTTCTCATAAATATGTACTTATTATTATTTTAAACTGTCGGCCTGGCATTGGATAATTCAAGACGATATCATAATATTTATTCATAATATTATTGACTTCAAATGATCCATTAAATCGAATTTTCTTTAATTCAAAAGATTTTTGAATCGAAAAATCATGTGTGAACCAAGGTTTTATATAATTGTATTTGTTATTATTTTGATTGGCATCGTATCGTTCTCCTACATAAAGAAAACTATAATTTAACCCCCAAGTTTTATATGTAGAATTCAAGATAAATGATCCACTATGTACAGGAACATAAGGAATTTGATCTTTATAATAGCTTCTGCTTTGCGAGGTGTAATCTTGCGCTTTTTGATAAGTATAATTTAAGGTAGATTTAAAATCAAAGTCACTTAAATTTAGATGTCCTTGTATTTTTACATCTGCTCCTTTAATTTGTACTTTACCTAAATTCATCATCATCCAACGAAACATACTACCATTAGGTGCAGCGATAATTTTGTCTTCAACTTCATTATAATACATATCAATTTTTGCGTTTAGATAATGTAGTTTACCTAAGTTTCTCCAGGTGTAATCTAAACCTATGTTATATTGATTTGTATATTCTGGTTTTAAGTTTGAATAACCAATATTAGTATAATACAAATCATTGAAAGTTGGCATCCTAAATACACGTTTATAAAAAGCATTGATATAAAAATCTCTTGTAGTGAAAGGCTGAAAACTTCCAATCAAAGTAGGTGTCCAAACTGATTTATCAGGTGCACTTGTATTCATTTCAACTTGCTCACGTACAAAAGAACCTAATAAACTACCCTGAATTTTTAATCGTTGAAGTTGGTATGTACTTGCTATAGCTAATAATTGGGTGTATCGTTGGGGATAGGAAAAGTTTTTTAAAGTTGCATCTAGTTTATTATATTGAAAATCGAAAGCTATATTCATATCCCAATTGGAACGTATTTTAAAGTAATTCGCTGATGAAAAATAGAATTCTTGCTGAGTGTATTTATTTTGAGTTTTAATGGATGAAACTGTATCAACAAAATGAGTAAAATCGTGTGCATATTTTAAGTTGATACGAGATTCAAATTTTCCCCATTTCTTTTGTACACTTCCTTGGGTAAAATAATTCTTATCGGTTAAAGTTTGTCCTTTTGCTCCAAATCCATTACGAATAATAGCTGCAGGAATTCCACGATCAGATAAATAACTATATCCTTTTATATTCCAACTTAAAGTATTATGATTTCCATAAATACCAAGTTCAAATCGTCTTGCTTCAATTTGCCCATCCTTACGAATTGCAGTAGTATCATTAGCAATACTATTATCTGCGTTACGTTTGATTACTCTAAATTTATACTCCCCATTACTCTTAAGATATTCTGAACTTAAAGAAGTTGAAATTTGATCATTAATTTTATATTCAAAACGAGCAGATGGATTTATCAATTGGATTGAACCTGTTTTGTATCGTAATGTTAAATTATATTTTTTATTATTCTTGAATTGTGGTTTCTTCGATTGTAAATAAATTGATGAAGCAGAAGCATAATCTTTTGCAGACTGAAAAATATTACTTTTTTGGCCATTGTAAAGTGATATACTTACTAAATCATCTAAAGAGTATTTACCTAAATCAACAACACCATTTTGTGCATTTCCCAACTGTATACCATCATAATAAACGCCTACGTGCTGACTTCCCATACTACGTACATCAACAGTTTTTAATCCACCAACACCACCATAATCTTTCAGTTGAATTCCCGAAAAATAGCGTAAAGCGTCTGCTACTGAATGGCTATTAAGTCGCGTTAAGATATCTCCATCTAATGTTTGTGGAGCGATTAAATCTATTGGTTTTTTGTTATTTAAATTTACTTGTTGCAAATCATAAACAGAATCCTTACGCTCTTGTCCTAAAACAAAAGTTCCATGTCCTATCATCAAAAGGCAACAAAAGTAAAGCTGATAAAAATTTCTCATTAGCATATTACATTTGTTGCTAACGAGAGTTTAAAGAAGTATATTTAATCAACACCTAAAAAAGAGGTATTCACTAAAACTAATATTCTTCGCTTTATATCCCGAAAGCAAATAAATTTATATACTCTTGGTAGGTCTTCTGACTTACTCCATTCTAAAAACCTTCCCATTCATTATTGAACAGTGGTATTTATTTTAGAACTTGTACGGAGATTACAGCAGCGGGTCTGTTCAGGATTTACACCTGATTCCCTGTTACCGAAATGTTACTTTCGCACCAATAGTTAAGCAAATATAATAATTTTTATGAATAATCAACTTTTTCCTTTAACTGACTAGTTGAGAGTTTTTATGCCTATTTAAATTATCATTTCGAAATAAATTTGTAATGTATTTAATATGATATGCATCTAAGTTTTCTTTTCTTTAATAAAACTCAACTACCAATGAAATTATCCAATATTAAAAATAGATTAAAAATTAAACTCTACTTAAACACTAATTTCAAAAAATATTAATTTTGTAAAAAAAGAAAGGATGCAAATTATTCTTATTGAAGACGATAAACGAATCAGCGATTTTATTTTAAAAGGATTAGAAGAAAATGGACATTTTGTAACCTTATGCAAAACTGCTGAGGATTATATTGAACAATATCTTCAAACTATCTATGATTTGATTATTTGCGACATCATGCTTCCTGGAATGGACGGAATACAATTGGTACAAACTATTCGTTACAAAAAAATATATACGCCAATTTTAATGTTAACGGCTTTAGGTTCGGTGCAAGATAAAGTTTCTGCCTTAGATTTTGGGGCAGATGATTACATGACTAAACCGTTTCATTTTGATGAATTATTATCGAGAATTAATGCTTTAACCCGCCGTTTTCAATATGCGCAGCAAAACGAAAAATCAACTATTTTCTTTTTTGGAGATGTATCTGTCGATTTACAACAATACAAGGTAAATGTGTCTGGTGATGAAGTAGTTTTCTCTCCGAAAGAATTTAAATTATTGAATTATATGATTGAAAATGCCAATAAAGCCGTTTCTCGAATTCAGATTTTAAATGCCGTTTGGGGAATTACATTCGAAAATCACACTAACGTAGTCGATGTTTATATTTCTTATTTAAGAAATAAAATCGAAAAAAATCAAAAGTATATTTTCACGATCAAAGGCGTTGGATATATGCTAAAAACCGAGGATTAGTATGAAATTAAGAAATCGTTTGTCGTTATATTCCGTTTTAATTTTCAGCATTTTAATTCTGACGATTTCTGCTATCGTCTATTTTACTTTTTATTCTACAATGGAAAAAAAGGAGATGAAAGCTTTGGAAAGTAAATCATTATTAGCAGCAATTTATTACCTAGAGCAAGACGAATTATCCGCTACAGAACATGAAAATATTCAAAGTCAGTTATTAAAAACTATTTCTCGAAAAAATATTGCTATTTATAGTACTAACGATCAAAAGGTAAATGGTGAAATGCAGTATGATACCACTATTTCTGATCAATTTTTACAATTAGTGAGACAAGAAAAAGAAGCTTCTTTTCAAACTCAACTTTATTTTTATCACGGCCGTTTTTATACGGATAATCAAGGAGATTTTGTGGTGGTAGCACGCGAACCTAAAGCCGAATTTAGTGATCAAATGAAGTCTTTATTGCAAATTCTTTTTATGGTTTCTGTGATAGGATTAATTATTGTTTTTATATTATCACAATACTTGGGTTATATTGCCTACCATCCCATCAATCATTTTATTGCACAAATTAAAAACCGAAACGGGATTAATTTTAACGAACCTATTATTTTAAATAATTCGTATACAGAAGTTAAAGAATTATCTACCACTTACAATACTTTTATAAACCAAATAGCGCAGACTTTTAACGTACAAAAGAATTTTATAGACTATGTTTCTCACGAATTGAGAACGCCAATTACTGCATTATTAGGGACATTAGAAGTAACTAATAACAAAACACGATCTACCGAAGAATACGAAATTGTTTTGCAACAATTAAAACAATATACCACTGATTTACAAGAAACCATTAATCATATGATGTTACTTTCGGGTGCTAAAACTAATTTCGAATTAGCTCCAATGCGTATTGACGAAGTGATTTGGGAAATTATCGAAAACCAAATTGTGTATCACCAAGCAGATATTAAGGTTCATTTGGATGTCAAAAATGATCAGTTACTTACCACTAATGGTAATAGTCAATTATTAAATTTAGCAATCGGAAATCTTATTTCTAATGCTGTTAAATATTCAGATAATCAACAAATTCAAATTAAATTCTCAACTTTTGAAGATCGATTAGTCCTTCAAATCATTGATACTGGAATTGGGATAGATTCTACTGATTTACCCAATATTCGTCAGAATTTCTTTCGTGGAAAAAACACATCTTCTTATCAAGGAAAAGGAATTGGCTTATCCATTGCCGATATTATTTTTAAAATCCATCACATCGAATTGGAAATTTTACCGAATCATCCAAAAGGAACCGTTATGCGCTTAACGTTCTAGTAAGGCTCTAATCTATTTCTAATCTACTTCAAAGTTTGCCTTAATGTTTGATGTCTAGTTTTGATTCTTGAAAACTCTAGACATGAAAAATCTTTTATTTTCTGCTACTTTCATTTGTGCGGTATCTAGTATGCAGGCACAAACGGTCTCCTTAGCAGATCTCGAACAACAATTTATACAAAATAACACCCAACTTCTTGCGGTGAAATTTAATATTGATAAAGCCCAATCCGAAATTATTCAGGAAAAATTATGGCCAAATCCTACATTTTCTATTTCTGAAGTTAATCTTTGGAAAACATATAACGTAGAAACGCAACCCTATTTATTTGGTAAATACGGTCAAAATCAGCAAATCGCTGTTGAATTGGAACAATTAATTGAAACAGCAGGCAAGCGAAAAAAACGTGTAGCCTTAAAACAGTTGGAACAACAATCTGCCACTTTCGATTATGAAGAAACCTTACGCGAATTACGCAAAGACCTACGTTTGGCTTTTCATCAATTAATTCGTATTCAGCAAGAAGAAAAACAGCTGAAGGAAATCCTTGCATTGTACACGCAAATGAGCGAACAATACCAACGTCAGGCGCAATTGAAAAACATTGCAACTGCAGATTTCTATCGCGTACAAACCGAATTAATTGCCTTACAAAAAGAGCAAATCGAGTTGGAAAATGAACGTTTCGAAGCGTTGAATATACTTCGAATTTTAACGCATAATCCTGCCTTAGAAATCGAGCACATTTCATTTCCTCAAAATGCTATTCAACTTTCTAAAACCCTACCGTTCAATTTTATAGAAATCGCGCAGCAACAAAACATTGGATTAAAACGTCAAGAAAACGAACAGGCAAAAGCCCAACAAGTATTGGCTTTAGAAAAAGCTCAAAAAACGCCGGATATGAGATTTCAAGTGAATTACGATCGTGGTGGAAATATTATGAATGATTTTGTGGGTGTTGGAGTAAGTTTCGATTTACCCATTTTCAATCGCAACAAAGGAAATATCAAAGCCGCTGAAATTGGAATGTTACAGCAACAATCCAATAAACAAACGGTAGAAAATAATCTGACGCAATCCATTCAGCAACTGCAAAACCAATTGATTCGAATAGAACAGATGCTAGAAAATTGGCCGTATGCTCAACGAGAAAATCAGAAACAAATGTTGGAGAATTACAAAAAGCATTTGCAAAACAAACAGGTAACGTTGTTGGAATTTATTGATTTTACCCAAGCCTATCGTGAAGCCAATCAAGCTTACTTAGAATTACAACAAACCTATCAAAACACTTTCGAAGAATTACAATATATCGTAGGACAAGATTTTTAATCGTATGAACAAATCCATATACATTTTAGCCGCAATGATTTTTATTTTAAATAGTTGCAAGCAAAAAGAAGAAGAAAAACCAGTTGAAACAGACAAAAAAGAATCATTCTGTTTGAACGAACAATTAAAGAAATCAACGACCATTTCTACGATTTCAGAACAACCGATCCACGAACAACTGACACTTTCGGGAAAAGTGGAATACAACGAAAATGATTTAGTGGCTTACAAAAGTTTACTACAAGGTGTAGTCAACAAAGTCAATTTCGAATTGGGAGATTATGTTCGTCAAGGTCAAGTGTTAGCAGTAGTCAAATCGACAGAAGTGCAATCAATGGCTCAAGAACGCCGTTATTACCAAAACCAGATCGACCTTTTGCGTAAGCAAATTCAATCCAAGAAAGAATTATTAAACGATGGAATGGCTTCGCAACCTGAAGTTTTAGCTTTAGAGCACGAATTGCGTTCCGCACAAATCGAGCTGGATAAAGTAAATGCAACCTTGAGTATGTACCGTGCCATTGGTGATGGACAATTCCAAATTCTTTCGCCTAAAAATGGCTACATCGTACAGAAAAACATCAGCTCGGGTCAGTCGATTTCCAATGACGCAGACGATGCGTTATTTGCTATTTCCAACCTAAAACAGGTTTGGGTAATGGTGAACATTTATGCAAGTAACCTAAAATATGTCAAACAAGGCGATCACGTAAAAGTGAAAACCGTTGCTTTTCCTGACCGAATTTATACCGGAAAAATTGACAAAATCTACAATGTTTTCGATGACAACGAACATGTGATCAAAGCACGCGTGGTTTTAGAAAATCAAGATTTAAACTTGATGCCAGGTTTAAGTGCCGATATCATTATTGATAAAGAAAATGTGATTGGGACTGCTTTTGCTATTCCAAATTCAGCCAAAGTATTTGAAAACAACAAAGAGTATGTAGTCGTGTACAAAGATGATTGTACGATGGAAGTGCGTAAAATTACGCCTATCGCTTCTAATGCTGAATTTACGTATGTGGAAGAAAAATTTGCAAAGAACGAAAAGATCATCAGTTCTAACGCTTTGCTTTTAGTGGAAGAATTAAACAAATAATCCGATGCAGAAATTAGTACAAGCTGTCGTAACCTTCTCGTTACGTAATACGACATTTGTTTTGTTTGCTACACTAGCGCTGTTTTTTGGTGGAATTTATGCCTTAAAACATACGCCGATTGAAGCCTTTCCAGATGTAACCAATACCAGAGCGCGTATCATTACGCAATGGCCGGGACGAAGTGCCGAAGAAATGGAAAAATTGGTGACCTTGCCAATTTCAAAAGTAATGAACAGCATTCCGCATAAATCCAATATTCGTTCGATTTCCTTGTTCGGATTATCGGTGGTAACCGTTCAATTTGAAGATGGAGTCGATGATTTTTATGCGCAACAATATGTGTCCAATAAATTAAGTGGTGTCGATTTACCGCAAGGTGCTGATGCTTCTATCGAACCGCCATCGGGAGCGACAGGAGAAATTTTCCGTTATGTGATTAAATCCGATTTACCGATTAAAGAAGTAACAGCCATTCAAGATTGGGTCATCGAACGTGAATTGCTTTCGGTACCCGGCGTGGCTGATGTGGTGAGTTTTGGTGGAGAAGAAAAAACGTATGAAATCAAAATCAATCCGACGGAATTAAAGAACTATGATTTATCGCCTTTGGATGTGTACGAAGCGGTTTCAAAATCGAATATTAATGTCGGTGGCGATGTGATTCAGCAAGGCGATCAAGCGTATGTAGTTCGTGGAGTTGGTTTATTAGATAAAATTCAAGATATCGGAAATATTACGGTAAAATTGAATGGTTCTACACCAATTTTGATTAAAAACGTAGCGGAAGTTGTAGTTTCGAGTAAACCGCGTTTAGGTCAGGTGGGGTACAATGAACATGACGATTTGGTTGAAGGAATAGTAATTATGCTTCGAGGTGAAAATCCATCGGAAGTGATAGGAAATTTGAAATTAAAAATCGAAGAACTAAATGAGCGTACCTTACCAGATAATGTGAAAATCGAAACGGTAGTCGATCGTACCAAATTGGTGGATAATACGGTAAAAACCGTGGCAAAAAACATTGTAGAAGGGATTTTATTGGTTTCTTTAATTGTCTTTATCTTCTTGTACAATTGGAAATCAACGTTCATTGTAGCATCCGTAATTCCATTAGCATTTTTGTTTGCCATCATTATGCTAAAAATTCAAGGATTACCCGCGAATTTAATCTCAATGGGTGCTTTAGATTTCGGATTGTTATTAGAAGGAACATTAGTAATTGTGGAAACGGTATTTGTAGCATTAGCTACAATGCAACATAAAGTGGGTCCAGAACGTTTTGCGAAAATGAGTAAAATGGGCGTGATTAAGAAAAGTGCAGGAAGTGTAGCATCTTATATTTTCTTTGCTTTAATCATTTTAATTGTGGCGTTATTACCCATTTTCTCGTTCCAAAAAGTAGAAGGAAAAATGTTTACACCCCTAGCGTTTACGTTAGGTTATGCTTTATTAGGTTCCTTAATCTTGAGTTTGACCTACGTTCCGGCGATGTGTAAATTATTGTTCACAAAAAACATGGAAGAAAAGGATAATGTGATTTCACGCTTTTGTTCCAATGTAATTTATAAACTTTTCACCGTTTCTTTCAAAGCCAAAACCATTACAATAGCCGTATTTATTGGTTTGCTTTCGATTTGTGTCGTGAAATTTATGAACTATGGTTCCGAATTCTTACCACAACTGAACGAAGGTTCGATTTATGTACGTGCGACGTTACCCAATAGCATCAATTTACAGGAATCGACTCGTTTAACCAAAGAAATGAAAACGCTGTTGATGAAAGATGCCGACGAGATTGATTTCATTTTAACCCAAACGGGTAGACCAAATGATGGAACCGATCCTACAGGATTTTTTAATATCGAATTCAATATTCAATTAAAAGATGCATCCGAATGGACAAGAGGATTATCTAAGGATGAAATCATTCAAGAAATGCGTCAAAAACTAGCAAATTATCCTGGAATTACCTTTGGATTTTCCCAACCGATTCAAGATAACGTGGAAGAATATGTGGCCGGTGTAAAAAGTTCGTTGGTCATTAAAATCTTTGGTGATGATTTGTACGATTTAGAACGCTATGCCAATAAAGTAGCAAAGTCTATTGAAAAAGTAGAAGGAATTACCGATATCAATGTGTATAAAAACATCGGTTTACCAGAATTGAAAATTCAATTACACGACACTAAAATGGCACGTTACGGTATCAATACTGCCGATGTACAAGCGGTGATTGAAATGACCATTGGTGGACAAGCTGCAACAAAATTCTATGAAAACGACCGCCAATTTGATGTGGTGT
Organism: Faecalibacter macacae; assembly: GCF_003687725.1. Taxonomy (GTDB): domain Bacteria; phylum Bacteroidota; class Bacteroidia; order Flavobacteriales; family Weeksellaceae; genus Empedobacter; species Empedobacter macacae. The sequence continues at coordinate 12,704 of NZ_RDOJ01000005.1, forward strand.
TACGTTTTGAAAAAGACTATCGTGATACACCAGAAAAGATTGGAAATATTTTGATTCCTACCAGCAACGGACAAAATGTTCCTTTGCAAGAAATTGCAACTATAGGCTACAAAACCGGACCAGCATTTATTTATCGTGAAGGAAATAGCCGTTACATTGGTGTAGGATTCAGCATTGATGGACGAGATTTGGGTTCTACTATTGCCGAAGCCAAAGAAGTCGTTGCCAAAGAAGTGCAATTGCCAAAAGAAAATTATATGGAATGGGCAGGAGAATTTGAAAGTAAGGAACGTGCCTCGAAACAATTAATGACCGTGATTCCAATTTCCTTGATCTTAATTCTGTTGCTTTTATATAGCAATTTTGGAAATGTGAAAGATACGGCTTTAGCTGCTATTACAATTCCATTTGCGTTTATCGGCGGATTCTTATCCTTATGGATTACCAATACCATCTTCGGAATATCAGCCGGAATTGGATTAATCATCTTATTCGGGGTAAACACCATTAACGGAATCATCTTAATTGCAGTGATGAAAGAAAATCTGAAAGACTATCCATTAGTACAAGCGATTACCTTAGGTGTAAAAAGTCGAATTCGTTCGATTTTAATGATTGCTTTAATGGGTTCTTTGGGATTATTACCTGCGGCTTTATCAACAGGAATGGGTTCTGAAATCCAAAAACCATTAGCGATTATGATTGTAGGTGGATTGATGATTTGCTTGGTCTTATCGTTTACAGTCTTGCCAACGGTGTTTTATTACGCGTATCGTAAAGTCGAGAAACTAAATAACTAATTATGTATAAAAGGCTTATTACAACTAATAAAAGAAAAATCCCCTGAAAAGGGGATTTCGTATTTTTAATGAACACCTATTTGCCATGCTAAACGTCAATGAATTATTTATATTTCAATGTGATATATCCTTCAATTCTGCTGTCATCCTTTAAAGTGATAATATACCAATATGATGCAGAAGGGAGAGGTTTACCTTTAATTTTCCATCCCAAACAATAGGTTGATTTGTATTAGAGCTTTCGAAAATTACTTTTCCAAATCGATTATAGATTACAATGTTTTTTAAATCTCGAATGTAAGATAAATTCCAATTATCATTAATTCTGTCATTATTAGGTGAAATAAAAGTTGGAATATCTTTATATATATAAATCGTTTCTTGTGAAGTACATCCTTTATCTGTACGGAAATAAAAGGTGTGATATCAAGGTTCTAAAATAAAATTGTTTTGGATCCAATTTCTTTGATCAATACTAACTTTTGTATCGTTTATTAGTGTAAAAGTAATACGATTTCCATCATATAAATATGTGTAATTTATAGGTGAATAATCTTTAATTTCAAAAGTTTTAGTTGTGTAACATTCGTTATTTTTAACTGTAACCTCATAAGTACCTGGTTGCGTTAAGTTAGAAGTTAAACCACTATTGCCATTGCTCCAAATAATTTCGTCGTAATTATCATTTAAAGTAATTGTTAGTTCTGAATCTTTACATTTGTAATACACATCTTCTAAAATAATTGTAGGAATAATATTTTCTTGTAATGGAATTTCAATTAATGTTTTACATGCCGTATCTGTACTTGAGCTTGCATATATAATTGATAATCCGTCTTCATTTATATAATTTTCAGATAAAGGATTAACACCATTTTGTGCATCTCTTAAGGTTTTATAAAAGTAAATATTTGATTGATTTGAATTTAGTAAACTTGCGATTTCTGCTTTTTTTGTAGCTAAATCAAATATCCCGAATGTATCTAATTCTTTACAAATTGTGAATGTATTTGTAGTTAATACATTATAATTTGTTAGTTCGAATGTAATCGTTGATGAATTTTCACAACCATTTTGTTCAATAATTTTGTAATATATTGTTTGATTATGTGTAATTCGTTGTGTTGATGTAATTTGATTTTGGAAGTATTGATCCAAATAAAATTTTATTATAGCAGACTGATCATCTGATATTTCGTTAGCTAAATTTGATAAATCAATATTGATAAAACCATCATTTTGAGTATCACATATAGTTTTTGTAATTGGTGTAATAAATGGTTTTGGATTTACCTCTAGTTTTATTTCTTGCGTAAAACGACATCCATTTGTTAATACGCCTTCAATTAGTATAAATTCATAATTTTCTGTATTGATAAAATTACTTGGATTTTGAATTGAAATTTGATTTACTAAATCCATATAATCAGCATAAAACTTATAATCAGCATCAGGTAAATTAGGAAGAATTGAAGTTAAATTATAACCAATCTCGTTATTCTCACAGATTGTTAAAACAATATTAGCAGGAATCAACTCAACTTCTGAGAGAATATTTACTTGCTGATTTTGAGAAAAAGTATTGCCAAAATTATCAGTATACAACCAAGTGATTTGATATGAACCTGGCGAATCAAGATGTGTTCTGGTTGTTGTTGCAATTATTTCTTCTCCACAAGCCGATATTGCCTTAGGAGCAATTAAATCTACAAAACAATAAGCTGTAATTTCAGGCAAAACTGTTATAACCGGGCTAGGAGGAGTATTTGGAGAAGTGATTCTTACATAATAATTTATATAGCCTTCATTTCCTTGATGTTCAAATTTACAAGTGTAATGTCCTTCAGCTGTTGGACGTAAAACGGCTGAATTACCTACAATATTCCAATTATTATCGTACCAAGTATAATTAGTAGCACCTTCTGCTGTAAGTACTATAGAAGTAATGTCACACTGTTCTCCAGAAAATTTAATATTAAATTCATTCTCAGTTTCGTTAAATAAAACCATTAATCCTTGATCTATATCTCGTTGAAATCCTACTGGTATAAACGGATAAGGTTGATATCCATTTGGAGTTGTATTAAAATAATTCGCATTGGAGTATCCGCCAACAACTATATCTTTTGTTGTATTATCAATGGCGATAGAACTGAAAGCTTGTTGTCCAATTTCATCCCCATACATCATTCCCCAAATAGGCTGTCCATTTTCTGAAAACTTTAATAAAGTCGCAAAATTATCAGTAAAATTGGAACTTCTTTCACGACTTGTTCCCATAAAATGTCTTGTGTTTCCGTACAAAATTTTATTTTCTGAACTTGCATTACCTACAAGATAGATTTCGTTATTCAGACCAATTTCAATAGCACTTACATCAGTGAAACCTTCAGCACCAATATAAGTCCCAAAAATTTCACTTCCATTTTGATCGTATTTTTTTAAGAATGATGAATATTTATCTAATTCAAATTGATAAGTTGGAGAATAGGCATTTTCTGTCGCAATTTCAGTTCTCGAATATGTAATTCCACCAACGATAATATTATTATTATTATTATTATTATCAAGTTTTAATTTATGACCGCCATTACCTTCGCCTAAAAATCCACGAGTCCAATTTAAGTTAAAGTCTTTTGAATAAGATGATAATCGAAAAAATCCAGTTGTAGATTCAAATTGTGGCGAATTTTGGGTTGCATTGTTATTAGCTCCAGCTAAAACTAAATCACCATTATTAGAAAGTGCAAAACTAGTAAGTGGCATTAATGTATAAGAGCTCCAAATATAATTTCCCTCTGTATCAAATTTAATAAGTAATCCTGCTGATTCTCTAACTATTACATCTTCTGTAGGATCAATAGTATTTGAAGGATGGATTAAATCTTTACTTTTAGTATTTCCTATTATGTATAAAACATCATTTAGTTTATCTAAGTGTAAACCCATATTATTTTCATTGTGATTTCCACCGTAATATGTTGCCCAAATACGACTTCCTTGGTTATTTATTTTCGTAATAAGTAAGTCTCTACTGAAGTAATTAGAGTATTCATCGGGAGCTAATTGTTCTTGATAAGCACCTGGAGTTGCAGCGTTTAATTGATCTGTATCATAACTGATATAAGTATTCCCTTCATCATCAACATCAAATCCTTTTGGAAACGAATGACTGCGTTCTGATAAAAAATATGTAAACCATTTTAAACTGCCATCTTTATTCATTTTTAATATAAATGGACAATCTGCGTTTATTGTATGAGTGGATTGAAAAACACCATTTGTACCCAAATTTCGCATATTTGTATATCCAGATGCATAAATATCATTACCTAATAATTTAACAAAAAGAAATATCAATCGTTGTTTATTATAACCTATGTATGATCTAGAATAATCACCGAAATATGTACCCCATTTTCGTATAGGAACAGGATCAATAACTACTTTTTTATTGGTAAGATCTTGATGAGATTGTAATCCAATGGAACCATTAGAATTTGTACAATATTCGACTTTAATGTCTTAATTGTTGTTAGGGTTCACTATCCAACTTTTAGGTAAAGTTTCGATAAGAGTTCCAAATCTTAATTTGAATTCGATTTCGTTTGATTTAACAAATTTATTAGCTCCTTTGATATCAAATTGAATTGAAGAAATATCTGCTCCTGGATGTAAGATAAAATTATATTCAAAAGGTTTTTGTGGATTTTCAGTGATATAAAATTCTAAATCAATATTTGGGTAGAAATCTTTATATGTTATTTTTTGATAAAATGATATAAGTAATTCTCCTTTGTTGCTGATTATATTTTCATAATATTCGATTTTATCAGATTTAATAACTTCAAAATCTTTATTATGATTTCTAAAGATAAATTCTAAGCGATGAGTAGTGATTTTGTCATTATTATATTTATAAAAATCATAATTAAATCCTTTTTTTGTAAGATTTACATTAAAATTTTCTAAACGTAATGTATGTGTAATCGCAAAATTTGATTTTTGATATTGATTAATAATTTGTCCTTTATTTTCTTGAAAACCTATAGTTTTAGCAAATGATAATAGTGGCAAAAAAAGTAGTAGTAGATTGAGTAAAGTTTTTATTAATGTATATTGTGTTTCAAATTTAGTCATTTTTAATTATTTACTAAAAGGCTACTTTTTTATTAAATTATATTCAATAAAAAAGCTCAACTAAAAGTTGAGCTTGAAATTTATGATTAAAGGATTTATTTTTCTCTTGTCATCACATAATTGACTAACAATTCTAATGATTTGCGATATTCGTTGTCTGGCATTTCTTTCAAGATATCCAATGCATCATTTGCATATTTCTGCATCATATTTCTCGTATATTCAATACCACCATTTTGTTTAACAAATTCTATCACTTCACGTACACGCTTTTTATCGTTATTGTAACGTTTAACAGAATTGATTAACCATTTTCTATCTTTATCATTTACCTTATTTAAAGTATAAATAAGAGGCAATGTCATTTTTTGTTCTTTGATATCGATACCAACAGGTTTTCCGATTAAATTAGAAGTTGTATAATCGAAAAGATCATCTTTGATTTGAAATGCAATACCAATTAATTCACCAAAACGGTGCATTTTATTTGCTGTTTCTTCATCTACACCAACCGATAATGCACCTGCTTTACAACAAGCAGCGATTAAAGTTGCAGTTTTCATACGAATAATTTCGTAGTAAACCTCTTCGGTAATATCTAATTTTCTGGCTTTTTCTAATTGTAAAAGTTCACCTTCTGATAATTCTTGTATCGCAATAGAAACAACTTCTAATAAATCAAAATCTTTATTTTTAGTTGAAATAATTAAGGTTTTAGAAAGTAAATAATCACCAACTAAAACAGCAACTTTATTTTTCCAAATTGCATTAAGAGAGAAAAATCCGCGGCGTAATTGGCTATCATCAACCACATCATCGTGTACCAATGTTGCAGTATGAATTAGCTCGATAAAAGAAGCTGCACGATATGTTTTTTCTTGCATTTCTCCCAACATTTTGGCAGATAAGAAAACGAACATAGGTCGCATTTGCTTTCCTTTGCGTCTTACGATATAATGTGTGATACGATCGAGAAGCGAGACGTTACTCTTCATGGATTCGAAGAACTTGTTTTCAAACAACTTCATCTCCTCAGCAATAGGAGCTTTGATTAAGTCTACTGTGTTACCCAATGTAATTTAATTTTAGTTTGTGAAATTCTTAAAACAATGTAGAGTTTGTTTGGCATGATAGCCCTTAAACTTAAACTCTTCACCGCTTATACATATTTGATTTTGCTCGGGTGAAGATAAGGAAATTCCTTCTAATTGTCCTAATTGAGTAGTAAATCCTAAAGGTAAAATAATAGTCTTTTTGCTTTCTGTCAAGATTAGATCAGTATTGGATTTTGGTAAATCAAACCATTGAATTAAGCCAATAGTTTCCAATGTATAACCAATTAAATAAAGACCTTTGTTGTCTTTATTTGTGCTGATATGCGCACCTGTTACCATAAAATCTGTTGGATAAGATTCTATTTTATTTGCTGCATGTTTTTTAGAAGAATCAATCGGAATTGTATAATGAGTTGTTGCCTTATTTGACCATTCTTTAGTCAAAATATGAATCTTGTCATTATAGATAAAAAAAGCTTCAGCGTCCCAATTGGTTGTTAAATTTTTGTATCCAAATGTGGTTTGTTCTGGATAGAAAAATTCAATCTTTTCAGCTTTTAATGTTTGTTTGGATTGATTTAAATTGATGTCTTTACGATAGATAAAGTAAATTGAAAGATCTTGTCTTTTCCCTAAATTATTTCCAAAATCTGCGAAGAATAAACGAGTATCGTCCATTGCAATTTCTTCCCAATCGATGTTTGGAGCATTCTCAATAGTTATAGTTTGGATAATATTTCCGTTTTGATCAAAACGAATTAAATCCGAGGCATTTCCGCTATCATTTAGTCCCCAAAATGAAACTACACTCTTATCTCGATCTTCGTATGCTAATGCTGAAATTTCGTCTAATTGCTTAGGTAATTCAACAGAATTAAGTTTTACATCTTCAATAGAAATGGTATCTTTTACCATTGTTTGTTGTGCGCAACTTAATTGAAAGAATATTAAAATAGATAGGAGTGTAGGTATAAATTTCATTTTGTATTTTGATTAATTATCGCCTGTTTTATTGGCTAATTGTCCACAAGCAGCGTCAATATCTTTTCCGCGGCTACGACGTACATTAACTACAATATTATTAGACTCTAATGCTTTGATGTAATCATCAACTGCTTTTTCTGATGCTTGTTTATACATTCCGTCATCGATAGAATTATACTCGATGATATTTACTTTTGAAGGTACTTTTTTACAGAATCTTACCAATGCATCAATGTCCTCTTTTTTATCATTAACACCACCCCAAACAATGTATTCGAATGTGATTCGTAAACCTGTTTGTTGGTACCAATATTGTAAAGATTCCATTAAATCTGTTAAAGGAAATTTAGTAGAGAAAGGCATAATTACATTACGAACCTCTTCACGAGCCGAGTGTAATGAAACTGCAAGATTTACTCTTAATTCTTCGTCTGCTAATTTTTCAATCATTTTAGGAATTCCAGATGTAGAAACTGTAATTCTACGGGGTGCCATTCCTAATCCTTCAGGTAACGTAATTTTTTTGATGGCAGAAATCACTTCATTGTAGTTTAATAAAGGTTCTCCCATTCCCATAAATACGATATTACTTAAAGGACGATTAAAGTAACGTTTACTTTCTTCATCAATAATAACGACTTGATCTACAATTTCGGCAGCAGTTAAATTACGCATACGTTTTAATTGTGCAGTAGCACAAAACGTACAGTCTAAACTACAACCTACTTGCGAAGAAACACAAGCTGTAGTACGAGAATCAGTAGGAATTAAAACAGATTCAACAACGTTACCATCATGCAGTTTAACTGCATTTTTGATGGTACCGTCATTAGATTTTTGTAGAAGATCAACCTCAACTGGTTGGATTTGGAAAGAATTTCCTAATTGCTCACGTAAAGCTTTAGAAATATTTGTCATGTCATCAAACTGATGCGCATTCTTTTTCCATAACCATTCGTACACTTGTTTAGCACGGAATGATTTTTCTCCAATCGATTTGAAGTATTCTTCAATTTCAGATTGTGATAATCTTCTTATGTCTTTTTTTGTATCCAAATCTCAGATTATAAGATTAACATTGCATCACCGTATGAGTAGAATTTATATCCTTCTTTTACAGCTTCGTTGTACGCTTTCATCGTTAAATCGTGACCTGCGAAAGCAGAAATCATCATGATTAATGTAGATTTTGGCGTGTGGAAGTTTGTAATCATACAGTTTGCAATAGAGAAATCGTATGGTGGGTGGATAAATTTGTTCGTCCATCCATCGTATGCATTTAAGTGCCCATCAGCAGAAACTGAAGATTCAATAGAACGCATAGTTGTTGTACCAATAGCACAAACTTTCTTTTTATTGTCAATTGCATTATTAACTAAATCAACAGATTCTTGAGGAATAATAACTTGCTCAGATTCCATTTTGTGTTTAGATAAATCTTCAACCTCAACTGGGATAAAAGTACCTAAACCTATGTGTAAAGTTAATTCAGCAAAATCAACACCTTTAATCTCTAAACGTTTTAATAAGTGTTTAGAAAAATGTAAACCAGCTGTAGGAGCAGCAACGGCACCTTCATGTTTTGCGTAGATTGTTTGGTAACGCTCAGCATCCTCTGGCTCAACCTCACGTAAAATATATTTTGGTAAAGGAGTTTCTCCTAATTCTTTTAATTTTGCACGGAATTCTTCGTAAGATCCATCAAATAAGAAACGTAATGTACGTCCACGAGAAGTAGTATTATCTACAACTTCAGCAACTAATGTATCATCATTATCGAAGAATAATTTGTTTCCGATACGGATTTTACGTGCAGGATCAACTAAAACGTCCCATAAACGAGTTTCAGCGTCTAATTCTCTTAATAAGAAAACTTCGATGTTAGCACCTGTTTTCTCTTTATTACCCATTAAACGAGCAGGGAAAACTTTTGTGTTGTTACGAATCATAACATCACCTTCGTCAAAGTATTCGATTACGTCTTTGAATAATCTATGTTCAATTTCTCCGGTATCACGGTGAACAACCATTAAGCGAGATTCATCTCTGTTTTCTGCAGGGTGTTCCGCTAATAATTCTTCAGGTAAATTAAAATCGAAATCGGAGGTTTTCATTTTCATAATCGCAAATTTTTTTACAAATATACAATCTCAGATACCCCTTTGTCAAGTTTTGAGGCGTTAATTATATGATAATGCTAGATTAGGACTATATTTGAGTTATGAATAATTTACTTTTAGGAGGTATTATGTTTATATTTTTTATAGGTTGTAATACTAAAGATGCGAAAGATGAAACGGATAAAAATATTGAAAATGTTGATTCAGAATTTGTAGAAAACGATACTAAAGTAGAAGATACGGTTTTGGATAAAGCACCTGATTTTAACTTGCCTGATATTGATGGTAATATAAAATCGTTAAAAGATTATAAAGGAAAATTAATCTACTTAGATATTTGGGCAACATGGTGTGGACCATGTCGTATACAAATACCAGCAATGAAAGAATTAGAAAAAAAATATGGTGATAAAGGAATTGTTTTTCTGAGTGTATCTGTAGATCCTGAAAAAGATAAAGACAAATGGATGCAGATGATAAAGGAAGAACAAATGTCTGGTGAACAATTGTATGCTGGTGTTACTAGCAGTAGTTTTGGATTAAATTATAAAGTTGAATTTATTCCTCGTTTTATCATCATTTCACCAAATGGTGAAATTATTATGAATAATGCGCCACAACCAATGGATTTTGCAACAAGAAGCGTAAATTCAGAAATAGTGCATATCTTTGATCTATACATTAAAACAAATCAATAAATAACTAAAATATATGAATAAAATTACTCTTCTACTTTCATTGATTTCATTACCATTATTAGCGCAAACAAAACTTGAGAAAGGCTATATAATTGACTTAAATAATCAAACTATTCCAGTTGAAATTTATTATCAAGATTGGGCAAAAAATCCAAATGAAATTGAAGCAAAAATTAATGGAGAATTAAAGAAATATACTCCAAAAACAATTAAAGAATTTGGATTAGAAAACGGAATTAATTACGTTAGTTACAATGGTAAAATAGACAATTCAAGTCAGTTTTATAATAGAATTTCTGAAACAAAACAACCAGAATGGGTAGAAACCTCTACTTTTCTTAAAACTACTGTAAATGGGCCTTCCAAATTATATGTTCACGACAATAACACAACTATTACATATTTCTTTAGTAAAGAGGATGGAGAGATAAAACCATTAATTTATAAAATATATAAAGAAACACAAACTACAACGAGTAAAAATGAACAATTTAAGAATCAATTAAGATCTAATGTTTATTGTGGCGATGTAAATGTGAACAAAGTAAACTACACTAAAAATTCGTTAGAAAAATATTTTATTGATTATAATTCTTGTATTACAAATGGCGCTTTTAAACATAATAAAGATGTTAGTACAAAAAATATAATTGAATTTGGTGTTCAGGCCGGGATAAGATCTGAGAAAAATTATGTTCATTATACTTCATATGATGTAGAAAATAAATTTAATGGTACTTCGCCAACCTTTGGAGTTAATGCTGAATATCAATTACCTTTTTTAAAAAATAAATATGCAATTGCATTAGAAGCAAACTATTTTCATTTTAAAAGACAAGATGTTCAAGCAAGTCCAAGATTTGGATTAGCAATTGAACGAAAGATTATTGAAATTCCTATTGGAATTAAATACTACATTAAAAATGATAATGAGCATAAAGTTTTTTTAGATGCTTTTTACAATGCTAAAATCAATCTGTCGGATGCAAATTATACAGAAGTTGTATATTCTGAAAGTGCTAAAACAGAAATTGCAAATATGTCATCGTTTAGTATTGGAGCAGGATATCAATGGAAAAATTTAGGTTTGAAAGCTAGATATAACTTAAAATCTAGTTTTGATGTTGGTACTTACATGTCTGGAGATACATCTTCTTTTAGTTTAAATTTATTCTACAAATTTGCTCGAATTGAATTCTAGTAATCGATATAAAAGGAAAAAGCATCTCATAAGAGATGCTTTTTTGTGTTCCTCACGTAGTTTGTTGTTAATTTTAAACCTTTAGGTCTGTGTTAGTACCTAAAAACTCTTTATATTTTTCGACAATAGGGTCTACTAAATCTTTTAAGAAATCTTCAGTTTGCTCTTCAGCAAAACCAATAAAGTTTTTCGGATCAAGTAATTCTACTAATTTATCCTTGTCAATTTTAACTTCATCATCAGCAATAATACGCTCGATTAAGTCATTATGTTTACCCTCCATTTTTACTTGTCTAGCAGCTTCCATAGAATGTGTACGAATAATTTCGTGTAATTCTTGACGGTCACCACCATTTTTCACACCTTCCATAATAATGTATTCAGTAGCCATAAATGGTAACTCTTCCATAATATGCTTTTCGATGATTTTTGGGTAAACCACTAATCCATCTAAGATGTTATTCCAAATAATTAAGATTGCATCAATTGCTAAAAAAGCTTGAGGAATCGCTAAACGTTTGTTAGCAGAATCATCTAAAGTTCTTTCAAACCATTGAGTTGACGCAACCATTGCAGGAGATGCAGCTAAAGATATAACAAATTTAGCTAAAGAAGAAATTCTTTCTGAACGCATTGGGTTACGTTTGTATGCCATTGCAGAAGAACCGATTTGGTTTTTCTCGAATGGTTCTTCAATTTCTTTTAAATTTTGTAATAATCTTAAATCATTCGTGAATTTATGTGCAGATTGTGCAATGTTGCTTAAAATATTTAAAGCTTGAGCATCAATTTTACGATCGTATGTTTGTCCAGATACAGCAAATACGTTATTGAATCCGAAACGTTCAGATAAACGACGATCTAATTCTTTAACTTTGTTGTAATCACCATCAAATAATTCGCTGAATGATGCTGCTGTACCAGTTGTTCCTTTTACTCCACGGAAACGTAAAGTTTCTATTCTGAATTCTAATTCTTCTAAATCTAATAATACAGATTGTAACCATAAAGTTGCACGTTTACCAACTGTTGTTAACTGAGCAGGTTGGAAGTGAGTGAAACCTAATGTAGGTAAGCTTTTGTATTCTTTTGCAAATTTACCTAATCCATTGATTACGTTAATAATTTGTTTTTTGATTAATTCGAATCCATCACGAATCTGAATTAAATCTGTATTATCACCAACAAAGGCAGAAGTTGCTCCTAAGTGGATAATCGCTTTAGCGCTTGGTGCAACATCTCCGTACGCGTGTACGTGAGCCATTACATCGTGGCGGAATTTCTTTTCGTACTCTGCAGCTTTAACGTAATCGATATTGTTTACATTATCTTTTAAATCTTGGATTTGTTCATCTGTAATGTCAAGACCTAAATCTTTTTCAATTTCAGCTAATGCAATCCATAATTGACGCCAAGTTGTGAACTTTTTCTCTGGAGAAAAGTTAAATAACATTTCGTCACTACAGTATCTAGACTCTAAAGGATTTTGATATTTGTTCATTTTGAATGTTTGTTTTGTTAAGGAATTTAAAATTGAAATTTTTTAAGAATAGATTGTACATCTTTGATGTAATAACCTTCAAATAGGAGAGCGTGTACTAATAAAGGGAATAATTGAGCAATTTGTTTACGTTCTTCAAAATTTTCTTGCAATGGATAAACTTCATTGTAAGCATTAAAGAAAGTATCGTCAAAACCTCCGAATAAATCTGCTAAAGCAATATCCATTTCACGGTGTCCATAATAAATTGCAGGATCAATCAATGTAATATCGCCATTTTCTCTTGTTAAGATATTTCCATTCCATAAATCACCATGGATTAAAGATGGTTTTTCTTCAGGAAAAATATTGATTAATTCAGAACATAAACGATTAGCAGCTTTCACTTCTTTTGATTTTAATAACTTTTTATCTGCTAATAATTTTACCATCGGTAAAATTCTATTATTAGAATAAAAATCTACCCAAGTTGATTTGTAGGAGTTTGGTTGAATGATAATTGCAATATAATTATCCTCAGACCAACCAAATTGATCATTTGTATTCTGATGAAATTTAGCCATATTATGACCAAATTTTTCCCAGTTTTCAATCGTAGCTTCACCTTTTTCAACCCAATCCAATATTAAAAATTGGAAATCATTATCTGTAATTCCTTTCGTTATAATCTTAGGAATATCAAATAGTTTGGTTTCTGCAAGTGCTTCTAATCCACTTGATTCTTTTACAAAAAGATTTGGGAAATTCTGAGCGGTATTTAACTTTAAAAAATATTTTTTATTAAATGACTCTATTCTGTATGTATCATTTAAATTACCACCTTTTACAGGGTAAACATTTTCGATTGCTAAGTTTAAGGTTTTAAGTCGCTCTAAAATTTCATTCATAAAAATGATTTCAATGTAATAAAAATAGGAATTAAAAATAGCCCAACAAAGTTGGGCTAAGTTATATAGCTATTAAAATAAATTTGTTCTAATAATGTTCTGAGATCTTTCTGGTCCTACAGAAACTAAATATACTTCGATGCCTAAGTATTTTTCGATGAAGTGAATGTAATCTTGAGCAGCTTGAGGTAATTCATCAAAAGATTTTGCAGATGTAATATCCTCAGACCAACCTGGCATTTCTTCGTAAATCGCTTCGTAAGAATCTAATTTATTTGTAGAAGAAGTGAAGTAGTTGATTATTTTACCATCTTCAGTTTTGTAACCTGTACAAGCTTTGATGTTTCCTAAGCCTGATAATACATCTAATTTAGTAATTACTAAATGTGTAATACCATTGATCATACAAGCGTGTTTTAAAGCTACTAAGTCTAACCATCCAGTACGACGTGGACGACCAGTAGAAGCTCCAAATTCATGTCCTACTTGGCGGATGTGTTCTCCTAATTCGTTATCTAACTCTGTTGGGAATGGTCCGTTACCAACACGTGTACAATACGCTTTAGAAACTCCGATTAAATTTTGTAATTTAGTTGGAGGAACTCCAGCACCAACACAAACTCCACCTGTTGTTGGAGAAGAAGAAGTAACGAACGGGTAAGTACCAAAATCAATGTCTAACATTAATGCTTGTGCACCTTCAAATAATACATTTTTACCTTGATCGATAGCCTCATTAATTTCTAATTCAGTATCAATAATACGGTCTTTTAAACGCTCACCGTAAGCAACATATTTATCGTAGATTTCTTCTAAAGTTAAAGGATTTTTTTCGAATAATTTTTCGAATAAAGCATTTTTAACAATTAAGTTTTCTTTGATTTTTTCTTTTAAAATCTCAGGATTTAATAAATCGATAGCACGGATACCAACACGAGCAACTTTATCCTCGTAACATGGGCCAATACCACGTTTTGTTGTTCCGATTTGAGAATCTTTACCTGCAAACTCTTCACGATATTCATCTAATAAAACGTGGTAAGGCATAATGATATGCGCTCTTCTACTGATAAAAACGTGATCTGTAGATAAACCTCTTGCTTCTAATTTTTCGATTTCGTTAAAGAAAGCTTCAGGATTTACAACAACTCCGTTAGCAATAATACATTTTCCTTTGCATTGTAATACACCAGAAGGTAACAAATGTAAAACGAATTTGTCGTCTCCTACATATACTGTGTGTCCAGCATTATTACCACCTTGATAACGTACTACGTAATCTGATTTTTCTGCTAAAACATCAGTAATTTTACCTTTTCCTTCGTCGCCCCATTGAAGACCGACAACTACGTGTGTTGACATATTTGTTTGTATTGTTTGTTAAATTTGAATTTTAGGAAATTAAAAATGTTTATTCCTTAATTTTTGGTTCGATACAAAGGTAACTCAAACCTAATTTTAAACAAATTTTAAATCCTTTTTTCACGAAAAACTTTTCAAATTTTGTTGATAAATTTTTAGTTGTTTGAGATTCAAAATTTAAAGTTTAAAAAGACGAAAAATAACCGTGTTAGGTTAAAATAAAAGCTTAATTTTACAAACTTTTACACCTAAAATTTTTCAATATGAAAATAGAAATATGGTCAGATGTAATGTGTCCATTTTGTTACATCGGAAAAAAAAACTTCGAAACAGCATTAGAGCAAATTCCATATAAAGACAAAATCCAAGTGATTTGGAAAAGCTATCAGTTAGATTCTGATCTAAGTAAAACTGAACCAGCTGATGCAAAAGAATATTTTGATAAAAAAGGATATAGCTTAGAGCAAGTAGCAGCTTCTAAAGTTCGTTTAAATGAAATGGGAGCACCATATGGTGTTACTTTTAATGAAGGTAACATTATGATTAACACAGGAGATGCACATCGTGTAATTCAATTTGCACAAACTAAAGGATTAGCTTCTGTAGCAGAGGAGGCATTGTTTAAAGCATATTTTACAGATAATAAAAATGTAGCTGATCACGATACTTTAGCAGAAATAGCGGTAGAAATAGGATTAAATAAAACTGAAACTTTAGAAATGTTAAATTCTGATTCATTTGTGTTTGATGTAGCTTCTGATGTTTTAGATGCTCGTAATATTGGAGTAACTGGAGTTCCTTTCTTTGTAGTTGATAGAAAATATGCATTATCTGGTGCACAACCAGTTGAATATTTTGTGTCTGCGCTAACACAAGCTTACGAAAAAGATCATTTAGATGCTTCTTCTAATGATGGTGCAACTTGTGACGTTGACGGAAATAATTGTTAAGAAATTATATAATAGAAGAAAAGCGAACCAATAGGTTCGCTTTTTTATTTTATTCTAATGCCTCTAATATTTTATCAGCAATTATAGTATAATTTTTTTCGTTTGTTACGATAGCTTTATCTTCTTCATTTGTTAAATGCCCAATGTGTAACATTACAGTTGGTGCTTGCGGATCTCTTAGAATTTTGGTGTTATTTTCTTTAATTCCTATATTTTCAAAGCCTAAATCCATTAATTTATGGTTGATTTTCTCGGCATATTTTTTAGAATCATCATAACAATTATTCATTGGTGAGATATGAGCCTCTAATCCTTTTACTGTTGATTTAACATTAGAATGTACATGAAGTGATAGAACTAAATCAGGATTAAAATTACTGATTAATTTCGCTCTATTTTCATTACTCATTTGTTCGTCTTCTGTTCTAAGAATAATGAATTCAGTGTCCTGAAATTTATTACGAGCTTTAATTAATTTCGCAATTTCTAAAACAATTTCTTTCTCTTGGAAATCTTCACTTTTCACTCCGGTATCTACACCGCCGTGGCCAGGATCTAAAACAATTACTCTTTTTCCATCATTATTATCAGTTGCGAAAAGAGTTGACGCTAAAAATAGCGTAAACAAAAAAACAATCTTTCTCATTTTATATTCAAGGGATATTATGTACGAATAATAAAATGCAATAATCGTTCTATTTTTGAATAAATTTTAAAATTTCGGAAATTATTTTTTCTTTTCCATCTTCGCTAGTTAAATATGCAGCGTCGTTTTCATTTGAAATAAATCCAATTTCATAAATAAAACCTGGCGCTTTAGATTCTCTAAGAATATGAAAATTAGCTGATTTAACACCTCTATTTTCAATTGGGAAATTTACATTTTGGATAAAATTTTCAGCTAATATCTTAGCTTCATTATTTTTTGGATAATGATAAACTTCAAAGCCATTTTTTGTTTTGTCCATCGCACTGTTCAGATGAACTGAAATAAAATAAGTTGGATTTACTTTATTTATTAATGCTGAACGCTCAATTAATTCTAAAAACTGATCTGAATCTCTTGTTAAAACGATTTCTATATTCGTGTTTTGATTTCTTTCTTTTACAGCTTTTACAATTTCAAGCGTATAATCTTTTTCGTTGTATAAAGAATTTTTTGTACCAAAATCATGCCCTCCATGACCAGCATCTAAAACAATTGTAATCTTTTTAGGATCATCATTTGCAAAAGATAACGAAGAGAAAATGAAACAGAAAAATACTGTTAATAAACTTACTTTTAATCTCATATGTGTTTTGTTTAAATAGATAACCATGAGATTAAATGTAATCGTATATTTCTAATGAATAGATTAACAAACGTTTAACGTTAGAATAATCCTCTTGCTTTAAGTTCTAAATATTTGTTAATAGAATTAACTGTCAATTCATTTGGTTCAGTATAAATAGTATGAATTCCGTAACGATGAAGTTTATTAATAATTAATTCTTTCTCATAGTTGATTTTTTCAGCGATAGTTTGTCGGTAAATATCCATTACATTATCTGGTTTGTTTTGGATATATGCATTAAGCTCAGTGTTTTTAAACATAATAATGACTAAAACATGACTCTTTTTAATCAATTTAATAAATTGTATTTGTCTTTCTAATGCATCTAAAGATTCAAAATTTGTATACACAAAAAGTAACGATCTTTGAGGTAATTTTTTCTTAGCGTAACTATATAATCTTCCAAAATCAGTCTCTTTGAAATCTGTTTTTGTTGCATATAAAGCTTCTAAAATCACTTGCATTTGATGATTTTTCTTATCCGCAACAATGTGATTTTCTACTTTTTTATTAAACGTGATTAAACCTGCTTTTTCTTCTTTAATTAACGTTACATTTGAGAGAACTAAACTAGAGTTTATTGCATAATCCAATAAAGTTAACTCGTTAAATGGCATTCGCATCGAACGTCCTAAATCAATTATATTATATACTGGCTGCGATTTTTCTTCTTGGTATTGATTCACCATCAATTTATGCGCTTTACCAGTAGCTTTCCAGTTAATAGAACGGTATTCGTCTCCACGAGAATAAGGTTTGATGTTTTCAAATTCTGTGGTAGCTCCAATTCTTCTGATACGTTTAACACCCATTTGATGCAACTGATTTGTTGTCGCCAAAAGTGTATATTGACGCATTTGTAAATACGATGGGTAAGTTTTAATATTGAATTGTTCTTGTTGAATAATTCGTCTTTCAAAAAATCCTAAAAATGATACAAATACATTGATATTCCCAAAAGTATATTCACCACGTTGAGTAGGGCGTAAGCGATAGTTGATAGTTTGGTCTTCACCTTTTTTTAATCGTAAATGCTTTTCAAAATCTCTTTTTTGAAACTGAATAGGAAGTTCTTCAATCAATCTAAAATTCAAACTTAAACCATATTGATTCTGTATTTTTATTTTTAAATCATTAAAATCTCCGTTTGAAAATCGTTCAGGATAGATACGTTCTGTGTAGACCGTTTTATTTGTAATGAAAAGAACGATAAAATCTATAATAATGATTAATATAAACAGAATCAATCCAAATTTAACGATTGGAAATAAACTCTTAAAAAAGAAAGACACGACAAATACCGCAGCAATTGCTAAAAGTGCGTAAAAGAATTGATTTTTTAGATATATGTTTTTAATCCATTTCATTAGCGTGGAATTTCAACACGATCTATAATTTGTTGGATAATATTTTCAGTTGAATATCCTTCCATCTCTTTTTCTGGCATCAATACGACACGATGCCCTAAGATTGCATAAGCAACATTTTTAACGTCTTCTGGAATTACGAAATCACGTCCATCAATTGCAGCCGCTGTTTTTGCAGCATCTAATAACGCGATACTTGCACGAGGTGATGCACCTATATAAAGATTTTGATCTGTTCTTGTTTGGAAAACTAAAGTTGCGATAAATTTGATGATATCTGAATGAACAAAAATAGATTTGATTCGGTCTTGGAATTCAGTGATCATTTGACCTGAAATAACTACTTCAATCAAAGATTCTTTATTGATATTCTTACGTTCTTGCTGTTCAGTTAAAAGTGTAATTTCATCTTCTAATTCAGGATAATCGACATTAATCTTGAACATGAAACGGTCCAATTGTGCTTCAGGTAAACGATAAGTTCCTTCTTGTTCAATCGGATTTTGTGTTGCAAAAACTAAAAAAGGTGGGCTTAATTTGTATGTAGTTCCGTCCACAGTAACTTGATTTTCAGACATACATTCAAATAATGCAGCTTGTGTTTTTGCAGGCGAACGGTTTATCTCATCAATTAAAATAATATTGGAGAAAATTGGTCCTTTTTTGAACTCAAATTCATTCGTTTGCATATTTAAAACCGATGATCCAGTAACGTCTGAAGGCATTAAGTCTGGTGTGAATTGAATTCTTGAAAAATCTGATTGAATTGTTTTAGCAAGTAATTTAGCCATCATTGTTTTGGCAACACCTGGTAAACCTTCTATTAATGAATGTCCGTTTGAAAGTAAAGCAATAACTAATTGATTAATTACATCTTCTTGTCCAACGATTACTTTTCTTAATTCTCTTTTAATTTCGACAACTTTTGTTTGAATATCAGAAACATCTATTCTGTTCTCAAATGGCATAAATTTATCTGGTGTACTCATATGATATGGGCTTTCTTTTTATAATTTTCTATAATGTGATACGTTCGGTTAACGTCTTTTAATAGTGTCTTTGGATTTTGGTATAAATCGTCTAATTCTGTTATAAATTCCTTTACTTCAGCTTCAGAAATCTGTGCTTTTTGAGCCAAAACATAAATGAAATGATCATCAAAAACATTTTCTGTAGCAATATTAAATTGTTTGCGAAGTGTATAATAAAAATAGTCAATTTTCTTTTTGATAATATCTTGTGGTTTACCACTTTCGTAATACATCGATGCAATTACATTGGCATATTCTAATGATAAATTCTTTTCAGGATTTACAATCGGAATTATCTTTTGTTCTCTTTTTGATTTAAAAATCATATATAAAAACATAGCAGCCAATATTACAAACCATGCAGCTTTTAATTCTGGTTGCGATAAGATAAAAGAGAGAGGTGATGAATTATTTTCATTAGTCGCATAAGTTCTATCTGGATTAATCCAATATACATTTTTACCATTAAAAGGTTTAAATGATTCTTTGGCGTAAGCGTAACCGTCTGGTTTTAGTAAGTAAAAATTAGAAAATAAAATAGGATCTGCGTGTGTATATTCAGCCATTTTATTATTCTTTTCGATGATATAATTAGCATAAATAGAATCGCGAATAATAACGGTTCCGACTGTTTCTACATTCTTTAAATTTTTAAAATATTTAGCTTCGTTTGTATAACGGTTTTGATATACTTCTAATTCAGATGTATTGATTTTAGTTTTTGTCGATTCTTCAATATTTTTAGATGTATAATTTTGAATATCAGCATAAAAAATCTTGAATTCATTTTTATTTAAATTATTGATTTGGTCAATTACAGTGTATGAAGACGAATTATTTGTATTGATATAAAATATTGCATCAGTTTTAGGATTTAATTTTCCTAATTCATCTAAATCTTTAATTTCAATAACTTTTTTGGCGCCAGTAAGCTCTTGTAATTCTTGATAAAGAATATAAAATCCGAAAGGTGTTTTAGATTCTTTCTTGAATTTAGAATCCCAATTTGTTTTTGGTGTTGATAAAAATGCTAATAGTATTAAACTACCTATTAGAATGACAAATATTCCAATAAAAATTTTGACTAATTTTCCATTCATACAATTTGATTTAGATAGTTATAATTAGCCTCAAAAGTTGTAAAATTCTCCTCGTTTAACTCGAAATTACCAAACCAAACTTGATTAAAAATTTGCGTGTTATTTTCAAATAAATTTCTAATATCTTCTTTTTTAATTTGATTGATTAATTGTTGATTTGTCTTTTTCGGATCCCAAACAAAATATTCTTTTTGAGCTAAATTTTGAGCGTTTTGATAGTGATAATAACGAATTGCTAAACGGTAATCTTTATCGTTTTTTGCTTTGTTAATTAAATCAACAAGATTAATTGTTAAAAGATTGTTTTCGATATAATCAAAATGTTCATCGTATTCGCCAATTTTATTTTCCGTTTTGAATTGGAAAATCATACCATTTCGGTATAATTTATATAAGACTAACAAAAGTGATAATCCAAGAAATGTGTATAAAACATAGGTCCATTCGATATTCTGAAGAAATTTAAAAAAAGAATCTAACCAATCCAGATTTTGTGGTTCAACTTCTTTTTTTGGTTTTTCTACAATATAATCAAATTCTTTCGTGTTGTATTTTTCCTTAAAATTTTCAAATTCTTTTAAGGAATCTTGTGCGTTGGCAAAAACAGTAGTGAGTAAAAATACAACTACATAAATTAACTTATATTTCATCTTCTTCCTCATCTGTTCCTAAATTGATTTCGTTGATTTCATTTAATATATAAGTGTTTTTAACCTCTGCAGTAAAACAGTAATAAATGAAAATAAATATGGTGAAAACTGCTATTGTATTGATATATTCTACGACGATTGTTCCGTAATGAAATAGAAAATCTCCAGTCGATTCTCCTAATAATTCACCGAAAAGGTTCACAATTATCACAAAAACATTAAAAGATATTCTATATATGAAGATAGAAATCAACATTAAAATGAATAGAGTAAGAAGGTATTTAATCAACTTATAGTTAAAATAATTAGAAATTTTACTCTTGTATGGATTTAATTGATAGATGATCAATATTGCTATAAAATAGATAATTGCATTGACGAATTCTATGAAAAAGAAAATAAAAGCATTGTAATATTGATAGAAAAGTAAAGTCGATTTAATCGAAAAATTAAGAAGAAATACGACTAATGTTAAGATTGCATTTGCAATTAATAATTTTGAATAATGATTTAAAAATACATCTATAATATTTCTGAATGTAGGTTTCCTATTTTCTAATAAAGTCAGATAAAATGTAGATATAAAACTTACAGGTAATGTAAAAAACAACACATAATAGAATGATTTGGTGATAAAGTTGTAAATATAATTGTCTGAAAATGTTTCGCTTTCTACTTTTCCTATTATAAAGTAAAAACCAAGTAAAACAATGATATTAAATGGAATTAATAGTTTATAATTTTGAAAAAATAGGATAAAATACGTTTTGATTAATTTCGATAAATTCTTCGGTTCAATTAAAATGCTCTTGTAGTCCATTGGTGTTTTTTGGCTTGTAAGTATGGGAAAATAATGTAATAAAATACGATAATGAATAATGAAATCAGAATAATTGAAAGACTGAAAAAGATATTTAAATCGTATAAACGAGAAACGTAACCTTCTAAAAATCCAGCCACAATAAACAGTGGGATTGTTGTGATAAGAATTGTAATCGCTTCTTTTGTTTTGATTTTTAAATTTTCAACACGTTTAAGTGTTCCAGGAAACATAAAACTATTTCCTAACATCAAACCACAAGCTCCAGCTATTATAATAACCGAAATTTCGATTGTTCCATGAATCCAAATTCCACTCATCGCTTTTCCTAAAACTCCTTCTTGATAAAACATGTAGTGAAAAGCGCCTAACATTATTCCGTTTTGCATCAGAATATATCCCGTTCCTATACTGAAGAAAATACCTAAAGCAAAAGCTAAAAATGAAACACGAATATTATTAATCGTAATTCCGATTGATGAACCAATATCGCTTCCGCCTTTATATACTGCGGCAGGATCGCCTTTAGCTATATTCTTCATACTCATATCAACGTATTCGTTTCCTAATATCTGTCGAATAAAGTTTACGTCATAAGCAGAAGATAAAGCTCCGATTACAGTGAAAAAGCAAAAAATCAAGAAAGAAAATAACAACATTTTTCTATTATGATAAATAGCTTTTGGTGCTTTATTCAAGAAGAAATCAATCAACTGATTTTGATCTAATTTTTTATCTCTGTATAACGTTTGATGAGCAAAAAGTGCTAACTCATTCAAATAATCCTTCGTTTTACTTTTTGGGTAATAAGTTTGGGCATAAGCTAAATCGTTAGTAATTTCGATATAATTATTAGAAAGTACATCAGGATGAATATCGCTCTTATTTTTCAAATTCTGTTCGATATTCACCCATTTCGATTTATTTTTATCAATAAAATGAGCTTCACGCATAATATTTAGTAGATAGTTCAGTTAATCCAAATATATGAATAAACTTTTAGTCAATACACCTCAAAACGTACAAATAGAGTATAATATTGCAGTATTAGGACCTCGAATCCTTGCTTTTATTATAGATACGGTAATTCGGTTTACATATGTTTACTTTATTTTTGAGATGTTATCAAAAGTAAATTTTGATGATGATTGGTTAGAAATTGGTACATATAGCTTATTATTTTTACCTTCTTTAATTTATCCCGTTTTGTTGGAAACGATAATGAATGGACAAACTATAGGGAAGTGGGTTACTCAAATTCGTGTAGTACAAATGGACGGACAGGCGGCTTCGTTTTATAATTATTTTACACGTTGGTTAATAGGTATTTTCGAAATTTCGATGTCATTTTGTTCGGTTGCCTTTTTAACTATTATTATCAATAAAAAAGGTCAACGTTTAGGTGACATTGCAGCGAATACTGTTTTAATCAGTCTAAAATCTAAATTAGATTTACATCAAACTATTTTTAAAGAATTGGATGAGAAGTATGTGATTCGATTTCCAGAAGTTTCAAAATTATCTGATCGTGATATTAATATTGTAAATGATAATTTTCAGCGTGCTTTAAAATCAGATAATTACGAGGTTTTAGAAGCTTTGACTCGAAAATTAGAAGGAATTATGGATGTAAAATCGGATGGATTGGGATTTATAGATTTTATAAAAACTGTAATTCAGGACCATTATCATTTTCATCGAAATAAGTAATTCATACCTTTGATAAATATAAAATTAAGATGATGGATTGTCCTTGTTGTTCAGGAAAAGAATATAAATATTGTTGCGAACCTTTTCATAAAGATGAGGTTTTGCCTCAAACACCAGAATTGTTAATGCGTTCTCGTTATACAGCATTCGCAATGAATTTGACAGATTATTTGGTCGAAACAACGCATCCAAGTAAAAGACCATTTCATTCTAAAAAAGAAATTGACGATTGGTCAAAACAAAACGTTTGGTTGAAATTAGAAGTTGTAAAGGCGTGGGATAGTTATGTTCATTTTAAAGCGTATTACCAAGATAATTTTGGCGATTTTTATGAACATGAAGAACTTTCTGGTTTCCAAAAAGAAGGAGGAAAGTGGTACTACGTTGACGGAAAATTTGATTTGTAAACAAAAAATTCCAAAACTTAATTTTGGAATTTTTTATTTAGATTATTTAACTTTTCTTCGATTTCAGTTTTATAGATTTCCAGAAATTTTTCATTATAAGGATCACGATCTTTATAATTTCTATTAACTAAATCTAAACTTTTTAAGTAGTTTAGTTTTGCAGAATCAAGCTGATTAATTTTTACTAAAGTTTCAGCTTTATAATAATAAGCTTCTCCAATATTTTTATCAGTTGATATTGTCTTATTGAAAAGAATTAAAGCTTCATTGTAATTTTTCTGATTCGATTTATTAACTCCTTGAAATGTATATGCTCTTGGATAAATATTTACAGATTTTTTTTCAGATAAATAATATTTCTCATAATAGAAATTAGCAGAATCATAATTATTTAAACCTTGATGAGCAGTTGCCATTAAATAATATACGTTTTCGCCCCAAGGATATTCTACAACTTTGGATAATTTATTTAAATGATGATAATCTTTTAAAGCATTTTCATAATCCTTTAACCTCGTTTGTTTAATCCAACCCTAATATCCTAATTTTTCTATAGGAGCAAGAGATGTTGCTATATTCAAACGTTTCATTCCTTCTTCATGTTCGCCACGTTTATTAAATGCGACAGAAGATTCCCAGACAATTTTATAATCATCTAGATTATTTTTGAATAAATGATCTAGCATAAATATCGAAAAATAGCTTCCTTGAGGATCTGAATATAAATTTAATCTTTGATCAGTAGTTGAAAAGAAGTAAAAATAAAACAGTAAGATTATAACTATAAATAAAGGAATAGAAACGATTAATTTTACAGTTCCTGAAATATATTTAAAGATTTTTGAATTAAAAAATATCATCAACTTTTCCATTTCTTATTTTGATATAAATTTGATAATAAGAGTTTTCATTTTTTCCGTTCCAATCAGTTAATTGTTTTAGGATTTTAACTATTTCATACTCCAATTCATTTCCAATTTGTACACTTTTGTATTCTTGATTTGTGGTTTTAATTCTAAAATATCCGATTTCGTTTTTACAATTTATTACAAAACGCACATTTATTAAACCTGAAAAGTTAGGAAAGTTTAGATTCTTAATAGGATTTTCTATGATTTTTCGAAAACCAAAACGTTCAGTTTTATAACCATATCCATCATTATAATATTCATAAATTACAGAAGGACAAGGTTCGAAAGAAGTGTTTTTGTCTATTATATCACTTTTGTCAATTTTACCAACCATTTTATGAAAACTAAAAAATAGTATAGTTCCAATAATGAAACTGAGAGATATGGTAGTGTAAAAAAAGTAATTAATGTATTTCATTAAGGTTAGTTATAAATTAAAAGTACAAAAAAATAGCTCAATTCA
Source organism: Faecalibacter macacae (assembly GCF_003687725.1). GTDB lineage: Bacteria > Bacteroidota > Bacteroidia > Flavobacteriales > Weeksellaceae > Empedobacter > Empedobacter macacae. The sequence goes on from NZ_RDOJ01000005.1 coordinate 38,195, forward strand.
CGAGAATTGAGCTTTATAACTATTATTTAAAAACTTCTTCAGCTTCCAAAACACTTGATGGTCGACCAACGTCGATTAAAATTCCACCCGAATGATCGAAACCTAAAATAGTTTCAGATTTCATTAATTCCATATAAACTTTCATAATAGAAAATTTTCCAGTTTCTGTAATAAAATCAAATAATTCAGGTTTGATTAAATGAATTCCACTAAAAGCTAATTCTTTACAATTATCCAAAGAATCAATCGCTTTAATTTCTTCATTTGTATTTAAGTTTTTCCATCCTTTTAAAGCATTTGCTTCGTTGAAAAATAACTTTCTTGATGATGTTCTATCAGATACAGCTAAAGTAACCAAGGCGTTATTTTCTTGATGTGCTTTTATAAAATCGGTAATGTTTAAATCAGTTAAAATATCAACATTCATCACTAAAAAATCTTCATCAAAAAAGTGTTTAGCATTAACTAAACCGCCACCAGTTTCTAAAACCTCTGGACGTTCATCAGAAATATGAATTGTGATTCCGAAATTGTCATTTTCATTTAAAAAATCAATTATTTGATCCGCAAAATGAAAAACATTAACTACGATTTCTGTAATTCCAAAGCTTTTTAAATATTCAATATTACGTTGTAACAAAGGTTTTCCGTTAACCGGAGCCAAAGCTTTTGGATGATTTTCTGTAAATGGTTTTAGACGCGTACCTAATCCGGCAGCAAAGAGCATTGCTTTCATTTCTTAATAAGCTTCGTTAATCCAGTTTTTCGCCTCTTGCACAACGTGCTGAACTGTAACTTGCGCATCAGGAAATTTTTCTGCGATGTGTTTTGCAGTCGCATCTGCCGAATAAACCGAACGATGTTGCCCGCCTGTACATCCAAAATTGATTTCTAAATTCTCGAATCCACGATTCAAATAATCTTCGATAGAAATATCAATTACTTGGAAAACGCCATTTAAGAAATCTTGAATTTTAGTTTCAGTTTCTAAGTAATTTTTCACACCTTCATCACGACCTGTTTGTGTTTTGTATTCTTGGATTCGACCTGGATTTAATATGCCACGACAATCAAATACAAATCCACCACCGTTACCAGTTGGATCAGTTGGGATTCCACCATTTTTATATGAAAAACTACGTACGTTAATGTTTAATTTAGCCATTTATTTTTTGATTTACTCGTTCTAACGTTTCTGGTTGAGTCAGAACTTTTATAATATGTTTTAATTCTGGGTAATTTTGTAAAATAGGGTAGTCGATAATAACTTTTAAATTATCTAAACCATATGAAATACTTTCGATAAAATGAGGTTTTCTTTCAATTAAACCTCTTAAACCATAAGCACCTAAAACTTGTAATAATCGAGCGACAACGCAATATTCGTACGAAGTTCTCGAATCTATTGTAATTGCATTGGGATCTAATTTTTTAACTTGTTCAAAATAATGATTGTATAAATCTTTTTTGAAATCCATTGGTAAATTAGCTTTCGCTTGCCAAATTAATGAAACTAAATCATAGAAAATAGGACCGTATAATCCACCTTGATAATCGATAAAATACGGTTGATTGTCTTTGATCATGATGTTTCTTGATTGAAAATCTCTAAAAACAAATCCTTTAGGAGCTAATTGATCAAATTGAGAAGCAAATAAATCAAAATCTTTAATTAATTTTCCTTGATTAAAATCGATTTCGATAGCATTTAAAAAGTAAAATTTAAACTGAAATAAATCTCTTAAAATTAATGTTTTATCTAGTTTTGGATATGAGAAACTTTGCTTGAAATTGATTGCGTTTCTACCTTTTATCTGAGCTTCAGCTAATTGATCAAGTACTGGATAAAAGTATTTTTTAGCTGATTCTAAATCATCTGAAATATAATTCATTAATGTTTTATCGCCTAAATCTGTTTGTGTATATAATGTAAAATCATCACTCACAAAATAGACTTCTGGAACAAATGGTGTAATTTGATTTAACTGATTTGTAAATGCTAAAAACGTTTTATTTTCGTCAATATTACTACTTTCAGATAAAATATAGGATTGGTTTTGATCCCAAAAACGATAATACTTTCTTGCAGAACCTCCACCAGCTAACAAAGTAACTGTGTTTATAGCTTCTTGAGAATAATGTAATTTTAAAAAATCGATGATTTTCGAATCCATTTTTACAATTTTCTGCAATTTACACCGAATCTTCAATTCTTAAAAATCAATTGTTGTAACCTTTTCAGAAAATTAGCATCTATAGTATAAAATAGATACTATGAAAAGAATAATGTTATTATTAGTGATGCTGTCATTACAATCGTGTATTTCAGTAAAAATTAGTAACGATAAATTTGACAAGAAACAATATGAAAATGTTAGGAATACCAACTTAACAGCTTCTGGAACTTATTTTGAAAATGGAAATGTGGATAAAGATTGGTCAAATCAAAATTCAAATAATTCTACGCAGGCAAGTTTTAGAGATGCTTCTGGAATTTCCTTTATTAAATTAAAAGCTAATAAAAATGTTAGCGTGCAGTTTCATCACTTGGTTAAGTTAGAAGGGAAAATAAAATTTGAAGTTATAAATAGTAAAAATGAAGTTGTATTTGAGCGAGATTTGAATAATTCGATTGAAGAAAATTTTAATTTAGAATTAAATTCAGGTGAATATGTCATTCGTTGGGAAGCTAAAAATGCGAATGGATTTTATTTTTTAGAATGGAAACAGAAGTAAATAATAAAGCCAACTCTGCAAAGTTGGCTTTAACGTAATTTCAAACACCACATTTGAAATTTTAATAATTTGATCGAAATCAAACTGTTGTTTTATATATCTAAAATTTTTTATCTCTAGTTTTGAGCGTGCAAAAGTACTATATTTTATGGTTTTTGTTAGTTTAAATATATTAAAATTATCCTAAATAATACCATTAACTCTATTAAACAAATGCACTAAAGCCGGTAATTGATCGTCCAACGATTAAAGAATTGATTTCTTTTGTTCCTTCGTAAGAATAAATAGCTTCAGAATCAGCGACAAATCTTGCGACGTCATGTTCTAATAAAATTCCATTACCGCCCATAACTTCTCTTGCTCTCGATACAATATCTCTTGTACGCATGGTACAGAATACTTTTGCTAACGAAGCGTGTTCATCTTTTAAAATTCCTTCGTCTTGCATTTCGGATAAGCGGAAAACCATAGTTTGCATAGCAGTTAAATTAGAAAGCATTTCGACCAAATGACCTTGAATCATCTGAAAACTTGCAATTGGTTTACCAAATTGTTTACGTGTTCTTGTATAATCTAATGCACTTTCGTAGGCGCCTCTTGCACATCCAGTTGCCATCCATGCTACACCAGCTCTTGTCATTTGTAACACTTTGGCAGTATCTTTAAAAGAATTAGCATTCTGTAATCTATTTTCTTCTGTAACAAAACAATCGGTTAAAGTGATTAATCCATTCTGAACAATACGAAGTGCCATTTTACCATGAATTTTTTCTACTGCAAATCCAGGATTATCTTTTTCTACAATAAATCCTTTTACTTCGTTATCGTCAAGATCTCTAGCCCATATAATAATTAAATCAGCAAAAGTTGCATTTCCAATCCATTTCTTTTGTCCGTTAAGAATCCATCCATCGTCCGTTTTTTTACAAGTTGTAGTTAATCCACCAGCAGCACCAGAGCCAACTTCAGGTTCTGTTAAACCAAAAGCTCCAATTTTTTCTAATTTTTGCATTTGTGGTAACCATTTTTGTTTTTGTTCTTCAGATCCACAGATGTAGATTGATCCCATAGATAGACCTGATTGAACGCCGAAGAATGTTGCAATTGAAGAATCTATTCTAGCCATTTCCATTGCTAAAACACCTTCCATTAAGAACGGTAAATTAGGGCATCCGTAGCCATCATAAGTAACACCACAGATGTTTAATTCTCTAAATTTTGGAATAATTTGAAATGGAAATTCATCTTTTAGCCAATATTCATTTACGATTGGTTTGATTTCAGTTTCCATGAAATGACGAACTTTTAGTTGAAGTTCTCGTTGTTCAGGAGTAAGAGTATGTGAAACATCGTAAAAATCGCCATCAATTTCTGGTAATTCACGATTTTTTGGTTTTGCGTTTAAGACTTTCATTAATCCAGCTAATTGTTGATCGTCCATTGAATTCAAATTTTTTATCACTTGAAGTAAATCAACTTTTTTAGAAAGCTCGACTAATTTTGATACATCAAATTGTTGAAGTAAAGCAGAAATTCCTTCTGAATTAAAAAATGCTCCCGACATATTTTTTGGTTTTGGTTACCAAAACTAATCAAAGAGCATTCCTAAAATATTATATTGTAGTTAAAATTAGGCGATTGCTAACTTAACACGTAAATTATCTAACATTGTTTCAGTCATTTTTTCTGTAGAAAATTTTGGAGCATAACCCCAATCAGCTTTCGCTACAGAATCATCAATTGATGATGGCCAAGAATCAGCAATTGCTTGACGGAAATCAGGTTCGTAAGAAATTTCAAAACTTGGAATATGCTTTTTAATCTCTTCAGCTAAATGTTCAGGAGCAAAACTTAAACCTCCTAAATTATAAGATTTAAATTCGCCTAACTTTTCACTATCAGTAGTCATTAATTGAACGATTGCATCAATTGCATCATCCATATATAACATAGGTAAGTAAGTTCCTTCTTTTAAGAAAGAAGTGTATTTACCTTCTTCAATGGCTTTGTAGTAAATATCTACAGCATAATCTGTAGTTCCGCCACCTGCAGGAGTTTTCCATGAAATTAAACCAGGAAAACGAACCGAACGAACATCAACTCCGTGATTTTGTTGATACCATTTACACCAATATTCTCCAGCTAATTTAGAGATTCCATAAACTGTAGACGGGGTTTGAACTGTATTTTGAGGTGTGTTATCTTTTGGCGTGTCAGGACCAAAAACTCCGATAGAAGATGGCCAGAAAATTTTATCGATAACTTTATCTTTTGCTAATTCTAGAAAAGTTAATAATGTGTCCATATTAAGTTTCCAACCAAACATTGGATTTTTTTCAGCAGTTCCAGATAGTAAAGCAGCTAAATGATAAACTGTTTTTACATTATGTTTTGCAATAACTTCTTTGATACGATTTGAGTCTAAAACATCAATTACTTCATAAATCCCATCATAGTCAACGTCTTTAGGATCACGGATATCAGAGATAATAACATTCTCTTTTCCGTATATAGTTTTTAATTTCTCAGCTAATTCAGAACCAATTTGTCCTAATGCGCCTGTAATTAAAATCGTTTCGGTTTCCATTCAAAAATTATTAATTTGTTTGCTATTCAAAGATACTAAGATTTTGTAGATTCAATAATTATATCATCGTTTTATTATTAACAATATTGTTTTGTATCACTTGCCTGTGGGGTGATTTGATAAATCTTCAATGTATTTTTTCAGAATTTTTTAATTATCAGTAGATAAAAGCTAATTTTTGAGGAAGTTTTAAGGCTAATTGAAATATCTCATTAAATTTGTAAGACTACGAAAATTAAAAAAAAGAATTAAAGATATTTAACATGAAAAAACACTTACTTGTTGCTGCATTTGCATGTACATCAATGCTAGTTAATGCACAAGAAAAGTATCAAGCAATCAATTTAGATTACATGGATACTTCAGTTCGTCCACAAGATGATTTTTATAGTTATGTGAATGGAAACTGGATGAAAACTGCTGTTATTCCTTCAGACCGTGCGCGTTGGGGAAGTTTTGATGAGTTGCGTGAAAATACGGATAAAGTTACTTTAGAATTAGTAAAAGGATTATTAAAAGAATACTACAAAGAAGGTTCTGATAATCAAAAAATCACTGATTTATATCGTTCATACGTAAACTATGATGCGCGTAATGCAACAGGATTAGCTCCAATTCAGAAATACTTAACTCAAATCGATCAAATTCAGAATTTAAACGATTTACAAGCATATTTAGTTGAGGTTACACCTATTGGTCGTAATCCATTTTACTCTTTCTTTATCTCTTCAGATATGAAAGATTCTAATGCAAACGCTGTTTATTTAGGTGGAGGTTCTTTAGGATTAGGTCGTACTTACTACCAAGTAGATGACGAGAAAAATCGTAAAACATTAACTGAATATTCAGATTATGTTTCACAGGTTTCTGCTATTGCAGGACAAAGAACACGTGATTTAAAAGGACCAGGGGTTGTTGCTTTCGAGAAACAAATTGCTTCTTACTTAAAAAATAACGTAGAAAGCCGTGATCCTGAAAAACGTTACAATCCTGTAAAAGTTTCTGAATTAAATTCATTAGTTAAGAATGTAGATTTACAAGCATACCTAACTCAATTTAATGTTAATGTTGATCAAGTTATTATTGGTGAGTTAAAATACTTCCAAAATTTAGATCAAATCTTAACTCAAGAGAATTTACCAATAATTAAAGATTACTTAAAATACCAATTTGTAAACAGTGTTGCTGGTTCTTCTACACGTGAATTAGAAGATGCTAATTTTGAATTTTTTGGTAAAAAATTAGGTGGACAACAAGTTCAACGTAGTTTAGATAAACGTGGATTAGGTTTTGTAAATGGTGCAGTTGGTGAATTAGTTGGTAAAGAATATGTAAAAGATAACTTTCCGCCAGAAGCAAAGGCTAATGCAAAAGAATTAATCGATTACTTATTCAAATCTTTTGATAAACACATCAACGAATTAGAGTGGATGTCTGCTGATACTAAAGTAAAAGCAATTGAAAAATTAAATAAATTCTCTGTTAAAATTGGTTACCCAGATCAATGGAAAGATTATTCTGAATTAATAGTTAAATCGCCAGTAAACGGAGGTTCTTTATTAGAAAATAGTTTAGAATTACGTAAATTCTCTTTCAACGAAATGATGAAAGATTTAGGTAAGCCAGTTGATAAATCTCGTTGGGGAATGTCTCCACAAACTGTAAATGCATATTTCCGTCCATCTGCAAACGAAATTGTTTTCCCTGCAGCTATTTTACAAGCGCCTTTCTACGATTATCGTGCTGATGCAGCTGTAAACTTTGGTGGGATTGGAGCAGTTATTGGACATGAAATTTCTCACGGTTTTGATGATTCTGGTGCGAAATATGATGGTGATGGTAACTTAGTAAACTGGTGGACTGCAGAAGATGAAGCTAAATTTAAAGCAGCTTCGCAAGCATTAGCATCTCAGTATGATAAGTACGAGCCAGTTCCAGGTATTTTTGTTAATGGTAAATTTACATTAGGAGAAAATATTGGAGATTTAGGTGGAGCATCGGTCGCTTTTGATGGTTTACAAATGTATTTAAAAGATAAAGGAACTTACGGAAATATCGATGGATTTACGCCACAACAAAGATTCTTCTTATCTTGGGCCACAATTTGGAGAACTAAAGCAACGCCAGCTGCATTAGAGAATCAAGTAAAAACAGATCCTCACTCTCCAGGTTATTACCGTTCTTTTGGACCAATTATTAATATTGATGCATTTTACGAGGCATTTAGTGTAAAAGAAGGTGATAAGTTATTCGTTCCGAAAAAGGATCGTATTAAAATCTGGTAATAGAATATGTTTAAGAAAATCAAAGCTTGGTTTTTAAATCGAAATAGAGTAATTAGTATGACAACAGTAGAAGCTATTAAAAGTGGAAACGGTACGTTAATCGATGTACGTGAACCACACGAATTAGATATGGAAGGATTTGTACCTAATGCAATTAATATTCCATTAGGTGACGTTCCACATAGAGTAGAAGAGATTAAAGCAATGGCACAACCAATCATTGTTTTTTGTAGAAGTGGAAATCGTTCAGGAAATGCTGCGATTTTCTTACAATCTCAAGGATTAGAAGATGTATATAATGGAGGAGGTTTCCAAGACGTTTTAGATGTTTTAGGATCTTAATCTAAATACAATCATAGAGATAAAAGAGCGATCAGATTTTCTGGTCGCTCTTTTTTATTTAAAATAATAACAAAGTTTGTTTAAAGCGTTGTACAATCAGATAATTGTTGTAAATTTGCAATTCATTACATAATAATTATTAAATAATATTTGCATGTACTTAACATCAGAAGTAAAAAGCGAATTATTCGCTAAGCACGGGAAATCAGCTCAAGATACAGGATCTGCTGAAGGACAAATCGCTTTATTCACTTACCGTATCAACCATTTAACTGGTCACTTAAAAAAGAACAGAAAAGATTTTAACACAGAAAGATCTTTAGTACTTTTAGTAGGTAAGCGTAAGTCTTTATTAGACTACTTAAAGAAAAAAGATATTACACGTTACCGTGCGATTATCGCTGAATTAGGATTACGTAAGTAATTTTAAATTATAAAAGAAAGGGCAATTGAAAATAATTGCCTTTTTTTTTGCTCAAATAGTTAGAAATAAACTACATTTATAAAATATTGGAGCAAACGGCTCCAATTATAGACGAATTTAATAGATAAGAAGACGAATGATTCCACAGGCGATCACAGAAAAAGTATCTCTTTCAGACGGAAGAGAGATTACAATCGAAACAGGGAAGTTAGCTAAACAAGCAAATGGATCAGTGGTTGTACGCATGGGTGATACCATGTTATTAGCTACAGTAGTAGCAAACAAAGATGCAAATCCAGGTGTAGATTTCTTACCATTAACGGTAGATTATAGAGAGAAATTCTACGCAGGAGGACGTATCCCAGGAAACTTCTTCAGAAGAGAAGCAAAACCATCAGACGACGAGGTATTAACAATGCGTTTAGTAGACCGTGTATTACGTCCGATGTTCCCAGAAGATTTCCATGCTGAGGTTCAAGTAATGATCTCATTAATTTCTTACGACAAAGAAGTAATGCCAGAAGCATTAGCTGGTTTAGCAGCTTCTGCAGCAATTGCTATCACAGATATTCCTTTTACATTAATTTCTGAAGCTAGAGTTATTCGTTTAGACGGAAAATTAATGGTTAACCCTTCAAAAGAGCAATTAGATAGAGCTGATATCGATATTATGGTAGGAGCTTCTAAAGATTCTGTTGTTATGGTTGAAGGTGAAATGAGTGAAATTTCTGAGCGCGAAATGTTAGACGCGATCATGTTTGCTCATGAAGAAATCAAAAAACAAATTGAAGCACAAGAGCGTTTAGCTGAGAAAGTTGGAAAATCTTTCCCTAAACGTGAATACTGCCACGAAACACACGACGAAGAAATTCGCGAAAAAGTTTGGGCATATGCTTACGATAAATACTACGATATTGCAAAAACTCCTTCTGACAAAAATGAAAGAGGTGAAAAATTTGCAGCAGTAGAAGAAGAATTCTTAGCACAATACGCTGAGGATGAAGAAGAGTTAGCACGTGTTAAACCATTTGCTCACATTTACTTCCACGATGTTCAAAAAGAAGCTGTACGTCAATTAATCTTAAATGAAGGGATTCGTTTAGATGGTCGTGATCCAAAAACTATCCGTCCAATTTGGTCAGAAGTTGATTACTTACCTTCTACACATGGTTCTGCAATCTTTACACGTGGGGAAACTCAAGCATTAGCTACTGTTACTTTAGGTTCTTCTAAAGATGCAAACATGGTTGATGGTGTAGTTACAAACTTCGACGAAAAATTCTTTTTACACTATAATTTCCCTCCATTCTCAACAGGTGAAGCTCGTCCATTAAGAGGAACTTCTCGTCGTGAAATTGGTCACGGAAACTTAGCACAACGTGCTTTAGCACAGGTTTTACCAGACGATTGTCCTTACACTGTACGTATCGTTTCTGAAGTTTTAGAATCTAACGGTTCTTCTTCTATGGCAACTGTTTGTGCGGGTACATTAGCATTAATGGATTCAGGTTTAGCAATCAAAAAACCAGTTTCTGGTATTGCAATGGGATTAATTACAGATCCTAAATCTGGAAAATTCACTGTATTATCTGATATTTTAGGAGACGAAGATCACTTAGGTGATATGGACTTTAAAGTTACAGGTACAGCAGATGGAATTACAGCTTGTCAAATGGACATCAAAGTTCAAGGTTTATCTATGGAAATCATGGAAACTGCCTTATTACAAGCAAAAGATGGACGTGAGCATATTTTAGGTAAATTATTAGAAACGTTACCAGCTACTCGTCCACAATTGAAACCAAATGCACCTAAAGTTGTTGTGATCGAAATTCCTAAGGAATTCATCGGAGCAGTAATCGGTCCTGGAGGAAAAGTGATTCAAGAAATGCAAAAAGAAACTGAAACAGTTATTGCAATTACTGAAGAAGATACAATTGGTCGTGTAGAAATCAATGGTGTTATCCAAGAAAACATCGATCGTGTCGTAGAGCGTATTAAGCAAATTGCTTTCGTTCCTACAGTTGGTGAAACATACCACGCTGTTGTAAAATCGATTAAACCATTTGGAGCTTTTGTAGAAATCTCTAAAGGTGTTGAAGGATTAGTACACATTTCTGAAATTGAGCACAAACGTTTAGAGAAAGTTGAAGATGCATTAAACATTGGAGATCAAATCGACGTTAAATTCTTAGGGTACGATGATAAAAAGAAAATGAAATTATCTCGTAAGGCTTTATTGCCAAAACCTGAGAAAAAAGAAGCTCCTAAAAAAGAGGATAAACCAGAAGCTTAATTTTAGCTTTTAAATAATCTCAAAAGTCCACGTGTAAACGTGGACTTTTTTTTGTGGGTAATATTTCTTCATTATATTTATTGTAATTTACACTCAACATAAAAAAAAATGAAATTATTACAATCTCTAGCATTTACAGTTTTAGCCTATTCTTTTGGCTATTCACAAAATTGCAACTGTACCGAAAATTATAATTGGATAAAGAATACTTTTGAAGAAAATGATGCTGGATATCAATATATCATTGATAAAAAAGGAAATAATGCTTATCAAACGCATAATCAATTAACAGCTAATAGAATTGCAAAAATTTCAGATTATAATCAATGTAAAATAGAATTAGAAAATTGGTTGAAATTCTTTCGACAAGATCATTTTTACATTGGATTAACTGATCAAGCAAAATCAAACCAAAAAAAGTTAGAAAACTTTCAATCAGTAACTGCAAATCCGATTCAACTAGAAAAGTTTAAAAAAGAAATTTTATCTAAAAAAAGTTATTCGATTGAAGGGTTATGGAAAGCAAAAAATTTATTGATAGCTGTAAAGAAGATTAATAATGAATTTATCGGTTCTGTTGTTGAAACAAAATCGAAGTACAAATTAAATGATGTTATATTTAAGATATCAGCTGATATGTCTTCAGCAACATATTTTACGTCCAATTATAAACCAGAATCAATTCAACAAGTACAATATTTAGGGAATAATGTTTTACAAATAGGAAATCGATTCTTTGAAAGGGAATTCCCTGTATTAGCTTACGAGAATAAAATAAAGGAATACTTTCAAATCAAATCTTCAGAAAAACCTTTTGGTTATAAAAAAGATGAAAATACCGTTTATATTTATATTCCTACGTTTGATGATAGTAAATCGGAAATCGATCAACTATTTAAAGTTCTACACTCAGAAATAATTAAAACTGAAAATTTAATCATTGATATCAGAGATAATACAGGAGGACAAGATCAGAGCTATTCATCTGTTATTTCTTATTTATATACGAATCCAATTCAGTTGGTTTTACCTGAATTTTATTCAACGGAATTGAATAATCAGCCTATGAAAGTAATTATTGAGAATCCTTCAGTAGATGAACAGACAAAAAAAATGTATAAAGAATTATATGATAAATTAGAGCGTAATAGAGGCAAGTTTATCAATTTATCGTCTAATGAAAATGTTGCCCTAATAAAAAGGGAAAAGATGTTAGATTTCCCGAAGAATGTAGGGATTATCATCAACGAAAATAATCTTAGTTCGGCTGAAGAATTTATTTTTATGGCAAAACAAAGTCGTAAGGTAAAATTATTTGGTCGTAAGACGGGTGGTGCTTTAGACGTGTCGAATATGGTTGATTTGGTATCACCAACTGGCGATTTTGAATTTTCTTATTGTGTTTCACGTTCTAAACGTATTCCTGATAATGCAGTTGACGACATGGGTATTCATCCAGATTATTATTTTGATTCGTCTATTCCTGAGGTAGATTGGATTGATAAAGTAAAAGAAATAATGAGTTTTTGGAAGTAATTATTAAAAAATTATAAAAATAAAAAAGCGACTTCTTTTGGAAGTCGCTTAACTTTTTCATACTATTTCACGATACAAAATCATAAAATGATTTCACTCGAAATGACAAATTAAAATTTATTCTCAATTTGAGCTGCTTGCAACATCAAATAATGTAAATCTGTATTTTTTACGAAAGGTTTTAATAACTCTTTACCAGGACCAAAAGCAGCAACTTCTACATGATCAGATGAGTGATCCATAGAAATCCAACCGACAGAACTGTGTTTTTTCTGCATATTAGCAAAACCTTCGTAAGGTAAATGCTTATAATTATATAAACCTTGTTCCTCTTTTTGAATGTTGCTATAATAACCTAAAATATGATGCGCTTCGCCAGAAGTGATTGTAAAACCTAAATATTCATTCACTAAATCTCTCACTTTATTCGGAGAATAGCTGTTGTCAATTTGATTTAAAATCCACTCGTTTGTGTATTTGTATTTAGCAACCGTTTCAAAGTTCTTATCACATTCTTTACCGTAGATTAAACCAGGATTCGCGTTCCCATGATCGGTAGTGAAAATAACTAAAGTTTCACCATCTTTTTCAGCAAATTCTAACGCGACTTTTAAAGCTTCATCAAACTGAATTTGTTCAAATAATAAACCTCCTAAATCATTTGCGTGAGCCGCCCAATCCACTTTTCCAGATTCGATTTGTAAAGCAAAACCATTTTTAGAAGTGTTCAAATGTTCAATCGCTTTCTTTGTCATATCAGCCAAAGAAGGAATCTTCTTTTCTAATTCAGGATTATTTTTTCTATCCAATTGATATGGAAGTGCGCCTTCATTAAAAATACCTAAAATCGGTTTGTTTTTACCTGTTTGTTTTAACTCGTTTAAAGTTTTTACAACAGCATATCCTTTATCTTCGTAATCTTCGTATAAATCTCGTTTATCTTCACGTTTATCTTCATTAAAGAATTCGTCACCACCGCCCATTACGATATCAACTCCAAGATTCAAATAATCTACAGCGATTTGTGGTTCTGCATAACGCGAATTATTGTTGACATTGAAACCAGCAGGCGTAGCATGTGTAGCCGTAACCGTAGTTACCACTCCAATTTTCTTTCCTTTGCGTTTCATTTTTTGCCAAATCGGTAAATATTGTTCACCATTCGCTCCAACATTTAAAGATCCGTTCGGAACACGAACACCACCTCCAAAAGCAGAACTTCCGGCCGAACTATCAGTAACAATAGAAGAAGCAGAAGAAGTTTCCATTAAACCTCTCGTTACTTTATTATCCATATAGGCGCTCATCCAAACTGAACGATGACCTAATATTCTATTTTGATAATGATCAGATAACGCTAAAGTTCCAGAACTCATTCCGTCCGAAACCATAAAAATGATATTATTTGCGCGTTTTCCTTTTACAGAAATATCGTAATCCATCGTTGTGGCTAATCCACTAATTGGATTACCAAATAAAGCTCCTCCAGCTGCTAATAATGTTCCTTTTTTAAAGAACTTTCTTCTGTCCATTTGTCTTTATGTTTTGTATGTATGTTATGAATTATGTTTGGCTTGCCATTCAATAATTTCTTGCTCATTTAATAAACAAGCATTTAATTCTCTTGTAATTTGATCTTTATCTATTCCTTGGCCGATAAATACAATTTCTATCACACGATCTCCCCAAAATTTCGACCATTTTGCATCAATAGTTTCTTTATTCATTTGGTAAGCCGCATACATTTCGCGTTCTTGTTTAGGAATTGCACACCACCAAGCTCCAGCAGGATCAATTCTGATACTTCCACCAGCTTGACTTAAAAATATAGCATCGTCGGGACGATTAGCCATCCAAAATAAACCTTTAGAACGATAAACTGAAGGTGGGAAATCATCATTTAAATACGATAAAAATCGCTCAGCGTGAAAAGGAATTTTTTGACGGTAAACAAAAGATGTCATTCCGTATTTTTCTTCCACGTGATGGTGATGATCGTGAGAACAATCTGGTCCACATGTGTGTCCGTGTTCGTGGTGATCGTGCGAATGTTCTTCTTCTTCCTCCAACATTTTTACCCAAGCATCCATATCTTGAACTTTTTCGAAATCGAATAAATTAGTGTTTAAGATTTCGTCTAAATCAACTTCAGAGAATGTTGTAGGAATAATCTTCGCAGTAGGGTTTAATTTATGAATAAATGATGTGATATTTTTTTGTGTTTCATCATCAATCGCATCAATTTTATTTAAAAGAATAACGTTTGCAAATTCAATTTGATTGATTAATAAATCAACAATTGGGCGATCGTCTTCGTTATTTTCTGTGTATCCACGTGTGAAAACATTTTCGTCTGTACCAAAATTTCTAAAGAAATTTAAAGCATCAACAACATTGACCAATGTATCTAAACGAGCGTGTTTTGGAATGTCAATTTTACCATCAGGAGAAACAAAATCTAATGTTTGAGCAATTGGTCCTGGATCTGAAATACCCGAACTTTCAATCACTAAATAATCATACTTCCCTGATTGAGCTAACTCGTGAATGTTTTCAATTAAATCTTCACGAATTTCACAACAAACACATCCGTTGCTTAATTCGACTAACTTTTCATCTGATTGTATAAAGTTATTATCGCGCGCAATCATTTGTGCATCGATGTTAACTTCGCCCATATCATTTACGATTACGGCTACTTTTAATCCTTTTTTATTGTGTAAAATATGGTTAAGTAACGTTGTTTTTCCACTTCCTAAAAATCCTGAAAGTACGGTTACTGGTAATTTAGTTTGCATAATTTTATATGAAAATATCTTACAAATTTACTGAATATTGAGTCAAAATGAATTGATTTTAACTCTTAATTTTGCTAAATAACTGTTAAGTCTTACGTTATTGTTTGGTTGATTATTTAATTCAATTATTTTTGTTCAAAATCATTAAATTGTGTTTCAAGAAAGTTTGATCGGATTATTAATCCTAATGTTTTTTGTAGAGATCTACTTGTACTTTTCTTTTAAATCTTTCATTAAAAATAAATTCATCTTATTTGGTTGTATTTTATCAACGGTTTTCGTGATGGCTTTTATGGCGTACAACTTTTTATTTTTCGATAGAAATATTGGTCAAACGCCAATGTTTATGTGGAGTGTAGGTATGTTTATGTTAATAGCATTTCCGAGAGCAATATTTTTAGTTTTCTTCTTGTTTGATGATTTGATTCGATTTTTTGGTTGGATTAAAAATAGAATTTTAAAAACTCCAGTAAAAGAGCAACAATATTTACCTGCTCGACGTAAATTTATTTATATGACCGCTGCAGGAATTGCTACTGTATTATTTTCAAGTTTAGTCCACGGAATGACTTTTGGGAAATATAATTTTAAAGTGATTCGAGAAAAGTTAGGATTTAAGCGATTACCTAAAGCTTTTAATGGGTTTAAAATTTTACACATTACAGATATTCATTCAGGTAGTATAGATAATAAGGAAAAGATTGAAGAAGCAATCCAAATGATTAATGAACAAGAGTTTGATATTTTGCTTTTTACGGGTGATATTGTCAATAATTTTCATTGGGAAATGGATAAATGGATTCCAGTTTTTTCTAAGATTAAGAAAGCACCATATGGAAATTTTGCAGTATTAGGAAATCATGATTATGGAGAATATTCAGATTGGAAATCCGAAGAAGCAAAACAAGAAAATTTTGAGAAAATCAAAGGAATTTTTCCTAAAATTGGATTTGAATTACTATTAAATGAAAATAGATTCATCGAAAAAGATGGAGAGAAAATTGCTTTGATTGGCGTTGAAAATTGGGGCGCACGATTTAAAAAAGCTGGAGATTTAGATGTTGCCTCAGAAGGGTTAGATCAATCAATTTTTAAGATTTTAATGTCGCATGATCCATCGCATTGGGATTTAGAAGTGAAGGATGATAAGCGTATGTTTGATTTAACTTTATCTGGACATACACACGGAATGCAATTAGGAATTGAGGTTCCAAGTATTGGTTTAAAATGGAGCCCTTCGCAATATATTTATCCGCAGTGGGCAGGTTTTTACGAACACAAAGATAGAGTGATTAATGTGAACCGTGGTTTTGGGTATCATTTTTATCCAGGTCGAGTAGGTGTTTGGCCAGAAATTACAGTAATCGAATTACAAAATTCGTAATATTTTCAAGCAATCCTTTTGGGTTGCTTTTTTCTTGATTTATGGTAATGAATTTGATTTATATTAAAATTAATTTTATGAAAAATATTAAACTATGAATGAAGAATTAAAAAACCTTGAAGTTGTTAAAAATGACGCAACGAATCGTTTTGAATTAAATGTGGATGGATTTATTGCGTTTATTGATTTTAAACAAGTAGATCAATTAATTAAATTGATTCATACCGAAGTTCCTGAAGAATTAGGAGGTCGTGGAGTTGCTGCAGCTTTAGTGGAGAAAACGTTGGTTTACTTAGAAACGAATAATTTTACACTTTATCCATACTGTCCTTACGTTTATGCGTATATTAAAAAACATCCAGAATGGAAAAGAGTAGTGGATTCTACTTTTCCAAAATACGATGAGTTATAAGAAATAAAAAAGCGAGTCAATCAAATGACTCGCTTTTATTTTATATAGAAATTGATTATGCTTTTAAATCATCATCATGAACAAATTCTTGTTCAACAGCAACGTGACCTTCCCATTTGTCAACCGCTACAGTAGACAATGCATTTCCTAATACATTTGTCATAGAACGTGCCATATCACAGAAGTGGTCAATTGGTAAGATTAATGCAATACCTTCTGGTGGAATTCCGAACATAGAACAAGTTGCAACTACAACAATTAAAGATGCACGTGGTACTCCGGCAACACCTTTAGAAGTCAGCATTAATACTAATAACATTAACAATTGCTTTTCAATTGGCATGTCAATACCATAAACTTGAGCAATAAAGATAGATGCGAATGTCATATACATCATCGATCCATCTAAATTAAATGAATATCCAAGAGGTAAAGTAAATGAAATGATTTTCTTTTGTGCTCCAAATTTCTCTAATTCTTCTACTAATTTTGGGAATACAGCTTCCGATGAAGTTGTTGAAAATGCGATTAATAAAGGCTCTTTAATGTGACGTAATAAATCGAATAATCGTTTTCCTATAATTAAATATCCAACAGCTAATAAAACTAACCATAATAGGATAATTCCTAATGAGAATGCAGCTAAATATTTTAGGTATAAAGCGAATATTCCAAATCCGTAATTAGCAACAGCAGCAGCAATAGTTCCTAATACTCCTAATGGAGCAGTCCACATCACATAACCAACCATGATTAACACGACATGAGAAATCTTGTCAAATGCTTTTACTAACGGTTCTCCTTCTTTTCCGAATGCAGCTAAAGCTACTCCAAAGAAGATAGAGAAAACTACGATTTGTAAAATTTCATTGGTAGAAAAAGCTTCGAAAACAGATTTAGGAATCATATGCTCCACAAAATGTTGTAACGATAAATTTGATTTTGCTTTTAGTAAATCTTCTGCCGAACTACTGTCTGGCGTCAAATCTAATCCAACTCCAGGTTGTGTAACATTTACAACGACTAATCCAATCATCAATGAGACTAAAGATGCTGTGATAAACCAACCCATTGCACGACCACCAACACGACCAACCATTTTCATATCACCCATTTTAGCAATTCCAACCACTAAAGTTGAGAATACTAATGGCGCAATAATCATCTGAATTAATCGAATAAAAATCGTTCCTAAGATTTTAATGTTCGTTGAAAACGAAGCAATAAATTCTGGCGATGTATTGTAGTGGACGAATCCCCCAAGAACAACACCTAATACAAGCGCAATAATAATTGCGATGAAAAGTTTATTGTTTTTCATTATTAATTTTATTTGTACCAAAACTAATGTTTTTTTAGAAATTTTTAACGAAAAAACATGATTTATACAACGATTTCGTTGCATTTTATGATTAATCTAATGCCTTTCAGTAGCTTGTATAGATAAATATTTGGTGTATTATTTACTTCTCCGAATTTTGGAATGGAATATTAGGATTTAAGATGTCTTCTATTAATAAACTTAATGGTTCTTTTGTTAATTCTATGATTGAATTATCTATAGTAGTTGATTTATCTAATTTCAATTTGAATAATTCCTTTTTAGGAAATTTGATTGGATAGATACAAAGTTCAATCGACTTATTTAGGTTTTCTGGATTTGAGAAAAACAAATGTGCATAAAATGCAAGTTGTAATTCTTTTGCTTTATCACTTTCTTCAAAAACCACATTAACTTTTTCAGAATCTATTTTTACATCTTTTGTAAAACCTGTTTTATAATCGATGATTCGGATTTGTCCATCGACTTGGTCAATTCTATCAATAACACCTTGTAGTTTAACTAAACGACCATTAGATAATTCAAAATCAATACAGTGTTTTGACTCTAATTGTTTTATAATAAATTCAGAAATTTCGGCAGTTTTGCAGTCTTTTTCAAGAACACCGTTTACAATTCTCTCCGCTATTTTATACACTAGATAGTTTGGACCTTGGTCAGTATGTCCATCTTTATATTCCTTTTTAAAGAATTTTTGTAAGGATTGATCTTTGATTTTATCAATCATTTTAAAATCCTCTTTAATCATTATTTTATTGATAAAAGGCGTGTATAGCTCTTCTAAAGTTTCGTGTACAATATTACCTAAAGTCTTTGCAGAAACCATTTCTTCAGCTTCTTCAACTTCTTGGACACCAAAAACACGTTGCTCATAAAAATCTAATTGATTTCTTAAATAAGAGGATAGAGAAGAAGGCGAAATTCCTTTTTCATCGGCCCATTTATTTAATTTTTCCATGGTATGAGGCGTTTTTTCAATTACAATTTCTTTTAAAGGTTTTGTAATGAAACTTGGCGCTGCAAATGATTCGTTGATTTGATGATTACTTTCGAATTTAATTTGTGAAATGAAACGAGATTTTTCACCAGACCCCATTCCATCAGCTTCTGTATTATAAACTAAATGAATATTTTTCCCACGCTGAATTAAGCGATAAAAGTGATATGCATAAATTGCATCATTTTCTGTAAATGTATTTAATCCCATTTCTTTTCGGATATCGTAAGGAACAAATGTGTTGTTCTGACGACCTAATGGTAAAATTTCATCATTTACAGAAGTCATGATGATGTTATCAAAATTAATTAAACGTGTTTCTAATAATCCCATTAGCTGTAAACCTTTTAAAGGCTCACCGATAAATGCAACAGACTCGGATTGAACAATTTTGTTGTACAATAAGAATAAAGTTCTGTAGTCTTTAACATCTGTTACTTCTTTTAAATTATCAGCTAATTGAACAAAAACTTTCTTAAAATAGAAAAGGTATTCCTTTAATAATAAGAACTTAAAATCCGATCCGTCGTTAAAATAAGGATGTTGTATTAATTCTTCTGTCCAGTTTTTTAGTTGATTCACAAAATCAGGTAACGAATTTGGAATAAAGAATAATGAACTGAAAATGTTATCTTGTAAACTTCCTTGTAAAGTTTTTTCAGCATTAAAAATTCGATTGTTTTTTCGAATTGTGTTTGAAGTTTCACGTGATGATGCAGTTGAAAATTTAGATAAGGTTCTATTTTCTAAAATTTGTAAGACATTTTTAAAATAGAAGGTTTTTCCTTTTCCTAATTTTTCACGGTTCATTTGTAATTCGAAAACAGATTTGAAAAATTGAGCCAATGGAACTGATTTCAATGGAATACCCATCGAAATATTTAAGTATGAAATATTATCTGGTAATGAATTTAAAATGGCAGGTAAAATAGATTCATCCGCTAAAATTAAAGCTGTTTTTTTGATTTCATCTTCATCCATTTTTGCGATAATGTCAGCAATGTACTTTGCTTGTCCAACTTGCTTTGCAACGCCAGTTACGTAGATATTTTTCTCTTTTGAAAATTCGTCGAAAGTCCATTTCCAATTCTGAACTTTTTGTTTGTAACGGCGCATAAATGCACCAGCTTCTTGATTCGGATTTTCTAAATAGTATTTATCTGCATCCCAATAAATTTGAGCGATATGATGCTTTTCAAAATTGAATAATATCTTTTGTTCTGCCTCTGTTAATGCATTAAATCCAGCGAAAACAAACTTATCTTCTTGTGCAGCGATAATTTCTTCGACTTTGTCGGCTGCTAATCTAAATACTAAACCAGCATAACCTTGATTATTAGCAACCAAATCTTCTCTTAATTGGAAATAGAATTTTGTAACAACTTGCCAAAACAAAATGTGTTTTTGCATGACTTCATTTTTATTTACAAAAATTTCATCTTTTCCCCATTTTTCGATTCGTTCAATCGAAACTAAATAATCTAAAATTTTTCCAGGATCAACTAAAGAAGAATCGATATCATCAAAATCCTTTAAAATAGTTGGTCCCCATTTGATAAAGTCTTCAAATGTATCAGGCTTTTCGACCACTTTTTTATACGATTGATAAGCTTTAAACCAAAGATTAATTCCTGAAATGATTTCTAATTGAGCAATTTCGGCCATAAAATCTTCAACACTTATCATCTTTGGTAAAATCAAGGTATGCGCTTGTTTTTGAAACTCTTGTCTGAAGAATAACATAGGACGTTTACCAGGTAAAACCAAAGTTGTATTTAAGAAATCGTTTTTTTGGCTTAAAAGATCTGAAACTACGTTTTCGATAAATTGTGACATGATTGTAGGCTTGAAATTTATAGTGTAAAAATAGTGTTTAAAATGACAAAAGATGTCGTTTAATTTATAATCTCAGATTTTATTAATTCACCATTTTTGAAATGATCTTTTTTTATCAAAACACCATTTTCAGAATAAATATATATTTCTCCGTTACCCATATTAAATGGTCCACAGTAGATATTATTCTTTTTTTTATCGTAACAATTCGCAATTTTGTTTGGTTTTCCATTCACAAATAAAATGCGAGCTTTAGGATTACCATTTTTATAAAAATATTCAAAAACTCCTTCTTGTAAATTATTTACCATCATTCCTCTACTTTCTAATCTTGTATTGGGATGATATGATTCTAAAATTCCATTAATATCTCCATTGATGTAAGGAATTATACTTTGTATGGCACCGTTAGAATAGTAATTTGTAGTTTCACCCTCTTTTATATTTTGTGAATTATACATAACGATGGATTTGATACGACCATTATTATAGCGTAGAATTTCTTCGTAATAATCTTGTGCTTTTATAAAATTACTTATCAAAAATAGAAAGAGTAAAAAGATATTGTTTTTCATGGTTTGATTTCTTTGATTTTAGTTTGAAATAATTTCTCGAATGATTCCTTAATTTGATTTTTAACTAAAAGTGGACCAATATACATTAACATTGAACCGAAAAATAACATGATTAGAGAAATTCCTATAGCAAAAAGATTGGTTAAAATTAATGAACCGATTAAAAAAATACTTACAAAACTTAGCCAAAAAATACAAAATATAAAAGTGAATGAATTTTGTTTTAATTGGATTTTTATTAAAGTTTTATTAGAAGAAATTGGTTTGAAAGTTCCAATAATAGATGGATTAAAAGAATTTCTACTGTTTATAACTTTCTGAATTTCGAAATAATCATTATATATTTTACCTTGAAATTCTTTTTTAGGGGTGAAAAATCTAATTTTCTTTTCAATCGTATTTTCGAATAATATTTTGAAAACTTCTTCTTGCGAATAGTTTGTTTCTAATTGATAATATTTAGGTTTCAAAAGCATTTAATAAATATAAAAAAAAACGACTAATTTCTTAGTCGCTAATATATACTATTGAAAAATAATTTCTTATTTAATCACACCTAATTCTTTACCTACTTTAGTGAAAGCAGCAATAGTATGGTCTAATTGTTCTTTTGTGTGTGAAGCTGAAAGCTGAACACGAATACGTGCTTTATCACGAGGAACAACAGGGAAGAAGAATCCGATGACATAAACACCTTCATCAACTAATTTATTGGCCATTTCTTGCGATAATTTTGCATCATATAACATTACAGGAATAATAGCAGCATCACCTTCTGGGATATCGAAACCAGCATCAACCATTCCTTTACGGAAATACTCTGCATTCCACATTACTTTATCGCGTAAAGTTGTGTCCTTTTCTAACATATCTAAAACTTGTAAAGCTGCACCAACAATACCTGGAGCTAACGAGTTAGAGAATAAATAAGGACGAGATTTTTGACGTAGCATTTCGATTACTTCTTTTTTACCAGATGTAAATCCACCCATTGCACCTCCTAAAGCTTTACCTAAAGTAGATGTAATGATATCTACGCGTCCCATAACTTCATTATGTTCGTGTGTTCCACGACCAGTTTTACCAATAAAACCAGTTGCGTGAGAATCGTCAACCATAACTAACGCGTCGTATTTATCAGCTAAATCACAAACACCTTTAAGATCAGCAACAATTCCGTCCATAGAAAAAACTCCATCAGTTACAATAATTTTGAAACGATGACCTTTTTCAGAAGCTGCGATTAATTGCGCTTCTAAATCTGCCATGTTATTATTTTTGTAACGGTAACGAGCCGCTTTACATAATCTAACACCGTCTATGATAGAAGCGTGGTTTAATTCGTCAGAAATAATTGCATCTTCTTCAGTAAATAAAGGTTCGAAAACACCACCATTCGCATCAAAAGCAGCTGCGTATAAAATAGTATCTTCCATTCCTAAGAAGTTCGCGATTTTTTGCTCTAATTCTTTATGAATATCTTGAGTTCCACAGATAAAACGTACAGATGACATTCCGTAACCACGGTTGTCTAACATTTTTTGAGAAGCTGCGATAACTTCAGCATTATCAGATAAACCTAAATAATTGTTAGCACAAAAATTTAATAACGTTTTTCCGTTTTCTAATGTAATTTCTGCACTTTGTGGAGAAGCAATGATTCTTTCTTTCTTGAACAATCCTTGTTCTTCTAAATCATTAAGTTGTGTTTGTAAGTAGTCTTGAAATTTATTGCTATACATAATAAATCACTTTTGTTTACTACAAATATAATAGTTTAGCTTAGTTTTTGCTTAACTTTGTAGTTCATAAAAATAAAAGAATTAGTGTTTTTAATAATAATATTTTCATTTCAGTATTTTTTCCTTGCAAAAGTTTTTAATAAAAATAAATTAAAAGCAATTTTAAGTGCTTTAGGATTGTATTTCTTAGGGAATTTTATTTTTGGAATTGGATTATTTATTTTATTATCTTTTAATGTAATAAATGTAGGGTTTGATGTTACGAATCTAGATCCAAACAACATAAATGAATTTTCTAAAACTTTAAATCAATATTTAGTTGAAAATAATGTGCCTATTATTACAGAAGTAATTTTGTTTGTATTAGTTGGTATGGTTTATTATAATTATGTAAAAAATAAATGGATGAAAGAAGTTATCGCAGATAATGAACCATTTATTAAAGAGATTAAAGAACAAGTGACTAAAATACAGCAATTAATTCCTGTGAAAACGAATTGTTATTTACATTTTCATGATGTTAATGCTACAAATATTCATTTAGTTCCGCAATTGGCAACTGAAATTTGGAACCATTGTTACAAGGATATTATCTCGCAAGAGCAAATTGATTATATGTTAAATATGATGTATAATCAAGAAAAAATTAACGAGAATTTAAATAATGGTGAACATTGGAAAATCTTAAAAGCTGATAATGTTCCGGTAGGATATATTCATTTTAAAGAAGAAGATGAAAAGTTATTCTTATCTAAAATCTATTTGTTACAAGATGAAAAATATAAAGGGTTAGGACAAGCTTTATTAAATGAAGTAATTAAATTTGCTTTAGATAATAAATTTAAATCTATTTATTTAACTGTAAATAAAAATAATTCAAAGGCAATTCGTTTTTACGAAAAGAATAATTTTACAAACGTAAAATCAGAAACATTTGATATTGGTAATGGTTATGTAATGGACGATTTTATTTTTGAAAAGAAAATTGTTCAAGTAGTATAAAATCTAAAAGCGAATTAATTATTAATTCGCTTTTTTTAGTTCTAATTCTTCGAAAAAGATATTGAATTCATCAATGTTGTAGAATTTTTGTTTTCGTGGAATTTTGTATTTTTCAATAGTAATTTGTCTTCCAATCAAATAAAACTTATCTATTTCTTCAGGAAAAGCTTCAAATATTTTTAAATAAGATTTATAGTTAGCGCTATTCGTATCAAAAGATAAGATAATGTCTGGGTTAACGTCTTCTATAAATTGTTTAATTGATTTTACATTTTGATTGGCTCCTATATAAAATGTACGATATCCTCTTTCTTTTAATAATAAATTTGCGAATAGTAAGCCAATTTCATATAACTCATTTTCAGGTAAATACAATAATATTGTTTTATTTTTATCATAAACCGAGGCAGTATTATGTATTAAATGATGTAATTTTCTTTCAAGTAAATTCATCATATAATAAAACTGTACAGGAAATTCTTTTATAAAATGAAAAGTTTCAAAAATTCTAACTAAAAAAGGATAAATCACAAATTTGTAAAAGTCTTGTGTGGTAAGTTTTTTTAATGCAGAATCAATGATAAGATTAAATTTAATCCCATTGTATGTTAAAGTTGCAGCTAAAAGTTGGTTTATTATATCCTCGTTTAATTTATTTTTAATAAGATTGGATAACAACTCAATTTCAACCTTAATTTCTAATTGGTTACTTTCTAATAAACATATTTTCTCTATTGTATTTAAACCTTCTATCTTTTGTCGGAATAATATCTGGAAAGACATTGTATTTTTTGTGCCAAAATAAGATAGTAGTATCGGGGAGACCTGATAAATGACTAAGTTGATCTATTGTATATCTTTTCATGGTTTTTGTTTAGTTATTAAATATAATGAAAAAAGCCATCTAAAAAGATGGCTTTCAATAAATAAAATGATATTAAGATTTTTTCTTAGTTTTTAAATATATATTTTGTCCTTCAGTCGGCTGATCGCCTGGATCCATTCTATTTAATTTGTACAAGTTAGTCAACTTTACACCAAATTTTTGTGAAATAGAATACATATCGTCACCTTGTTTTACTTTGTAACTGTTTTGAGAACCTTTTGATTTTTTCATGTCAAAGAATACAATTTGACCTTCTTTAAGCTTAGTTCCTAATTTAATTTCATTGAACTTAGCTAAATCAGACGGAGTTTTTTTGTATAATTTTCCAATCGTACCTAAAGTTTCTCCAGCTTCTGCAACAACATAAGCTATATTGTTCGGATGTCGTTTAATTCTTGAAGTTGGATTCTTTTTACGCGTTTCAATAGTAATTGATGGTCTAGTTTCGTCAGAAGTTTTTGCAATTGTAGTTGTTCTCGTTTCTACATAATCTTCGTTAGCTGTATGTTTAACAGAAGTATTGGTAATAATTGTTTTATCTTTTGTACGTTCAATGGTTTTAGTTGATTTATTACTTGCTAAATATTTATCATCATTATTTCCATAAAGCGTATATAATTTAGCATAAACTTCTTCATTTGAAATTTTATCAAATTGATCTAAATTATATTTTTCAATTCTTGAAATTAATTTAGATGCATAAGTTGGATCAGTTGCATACCCAGCTTTTTTAAGACCATGTGCCCAACCTTTATAATCAGTAGTAGATAAGTTGAATAATGCTTTATAATATGGGCGTAAAGCTAAAAATTCTGAATGATCTCTGTAACTTTCTCCTACAGAAGTATAGCTTCGGAAACATTCACCTTTAGCATCATCATCATGATAAATACGACCTTTATGTAATGGCCATTCTTTTTCAGTTTTACATTTAATCCCGAAGTGATTATTTGCTTGTTCAGCTAATCTACTTTGTCCCCCACCAGTTTCTAATAATCCTTGTGCTAAAGTAATACTTGCAGGTACTTTATATAGGTGCATCTCTTCTACAGCTAAAATAGCGTGTTTTCTGATATAAGTGACATCTCTACTTTCTTGAGCTTGTAATGTTATTGTCGTTAAAAGACCTAAAATGTATAACAATAATCTCATATTATTATAGTTTTATTTTTCTTGTTTAATAATTTATTCATTCCCTCAATTCCCTGCAAACCTCCTGTGTGTACAACTAAAATTGAAGAGTTTTCTTTAAAATAATCTTGTTTGATTAAATCAAAAATTCCGTACACCATTTTTCCAGTATAGATAGGATCTAATGGAATTGATGTATTTTCTTTAAAAGAATTGATAAAATTAATCAATTCTTCTGAAACCTTACCATATCCTCCGAAATGGTAATTTTCTATTATACAATAGTTTATTTTTTTTGTTAATTTACGAATTTCTTCGTCAAAATGTTCACTTTTTACAGCAGGAAATCCTAAAATATGTTGATTATCAGTACTCGAATTAAGGATTCCTGTTATTGTTCCAGCAGTTCCAATTGCAGAAGTAATGTAATCGTAATTGTAACATTCTTCATACAATATTTCTTCACAACCTTTGATTGCTAAATCATTTGTTCCACCTTCTGGAATAATATAAAAATCAGGATAATCTAATTTAAGTTGAGATAGAAATTCTTCAGAATCCTTTAGTCGATATTTTTCTCTTGAAATGAAATTGAATTTCATTCCTTCACTTTGGGCAAATCGTAATGTTGGATTTTGATCAATTAATGCTTGAACTTCTTCGCCACGAATAAATCCAATTACTTCAAAATTATTCAATTTTGCTGCAGTAGCTGTAGCGGCAATGTGATTAGAAAAAGCACCACCAAATGTGATTATTTTTTTAAATCCTAAACGCTTAGCCTCAATTATATTGTATTTTAATTTTCGGAATTTATTTCCAGATATTTTGGGATGGATTAAATCCTCTCTTAACACAGAAAGTTTAATTTTTTTCTGAGCTAAAAGTGGTAAATCTATCGTTTGTATTTCACTTTTGTAATCGATCCAATTCATTAAAGGTATTTTAAAAACGAATAAAATTTTCGTTTCTTTAAATAATCTAAATTACGTTCATTCGCATAAGCTTCACGTTCAAAACTAATGTTTCTATATGCTTTATGGCTAATAAATTTAAACTGAATTAATCGAATTGCATATTCAGTTAGGTACCAAATAAAAAATGGAATTACTAACATTTCTATTTGTTGAATAATATGGATTCTTTCATGATGAATTAGATGTAAATCATTTTTATCTTCTTTATTTCTTAATAAAATAAAGGGAAAGATAGCCATACCAACAAAATTTTTACGAAATAACCAGCTTAAGGCAATTATATACATTAATTGTGATTTGTGTACAAAATTAAGATTATTGACTGAAATGATATAAATTTTAGCAGAAATTTAAATGAATTGTGATTTTATAAAGGTTTTTTAGAATGAATTAATAGAATTCGTAAATTAGAGAAATAAAGAAATAGCTGTGAGTAAGTTTGAGGAGGGTGATTACTATTTATCACCAGAAGGTTTTAGAATTTTTACAGAACAATATTTGAAACGAAGAGGATATTGTTGTAAAAGCGGCTGTAAACATTGCCCTTACGGATTTGATAAAAAAACAGGATTAATTAAAAAAAAAATAGAAAATAGAAAATAGAAATAGATGAAAGTAAAAACAACTTTATTGGCCTTATTGGTAGCAGGATTCTCTTATGCGCAAATCGAATTTCCACAAGCAAGTTCTAAAGCAGAATTAGAGCAAAAGATTGGTTATACAGAAATTGAAATAGATTATTTCCGTCCAAATTTGAATAATCGTACAGCTTTTGGAGGTTTAGTTCCATATGGTGAAGTTTGGCGTACTGGTGCAAATAATAATACAACAATTGATTTTTCTACAGATGTGTTAGTAGGAGGTAAGCCATTGGCACAAGGAAAATATTCGTTGTATACAATTCCAGGAAAAACAAGTTGGGATGTTATTTTTTACAAAACAACAGAAAATTGGGGTAATCCGCAGAAATGGGAAGAATCTCAAATTGCTTTAAAAGTAAATGTTCCGACAATTAATTTAAAAGATAAAGTAGAAACCTTTACAATTGATTTTGCTAATGTAAATGTAAACAATGGAGATTTAGTTATTGCGTGGGAAAATACTAAAGTGAATGTGAAAGTAGAAGCGCCTACTCAAAAAATTGCTCAAGAAAAAATTTCTACAGGATTGAATGCAGAATCATCTGCACGTGATTATTATGGTGCTGCAAACTATTACTTTAGTAATAATTTAGATTTAAAGAAAGCACAAGAATGGATTAAAATCGCGCTTGAAAAAGATCCTAAAGCGCCACAACATTTTAAAGATTTGAAAGCTAAAATTGATTCAGCAATTAAATAGATTTATAAAGTTATAAAAGCAAAAAAACCACTAGGAATAGTGGTTTTTTTGTGTTGTTAGTTTGTTAGTTAGGAAAAGCATAGGAGTGGTTAAATCCTATGCTAAAATGTTTTTCTTATAAGATGAATTAGCTAAATCAAATTAAGAATCTTATAAGTTATATTAAGGCTTAGGTTAGATTATAAATTTTTAGTTAATTATTTCATTGCTTTAATTAACTATTGTAAAATTAGGTAATCATCTAATCATATGCATCAGGGAAAACAACCAAAAAAAAAATAGGGAAAACCCCTATTTGATTTATTTTAACTTAATTGATGTCTTATGTTAATACGTAAATTCCATTTAAAATTGCGTAAGTTACCATTCCTACAACATTCTTACAACCAATCTTTTCCATTATTTTAGAGCGATGAGCTTCTACAGTTTTGTTACTAATAAAAAGTATTTCAGCAATTTCTTTCGTTGAATGCTCTTTACAAATTAGTATTAATATTTCGATTTCTCTTTCGCTAAGAGAAATCATATTCCAAGGATTTGTATTCTTATTTTTCTGTTGCAAGAAATCGTTAATCAGTTTTTGATTCCCTTCGTTGAAATAAAAGCGATCAGTATGTATTTTTTGAATAGCTTCAAATAATTCTTCTTTATCGGTATATTTAGGTAAGAAACCAGAGATTCCATATTTAATCATATACCCATACATAGAAGGATTATATAAGGAAGATAATACTAATACTTTTATGTCTATTTTTTTTTGATGTAATTGTTCTAAAACTTCTAATCCATTAATAGGTTCCATATTTAGATCAAGTAATATTACATCTGGCAATTGATCCAATTTTTGTAATTCTTCAAGAAAATCAACTGGATTTGTGTTTTTAATACAAACTTCAAAATTTTCGTTCATCGAAATCAGGTTACTGAAAGCTTCAACCAACAATTTTTCATCGTCTAATATTCCTATTCTTATTTTGTCGGACATAACTTTATGATTAAACGTGTTCCTTTATTTTTACCAGATTTGTATTTAAATTTAGCATTGATTGCATCTAATCTTGTTTCTGTATTATTAATACCTAATCCTTTATTGATATTATTTAAATCCATACCAATTCCATTGTCAGAAATTAATATTGAAACTTGATTATTGATATTTTTGATGTGAATATTAATCTGATTACCACCTGAATATTTAATTGAATTTGTAATGAATTCCTGAATCACACGATACAATTGATGTTCAACTAATTTTGGTCCAAAATCAATATTTTCATCAGCAAATAAATCTATAGAAAATTCATTACTAGAATAACATAGTTCTTTGATACAAAGAAACAATCCTAAATTATCAATCTCTACCGGGAATAGATAATGTGTAATATCTCTATTCTTTTTTATTAAAGTTTTGATGTCTGTTTTTATCTCTCCAATTTCGGTATCAAAAGTATTAGCGTCTAAGGCGTTTAATTTTAGTACAACTAAATTAAGTTTATTACTTATTTGGTCATGTAATTCTGATGCTATTACTTTTCGTTCATTTTCTTGCGTTGTAATAATAGCTTTTTTCATTTCACGTTCAGAATTTAATTTTTCATTAAAAACTAATTCACGCTTTTCAATGTCTTTTTTGTAACTAATTTTTATTAAATAACTTATGAATATCATTAATACAACTAAGAGTATTAATGTTATTACAATCCATAAGATTATGACGTTTGGGTCTTGCCATTTTTCCATAGTATGTAAACTATATATGTGTAAAAAGCACTTACATTAATAATATTTGTTAACCAGATAATATATATTATATCGCTATTATAGGTTACAAAAAAATTCATCGGTAGGTTGAGAAAAGTACTAAATGTAAGATAGATTATTAAATAAATGTATAATTGATAAGTTAATCCATATTTTTCTGTTTTGATATGTTTTATAAGTTGCGAAAAGCATACTACTAATAAAAATATACAATTAATACTGTTAGAATAATTTTGATACTTAGAATAGTCTTGATAGTCTGTGTCAACTAATTCGTAAAAATTATAAAACAAAATACCTAATAGTATTAACTTTAAATATGGACTAAAATTGATGCTATTTGCCTTAATTATAAGAAAAAGACAAACAACTTCTATAATGTTATATGTGTTAATAAACATCAAGTTATTCTGATAATAATGAGAAACTACGCGACTTAATAGGTCATTAGATAAACTTAGAATCAGAAATAAAATGAAAAATTTCAAACTTGTTTTTTGTGTTCTTTTTACATAAAATACTATGATTCCAATAATCAAGATTAATGGAGTTATGTAACTAAATGTATCAATAGCAAGATATATAAAATTTGTTTCCAAAATTAAGGTTTAAACGGTGGTACAGGTCTCACACGATCCATATATGCATCGTTTACAGTTATTAAATCTATTGTAACATTTTGTTCTTTAGAAGCATAAGACTCTTCGAAAAGTCCAAATACACAATAATTATTTACATCATTTTTAAAATTTGCTTGATCAATAATAAAATACTGTATCATAATATTGTTATCTAAAACATTTTGTAACCAAGCAGCTTTATTTACTTCCCAATTTTTTACTCTTTTTTTATATTCATCTATTGTGATTTCAGTATTATCAGCAGTTAATTTTGTTTTTAAACTTTCGTTAGCAACAAATTTATTTGACATAAAATTTAAAACTATTGGAGAATAGTTTTCAATATTATTGATATCAGGAGTAGTAGTGCTGTGAACTAGGATGGCATGTAAATTATCTTTTTCTAAGCCTAAATACAAATAGTAATGTCCTTTAATTGTAGTCTTTAAATTATTAAAGTCAACATAGTTTGCATTATCTAAAATGCTTAATATTTGATTTTTAATAATGATTTTTGATGATTTCGTAGCGTTTTTGTAACTATTTACAAGATTGCTATAATTATTAATTGCAGTTTGTGTGCTCATTTGTTTAAGTCTGTTTTATAAGTATTGTTGAGTTTTGTAAAAATAATCCTTTTTGTTTAACTAATACTTAAATACTTAATAATAAAAAAGCCGAAGTGTAAACTTCGGCTTTTCATATATTTAAATTGATAATTCTAGCAATTCTTTTTGTGATTTATATTGCGTAATAGGCATGTCGTATAACCAAGAATATTTTTCTTCTTTTCGTTCTACATAATGGACAAACGAAATATGATCTTCAACAATATGAATATTATCCGCGGGCGTAACAACCAATAATTGTAAGTTCAATTGATCACATAAACGTAAAAGATATTTTGCTTTATCCTCATCTTGTGCTTTAAAAGCTTCATCAATGGCAATAAAACGGAATGTATTGGCTTTATCTTTTCGCATCAATCCAAATTGATAAGCAATAGCAGAACCTAAAATTGTGTATGTCAATTGTGCTTTTTCACCTCCAGAAAGTGCCCCCATATGTTCATAGGTTTTTACTTTTTCTTTTGTATCACGACGGAATTCCTCAGCTTTATAATTAAACCAATAACGAACATCCATCACTTTAGATCGCCAATCTTCTTTATTCAATTTTTTGATTAAAGGTGCAATATGTTCATTGAAATGATCACGTTTTTCTTCGAATAACATGATAGTATCATTACCAGTTGAAATTGCACGATTAAGTAATGTTTTAAAATCTTGAATTTCGGCAACATAATGCGAATTTGCAATCAACTGAATATATGTTGTGTATTCTTTTGTATTGTAATCAATTTCAGCCAACGATTCGTTTAATAAAGTGATATTTTCTTGAATATTTTCCGACCAATTTTCAAAAAACATTCTAAAATCACCAATCTTATTTATAATCGTTTCTTGTAAATAAGACTCAAATTTAGTTTCGAAACGCGGTAAATTATCTTCGTTTAAACGTTGGTAAAAATCTTGATATTCAGAAACTAATTCCAAATGTGCAGAATCGGGTAGAGCAGAAGCATCAGATCGCCAATCTTTATATTTTAAAAGGATATCTTCTTTTGGATTTTTAAACTCGTTGATTTTTTGTTTGATTTTATCCTCAGCTAATCGCTTCGAATATTCAAAACTTTTTATCTGAGTTTCTAAATCTTTTTGAAATTCAGCTTGCTTAATTTTAACTGAGAAATAATCAACCGTTAAAAGTTCTTTGTGTTTTTGCTCAAATTCTTCAACAGAAACAACCTCTAATGTTTGAATAATTTCTTCATTACGTTTAATTTCTTTAAGAATTTGCTGAATTTGTGTTTCAATCTTGAACGTTTCACGGTTCAAGTTATGTATATCTTTTTCAGTTAGTTGTTTCAACGCTTCTTGCGTTTTTTCTAACTCTTGTTGTAATCCTTCAGTTCGGTTTGATCCTGAATTTAAAACATCAATCAAATTTTGCTTTTGTGCAATTTCTTCAACAATATCTTTTGTGTCAATTATAGCAAAAGAAGGATAAGTGTTTTTAACCTTAGAAATTGTTTCTTTGATTTGTTCAATGAATTGAATCTGCTTCAGAATTTCTTTATTTTGAATCTCATTTGATTCTAAATCTGATTCAAAATCTTTTAATTCTTGATAAATCGCTTGAACTTTAGACGTATTTTCCCAACCTAAAACAAAATGTTCTTTACGTTTAGATGCTGTACGGCCATCTTTTTGAATATTTCCGTTTTCTAAAATTAAAGTTCCGTCTGTTAAAAGTGTATTTTTTCGATCTTGAATTTCTTCAGCACAAACAAAATTAAATTCAGTTTCAATAGATTCTTTGATCCATTTAGCGTAAATACTTTCAGTTTTAAATTCGATTTGATTCATTAAATGATTTTCTTCAACAGTTGGTTTTAATCCTTCCATCGACGTAAATCCATTGTATGCTAAAATTTGTATAAAGGCTTCTAAATCGTTCGATTGAATATAGTTTCTAACTTCTGTTAAATATTTTTCAGGAACAATAATTTGATGTGCAAATTGATTTAAATGTTGTTCAATTGCATTTTCCCAAATTGGATTTTTGATTTTAATTAATTCAGCAACAAACGGAATTTCAGCTTGTGTAGCTTTCGTTAAAGTAACAATCTCATCACGAATCAAAGCAATTGTTCCTGTAATGTTATTTTGATGTTGCGCTAAGAAATCTATTTTAGTTTGTGCTTCATTAATTTCAGATTTAATCTGATCCGCTTGATTTTTAATTAAACGTAAATCTTCATGTAAAACATCAATTTTTAGACTGTTTTCTTGTCTAATTTCTTCTATTTGTTGATTATTTTGATTGAATTCTTCTATCGAAGGATTTTCAATTAAACCTAAAATCTGAATGAAATTATTATAAGCTGTACGTTTCTCCTCAATCGATTGTTTAGACTTTTCTAATTGAACTAAGTCTATTTTAATCTGTTCAATTTGTTTACCAACATCATCCGATTTGATTTGAACTGTTAAATTAGTTTCCTGATTTTTTAAAGTAGCTTCTTTTTCTTTCAGTTTTTCTAATTCAGCCTGGAATTCATTAAACTTAACATTCGTTTTTTCTAATTCAGTATTCGCTAAACTCAAACCTTTTTGCGCAAACCAATATACTGCAGTTTCTTTTGAATGCGTAACAGTTGCTAATTTTTCGTTTAAATCCTGAATTTTAGTTGCGTTATCGTTAATTGGCTCTAAATATTTAATTTGGTCTTTTACCTTTTCAATATTTATTTTAGCTTCCATTAATGTATTGAAACTTTCTTTCAGTTGAAGAAATTCAGCTTCTGCATTCCATTCTTCCAACATGTTAGTACGAATAAATTCGTCTAAATCTTCTAACACTTTTACTCCAACAACTTGATTAAAAAGAGTTAAAGATCGAGAAGATTTCATACCAAAAATATCACTCATTCGATCTGCATAAGCAATCGGACCATCCATTAATTCAATTTTCTTTTTCGTCGAATTTGAATTGTATTTTTGATCTAAAGTCTTCTTCCAGTTTCCTTTTTGATCAAAATGAGAAAAATCGGCTTCAATTGTCAACGGAACATGCGCAATTCCGAATGTTCTTTTCAGTTCATCTCCAGAAAACCATCGCACCTGAAAAATGGTGATTTTTTTACCATCTTTATTATCGAAATGAGCTAAAATTATCGAAAATGTATTTTTATCACGTAACGATTTTGTCATTGTGCCTAAATCGCCATCACGCTGAATGTGTGCGTAATTCCCAAGAACATACGTTTCTTCTGTACGGTCACCTTTTTTATCAACTCCCGAAGATTGATTGTAAAAACGATCTTTTTTTGCTGGTACCAACAAGGTTAAAAGAGCATCAATAAAAGTACTTTTTCCAGATGCATTTGCTCCCGTTAATAACGAATTATTACCTTTTGGTTGAATGCGAAAAATACGATCTGTGAAAGTTCCCCAATTGAAAACTTCCATGTATTGCAGACGATATCCAGATTCTTCGGACGTTGTACTAAATAGATTCAACATAGGTTTCTAATTTGTTTTTAAATTCTTGTAATTGGTCTAACGACACTTTTTCTTTGATGATACGATGAATTTGATATTTAGTTTCAAACTCATTTTTATCGATTTCTTTCAAATAACCTAAATCTACAATACGGCGTATATTAAGATCTAAATCTTTTAAAAGTTTAACTTTATTGTAAGTTTCTGGTAGGAATAATTCAACTTCTTCTTTGATTTCTTGGAAAGTGATAAATTTCTCACTTACATCAAATTGAGTAGGATTTTGATCAAATTCTTCTAAACTTTGGCGTAAAACGACTAAAATAATAGATGCTTCAAAACCAATTTTACGTTTAGAAACAAGACCTAAAGTATTTCCTTCACGATCTTCTAATTCGCGTAAATAAGCAAATCCTTCATCTTTTTTTACGACCAATTCTAAACCAATCATATTCAAATAATTTTGAATTTCAACTTGGTAATTGATGATTTCTTGCCAAAGTGATTGATTACTTTCAATAGGCTGTTTTAGTAATTTTACAATAGCCTTAGAATAGGGTTTAATATGTTGTTCTAAATTACTCATGCTTTAAGGTAATCGTTGGAATTTGTATTGATTTATTTTCTGATGTATTGAAAATGATATCTTGTAAAGCTTCATCATTTTTTTCATGCTTATATTCATTACTTAAAGCGATAAAAGCAAAAAGTTCTGGTAATCCTTTTTGTAAACCACCTGAATTTTCAATAATTTGATTCAGATTTATAGTTTGATGCAATTCTAATTGCAAATTAATTCGGTCACGAATAACTTGTTTATCAATTGCATATTTATTGAATATTTTTTCTAAATGCTCTGATTTTGAAATATCAGATTCAGCTAATTTTGGAGTTGAATCGTAAATGATTTCCTGAGTTTGTTCTAACGTTAATTTACGGTCAAAAGGTAAATGAATATTGATTCCATCATCCACAATTAAAGAAATATCTGGAGTCTCTTTTTGCTGACTAATTTTAATCAATGATTTTTTGATTTCTTGAATCGTTTTCTTCGTTGCCTTTGCATTAGAAACTTGCGTTTCTCGAATCACTTTACTCAGTTTATCAGCCATTTTATCATTGGCTTTATATACTTTTTGTCCCGCAGCATGCAAATGCTTTTTCATGTTTTTTAGATAAGCATCTTGTATCTCAATCTCTTTATGAGAAAGCGTTGCATATAATTCTTGCGTTAAATGATCCCATTCGTGCTGTAAGGAAGGATTCAATAAGAAATTCCAAAAGGCATAAAAACTTTTACCTTGAGAACTTTCTTTCAAAGAATCTAAGGAATTGAATGTATAATCTAAAATTTCGGCTTTGGTAAGATTACCTTCGTTATGTTTTTGGTAGATTTCTTTCGTTATAATTTTGAAATTATCTTCTACTTCTTTAAAATCAGAAAGTAACTCTTTCGCGGCTTGTGTAATTTGATTGACACGCGGCACAATTTCGTAATCTTCGTAAACTTTCAAGGATTCACCTAAACGTAGGTGCATCATTTCTTGTTCGATTTCTTTTTTCCGATTTTCTAAAATTTCTAAACGTTGTTCTTTGTTATCGTTCGAATATTCAACTAATTCTTTTAACTGTGTAACAATCGTTTTAAATTTAGATTCAGTTCCTACATATTCGTCTTTGTCCAAGGAAGTAACCCAGTCCAATGTTTTACTTGTATGAGAAGATAATTCGTAAAAAACTTCTCCATTTTCGGTCTGAAAATTTGATAAGAATCCACGATTAGTCCAATCTGTAATGTATTTTTTAGCTTTCAATTCGTATGAATCGAATACTTGTATGTCAATATCCTCGTCATTTTCTACTTGACGATATTCCAAATAATCTGTTAAACGAGAGTGAATAATCTCGGAAGATAAAATGCGATGTTTCTCTGCAAATTGATCAGCCAAAAAGACTAAAATCAATTCTCTATTTCGCATTTTTAGCAAATCTACACTTGGAGATCGCTGTAAAATGGATGAAATTTTTGAACCGTCTAACATATAATTGATTAATTATTAAAATCTTAGCTAAAAGTCGCTAAAATAGGGCATAGACGGGCAATTTAAGTTTTTATAATCGTTTTTGAAATGATGAAAAACGTTAAATTAAAAAGAGTTATGAACAATAAAGTTATTGGATTTTAATCTTGAATTGATTTAATAAACCATGTAAATTTTCTTTGGAAAATGAAGCATTTATTACTTTATTTTCAGTTGGATTTATATTGAAATTATATGCAGTTGTAAGATTTGCTTTTTCAAGAATAGTTTGATCAAATATAGAGTCTTTCAAGTCACAATTTTCCAAAAAAGAATTAGATAAATCAGCAAAAGACAAATCAATATTATGCATGATACAACTTTTGAAATATGTTTTAGAAAGAGGACTTTGGTAAAATGAAGATTCGTTTAAAATGCAATTTATAAACTTTACTTTTAAAGCAAAAGAATTACAGGTTTCTAAATTGAAACCAATCATTTTACAAGCGTTAAATTCTACATTTTGCAGAATAGTTTTATTAATTTTAGCTACACTTAGATTACATCCTTTAAAGATACAATCGCTAAAATTACAATTGCTAATATCAACTCCATTAAAATTGCAGTTGATGAAATGGCATTGTTCGTAATCGCCTAAAGGAAATTCTTTTAGAGTAAAATCTATATTTTCGAACCGTTCGTCGTATGTGTATTTTTTTTGCATAAAAAAATCGTAATCTTTCCAAATTTAAGAAAGATTACGATTAGTATTTTGTTTGAATGAATTTTAGTAAATAAAATCTTTATCAGTTATGCCTTTGTTAATTTCTTGTTTTGTAAAAGTCATTGTTGTTATAACTTTTTTGGGATCTGTATGAATTAATTTGTAATTAACAATTAATCCATCTAAAGTTCTATAATCTAAATACTCAAAGGTTGATAAGTTATTTTCATCATTCATTACGATGTTTTCAGATTTTACTTTTCTGAAGTTGTTAGAGTCAAAATAAATATATTCTATCGTTCCGTTTTTGTTTTCACCTTTTAATTTGTGAGCTTTAGAATTGTTTAAATCAACCTCACCAACGTAGTTAAAAGTCCAAATTGTAGGATCAATATATGCTAGTTCATTAAAAATGTATTTTCTATTCTTTTTATCAGTAATTTCTTCATCAGGCATTTGTTTGATTTGTCCATTTTGTTTCTCAAATCCTTTTTCACCGTCAAAACGATAACCAAAAACTGAATTTCCATTCACTTTTACCTCTAAAGAACCTTTATTTGGTGCTTTCTCTTTTGTGATATAAAATACAGGATCGTTATTGATTTGCATTTCAGTGTAAAGCGTTTTTACATTTTCTAGCTTCTTTTTACCACCAATAGCATCAATAGATTTATTGATGATTTCTAAAGATTTTTGGTCAGATTGAGCGTTAACAATAACACTTGTAATTAAAGTAAATGTAATAGTAGTAAGTAGGTTCTTCATAATTATTTTTTTAAGGTTAATCTTCGTCTCCGTAATCAAATTCAATCGCTTCACCGAATTGTAAAATGTATCCATTGTTATCTTCAATCGCAAATTCGCGCATTCCCCAATCAAACGTTTCTATTTCGTAAACCACTTTGTTGTGTTTTAAATCTTCCCAAGCTTCATCTGCATTTTCTACATTAAAATAGAACGTTCCAGTGAATTGAGGTTGTTTAAAATCTGGATTAGCTTCAGGATTAGCGATATTGATTTCGATGTCTCCATTTTGCATACAAGTCCATACTAAATCTTCGTTTTCTTCGATGATTTTAAAACCTAATTTTTTATAAAAAGTTGTAGTTGTTTGTATATCTTTTGTCCAAATAATAGGAGTTAAGCTTTTTAATTTCATATTGATTTATTTTTATTTATCTGATGTAAAATTACCGAATAATTGATTCTGAAATTCGGCATGTTTTGGTTCTATTTCTTGATTGACAAAGATTAATTTATTGCCATCAATTGTATAAATTGTTTTTCGTTTGGCTGTGGTATAATCAAATTTTGGTGCTTTACGATTACTGTGTTTATTTTCAGATTTTTCGCTGTGTGCAGTTTCAATTAAAATTAATTGATTTTCTTCTGATTTCCATTCACCACGAACATATTCTTTAATCAAACCATTTAGATTCTGAAAGTGGAAAAAATTGTTTTCAGTTAAGTTTAATTTTAAATTGAATTCGTCGTTTGAATAATTTCCAGTTTTAACTTGGGCAAACAGAAAACCAGTTTGCAGCGTAAATAAGGAAAGAATAAACAATTTTTTCATTTTTATAGAGTTTTTAGTGTTACCAGAATTTCCACCATTTTTTCTTTGGTACGAAATAATTAATCGTGACCATAGGATGTATGTTTTTATTCGGAATTTCAGTTTTTGTAAAAGTTAGAGTAGAAGAAGTTGTCGGTACTAAATCTTCCAAATCTTCAATTTTAAACGTTTCTTGGTTTGAATTAACTGCGTAGATATCTTCATTAATAAAATAGAATTTATAATCTATCTTATTAATTGTTTGATAACCTTCTATAGTTATGATTCTGTCGTTTGTAGGTTTGTTTTGATTGATTGTATTTACCCAATCTAGCAATTCTTCTGGAGCGAGCTCTTCATTAAACTGAACAAAATATGTTCGCGAGTTTTTCATTAAGATATCTGCTGAAAGTGTAGAATCTTGGTCGTAATTGGCGTTAAAGTATTCTTGAGTAATATTTTGTATTTCTTCAAGATAAAAATTCTTAATAAAGATATAGCTCGACATTTTTATAAAAAATTGTATATATAAAAAAAGCTCCTACGAATAGGAGCCTCAAATTTACGGATTATATTTTTTGTTTAAAGCTTTAATAATAGCCCAAGTTTCTACATCCAAAGTACCATCATACTTTTTAGGATTAAAGTGATATTGGAATGCTTGTGTTGTTTTCTTTGTTTTATCGTCCCAAATTCCAGTTTCAGTTATATCATAACCATATTTTTTTAATTCTTTTTGGAATTCTTTAATTACAACTTCTCCATCAAATATAAAAGGAGCAGTAGTTATGAAGCTTTGTTTGTCTGCTTCTTCATACCAAGCACCAACTCCATATTCATCATATAAACGTTTCCACGGAAATAATGGTCCTGGATCGTGTTTACGTCCTGGAGCTATATCAGAATGTGCTATTACATTAATTGGTAATATTTTGTAACGATTGACAATATCTTTCGTTAAACTTCCAATTTTCTTGAATTGGTATTCTGGATATGGGTAATGTGTAATAACACCACCATTAGTTGTATAACCTGAGTTTACGATTTCAATCCCGATTGATGTAAAATTCAGATTATCTAAATTTTTCCATTTACTTGCTCCGGCATGCCAGGCTCTTTTAGTTTCGTCAACTAATAAATGAATTTCATTGTCGTCGATATCATTTACTAAATAATGAGAACTTACTTCTTGTTGTGTTAATACCTGCATCGATTTCTCATTATTTAATGCAGTATAATGTAAAACTAAAAATCTAACTCGATCATCTTGCCCAACGGCAGGATAATTTGCTGTACTAATTTTATAATCTTCCAACTTTGCTGCGCGTGTCATTTCATATTGATCGGTCTTAGAATTTACGATAACTGTATCGCGAATAATTTTTGTTATGACCTTTTGTGGTATGTTTTTTGAACTTCCGCAGCTAGAAAGTGAAAAAATTGATAAAATTCCTAAAATCACTAATCCTTTAACATTCATTTCTTTACTTGTAATTTGGCTTTTCTAGGGACAAAATTAAGCTATTTTTTTTAAAAATATTTTCAAAAAGACTTGCGTAAACTGAAAACACGTTCTATATTTGCAACCGCTTAGAACAAGTAACGATAGTTATCAAAAGCTAAGTTAGGAGAGGTGCCAGAGCGGTAATGGAGCAGATTGCTAATCTGTCATCGGGAAACCGATGCCAGGGTTCGAGTCCCTGTCTCTCCGCAGTAGTTCATTAAAATATTAAACTTTTTTATCTACCTTAAAATTCGGGGTGTAGCGTAGCCCGGTCATCGCGCCTGCTTTGGGAGCAGGAGGTCGCAGGTTCGAATCCTGCCACCCCGACGAATTTTTAGAAATAAAATTTTGGATTGGTCCAGTAGCTCAGCTGGATAGAGCAACTGCCTTCTAAGCAGTAGGTCTCAGGTTCGAATCCTGACTGGATCACTGATCTAAAGTAGATAAAAAGCATAATTCGAAAGAGTTTAGGAGAGGTGCCAGAGCGGTAATGGAGCAGATTGCTAATCTGTCATCGGGAAACCGATGCCAGGGTTCGAGTCCCTGTCTCTCCGCTTTTTTTGAATTTTGAATTACACCTCGGGGTGTAGCGTAGCCCGGTCATCGCGCCTGCTTTGGGAGCAGGAGGTCGCAGGTTCGAATCCTGCCACCCCGACAAAATTTCTAGTAATAGAAAGTTTTTGGATCGGTCCAGTAGCTCAGCTGGATAGAGCAACTGCCTTCTAAGCAGTAGGTCTCAGGTTCGAATCCTGACTGGATCACTGATCTTTAATTAACCCACACTTGAAAAAGTGTGGGTTTTTTGTTTTATATTGGATTTACAATAATATAAAATGACAATTGAAAGAAAAGTAAATTTAAAAAAGCGAATTCAAAGATTTAATTATATAATTAATGAAATTGTAGAATTAAACGAATTCATAAAGGCTTCGAATGAATTGTATTTAGATAACAATTTTGAAATTATTAATGGATATAATATTAATAATAAATATCTAAATGTTTTATCGAATCATTTGATTATTCATGCCCAAAAGAATATTATTAACCTTTATAAGATTTTGTATTTAAAAGAAGATTCAAGTGTTTTTAAAATATTTAATGAATTAGTTAGTTTAAGAAGGAGTCCATTATTGCAAAATAATCTTTATTATGAAAATTTTAAATCAAAATATGATGAGCTGATTTTATTTAAAGATTTTATTGCTAAGTTATGTGATTTTAGAAATAAATTTTTGGCTCATTCAGATATAGATTATAATTTTAGTAGGTCGTTTAAGTATTTAATTGAATTTTATATTGATAATATAATAGAAATCGAGTCTATTATTTTCCTATTAAAGGGAATTACTAAAGATTTATTGAAATGCTTTTTTAAAGAATTTAGTGATGAAAATATTATAATTGAGAATGATTATATTTTAGAATCTAAAATTGTCGATAATATAAATAGAGTCAAATATTTAAAGTCAAATGAATCTTTAGAACTTTATAAATTATTAGATTATATTAAGGATGTGAAAGAGATTCAGGATATTGTTATGGATAGAAGTTTAGATGATAAAACTATTGTATCTAAAGTAAAAGATATCTTAAAGAAGGACGAATTCTTAATTGATGGTAAAAAGCATATTTCTTATAAGTATTAAAAAAACACCCTAATTAGGATGTTTTTTATTTTAATACCTTACGACCTTTCTCGCTTAATTGCTTGTAGTTAATTACAGGTTTTTCTAATTCCATTTCTACGCTTGGCGTTTCAAAAAAATCTAATTCGTACAAACCATCTTCCACAAACCAATCTTTTTTTATCAAATCATATATTTTGTAAAAAGTAGGTTTACGTTCAAGTTTTACTTTTTTATTTCCATTTGTATCAGTAAAAACTTCAGCTTTTCTTGTATTTGCCATAGTAAAAGAGTTTCTGCAAAAATAAGTGATAATATTTAAAGATAGAATTCCTACATTCGCTTTATAGTTTATCATAAAATTAAACCATGAGAATTTTAAGTTTAGTTATTGTTTTAATAACTATTGTTACGAGTTGTAGTACAACAACATATCCTATATATCCAACAACTCCAGTTGATACTAAAGTGATATTGGCTGGGAAATGGAAAGAGACTAATATGAATGTGAAAGTTTATTTTGAAGAAGAATTAAATAAAATAGTCTTGTCTAATGGTTGTCAGGTTGTATCAGCAAATTATAATCGTTTTGAGCCTGCTATTTCATTTTCAAATATCACATCAACACAAAAAACTTGTGAATTTCAAGGGATGGATTTAGACCAAATTTTGAAAGAAACCATACTTGTTAAAAATAGATCGAATAAACAAATTGTATTCTTGAATGAAAATCAAGAAGAATTATTGATTTTGAATAAAAATTAGTAAATCCTTCTATTAATCATTCCTTGTAAAGATTTTATTTTAATTAACTTTGTAAAAAATCAACGATTGAAAAAAATAATTGCTATTCCATTATCAATCATATTTTATGTATTGTATGGATTAACGCTTTTAGTGATGCATGTAGCACAATGGTTAGCGTATAATTTAGGTGGTTATCAAGCACATCATCAGTCTGTTAAAGTATTGAATGGGTTATTGGTAGCTTCTACAAAAGTTTTATTCACAACTTATAAATATTCTGGGAAAGAAAAAATTCCTAAAGGTGTTCCTATTATCTTTGTAGCCAATCATCAGAGTATGTATGATGTATCTCCTTTAGAGTATGATTTATCTGAATTTAATCCAAAATTCATTTCTAAGATTGAATTAGGGAAAGGAATTCCAAGTGTTTCATACAACTTACAAAAAGGAGGTTCTGCGTTAATAGATCGTAAAAATGGTAAACAAGCCATTGATGCAATTAAAAAATTAGCGATTTATATTCAAGAAAATAATTATTCTGCAATTATCTTTCCAGAAGGAACAAGAAGTAAAGACGGTACTCCGAAAGACTTTAAAGAAAGTGGGTTAAAGGTATTAGCGAAGTATGCTAAAAATGCATATGTTGTGCCTGTAACATTAAATAATACTTGGCAAATTACTAAATGGGGAAAATTTCCTTTAAATTTAGGTTCGAAAGTAACAATTGAATATCACGATCCAATTAAAGTGAGTGATTATAAATTTGATGAACTTTTTGAAAAAACAGAACAAGTAGTAAAATCTAAAATAATTTATTAAGAAAATATTATGTCAATACACAACGTTAGATTGGAAGTAATGCAGCTTCTTGAAAAGGATGTTGATTCTTTCATGGAGAAATTTTTAGTTCCAGTTGAAAAAATTTGGCAACCAACAGATTTTTTACCTAATTCTCAATCAGATTCATTTTTTGAAGAGATTAAAGAATTACAAGAATTATCAAAAGACTTACCAGACGATTTTTGGGTAACATTAATCGGTGATACAATTACAGAAGAAGCATTACCAACTTACGAATCTTGGTTATTGCAAATGGAAGGAATTGTGGACGAGGAAGGAAAATATCTAGAAAATGGATGGGCAAAATGGATTAGACATTGGACAGGTGAAGAGAATCGCCACG
This sequence comes from Faecalibacter macacae, assembly GCF_003687725.1. GTDB lineage: Bacteria > Bacteroidota > Bacteroidia > Flavobacteriales > Weeksellaceae > Empedobacter > Empedobacter macacae. Next base: position 82,634 of record NZ_RDOJ01000005.1, read on the forward strand.
GAGATGTATTAAATAAATTTTTATACTTATCTGGTCGTATAAATATGCGTGAAGTTGAAATTTCAACGCAACATTTAATTAACGATGGTTTTGATATTGGAACATCTCATGATCCATATAGAAATTTTGTTTACACAAGTTTCCAAGAGTTAGCAACTTACATTTCTCACAACAATGTATCGAGAATTGCAAAAGATTACGGTGCGAAAAAATTATCTCGTATGTGTAAAATTATTGCAGGAGATGAAATGCGTCACCACTTAGCTTATTCAGAATTTGTTAGACGTATTTTTGAAGTTGATCCATCAGAGATGATGAAGGCAGTTCAGTACATGTTTAAACTAAAAATTGTGATGCCAGCTCACTTCTTACGTGAAGGAGGTCAAGAAAAAGGTAATTTATTTGAACCTTTCTCTGATGCTGCACAACGTTTAGGTGTTTACACAGCTCAAGATTATGTAGATATCATGAAGAAATTGATTACGATTTGGGAATTAGACAAAATTACAGGATTGAATGACGAAGCTGAAAAAGCGCGTGATTACATCATGAAATTCCCAGAGCGTATGGAACGAATTTCACAACGTATTGTAATTCCAGAAGAAGGACCAGAATTTAAATGGTTAGTTCCGGCAAAAAAATAATAAGCAATATCATATTATTAAAAAGGCATTTCGTTATTCGAGATGCCTTTTTTATTTCTAACTTTAAGCAACACAAACAAAACATAAAAAAAAACATTTTCTAATGGATGATTTTATCGCTGCACGAAGTCAGATGGCATTATCTTTAGCCTTTCACATAGTATTTTCTTGTGTCGGAATGGTTATGCCTTTTATGATGGCAATTGCTCATTATAAGTACTTAAAAACTAAAAAAGAAATTTATAAAGGACTTACTAAAGCATGGAGTAAGGGAGTTGCAATTTTATTTGCAACAGGAGCCGTTTCTGGAACTATGCTTTCATTTGAGTTAGGTTTACTTTTTCCTAAATTTATGGAACACGCAGGACCTATTTTCGGAATGCCTTTTTCGTTGGAAGGAACAGCTTTTTTTATTGAAGCGATAGCTTTAGGTTTCTTTCTTTACGGTTGGAACAGATTTAATAAATGGTTTCATTGGATTTGTGGTGTAATCGTAGGGATTAGTGGACTTTCATCTGGAATTTTAGTGGTTGCTGCTAATGCTTGGATGAATTCTCCAACTGGTTTTGAATTCATAAATGGAGAATATTTAAATATAGATCCGATAAAAGCGATGTTTAATGAAGCTTGGTTTTCACAGGCATTACACATGACAATTGCGGCTTTTTGTGCGACTGGTTTTGCTGTTGCTGGTTTACATGCTTATTTAATTTTAAAAGGTAAAAATGTTGTTTTTCATCAAGAAGCTTTTAAAATTAGTGCAACTATGGCTGTTATTGCGGCTTTATTAGCTCCATTAAGTGGAGATATTTCTGCAAAAGATGTAGCGGAAAGACAACCTATTAAATTGGCTGCGATGGAAGCTCATTTTCACACAGAAGCAAGTGCTCCTTTTGTATTAGGAGGATTAGTTGATGAGGCAAACGAAGAAATTAACTATGCTATTAAACTACCAGGGGTATTAAGTTTCTTGGTGCATTCCGATTTTGAAACTCCAGTAAAAGGATTAAATGAATTTCCGAAAGATGAATGGCCACCAGTGGCAATTACGCATTATGCATTTCAGATAATGATAACTTTCGGAATGTTGATGATGGGAATAGCAGTGATTTATTTATTCGCTAAATTCTTCAAAAAAGAATGGTTGAATACACGTTGGATGTATAAACTATTTATGATTGCCACTCCATTCGGATACATTGCTTTAGAAGCCGGTTGGACAGTAACAGAAGTTGGTCGTCAGCCATGGATAATATATGGTATTATGCGAACTGTAGATGCAGTTACGCCAATGCCAGGAATACAATATTCGTTTTATATTTTTACTGCAGTTTTTGTTTCATTATCTATTATTTTAGTGTTTTTGATGAACAGACAAATTCAGATGGTTGCTAAATTATACGATCCAAACGATCCTAATTATAATCCTGAAAAACATTAACTATGATTTACGTTGTTATCGCATTTTTATGGACTGCATTAGGAATGTATGTCATATTTGGAGGAGCAGATTTTGGTGCTGGAATTGTAGAATTATTCTCAACAAAGGATTTTAAGGAAAAAACACAACGAATTATGTACAATTCGATTGGTCCAATTTGGGAAGCAAATCATATGTGGTTGATTATTTCAATTGTGATATTGTTTGTAGGTTTTCCTAAGATTTATGCAGATTTATCAAACTATTTACATATACCATTAGTGATTATGTTATTAGGAATAATCGCGCGTGGAACATCATTTACATTTCGTAATTATGATGTAATTAAGGACGAATGGCACAAATTATATGCTGTTATTTTTACAATTTCGAGTTTAATTACACCTTTATTTTTAGGGATCATTGCAGCTTCTACAGTTTCGGGATCAATAGATAATACGGCAACAGATTTTCTTTCTGCTTATGTCTACTCTTGGTTAACATGGTTTAATGTGTCTGTCGGAATTTTCACTGTTTCTATTTGTGGATTTTTAGCTTCTGTCTATTCTATTCATTCAATTGATGATGAGAAAGACAAACAAACTTTACGAAATACTGCAAAACGATATTCAATAGCAATTTTTATAACTGGTGGATTTGTATTTTTGGTTTCGTTTTGGAAGGGAATTCCATTGATGCAATGGATTTATTCTGATTGGAAAGGCTATGTAGCTGTTGGTTTAGCTACTTTATCAATTGTAGCTTTAATTTTTTCATTAAACAAACATCAAGATATATTAAGTAGAATCATTGCTGGTTTTATTGTTTTAATGATTTTATTTGCTGTTTCATATTCTCATTTCCCACATCTTATTTTGTTTAAAGATGGTTCAACTTATTCATTATTGGATTTAAATCATTCAGAAAAAACGATTGAAGTTTTGGGATGGGCGTTATTATTAGGGAGCATTTTTATACTTCCATTTTTATTTTATTTGATCTATTCTTTTAACAAAAAAGCTGATATAAAATAAACACCTTGGTATATATTTTGTATTAAAGAATCAAAATATTGATTAAGATGAGAAGATTATTTATCTATCTCGTATTTCTTACTCTTATTAGTTGTAAGTACAAAGAATCAAAAGCTACATATTCAATAATAGAAGTAGATACGATAGCGATTGATGGAAAAGTTTTAGAACAAAATCAGGATAATAGAGTCGAGATTTTTTAAGATATCAGTTAATGATAAGAGATAAATGCAGTATAAAATTGAGTCGAAAAATTTTTAGTGTAACAAGATGTACCTTTTGTTGATTTAGAAATAGATAAGAAAAGGAGAGAGTCCAAACTTTGTAATAGGTTTGGACTTTTTTTATAAAAAAAGAAGCTATTTCTTTAAAGAAATAGCCTCTGAAGTATCATCTTAATAGATGAAAGGGTTGTATTTTAATTACTCTCCTAAATATTCAACAGTTTTAGAATCACCGTTTACATTTACTTTAGTTAAGTTATATTTTGCTAAGTTTTTCATTGACTTATCCCATTTCTTACCACTTAAAGCAGATTGAGTTTTTAAATCAGCTAACTCGATATTGTTATTCGCTTTTAATAATGCAATGATAGCAGTTTCTTCTTCAGTTAATTCATAAGAAGGAGCAGCCTTCTCTGGACGCATTTGAGGGAAGAATAATACTTCTTGAATTGATGGATTGTTAGTTAAATACATAATTAAACGGTCCATTCCAATTCCTAAACCACCTGTTGGAGGCATACCGAATTCTAAAGCTCTTAAGAAATCTTCATCGATAAATTCTCCAGCTTCATCATCACCTTTTGCAGATAATTTTAATTGTTCTTCAAAACGCTCACGTTGATCGATAGGATCATTTAACTCAGAGTAAGAGTTAGCAATTTCCTTACCACAAACCATTAATTCAAAACGCTCTGTTAAGTTTGGATTATCACGGTGTTCTTTAGTTAAAGGAGACATTTCTTTTGGATAATCTGTAATGAAAGTAGGTTGGATATAGTTTCCTTCACATTTTTCACCAAAGATTTCATCAATTAATTTTCCAACACCCATTGTTTCGTTCACGTCGATTCCCATACCTTTAGCAGCTTCAAATAATTCTGCTTCAGTTTTTCCTTCGATATCGAAACCAGTGAAATCAATGATCGATTGACGCATTGTAACGCGTTTGTAAGGTGCTTTAAAGTTAATTTTGTGTTCACCAAAAGTAGCTTCAGATGTTCCGTTTACTGCAATTGCACAGTGCTCTAATAATTGCTCTGTAAAATCCATCATCCAGTTGTAGTCTTTGTAGGCTACATAAATTTCCATTGCTGTAAATTCTGGATTGTGTGTACGGTCCATTCCTTCATTACGGAAGTTTTTAGAGAATTCGTAAACACCTTCAAAACCACCAACGATTAATCTTTTTAAGTATAATTCGTTTGCGATACGTAAGTATAAAGGAATATCTAGTGCGTTATGATGCGTAATAAATGGACGTGCTGCAGCACCACCAGGAATAGACTGTAAAACTGGTGTTTCAACTTCCATGTAACCACGGTCGTTAAAGAAGTTACGCATTGCGTTAAATAATTTAGTTCTCTTGATAAAAATTTCTTTTACCTGAGGGTTAACAACTAAATCTACATAGCGCATACGGTAACGTAATTCTGGATCTACGAAAGCATCATAAACTTTACCTTCGTCGTCTGTTTTAACGATTGGTAAAGGACGTAATGTTTTAGCTAATACAGTTAATTTCGTTACGTGGATAGAAATTTCACCAACTTTAGTCTTGAATAAATATCCTTCAATACCAATGAAATCTCCAATATCTAATAATTTTTTGAAAACAGTGTTGTATTCTACAGCTTCTTCCGTAGAAGAGATATCTTCACGAGAAACGTAGATTTGGATTCTACCTTCAGTGTCTTGTAATTCAGCAAAAGAAGCTTTACCCATTACACGCACGCTCATCATACGACCTGCAAGCTTCACAACCTTACCTTCTTCGTACTTTTCCTTTATTTCTTTCGAATTAGAAGTTATTACAAATTCTTCAGCAGGATAAGGCTCAATACCTAAATCTCTTAATTGCTGTAATTTTTCTCTACGAATAATTTCTTGTTCAGACAATTGCATGATTGTTATGATTTTTTTAAAATAGATTGCAAAATTAAGAAATTTTATTCAAATTTCCGAAGTAAATTATCTCTAAAATATATGATAAAATAAGGGTTTTATATGATGTTGGATTAATCCAATTCAATTCTCCTTTCTAAAGTGTAATTAGTATCCTGGAAGTTTACTGTTTTAATCTCAGTGCTATAAGAAAGCCAACCATTATCTTTTATACGCGAAGTTGTATTTACGTTATAGATAATTTCGTCATTTAGATGGTTTTCATCAGGTTTTTCAGTTTCTAATTCTTCAGATAATTGTTTCAAATAATTAAACCAAGAATTAGCCAACCATTCTTTGTCCGCCATTTGCAGCGCATTCATTGTATAATTAGTTCCAGTAAATGCGATTTCATTTAATTTAATAGTTGTTTTTGCAGGAGTAGGAGAAGCACTAAATAAATTATCCATGTACGAATTATATTCAATCGTATTTCCTTTGGTATTAAATTCTCCTTTTCCAAAAAATAAATGAAATTGACGAATATCTTTTTCGAAAATACGTGTAATATTTTCTTGTGTTGAATACGCATTGATTAAATCCTGAACTTTCGTAAGCGTTTCAGGTTGATGGATATATTCATTTTTTACCTTTTCGGCAGATTTTAAATAATCTTCAATTGTTTGTTCAATATTTTCGAATCTTAAAAAACGACCTTGTGCATCGATAATATATTTTACTGTGACTTTATCAATTAAAAACAAGGGATTATTTATGAATTTATTCGAATCAAATTTCACATTTTCATACGTCCATAAAATGGTAATTTCATCTCCGTAAATATCTAAAACATCAATTTTTACGTTGTATGAAATTTCTTCTTCTTGAAAAGTTTCGGCAGTTTTTTTAGTTTCTTTTGTTTTAAAAACGTAATTATTAACATCATCCACATTCCAAAATATTTTTGGATTTACTATAGAATCTCCTTCGATTATTTGTCCGAAAGTGAATGGAATAGCAAAAAAGATTAATAGATATGTGAAAATGTTTTTCATTTATTTGAAATTAAATTTCTGACCAAAAATAAGGAAATAATTAAAATAATATTCTAATTATTGGATAAATGAGAGAAAATAGAATTAATTCGTACGCTTAATATTTAGATGATTAATTGTTTTTTTAGAACCAATATTCATAATAAAACGATAATCTGATTCTAATAAGATTGAATTTTTATCGTATTTAGAAACGTATCCAACTTTTAATTCAACGGTTTCAGAATATTTTTTAATTTCTTTTTTAATTTGATCTTGACTTAATTTTAAATTTTTGTCATTTAACATGTAATAAGCCATTTCTTCCCATAATTTTTCAAAATCATCTTTACTTAAATTTTGATCAGAAATAACTGTAAATGTTTCATTCTTTTTATCAATTTCTTTTAAGTAAGTTGTTGTTGTTGATGAAATAGGGAAACCAAAAATATTGTCTTGTACCGTTTTACCAATATACTCTTCACCCAATTTTAGGTAATATCCATTAAAGAAATTTAGAACCTGAATTTCTTGTTCGAATACATATGGAATATAACTATCAGAATTAATCATATTTTCTAATTCTGCAATGTTATCTTTATATTCTTTCGGTTTACGCTTTATGTCAGCTAAATCTTTAGTAACTTTTAAAAAGCTTTTACGAATGTCACCAATATTTAATAATTCTAAAAATTCGCCAGATAAATTTGTAGTGAATTGATATTTAATTCCGCTCGAATTATTGATGAAATCTCTATAAAATTCGTCTGGATCGTTAGAAGTATTTTTACCGTTTATTAACTCAAGTTTATACGCAAAATTATTTTTATCTAAAATGTTCAATGATTTTTTCGAATGGTTAACAACATTCATAACTGTATCATTGACAGAAATAGATATATTCTGGTCAGCAAACTCGTATTGATAAATCTTTTTAAGCTCCCAATTAGGCTTAACTTGCACGGTGTTATTTTCGTAATCTATCTGTCCAAAAAGTGTTGAACAAAGCATAGCATTTACAAAAAGTAAAATATTTCTCATTCTTAATAAAAGATTGTGCAAATATAGGAGGATTATTGATATTCCGACTGATTTATTGCACGAATCATAGTGTCTATAGGTTTAGTTTCGTTAATTTCTTTTTCCATTAATGTTCCGCCAATTTCTTTCAGCTTTTTAACTTGTGGAATAAAGCGGCTTTCTAATGATCCAATAGCCTTATTATAGCTTTGTGTTGCTTGATTTAAATTATGTCCAACACTCGAAAAATGCTGTATTAGAACGTTTACACGATTATATAATTCAATTCCTGCATCGCGCATTTGATAAATATTATCAGCAACATGAATTTGTTGCCAGCTAAATGCAATCGTTCTAAGCATTGTGATAAGCGTAGTTGGAGTTGCTATAATAATTCTATTATTTAATGCATCTTCAATCAAAGTTCGGTCCAATTCTAAGGCAGAACCAAAAGAACTTTCTATTTGTAAATACATTACAACATAATCTGGCGCATCGTTGTATTGATTCCAATATGCTTTTGAGCTTAAGTTTTTTAAATGTTCTCTTACCGCTTTAGTGTGATTGATTAAATGATGTTTACGCACATCTTCATCTTCGGTTTCGAAAGCTTGCATGTATTGATTTAATGGAACTTTAGAATCAATGATAACTTTTCTTCCGCCTGGAAGATTTACAATTAAATCTGGACGAAGCAGTCCACCTTCACTTTGTACTGAAGTTTGTTCTTCAAAATCACAAAAAGAAGACATACCAGCGAATTCGACGACACGTTTTAAACCAATTTCACCATATTTTCCTCTTGTATGAGATGTTTTAAGTGCAGAAACTAACGTATTCGTTTCTTTCTGCAATTTATCTGTAGTTCCTTTCATCGCATCAAGAAAAACTTTAATTTCTGAATATGCACCTTCTCGTGCTTTTTCAATTTCTTGAATTTTACCATCAAACTTAGATAAACTTTCGCTTAATGGTTTTACGATAGAATCAATTGCTTGCTGACGTTTTTCTAAATCATTTTTCGATTCATTGATATGATTATCCAATGCTGTTTTGGCTAAATCTAAAAATTGTTGATTGTTACTTTGAAGAACTTTGGAAGATAAGGCTTCAAATTGTTCTTTTAAACGCTCATTCGTTTCAGCTAAAAATCTTTTTTGTTCGTCAGCAGATTTTAAAACTTCTTGGTATTTTGTATTTAATTCTGTGTTTCGCTCTTTTTCTTTGAACCATTCAAATTGTAATTCATTTGCATTGTCTTTTGCCTCCGTTAATTCGGTGCGTAAAACAGCATTTAATTTATCTAATTCTTCAAATCGAATTTGATTAGAAATTTGTTCAGAAGATAATTTACTCTTAGTGAATAAATAAGCAATTACACCTCCTAAAACGAAGAATACAATTGCTACTAAAATCGTAGTCATAGTTATAAAGATTACTATTGGTATACAAATGAAAGCATTTTGTACGACAATTAATGGCGTCTAATATTAATTTTTAAAGTAGTACTAAGCTTTATTTAAATAAAAAAAGCTCCTATTAGAAGCTTCTTTTGTTATTTTTTGATATTCTTAATAAATTCAGATAATTCATCTGGTCGTCTTGTTCCAACTAAAAGATGTGTACCATCTTTAAAATGAATTTTTAAACCATGTTTTCCAGATGGATTAATAGCTTTACCAGTTTTGCTTCTTCTGTATCCCCAACCACCATATTCTTTGATTGCAGAATATTCTACTACTTCAACTTTTTTCGTATCACTCCATAAAATAGTTTGATTCGTTAAGTTGAAAGGAACAATTTTTACGTTAATACTTTCTTTAGTAATATTTGTTTTTACTTTAAAAACAATAAATAAAACAATACAAAGAGGTAGTAATATTAATGATAATATTGATGAAGTTTGAAAACCTTCTGTAATGTTCGTGTAAAGGATTTTACCAAATAAAACGACAACTAATAAAATGATGATTTTATTAAAAGTTGAATCAAACATTCTTTGGCTTTCTGTATAAGTATTCATGCGTTAATTTTTAATAAAGATAGAGGTTTTATAAATAGTTTTCAGATTCAATTTGATTTTGTTCTCTCAAAACATCTTTTGTTTCGTACAGCATATTTTTTACATATTCTGCCGATTCAATTAAATAAGGATATAAAATACTATTTTCTTTCGTCTCTTTAAAACCAATTTCTAAAATAGGATCGATATAAAATAATACTGAAGAAACTAAAAGTAATAAAATAACCAAACCTAAAGCTGCTCCAGCTATTCTGTTTACAAAACCAAGTCCAATCATTTCTACTGTTTTTTGAGTAAGAGATGATAATAGTTTGATGGAGAAAAATGCAATGGCAAAAGTTAAAACCAGAGAAACGATAGAAACTAAACTATCTGCTACGATGTTTTGACTTCCGATAAAAATGCTAACGAATTGATAGAATTTAAAACTTAACCAAATGGCGATAAAAAATCCTAAAAGTCCAATTAATTGAGAAATAAAACCTTTGAATAAACCATTGATTACGCCAAAAGCTAACGCAATTGCAATTAAAATATCTAAGTTGTTAAATGTTGATGCTTGATCCAATTTTTATTTATTTATGATGCAAATATATTTAATTGATTGCATCTTCAAAATGAATCAAAGGATAAGCTATCATAAAAAAAGCATAAAAAAACCTCCTAAAAAGGAGGTTTGTATAATTAAGCATTCACTACTAAATGTTTACTTGATATTTTGACTAAAGTAGAAACTAATGCATCAATGTCTTCTTTTGTGTTCATGTAACTAAAAGATACACGTAATGGAGTCATTTGGTTAACTTCTTCTTCTGTATATAAAGTTTCCATAACTTTTGAAACTTTAGCTGCACCAGAACTACAAGCTGATCCTTGAGAAACTGCGATTCCAGCTAATTCTAATTCAAATCCGATTAATGTGTCGTGAAATGGTAACTTAACACTTAAAACGGTATATAAACTTTTTTCGAAATCGTTACTTAAACCATTAAATGCAACACCTGGGATTTTTGCAGTTAACTCTTCAATTGCATATTTTTTTAATCCTTCGATATGTTTTGTGTGATTTTCTAATTCTTCTAAAGAAATCTCTAATGCTTTAGATAATCCTACAATTCCGTATACATTTTCAGTTCCAGAACGTAAACCTCTTTCTTGTCCACCACCAGCAATTAATGGTTTGATGTGAGTTGATTTACGTGCATATAAAAATCCTGCACCTTTTGGTCCGTGAATTTTATGTGCAGAACATGAAGCGAAATCAATTCCTAAATCTTCTACATCAATAGGGTAGTGACCAACTGTCTGAACAGTATCAGTATGAAATAATGCGTTGTATTCTTTAGTTAAAGCAGAAATTCTTTTAACGTCTAATAAGTTTCCGATTTCGTTATTGGCATGCATTAATGAAACTAAAGTCTTCTTTGATTGATCTTTGATTAATTCTTCGAATTGATCATAATCAATAGACCCGTCTTTTAAAATATTTAAACGAATAACTTCAACTTTGTCTCTACTTTCTAAATCACTTACACTTTCCATTACACATTTGTGTTCCATGTAAGTTGTAATGATACGAGTAACTCCTAAATCGTTAACACAAGAACGAATTATAGTATTGTTTGATTCAGTACCGCAAGAAGTAAAGTAGATTTCTGCTGGAGCAGCGTTTAATTGTTGTGCAATTTTCTTCCTTGCAAGTTCTAATAATGCCTTTGCTTCTCTACCAAAAATATGTGTGGAAGAAGGATTTCCGTAGCAATCTTTCATTACGTTTACCATCTCTTCAATTACTTGAGGATGAATAGCCGTTGTAGCTGCATTATCTAAATAAACTTTTTGCATGTTGTTAATTTTTCGGCATTAAAACAATGCCTGTGTTTGTATAATGTAAAATTGAGTACAAATGTATTAATTCAAAAACACTTTATCAATAGGTTTTAATTAAAGCGAATTAAATCAGATGTCATAAATCGCCATTCAGGTGTTAAAAGTACTCCATCTTTCACTTCATACCATGGAGATAATTTATCATTTGATGGATTGGAAAGGATTTGAATGTCTTGTCCTGGATAATAACTCTGAGCTAATAACATTATTTTGTCACCATTTTTGTTTACAGCTAAATCCATTACAATAATAGCATGACTCTTTGTTGAAGACATTTGCATAAAAACATCTCCAATATTAATTTCTTTTAGTTTGATTGGCGAAGCTAAATTAGATAAGCTATTTGTTGTGGTTGCTGTTAAAAACTTATCCATGTACTCTAAAAATTTTTCATAAGAATAATCTCCTTTTGCAAACGTGTTGTACGAAACAAATGTAAGTTTATTGTTGATTCTGAAATCTATTTCTTCATATCTTTTATTATGATATAAAAATTCTGCTCTTAAACGATAAATTGCATTTGCATGAAATTGGACGTTGTTTGTAAAAGGTTGCAAGTCTAAAACTCCTGCATACGAGCTTTTGTTTAGTTTATCAGTTCCGTCAAAAAGTTTTACTGTACCTTTTTCTCCTTTTAAAGGAATGTGATTTAAAAAAACAGCAAAAGGAGTTGAAGGATTAATTCTTGTATAACCTTCGGGTGTTCTAAATTTTGAAGTAAGCGTACGTTTAGTCTCGTTTATTAGTTTAGAGACATCTATAGTGTTTATATTTTCTGCTTCAACTGCTTCGTTTTCGGAAATGTATGCATTACATCCACCGAGAAAGAATGGTAACAAAAGTATAATACAATAGAAAATTTTCATTATTGTTTGTTAGTTTGTAAGGATTACGAATGTAGTTTATTTTTCGTTTAACGCATTTATTTTATCTCTAAATTCCGCTGCTTTTATAAAATCTAAATTTTTTGCAGCAGTTTCCATTTCTTTCTGCAATTTTTCGATGATTTTTGCCTTTTCTTCATCAGAATAATCAATTTTTTCTTCAGCGGCAACTGTAATTAAACTTTTTTGCTCGTACGGATTATTTTCAAAATCAGCTGCGGCTAAACTAAGTTTAGTAATCTTCTTATTTAAAGCTTGAGGAGTTTTACCATGATCCTCATTATATTTCATTTGAATTTCTCTTCTTCGTTCGGTTTCATCAATCGTTTGGCGCATACTATCTGTAATTTTATCAGCATACATTATTGCTAATCCATTAACATTACGTGCAGCACGACCAACCGTTTGCGTAAGCGAACGATTACTGCGTAAGAATCCTTCTTTGTCAGCATCAAGAATTGCAACCAAAGATACTTCTGGTAAGTCTAATCCTTCACGAAGTAAATTAACTCCGACTAAGACATCAAATAAACCAGTTCGTAAATCGGACATGATTTGTACACGTTCTAATGTATCTACGTCTGAGTGAATGTAACGACAACGAACGCCATATTTTGTTAAATATTTCGTTAATTCTTCTGCCATTCGTTTAGTTAAAGTAGTAACTAAAACACGTTCATCAGCTTCAACACGTTTATTAATTTCTTCCATCAAATCATCTACTTGATTTTGAGATGGGCGGACTTCAATAATAGGATCTAATAAACCAGTTGGCCTAATTACTTGTTCTACAACAATTCCTTCAGATTTTTCAAGTTCGTAATTAGCTGGAGTTGCAGAAACATGAATTACTTGGTTTTGTAATGCTTCAAATTCTTCAAATTTTAATGGACGATTGTCCATAGCTGCAGGTAAGCGGAAACCATATTCAACTAAATTTTCTTTACGTGAACGGTCACCACCATACATAGCGTGAACTTGTGAAACAGTAACGTGAGATTCATCAATTACCATTAAAAAATCGTCTGGAAAATAATCTAATAAACAGAAAGGTCTTGTTCCTGGTTCTCGGCCATCTAAGTAACGAGAATAATTCTCGATACCAGAACAGTAACCTAATTCTTTAATCATTTCTAAATCGAATTCAGTTCGCTCTTTTAATCTTTTAGCTTCTAAATGTTTTCCGATATCATGAAAATAGGATTCTTGTTTACCTAAATCTATCTGAATATCTTTAATAGCGCCTTCTAAAGTATCTTTAGACGTGACAAAGATGTTTGCAGGATATATGTTTATTTTATCTAATCGAGATGTGGTTTCGCCTGTTTCAGTATTGAAAATTGTAATTTCTTCAATTTCGTCACCAAAAAAGCTAACTCTAATTCCATCATCAGCGTAAGCTGGGAAGATATCTAATGTATCACCTTTGATTCTAAAATTACCACGTTGGAAAACTCCTTCAGATCTTGAATATAATGCTTGAACTAATTGATGTAAAAATTTTGTTCTTGAGATGATTTGTCCAATCTCTACTTGAATTAAATTTTTATGAAATTCTGCAGGATTTCCAATACCATATAAACAAGATACAGATGCAACGACCAAAATATCTCTACGTCCTGATAAAAGGGAAGAGGTAGTGCTTAAACGAAGTTTTTCGATTTCTTCGTTGATTGATAAGTCTTTTTCAATATAAACTCCAGAAGTTGGAATATATGCTTCTGGTTGATAGTAATCGTAGTAAGAAACAAAATATTCAACTGCATTATTAGGAAAAAATTCTTTAAATTCCATAAATAATTGCGCGGCTAATGTTTTGTTATGGGCTAAAACCAAAGTAGGTCGTTGTATTTCTTGAACTACATTTGCAATAGTAAAAGTTTTACCCGAACCAGTAACACCTAATAGTGTTTGATATTTATCTCCGTCAAGAATTCCTTTTGCTAATTGTTCAATAGCTTTTGGTTGATCTCCTGTTGGATCAAATTCTGAATTTAATTGAAATTGCATAACAGCAAATTTACAAAATAGTATAGGAAAAAAATAGTGAGTGAAGTAGATAAAAAAATAAAAAGGCGACATAAGTCACCTTTTCATCAAAACCACAAAAAAATGAGAAAACTGTTTACATAGTAAACAAACTTCCTTCCATTATTACAAGCTATTGCCCGCTATAACCATTGCAAATATAGGCCTGTTTTTTAAGCGAGCGCAATGTTTTCTCATTGTTTCTTTAATCGGTGTGTATAGTAGTAATCTATTTAGTTGTTATCTTATTGATAATCAATATACATTATTTAGTTTATTGCGTTTATTAGTGTTTGAATGACACTAGCGAATTTTCGCTAAATTCCATAAGTCTTCTAATTGACTAATGGTCATTTCTCCCATTATTAAACCTTTTTCCACTGCTAATTCCTCTAAAATTTGGAATCTTGAAATAAATTTCTTGTTAGATTTTTCTAAAGCATCTTCTGAATTAATACCAACAAATCTTCCATAATTGATTAATGAAAATAAAATATCTCCAAATTCCATCTCACGATCGATTGGGTTTTCTTCGTTTTTAAATTCAATAATCTCTTCTTGGATTTTATCAAAGACTTGATCTGTGTTTTCAAACTCGAAGCCAACTCCTTTTACTTTGTCTTGTATGCGAAATGCTTTTACCATCGCAGGTAGGGAGGTAGGAACACCAGAAAGTACAGATTTATTACCTTCTTTTAATTTAAGTTTTTCCCAATTTTGTAAAACTTTTTCTTCGGTATCTGCTTTGGTGTCTCCGTAAATATGAGGATGTCTGTGAATTAATTTATCACAAATAGAATTCAGAACATCAGCAACGTCAAATTGACTTTTTTCTGATGCTATTTTAGAATAAAAAACTAGGTGAAGAAAAACATCACCTAGTTCTTTTTTTATTTCATCTGAATCATTTTCGATAATTGCATCCGAAAGTTCGTAGATTTCTTCAATACTTAACGTACGTAGCGTTTCATTGTTTTGTTTACGATCCCACGGACACTTTTCACGTAACTCATCCATTATATCCAACAATCTATTGAAGGCTTCTAATTGATCTTTACGTGTATTCATATCAAAGATTATTCTTCAGTTTTTTTCTTTGTAGTTTTTTTAGCAGCAGTTTTTTTCGCTGGTTTTGCTTCAGCTTCAGCTTCAGCTTTTGCTTTTTTAGGCGCAGCTTTTTTAGCTGGTGCTTTCTTTTTTGGTTTTTCTTCAACTGCAACTTCTTCAGTAGCAACTTCAGTAGCTTGAGCAGCTTCAATTTCAGCTTGTTGAGCAGCGATTGCAGCTTCAACAGCAGCTAAATCGATGTTTAATAATCCTTTAGATTGTAAAATGTTATACCATTGGAATAACTTTTTTAAATCAGAATCATAAACTCTTGAATCGTCATATTCAGGTAAAACTTGCTCCATATATGCACGTAATTCAGCTCCAGATAATTTGTGGTCGATAGATGCACCACCGTTTTCTTTTTTGTAAATTCTAAAGAAAACTTCAGCTAAAGGGTATTCTTGAGAAACACCGTAAATAGCAACGTTGTCTAATAAACTTACGTTGTAGTTAGCAGCGATAGAAACTTTTTTTCCTTTGTCTAAATCTTCAACTACGAAACCGTTTCTTGTTTGAGAAACTAAACGGTATAAACCTGGTTTTCCTGAAATTGCGATAACTCTTGATAAATCCATATTCTAATTTATGTTTAAGGGACTATATAGGGAATTTCATCTTGTAAGATGTTTTCACGTTCCCTTTTGTTATGTTTTTTAATTTATTACTTATTAATTTCTTTTTGAAGCTCGAAATATAATCAATAAAAAGTTTACCTTCCAAATGATCATATTCGTGTTGAATAACTCGAGCGCGAATATCCGAAAAAGTTTCAGTATGTTTTACCCAATTCTCATCGTAATATTCTAAAGTGATAGATGCTGGTCTAGAAACGTCTTCATGTACATGTGGAATACTTAAACATCCTTCAGCAAATTTCCATTCATCACCTTCTGATTCACTGATTTTTTTTGGATTAATAAAAACTTTCTTAAAAGATTCTAATTCTTTTTCGATGTCTTCATAGTCTTCATCTTCAGCGAACGGACTACAATCTACAACAAATAATCGAATATCGCGACCAATTTGTGGAGCAGCAATTCCAACTCCATGAGAGTCGTACATTGTCTCAAACATATTGTCAATTAACTCGTTTAAGTTCTTGTAATCCTGATTTATATCTTGTGAAACTTTACGAAGCACAGGATCTCCGTAAGCTACAACTGGTAATACCATTTAATTTTATTTTTTATTAAATAATGGGCAAAGATACAATTTTGTTATAGTTTATGGGATAAAAATGATTGTAAAATTATTACAGCACTAACTTTATCTACCATTCCCTTCTCTTGTCTCTTTTTCTTTTTAAGACCACCTTCAAACATTGCTCTTGATGCCATTTTTGATGTAAACATCTCATTTTCTCGGTGTATTTTAATGTTTGGGAATTTTGTCGAGAATTTTTCTATGAATTTTTTTATCTCGATTTCAATATCATTTACTTCACCTGAAAAACGCATAGGAAGTCCTACGACTAAATCAGAAACATTTTCTGTAAATAAATATTTTTCAAAGAAATCCAATAATTTACTTGTTTCGATTGTGTCTATAGGAGATGCTATGATTTGTAATTCGTCAGTTGCTGCAACTCCCGTTCTTTTGCCTCCAAAATCTATTGCTACGATTCTTGCCATTTTGCAAATTTATAAAAAGGTTTATTTAAACGTAGATATATTTTATATTTGTAGTTCATTAGTTGAAGAAATGGAAAATTTAAGAGAAATAATCGAAAAAGCTTGGGATAACCGTGAGTTATTACAAGAAGATACTACACAAGCAGCTATTCGTGAAGTGATTGAATTAATTGATAATGGTCAATTACGTTGTGCTGAACCAGTTGAAGGTGGATGGCAAGTGAATGAATGGGTGAAGAAAGCTGTTGTAATGTACTTCCCAATTCAAAAAATGGAAACATTAGAAGCTGGAATTTTCGAATACCACGACAAGATGGAATTAAAACGTAACTACGCAGAAAAAGGAATTCGTGTTGTTCCTAACGCTGTTGCTCGTTACGGTGCATATATTTCTTCGGGTGTTATTTTAATGCCATCTTATGTTAATATTGGTGCTTACGTAGACGAAGGAACAATGGTTGATACTTGGGCTACTGTAGGTTCATGTGCTCAAATTGGTAAAAATGTACACTTGTCAGGAGGTGTAGGTATTGGAGGAGTTTTAGAGCCATTACAAGCTGCTCCAGTAATTATCGAAGATAATGCATTCTTAGGTTCTCGTTCTATTGTAGTAGAAGGAGTAAGAGTAGGAAAAGAAGCTGTATTAGGTGCAAACGTAGTATTAACAGCATCTACAAAAATTATCGATGTTACAGGTGATGAGCCAATTGAAATCAAAGGATACGTTCCAGAACGTTCTGTTGTGATCCCAGGATCATACACTAAAAAATTCGCAGCAGGAGAATACCAAGTTCCTTGTGCGTTAATTATTGGTAAGCGTAAAGAAAGCACAGATTTAAAAACATCATTAAACGATGCTTTACGTGAGCATAATGTTGCAGTTTAATCTATATTTTTAATATAATTTTAAAGGAGTTGATTTTTTTCAACTCCTTTTTTTTATGTTATCAATTGAAATAAAATGGATTCTTAGGAAATGATCAAGAGTTGTAATTATACCATAAATTCGATACTTTTGTAAGTGCCTTTTCAAGAAGAAAGGCTTTCATCTAGCTTACGAAATGAAAAGAATTTTAGTTATCCAACATAAAATGATTGGAGATGTTTTAATAACATCTTTGCTTTGCGAAAACTTAAAGAAAAGTTATCCAGAAGCAACGATTGATTATTTAGTAAATAGCAATACGTTACCCGTTTTAGAAAATAATCCTTATATAGATAATCTTATAGTTTTTAATGAAAAAGAACAAAAAGGTTTTCTTAACTTAATTAAGTTTTCTGAAAGCGTAAGCAAAAATAATTATGATGTAATTGTTGATGCATATTCTAAATTACAAAGTTGGGTAAATGTATTCATGAATAAAGCTCCGGTTAAAATTTCTTATAAAAAACCAGGTAGAGAATTTATTTATACTAATAATATAGAGAAGCACGAAGAAGCAAAATCTCATTTAGGGCTATCAATAGAACATCGTTTGGCATTATTACAGCCTTTTGGTATCACAAATCCAATAGCTACTGAACCGAAATTATATTTAACGGAACAAGAAATTGAAATAGCTAAACAAACGTTTAAAAATCATAAAGTTGATTCGTCTCGTAAAACAGTAATGATTAGTTTGTTAGGATCAGACGAAACTAAAACCTATCCATTAGACCAAATGGCGAAAATGGTAAATCATATTGGCGCAAACTATAACGTTAATATATTATTTAACTATTTCCCAAGTCAAAAAGAGCAAGCTTTAGTAGTTTATAATCAATTAAATGATATAACGAAATCTAAAGTGTATTTTGATCTTTTAGGTGATGATTTACGTTCTTTTATTGCCATTGCAAATGAATGTGACATTATTGTAGGTAATGATGGAGGTGCTATTAACATGTCTAAAGCTGTAGGGAAGAAGTCATTTATTATTTTTTCTCCATGGATTGATAAAAATGTATGGGCAACTTTTGAAGATGGTATTAATCACGTAAGTGTTCATTTAAAAGATTATCATCCAGAAAAATTTATAGATTTAAATAATCGTAAAATTAAAAAAGAAGTGAATTCTTTTTACTCGTTATTTGATTTTGAATTATTTAAGATAAAACTAGATGAATTCTTGATAAAACATATATAATAAATAGTTACATTTTCTGTTTAATAACTAACAATACGTATGTTAAATATTATATATTTGAGATACATTAAAGAACAAAACCAATCTAAATGCAAAAAATCTCAGCTCTACTGATTACATATAACGAAGAGAAAAATATCAAGCGTTTTTTAGAAGATGCTGATTACGCTGATGAGATTATTGTCGTAGACTCATACAGTTTGGACCGAACTGTAGAAATAGCCAAAACTTTTCCGAAGGTTAAATTATTTCAAAGAGTATTTACAAATTTTTCGGATCAAAAGAACTTTGCAATTCATCAAGCTTCTAACGAGTGGATTACATTTTTTGATGCTGATGAACATATTCCAGAAAATTTAAAAGAAGAAATTTTAAAGACTGTAGAAAGCAATACTTCTGCTGATGCTTATTACGTATATCGCAAGTTTTATTTTAAAAATAAATTATTAAATTATTCTGGAATGCAGAATGATAAAGCTATACGTCTATTTAAAAAATCTAAAAATAGATATAAAAATAATCGTTTAGTACACGAATTAATTCAATGTGATGGATTAGTTTCTAAACTAAAAAACCGATTAGATCACTATACATATTCTTCATCTGAAGATTACAGAAAAAAATTAACTTCATATTCAAGACTTAGAGCTCAGGAATTACGAATGAAAAATTTAAAACCTAATTTTTTTCATTTTCAAATAAAACCAGCTTATAGATTTATTAATCACTATATTATCAGATTAGGATTTTTAGACGGAAAAGAAGGTTATGTTATTTCACGTTTACATGCAGAATCTGTTAAAAAAAGATATGTATTTTTGAACGAAATTTACGAAGCTCAAGCTTCACAACTAATTAATAAAAACGCATAAAACATTATTATAATGAAAGCATATGTTTTTCCAGGTCAAGGAGCTCAATTCACAGGAATGGGGAAAGATCTTTATGACAACTCAGCAGTAGCAAAAGAATTATTTGAAAAAGCAAACGAAGTTTTAGGATTTGATATTACTAAAATTATGTTTGAAGGATCTGCTGAAGATTTAAAACAAACAAAAGTAACGCAACCAGCTGTATTTTTACATTCAGTTATTTTAGCTAAAACTTTACAAGATTTTAAACCAGAAATGGTTGCTGGTCACTCTTTAGGAGAGATTTCTGCATTAGTTGCATCAGAAGTTTTAGATTTCGAAGCAGGATTAAAATTAGTTTACAAAAGAGCATTAGCGATGCAAGATGCTTGTGAAGCAAATCCATCAACAATGGCTGCTATCTTAGGATTAGAAGACGAAGTGGTAGAAAATGCTTGTGGAGAGATTGAAGGTGTTGTTGTTGCAGCAAACTACAACTGTCCAGGTCAATTAGTGATTTCTGGAGAAGTTGAAGCTGTAAATGCAGCATGTGAAAAATTAAAAGAATTAGGAGCGAAACGTGCTTTAGTTTTACCAGTTGGTGGAGCTTTTCACTCGCCTTTAATGAAACCAGCAGAGGAAGAATTGGCAAAAGCAATTGAAGAAACAACTTTTAATACTCCAATTTGTCCAGTTTACCAAAACGTAACGACAACTGCTGTTACAGAACCAGCTGAAATTAAAAAGAATTTAATCGCACAGTTAACTGCGCCTGTAAAATGGACGCAATCTGTACAAAATATGATTGCTGACGGAGCAACAGAATTTATCGAGGTTGGTCCTGGTAACACATTACAAGGATTAGTAAAAAAGGTAAGTCGTGAAGTTGCGACTTCTTCAGCACAAATCTAAAAAATGAAAACATTCCGTTCCAATGGAAAATTATTCCTTATCGGGGAATATATTGTAATGGATGGAGCGAAAGCATTTGCATTGCCCACTAAGTTTGGGCAATGTTTATTTGTAGAAGATTCATCCGAAAAATCAAACCAAATCATTTGGAGTGCTTATAAAGCTGACGATTCTTTATGGTTTGAAGTTCAATTTCAATTAGATTCGTTAGAGATTTTATCGACAACTAATCAGAAATTGGCAAACTCACTTCAAAATATTTTGATTCAAGCCAAATCATTAAATCCTGATTTTTTCAATTCTAATAATTTTTATACTTGTAAAACGAAGTTAGAATATCCGCAAGAATGGGGTTTAGGAAGTAGTTCGACTTTAATTGATTTGATTAGCCAATGGATTGAAATTAATCCGTTTGAATTAAATCAATTAACGTTCAATACAAGCGGTTATGATATTGCTTGTGCGCATCACAATAAACCAATTTTATACACGAATCAACCACAAATTGAGGTGGAAGAATTGGATTTGAATTGGGATTTTAAAGACAAATTATTTTTTGTTTATCTGAATCAAAAACAAGATACGCAAGCAGTTGTTGGAAATCATTATAAAAACAAACCGAAAGATTGGGGTTTGATTAATGATTTATCAGAATTGGTTTTAGATGCAACTAAAGTTGATAATTTAACTGATTTAGAATCTATTTTAGATGAATACCAGGATAGATTAGAAGCATTTATGCAGATACCACAACCTAAAGAATTATATTTTTCGGATTACGAAGGAAGTATAAAAAGTCTTGGTGCTTGGGGTGGAGATTTTGTTTTAGTGACTTATAGAGAAGGAATGGAAACGTATTTTAAAGCAAAAGGTTACGATACGATTATTCCATTTACTGAAATAATATTATAAAAGAAAAGCACTTCATTCGAAGTGCTTTTTTAATTATTTTTTACCAATTAAGGTTTTTAATTTCTTTTTACGAGTTTGTTTTTGATGAAATTTAAACTGAAATTCTTCTGTCTTATTCCACATTGCCTCTACAACTTCTTGCTCTGGTTTATTAATTAATTTAGCGTATTCTTTCGCCATAATTTCTACCATTTCTTTGTGTGGTGTTAAGCGAGAGAAATTCTTCATTCTAGTTTCAAAGTCCATCGAATCGTGGAAATTCATTCGATTCAAATCAACTAAATAAAAATCATATTTATTATTATCAACCTGTTTGATTAATGTATTTCCTGGCGAATGATCTAAAAACTCGATTCCAGCTTCATGTAATTGATAAGTAAAATGTGTAAATTGTTTTAAAATTTCCGTACGATTTGGCCAATTCGCATCATGTACCATTTCACGATACGTTAAATCAGCATCAACCATTTCACATAAATAATAACTTTTCAAAAATTGTAAAGCCGTCTTTTCTTCAATATATCCAATAGGATAAGGCGTTAAAAATCCTAAATCAATCAGTTTTTTTGCATAATCATACGAACGTTGTGCTTTAGATTCTCTCAAAAAACGGTATACATATTTGTTAACGATATTTGGAATCTTAAAAGATTTTATCGTTGCAATTTTATTGTTTGCTAATGTTACTTTTTTAATTGAATTACGATCACCTTTGGCTACATAATCGTTGATAGAATCATATCCATCAATGATTTGTTTTACTTCTTGTGAAGTTGTATTATAATTAGGATTTATGACGATGTTTTGACTCATTCTTTACAAATTTCAAAGAGAAAAAATATAATTCTCTTTTTCTATTTTACAATGCCAAAGATATGTTTATTTTTGTTGATATGAAGATTAATACGAGCTTAGTTTTATCGACTTATAATTGGCCAGAAGCTTTAGAGCTGGTTCTTAAAAGTATAGCAAAGCAAACGACGTTGCCAGATGAGGTTGTTATAGCTGATGATGGATCTAAAGAAGAAACAAAAAATTTGATTGATTCTATAAAAACGACATTTCCGATTCCAATTAAGCATATTTGGCATGAAGATAATGGAAATCGTAAGGCAATTATTATGAATAAAGCGATTGCTCAAGCGTCTTCAGAATATATTATAAGTATTGATGGTGATGTAATTTTACATCCAAATTTTGTTGCAGATCATTTAATGATGGTTGAGAAAAATGTTTATTTATACGGATCGCGTGTTAATATTCAAGAAAAAGCCTTACACGATTTATTTGCTACAAAAAATATCAAATTTAATTTATTTTCGAAAGGAATAAAGAAAAGAGGAAGAACTATTCATTTACCATTTTTAGCAAAAAATCAGAAAAAACATACAAATTATTCATCAAAAATGAGAGGTTGTAATTTTTCTTTTTGGAAAGATGATTTTGTGAAAGTGAATGGTTATAACGAAGAGTTTTCGGGTTGGGGTAGAGAAGATTCAGAATTAGTTTTGCGTATGCATAATGCAGGAATTGAAGCTAAACGTCTCAAATTCGCTGGCATTGTTTATCATATTTATCATCATGAACAAAGCAAATCTTTCTTGGATCGTAATGATAAGATTCAACAACAAACTATACATCAAAAATTAACTTTTGCCGAGAAAGGCATCAATCAATATTTAACCCCTTTGGATTCATAAATTTTAAGAATTTGTTGTGCAATGTTTTTCGACGCGAAATTGTCTAGAATAAATTGATAATTTTGATCTGTCATACTTTTTCGTTGCTCTTCATTTAAAGAATACATCGCGAAAAGAGCTTCTGCTAATAATTCAGGTTGATTCGGTGGACAAGTAAAACCATTTTTACCGTTTACAATTACTTCTGGAATTACACCCACTTGCGTTGATACCACAGGAGTTTGGTATAACATAGCTTCTAAAGCAGAAGTTGGGCCCCCTTCGCGTGAGGATGAAACAACAAATGCATCAAACATATGGTTCAATTGCATGGCGTCTTCAATTTTACCGGTAAGAATAAATTCATTTTCTACACCTTTTTGTTGAATAAGCATTTTAAATTCATCGGTAAGTTTAGAAAATTCCCCTACTTGTATCAATTTGAAATTGGATAATTGATATTTATTCTTCAAGATGGAAACAGCTTCAATTAAAGTTGGTAAATCTTTTGCTTTGGTATGATTGGCAATGGATCCCATAAGATAAGATGCTTTGATATCGCTGAAACGATTCATTAACACATCGTTTATTTTAGGAAATGTTTGTTCTGAAATACAATCATAAACTACAGTTGTTTTATTTATTGAACTATTATTCAACATCAGTTTAAAGTTATCTTGAACACTATTTGATACACAGATGATGCGATGAATAAATGATGCATTGTATTTCAACTTGCTTAAAAAGCTACTACTTCCTCCAATCCCTTTTTTACTAAAAATGACTTTGGCAGGTATAGAATTTAATAAAGAATAGAAATACATTAATGTTAATGCATCACTGGTATGAAGATGAATGACGTCTAATTGATATTGTTGAATGATATCTTTGAGTTGTGCAACATTCCCAAACTTTGAAATTTTGCGCGATTTAGATGCGATAAATTCAATGTTGTGTCTTTTTGCACGTTCATGCAATGGTGTATTTTCGATACCAAAGATAAAATTTTTAGTCTGCAGTTGATTTAATTCGTTAATATTCAGAATTAATTGCTGTTCATTTCCACCCCAGCTTCTAGCACCAGAAATATGTAGAATATTCATGTGTTAATTTTAAGAAAATTTTAGCAAAAATATACCATTAAATTAATAATGTGGATTCAGATTTATGTTGTTTAATAAATTATTAGTCAATTATTGTTTTTATGTTGAATATATTTTTGAAATTTGCACACAAATCAAAAAAGATATCTATTAAATTAGATTCATATCAAATAAAATAAATCAATGTCTAACATTCACGAAATCGTAGAACAACTTATAGAAGGTAAAACAATGTTATATCCCACTGATACCATTTTAGGTATTGGATGTAGTGCAAAAAACGAAGAGGCAATTCAGAAGATTTTTGAAATAAAGAATAGGCCATCTTCTAAATCGTTAATCATTTTAGTTGATTCTCCGAAAATGTTACAAGATATTGTAGAAGTACCAGAATTAGCATGGGATCTAATGGATTTTAACGAAAAACCAATTACAATTATCTATGATAATCCAAAAGGTTTACCAAAATCGTTAATTGCAGAGGATAATACGATTGCTATTCGTTTAACTGACGATTTATTATGTAAGAAAATTATTGGTCGATTAAAAGGTCCAATTGTTTCTACATCTGCAAATATTTCTGGTGATCCATCGCCAAAAGTGTTAAAAGAAGTTAATTCTAATATTATAAATGGAGTAGATCTTGTTTTAGAGGAATGTAAAACCTTTGAGCCACAGCATTCTGCATCTACAATTATTAAATTAGGCTTAGATAATCAAGTAAAAGTAATTAGAGAGTAGTTTTTTTAGTCAAATCTTTTACTTTTGCAAAATGAAAATCCAAGAAGCTGTAACATTACCATTATTTAAGAACGTATGTGAAGTTGCTGATCAAATTAATCAGGAAACTTATGTCGTTGGTGGTTTTGTGCGCGATTATTTATTAGGAAGAGAACAAAAAAAAGATATTGATTTTGTAACTGTTGGTAATGGTATATTATTAGCAAAAGAACTATCAAAATCTTTAGGAAATACATCACAAGTTTCAGTTTTTAAACGTTTCGGGACTGCAATGTTCCGTTACAATGAAATTGAATTAGAATTTGTAGGAGCAAGAAAAGAAAGTTATTCAGAAGATAGTAGAAAACCTCATGTAGAGGATGGAACATTGGAAGACGATCAAAAACGTCGTGATTTTACCATAAATACATTGGCTATTTCTATGAATAAAGAAACATTCGGAGATTTAATAGATCCATTTAATGGAGTAGAAGATTTAAAAAATAAAATCATTCGTACGCCATTAGAACCTAATGTAACGTATTCTGATGATCCTTTGCGTATGATGCGTGCAATACGTTTTGCGGCTCAATTAAATTTTGTAATTGAAGAAAAATCTTTTCAAGCAATTATAGATAATGCATATCGCTTAGAGATCGTTTCTTTTGAGCGTGTGATGGATGAATTCCAAAAAATTATGATGACGGATAAGCCATCTTTCGGTTTAAATCTATTAGAAAAGGCAGGATTGTTGCAATATATTTTGCCAGAATTAATAGCATTAAAAGGGATTGAAGAGGTTGAAGGTCAGAAGCATAAAGATAATTTTTATCATACCTTAGAAGTTGTAGATAATATCTCACTTTATACAGATAATGTATGGTTACGTTGGGCAGCTTTATTACATGATATTGGTAAAGCAGTAACAAAAAGATTCGATAAAAAAGTGGGTTGGACTTTCCATTCTCACGAATTTGTTGGGTCTAAAATGGTAGTAAAATTATTCAGAAGATTAAAATTACCATTAGGTGCTCAGATGAAGTACGTTCAGAAATTGGTAATGATGAGTTCACGACCAATTGCAGTTGTAGATGACGATGCAACAGATTCTGCATTACGCCGATTGTTGTTTGATGCTGGTGAAGATTTTGATGATTTAATCAAACTTTGTAAAGCTGATATTACAACGAAAAACGAACGTAAACAAAAACGATTCAAGCAAAATTTTGAATTGGTTGAACAAAAGATCAAAGACGTAGAAGAACGTGATCGTGTTCGTAATTTTCAACCACCAATTACAGGTGAGCAAATTATGGAAATGTTTGGTTTAGCACCTTGTAAAGAGGTAGGTATAATTAAGAATGCCATTAAAGAAGCTATCCTTGAAGGTGAAGTTGAAAATAATTATAATTCTGCCTATAATTATGTGGTAGATTTAGGAAAAAAGTTAAATTTGGAATTGAAAAATAGTTAAAAAGTGATTTATAAAATTCGTGTATTCCTTGACGCAAAGGAGGATGTTTTCAGAGATATTGAAATTAAAGAAAAGCAAACGTTATTTACTTTGTACAAAGGAATTATCAGTGCATTTAGTTTACAAGGTGAAGAATTAGCTTCATTTTATGAAATCGACGAAGATGGAGTAGAAATGAAAGAAATTCCATTAGAAGATATGTCTGATGACGGTACAGATGAGACAATGGCTGATTTCTACATCAAAGAAGTGTTTAAATTACAAGGAGATCGTATGAAATTTGTTTACGATTTCATGGAAATGTGGACTTTCGTTGCTGAGTTAATTTCTGTTGAAGATAAGCCTGCTGTTTTAAATTACCCATTAACTGTTTACCGTTTCGGATCTATGCCATTAAAAGCACCAAAACGTGATATGGAAATCATGGATTTAGACGGTGATGAAGATATTGATTTTGCTGAAGATGCAGGATTAAATGACTTACAAATCGACGAAGATTTAGATTTAGAAGATTTATAAAATACAATTTATATATTTAAAAATCCGAATGTTACCTAGTAGCATTCGGATTTTTTATGTCTATAAACCAACCATTTTTAATTAACTTGCATCTATCAAATAAATTCATGATTATGAGAATTTACTATATATTTCTAACCTTATTTTTTCCATTACTTGCTATGGCACAAAACCAACCGATAGATAAATTATGGAATGAAATTGATCAATCAATGATGAATGGTCAATTTAAATCTCTCGAAACCAAAGTGCAAAACATCAAAACACTTGCACAAGCTCAAAAAGATGATGCCAATTACATCAAAACGTTATTCTATGAAGCGAGAATTAAAGTAGCAACAACGGACGAAACGGATGATGTGAACTTTGTGTTTGATACATTTTCTAAAGAAATCAATGGGAAATCTAAAGTTAGAGATGCTGTTGTTCAAATGTATTTGGCAAAACTTTATTCTATTTATTTTAACGAAAATAGTTACAAAATTAATTCAAGAACTGAAGTAGAAAATCAAACGACAAACGATGTTCGTTTTTGGACATCTAAAACGTTTACTTCTAAAATAGATCAATTATTTAAACAATCTATTCAGCCAAAAAATGAATTGTTAAAAGAAAATATTCTGAACTGGAAATCACTTTTAATTGAAAAAGATTCAAATACAGAAGATTTTGAAAAAAATATTGATTTAACACCGACTTTATACGATGTTTTGGTACACGAATACATCGGTTATTTAACTCAATTCAATGATTATAATTCTTCTGATGTTAATAATCGAGCGAAAGAAGCGAATAAATATTACCAAGAATTAGCAAAATTAAATAGCGATAAAGGTCAATTCAATGCGTTTTTATTTAATCAAAATCAACAATTAGATAATAGACGTGAAGAAATTTCTAAAGAAGAATTTATCAAAGAAAAAGAGCAATTAGCTACGATATATTTCAAAGAAGCGTGGTATAGTTCTACAATTTTTGCTTCTTTGGTAGATGAATTAATGAATGAAGAGTTACTTAAAAAAGGTAGTTACAACAAAATTTTTGAAATTGAGCAGAAAGTAAAATCTCAATATCCTAACGATGTACAATCGAAATATATTTCGAAAAAAGTGAAAGAGGTTAAAGCAAAATCTTACTCATTTTTGGTAGAGAATTATGTACTTCCGAATCAAAATATTCCGATAAAAATTGATCATAAAAATACCAATAAACTGTATGTTCGTGTTTATCCTAACTATACGAAATTTGGTGAATCAATTGTGAATGATTTGAATTCGGGTTATGATACAATAAGTCTTAAAAAAGGTGAAAAATTTATTAAGAATTTAAAAATAATCAACGAATATGCTATTGATTTAAAGTCTTTCGAAGATTATCAAACACATTCTTCATTCTATAAATTAAATCCATTGGCAGAAGGAAGTTATCTAATTTTGTTTTCTTCTGATCCTAAATTTGATATTTACTCAACAGAAAATCCATTGTCTTTCATAACGATTTCGGCTACGAATTATGTAATCAATACAAATAAGAATCAAGTTTATCTTTCTGATCGTAAATCGGGTAAACCAGTTGTAAACAAATCAATAGAAGTTTTATATCATTCTTATAATTCTAAAGGAAATTTAGAATCAGTTACAACGGATAAAAATGGAAAAGCAGAATTAAAGCCAAATAATTCTTCAATCTATTTACGTGTCAAAGATGATGCTGCGGTTTATTCGGCTTATCTAAATAATTACTATAAATCAAATACTGAAACTGAACGAGCTAATGCTACGATTTTAACGGATCGTGGAATTTATCGTCCAAATCAGACAATTTATTTTAAAACTATTTTATATAAAACTCTAAAAAAAGAAAGTCAAGTTTTACCAAATACATCAGTTGATGTTATTTTGAGAGATGTTAACGGAAAAGAAATTGCAAAAATTATTGGAACGACGAATGAATTTGGTTCGTTTAGTGGAAATTTTCAACTTCCAGCTTCTGTATTAACGGGAAATTTTAATATAAATGTTGTTTCAAATAATGCCACATTTCAAATAAGAGGTTACAAATCAGTTCGTGTAGAAGAGTACAAACGTCCAAAATTTGAGGTTAAAGTTGATGATCAAAAAGGTGTTTATAAACTAAATGATAAAGTAATTGTATCTGGGAAAGCAGAAGCTTTTTCGGGTGCGAATATTGATAATGCTGTTGTAAAATATCGTGTTTACCGCGAAGAGTTATTTACGTTTTGGCCGTGGTATAGAACTATTCCTTACGGAAGATCTGCAAGTGAAGAAATTACATTTGGTGAAACCAAAACGGATGCGGAAGGTAAATATTCGTTTGATTTTATTGCAAAACCTTTCGAGGAACGCAAAGATGTTGATCGTTTATACAATTATAGAATAGAGGTAAGTGTAACTGATATTAATGGTGAAACACAAACCACAATATCTAACGTAAAAGTTGGAGATCAACGATTGATTTTATCTTTTGGATTAAATGATAAAATGAATGTTGATGATTTAAAATCTTTTCCAGTTTCGGTTAAAAATGTAAATGATGTTGATCAAAATGGGAAAGGAAAAATCGAAATCTATCGCTTACAATCGCCAAATAAAGTATTAAAATCAATGGCATTTGTATCAGATAGTGATTATAATTATTATACAGAACAAGAATTCAATAAACTATTTCCGACTTATGCTTATCCAAATCAAATGGTTCCAAAAAACTGGAAAATAGGAGAAAAGGTTTTAGAATCTTGGTTTGAAACTACCCAATCTTCAGAAATTAAATTCGATAAAACGAATCAGTTAGTTGAAGATTATTACATCATAAAAGGATATGTTTTGGATGGAAATGATAAAGTAGAAATTGAGCGAATTATCTATATTGCAAATCCAGAAAAATTAAATAATTACACTTTAATTACGACATCTTTAAATAAGAAAGAATATAAAGTTGGAGATGAAGTAATCGTTACGTTTAAATCGCCGGTGAAAAATGTTTTTGTGAATTATTCAGCAAACGAAAATTCGGTTGATAAAATAGAAGGAGTTTTAGATTTGAGTAAATCAAACACTGTAAAATTCAAATTAAATGATTCTCATTTAGGGGGAACAGCATTAAGTTATTTTGCGGTTTACAATAATGATTATATCTCTGGAAAGGTGGATATTCTTGTTCCGATGGAATCGAAGGATTTAAAAATTACAACTTCTGTTTTTCGTGATAAATTAACGCCAGGAGCTAAAGAAAAATGGCAAATTAAAATTGAAGGTGAACAAAAAGATAAGTTGTCTGCTGAAGTTTTAACTGCGATGTATGATGCATCTTTAGACCAATTTATAAAACATTCAATTAGTTTTAATCCAAATCAATATCGTTCAAATTATCTAAGAAATTATTTTGAATTATTGTCTAATGGTTTTGGAATTAATTCATCAATGAAAGTGAATAATATATGGAATAATTCGGATGTTTATCCAATAAATTTTCATGGTTTTAATTTTTCAATCTTCGATTTTAGTTTTGAAAATGAACAGTATTGGAGAGAAAATTTATATGAAGTAAGGATGGCAATGCCTCGAATGAAAGCTGAAATGAAAGTTGCTGAAAATAGTGATGGAAAAGAATCAGCAGCTCAATCAGGAGGTGGACCTATAAATGATGACGAAGTTATTTTAAGTGAAGCAGTAGTTGAACCCAAATTAGATCAAGTTCAGGCGCGTAAAGTTTTAAACGAAACCGCATTTTTCTATCCAAATTTAATGACGGATAAAGACGGAAATGTAATTATAGAATTTACGGCTCCAGAATCGTTAACGGAATGGAAGTTTATGGCATTAGCACATACCAAAGATTTAAAAATTGGGTATTTGGAAAATCGTGTTAAAACGCAAAAAGAGTTAATGGTTGTACCTAATGCGCCACGCTTTTTACGTGAAGGTGATCAAGTTTCTATTTCAACTAAGATTAATAATTTATCGGATAAAACGTTGAATGGAACAGCAAAATTAATGCTATTTGATCCATTTACGAATGAACCAATTGATGCGAAATTTAAGTTAAATCAACCAACTCAAAATTTTACAGTTACAAAAGGAAGTTCAGATCAAGTCACTTGGACTTTAGATGTTCCTAAAAATGTACAAGCGGTTGTTTATCGTGTGGTTGCTGTTGCAGGAGATTTTTCGGATGGAGAAGAAGCTGCTTTACCAATTTTAACGAATCGTATGTTGGTGACTGAAACGATGCCGATTTATATCAAAGAAAATCAAACAAAAACATTCATTTTTGAAAATTTAGAGCAAAATAAATCGACGACTTTAGATCATTTTAAATTAACGTTTGAAATGACTGCTAATCCGATATGGAATGCCATTTTTGCTTTGCCATATTTACGCGAATATCCTTATGAATGTGCAGAGCAAGTTTTCTCTCGTTTGTATGGAAATATGGTTTCGGAAAAGATCATCAATTCGAATCCGAAAATAAAAGCTGTTTTTGATCAATGGAATGCAAAAGGAGAATTAAAATCGAAATTGCAATTAAATGAAGAATTAAAATCGATTATTTTAGAAGAAACACCTTGGGTTCGTTCGGCTGAAAGTGAAGAAACGCAAATGAAACAAATTGCAACTTTGTTCCAAATGAATCAAATGCAAAATGAAATGAAATCGGCGTTTGAAAAATTAAGTGCAAAACAACAATCAAATGGTGGTTTTGCGTGGTTTGATGGTGGACGTACAAATGAATATATTACGACACATATTGTTGCTGGTTTTGGTAATCTGAAAAAAATGGATGTGAATTTCAATACCATGAATATTCACCCACATGCTATAATTGAACGTGCAATTCAGTTCATCGATCAAGAAAATTTAAAACGTTATAATGATTTTAAAAAGGATTTAAAATCATTTAAGAATATTACTTA
Source organism: Faecalibacter macacae (assembly GCF_003687725.1). Lineage (GTDB taxonomy): Bacteria > Bacteroidota > Bacteroidia > Flavobacteriales > Weeksellaceae > Empedobacter > Empedobacter macacae. The sequence continues at coordinate 114,686 of NZ_RDOJ01000005.1, forward strand.
TTCAGACGGAATTCATTATTTATATGCTCGTTCATTCTTCTTAGATCAATTTCCAATGGATAAAAATTTAGAAGAAATGAGAAATGTAATGTTGAAGAATCTTAACGATAAAAAATTAGATTTATCATTACAGCAAAAAGCGATGGCTGCTTTGGTTTTAAAGCGATTTGGAATGGAATCTGCAGCAAAACAAGTGCTTATTTCGACTAAAGAAAGAGCAGTTCTTTCGGATGAAATGGGAATGTATTGGAAAAATAATCAACCAGGTTGGTTTTGGTATGATGCGCCGGTTGAAACGCAAGCAATGCTAATTGAGGCTTATGATGAGGTTTTAAATGATGTAAAATCTGTTGAAGAAATGAAAGTTTGGTTGATTAAAAATAAACAAACGAATCAATGGAATTCTACCAAAGCAACAACAAAAGCAGTTTATGCATTAATGAATACAGGACAATCTTGGATTGATGCTGAGAAAGGTGTAAATGTGAAAATAGGGAATGTTCCTTTTAATATTGAACAAAATTCTCAAGCTGGTTCTGGTTATGTAAAAACAACTTGGAATAAAGACGAAATTAAGCCAGAATTAGGAAAAGTTGAAGTTTCTAAATCATCGGCAGGTGTTGCTTATGGAGCAATGTACTGGCAATATTTTGAGGATTTAGATCAAATTAAATCTGCTGAAACAGGAATAAAATTCAACAAGAAATTGTTTGTGAAAACGAATACTTCGAATGGTCCAATTCTAAAAGAAATTACATCGCAAACACCAATAAAAGTAGGAGATGTTGTGACTGTTCGTTTAGAGATTTCGATTGATCGTAATATGGAATTTGTTCACATCAAAGATATGAGAGCAAGCGGTTTTGAACCTGTAAATGTTTTATCTGGTTATAAATGGAAAGGTGAATTTGGATACTATGAAAGCACAAGAGATGCGTCGACTAATTTCTTTGCCGATTATATGAGAAAAGGAACGTACGTTTTTGAATATGATTTAAAAGCGAATAATGCAGGAAACTTCTCGAATGGAATTACATCAATGCAAAACATGTATGCACCAGAATTAAGTGCGCATAGTGAAGGAATACGAGTAGAAATAAAGAATTAATATTATTATAAAGTAAAAGCCTCAACGTTAGTTGAGGCTTTTTTTATTTCTTTAAAATGATGATTTTATCGAGAATGGATTGAATTTTATCGGTTGCAATTGGTATTTGTATATCATTAATTAGATGTAAAGTTCCACCATTTGTTTTACTTACTGAAACGATAAAATCGAAGTTTACAATATATGATTTTTGCACACGAACAAATCTGGAATCTGAAGCTAAAACATCTTCAAAATTCTTTAAATTTTTGCTTACAAGTATATGTTTTTGATCTTTAATAATTACATCAGAATAAGCGCCTTCTCCTTTGATGTAAATAATGTTTTTGGTTTCTAAGAACAATAAATTATTAGCTGTCGGAACTGCTATTTTTTCAATTGGAACGTCAGTTTTTATTTCAATAGGGATTATTTTTTTACGATTAATACGTTCTATTGTATTTATTAAATCTTCTGGATTAATTGGTTTAAGTAAATAGTCAAATGCATTTAATTTAAACGCTTTTAATGCATATTCTTGATAGGCTGTTGTAAAAACTAATTCAAAGTCAATATCATTCATATCAAAGAATTTATCAATATCTAAACCATTGAAGTTTGGCATTTCAATATCAAGAAATACAATATTTGGTTTTAGTTTATTAATTGCTTTTACACCTTCAGTTAAATTTTCGCAAGAAGCAATAATTTCTATCGTAGGACAAAATTCTTTAATCATTATTTCGAGAGAAATCCTAGCACGGTTTTCATCATCAATTATAATCGCTTTCATAGGCAAGTTTTAAAAGTTTAATATCAACTCTTGTTCCGGTTGGTTGGCCATTATTATTATACAAATCAATATATGTAATTTGTAAATCAAGTTGATAGGATTGGTTTAATATATTTACACGATTCTCTATTGCTTTGGTTGCAAAAGATTCATGATTTTTTCTAGATTTATTTATTTTTTCACTTTCTGTTCGTCCAATACCATTGTCAATAATACTAATTATTAAATGAGTTTCATTTTGATTAATTATTATGTCAATTTTTTTATCACCATTTTTGTGTAATAATCCATGTTTAATAGCATTTTCTATCAATGGTTGTAGTAGAAGAGAAGGAAATCTCCATTTAAGTATATCTGTTTTATTTTTTATTTCAATTTGATATTCAAAATTATCATTAAAACGAGCTTTCTCTATATCTAAATATATCTCATTTGTTTCAATTTCTTCTTTTAAACTAATAAAATCTTTCTCACTTAAATTAAGAATTTGACGTGTTAATTTGGAGAATTTTGATAAATAAAAAAGAGCTAATTTCTTATCATCAGTTAATATATAAGACTGTATAGTGTTTAAAGCATTAAAGAAAAAATGAGGATTCATTTGAGATTTTATAGACTTTAATTTTTGCGTGTTTAATTCATTTTTTAAATTTATTTGATTCAAATATTGTTTGTTATTATTTTTAATTTTCTTAATTCTAATTCTCGTAAAATAAAAGATAAGGCCAGCTATACATGCTATTAATAGGGTATTAAACCATAGTTTTGACCAAAAAGGTTTTGCTATGGTAAAATTAAATTCTTTAGTAATTGAGCTTTTATAATCACCTTCAATTAATATTTTTACAACGTAGCTGCCTGGAGCTAAAGAGGAAAGATTTATCGTTCTTGATTTGTGATCCTTCTTTATCCAATTTGAATTATTGATTTTATAAAAAATGTTATATACTTCGTTTGGTGTTTTACTAATTACTTTAAAGTGGATATCAATATTGTTTTCACTATGATTTAATTCTTCCAAAATAGGATAATCAACTTCAGTAGAATTAATGTATACTTTGTCGATTTCTAACCAAGGATGGTAATTAGACGTGAAATTAAATTTATTTTTTTTTAGTACTCCAAGAGATGTTGCAAAGTAGAGATATGAACCAATTCTTTCGACATCTGTGGCTTTAAAATATGGAGTTAGATTAATCATTTTGGAAATATTTTGATGTATTAAATCATATTCGTATACAGCATTTGTAGAAAAAATAAACAGCATATTTTCTAATATTTTTATTTTTTCAACAGTTGTATTTTTTATATAACTCGGTAATTCAAAATTTGAAATTTGATTTTTTGAATTGATTACAACTATCACATCATCTTTAGTTAGCCCAAAAATTTTATCGTCGTAAAAAGAGATATCTTTTAAGTAAATTGATTTTCCAAATGAATCTTTGATTTCTGTTTCTTCTTTATTTTTTATTCGAATTAAACCATTATTAGTTGCGAAATATATACTTTGTTTGTTAGGCTCATATACTACACTTCTTGCATTGTACTCTACAAGAAGATTTGTAAAATATAATCCTTTAATTTCTTGTCCAATACCATTAGGGAAATTTTTTAAATTTTCTTGATGTACAATAGGATCGTTAGTAACTAAACCAGAACGAATACTTCCTGCGAAAGCATAATTGTTTTTACCAATAGGTACAATATCTTTAATAGAAGTATGATTTTCGTAACTCTTATTTTTTTCAATCCATTTAAAACTTGAAGAAGTAGCTAATAATCTATCTTGATTTTCATCAAACTTAGTCATTAAAAAGCTATGATTGGATGTGTAATTATACATCAATTTATAATTATCATTATTTGATGTAAATATTTTTTCGTCTTCAGTACTTACAATTAACGTGTTATTATTCTTAGCTAACAACACTGGTGTAGATTTTAAATCAAAAATTTTAGTATTAAAACTTTCAATAAAGAAAATACCTTCATTTAATGTAGAAATCCAATAATGATTATTCTTGTCTTTAAAAATTTGTGAAATATTTTTCTTCTTAAAATATAATTCAGTTCTTTTAGTTATTACATTATATCTTACAATTCCAGATGTGGTACTCATCCATATTTCATTACCAAAACTTGTAATGTTTTGTTTAAATTCTATGGGGAAGTCAATTGTATGTTTTAGTAATTTTTGTTCATCAAATGTGTAAAAAACTTTAGAATTATGTTTGTCAAATAAATAAACTTTATTTTTTAAAGTTGTAGCTAATGGATTTTCAATATCTTTTTTAAATTCAGGATCAATTTTAATGACATTAATATTATTTTTATCTACAAGCTTGACATAATTTTCATAAAAAATTCCAAGTCTACCATTTAATTCAAAAACATCAATAACTCCTTTTGTAGAGTGCTTTAGATCTATTTTATTTTTTAAATTTGATAATGAAAAATAGCTTAAAGTGTTTTGTTCTATGATGTAGATTAAATTATTTGTGATAATATATTTAATATATCCTTTAGCAATCGTTTTAGGGAGAATTTTAATTACATCATTTTCTATGTAATATATTCTTCCATTAAAATCTTGGTACCAAATTCTATTATTGGAATCAAACTGTATATTAGAAACTCCATTTTTTCTGATTTGATCCATTTTTTCTAATAGATTTCCATCATATTTATAAATTCCGTTTTCCGTCGCAATCCAAAATACACCTCTAAAATCTTGTTTTACATCATATATTGTGTTTGTAGAAAGACCTTCAGTTGTACTAATTCTATAGTAAAATGGTTCTTGAGCATTAATTAAAATACTCTGAATTAATAAAATAATAGGGATTAAGTATTTTGAATTTAATAGTTTGATAGGTTTATAGTGTTGATTATTAATAAAATAAATATAGTGTTTTTGTGAATTTTTTTAAGATTTTATTTCTATTGATTGTTGAATAGTTGAGGTTAGATTAATTGCTCATTGCTTTTTGTATTTTTGCTTGATACTTTTAGATTATGACAAAAGATTTATATGATGCAATTGCAATTGTTTTAAATGAGAAAATTTATTATTTAAACGGTTTAATTGAAGATTTACGCGCATCAAATAATGATACGAAAAGTAGCATGGGGGATAAGTACGAAACTTCTCGTGAAATGATGCAACAAGAGATTACTCGAATTCAAAATCAGTTGAATGAAGTGTTAGTTCAACAAGAACAATTTTTGAAAATAGGTGTGAAAGTAAGTCAAACAATAATAAATGGATCTTACATCGAAACTTCTATGGGGAATTTCGTAATCGCATGTAGTTTAGGTGAAATAATGTTTGATTCTAAAAAGATTTTTGTTTTATCAAATCAAACGCCATTGGCACAAGTTCTTTTAGGGAAGTGTGACGCAGAACAATTTGAAATGAATGGTAAAATGTTTATGATTAATAAAGTTGATTAGAATCTTTTCTTTTTGAAGATTTTAAACTGAAAAATAAAATTAAATAACAAAAAATAGATATAACTGCCCAAGTCATAGAAATTTTATTGATATTTTCATTGTTTAACCATTTGTCAATAATAAGTTGAAGTATAATTAATGGAGTTGAAATAGAAAATAGTAATAATTGAAAAATATAGATTTGATTGTTATACTTTATAGTTCTTAAAATTTTATTTTCAATTACAATTATGATGAATATTACGGATATAATAATTATACCTATTAAGTTTACTATATAGTTGTTTCTCGCTAAAATATCTAAATATTTTAAACAAAAAAGTATCGTAGAAATTATTAAATAAAAAATTAAAGAAGATTTAAATATTTGAATAAATATATTCTTATTCGATTGATTCATATTTCATATATAATAAAAAAGACCGAGGTTGCAGCTCGGTCTTTTTAATTGAAAAGTATGCATTATGGTTTAGTGAAACTGAGCAGTCTCTGTACTTTCAGCCATAGCTGTCGTAGAAGAAACGCCTTGTTGCACTGTGTTTTGTACATAGTCAAAGTACTGAGTTCCTACAAAAGATTGGTGCTTAACTGCAGCAAATCCTTCATCTTGTAAAGCGAACTCACGTTCTTGTAATTCTGAGTATCCAGCCATTCCTCTTGCGTTGTAAGCTTTTGCTAATTCGAACATTGATGTGTTCATCGCATGGAAACCAGCTAATGTTATAAATTGAAATTTGTATCCCATGGCAGCTAACTCTTCACGAAATGTTTCCATTTGTGACGGAGTTAAGTGTTTGGCCCAGTTAAATGATGGCGAACAATTGTACGCTAACATTTGGTCTGGATATACCTCACGAACAGCTTGAGCAAATTCTCTCGCCATTCCTAAATCTGGATTAGATGTTTCCATCCAAACTAAATCTGCATATGGCGCGTAACTTAAAGCACGATCAATTCCTTGATCTAATCCATTATTTACTCTGTAAAATCCTTCCGATGTACGAGAACCATCAACAATAAATTTGCGATCTCTTTCGTCTATGTCAGAAGTGATTAAGTTTGCAGCTTCAGCATCTGTGCGCGCAACCAATAAAGTTGGAACTCCACAAACGTCAGCAGCTAAACGAGCAGCTAACAATTTATTAATAGCTTCTTGCGTCGGAACTAATACTTTCCCACCCAAGTGTCCACATTTTTTAGCTGAAGATAATTGATCTTCAAAATGTACACCTGCTGCACCTGCATCAATCATTTGCTTCATTAATTCGTATGCATTCAAGTTTCCTCCGAAACCAGCTTCAGCATCAGCAACGATTGGTACGAAATAATCAATATTTCCTTGTCCTGTGATAGATTGAATTTCATCACGGCGACGTAATGCGTTGTTGATTCGCTTAATAACTAATGGAACAGAATTAGCAGGATATAAGGATTGATCTGGATACATTTCTGCTGATAAATTAGCATCAGCAGCAACTTGCCAACCTGATAAATAAATAGCATTTAACCCAGCTTCAACTTCTTGTATCGCTTGATTTCCGTTTAATGCACCTAAACCAGCCATGTATTCTTTGGAATTTAAACCATCCCAAAGTTTTTGTGCTCCGTTTTTTGCATATGTATATTCAACATCTAAAGAACCTCTCAATTTAATTACATCTTCAGCAGTGTAATTTCTTTTAACGTTTTTCCATCTTGGGTTAGTATCCCAATCCTGTTGAATCTTTTGGATTCTCTCTTGGTTTGATAGACTCATAGTTTTGCGTTTTTTTGTGTTTAATAGTTTTTTTTGTAAGGGTTATAGTTTTGTAGAGAGCGGATTTATTATATGTATTTATATGCGCTTAGCGTTAAGAATTCTTTAAAATCATTACTTAATACTAATTCGTCAAATAACTGTACAGCTAATTCAAAACGACCAGATTGATAGTTAGTTTCACCAACTAAAGCTTTGATCTTATTGATTTCATCAGATCTTAATTGCTTGTATTTTTCACAATTAAATTCTGATCCGTCTTCTAAAACAACCTTGTTTTTTAACCATTGCCAAACTTGAGTTCTAGAGATTTCGGCAGTTGCAGCATCCTCCATTAAATTATATAATGCAGCTGCTCCTTTGCCAGATAACCAACTTTCGATGTATAAAATTCCTACATTGATGTTATCACGAATACCTTTTTCAGTTACTGTTCCTTTCGGAATTTCTAATAAGGATTCTTCTGTAGTAACTACATCTTCACGCTTTTTATCTATTTGATTTGCCTGAGGCATATGTTCGTTAAAAATATCCATGGCAACTTTTACCAACGCTGGGTGTGCAACCCAAGTACCGTCATGTCCGTTAGTTACTTCACGTAACTTATCGTTTTTAACTTTAGTAAAAGCTTCTTCATTTTTAGCTTCATTATCTTTTACAGGAATTTGAGCCGCCATTCCTCCAATCGCGTGTACATTTCTTTTATGACATCTCTGGATTACAGCTAATGAATATGCAGCCATAAAGGGAGAGGTCATTGTTACTTGACTACGTTCTGGAACGATGAAGTTTGGATGATTTCTGAATTTTTTAATATAAGAGAATATGTAATCCCAACGTCCACAATTTAATCCAGCCATATGTTCTTTCAACTCGTAAATAATTTCATCGATTTGAAAAGAAGCTGTAATTGTTTCAATTAAAACTGTTGCTTTAATTGTTCCTTGTGGGATTTGTAAATATTCTTGTGCAAAAGTAAAAATATCATTCCACCAACGGGCTTCAAGATGATGTTCTAATTTAGGAAGATAGAAATAAGGCCCACTCTGATTGGAAAGTAACGTGTGTGCATTATGGAAAAAATATAAACCAAAGTCAAATAGTGAGCCTGATATTTCCTCTTTATGTATTGTTATGTGCTTTTCGTTTAGGTGTAAACCTCTCGGTCTAACCAAAAGAACTGCTACATTTTTATTTAATGTATATGTCTTGTTTTTTGCTTCATCTACATAAGAAATTGTTTTGTTTACAGCATCTTTTAAATTTTGTTGACCTTGTAAATTATTATCCCAAGTAGGAGAATTACTGTCTTCAAAATCAGCCATAAAAGTTTTAGCTCCAGAGTTTAATGCGTTAATTACCATTTTACGATCTACAGGACCTGTAATTTCTACACGTCTATCTTGTAAATCTGCAGGAATTGGCGCTGCAACCCAATTACTATTTCTAATTTCTTTTGTATTTGCCTGGAAATTTGGTACGTTTCCTAAATCAAAAAACTTTTGGCGAGCATCACGCTCTGCCAATAATTCAAGTCGTCTTGAATTGAACTTCTCGTGTAAAGCAATGAGAAAATCCATTGCTTCATTAGTTAAGATATCAGAATATTTATTCTGAATATCTGGTGCTAATGTAAATTCATTAATAGCTGGTCTCATTTTTTGTGTTTTTTTGTGTAGTTTTGGTTTTGTTTGTAAGCAGATTTAATTCAATCAGCGAACGTTCGCTAAATTATAAAAATTCGTTTACATTCACCAAATATTTTTATAAAAAAATGCAAGAAGATTATATAAAACTAATTTTTGGATTAAAGATTAAACAAATTAGAACGGCTAAAGATTTGTCATTGTTTAAGTTATCTAAAATAACAGGACTTTCTAAATCATACTTAAATGAGATTGAAAAAGGTAAAAAATATCCCAAAACTGATAAGATTATTCTGTTAGCAGAAGCTTTTGATGTGCCTTATGATGAGTTAGTTTCTTTAAAATTAGATAAAAACTTAGCTCCGGTCGCTGAAATTTTACAATCTAATCTTTTACAAGAAATACCTTTAGAGTTGTTTGGAATTGAAGAAAGAGATTTAATTGAAATTATTTCAAATGCTCCAATGAAGGTTAATGCATTTATTTCAACCTTAATAGAGATTGGGAATAATTATAATCTTACAAGAGAAAGTTTTTACATGGCTTCTTTGCGATCATTTCAAGAAGCGAATGATAATTACTTTCCAGAATTAGAACTTGCTGCAAAAAATTTCTTGAAACAATATTCAACGAATCAAGATGGTGAATTGATTACGGACGAATTAATGACTGAAATTCTGAAGGAAGAATATGGTTATGAAGTTTTTTATGAAGATTTCAAGACATATAAACGTCCAGAATTAGGTAAACTTCGATCTATTTTTATTGAAGAAAAGAAACATTTATATATTAATATAGATTCAGAATTGGATCAAAAAAGATTCATTTTAGCGAAAGAGTTAGGGTATAATTATTTAGGTTATAAAGAGCGTTTAAATACTTATTCTTGGGTTTCTTTTGAGAATTTTGATCAGTTGTTGAATAATTTCTACGCTTCTTATTTTGCAGGAGCATTGTTATTACCAGAAGATGAACTGGTTCAGAAAATGAATGAAATGTTCGCTGCTGATAAACATGATATTAAAAATTTCTTACGTCTTTTTGGAAGTTATACAGAGTCGCCAGAGACGGTTTATCAACGTATGACGAATCTTTTACCAAAGCATTTTAATATTAGAGATTTATTCTTTTTACGTCTTACAACAAAAATAGGGACAAGTAAATATAAATTAACGAAAGAGTTACATCTAAATCAGCAACAATCGCCGCAGGCAAACGAAACTGATGAGCATTATTGTAGACGTTGGGTTTCACTAAATGTTTTAAAACAATTAGAAAATTCTACTCCTGAAGATCCAGATCATGTCATTTCTTCTCAGGTTTCTATTTATCCATTTAATAATAATCAAAAATATTATGTAGTTTCTTCTGCTACGAAAGATCCGTTTAATCCAGAATATTTACGAAGTGTAACCATTGGTCTATTACATAAAAGTGCGCAACGAAAGGTTAAGTTTTTAAATGATCCTGAAATTCCTGTCAAAGAAGTTGCAGTAACTTGTGAAAACTGTGGAATGGAAAATTGTGCTGAACGTGTGGCTCAACCAAAGCGATTTGCAAAAGATATACATTCAAAACGATTGAATGTAATTGTAAATGAATTTATAAAAGAAAAAAGTAAATAAAATTGATTAGATTAGCATATAACCACAAAGTTTTATGCTAATTTTTTTTTCAATATTATTATTGATTTCTTGGACTATTTATGTCCGTTTAAAGTTGAAAGCACCTACATTAAAAGCTTTGATTTTTAAGATTTCAACGACTTTTTTGATTATTGTAATTGCGTTATTTAACATTATTAATTCACCAGATCAACTTTCTTTAGGTGTTTTGATTGTTATCGGATTAATTTTAGGTTTAATAGGTGATATAGCCCTTGACCTGAAGTTGTTGTATCCGAAAGATGATAAATTTTACACCTATTTTGGTTTTACAAGTTTTATTATTGGGCATTTAATTTATATCGGGTATTTTGCTCTTAATTACCATTTACACCTCCTGGATTATTCGTTTATTTTTGGTTTTGCCGGTATGTCAGTATTTATTCTTTTAGTCTCGGAAGATTCAATGAAATTAAATTTTGGTGAATTTCGATTAATATCAGCCGTATATGCATTTGTACTAAGTTTAGTCACATTTTTATTGCTTTGGACAAGTTATCGGTATGGAAATTATGGAATGTTAATTTTTGGAATAGGATTAATCTTGTTTTTGATTTCTGATTTAATTTTAAGTTTCTCGTATTTTGGTAAAGATGAGAAATCTTGGATGATTAAAGGGAATTACATCTTTTATTATGGTGCACAATACCTAATTGCAGCAAGTATTTCTTATTTTTGATGCATCATAAGTCAATAAAAATAAATGAAATACTTATTATGTTTAGTTCTTATTATATGTTTTTCATGTACAAAGAAAGATATTGTAGTTAAAGGGAATTTTAAAGAAAAAGAAAAACGAGAAATAAGATCAATAAATTTAGAGAATACTGATCAATCGGAGGTTTATATATTAAATTCAGATTCGACGTATACTTTCTTAAATTCTAAAGATTTGAGTTATAACTTTGGTAAAGTAATCGCTAAAAATGATTCAACAGCATTTATTTCAGTTGCGATTGAGAAATTTAATTTTCTTAAAAGTATACATACAAAAGAATCCAAAAGTGAAGATATTGAACTTTATTTTTATGATAAAACGGGAGATTTAATTCCGTTTTTAAATATAGAAGTTTATAGAGATAATTATAAAACAGATTTATTAGCTTTAAATGGATTGTTAAAATTAAATTCATTTCCTGATTCAATATCTATTCCTAAATTAGAATACTTATCTGGGTTGAAACATAATTTTTCTCTTTCAAAAAACGGAAAATCTTATGAAGTTTATTTAGATTTAAATCACGAAATTTTGGAGAAATTCATGAATTATAATTCTCCAAATAATAAACACTTTGTAGTGTTTACTCCGTTAGAAGAATTATTAAAGTAATAAAAAAATCCAGTCTAAATTTTAGATTGGATTTTTAAATTATATTGATTTTTGATTTACTTGTGATTGAATGCCCAATCTGTTGCGAAAACAGCTTGTAATGCAGCAGTTTCAGTTCTGAATCGTTGTGAACCTAATGAAATTCCATTAAAACCATTTTCGTAAGCGGCTTTAATTTCATCGCGAGAAAAATCACCTTCTGGACCAATCATAATTAAAACCTTTTCAGGTTGTTTACTTAAGATTTGATTGAAAGGAGTTCTTTCAATATCACTTTCACAATGTGCAATACACTTTTTGTAATCGGATAAATCTTTTTTAATGAAATCATTAAACTTAGTTAAATCATTCAATTTTGGTAAATAAGCTTTTAACGATTGTTTAGTTGCAGATTGTACAATTTTTTCTAAACGTTCAATTTTAATGTTTTTACGTTCAGAATGAAAAGATTGTAAAAAAGTAATTTCATCAATACCAATTTCAGTTGCTTTTTCTAAGAAAAATTCAATACGCTCCATTGTTTTCGTAGGTGCAATAGCAACGTGTAAATAGTATTTCTTTTGCTCAAAATTTTCTTGTAACTGAATTACATTAGCTTCTACAATTTTTTTAGAAACATGTGTAACTTCACATTTTCCTAAATTTCCATTTCCGTCAGTAATATGAATAATATCGCCTTCATTTCCTCTTAAAACTTTAGTGAAATGATTACTTTCTTCTTCATTTAAAATAGCAGTATCGCCTTGAAATATTCCAAAAAATAATTTCATATTATATATGGTATTTTGCTACAGATTTTGCTGAAAGATCTGTAAATAATTGACGTTCGTATTTCAATTGACCAACAATTGCAATCATTGCAGCGTTGTCTGTTGTGTATTCAAATTTCGGAATAAATGCTTTCCATCCAAATTTTTCTTCACCTTCTTTTAAACGAGCTCTAATTTCTGAATTGGCTGAAACTCCACCTGCAATTGCAATTTGTTTGATTCCAGTTTCATCAGAAGCTTGCTTAATTTTAGCCATCAAAATATCAACGATTGAACGTTGAATAGATGCACATAAATCGTCAAGATTTTCTTCAATAAAATTAGGATTAGCTTTAACTTCTTTCTGAATGAAATATAAAATAGATGTTTTAAATCCAGAGAAACTAAAGTTTAAACCATCAATTTTTGGTTTTGCAAATTTGAATTTTGTTGGGTCTCCAATTTTAGATTTTTTATCAATAATTGGACCTGCAGGATAAGGTAAATTAAGAATTTTACCCGCTTTATCAAATGCTTCACCAGCTGCGTCGTCAATCGTTTCTCCTAAAATTTCCATATCCAAATAATCGTTAATTTTTACGATTTGTGTATGTCCACCACTAACAGTTAAACATAAAAATGGAAATGTAGGTTTTACATCATTCGCGTCATCAATAAAGTTAGCCAAAATATGTCCTTGCATATGATTAACTTCGATTAACGGAATGTCTAAACTCTGAGAAAATGACTTAGCAAAACTTCCTCCAACTAACAAAGAGCCCATTAATCCTGGACCTCTGGTGTAAGAAACTGCTTTTAAATCTTCTTTCGTAATTTTTGCCTGTTTTAAGGCTTGATCCACTACAGGAACTATATTTTGTTGATGTGCTCTGGATGCTAATTCTGGGACTACGCCACCATATTCTTCATGTACTTTTTGGCTTGCAACAACGTTAGATAAAATACAGTTATCTAAGATGATTGCTGCTCCTGTGTCATCGCACGAAGATTCTATGGCTAAAATGTAGTTTTTATCGCTCATAAACCCTTGTAGAATAAAATTTATACTTATTTTTACACTGCAAATATCGTAAAATTAAACCATTGAAAATAGTCAGAAGATTAGGAAGAGTAATTTTAGTATGTATCATATTCATACTGACGCTATTATTGTGTGCGTCTATTGCGATTCAGATTCCTGCAGTGCAATCAAAAGTTGCAAAATTTGCGATGGAAAAACTGAATAAATCTCTAAATACTCGAATGTATGTAGATTCGGTAGATATTGATTTTTTTGGAAAAATATATTTAAATGATATTTCGATAAAAGATGATCGTGATTTAGATTTTATCACCGGTCGTCAATTACAAACTACGCTAAGTGTTTGGTCAATTATTTCAAATTCAGAACATATTAATCTGAAAGAAGTAAAGTTAGTCGAGCCAAATATTCAGGTAATTACTTACAAAGGAGATTCTGTTAGTAATTTCATCAAATTCGTAAATGGTTTCAGTTCAGATAAACCAAAAGATCCAACACGTGTTTTTAAGTTAGATGGAGATTTTTTTATTAAAAATGGAAAGGTTTCAATCTTGAATCAGAATTCAGGTAATGTTTGGTTAAAATCCCATAATCTACAATTACATGTTTTAGATTTTAAATTAGTAGGTGATGATATCACTGGCGAATTAGCTAATTTTTGTTTTGCTGCTGAAAGAAATGGTGAAAAATATAATGTAAAGAATTTTACAGGAAAAGTTCATTATTCGAGTAAAGAAATTAGAGTTGATAATTTGAATATGAGAACTGATGATTCAGTTCTAAACGGTCATTTATTGATGAGTTATGAAAAACCATCTGATATGTCCGATTTTAATAATAAAGTTTTTTGGAACATATTATTTGATCGTGGTTCGGTTATCAATTATAAAGATATCAGATATTTTACAAATTTATTTGACAAGAATAATTCTGTATATGTTTATGGTAAAGTAGATGGAACTTTAAATAATTTAAACTTTACTGATTTTGAATTAAAAGGTGGCGATAATTATGTTGGTGCAAATCATTTGAATTTGACTGATATGATGAATGGTTCTTTGATTAAAATTAAAACAAATAATCTTAAAGCTACAACATCATTTCAAAAGTTAACGTCATTATTACCAACTTTTGTTTCTACTAAAATTCCTGATTTTATTAAACGATTTGGGAATATGAATTATCGTGGAGATTTAATGTTAAATCCTTCTACAATTACATTAGATGGATATGCAGTTACAACATTAGGAGATGCTGATATTACGGCTAAATTAACCAATTATAAAAATCCTAAATCAATGTTGTATGCAGGTACAATTGATGCTAAAAATTTAAATATTCAACAGATTACAGACGTTAAAGATTTAGGATATGTAAGCGGTAAATTTAAGTTTAACGGAGTAGGGACAGATATTGCTAAAATGAAGTTAGACTTAGATGGAGGGCTTCGTTATATCGATTTAATGGGGAAACGATACAATAATATTATTGTTGACGGCGAGATAAAAAATAATGCTTTCAATGGATTGTTTGATATTAAAGATCCTAATTTAAATGCTCAATTAAACGGAAAGATAAACTTTAGTGGTAAACCTTATGATTTTGATTTTACTTCTAAAATTAGAGAAATAAATCTTGATTTTTTAGGTATTACTAAAAACATGAAAGCGGTTGTTCGTGGTGATGTAACCGGAGATTTTTCTTTAACAAACTTAAACGATTTAAGAGGAAATATAGATTTGAGTAATGTATATTATCGTTCGAAAAAAGATACAATTAGTTTTGACCATATTACATTAAATTCTGTTGTAGAAGGGAATCGTAAAATCATGGATGTAAATGTTCCTGATTATATGAAAGCTTCTATTGATGGGAATTTTAAAGTCACTGAAGTTGTTAATGTGCTTAACAATTCACTTGTTCCATTAGTTCCGTCTTTTAAACATAAAAAAGTAAGTCCTGGTCAGCAATTTAATTTTGATATTTATGTTGAACAGAATTTATTGAGCTATTTTGATGAATCGATTAAAATTGAGCCTGAAACTCAAATACAAGGATTTATAAATTCAGACGAAAATAAATTAGATATTAAATTAGATACACCAGGTATTTCATATGCTGGTATAGAGTTGTTTCAATCCAATGTTAGTTTAAATACATTAGAGGAAGCAAATAATTTAAATGCTAAAATTGATAGTTTAAAAGTTAGTGGTATTACTATCAAAGAAATTGATGTTCGTTCAATTCCGAAAAATGACACACTTTTAGTTGAAACTGATTTTAAAATTGGTAATAAAAATCCAGTTGATTTTAACTTGAATCTTTATCATACAGTTTCAGAAAAACGAGAGTATTATATTTTTGGTTTTTCACCATCTACAATTACAATTGATTCTACTAAATGGAATATTAATCCAACGAATGATCGTAATTCGAATCGTATGATTCTAAATCCAGTAAAAAAATCATTTATGGTTCAGGATTTAGTTTTAGAGTCAGATAATCAACACTTGGATATTAGTGGGGTTTTCTACGAAAAAGAAAACTTCAACTTTGATGCTAATTTCCATGATTTACATTTAGATAAAATTATACCAAAAGCGCTTATTGGTAAACTTCAGATAGAAGGTGTTGCAAATGGACAAATGAATTTTGTTCGAACTAAAGAAAAGTTAGAGCCAACCCTTCAGACTAATGTAAAAGGCTTAGCATTAAATAAATTTTTATTAGGAGATTTATCGTTAAATGGTGGATATAATATTGCTGATAATCGTTTTAATTTTGACTTAAGTTTACTTCGTGAAAATATTGAATCAGTTAAAGCAAATGGAGATATCATCAATAAACCATCTGGACCAGAATTAGATATTTATGCAAATTTAGATGATTTTCATTTAGATTTCTTAGAAGGATTCTTAGGTTCTGTTTTTTCTAATATTAGAGGGAAAATGTCGGGTGATGTTCATATCGATGGACCGTTAACATTGCCTAATTTAAATGGAGATTTAATCGCAAAAGATCTAGGAATGAAAGTTAAATTCTTAGGCGTAGATTATCTTTTCGAAGGAGAAAATAGTTTGTTTGTTTCCAAAGAAGGTAATCGTCAGGGTATTATTATGCTTGATGATGTTAAATTAAAAGACACGACTTTTAATACAACAGGTACTGTGAATGGTGCGTTACTTTTCAGAAATGTTAGCGAATGGGGTTTAAACTTACAATTTGATGCCGATAATCTTTTAGTAATGAATACAACCATTAAGGATAATGAACTTTTCTACGGTAAAATTTTTGCTAAAGGAGATGTCTTAATGATGGGACCTGTAGATCAATTGGGTATTTATGGTAATGCTACAATTGTCGGAAATTCTGAATTAACAATTAATACAGGAAGTACTACGATTGAAAACGAAAGTAATTTGGTGCGTTTTGTGCCAGATCAGACGGTGTTAGTCGCTGATAAGGGCGAAAATCGAATAAAAGGTATGACGATAGATTTGTCAATTAATGCATATCCAAATTCTCAAGTTAATTTAGTTTTTGATGCTGCTACAAACGATAAAGCTTCAGCTCGTGGAACAGCAGAAAATCTACGTTTCTTAATGAATAATAATGGTCTTAGTTTGACAGGTGTTTATAATATAGAAAGTGGTATTTATGAATTCCGTCAAATTCCATTGATTCCAAAAGATTTTAAAGTAGCAAAAGGATCTTCAGTTCAGTTTGCTGGTAATCCAATGGATGCAACTCTTCAAATTCATGCGATTTATGAACGTAGTGTTTCTAATGTTGGAGATTATTTAGGGATTGGTTTCTCTCAGATTTATGATACAGAATTATCGATTGATATTACTGAGACTTTGGCTAAACCACAAATTGATTTTGGACTTACTTTACCTAATGCAGGTTCTGATATTAACTCGCAATTACAATCAAAATTCCGTTCAAACCAAGAAGAACAAATGATGCAATTCTCTTATATTTTACTTACTGGTAAATTCGGAGATGCATTAGATATTGGTTCAGGTGTTACAAGTACAGCTGCGGATATTGGTTTATCTACAATTGCCGGAATGTTATCTTCTATTATTAATGGAGTTAATATCGATTTAGAATATGTTGGTGGAAGTCAGCAATCAGGTACAAATGATAAATTAAGATATTCTTTAAGTTATCAGATCAATGAGCGATTACGTATTCGTGGAGCGTACGGAATGGCAGTTAGAAACCAATATGTAGAGAATTTTGACGGAAATTTAGATTTAACTTATGATATTTCTAAAGCGAATAATGGTTCTCTAGTATTAAATGCATTTACAAAACCAACTACATTCGGTATTCAACAATTTACTGGTAACTCAATGATGAATCAGAGTTATGGTACCGGAATTACATATAACGCATCTTTTGATAATTTCAGAGAATTTATTGGCGAAAAACAGCAACAGAGAGAAACTAAAGCTAAATTTAAAGCAAATGCTGAAGAAGTTACTCCAATCAAAAAAGATTCGGTTGTGGAATCAAAACCAATTTCTAAAAATGATTCTTTAATTGGTCACTCAATTTCTAAAAATGATGAGGTTAAAGTCTCTAAGGAACAGCCTAAAAAGGCTGGAAGAGGTCTTGTTAGAATGCGATAAAAAAAAAGAGTTTATTGTTGGTTAGACAATAAACTCGCGCAAACAAACAAAAGTGATTAGTTCTTAATAGATTAGAACTTCAATTCAACAAATCTAAAAATATTAAATAAATCATTAAAAATAATTTTGCCCTTTGTAAGTATTATTTATATTTTTGCTAAAAATTAAACGGATTTTTTGTTAAAATAATAATAATAGGCAAAAACAAGGAAAATGAATTACATAATTGATGAAGTTGATAAGAAGATTTTAATGTATTTAATTGATAATACAAGAATGCCTTTTACAGAAATAGCGAAAAAAATGAATGTATCAGCTGGTACAATTCACGTTCGTGTTAAAAAATTAGAAGAAGCAGGTATTATTAAAGGAACTACATTAATTACTGATTATGACAAAATGGGGTATCAGTTTGTGGCTTATGTTGGTTTACTTTTAACTAAAACAAGCAAAACTCAAAGAGTAATTGATGAATTATATAAAATTCCAAATGTAACAGTGGTTCACGTTGTTTCTGGGAAATATAATATTTTCTGTAAAATTCGTGCGAAAGATACAGGAGATGCGAAAGAAGTAATCTATAAAATTGATCAAATTGATGACGTTTTAAGAACAGAATCTATGATTTCATTAGAGGAATCTTTTAATGATAAAAATAGATTGATGCACTCAATCTTTCACTAAAATAAATACGAAATCGATTTAACCTAATCCACAGATGACAGCAGAAGAAAAACAGAAATACTTTCAGGTTGCGCTTTGTTCAAGTCTTGTATTATTCGGATTTGATGGAGAGGAACTAAAAGTTTTAGTGTACAAAAAAGCAAGTGAACCTTTTCAAGGGGCATTAGTTTTACCAGGTAAATATATTGCGCCAGATGTTAGTAATGATCAGGCGATTCACGAATTACTTACCGAAAAAATTGCATACAACGAGCACGAAACATATATCGAGCAATTAAAAGCATTCACAAAAGTTTTCCGTAATCCTATGGGACGTGTTGTGAATGTTGCCTACTATGCATTGGTAAAATTAACTCCAGAAATTGAAGAAAAAGTGAAAAATCAAGGAGGCGAGTGGTTTGCATACGACAGAGTTCCTGATCTTGCATTTGATCATAACGAAATTATTCAATATGCTAAGGAACGTGTTAAACGTAGAGTAAAACGTCGTCCTGTTGGATTTAATCTTTTACCAGAAGAATTTACAATTGCTCAATTACAAAGTCTATATGAAAAGGCTTTAAATAGAGAGTTGGATAAACGTAACTTCCGTAAAAAGATTTTCAATTCAAACTTAATCATTGAAACTGGTAATACAACAGATCCAAAATTACATCGTAAAGTATCTAAATTATACCGTTTCGATGAAGAGAAGTATGAAAAGTTAAGTTTAAAAGGTTACGATTTCCTTTTCTAACATTAATGATATGACAAATAAAGAAAGTCAAAATCAAGAAATTGAAAGAGACGATATTTTTGATAGAAGTAATTTAATCAATCAATCAAGAGAGTCAAGTCACGCTATTCACGAGGGTGAGGGTAAATCTTTTTGGTTTAAGTTAATGTTCTACTTTATGTTATTCGTTGTCGGAAGTTTAATCTATCGTGGATATATTTTATATTCTACTAACGATTATTTATTCCGCTCTTTCTTAAATGAAGATGCTCCAGAAATGCCGCAATGGTATCCAATTACAACATTGGTCTTATCATTTTTAGCATTAATTGGATTATTTTTAACGTACGCATTCAAAAAATTAGGACCAATCTTAGTTGTTGCAGCGTTATTTGTTTCTGCTACAGTACAACCAGAATTTATGGCCGACGGAACATTATATACATTGTTTGCGTTGTTTGTTTTTATTGGATATGGTTTAGCAGTAATTTATCCATATTGGCATAAGTTTAAATAAACACAAATTTTTAAATATATAAAAAGCACTTTCTAATTAGGAGGTGCTTTTTTTAATTTAATAGAAAATCGCTAATAAATTTTTCATATTCATAAAATAATTTTACGGAATTGAGTGTATGTGGAAAATCCAATTATCTTTGTTAATGGAAAAAATATAAAACAAAGTGTATTATGGAGTGTATCTCGGTATTCGATATGCTAAAAATTGGAATTGGCCCGTCAAGTTCACATACTTTAGGTCCATGGCGTGCTGCTGAACGTTTTATAGAAGAAATAAAAGCTGCAAACATTTTTAACGATGTAAAACAAGTCAAAGTTGACTTATATGGTTCTTTATCTTTAACAGGTAAAGGTCACGCGACAGATTTCGCTGTGATGTTAGGTTTAACTGGTGCTGATCCTGAATATATTCCTGTTGAGAATATTTCAAACGTAATTGATCAAATTAAAACTACTCATAAAATTAAATTTGGTAACGAGATTGAAATCAATTTTAATCCAGAAACGGATATCATTTTTAATCGTAATTTTTTACCATTTCATGCAAATGGATTAAAATTTACAGCAATAACAAATAATGAATCTATAGAATCTGTTTTTTATTCTGTTGGAGGAGGTTTTGTAACGAAAGAGGAAGATGAAAATTCAACATCTGAATTTACTTGCGATTTTCCTTTTTTATTCAATACTGCTAACGAGTTATTGGTTTATTGTAAGCAAGAAAATAAATCAATTTCAGAAATTATGTACGAAAACGAAAAAACAATTCGTACGGAAGAAGAAGTTGATAAAGAATTGATGCGAATTTGGAATACAATGTTAGAGTGTATGTACATTGGATGTCATACTGAAGGAATTCTTCCGGGTGGTTTAAATGTAAAGCGACGTGCTTTTGATATGCATCAGAATCTAAAAGGAGATTTGCCATACGAAACACCGATGGAATGGTTACAAACAATTCGTAAAACAAAAGTATATTTTCGTCAAATTCTAAAATGGGTTAGTTGTTTTGCACTTGCTGTCAACGAAGTAAATGCATCATTAGGTCGTGTTGTTACAGCGCCTACAAATGGTAGTTCAGGAGTTATTCCTGCTGTTTTAATGTATTATTTAGTTATTGAAAATCATAAAGCAGGCGAAAAAGAAATCAAACAATTTTTAACTACAGCTGGTGTTATTGGTTCTATTTTTAAAAAGGGTGCAACAATTTCAGCAGCAATGGGTGGTTGCCAAGCAGAAATTGGTGTTTCTTCAGCAATGGCAGCAGCGGCTTTATGTGAATTAATGGGAGGGACGCCAGATCAAGTTACAATGGCAGCAGAAATTGCAATGGAACATCATTTAGGTTTAACATGTGATCCGATTGGTGGTTTGGTGCAAATTCCTTGTATCGAAAGAAATACTATGGGAGCAATTAAAGCTATTAATGCTGCAGAGTTAGCTTTAGATTCAGATCCTTTAAATGCAAAAGTACCATTAGATAAAGTAGTCAATACAATGTGGGAAACAGCAAAAGATATGAATAATAAATATAAAGAAACTTCAGAAGGAGGGTTAGCAGTAGCAGTTAATATAGCTGATTGTTAATACCCAAAACTATCATTCATACCCAAGTTAGGGATTTATTAAATAAATTTTTTATTTCAAATTAAATCCCTAACTTTGCACAGCTTTACATAAAGGTAAAGTACGGATGTAAAAGAATTCATTTAGGGATTTTTCGGCTGCTCAGCCATTTAATTTTATTCTTTCATATCTGTTGGTTATAATATAATTTAAAATAAAACCGAGGTATGGAAAACATAAATGAATTTTCATGCACGGTAATTATCTAACATGATTACATTCAAAGAATTAGGTCTTCAAGAAAACATTTTGACTGCAATTGAGGGAATGGGATTTGTTTCTCCATCTCCTATCCAAGAAAAAGCAATTCCACAAATTTTAACATCAGAACAAGACGTTATTGCATTAGCACAAACAGGTACAGGAAAAACTGCTGCATTTGGTTTACCAATTTTAAACCAATTAGATAGTTCTTCTCAATCAGTTCAAGCTATTGTATTATGTCCTACTCGTGAGTTATGTTTACAAATAGCTAAAGAGTTAGAATCTTTTTCTTCAAACATGAAAGGGGTACGTATCCAAGCGGTTTATGGTGGTGCAGATATCTCAAAACAAATCAAAGGTTTAAGAGATAATCCACAAATCGTTGTAGGAACACCTGGACGTACAATGGATTTAATTAAACGTAAAGCTTTAAAAATTCACGATATCACATGGACAGTTTTAGATGAAGCTGACGAAATGTTAAACATGGGATTCCGTGATGAGATTGACTCAATTTTAGAGACTACTCCAGAAGAAAAACAAACATTATTATTTTCTGCTACAATGCCAAGCGAAGTTCGTCGTATTGCATCAGAATATATGAATAATCCAGTTGAAATTGCTGTAAGTAAAGTTAATACTGCTTCTAAAAATATCGAACATCAAGTTTTCTTAGTTCGTGCTTCAGATCGTTACTTAGCTTTAAAACGTTTAGCTGATTATTATCCAAATATCTATGGTATTGTTTTCTGTAGAACTCGTCGCGAAGCGAAAGAAGTTGCAGATAAATTAATGCAAGATGGTTATAATGCAGATGCATTACACGGAGATTTATCTCAATCTCAACGTGATCACGTGATGGAGAAATTCCGTAACCAAAATATCCAAATTTTAGTTGCTACTGACGTTGCAGCTCGTGGTATTGATGTTAACGAATTAACTCACGTAATTAACTACAACTTACCAGATGATCCAGAAGTTTACGTTCACCGTTCAGGTCGTACAGGTCGTGCTGGTAACAAAGGTATTTCTATTATTATTTCTAACAACCGTGAAGGTCGTAAGATTAAAGAATTAGAGCGTTTAATTGCTTCTAAAATAGAACAAAAAAATGTACCAACTGGAGAAGAAATTTGTGAAAAACGTTTATTCAATTTAATGGAGAAAATCCAAAATATTGAAGTAAACGAAGAGCAAATTGAACCATACATGGCAACTGTAAACGAAAAATTAGCTGATTTAGATCGTGATGATTTATTAAAGCGTTTCGTTACTGTAGAGTTTAATACATTCTTAGAATACTATAAAGATTCTAAAGATATCAATACAGACTCTAATGATAGAGAAAGAGGTGATCGTTCAGATCGTCGTCGTGGTGGAAGAGATTTTACACGTTTCTTTATTAACATCGGTCAAAAACAAAACTTACGTGTTCCTAACTTAATTGGATTAATTAACGAGCAAACTCGTAACCGTAACATTGAAATCGGAAAAATTGAAATTTTACGTAATTTCTCTTTCTTCGAAGTTGATACACAGTTTGAATCATTAGTAATGGAATCATTCGCTAATGCACAACGTGATGGTGTTGATTTAGATGTACAAATTTCTAAACCAGAACCAGGACGCGATGGAGGTTCAAGAGGAGGTTCTCGTGGAGGAGATCGTCGTGGTGGTTCTCGTGATGGAGGATTCCGTGGAGGAGATCGTCGTGGAGGAGATCGTCGTGGAGGTTCTCGTGACGGAGGTTCTCGTGACGGAGGTTCAAGAGATGGTGGATACCGTGGTTCTCGTGATGGAGGTTCTCGTGGAGAGCGTCGTGATGGAGGTTCTCGTGACGGAGGTTCAAGAGATGGTGGATACCGTGGTTCTCGTGATGGAGGTTCTCGTGGAGAGCGTCGTGACGGAGGTTCTCGTGACGGAGGTTACCGTGGTTCTCGTGACGGAGGTTCAAGAGATAGAAGATAATATTATCAATAATATAATTAAAAAGATGACTTTGAATAAAAGTCATCTTTTTTTGTTTAAATTGATATGTGATTGAGAATAATTATTATATTTATTATTCAAAACCACAAAATAAATGACAGAATTACAATTATTTACTACTATTCGTGAAACGATAGATAGTGAAAATTATGCTCAGCTGCGTAATATTCCGCTTTTTAAGCCAAAATATTTTAACTGGGTAAGAGATGTTTTTGAACCATATAATGTTCAGCAACTTGGTGATCAATTAGGATTGATTTGGAAATATAATGATTTGGAGGAAAAGTATACCTTCAAAGATTTATCAGATAAAAGTAATCAGTTTCTAAATTATTTACGTGATCATGGGGTAGAAGCAGGTGATAAAATGATTTCTCAGATTCCATTATTGCCATGCACATGGATAAGCTATTTAGCTTGTATCAAAGGAGGATTTGTAATAATACCGGCAGCTGTTACTTTAGAAGAACGTGATTTAAAATTTAGATTTGAATCTGCTTTTCCAAAAGTAGCATTAGCAGATCCTACAAATGCAGATAAGATTGATAAGGCAGAATCTTATTTTGAAGAAAAAATTAAAGTTAAAATTATTACTGAAGGAACAAGAGAGGGTTGGGTAAGTTTATCTGATTTGTATTTAGGCGATACGTCTTCAGTCGCAGAAAATACACAAGCTGATGATAATTTATTTTACTTTTTTACTTCTGGAACAACAGGTATGCCAAAAGTAGTAGTTCATACACATTATACTTATCCTTTAGGTTCTTTTACAACCTCTTCTTGGGTAGGGATGAAGCAAGGTGATGTACACTATAATATTTCACAACCAGGTTGGGCCAAATTTTTCTGGAGTTCTTTCTTCGCACCTTGGAACATGGGCACTACAATTTTAGGATTTCATTCAGATCGTTTTGTTGCAGAAGATCAATTAAAAGCATTAGAAGATTATAAGGTAAATACCTTTTGTGCTCCTCCTACAGCATTACGTTCGTTAATATTAGAAGATTTAACGAAATATAATTTTAATTTAAGACAATGTGTAGCTGCTGGTGAACCATTAAATCCTGAAATTATTGATGTATGGAAAAATGCAACAGGTATAACTATTCGTGATGGATATGGGCAAACAGAAACGACTGCATCAATTGTAAATTTACCAAATGAACCTGTAAAATTTGGTTCTATGGGAAAACCAACGTTTTTATATGATGTTGTAATTGCTGATGATGAAGGGGATGAAGTACCAATTAGTGAGGAAGGAAATATTTGTATCAAATTTGATGAAAATGTAATTAATGGTGTTTTTAAAACGTATTTAATTCAATTGGATAAAATGAAGCAAGTTTTTAAACATGGGCTATATTACACAGGAGATAAAGCATACAAAGACGAAGATGGTTATGTTTGGTTTGTTGGTCGTGATGATGATGTGATTAAAGCATCTGATTTTAGAGTAGGTCCTTTTGAAGTTGAGAGTGTCTTATTAGAACACGATGCAATTGTAGAAGCAGCAGTTGTAGCCAGTCCTCATCCAACAAGAAGTGCTGCTGTAAAAGCATTTGTAATTTTGAACAAAGATTATGTGCCTACTAAAGAATTAGCTGAAGAATTATTCAAGTTTAGTGAAGATAATTTAGCGCGTTATAAAATACCAAGAATAGTTCAATTTGTTGAAACATTACCAAAGACTATTTCAGGAAAAATTAGAAGAGTTGAATTACGTGCAAATGAAGCTCTTGATAAACAAAATAAAACCGAAATAGAAAACGAATTCTATCATTCAAAATATTAAAATTAAAAAACTCCCAATCTATGGATTGGGAGTTTTTGTTTTACTTAATCATAAAACAAATTTTTTGAATTTCGTCTTGAAAATTACAATTGTCTATTGTAACTGATATAGAATTTCTCCCTTCGTTTATAGTAACTATTTTACTATTTACATTATAGCTACTTCTGGCATTTTTTAAAGTAATCTGAAAATAACCTGTTTTATAAAATGAAGATGTATTGTTGTAATTAATATTATAGGTGCATGGATTTACGCCTTTACTCCAGCTAATTATTTCGTTAAACATAGAGCAAGAGTAAAAATTTTCATAATTATCATCATCATTATTTAAAAAATCACAAGATTGAAAATTTAATAATAATATTAAAAAACAATATTTTAAATACTTCATATAATTTTATTAGTGTATAAGGTTTAAATATATAAAAAAAGCAACTCAATTGAGTTACTTTTGTATTTTAATGACTGTGTATGTGCATGGAAACGGTGGCGAAAGCCAATAAAAACCCGACGACAATAACAGCAAATTTTTTCGCATTGAATTTATGCCCTTCGTTTGCTTCGAATAATATTACAGTTGAAATATGTAAGAAAATTCCCGAAACAATAGCGCTAATTTCTAATGTATAGTTAGATATAGGTGTAAATTTTCCTAATACAAATCCGATTGGAGCTGCAACAGCAAACAAGAACATAAACAAAAATTGTCTTATTTTAGATGTTGTATGCTGGCTTAATGCTCCAAATAAAATCATTGAAACAGGAATGTTATGGATAAAAATTGCCCATAAAAAATCGTGAGAATGTGCATTGGCTACCGGAATTCCTTCGATTAATGAGTGTAAAAATAATCCTCCAAAAATTCCTAAAGGAAATTTATTTTCGTTGTGATGTAAATGCACATGGCCATGTTCTACACCTTTACTAATTGTTTCCAAAATATATTGAATAACAACTCCGGCTAAAACAAATAATCCAATTGTGTGATGTGAGTGTGAACCTTCGTGATGACCATAAACTTGTGGTAAAATTTCAAGTACAGTCATTGCAAGAAAATATGCACCACTAAAAGTTAATAGTAGTTTTGAATTGTGTTTGTTACGTAAAAAAAACTTAGAACAAATTACTCCAAGAATTACGCTTCCAATAAGTACACTAATTTCAAGCATTTTCTAAAATTAATATTAAACGATCAGATGACGTATCACTAAAGAAAGAGCCTAATTGATAATTCCCGAAAACATGTTTGATTTTAAAACCTGCTTTTTCAATCATTAAATCAAAATCTTTTTTGTACAATACTTTTACATATTCCTCAAAATGCCAATCTTGTCCGTCAGCATAAAAGTCAATTTCTTTTTTGATAAAATTCTTTTCAGTAATAGTTTTTGTTAGTTTAAATAAAATTCCGTCAATTTCTTTTTCCTCATAAGGAACAAGGTTTTTAACGATTTTCTCAGCATTTAGATAATCAAAAACTAAAATTCCATTTGGTTTTAGTTGTTTTTTTATCGCTTCAAAAACTAATGCATTTTCATCATCATTATCAAAATAACCAAAGCTTGTAAATAAGTTGAAAATTGCATCAAATTCATTTTCTTGATATATTTTACGCATATCATGAACATCAAATTTTAGTGTTTCATTTTCAAACTGTTTTGCATAAGCAATACTTTCATCAGAAAGATCTACACCAACTACATCAAATCCTAATTGATTTAATGTAACAGAATGTCTTCCTTTACCACAAGCCAAATCCATAACTTTTGAATTTGCTGGAATTTCGATGAAATTTGTAACATTCTTTATAAATGTACGTGCTTCTTCGTCGTTTCTATTTTTATATAATGTATGATAATATGGTGTATTAAACCAAGCTTTAAACCAATCCATGTTTTGTTTATTTATTACATTTTGGGCAAGTTCCCGTGATTACTAAATTACATTTTGTCATTTCAAATCCTTCTGGTAATGTCAATTTTATTTCTTCTTTTAAACAGGTTAATTCTTGACATTTTTCGCATCTAAAATGATAATGATCGTGATGATGATGGTCGCTTTCGCAAGTTTTACATAAAGCGTAATAAGAGATTCCGTCGTCTCCTAAAATTTTATGCATTTTACCATCTTCACAAAAACTTTTCAGAATTCGATAAATCGTAGCTCTGTCCATTTTTTCGCGCAAATATTTTTCAATCGCTTCCTGATTTAGGGCAGTAGAACACGATTCGAACAAATCTAAAACAGCCTGTTTTTGTGGAGTATTTCTTCGTTTCATTTCTTAATGCAATTATGTTGCAATAATACGAAAATAATTTGTTAATGCGATGCTTTGTTGATTAGCTTCTTTTAATTTTTTCATAAATCATTGTTTTTATCTGTACTTCTTTACCTTAATTAGGTTAGTAGTTATAATGAATTTACTTTTAGTAAAGAGCTAGATAAATTGTATATTATCAATTACGGCCTAAATGATGAGGTTTCTAATAAAATCCGTACTTTTGTAAAAATTTTGATTGTTGGAAAACTTTAGAATGCAGGCGAAAACCTTTTATGGTTTCGAAGAGATATTAGCACAAGAATTAAAGGCTTTAGGAGCAGCAGATGTAAAAATTGGTAATCGTATGGTTGAATTCTATGGAGACTTAGGATTTATGTACAAAGCGAATTACAGCTTAAGAACAGCTTTAAGAATTCAAAAACCAATTCATACATTTTCAGTAAAAACTGATCACCAATTATATGAAAGAATGAAGAAATTTCCATGGGAAAATTACTTCGATGTAGATCAAACGTTTGTAATTGATCCTACGGTTTTTTCAGATTATTTTACACATTCACACTACGCAGCCTTAAAGGTAAAAGATGCTATTGTTGATCGTTTCCAAGAAAATACAGGTCGTCGTCCAAGTATTGATAAAGAAAATCCAGATGTACGCTTCAACTTACACATTTCGCATGATAAAGTAACTTTATCGATTGATTCTTCGGGTGAATCTTTACATAAACGTGGTTATCGTTCGGAAACTGGACCAGCTCCAATTAACGAAGTTTTAGCAGCATGTTTATTAATAACAGCAGGTTGGGATGGTAAAGGAAATTACTTAGATCCAATGTGTGGTTCTGGAACTATGCTTGTTGAAGCAGGAATGATTGCATGTAATATTCCAGCACAAATTCACCGTAGAGATTTTTCTTTCCAAAATTGGCCAGATTATAATCCACAATTATTTGCAGAGATTAGAAACTTTAGAATTAACAGAATTAAAGATTTTGATTACAAAATTGTAGGTTATGATATTTCTCCAATGATGGTTAAAATTGCAGAAGAGAACATTCGTTCTGCAGATTTATCAGATATTATTGAGGTGCGTCAACAAGACTTCTTTACGTCTAAAAAAGATTTATTTCCAGTTTCTATCGTATTTAATCCTCCTTATAATGAGCGTTTAGAGAATGATAATCAAGTGTTTTACAAACAAATTGGAGATACATTAAAATCGAGTTATCCAAATACATTAGCTTGGTTTGTAACTTCAGATTTATCTGCAAAGAAATATGTAGGATTAAAACCATCTAAAAAATTAAAAGTTTTTAATGGTAAATTAGAATGTGATTTCTTACAGTACGAAATGTACGAAGGAACTAAGAAATTTAAAAAACAAAACGATTAAAAATATAAAAATTGGATACTAAAGATTTTATCGAACAAATCATAGCGAATCAAAAAGTTTATTTATTGACTTCTGAAGAGGGCTTTGCAGTTACTTTTTCTGAAGATTTTGAATATGAAGATGGTTCGAATTTAGAAGTGATTTGTTTTTGGTCTTCGGAAAATAAAGCTCAAGAGGCAAGACAAAATCAATGGGAAAATCATAAAATAGAGTCATTAGATCTGAATGTATTTTTAGAAGAATGGCTTTTTGGAATGATAGAAGAAGTTTCTATGGCTGGTTTAGATTTTAATGCTGAACCAAAAGGTCTTGAAATTTCACCAATTGATTTGATCATCGAAATTGCACACACAATTAAGCAATCAAATGCTAATTATTCTCCATTACACAGTAAAGGTGTAGGTAATATTATGCAAGTTGCTTTAGAAATTAAAGAAAGTATCAACTAATATCTTTTATTGATTTTGAATACAACTGACATTCAGTTATCTATTATTGTTGCCGTTTATGAACGTCAAGACGAGTTAACAGAATTATTATCGAGTTTAACAAAGCAAACAAATTCTAATTTTGAAATGATCATCGTAGACGATGGATCAAAAAATAAATTAGATACAGTTTGTGCTAAATTTCAAGATCAATTAGATATTAAATATTATTATAAATCGAATTCAGGTCCAGGAAAATCTCGTAATTACGGAATGGAAAAAGCCAATGGTAATTATTTTATTTTCCTGGATTCGGATACGATTATTCCTTCAACATATATTCAATCGGTTTACGATGAATTATCTTCAAATTATGTAGACGCTTTTGGTGGACCAGATGATGCGGATGAATCGTTTAATGAGATGCAAAAAGCAATTACATTTTCGATGACTTCATTTTTAACTACTGGTGGAATCAGAGGAGGTAAAAAGCAGGTAGGTAAATTTCAGCCGCGTAGCTTCAATATGGGAATTTCCCGTAAAGCTTACGAAAAAACTGGTGGATTTGCTGCCATGCGAATTGGTGAAGATCCAGATTTATCAATGCGTTTATGGGAAAATGGATTCGAAACGCGATTGTTTCAGGATTCAAAAGTGATTCATAAACGTCGTACTTCATTAAAGAAATTTGCGAAACAAGTTTATCAATTTGGTGTTGCGCGTCCGATTTTGAATCAGCGCCATCCAAATTATGTAAAACCAACTTTTTGGTTTCCGAGTTTATTCTTTTTAGGGACTTTATTTGCTTGGTTTACTTTTGTGTTAGGATTTATTATTTTTGATTTGATAAAAATTCTACATATTCCAATGATGTTTTGGTTATTGTATATGGTTCTTATTTTTGTATTTGCAACCATGCGTTTTAAATCAATTAAAGTTGGAGTTCTATCAATGCAAACAACATTAATTCAGTTTTTTAACTATGGTTATGGTTTTTTAGAAAGTCAGTTTAAATTAAACATTCTGAAACAAGATCCTAAAAAAGCATTTCCTTCTCACTTTCATGTTGAAGATTAAATTAATTTAATTGTTCTGATTTAGTATTTTATTTTTGAATTGTAATAATATATATCAAAAGTAGATTAATGCAGAAGTAAGTGGTATAAATTGTTTTTAAAACGCATAAATTATCACCATTTACAAGCGAAATACAATCATTAGGATTATCAGTTTCATATTTCAAACTAACCCCAATATTGATAGTACAAGGAAAACGAGGATGGTATAATACATATTTTTTTTGATTTTTACTATTTTTTTTATTTTATTCTCATCATTGTTACTAAAGAAGTAGCTACATGTTTTTCATGAGATAAATCGTTATCTACTGTATAAATTTCTGTTCTAATAACACTTATCTTTTTTCCTCCTTTAACAACAAAAGATTTTGATAATAAGTTATCACCAAGCGCAGGATTTAAGTAATTTACTTTTAACTCTACAGTTACAACATAGCAATCGTCTTCATAATTACTAACCGCAGCATAACCAGAAGAAACATCTACTAATGAAGCAATCATTGCTCCATTAAACATTCCATGTTTTCTGGTCATTATTGTTTGTTTTGGAATTTTAATAGATATAAAACCAGTTTCAGCTTCAACTAATGTTGCATTGTAAAATTTTAATGTTTCTGAACTATTAAAGCTCGCTTCAATTAATTCTCTTTTTTCTGTTGTCATAACTGTTTATCATACTAATTGTTTTGCAAGAATAATTTATTTTTGTGAAAACAAATCAAAAAAGATGACTTTTATAACTGCTAAAGAAGCTGTAAAAGCTGTTAAATCGGGAGATAGAGTATATGTGCATGCTGCTTCTATGACACCGACTATATTAACTGATGCTTTGACAGATCGCGCATCTGAATTAAAAGATGTAGAAATGTGTCATATCCATACCTATGGTGAAGCAAAATATGCTGATGTACAATACAAGGATTCGTTTTTTGTCAATTCATTGTTTGTGGGAGCCAATGTTAGACATACGATTAAACAAGGGAACGGTTCATATACGCCTATATTTTTAGGCTCTATGCCAAAGGCTATTTTAAATGGAGATTTAAAGGTTGATGTATTATTAATACAAGTAACAGAGCCAGATGTACATGGTTATTGTTCTTTAGGAACTTCGATAGAAAATATTCATGCAGCAACTCAAACTGCAAGAGTGATTATTGCTCAGGTAAATAAATTTGTACCTCGTACTTTTGGAGATTCCTATATTCATGTATCAAAAATTACGCATTTAGTCGAGCATCATTCGCCATTATATGCATTTTCTATGCCTGAAGCTACAACTGATGAAATAACTATAGGAAATTATATTGCTGAACTTATTGAAGATAAAAGTTGTTTACAAATGGGAATTGGATCAATTCCGAATGCAGTTTTAGCTAATTTAACGAACCACAAAGGTTTAGGAATCCATACTGAAATGTTTTCAGATGGAATTATTCCGTTAGTAAAATCAGGTGTAATTACAGGTGAACATAAAGGTATTTTAAAAGGAAAAATTGTATCAACTTTTGCTGATGGATCACAAGATTTATATGATTTTATCAATCAAAATCCAATCATTGAAATGAAACCAACTTCATTTTCTAATGATCCATATAAAATAGCGAAGAATAATCGTTTAATTTCTATCAATTCGGCAATTGAGGTTGATGTAACCGGACAAGTTTGTGCAGATTCTATTGGGACAAATGTATTTTCTGGTGTTGGAGGACAAATTGATTTTATTACAGGAGCTTCTATGAGTAAAGGAGGAAAATCAATTTTAGCTTTAACTTCTACAACGAATAAAGGAGTAAATAAGATTGTTCCAACTTTAAAGATTGGTGCCGGAGTTGTAACTTCTCGTGCGCATGTTGATTATATTGTAACTGAATTTGGAGTTGCAAAACTTTCGGGAAAACACATCAGAGATCGTGTAAAGGCAATGGTAGAAATTGCTCATCCTGATTTTAGGGAAGAAATAGATCGTGAATATTTTGAAGCTATAAAATAGAAATAAAAAAAACCGATGAATTTCATCGGTTTTTTGTCATTATTTAATTTCTAATACAAATTCTTCTGTCGGAATTCTAACTTTGTTCAACGATGCATTCCAGTCATTTCCTTCATCTCTGTAGCCAATAGGTAACATTAAAACACTACTTAATCCTTTGATTTTTAAACCTAAAATTTCATCTAATTTATCGTTTTCAAAGCCTTCCATCGGTGTAGCATCTATCTTTAGTTCAGCTGCTTGTGCAATAGACATAGCCATACCGATGTATGCTTGTTTAGCGGTATGAATAAAATTTTCTTCCTGTGATTGAGGCAGATAAATACTTTTTAATTTATCTGTATATGAATTAAATCGTCCACGAGGTAATTCTCTTACATCAGTTGCAAAATCGAAAGCAGAGTCAATTCGTTCTTCAGTGTATTTGTCCCATGAGGCAAAAACTAATAAGTGTGAACAATCTTTAACAATTTCTTGTCCAAATGAAACATCAACTAATTTTTCTTTAATTTCTTGATTTGTAATAACAAGTACACGAAATTGCTGTAAACCAGATGAAGTAGGAGCTAATCTTGCTGCTTCTACAATTTTTTGTACATCAGCTTCGTCTACTTTTTTTGTAGTATCATATTTTTTAGTGGCATATCTCCACTGTAAAGTATCTATTAATGACATTTTTTCTTTATTGTAGTGCAAATTTAAATTAATTCAGTCTAATTTATAATTGATTTATGTCAATTAACATGTAATAATCAAAAGATTAAGATTTTATTAATAATATAGTCTAAAACCCATTTTCACACATAAATTGTAATGCTTTTCAAAAAGTGTTTCTACTAATTCTACTGGATCATCAAATTCTCTAGCTAATTCAAAAAAATGTTGATCTAAAATAGTGCTCAATATTGGTGCATTTTTAACATAACCCGATACGGCTTTTGCACCAGTTACATCTAAGAAATATTGAAATGTTTCTTCTTCTAAATCTAAACATTTAGTGTTTGAAAAATGAATAATTTTATCAGTTAAGCGACCTTGAAATAATTCTGAAATTTCCTCTAAAGAATAATAATAGCCATCGATTTCTATATTATGATCTTGACCATTAAAAACTAAATAGATAATTTGATATTCTCTAAAGTTTTTGTCATGAAATAATAGATTAGAAATACTTTCTTCAAATCCTTCAAAACTATCACATGGTTGATAAACATTTGTTATACCTTTGTTTAAGGCAAGATGTTCAAAGAAAGGAAATAATTTAGATGTTTCTTCCGTTTCAATATCATCAACCCCTTCTAAACAAAAGATTTTAAAATCATCAAACTCTTCATCATAAAGCTTTACATCCATTATTTTTTCTTTTTACAAAGTTAAAAAAAAACAGTAATTAAATGCTTCGAATTAATTTTAATTATCTAAATAAGGTATTTGGTTAATTCAATTTAATGGTTTATTAAATCTTTATATATTGAATTGAAATGCTATATAAATTTGTATTTATAACATTCCTAGCTAACAAAAAAAATCTAATATCAATCTGATCTATATATATAATTATAGGTTGGATTGATATTTTTTTTTGAAGATAAAATCTTCTTATTTTAGTACAGTAATTAATGATTGATGGAAAAACTAAAGAATATTAAATATTCAGTTTTAGATTTAGCTGTAGTAAGAAAAGGAGATTCGTTAAATGAAACGTTTCAAAATACGTTAGAATGTGCTAAAATTACAGAAGATTTAGGATACACAAGATATTGGTTGTCTGAACATCATAATATGGAAAATGTAGCGAGTTCTGCTACATCTATTTTAATTGGTTATGTTGCGGGCGGAACTTCTACAATTCGTGTTGGGTCTGGTGGTATTATGTTACCCAATCATACTGCTTTAAATATTGCTGAACAATTCGGAACTTTAGATGCATTATATCCAAATCGTATCGATTTAGGCTTAGGACGTGCGCCAGGAACGGATCAGTTAACTGCTTCAATACTTCGCCGTGGTGAGGGGTTTCATCAATATAATTTTGAATTAGAAATCAAAGAACTTCAACGTTATTTGTCTGCAGAGAATTGTACTAATAAAGTTCGTGCAATTCCGGGAGAAGGTGCTAATGTAGATTTATATATATTAGGATCAAGTACAGAAAGTGCGTATTTGGCTGCCAATTTAGGGTTGCCTTATGCTTTTGCTGGGCATTTTGCTCCTCAACAGTTTTATGAAGCTATCAAAATTTACAAGAAACATTTTCAGCCGTCCAAATATCTTTCAAAACCTTATACAATGGCGTGTGTTAATGTTATTGCAGCTTATTCAGATCAAGAAGCACATTATTTATCAATGACGATGTATCAATCTTTTCTAAATATAATTACTGATCGTAGACAACCAGTAGTTTCCCCTGAAGAAACAGATTTACAAAATTGTACAGATCATCAGAAATATATATTAAAAGGTATGACAGCGTTATCATTTATTGGTTCTCGATCTACTTTGCATGCCGCGTTAATAGATTTTGTAAATGAAACTGGAATTGATGAGATTATTGTGAATTCTAATATTTATGACCAAAAAGCAAAACGTAAATCATACCAAATAATTAGCGAATTATTTAAATAATGAAAAAGAAAAAAACATTTTCAAGATTTGATTATTATTTAATGTTGTTGGATGAATTTAAAGATCAATTTACTATTGTTTTATTATTCAATATAGCTGTTTTCTTTTTGTCAAATAATTTAGATTCTCTATATAGTCAAACTTATCTTTATTCGTCTTTTAACGATTATTTCGATGAATTTTCTGTTCAATTTATCTTAAATGATTTTTTCAAGATTTTAGGTTACATCTATTTCTTTGCAATATTTGTGCATTTTGGGGTATATAAAAAAAATATAAAATGGTTATTTCGTCTAAACGCTGCAATTTTAGTGCTTGCATCTACTTATGTTTGGTGTATTCCAACTTTTAATAGTATTTTGTTGATTTTAGAAAAAGGTCATTTATTTTTCATATTATCATTGTTTACTCAATTTCTTACTTATTTGGTAGTTGGAAATGAATTTTATCAGCTCATCAAAAAAAGGATAAAACAACCCGAAATCAATCATTCTTAATTATATTTGCCAAAACTTAATTTTTACAAAAATTAAACTATGAGTTCATTAGATAAATTTCACGATTTAGTTGCACAAGGATTACAAGAAAATTCTTTAATCAATACACCAAAAGAATTGTACGAGCCAATGGATTATATCCTAAATATTGGTGGTAAACGTATTCGTCCGGTAATTGTTTTATTAGGTGCAGATTTATTTGATGGAGATTTACAACAAGTCATTAAACCTTCTTTAGCGGTTGAGTTTTTTCATAATTTCTCATTAATGCATGATGATATTATGGACGATGCGCCATTACGTCGCGGAAAAACTACAGTTCACGAACAATATGGTGTTAATACAGCAATTCTTTCAGGAGATGCTTTATTGATTAGATCATACGAAATGTTAGAAGATTTAGAACCTGAATTATTTAAAAAGGTAACTAAATTATTCACTAAAACGGCGAAGGAATTATGTGAAGGTCAGCAATGGGACATTAATTTCGAAACGCAAACGAATGTTTCTTACGAAGATTACATCAAAATGATTTCTTTCAAAACTGGTGTTTTAGTTGGTGCTTCTTTACAAATCGGTGCTTTAATTGCTGGAGCTAAAGAGGAGGATGCTGAATTAATTTATCAATATGGTCTTAATTTAGGAATCGCATACCAATTAAAAGATGATTATTTAGATGTATTCGGAAATTTAGAGCATTTAGGTAAAAAACACGCAGGAGATATTTACGAAAATAAGAAAACGATTCTTTACATTTCTGCTTTAGAAGCTGCAAATAAAGAAGAGCGTGATGAATTATTATTCTGGTATAATATGAATACGGATAATATTGATAAAGTTTACGCTGTAGAGAAAATTTTCAGAAAATTAAATGTAAACAAAAAGCTTTCTACTTTAATTCGTGAATACACGAATAAAGCACATCAATATTTAGATAAAATTGACGTAGCTGACGATAAGAAAGTTTATTTACGTGAATTAAGCGAACTTTTAATTGACCGTCAAGGATAATATAAAATGCAATTTCGAACGACTTTTCATATTCCTGAATCTGATTTTAAAATTAATCATCAGCATAAAATTTTGACCATTGGTTCTTGTTTTTCTGATGAAATGGGAAACCGATTAGTTGATTTAAAATTTGATGGATTAATTAATCCTTTTGGAATTATTTTTAATGCTTATTCCATTCAAAATTTAATCGAAAGAAGCATCGATAAAAGATATTTTACAACGGATGATGTACATCAAAACGGAGAACAATTTTTCTGTTTTGATGTACATTCATCATTTAATGCACTTTCTAAAGATGAGGTTTTAATCAATTTAAATTTAACTTTAGATCGTGTACATCATCAAATTAAGAATTGCGATGTTTTGATTTTAACATTAGGAACTTCGTGGGTTTATGAAAGAATAGATACGGCTGAAATTGTTGCAAATTGCCATAAAGTAGAAGCTAAGCAATTTAAGAAAGTATTACTTACAACCGAAGAGAATTTTAAATCGATGGATTTAATTGCTTTTGAAATCACGAAAATTAATCCAAACGTTAAGATTATTACAACTGTTAGTCCAGTTCGTCATATTAAAGACGGAATTGTAGAAAATAATGTAAGTAAGGCAAGGTTATTAGACGCTTTATATCAATTAGATTTAAAATACAAACAAGTCAATTATTTTCCGTCTTACGAATTGGTGATGGATGATTTAAGAGATTATCGTTTTTATAAAGAAGATTTAATTCATCCCACAAATCAAGCAGTAGAATATATTTGGGAAAAATTTGGAGAAACTTATTTCGAAAATTCAACACAAACCATTATTCAAAAAATTAGCAAAATAAATAGTGCTTTAAATCATCGTCCGTTTAATGAAGAATCAACAAGTCATCAAAAGTTTTTACAAAAGACGATGCAGATGATAAATGAATTAGAGAAAGGACAAAAATTAGATTTTCAGCAAGAAAAAGAAATATTAAGAACAAAGATCAAATCATGTTAATTGATACACATACACACTTGTATTCTGAGCAGTTTGCAAAAGATATTACTGAAGTAATTGCACGTGCAAAGGAAAATGGTGTTGAACGATTTTATTTACCCGCAATCGATCAATCGTATACAGAAAAGATGTTGAATTTAGAAGCTCAATATCCAAATGAAATGTTTGCGATGATGGGATTACATCCATGTTCAGTTCATCCAAATACGTTAGAATCTGAAATGGCACATGTTCGTGAATGGATTGATAAAAGAGATTTTAAAGCAATCGGAGAAATCGGAATTGATTTATATTGGGAAAAAGCATATTTAAAAGAACAACAGGATGCTTTTAAAACCCAAATTGAATGGGCGAAAGAAAAGAATTTACCAATTGTTATTCATTGTCGTGATGCTTTTAATGAAGTTTTTGAAGTTTTAGAAGAAGTAAAAGACGATAAATTATTCGGAATTTTCCATTGTTTTTCTGGGACTAAAGAAGATGCGCAACGCGCGATTGATTTTAATTTAAAATTAGGAATCGGTGGAGTAGTGACTTTTAAAAATGGAAAAATTGATCAGTTTTTAGCGGATTTTGATATAAAACACATCGTTTTAGAAACAGATTCGCCTTATTTAGCACCAGTTCCTTTTAGAGGGAAACGAAATGAATCAAGTTATTTAAAGTATGTTTCTGAGAAGTTAGTCGATATTTATCACTTGACTCCGAATGAAATCGCAGAAATAACAACAAAAAATGCATTAGATATATTCGAACGTTAGTAGAATAGTAAGAGATAAATTATATTTGCAAAAGAAAACCTTTGAAATAATGAAATACAAAAGAGTACTACTTAAATTAAGTGGAGAGGCACTAATGGGAGATTTACAATACGGAATCGACCCAAATATGTTAAAACAATATGCAGATCAAATCAAAGAAGTTGTTGATTTAGGATGTGAAGTGGCAATCGTAATTGGTGGTGGTAATATTTTCAGAGGTGTACAAGGTGTTGCATCGGGTATGGATCGCGTACAAGGAGATTACATGGGAATGTTAGCTACTGTAATCAACAGTATGGCTTTACAAGGTGCTTTAGAAGATGCCGGATTAATTACACGTTTACAAACTGCAATTCGTATGGAGCAAATTGCAGAACCTTTCATCAAACGTAAAGCGACTCGTCATTTAGAAAAAGGTCGTGTTGTTATTTTTGGTGCTGGTACTGGAAATCCATATTTTACAACAGATACAGCAGCTGTATTACGTGCAATTGAAATCAATGCTGATGTAATCTTAAAAGGAACTCGTGTAGATGGTATTTACACTGCTGATCCTGAAAAAGACCCAACAGCAGAGAAATTTGATACAATTACATATCAAGAAGTTTACGATAAAAACTTAAAAGTAATGGATATGACAGCTTTTACTTTAAGTGAAGAAAACAAATTACCAATTATCGTTTTTGATATGAATACAGAAGGTAATTTAAAAGCATTAATTGAAGGAGGTAACGTAGGTACTCTAGTAACAAATAATTAAATCCAAAATGGAAGAGTTAGATCTAATTTTAGAAACTGCAAAAGAGCAAATGCAAGGTACTGTGGAACATTTAGGTGTTGCATTTGATAAATTAAGAGCTGGTAAAGCTACACCTGCTATGTTAAGTTCTGTTCGTGTTGATTACTACGGAAGTTTAACTCCGTTAAGCCAAGTAGCTAATGTTACAACTCCAGACGCCATGACATTAAGCATCCAACCTTGGGAAAGAAACTTAATTAACGAGATTGAAAAAGCAATCGTTAACAGTAACTTAGGTTTCGCACCATCTAACAATGGTGATTCTATTATTATTAGTATTCCTCCAGTAACTGAAGAGCGTCGTAAAGAATTAGTTAAAATGGCTAAAGCGGATATGGAAAATGCAAAAGTTTCTATTCGTAATGCACGTCAAGATGCTAATAAATCTTTAAAAGGATTAAAAGATGTTGCTGAAGATTTAGTAAAAGATTACGAAACTCGCGTTCAAGGTTTAACTGATAAATTTTCTAAAAAATTAGAGGAAGAATTAGCTAAAAAAGAAGCAGAAATCATGAAAGTTTAATTCTTTCAAAATTTCTTAAATAAAATTTAAAGCAGCGTTAAAATCGCTGCTTTTTTTGTTAAATTGCGGTTCAATTTTACGACATGCAAAAACTTTACAGTTTTTTATTTTTATTAATATCAATCAGTCTTACAGCTCAAATTAAAGTTCGAGTTTACGACTCAAGAGACGAGTTTAGAATAGCAAAAGCTAAGATTTCTGATAAAAACTTTTCAGTCCTTGGATTTACAAATGACATTGGCGAATTGACGCTAAATGATAGCATTACTGAATTTAATGTAGAAAGCGAAGGTTTTCAGCCTCAGAATTTGAAGGTAAACAATCAAAAATTAGTTGAAGTTTTTCTTGAACAAAGCACTATTAGCTTATCTGCAGCAGAATTTTATTCAAATGATTCTATCGCCAGAAGTTATGTAAAAAAGGTAATACGTCATCAATCTAAAAATTCATTAAAAAAATCAGATTCATACTTTTTTCAATCGTACACAAAATTCTGGAGTACTGTTGAACAAGACTCTTTGCGTTTAATTCTTAATCCGAAGGATAAAAAAGATTCTTCAATTAATAATTGGCGAAAATTCTTGAATGAGAGTCATGTTTTCTTAAGTGAACGTGCGATGGATCATAAATATTCGCGTAGTTTTGGTTCTAAAAACATCATCAAATCTTCTCGTATTTCTGGATTAAAAACTCCGATTTATGAGTTAGATGCCATGCAACCTGTTTTAATTAATTTAGATCAGCCCCGTTTTGATTTCTTTTTTCGTGGTATTGAAAACCCAATTTCTTCAGAAGGTTTAAATTATTATAGATACAAAATTGTAGAAGAATTTCAGTTAAATGGGCGTACAACTACAATTGTTGGTTTTACTCCAAGACAACGTATCAATAAACGTCAGCTTCGTGGTGAGTTTTGGATTGATGAAAAAACTAAGGCCTTAGTTAAAATTATTGCTGAAAATACAGACGATCAATTTTATGCAGATTTTGATGCAGAATGGCAGTTTATAGATAACAATTGGTTTCCATCGTATCAAATATATCGTATGGAAAGCGGGTATTTAAACATGGACGGAATTAAAATTGAATCTAATGAAGAAGTTGATGAATCAGAAAAACTTTGGATTTTCCATCAAGTTAATTTCAAAAATATTCAAACTCCAGTTCAGTATAAAGCCAGTGAATTTGCTGGATATTCTACCGAAGCAGCTTTTGATGTTAATACAGTCGATAAAACTGAAAAAGTATTGAAAGAATACCGTGGCGAATTTTCTGAAAAAGATAATATGACTTACGTAAAAATGGATAGTATTTCAGAGAAATATAACATTGAGGGTAAGATGAAATTGTTGCGTATTATCCAAAAAGGAGGTAAGGTTGATATTGGAAAAGTTGATTTAGATTTAACGAAAGTTTTAAGTTATAATAATTTCGAAGGATTAAGATTAGGAGCTGCTTTTAATACAAACGAAAAATTAAGCACAAACTATTCGATCAATGCATATACAGCTTATGGTTTTAAAGATGAAACGTTTAAGTTTGGATTTGGAGGAGATTATTTTGTGAATAAAGCTTATTCAGGTCGAATTTTTGGGAATTATGCACAAGATGTAAGTGCATCAGGTCATATTCCGATGTTGTTACAAAGCAATTTTACACGTTTTGTGAACGGTACTTTAAAGAATTTATACAACGATCAATATTATTCGTACAAAAAATATAGCGCTGGATACGAACAAGATATTTTTAGAAATGTAACCTTTAATGTTTCGATGAATTATGAGAAACAAAAGAATGAATTTGTATATCAATATGAAGATAATCAAGGTTGGTTAGATTTTTATAATACACAATTTGCAGTTCGTTGGGCGCCAAAAGACGAATATTTAAGAACGCCTTACGGAAAAGTTACTGTAAAACAAGGACAATCAGTTTTCTACATTTTAGCTAATAAATACTGGAAATTTGGAGATTCTGAATTTGATGCCATTCGATTAAATGTTGCATATTCTGATATTTTTGAATCATCATTAGGGAAATCAAAAGTAAATGTATCAACAGGAGCAGTGTTTGGAGAAATGGCTTTGATGAATTTATTCGAAGGAATGGGGAATGCAAAAGGAAAACCAGTTTTTCAGAATTTTGGAGTTGCAACTGCTAATAATTTTGAAACAATGTTACCTGGCGAATTTTATTCAGACCGTTATATTTCATTTCAAATCAAACATATTTTTGCTGGAGTTAGAATTGGTCAAAATGTGATTTTACCACAATTTGTTTACCGTGGTATTTTAGGAACGATGAATCATAAACAAAATCATAACCTATTTGATTTTAAAACGCCAAATCATTATTTTCATGAAACTGGTGTAGAAGTAAATAATATCTTTCTGAAAAATTTTGGGTTAGGTGTTTATTACCGTTTAGGTGCTTACTCTCATTCAAAAGTGGAAGATAATATTCATGTGAAGCTAACATTTAATTTAAATTTATTTTAGGCTTTAAATCATTCATAAATTATAAAAAATCCGTTAAGAAAGTTTAATTTCTTAACGGATTTTATTTTTATCAAAACTTTTTCGCAAAAATTATGCCTTTAGTTTTTCTAACATAGAAATATAACTAAATTTGTAAGTATAAATTAAATTATAATATGCAATCGTACGGAATTAAAGCCTTATTAGAAAGAGGTAAAGATTTGTTACAACAAGAAGTAGTTGTTAATGGATGGGTAAGATCATTTAGAAGTAATCGCTTTGTAGCGTTAAATGACGGGTCTACAATTAATAATGTACAAGTTGTAGTAGATTTCGAAAATTTTGACGAATCAATCATAAAACAAATTTCTACAGCAGCTTCTTTATCAGTTACAGGTGTAGTTGTAGAAAGTGAAGGTGCAGGTCAAGAAATTGAAATTATTGCGAAAGAGATTAAAGTATTAGGAATTGCTCCTTCAGATGATGTACAAGGAACAATTTTACAGCCTAAACAACACTCTTTAGAAACATTAAGAGAACAAGCACATTTACGTTTTCGTACGAATTTATTCGGAGCTATTTTCCGTGTTCGTAACTCGTTAATGTTTGCGATCCACAAATATTTTAACGAAAATGGATTTGTTTACGTAAACACTCCAATCATCACAGGTTCTGATGCTGAAGGTGCAGGAGAAATGTTCCACGTAACAAATTTAGACGTTAACAATTTACCTCGTACAGAAGATGGTGAAGTAGATTATACACAAGATTTCTTCGGAAAATCTACAAACTTAACTGTATCAGGACAATTAGAAGGAGAAACAGCTGCAATGGGATTAGGTAAAGTATATACTTTTGGACCTACTTTCCGTGCAGAAAACTCGAATACATCTCGTCACTTAGCTGAATTTTGGATGATTGAACCAGAAATCGCATTTTTTGATTTAGATCAAAATATGGATTTAGCTGAAGATTTCATGAAATACGTGATTTCTTACGCAATGGAAAATTGCAAAGACGATTTAGCTTTCTTAGCTCAACGTTACGATAAAGAGCAACAAGGTAAACCAGCTGCAGAGCGTTCAGAATTAGGTTTAATTGAGCGTTTAGAATATGTATTAAATAATGAATTCGTTCGTTTATCTTATACAGAAGCAGTTGAGATTTTAAAAGAATCTAAACCAAACAAAAAAGGTAAATTCAAATATCCAATTGAAGGTTGGGGAGCTGATTTACAGTCTGAACACGAGCGTTACTTAGTTGAAAAACACTTCAAAACTCCAGTGATCTTATTCGATTATCCAGCAGAAATTAAAGCATTCTATATGCGTATGAACGAAGATGGTAAAACAGTTCGTGCAATGGATGTTTTATTCCCAGGAATTGGAGAAATTATCGGTGGTTCTCAACGTGAAGAGCGTTTAGAAGTATTAGACGAAAAAATGGAAAAATTCGGAATCGATCCAGAAGAATTATGGTGGTACCGTGACACGCGTCGTTTCGGAACTGTTCCTCACTCAGGATTTGGTTTAGGATTAGAGCGTTTAGTTTTATTCGTAACAGGTATGGGAAACATCCGTGACGTTATTCCTTTCCCAAGAACTCCAAATAATGCAGAATTCTAATCA
Source organism: Faecalibacter macacae (assembly GCF_003687725.1). GTDB lineage: Bacteria > Bacteroidota > Bacteroidia > Flavobacteriales > Weeksellaceae > Empedobacter > Empedobacter macacae. The sequence goes on from NZ_RDOJ01000005.1 coordinate 158,866, forward strand.
ATAGAATTTAAAATATAAAGTTGGGTTTAATCAAATTTTATTATATTAGAATAGTGATTAAACCCATTTTTTAACTTATTTCATTTTTATGTTAAAGCAGGAATTAAATTTAAAATTACAACAGAAATTATCGCCTCAGCAAATCCAATTAATGAAGTTAGTCCAACTTCCTACGGTTGCATTTGAACAACGCGTACAAGAAGAGTTGGAGGAAAATCCTGCATTAGATGACCAATCGTCTGAATATGATGATGAATATTCGAACGATCAGGATGATTGGGGAAATGATGGTGATGATTATGGTGATGACCAAGTAATTGATACAAGTGATATAAATATAGACGAATATTTGAGCGATGATGATGTTCCGAATTATAAAACATACACGAACAATTACAGTGATGATGACGAAGAAAAATCGGTTCCTTATGCACAAGGTGTTAGTTTTATCGAGTATTTATCAAGTCAGGTTTCTACATATCGTTTAACTGAACAGCAATTTAAAATCGCTGAGTTTATTTTAGGTAATATTGATGATGATGGATATATCCGTCGCGAATTAAAATCTTTAGTAGATGATTTAGCATTTACTCAAAATATTTTTGTGTCTTATGAAGAGGTTGAAAATATTTTGATTAATTACATTCAAAAACTTGATCCAGTAGGAGTCGGAGCCCGTAATTTACAAGAATGTCTTTTAATTCAATTAGAAAATAAAAACCAATCTCCAGCAATAGAACTAGCTGAAAAATTAATTTTTGATTCGTTTGACGCGTTTACGAAAAAGCATTATTCTAAATTATTAGCGAAATATGATGTTGATGAAGAGGAATTACGTGATGCGATTACTGAAATTGAAAGATTAAATCCAAAACCAGGAAAATCATTTTCGTCTAGTGGAAGAATTGTAGAGCAAATCACTCCAGATTTTACAATTAATATTAATGATGGTGAATTAGAATTATCGTTAAATGGTCGTAATGTTCCTGAACTTCGCGTATCAAATACATTCGCAGAAATGTTGGATACATACAAAAAAACTGAACATAAATCTGCTCAGCAAAAAGAAGCCGTAATTTTCGTAAAACAAAAATTAGATTCAGCAAAATGGTTTATTGATGCGGTACAACAACGTCGTAATACGTTAATGTATACGATGGAAGCTATAATGAAGTTTCAGAAAGAATATTTCCTAACTGGGGACGAAACCAAAATTAAACCAATGATTTTGAAAGATATTTCTGATCGTATTGGAATGGATATTTCAACTGTCTCTCGTGTAGCAAATTCTAAATATATTGCAACGCCGTATGGTACATTTTTAATCAAAGATCTTTTCTCTGAATCATTGACAAATGAAGAAGGTGAGGAGGTGTCAACTCGTGAGATTAAACGAATTTTACAAGATGTTATCCAAGATGAAGATAAACGCAAGCCATTAACCGATGAGAAATTAACTGAAATCTTAAAAGAAAAAGGTTATCCTATTGCTCGTCGTACCATTGCAAAATACAGAGAACAATTAAGTATTCCGGTTGCGAGATTAAGAAAAGAAATTTAACAATATTTTAAAAGCTATCTATTATAGGTAGCTTTTTTTATTACCTTTAAATCAAACTACTAATATGAATCAAATCAAAGTAAAATTATCTGAAAGAATATTATCATTTTTTGAAAAATATACAGAAAAGGTAACTTTTTCAGAAAAGAGATGGTTTAACCGTGGATTTTTACCCTTGTATAATTATTATGTAGAAATTGATAATTTATATTCAACTAGCGTTATTACCTACGAGAATAGATCTTCAGGATTTTCAGAAACATCATCAACAGAAGGAAGTGCATTTAATGATATGCATAGAATTAATATTAAATTGATTTCGAAATATCATCCTAATTATCCAACTTTTGAAATCAAAGAAACTTCTATTCTTAAAAAGGTATTTTCTAAAAAGAATTATTTTGTAAAAACTAATGATTCTAACTTAGTAAATGAATTAGAATCTAATTTATTTTTACAAAAATTTTATAACAATCAAGATTCGGAATTTTCGCCAATTTTTAAATCAGAATTAGTCAAAGGAAAATATACTATTTCAGTATTATTTAATTTGAAACGTTTTGATGCAGAAGTTTTAGATGCTATTATTAGTTTTTTAAATGATTTTGATAAGAAATTACGTTAAACATATAATTGATAAAACTTTGATTCAGGGTAAATAGTTTGTGAAACCAAACGAAAATTATTCTTTTCTAAAACTTTACTAGAAGCAATATTTTCATTTAAAACCCAAGCTTCAATAATTCTAAAATTATTTTGTTTAAGATAGTTAATCATCCAATCAACAACTTCAGTAGCAAATCCATTTCCCCAGGTTTGTTTAGCAAAAGAATAACCTATAATAGCTTTATTGTAAATTGGTTGATACATGATTGTCCCAATTAATTGTTTCGAATCTTTTTCAATAATTCCAAATCGATGCTCATAATTTGAAGCTTTCACTTCAGCATCACGTTTCAACATTTCAAAAGAATCGTCAATTGTTTTATGATGATTGGATTGCCTGTATTTCATAGCTTCTTTATCTGAATAAATTTCAAATAATCGAGCTGCGTCGGACATATTTAATTCACGAAAAATTAATCGTACAGATTCCATTTTTATTTTACATTTGAGATGCTTAATTTAACACAATTATAAAAGCAAAATGAGTACAATAGAAAAAAATCAACCAAGTTTAATAAGAGCATGGGTTTCTTACGATTGGGCAAATTCGGTTCACTCTTTGGTAATTGCTTCGGCAATATTTCCTGTGTTTTACACTGCTATGACAAGAGATGAGGCTGGAAATCCTATAAAGTTTTTAGGGTTATTACCAGAATCTGCTTTCAACTTTTCATTAGCTATTGCTTTTTTCTTTGTGATTATTTTATCGCCAGTTTTATCTTCAATTGCAGATTTAATAGGAAATAAAATCAAATTCTTACGTTTTTTCTGTTATTTGGGAAGCTTTTCGTGTATGTCGATGTTTTTCTTTACTTCATCAGAACTTACTTGGCTTGGATTATTATTAAATATTACTGGAAGTGTAGGTTTTTGGGGAAGTTTAGTGTTTTACAATGCATATTTACCAGAAATAGTTTCCGAAGAAAAAATGGATTCTGTATCTGCAAAAGGTTATATGTTTGGTTATATCGGATCAGTCATGTTATTATCGATTTGTTTAGCGATGATTCAATTTGCTCCAGAAGAAAAAGTATCATTTTTCACACGATTAAGTTTTCTATTAACTGGATTTTGGTGGTTAGGATTTGGACAAATTGCTTTATCAAAATTGCCAAATAAAGTAACGAACAAAGAAGTTCCGAAAGACATATTCAAAAGCAGTTTCAAAGGTTTATCAAACACTTTCAAAGAACTAAATAGTTATAAAAACATACGTGTGTTTTTAGCTGGATTTTTCTTTTACAGTTTAGCGATGCAAACGATTTTCTTGATGGCAGCTATGTTCGGAAGTTCAGAGATTAAAATGGAAAGTTCAGAATTAATTATGACAATTCTTTTAATTCAGATTGAAGCCATTTTAGGTGCATGGATTTTCTCGTATTTATCAGGCAAAATCGGAAATAAAATTACCATTTTAATCGGAATTGTAATTTGGATTATCACTTGTGTTATTGGTTATATGATTCAGCCAGATCATCCAGATGTAAAAATACATTTTTATTCTATGGCTGCTTTAGTTGGTTTAGTAATGGGAGGTTTACAAGCGTTGTCTCGTTCAACTTACGCTAAATTATTACCTGAAACAGAGGATACAACTACATATTTTAGTTTTTATGATATCTTTGAGAAATTGGCTTTATTCTTAGGTTTAGTGATTTATGGTTTATTGATCGAATATACAGAAGGAATGAAAACTTCGGTCCTTGCAATGGGATTATCTTTTGCAATTAGTTTTGTGATTCTACTATTCTATAAAATGGAGAAGAAGTAATGAGCTATCATGATGAAGATGAGCTATTCAACGAAGAAACAGTGCCATATTTTCTATTATTTGGTGGACTAATAGTTTTAGTAATATTTAGTGCAATGGTTTATGATACTATTGTTAAAGAGAAAAATTTGAAATCATTTAAATTAGAAATTAACAATTCAGAAATATATTATGATAAAGATTCAAAAGAGTATTTTGATAGTATTAATATAACCTTGAAAGATGTTATTTTTAATAATGATGAGAGTAAAGCAGTAAATGAAAATATTGGTTATAGATTTGGTTTAATTGAGAATTCAGATACTATATTTTATAAATTATGTCTTTCAAATTATAATAAAAATGATTTTTATTTAATGAAAGAATCATCTGAAAGGATTTATGGAAAATACACCATTAAATAAATCTTATGCTAGAGTTTAAAGTAACAGTTATTTTCGAAGGATTAATCCTTAAATTGTATAAAGCCTTAGGTTATAGCTTCCATTGGTTGATTCTTACATTAAGTTTTTATTCAAAAGAAGAAAAGGATAAAATTATTGAAGAAGATAAATCCTATCATGTATGGATTGGATTTATTTTGATGATTTTATTAATCGGATTATACTTTTATTTAAAAAATAAAACATAAGAAAAGCGACTATTTAGTCGCTTTTTCAGTTATATACTGTTCAAATTTTAAATCAGGTATATCGTAAGGATCAAAACCATTAAACAAATGTTCAATTAAATTTTTTACTTGAAAGTAATTTAATAATTTAGAATAAGATGCATCTTGATCATATACAGGTATTTCGACCAAAAATAAAAATCGGTCGTATTTAGAAATCTGAACAGTATTGCCATCGTCATTTACAAATCCAATAAAACTACCATCATAATCGGGTAGATTATGGAAAATATCAATAGCTTGTTCTAAACTTCCTACTAAAGGAAAGTCCGTTTCGACGCATAAATCGTCGGCGTAATTTTCAAAGAATATTTTCACCCTGCAAATTTAAGAAATTTTAATCTATTTTACCGAATTGCTTTTATTTCGTTTTAGATTTATATAAATTAGCGTTCAAATTATGGAAAAAATGAGTTACGACATTATAGTTATTGGAAGCGGACCAGGAGGATATGTGGCAGCAATTAGAGCTTCTCAGTTAGGAAAAAAAGTAGCAATCGTGGAAAAAGCAGAACTAGGAGGGATCTGTTTAAATTGGGGTTGTATTCCAACGAAAGCTTTATTAAAAAGTGCTCAAGTATTCAAATACTTAAATCACGCGGAAGATTTCGGGTTAAACAAACCTTCAGACATTACTTTTGAATTCGGAAATGTTGTTGCACGTTCTCGTGGAGTAGCTGATCGTATGAGTAAAGGTGTTCAGTTCTTAATGAAAAAGAATAACATTGAAGTAATACAAGGTGCAGCGCAAGTTTTACCAGGTAAAAAAGTTAAAGTAACTGCGGCAGACGGAACGTCTAAAGAAATCGCAGCAGAAAATATTATCATTGCAACAGGAGCACGTTCTCGCGAATTACCTGCATTACCACAAGATGGTAAAAAGGTTATCGGTTATCGTGGCGCTTTAGCAATGGAAAAACAACCAAAATCTATGATTGTTGTTGGTTCTGGAGCTATTGGAGTTGAGTTCGCTCATTTCTACAATACTTTAGGAACTGAAGTTACAATCGTTGAATTTTTACCAAGAATTGTAAATGTAGAGGACGAAGATATTTCTAAACAATTACAATTATCTTTAAAGAAATCAGGAATAAAAATCTTAACAAATGCTGAGGTTACTGGAGTTGATACAACAGGAGATTTAGTTAAAGCAACTGTAAAAACTGCAAAAGGTGATGAAATCTTAGAAGCTGAAGTTGTTTTATCTGCAGTTGGAGTTGTTCCAAATACAGAAAACTTAGGTTTAGAAGCGGTAGGAATCGCTACAGAAAGAGGAAAAATTGTAATTAATGATTTCTGTGAAACTTCAGTAAAAGGATATTACGCAATTGGTGATGTTGTAAAAGGTGCAGATTTAGCACACTTAGCTTCAGCACAAGGAATTTTATGTGTTGAACATATTGCAGGCGAAAAAGTAGAAGCAATCGATTACGGAAATATCCCTGGTTGTACATATTGTTCACCAGAAATTGCATCTGTTGGTATGACAGAAGCACAAGCAAAAGAAGCTGGTTACGAAGTAAAAGTTGGTAAATTCCCATTTTCTGCAAACGGTAAAGCAGTAGCAAACGGAGCTGCTGATGGTTTTGTGAAAGTTGTTTTTGACGCTAAATATGGTGAATGGTTAGGTTGTCATATGATTGGTGACGGAGTTACAGAGATGATTGCAGAAGCAGTTGCAGCTCGTAAATTAGAAACGACAGCACACGAAATTATGAAATCTGTACATCCACACCCTACAATGTCGGAAGCTATTATGGAAGCTGTTGAAGACGCGTATGGACATGCAATTCATATCTAATAAAATTTAAATTTTTATATAGAATAAAACAAAAAACCGCTTCATTATGAAGCGGTTTTTTAAAATATTTAAAAAGCTATTTCGCTAGGATTTAATCCTGAAAAACCTGAATCTTGTAAATTAGTTAATTGTTCAATTTCTTCAGTAGATAATTCAAATACAATATTTAAATTGTTTTCAATGTTACTTGGGTTTTCAGATTTTGGTAAAGGTAAAATTCCTTGCTGAAGAGCGAATTGGATACAAACTTGTCCAACTGTAACATTATATTTTTTAGCAATATCAATTACTATATTATTCTGTAAAATTCGTCCAGATCCTAAAGGAGACCATGCTTGCACTAAAATATTATTCGCTTTACAAATCGAAACAACTTCAGGTTGTGTAAATCCTGGATGAAATTCAATTTGATTAACAGCTGGGATTACAATTGCAGTTTTTAATAGAGCTTCTAGATGATTGACCATGAAATTACTTACACCGATTGCTTTAATTTTTCCTTCGTTATATAATTCTTCTAAAGCTTTCCAAGATGCAGCATTTATTTCTTTCCAGTTTTCTGGGAATTGAGTTTCATTTGCAGGCCAATGTAATAGATATAAATCAACATATTCCAAACCTAATTTTTCTAAAGAAATTTTAAATGCTTTTTTAGCATTTTCTTCTCCACGCATATCATTCCATAACTTAGTAGTAACAAACAATTTTTCTCGAGGTATACCGCTGTCTTTTATAGCTTTTCCTATACTTCTTTCGTTGCCATAAACGGCTGCAGTATCAATATGTGTATATCCTTTACTAATTGCAGTTTTTACTGCATTATATGCATTTTCTCCTTCTGCAATTTGCCAAGTTCCAAAACCAATTGATGGTATTTTAGTTGAATTATTTAAAATATAATTTTTCATTTGTAATGATATTTATACTCTAAATTAATCATTTCTTTATTTAAGCTATAGTTGGTATAAAAATATTATTTATAACATATTGTAATTTAAGTGTTTAAAAATAATATTACACGTTTTTTTTTTCATAAATTATCTTTTAATTAATACTAAATCCATGTCTCATCATCAATTAAGAGAAGAATCAAATTGTTTGAATTGTAATTATCAAGTAGAACGAAGATTTTGTTCTAACTGTGGACAAGAAAATACAGAAAATAGACCACCTTATCATTATCTTTTCACCCATTTTTTGGAAGATTTTACTCATTATGATGGTCAATTTTGGGATACTTTTAAAGTTTTATTTTTAAAACCAGGAGTATTGATTGAAACATATTTAAGAGGAAAAAGAAATTTTTATGTTTCACCTGTAAAACTTTATATTTTTATTAGTTTTTTAACCTTTTTTATTCCACCTATCGTTTCTAGTTTATTTCATCATAAAGAAACATTTACAATTAATATTCAAACAGATAGTGGAGTTGAGGAGCAAGATTTTGCAGATATTTTAAGTAATGAATTATCTGCTATCAAAGAAAGTAATGAAAAAGAAACTTTTGTAGATAAATTCTTTTTTGAACCTTTTGCTGAGAAATATATAGAATTAAGCCATCACGGATATAATAAAGAACAAATTGCAGATAAATTTGCTAATTCTTTTATGCATAATTTACCAAGAGCATTATTTATTTATCTACCTATTTTTGCTTTTATCATGTGGTTGTTCCATAACAAGAAAAAATGGTTTTATTATGATCATGGAATATTTACGCTCTACTTTTTCTGTTTTGTACTTTTAGTTTGTATGTTTTCAATTATAGAAAGCTATATCAATGATACAATACTTAAAACTCCTATAGGTAGCATGTGGACTTTTGTTTTTGATTTCTTCGATTATTTTTCGATTGTCTTAATTTTTATCTATTTTTTTATGGCATTAAAGAGAGTTTATAAAGAGAATCTAATAAAAGTTATATTGAAAGGAACTTCTATATTATTTATATCTCTTTCCATTTTTTCACTTTTATTAGCCTGTTTAATATTAATTACTTTAAAAGTTACACATTAATATAAAATTAATACGGAAGCAATTAGCTTCCGTATTTTTATGATTTGATTAATTTGAACTGTTTAAAATGATGTTTAAAATGTTTATTATGAAAAATAACCCATTCATCATAACCAATTTCATCCACTACAGGATTCATCATTAAGATTCCAGGATTTGATAGAAAATAATCATGAAACTTCTCAATTTCCCTTTCTAATTTTTCAATAGCTGCTTCCATCGTAGGAAATCGTAAATCTAATAATCCTTCCATACCACCGGCTTTAATTCCTCTTTCCATATCGATAGCTGGATTCAAAACTACTTCTTTATATTTCGGAATCATTTCTTTTGGCGTTCTGCAAGGAATAATAAATCCACCGTTAGACATTTTCATCGAAACGATTAAATGTTCAACCATATGTTGTGGTGTCATAATTCCCCAATCCGGTGTTTGTGTTGTATCTAATTGTTTTAATTGATCAATAATTTGTTCCTTATTATGGATTGAAATACTCATTGTTTATGATTTTATTTTAAAGCGAAATCTAAGATATGATAAATTAAAATATGAATTTATTTAACAAAATATAATTTGAATCTTATTCGTACATTTAATAGGCTAAACCACCTAATATGAAAGGAATATATCTTGTAATATTACTTTTTTTCTTTTCTTGTGTTAGTCAACACAAAAAGAATTTAGAAGAAAATATTTTATCTCTTAAAAATAGCTATTGTAAAGCTCCATTTAAATATAATTATCAAAAGGAAATACCTTCATTAAATTCAGATTCAATTTTAAGTGTTAATAATCATTTACGAGCATCTTTCTCAGATCAAAGTGTATTGATTTTAAACGCACTAGGTGGAATTGATGAAGTTGAGGATATAATATTATTAAAAAAGGATTCTACAATTAAAAGTCAAATGAAAATTTTACAATTAAAATCAGCAATTAATAGTAAAATAAATATTGCTATGACAGAGCTAGATGCTGTTGCTGCAGAGTATGATTGTGAGGGTGAAAGAGTCGCGCAAATGGCTTATTATGTTGATAATATAAATTCTGAAAAAAATAATCGTGTTGTTTATTATTCTATAGTTGCTGGAGCCTTAACTTCAATTGCTGGAGCAATTATTACAAATGATAATGTAGGAAATGTAGTAGATATTGGTGGAGGTGTATTGGGAGCTGGATTAGGTTTTGCAACATTAAATCCTAAAGGTAAAAAAGTAGAATTTATACACAATAGAAATATTTTGGGCGATGTTTGGAAAGGAAAATTAGATTCAGATAATTTTCCTCCATTTGTTTGGTACATGTATTCCGAAAAAAAATTCTGGGGTAATACGGATAATAAATCTATGCTGGAGCATATCAAAGAAAGATGGCTAAAATTTAATTTTGAAAATGATTTAGATGCTGCTAATAATTCTGTGAATTTTAATGAAGGTGGTACTTACTTAGCTAGTGATTTGCATAATAGAAATTTAATGTTAAATCAGATGCAATCTGCAACAAGAACTATACATCAAATCATTAATTATTTACTTTTAGATTTAGATAAGTTCGTTTACGAATATAAGTAAATGAATATAATTTATTAAAATCGTATTTTTTTTGAAGATATATTAATTTAATCTAAAGAAATACGATTGAAATTATAGGTTTTGTTAATTATATTATTGAAATATAGTTAATAATGTAAAATAATGATTAGAATATCCTCAGTTTTTAATCCTTCTTTTTAGTTAGATGTTAATAAATTGAACAAATATTAATTTATTAAGTATTAATTGATGTTTTTGTATTTCATTTTTCTCAATAAAAATTATTTTTACCATAGTTTTTTATAACAATTAATGGGCGAATTTGCATTAAACTCAATTTACGAAAAGATTATTGATGATATTTTAGAACAGAAATATTCTATTTCGGATAACTTTTTTTCTTCTGAAGAAACAACACAATTACGAAATCACGTAATTAATCAAAATACAAATGAAGGATTTCATCAAGCTGCGATAGGAAATTCTCAGAACGAAAAAATATTAAAATCTATTCGAGGAGATAAAATCAAGTGGATTGATGAAGCGAATAAGAACGAAGTAGAGGAAATTTTCTTTACAAAGGTTAATGATTTCATTTCTTATCTAAATCGTACTTGTTATATGGGAATTGAAGAAAGCGAATTTCATTATGCCGCATATACAAAAGGAACCTTTTATCAGCGTCACGTAGATGCATTTAAAAATGATGATCGTAGAACATTATCAATGGTTTTTTATTTGAATGATGAAGATTGGAAAGATGAATTTGGAGGGCAATTAGCGTTACATTTATTGAATGATGATGGTTCTGAAAAAGAATTAAACATATTACCATTTGCTGGTAGGATGGCAATTTTTGATAGTAAAACTATTCCGCACGAAGTGAAAACGGTTAAGAAAACGCGTTATAGTATCACAGGATGGTTAAAAACAAGACCTACAAACGGGTTTTAATACATATAAAAAAGGATGCTTAATTTAGGCATCTTTTTATTCATCCTCTAAAATTTTTATTCGATGATTTTGTCCCCAAATCACTAATACATTTATGATTTCCTTCGTTGTTTTTCCGTACTCGGTAATAGAGTAAGCAACAGAAATAGGTTTAGTTTTTTGTTCTTCTCTTTTTATCAACTTATTTGCTTCTAAATCTTTTAATTCTTTCGATAAAACTTTGGCAGAAATTCCTTCAATATCTCGTTCAATTTTCTTAAAAGTATTTAAATCATACTCTCTTAACATTAAATAATGTATGATTAAGAGCTTCCATTTCCCACCCAAAATATCTAAAGAATCTGTCATTGCAAGTATATCACCTGTACATGGTGCCGGATCTGTTAGTGGTTTTTAATCATATGCTTTATTTAAGGTTACCGGTTACCTTTAAGTAACCCATAGTTAAGGTACTATTTTTCGGTTATAAATTTTTAGTAAATAATGTATTAAATAAAATCACAATGAAAAATACAGTCTTAATTACAGGAGCAAATAGCTTTATTGCTAAACATATTATTCCAATATTATCTGAAAAGTATCAACTTAAATTTTTAACTCGAAATCCTAAACTTGAAAATGAGTTTCAATGGGATTTCGAAAATAAAACAATTGATGAAAAAGCCTTAGATAATGTAGATTATATAATTCATTTAGCGTACAAAGGAAAAATTGCTCACAAAGATAGTCGTGGAAATCATGGCGTAATTGGAGAAGGCGATGTTCAATGGATGACAGCTGGAGCCGGAATTTTGCATCAAGAATACCACGAAGAAGAATGGTCTAAACAAGGAGGAATGTTCCAAATGGTTCAGATTTGGATGAATTTACCAGCAAAGGATCGTGAAACACCACCACATTATCAAGATGTATTATATAATGATATGACTAAAGTTGTATTGAATGATGAGGTGAGTTATATAAATATAATTGCAGGAGAATATAACGGGCAAAAAGGTAAAGCAACAACATATTCGCCTATAAATATGTATAATGCATATTTACAAAAAGGTGCAATTGCTGATTTTGATTTTTTAAACTATTATAATACGGCAATCTTAATTATTGATGGAAGTGTAAAAGTTAATGGTGAAGAAGTTTTAGAAAAAGATTCGTTCGCAATGTTTGAGAATGAAAAAGGAGATACATTTAGTCTTGAAGCTCTTAGTGATAATACTTTAGAATTAGTTTTGAGTGGAGAACCATTAAATGAACCAATTGCACATTATGGTCCTTTTGTGATGAATACTCAAGAACAATTGGTAAAAGCATTTGAAGAATTTAAAGCGGGAAAATTCGGAACACTATAATCTTTTAATATAAATTTAAACAGTGCATTTTTGCACTGTTTTTTTATTTGAATTAATTTTAGAATCAAATTATAATAATGAATTTTCAACTGAAAATAGCCACAATTAATGATGTAGATGCAATATGGTTTTTATTAAAACAGGGTATCGAAAAACGTAAAAATGATGGAAGTAACCAATGGCAAGATGGTTATCCTAATCGTGATGTTGTAGTAAATGATGTTAAACATAATTATGGAGTTGTAGTTCTTAACGAACAAAATACAATAGTTGGTTATATTGCAATGATTGATGAAATAGAGTCAGCCTATGAAGAAATTATTGGAAATTGGTTATCAGCGAAAGATGAAAAATATATGGTTTTTCATCGTTTAATTGTTGATCATATTAATCCTACAAAAGGATTAGCAACTTGGATATTGAATGAAGTTGAACAACTCGTGATAAAAAAGGGAGTAAAGTCAATTAAAGTTGATACAAATTACGATAATGTAGGAATGTTACGTGTTTTTGAAAAATTGGGATACACGTTTTGTGGGAAAGTTTATTTTCGAGGAAGTGAAAGATTAGCTTTCGAGAAGATTGTAATAAAAAATTAAAAATCATCAATCATCAATAATACTTTATTCCATTATATTTTTAGAGAAGATTTCTTTTATAATTTTCCCATCCGAAAAAGGCATTTCAAATCCCATTATCAAACCAATAGTTTTAGCAATATCTTTTTGTTCGTAATTTCCTGTACTTATAGTAACATTTTTCTTAAAATCTGGACCTAAAGCAAAAAATTCTATAGAAGTACAACCTCCACATTGGTCACCATGATGCTGAAAACCACCATTGTTATCATCGTGTCTTCCATGATCGTTTGTTACAATTAAAGCAGTTTTATTTTTATAATTGTTAGATGATTGTATAAAATTCCAAATCTCTTTTATTTGAGCATCGGTATTTTTAATTCCATTGATATAGCCGTTCCAATCATTATTATGACCAGCGGCATCAACTTCTTTTAAATTTATCATTACCAATTTTGGTTGATAATTATTCAATATATTTTTAAAACTCTCTACTGTTTGTATATCTGTTCTATCAGTTGTTCCAGTAGTTGGATTACCACAATCTGTAGATGGTAAAAATTGATCTTTCCAAGAAGTATTTACACAATTCGCGATAGTTTTTAATTTTACTTTAGAGGTAATAATCCAAGCTTTATTATTAGGTTCATTTGATTGTTTTAACCAAAGTTGAAGCATTGAAGGATTTTCGGGAGATTGACTTCCATCGTTTAGCAAATGTTCATATGTTCCATTTAAAATACTACTATGTCCAGACATTGTTAAAGTCGTTCCATTATTCTTAAAATTACTAATTAAGACACCTTCTCTTAATAAATTTACTCTATTTGGAATATTTATACGATTACTATCAAACCAAGTTTCGTGCATTCTTGGTCCATCTACAACTAAGATAATTACATTTTTAGTTTCAAAATTGTTTGTAATAGGATCATTTTTTAGATCATCATTTTCATTACATGAAAAGAAAAGTATTAAAATAAAAAGAAATAAGTAGTTGTTATTCATAGTGTTTAGTTAGGTTATTAAATTGATTATTAACAATAGTTGTTCCATATTTAATTGAATCAATAAAAGATGTAATTTTATCCAAATTAATTACAAGAGAACATGCAAGTTAAATTACAACGCGTAAATCAAGCATCACATTACGAAGCAACAGCTCCATCATCAGAAGTTAAGGTTAATATTGATGGTCCAGCATCTATAGGAGGAGAAGGGAAAGGATCAAGTCCAATGGAAATGATTTTAATGGCATTAGGAGGATGTAGTGTTTTTGATTTAGGTGAAATTTTAAAGAAACAACGTCAAGAAGTAGAAGATATTCAGGTTGAGGTTGCAGGTAATAGAAGAGAAGAAGCACCAAGAATTTATACAGATATTCATATTACATTTTTATTAAAAGGTAATATTGATTTGGGCAAAGCAAATAAAGCTGCGGAGTTAGCAGTTAAAAAATATTGCAGTGTTCATGACATGTTAGCCGCTGGTGGCGTAGAAATTACTTACGAAGTAAAGATTAATTCATAAATAAAGGCAAACCAACGGTTTGCCTTTTATTTTATATATAGCAGATTATTATAACCCTAAAATATCTAATCCTTGTTTGAATTTTATATCAACAGGAACATTAGAAGCGTTTATTTTATCTAAATCTTTTTGTAAATCAGATCCGATTTTTCCTTTTGTAACCATTAAAGTTTTAACACCTTCATAATCTCCGTTTCCTTGTAGCGTTAAGATTAATTCAGAAAGTCCATTCATAGCTTGCTCCATTTTGGCAACATTTACTTTGTAACGTCCATTTGGTAATTTTTCGAAAGCACCTTTTTCAGCAAAATAATTGAAACAAACCATATTTGCTTGTCCATGAGCTGAACTTGCTCCAAAACGAACCGAACGGAAAATACCAGCTAAAAATGTCACGAAATAATCTTCTTGAGATCCTTCTAATTCACCTTTTTTCAATAATTGATTTACCATGTATAAACCAAGAATATCCGCTTTTCCTTCCTCTAATCCAGATTGTGTTTCTTTTAAAGCTTCGCGAACTGAACCTTTACCATTAATTGTATTTTTAATTCCTAACCCGTGTGCAACTTCATGAAACATTACGTTAGAAAAGAACGCGTCAAATTTGATGTTTTTTTGTTGAGATTCATCAATCATTACATTAGAAATCGGAACTAAAATTTGATCAAACTTAGCTTGCATTGCATTTTTTAATTGCAAACGACGTGTCCCTTTTTCTAACTGAACTTGCTCGTCATTAGGTAAATTAATCGCAATAGTTTTTCCACCTGCATTACAATCTCCGGCATAGTAAATTACATCATATGCATTAAGGTCAGAATCTGTACCTGGTTTTTCAGCTTTATATTTTGCATTAACAGGTAAGTTTTGTTGTAATTCAGGTAAATACTGAACAAATCTTGCCAATTTTTTAGACCATTCTACATCTTTTACTAAAACGTAAGAAGAGTAAGAAGCTTTGTAACCAAATAATTGATCTTCGTATGTTTCAATTGGGCCAATAACTAGATCTAAATTAGAATTTTTCATGTCCATCCAAGCTAAATCACTTGCATAGAAATCATCGTTTAATAAAGCAGCTGCGCGTAATTGTAAATATTTTTTAAGCCCTGGATCTTCTGCTAATTCAGACGCTTTTGCTAAATATCCAGCAGCATTTTGTAATTGATTTTTGTAATTTACATGATAAGGAACTGTATATAATTTTCCGTCACGATTACGTTTTACTAACGTGTAATTTGATTTTCCTTCTGGTAAATTAGCTGCTTCAAATTCTTCTTTTGTCATATCCACAGGATAGAACATTGCGCCAGCAGGTTTTGGACCAAAACCATCAACAAAAGGTTTTTCATTATCTAAACGATCCCAAGGGCCGTAATTGATTTTTACGTAATCAAGTACTTCACCTTTAGTCGCATCTGTAATGTCTATTTTGGCACCGTAAGCTTGTTGCCAAAATATATCATCCATAATATCAGCAGATTTAATCATTAAACGAATAATATTTTTTTCGTTTTCAGATAAATGAGATAAATCTGTCTTTAAAGTATATTCTGAGTAATATTGTGGTTTAAATTCGTTTACTTTCGTTTCCACTTCTGTAGAATTTTGAGTTGTTTTTTGAGTTGAACATGATGCTAAAATTGATGTTAAAGCAATCGCACTCAATACAAATGATTTTTTCATTTCAACTAGTTTTTGTATCTCTAAATTTAAGGATTAAAATTGAGAATTAATAGAACTGAAACTTAGAAAGGATAACCAATTGCTATGTTTAGAATTAGATTGTCTTTTCGCCAATCTTTGTCCGAAAAATTGATTTCATCAAATGTCCAACGATCGTTTTTTTCGTAATAAGGAATACGTAATGGCATAGAAAAATCAAAACGAAGGATTAATAAACTAAAATCAAGTCTAAGACCTACACCTGCACCAATTGCAATTTCGCTGATAAAATCTTTAGAGAATTTTCCACCTGGTAGTGTAGGTTCTTCATTCACAGTCCAAATATTTCCAGCGTCAACAAATAATCCTAAATTTAAAAATTTAAACAAATTCATTCGATATTCTGCGTTCAATTCTAATTTTATATCTCCGGCTTGGTCAAAGTAAAAACTTGCGTTTTGGTTGCGAGGATCGTACGAACCAGGACCTAAAGTTCTTGCTCTAAATGCACGAACACTGTTACTACCACCAACGAAGAATTGTTTAGAAAATGGAACAAATTCCGAGTTTCCGTATGGTAAAGCTATACCACCAATAAAACGAGTTGCGATGGATGTTTTGCGTGAGAATTTATGAAAAAATCTAAAATCGTGTTCCATTTTTGCATATTGACTATAAGGAATATTGAAGATTTCTTTTTGTTTTCCTTTTTCGACATTTGCACCTGAAAGTAATCCAGTTAAATTAGCAGATAAATCTATCATACCACGATAATAAATAGTATTTTTTCGTGGTAACATCGTTGTTGTATAGGTATAAGAATATCTTGGACCAAAAATCAATTGCTTGTCTACAACACGCTTTAACTGTGGATTTATGATGTTACCAAATTCATCATAAATTTGGTTATAATATTCGTCAGTAACATTATCAGGATTAACCAAAGTAACTTCTAAAACTTTTAAATCGTGATCTTTTCTCGCATTTTCTTTCCATTGATAACCAAATGAAGTATTAAAATTATGCAAAGCATAAAGTCTAGTTCTATTTAAATATTCGTAAGCTAATGTTATATTGGTACGCGGAATATATGCACCAGAAGTATGAAATTTGAATGGAGCAATAATACGTGGAATTGAAAATTCTACATTCGTTCCTAATCTGAAAATATTGTTTGCATCTTTTGGTCCACCTAATTGCATATCAAAAGCTCCAAAAATGGTTGCTTTTAATTGTTCAGCTCCACGAAGTAAATTGCGATGAGTCCAATTTAAATTGATTTCGCCACCTCCATAATTGGCAGAATTGGTACGTCCCAATAATTCTAATCGAAGTGATTGAAATTCGCGTGGCGTTAGCATATAATAAGCGTCAAATTTATTATTGATTGAATCAGAAATAACAAATTGATTGTTTACAAATTTAAAAACACCAAGATTAACCAATCGATTTAATGTAAGATTGTGATCAGTACGATTATATAATTCTCCTTTTTTGAATTGTAACGCACGATCAAAAACTTTGGCTTTGAATTTATTATTCGGATCAATCATATAAAATTTATTCTCTTTATGACTTGCCAAAGAATCTGCTAACATTGGAATTTGATAAAGATTGTTTTTTAAATCTGTTATATTATAATCAGGAAATACCACAATGTTATCTATTGTAAATTGTTGTTTTGCAATAGTTGGAGTATTCTCTTTTAATTGTACAGATAATTCAACTTCATGTTGTGTAGAAATACTGTCAGCTTTTAAAATAATATTATCAGGATGAAAATAATAAAATCCTTTTTCTTTTAATCGTGCATCAATTCGTTCACGTTCAGAAATTATAGTATTTAAATTATAAGGTCGACCTTTTTTTAAAAGTGATCTTCTTTGTGTGTTTGCTATTTCTTTGTTGATGATATTTAATGTATCCGTTGGGAAATTGACCTTATTGATGTAATATCTTGATTTAGGTTCAACTACGTAATTTACAGTAGCTTTTTTGTTTTTGATAATTGTATCATCATTAGCTTTTGCATTAAAATATCCAACATTCGCTGAATAATTCTTAAGAATTTTATTATTGAATTCTGTATCAACTTGGCTCATTAAAACAGGTTCTTCACCAATTTTATACTTTAACCAATGACGTAAACCTTTATCACTTTTTGGTTCGCTAGTTATATTATAAATATACAGTTGAGGTCGTAATCCTAAAAAACTTGAATTTGGTTTTGGGATAATTCGACTTTCTAATTCAGTTTTTAATTGACTTTTTTCTTTTTTAGATAATGAATCACCTACAATTTCTAAATCTGCACCAACGTATAATTTTTCACCTTCTTCAAGAAATTGAGTATTGCTACATGCGGAAATTGCAAAGATAGAAATTAGGCCTAATAAAGTTTTGTTTACTATTGCTATTGATTTTTTCATGGTTGGTTTTTCATTTGTTTTTTGATGGCTTCGTTTTTCTTTTTCTTCTCAAATATTTCTCTGAATTTATCGTAATCTAAAGTGATAATAAACCCAACACCAGTTTCGATAATTTGTCCTTGTAATGCAACTTGATATTCGTTTTTACGATAAGCTCTTAGCATGTATCGACCATTTTTAGACAAGGCGTATTCTAAGTTAATATCTCCAGCAATATTGGTCATGTTTTCATTAACTCTTGCATCTCCTTCTAAACCAAAATTACTTCCGATAGATACTTTTAAACGATCATTTAATAATCTTTTACTTACTTCAACATTAAGATCAGTACGTGTATTTTTCTCGCCTGTAGAATAATCATCCTGAGAGTTTAAACCAAGATTTATATCAACACCTTGAATTAAATCAGCAGCTAAATTGTTTAATTGATCTGATAGAATATTACTTACACTTTGTCTTGCCATTGATTCGGCCGAAACACCAGATTGACTTTGAAATGGATTATTTCCAACAAAACGATTTAGTATTAATAAAGCAAAAACTTGTTTGTTCATTTCAGCTTCATCATTTCTCAATTGGTTTAATTTAGCTTTTGTATTCTCTATAACCGACGACGCAACAGAATTATTAGTTTCATCTAAAGTGATGTCAAAAAAGACTTCAGGCTTTTTTAATTCGCCTCCAATTTTAAGCTCAGTATTAAATGGAATTCGTTGTCTGTACATATTAACTTCAGCAGAAGATAAACCTGTTAATTGCTGTTCCAATAAATCGATTGGCGCAGTTTGAGTTCGATATACAGCGGTTAAATTAAGATTTGCAGACATTGGTTCGCCAGTCCATGTAATTGTTGAACCTTTTGAAATATCAAATTTGCGTTTAATCATGCTTACCGACATTTCATAAGTTCCTTTTTCAACTTCGTAAATTCCAGTTAAAGATAATCTTCCAGAAGGATCCATACCTCCTGTAAGTTGTGCTTCTCCTTGTAATTCAACATAATCTCCATTAATTGGGTCAATAATTATTGTTGTTTTAGCTTCAGGATCGATGTCTATATTAACACTTAAATTGACACCTTTTATATTGGTTTCATTTGGAAGTGCGTCAATTTCTTTTGGTTGAATAATTTCTGTTGCATTTGGATCAATAAACTCAACAATACCATCATTACTTTGCAATGAAGTAGTACTTTTTGGCATTACAAATGTAAAATCAGATTGATCTGTAATTAAAATATCTCCGGTAACAATCGGTAAATCTAAATTGCCACGAATCGCTAGTTCAGTATTTATTGCTAATGTTCCGTAGGTCAATGCTTGAGCAGATTTTTCAGAATTAATTACTTTAAAATCTTTCGCATTTACATCTAAATTAAATTCAAAATCTTGAAAATTTGTAGTTAAAACTTGTCCATTAAGTAAAAGCGAATTACCATCTTTATCATTGATTTTAAATTGATCGAATTCGATTCCTCTATTTGTAAAGTTTAAATTATCTGTAATATTTCTGAAGTTAACGCCATACTCCGGAACTGAAAAACCAACTTGATTAAATCCTATTAGACCTTCGATAGATGGATTATCAAGTGAACCTTTGATGTTTAAATTACCAGCTAAATAACCTTCAATATCATTAACCATTCCTTTGGTAAAACCTTTGATTGTATTCATTTCAAAACGATTCATATTCAATTGAAAATCAAATAAACTTTGCTTTAGATTATAATCTCCAATTAAACGTACTTCGTTGTTATTACCAGTTAACAAAGCATTTGCATTGATGATGTCTGTTGTTTTATTTTTTACATTAATGGCAAGATTTCCTACAGGATTATTGTAAGCCTTAAGATCTGTGATGTCTAAATCTGCTGTAAAAGTCATATTAGCCATTAAATCCTTCACTTTTGCCGTCCCGTTAATTGTTCCAGAGGCTGGTAACTCATCTATTTTTATTAATTCTGTAATCGTTTCAATCTTGAAATTATTAATCGCAATATTTAAAGGACTTGTAGGAGAATTAGTTTCAGAATTAAGTTCGATTGAACTTTCGTTATTCGATATTTTAAAGTTATTAGCAACAATTCCATTATCGAATATTTTGATTTGATTATCATCAGAAATCAGCCAAGAATCATAATTTAATATTAATCCATTTCGATTTAAACTTGCGATGATAATATTATCTTTTAATTGAACATTTCCTCCAAGATGAAATTGTTCTTTTCCAGATTCATCCTTAGAAGAAGCATTTAAATTGATAATATTTTGATAAATATTTCCATTTAAATCTATGTTTTTAAGTTTGAAACTTTCATTTCCAACAGCATCTAAATTAAGATTATAATCAAGAGTTTCATTAGTATTAGAAATAGATAATTTAGCATTTTTCAATAAATTTTTATCATAAACTAAATTTTCTATTTGCCCTTCTAAATTGATTTTCTGCGTTTGAGCATTAAAATCTCCTGTGATATTTATTGTTGAAAATTCTTTTAAATCAGGAACAAATTTCTGTATCAATTTATCATTTTTTATACTTGCATTTAAAGTGAAATATTGGTTTTGATCAAATTTTGATATTTTCTTAGGATCTTGAAATTGATAATATTTATTAATTGTAGAAATTAGGGCAGGAGCAATTTCAACAAGATTATATTTCCCTTTTATTTCAGCATCAATAACCTGAGATTCTAACGTAATTTGATTAAGATTTTCTGTAGAAATTGCGTTTAACTTCATTTCATTGATTGCTAATTTTTCCGTTTCATCAGCAATAGTGAAATTTTTCAAAGTTAAATTTCCATTCGGATTTTCAAAATCTAAATTATCAAAAGAACCATCAATTTCACCCGTTATAGTTAATGCTTCATCATAAAAATTAAGTGCTTTTACATCTAATTTGTCTAAAATTCCGTTGATTTTAACATCTTTTAAATCCTTTTTATAAACGCCAGAAACAGTTAAATTTAAATTCGCATTTTTATCATTAGAAAGTATATCAGCATCAAAAACACCTCGATTTATTTTTGCATTCAGATTTACATTTTGATAATTATATTTATTGTATTCTGCATTAGTAATTTGCCCTTTAATTGATGTATTCGCTTTTTCTAAATTAAAACTTTCACCTTTTACGTTAAAGATTCCAGAAATTTTACCAATATCGTTATTGCTTATCAATGTTCCGACATCTAAGGATTTTAAATCAGCTTTTACATCATATTTTTCTGCATCTTTTTTTCTTAAATCAATATTCGCTTTTACATTGGCATTACCCAAACTGGAAATTAAATTTAATTGTGTATCAATTAAACTTGTAGTTCCTTTAGCGTAACCATTAACCGCAATTTTTGAAGGAATTTTGAAGTTATTCGGGATAATATCTTTAGGTATTATATCATAAATTGTTTTAGATGAAGTGGAAAAATTCTGAACCTTTAAATCATAGTATAATTTGTCTGGATTCATTGCATTTTTAATTTTTCCGGAAGCCGTTAAATTTAAATCTCCAATTCCAGAAACTTTTAATTTATCTATATTCAAGTCATTGATTGGTCCATAAACTCTAGAATCCACATACATTATTGCATTTGGATATTTATTGAATGGAGTAGTGTTACGTAAATCAGGAACAAGATATAATATATCTGAAAAAGCTATTTTTGATTTTTTAAAATTAGCATTTAAAGTAACAGCACCTAAATTATTTGTTAATTGATTGATCGAATTGTAATTAAGAATAATTTCATCTTTAATAGATGTTTTAGGTGTTTCTAAAATTAAATTTTTTAAATAAGCTTGCTTTTCTGCATACATAAAATTTGTGCGAAACTTTTGGATATTAATTCCAATTCTTTCTTTAATATTTGCAGCTAAGATTTGTCCAGCAAATGTTCCGTTGATCATTTTAAAATGATACATATTTAGATTGAGCTTTTCAAGATCTATATAATTTGGATCAAATCCTCTTTGTTCACGTTTTGCGGCTGTGTTGTTGTATGTGATTTGAGAATTTTCAATCAAAGTCTTATTTAACATAACTTGAATAGGCTTTGATGAATTTGATGGAGTAGTGGACGGTGTTATAGTTTGGCTTAAATTAATGTTGGCATTAACTAATGCATTTTTTAGTGCAATTTCATCTACATCATATTTATTTTCTGTTAAATTAATTGCGTTTATCTTAGTCTTAAATTCATCTAGTTTAACAATAGCATCAATTTTAGAATTTTCGTCTTTGTAATTGATATTACTTTTCGTTAGAATAATTTTATTTAACGCAAGTTGAAGTGGAGTGTTTTTATCTATAGTTGTCTTAGCCTGATTTGGTTTGGGACTTGTAATTTTTTGTGTAAAATTTAAGTTTAATCCATCAATCAAAATATCATCAATAGCATAGTTATTCTTTATTAAATCTAATGTTTTGATATTTGTATTAAATGAATTGAATTTAACTTTCGCATACATTTTCGAAACATCATCATCATATGCTACATCGATGTTTGTAAGCGAAATTTCACCAAGTTTTAATTGTAAAGGTTTGTTATTACTTATAGAATCTACAGTTTCTTCTACATTTTGTGCAATTTCTTCTACAATATCCTGCTTAAGTTTTAATTTTAGTCCATCTAATTCAATTTTACTTATGCCATAACTGTTTTCTTGTAAATCAAATTTTTTAATTCGTGTATTAAACTCTTTAAAATATATATTGATATTATTCCCTGATTGTAAATCATTAAATGAAGCACCAATATCTTTCAAATAGATTTTATCCAATGAAATTATAAATGGTTTTGATGTGGATTCTTCTTCCTCTTTTGTAGCAAAAGCATTAATGATGTAATCAAAGTTAAAACTACCATCTTTTCGTCTAATAACATTAGCTCTAGTTCCTTCCAAATCAATAGAAGTAATATCAGCTTTACTTTTTAACAGCTGCCAAATATCTAATGATACATCAAGTTTTTTTGTAAATAAAAGAGTATCAACATCCTCGCCTTTTAGATGTAAATTTTCTATGATTAGATTATTAGGAAAATCGATGTAAACTCGTTCTAATTCTACATCAGTTTTGATTTTATTTTCTAGATAAATGACTAATTTATCTTTTATAAAATTCTGTACTTTAGGAAATTGAAGACTATAGATAACAATAGTTAATAGCAAGATTAATGTAAGTAGAGAAATCCCAGTATATTTTAATATTTTTTTGTAGTTGATTTTCAAGTATTGAGTTTTTCGTTGGTTTTGAATCAATTAACCCGCAACTATAATACCAAGTTGAACAATATTGAAAAGATTGATAAATTATTTTATAAAGTGTAGAATTTATAGAAAATAAAAAAGGAATTCAAGTTATTGAATTCCTTTTTATAGGGTGAATGATGGGTCTCGAACCCACGACCTCCGGAACCACAATCCGGCGCTCTAACCAAC
>NZ_RDOJ01000047.1 GCF_003687725.1 Faecalibacter macacae
CATCGAATTAAACCACATGCTCCACCGCTTGTGCGGGCCCCCGTCAATTCCTTTGAGTTTCATTCTTGCGAACGTACTCCCCAGGTGGGATACTTATAACTTTCGCTTAGCCACTGAGAATCGCTCCCCAACAGCAAGTATCCATCGTTTACGGCGTGGACTACCAGGGTATCTAATCCTGTTCGCTCCCCACGCTTTCGTCCATCAGCGTCAGTTGAGGCTTAGTGACCTGCCTTCGCAATTGGTGTTCTGCGTAATATCTAAGCATTTCACCGCTACACTACACATTCCAGCCACTGCAACCTCACTCAAGACTAACAGTATCAATGGCAGTTCCATCGTTAAGCGATGGGCTTTCACCACTGACTTATTAATCCGCCTACGGACCCTTTAAACCCAATAAATCCGGATAACGCTTGCACCCTCCGTATTACCGCGGCTGCTGGCACGGAGTTAGCCGGTGCTTATTCATATGGTACCTTCAGCTACTCACACGTGAGTAGGTTTATCCCCATATAAAAGAAGTTTACAACCCATAAGGCCGTCATCCTTCACGCGGGATGGCTGGATCAGGCTTCCACCCATTGTCCAATATTCCTCACTGCTGCCTCCCGTAGGAGTCTGGTCCGTGTCTCAGTACCAGTGTGGGGGTTCACCCTCTCAGGCCCCCTAAAGATCGTTGACTTGGTGAGCCGTTACCTCACCAACTATCTAATCTTACGCATGCCTATCCTACTGCGATAAATCTTTCAAAATCTCACCATGCAGTGTGATTTATTATAAGGTATTAATCTTCTTTTCAAAAGGCTATCCCTTTCAGTAGGGCAAGTTGCATACGCGTTACGCACCCGTGCGCCGGTCTCTCTGTAGCAAGCTACAAATACCCCTCGGCTTGCATGTGTTAAGCCTCCCGCTAGCGTTCATCCTGAGCCAGGATCAAACTCTCCATTGTAAATAAATATTGTTTGGCATTACTGCCTATGTTTTACAACTTCGAATTTCCTTTAGCTCTATTATT
>NZ_RDOJ01000006.1 GCF_003687725.1 Faecalibacter macacae
ATCGAACTCATTTTTATAATTATTAATTTTTAATCTGTCCAAACTTTTGGGTGCAGTCTAAAAGTTGGCTTTTTTATATATAAAGTATCTGATATCTTATTTATCGATAGATCCCATTACACGTTGCATAAAAGTATTTGCAGCAGTACGCTCGTCCATACCTTCATCCATCATTTGTTTCATTTCGATTGCTCCACAAATGTTAGAAATCATTTCACCGATTACCTCTTGTTCCGGTTCTTTAACCGCAGGAGAATCAGCGTAAGCTTCTAAAACTTCTAATGCAGTTTCCATAGCTTCTACAGAAACAGTTTTTGCTAAATTCTTAAATACCGGCAGCTTCATTGATCAATTCTTTTACAGCATCAATTTTAGATGCAGTTACTTGTCCTACATTAACTCCTCCTTTAAATACAGCGAAAGTTGGTAAGTTTGGAACTTCAGCTAATTGTCTTGATTCTGGTAATTTTTCAGCATCAACGTATAAAAATTCGGCTTGTCCTTCGTACTCAGCAGCTAATTTTTTGAATTTTGGTTTTACTAAACGACAGTTTCCACACCATCCTGCACCGTATTGTACGATTACTATATTATTGTCAGCAACTACTTGTGCTAAGTTATCTTGTTCTAATTCTGCAAACATTTTTTTAATTTTTAAAAGTTAAAAATTGGGTATAAAAAAGGCTGTCTAAGGTATTAACTTAGTGATTTTATATTGAAAATGAATCCCTTAAAAATCTCCTGTCAAAATTTAGACAGCCTCTTCGTGAATTTTGGAATTCTAAGATTCCAAGTTATTTTTTAGTGAGAAGCTAAGTAAGAAGCTACACCATCTTTAGTAGCGTTCATAGCATCTTTTCCTTCTTCCCAGTTAGCTGGACAAACTTCACCGTATTTCTCAACGTGTAAAATTGCGTCTAATAAACGTACGTACTCATCGATGTTACGTCCTAATGGTAAGTCGTTGATAGTTTCGTGACGAACAACACCGTTTTTGTCGATGATGAAAGTTCCACGGTAAGCTACTGGAGCACCTTCGAATTTTAATGAATCGTTTTCTTCGTTGTAAACGTACTCACCAGCTAATACACCGTAGTCCATAGCAATAGTTTTAGCTAAATCTGCAACGATTGGGTAAGTAACACCTTCGATACCTCCGTTATCTTTAGCAGTGTTTAACCATGCTAAGTGAGTTTCTTCTGAATCACAAGAAGCAGCGATTACAACAGCATCTCTTTTTTCGAATTCAGCTAATTTAGCTTGGAAAGCGTGTAATTCTGTTGGACAAACAAATGTAAAGTCTTTTGGGTAGAAAAATAAAACGATATTTTTCTCTCCGATTGGCATTGAAAAGTTTTCTACGATTTCATCTCCATCGATTACTGCAGGCGCTGTAAATAAAGGCGCTTTTTTTCCTACTAATGACATAATTGTAATGTTTTTATATTTATTAAATATTCTTTTTTAAAAGTAAAAGTGTGTTTTGTTACTTTTTCTACTGCAAATGTATTACTGATAATAACCGATGCAAATGTTTTTCAATTTCTATTTTAGATAAAACAATAAGATATTTTTATAGTATATCATTTGTTAAATCTATATACACTGATAATCAGTATTGTATAATATATTATCTGTCTATTATAGAATTTTAAATTTCTCTTACTTTTCTTGCACTAAAGTAAAAATAATATGATTGTTTAAAAATGATAAAAGTTAGATATAACCCTTTTTTTGTAGTGGTTTGTGTAAAGTAATTTGATTATAAATAATAATAGCCCTCATGAAAATGAAGGCTATTATTTGATTGTATCTTTTTTTAGAAAGCTTCAACTCCAGATAAAGCACATTCAAATGCTTTAATTTTTTCGTCGATTTTAGCTTTTAATTCATCGTGAATAATTTCACCATCTTTAAAGTGATCATTGAATGATGGGAAAGTAGAATTTGCTACTACATGTCCACTTGCAAAATGTGTAAAGTATTTTAAACCAACTTCCATCACATTTCCTCCACCATATCCACCTGGAGAAGTAGATAATAATAAGATTTTTTTGTCTTTTAAATAAGGCATTTCAATGCGAGAAACCCAATCTAAAATGTTTTTTAATGCAACTGCGAAGTTTCCGTTGTGTTCTGCTAAAGAGATAATAACTCCATCAGCTTCCTTAATTTCTTTGTAAAAAGCTTCTGCTTCAGCAGGAAAACCATTTTCTAATTGACGGTCAATAGAATAAATTGGCATTTCGTATTCATTTAAATCTAAAGTTTTGATTTCGTGACCTTTAATTTGGTTAACCACGTAATTAACTAATTCTTTATTAATTGATTTTTTGCTTATAGAACCTGCAAATGCAACTATTTTCATTGTATATTTTTTATCTTAATTTGAAGCAAAAGTAATAATGTTCTTATCTATTATGGATTGATGTATGTTATTTTCTGTAAAATTATTTAGAAATTTCACTTCGGAATAATTCAATTTTAGACTTTAATTCTTGATCTAACGTTTCATCGTTTATTTTTCCATTCACAAAATTATCATTGAACTTCGGCAGAGCGAATTCTTGTAAAACAGTTCCACCAAATTTTGTAACTAATTTAATTCCTGCTTCCAAAGCATTTCTTCCACCATATCCACCAGGAGATGTACTTAATGCAAAAACTTTTTTGTCGGTAAAAAATTTAGGATCTATTCGAGAACACCAATCCATATAACTTTTAAATACAGCAGTAAAACAGGCATTATGTTCTGAAAAGGAAATGAAAATTGTAGATGCAGCTTTTATTGTATCAAAGAATTTCTTTACATCATTAGGAAAACCCTCGTTTTTTTCGATATCAATATCATAGGTTGGAATTTGATAATCGTTAAGATCTAAAATTTCAGCTTTTCCATAAATATGAATAGCATACGTAACTAATTGTTTGTTGATGGAAGTTTTACTGTTACTTCCGGCAAATGCGATTGTACTCATAGGTTTTCTTTTCAATTTACGGAAAATATTAATCATAAGTATTTAAAAATTAAGTATAAAACAAAAAACGTCAACTAATTAGTTGACGTTTTTTGTTGGGTAATCTTCTATAAATTGTTGAATATCCTCGTATTTTGTAATATGTAAAGCTTCAGTTACATTAAGTAAAGAGATTTTTCCTTTTTGATAATAATGAATTAATTCATCTTTTACTTTTAGTAATTCTTTTTCGGAAATTCTTTGAAATTGAATTTTCTGCGATTCGAGATTCTTAAGTTCAATTGTTAGATAATTTCCAATACCTATGCTCAGGTTTTTATAAGGATTTCGTTTCCTTAGGATTAAATCTTCTATAGGATTAATCTTAAAATCTTTGAGTATAAAATTGATAGACTTGATTGTATCTAAAGGTATTATTGTTGTGTCAATTTGAATATAATTTGGATGAAATTTTAATTTTTTTGTGAGTTGATCTTCCGTAATCATAACATCAATTCTCATTAAACTGTAATAATAAAATCCTACAAGAGCAACTGTAATCCAAAGACTATTTAAAAGTATTGTTCTGAATTTTTCTTCTTGTGGTAAGTCAATTAATTCATTTAAAATAAATAAACTGAAAACCAATCCTAAAAATGCTAAAGGCTTTAGATTAATATCTGTGAATAAAGATTTCTCTTTTGGTGTATATATAGAAAATTCGTGAGGCATTATTTTTCTGCTTCTTTTTTGATATGTGTTAATACACGGTTATGAATTAGATGAATAATTTCATCACTCCAAATTCTCCAATAGAATTCTGGATAAATTTTATGTGTATACCAAGTTGTTCCGGTTAATTCAGTAGTGTTTTCGTCAATTTTCTTCAAACGAAATTCACCATTCTTCGAAACAAAATAATCATGTAAATGTGCCGCATCAAAATTCCAATACGAAATTTCTTTCATAGGTTCTGGTTGTTCTAAAACATCAAAAGCTAAATGAGTAGGAGCGTTCCAAGTCGTGATTGGTTCAACAAAACTACCTGTTGTGAAGTTACAATATCTAATTGCGCCAACACCTTCACCCTCGATAGTTGCATTGATTGGATAAGCAATTCCTGCTTTAAATAAAAGTTCTGTCGGTTCTTCTAATTGTGGGAAAACCACGACATTTTCCCAAACTTTTTCAATTGGTGCGTTGATTATTATCGAGGTTTTTACTTTGGATAAGCTTGGTGTTTTATCTTTTTCTGCAAAAGAAAGTCCTAAAATAGCCGTTGAAAAAAAGATAATAATTGCGTTGGTATTTTTTATTTTATCTACATAAGTGTGCGCAATTGCAGCTCCAATAAATATAAATAATAATAAAATTGGACTGGCCATAAAAATGCAAATTAACCCTTCGATTCCTACCAATAAAATAGCCAATGAGATAACTAATATATTTGCAAATCCAGAGAAAATAGCATTTTTTAAAGAATAGATTTCAGGGCGATACTTTTTTAGTAAAATGGTTGTTAAAGCACCAATAAAAAAAGGCAGTATTAAAAATATTGCGATTCCGTAGGATTCAATAAATTTTACTCCAATTGATAATAATATTACACCAATAATAATTGGAATTAAGTAGTAGTTGTATTTAAAATTCATTTGTGTTAATTATTATGTGAATTTACTTAAAAATCTTTACGATGTTGTATCATTTGTTGATATTCAGTCGGTCTCATATTTAATACTTTAAAGAAAATATTACTAAAAGTAGATAAGCTGTTATATCCAACAAGCATAGCAATTTCGTACATATTATATTTATTTTCAGCAATCAATTCTAATGATTTAGTAATACGTAGTGAACGTAAGAAACGGACATAGTTCATTCCAATATTAGTTTTGAATTTTCTTGAAAGTGTACGAGAACTCATGCCAAATTCTTTAGCAACTTCTTCTAATGTAAAATTTTTTTCAATATTTCGGTTTAAAAAACGTGCTATTTCTATTAATTTTTCATCTTTTGGAAATGGATGTTGGATAGGAAAAGGAATCTCTTTATCAATTAAATCAGGAAGAACAGATTTGATTGCTCTAAGAAAGAAATATGGTGTAGTATTTTTCTTTAAAGGTCCATTCCAATTTCTCGTATACAAAATCATTTCACGTAAGAGATCATTTGCAAAATAAATATTCTTTTTCTTGAAAAATTCATTATCAGATTCATCAATTTCAAAATAATAGTTAAATAACTGAATGTTTTGATTTAAGCTTAAAATATAATGTGGAATATCAGCCGGAATTATCATGAAACAACGTGCAGGTAAATACCAGTGTTGCTCTTGTGTAAAGATATGTACGATTCCACCCTCTGCGTATAGCAGTTGTGTCTTATTGTGCTGATGCTTAATGGATTCAACTTTATCAATTTGGAAATGATTAATATAAAATTCAATTCCTTGCTGATCAACTTCTTCAAATGTGGGTTTCCAATCGAACATAATTCTTCTCCTTTTTTTAACCTAACAAATTTCCGAAAAATGGCTTAAATGAACAAATTGTTTTCTTATTTCGCCAAGTAAACTTTATTAGTCGCTTGTACATTTGTATCAAAATTTTCCAAGAACATTTTAACAACAGAATTATTATATGGTTTTAACATCCGTTAAATATCAACTGCTTTTGTGTGCTCTTTTTTTATCAATTCAAGCATTTTCACAAAAAGATAATCATCGATTTTCTTTAAATGATGCGATTGAAATTGGTATGAATAATAACAAGATACTACAAATTAATTCAATCAATGAACAAGTAGCGATAACAAAAGAAAAAGACCTTAAAATGGAAAAGTTACCAGATATTGACTTTAAAACAGGATTTAAGGTATTAGGTAATATCCGACAATTTGAAAGTGGTTTTTTGCATCCAGCTACAAAATACGAAGTTCCAAGAGAACAATATAATTTCACTTTATCTGCAGAGATTCCAATTTATTTGGGAGGTCGATTAAAAAATGATGAAAAAAAAGCAGAAATAGAAACTGAGATTTCTAAATTAAAAACAAAGAAAACAGGTAAAGATTTACGTTTAGAAATAATAACTGGATTTTTACAGGTAAGACATATCGAAGATCAGCAAGAATTATTGCGTGAAAAAATGCACGAAGATTCCGTTAATATTCATCACATTGACGCATTACGCAAAAATGGAGTGGTAACGAATAACGAAGTTTTAAGAGCAAAATTGCAATTATCGAATCACAAAATGGCGTTCACGGAGTTAGATAATCAAATAGCGATTGTTGAACACCAGATTAAGACTTTAATTTCTTTTCCTGAACACGAAGAATTTCATATCACAACAAAGGGGTTAATTACTGATACAGAATTATTTGGATTTGAAGAGCAATTGGTTGAAGAAGCTTATGATAAAAATGAAGCTTTAGAAATTGCTAAAAAGGATATTTCGATAAAAAATATCGAGAAGAAAATAGTTAGAGCAAATCAATTACCTACGATCACAGGTGGAGGAGAATATGGGTATAGTTATCCCAACTTTATGTTTTTCCCACCGGTTGCGAATTTATATCGTTTCGGAGCAGTAGGTTTCAGCGTGAAAGTTCCATTAGCTAATTTTTATAAGAACAAAGAAAAAATGGCAATTGCTTCGGAGAAAATAAATATCGCGAAGTTGGAAGTTGAGGAAAAAGAAGAACAAATCAGAAATGATGTTTTTCGTGCAACTCGCTTATACCAAGAAGCAATTGAGAAAATAGAAATTGCTAAAGAAGCTATGGAGCAAGCAAAAGAAAATTATCGTATCGTAAAATTAAAATATGCGAATCAATTGAGTTTGATTACCGAATTAATCGATGCGGATAATGCTTATTTGGAAGCCGAATCTCAAATGATTTCATTACAAATTAATAAACAATTAAAATACTATCAACTACAGTATATTTTAGGTAATATCTAATCTTTTTATGGCAGCAAAACAATTAACGAAAGGAGAAAAAAGACTGAATAAAATATTGTCTTTAATCGCATGGGTTTTTATAATTATAGGTTTAGGAGCCATGGTGTGGTTTTACTTTTTTTCGAGTACGCATGTTAATACAAACGATGCACAGGTAAGACAATACATTACGCCAGTTTCTAGCCGTGTGCCTGGTTTTATTGATAAAATTTATTTTGAAGAAAATCAATATGTTCATAAAGGTGATACTTTGGTTTTAATTGATAACAGAGAATATATTAATGAAGTAAACATTGCAGCTGCAAACTTAGAAAGTACATCAGAATCTGTAGCAACTTACGAAAGTGCAGTGAATACAAAAGCGACTAATGCGAATGTAATTAATGCAAATATAGAAGCCGCTAAAATTGAAGTTTGGCGTACACAAAAAGATTACGAACGTTTCAGAAATTTAGTGCAACAAGATGCTGCAACAGTTCAACAATTTGAAGAAGTTGAAGCTAAATACAAACAAGCGAAAGCAAATTTATTAGCGCTAGAACAACAAGTACATTTAATTAACGTAAGTACTTCGGAAGAACAAACAAAAGTTGCACCTGCTAAAACGCAAATTTCTCATCGTAGAGCTGAATTAAATAATGCGAAATTAAAATTATCGTATACTTATGTCATTGCGCCTTATGACGGTTGGGTTGGTGTAAAAAATATTCAAGAAGGTCAATTAATTAAAGAAGGACAGGCTTTAGTGCAAGTAGTTTCTAAAGAAAAGTGGATTGTTGCAAACTTTAAAGAAACGCAAATTGGAGAAATTGATTTAGATAAACCAATTAAAATTACAGCTGATGCATATCCAAATATTGAATTTGAAGGGGTGATAGAGTCTTTATCTCCAGCTTCTGGTTCTGAATTTTCTTTAATTAAACCTGATAATGCAACTGGAAATTTCGTAAAAATTGAACAGCGTTTTCCAATTAAAATTCTATTGAAAAAATCAAAAAATAATGAAAAATTAAGAACTGGTATGAACGTGATAGTGTCTACCGAAAAAGTGAAGTAACATGAAAAATCCTAATTCTATATTCAAAAGTTGGGTTCCCGAGAAATATATAGCTCCAATCTTGATTGTAGCTCTGTTTCCGCACCTTATGCTATTAACGATTTTTAATATGAACAGTACATTTACTGCGTCATTTTTGGATTTAGAAGTAGATGATTTACAGTTCCTTTTTTCGATGGCGTATGCATTAATTGTATGCTCACTTTTCATTCATACCCGTTTATTTCAACGTATTAATGTTCGTTCCTATTTGTTATTAATGACGATTTTAAATATACTCGTCTTGTATGGAATGTCATTAACGACAAACACTCAAGTTCTTTTGGTAT
Source organism: Faecalibacter macacae (assembly GCF_003687725.1). GTDB lineage: Bacteria > Bacteroidota > Bacteroidia > Flavobacteriales > Weeksellaceae > Empedobacter > Empedobacter macacae. The sequence continues at coordinate 8,309 of NZ_RDOJ01000006.1, forward strand.
TACGTATTTTACAAGCGCCAATATCAATGTTCGAGGGATGTATTCTTTTACCAATTATTATTTCTAGTATTAAACATGAAAATGCTAAATTTATAGCATTTTCATGTTTATATGCAATTATGATGACTGGTGATAAATTTACCACATCAATCATCAAATTTGCGATAGAAAATTATACGCATAATATGATTGTTTATACGATTATACTGTTTCATATTTTCGTATTGGTTTTATATGCTTTGATATTTAATCAAAATAGATTATTTCCTAAAAGACCATTGTATCAAACAAGTTTAGGTGGTATTCTTTTAATGGCAATTTCTTTGGTTTCGGGAGCATATTTCTTTATTTATGGTAAAAAATTATATTGGTTTCAATCGACTAATATCACAATAGCATTTTCGTTGTGTTTACTTTTCAGTGGATTGTTTATATACCATCAAAAAACGTCTAAACGTCCATTGTTTCATTTTGAAATTTTTAGATCAGATCGTGTAATTATAGGATTGATTTTATTCTTCTTTCTTTACATTATGAAATCGAGCATGAGTAATGTTTATCAAGTAATGGCACAGGTTTGGAAATATCCTTGGACATATGTTTTAAACTTGCAGTATTATAATGTTTTAGGTTCTTTCTTAGGTGTATTTTTTTCATATTTTATGTTAAGTAAAAAAGTCGATTTTAAAATTATTTTTACCATTGGATTTACTTTATTATCTGGATGTATGTTATACTTCAGTACAATTTTTACTCCAGATACAAGAGTACGAATGGTGATTCCGGGACTATTTCTACAAGGTTTTTCTCAGGGTATTTTATTCACTCCAATTGCGATGTATATGTTAGGATCAGTACATCCATCGATATCGGGAAGTGCGGCACAATCCGGAACTGCAATTAGATTTTGGACTAGTACTATTGGATATAGTCTGATGCAAAATGTTATGTTACATTTTACGACAAAACATCAATTTTTTATGAATGAAAATTTAGATGTAACCAATCCAATTTTTCAGCAAGAATGGAATCAATTATATAATAAATTTGATTCGAGTTATTTAGCAAATGATACAATTAGTTTAACGATGTCTTCTATTAAAGCAAAATTATATAGCCAAGCTTTATTAGTTAGTAGCATAGAAATTTTTTATTACTTATTTATAATTGGAGCTTTAGTCGTTTGTGGAATAATATTTTATAGACCTTTTCGAAGAATAATTTATTGATTTTTAGCTTAATAAATGTTTTGTATTTGAAAGATTGAATTTTATTCAATCTTTTTTATTACCAAATATTGTGTAAAATATATAGCTAAATGAAACTGATATTGGCTTAAATGAACAAATATATTGACTGAATATAAAAATCAATATACTTGATTTGCCCTTAAGTTTGCTCACGTTTTTAAGATAATAAAAAATTGAAATATATTTTAAGATATTCATCAATTAAGATAAAGCTAGATCTTCAGTTTATTATTTTATAAAACATAAATAATTTCAATACTAGAGCATTTAATGCATAATAATCACTCCATATTCAAAAAATGGGTTCCAGAGCAATTAATCATTCCATTACTAATTGTAACGATGATTCCTTATGCTATGATTATCCCGTTTTTTAATATGAACAGTACTTTCACTGCCTCATTTTTAGACGTAGATGTAGACGATTTACAATTTATTTTTTCATTGGCATATGCTACCATAGTTTGTGGATTATGCATTAACGAACGATTATTTCATTTCTTTAATATTCGTTCATATTTATTAATAATTACAATAATTAATATTTTAGTTTTGTTGATGTTATCAATTTCAACAAATAAAGAATTGGTTTATTGTTTAAGAGCCATTCAAGGAACATCAGCTTATTTACAAAGTTGTATTGCTGTTCCTTTGATTATGTCGCGTTTAAAAAATCCTTATTCGCGATTATTAGGAAATTCATTTTTGTATTGTTTTGTGATGACAGGAGCTACTTTTTCAACGTCAATCGTAAAATTTGCAATCGAAAATTATACGTATAACATGATGTTATATACTGTAATGATTTCATATATCATTGCATTATTTATCTATGTTTTTTTATTTAGCCATGGTCGTTTGTACCCGAAAAAACCTCTATATCAATTAAATCTTCCCGGTTATATATTATTGATGTTTAGTCTTATTTCGGGTGCTTTCGTCTTAATATACGGAAAACGTTATTATTGGTTCCAATCGCCTTATATTATTGCAGCATTTACTGGATTCTGTGTCTTTTCCGGAATTTTTGTTTTACAACAATTAACCTCTAAAAAACCAATATTTCATTTTAGCATTTTAAAATCAGAACGCGTTATAATTGGAGTGTTAATCTTTTTTGTTCTTTACATTTTTAAATCAAGTATGAGTAATGTTTACCAAGTAATGAATGTTGTTTGGAAATGGCACTGGGAATTTGTTTTGGATATACAATACTACAATTGTTACGGCGTGTTTTTTGGAGCTTTTTTATCTTATTTAATGATTGTTAAAGGCGTAAGTTACAGAACAGTGTTTGTTTTAGGATTTTTATGTTTATCCGTTAGTATGCTTTGGTTTAGTTATTTGTTGGTGCCAGATGCAAAACCATCAGAAGTAATTCCTCCTTTAATTGTAGAAGGGTTAGGGCAAGGGATTTTATTTTCGCCAATATTACAATATATGGTAGGTAGTGTACATGCGAATTATTCTATGAATACGATGCAAGCTGCAGTTGCAACAAGATATTGGACATCTACAATCGGATTCAGTTTAATGCAAAATGTAGTTCTTTATTTAACGACTAAACATCAGTTTTATATGACTGAGAATTTGGATAGAACAAAGACAAATTTTCAATCGCAATGGGATTCGCTTTTCAATGCAAATAGTACAACACATTTATTTAACGATGCTGTTAGTTTAACAACATCACAGTTAAAATCTAATTTATATAATCAAGCTTTATTAATAACAGATATTCAGATTTTTAGAACTCTTTTTGTATGCGGAGTTTTGATGATAATTTTTTTGTTGCTATATCATCCTCTAAAGAAAATGATTATATAATGTTATAATTCCTTGATCAATAGAAAAGGTCATTCTTTGCAGAATGACCTTTTTAATTATGTTAAATTGAAATTTCTTTTAATCAATTTTAAATTGCTCTTTATACTTCTCGAAAGAATTCATTAACACTTCTTCAATAGCTTTAGGCATTCTACGTGTTGCTTCAAATTCAGTAGTCGAAAGTGAAGGGAAGTCGTTCAATGTGGGTATTAATTCAATTGAATTCACTAACATTTCAATTTCAATTTCGTATTGACGTTGCGCAACCGAATGAAAAGTATCATTGCTATAAACTGGAACTAATTGTTGTTCAATTAAAAATCCAGCATCAGCTTCAGTATCTACAAAATGCGTTGTAACTCCAATTTCTACACCTTTAGTAATTGCCCATTTTAAAGAATCTAATCCACGTGTTTTTGGTAAAAAACCAGGATGTGTATTGATAATTTTATGTGTTTCTACCAATTCATCAGGTAATAAACCAGCACCAGCAATAATTACGAAATCAGCTTTATCATTTAATAATTGCATATTTAATGTATCAGCAGTTGTCGTTTCAAATTGATAGTCAAAATTATTTGTATACGTTTCTACTTCTACGTTAATCGCTTTACTTGGACGATGTTGGTAAATTGGTTTGAAAGGATTTTCGCGCTGAATAAATGGCAAAGCATACACTTTTACATTTTTATAGCCTTTTGCTTTTAAACCATGTAAAACATCTTGAGTTTTACGATGAGGTGTATTGTAAGTTATTACAGCAATTTGTGGTTGAGTCATTCGGATACTATATTAAGCGTTGATTAAATAATTTTTGTGATACTCAACTAAATTATCAATCGGTTTACGGATAATATGACCAACAGTTAAGTGATATTGCGCAGCAACTGAACGAATAATTGGTTCGTAAATATGTGCAATAGATCCGATAAAGTTTAATTCTGAATTACGAGCTTCTTCGTAAGGTAAAATTTGAAATTCGATAAATCCAGTCATTGCATCATAAATGATTTTTTGGATAAATGGATCATCTTTATGTTCAACAACAAATTTATTGAAAGAAGCTAAATATGCGTTTGCAAATTTATTTTGATATACGTTTTTATTTAATTCTTCAACAGTTAATTTGTAATAATCGTCAAATGCTTTTGCTAAATGTGGCGGCATTTTCTTCGTAAAATACGCTCTTAAAATACGTTTACCTAAGTCGTTTCCAGATCCTTCATCACCTAAAATATAGGCTAAAGATTTAGTTTCTTCTCTCATTTCTTTACCGTCAAAGTAACAAGAGTTAGATCCAGTACCTAAGATACAAACCATTGCAGGTTTTCCCATGTAAGTAGCATAACAAGCTGCTAATAAATCATGATCTACAACAAATTCTGCATTTGTAAATAAACCATTTAAACCGATACGAACGATTTCTCTGTTTGCTTCAGAAGATGTTCCAGCTCCGTAAAAGAAAACTTGTTTTACTTCTGATGCGATATTTGCTAATTCTTCGTTTTTAGCTATTTCAGTTGTAATGTCTACACTTGTAACAAAATATGGATTAAAACCAATTGTATTTGTTCTGAATACTTCATTTTGAGATTCGTCTAAAACAACCCAATCCGTTTTAGTTGAACCACTATCTGCAATAATTATCATTGTATTTTATTTGATGTTTGCTAAAATAACAAAACTTTCATTTTTATAACCAAAAAAGGCCCGGAATTTCCGAGCCTTTGTGATAATTTATTTTGATTAATGGTGGTGATCTTCTCCTACAACGATTTCGATGTATGATTCAGTTTCATTACCTGCTTTGTCAATTACCATAATACCTAAATGATAATGCCCTTCTGTAATATCGCCCGCTGGAATTTGAATAGTTTTATTTAAAATATATTCTTTATTTCCTTCGATCACTCCAGTATCAGAATAATCCCAATTTGTAGTCATCGATCTATGCTCGTGTCCATCACCATCTGTATGAATATCGATTTTGTAAGATCCTAATTCTACATTATCAGTTAAAATAGCTTGTACTTCTATAGTCGAACCTAATTCGTATGCTTGGTGATCTGTTGGTTTTCCTAATACGATTTTTGGTTTTTCTGTATCTAATTTATCATCGTCCGATGAACAAGATGATAAGATTAAGATTGGAGTTGCAGCTATTATTAATGTTTTGAAAAAAGATTTCATTGTTTAAATTTTTAATGTTTTGTAATTAATTTAAAATAAAGGTTTGTTGGTTTTCTAAATCAAAATAGAATTTGGAGGACCTTTATTATTAATATCAACCAAGAATTTCGATTGATAATTTTTTAAATAATTGACATTAAAATGGTAGTAAAAGTCGAGCCAAATTGGTTGTTCAATTTCTAATGTAAAATCATGAATTGTATAGGTTTGATTCAGAATAAAATCATCACATTGATGAGATACTTTTATTATTCCAGCATCTTGATTTACGGTATGATCGACTAAAACAAAGTGAAGCGCATTAGTAATCGGTAGCAATAGAATAATGCTACTGAAAAAAACTAAAATTCTTTGCTTAGTGTTTTGTTTCATTCTTATTTACCAAAAGGAATACTCAACATAACTTGGATATTTCTTGCCTGTTCCGGTAATTGTAAAGCGCGGTAAAAACTTGTATGATTGTAATATTTTTTATTCAATAAATTAGAACCTTGTACAGTTAAAGTAGCTTTGAAATTATTGATTAAAATATTTGTTTTTATACCTGCACCCAATAAGAAATAATCTTTGGTAATGTCTTCGTTTTGCGCAATGTTACTTTGCTCGAAAGCATATCGCCCAGAAACATTAAATTCGAAATTGTCAAAAATTGAAATTGGTTGATCAATTCGATAATCTATTTTAGAAAATAATGTGTTTGGTGGAGTAAATGGTAAGAAATAACTTAACTCATTATCCTCAGTTAGCTGACGATTATTAACGAATTCATAAATAACTTGTGCATCTAAATTATCTGTGAATCGCTTTTTTACATTCACTTCAAAACCTGTAAGTAAAGCTTTGCTTTGCGTATATTGGTAAATTTGACCTCCGTGTGGTAATATTGAAAATTGTCCTGAAGGTTTTAAAAATATATAATTACTAAAGTAATAGGCATAAGGACTAACAGCAATATCCCAATTATTTTTGTGATATGTTGCTTTAAAGTCAATAGCATATCCTTTTTCTGAATCTAAATTTGCATCTCCACGTTCGTGTCTAAAAGATCCGTGATGAATTCCGTTTGATCCTAATTCTATCGCAGTTGGTAAACGAAAGTTTGTTCCAACATTTAGGTTAAAATCCCAAAAATCATTTGGTTGAAAAGTAGCACCAATCATTCCGTTCCAATTTGTAAATGAACGAGAAATATCTTGACTTCTTTCAGCATAGAAATTCGCAATAGCAGGAGCGTATTCCTTTCCGATTAAATAATTATACAATGTTTCATCAAAATAACCATTCGAATCAAAATCTGCATAATCAAAACGTATTCCGGCAGTTACTTTCCATGTTTTGGCTTTTTGAAACTCCTCAATCAAATATCCACTATAAATATTTCTATTATATTGTGGTAAAAGATAGTTGTAACCAGCAATTCTATTGTCTTGAATTTGAGTTTGACCACCAATAATTGTTTTGAAATTTTGGTTGTGTGTATGCTCAAATTTTACTTGCGCATCGTAAGTAGATAATTTGAAATCTAATTCTAAATCAGGGTCAACTGTTGGCGCTTCTTGGTTGCTGTAATGTGTATGAAAAGCACTAATTTCTTGACGATGATTATTTTGGTATCCAAAATTGAACTTGATTAAATTTTTAGTATCAATCTTAAATTCATTTTCAGAAATAACTTTAAAGTGATTTACTTTCTGATGTGGAAAATCTACATTTCTGTAATTTCCATCGTGTGTAAGTCTGTCCAACGAAGGAACACCGTGCGATCCAGGGAAAAATCCCATTTTTTGATTGACATTAGAAACCGTTAAAATGCTACGGAATTGTTGGTCTACATAACCAACTTGTCCTTGCACATTCATTTCTTGACCTGCCGTATTTTTTACACGATTATTGTAAATCGGCATCCATCGATCAAGGTATCTAATTTTATCAGTTGTTGTTCTGTAATCAGCAAAATCGCTGTACGTTCCTTTTAATTTATAAAAGAATTTATCGCCACGAGTTTGATGATTGATAGAGGTAATGTAATTATCGTTAACCGATTGGTACATTAAACCTAAATTTGTTTTTGAACTATTTTTTGTAGGGATTTGATTGTTTTTGATTCGAATTACTCCGGCAATAGCTTCGTTTCCATATTCTAAAGTAGCAGGACCTTTTATTACTTCAACTTCTTCAATATTTAAAGCATCAATCTCTAAACCGTGATCTGCTCCCCATTGTTGTCCTTCTTGTTTTATTCCGTTTTCAGAAACTAAAAGTCGATTAAAACCTAAACCTCTAATGATTGGTTTTGAAGCTGCAGATCCAATTCCAGATGCATTTACACCAGCCATATTCTCTAAAGATTTAGCCAATGATCCTGCATAATTTTCTCGTACATATTTTTGATCAATATGTTCAGAATTTCCAGTTGTAAAATCGTGTTTATGTGCAATAACATCAACTTGATTTAAAGAATAACTATGGTCATGAACCAATACAAATTGTAAATTTTGAGATTGGTTAATGATTATTTGTTTATGAATAGGAGAGTATCCTTGTTCATTAATATATAAGTTGTACGTTCCATTAGTTAAGTTTGTAACATAAAATTTACCTAAAGCATCTGTTTGATGAGCTTCATTATTAAATTCTATAGTAACAAATGGAATTGGTTTTTGATTTTGATCAATAATTTGACCTGTAATGGTATGTTGAGCGTTTGCATTGCTACACATGATTGCAGCAATTACAGCACTTTTTAAAGAAAATGACATAACGTCTTGATTTAGATATAAAAAAAAAATAATTTAAAATTGAATTTATATCAATGCAGGAGGTGCTCTAAGACTAAAATATTGATTAACAACTTTATATTGTTGCGGAATAGTATAAAAATATGTGATAGCGTGCTTTGATGCTTCAATCCAATGAAAATTTTCGAAATCAGAATCTGGAATCAATGATTGAACATCTATATGACACAATTGACATTTGTGATCATTAATATGAACTAATTCTGATTGAGAATCTTCATGAGAGGAGAAAACATGACTTAATATATGTACAGACTGATTTACAGAAACCAGCATACATAATAATAAGACGATATGTTTTACTCTCGCTAACATTTAGTACAAAATTAAAGTATTATGACTTAATATCTTTCAGTTCATTTAAATTTTTAGATAATTTTCTTAAAAACAGCCAATAAATTATTCCATAATAGATAGAAGTAATTAATAAGATAAATATTATAGCTATGGTTACAGCTATGTAACCAACTGTGTTTGCTTTATCTATATTGAAACTATTACCAATTTTATCGATATAAATATTTTTACCTAATTCAAAATAATAAGGTATAGATACAGATATAAGTGCAATTACTATTAAGAAAATAAAAATATTTACCATTTTTCTATATCTAATAATATGATCCATCAAGTTTTTAACAGAGTCATTTACATTGATTTTTTTATAGGTATTGTAACTGTATATTAAAAAAAAGAAAGTGAATATAATTGTAGATACAGATCCAATAATGTAGTTTCTATAAACAAGAGTATTCTCTAAAGATAATTCTTCACCGTTAATTAGCTTTCCTTTAAAAATTGATATAACGGTGAATAATATAACTAATATAAACTCAACTAAAGTAAATTTAAAAAACCATTGTATTGTTGAAGATGATTTTTTCTTCAACATATTAAAAATAGTATCTCTATCGTATTTTTTTTCGTCCGGAATTGATTTCCATGCCGATTTTAAATCATCTAACTCCATTATTGCTCCATTTTAGTGATTAATTCTTTTAATTTAATCTTAGCTCTATTCATTTTTACACGTGCATTAACTTCAGATATTCCAAGTGTATCAGCAATGTCTTTATATGGTAAATCTTCTAAATAGAGGAGGACTAATGCTCTTTCAACATCATTCAGCATTTTTATTGCAGCATAAAGCAGCTGAAGTCTTTCTTCTGTTTCAGCGTCAATATCATCTGCTTTAATATTAAAAAGTTGATTTTCGAGTGAAGAAACTTCAATAGTTCTCTTCTTTTTACGTATTAAAACTATTGCAGTATTAAGACTAACACGATACATCCAAGTTGAAAACTTAGAATTTCCTTTAAAGCTATCGAAAGAGCGCCAAAGCTGTAATACAATTTCTTGAAATAAATCTTCGTGAGAAAATTCATCATCTGTATATATACGACAGATTTTATGAATAATCCCTTGATTATCTTCTATTAATTCAGTAAATTTTGTAGCCTTGTCCAACAATTGATCTTTGTTTGAATATATTAGTAGTGTAAATTTACAAATTGTTACAAAAAAAATAATCTCCATATCCGAAGACATGGAGATTTTCCTAACTAACTTAAACCTATGAAAAAGCTACGGCTTTATCAGTGACAAATTTATTAAAAATTATATATATACAATAATAAAACGTGATTTTTTTATAGAAGTTTTAAAATAAATTTAACATCTTAATAAGAATCGTTCTAAACTAAGCTAAACACGGCTTTAAATGATATATTTCATTGTGAATAGAGTTATAGGTTGATTAAATTTGTGGAAATATCTAAAAAATAAAACGTATTGCTTTATGGCAAATGAATCATTACTAAAATCTTCGATTGGTAAGAAGTTCGCTATGGCTATTTCAGCCCTATTTTTAATAGTGTTCTTATTACAGCATTTAGTGATAAACTTATTATCTATGGTTTATCCTGATGGGTTTAATGAAGTTTCGGCTTTCATGAGTGCTAACCCAATTGTACAATTTGTTTTGCAACCTATCTTATTAATTGGGGTGGTTTATCACTTCGTTATGGGGTTTGTATTAGAAATACAAAACAAAAAAGCACGTGGTCCGGTTGCTTATGCTAAGTATAACGGAGCTGCTAATGCAACTTGGATGTCAAGAAATATGATTATCTCTGGTGCTGTTATTTTATTATTCTTATTAGTTCACTTATGGCAATTTTGGGTTCCTACAATTAACGCACACTATGTTAATGTTGATCCTAATTTTGGTCAAGGTAACTTCTTTATGGATCACGTGAACCACGTATTTACTTCTGTTGTTACATTAGTATTATATGTAGTTGCATTCGTGTTCTTATCATTACACTTACAACATGGTTTTGCGTCAGCTTTCCAATCTATTGGAGCTCGTCACCCAAAATATACTCCATGTTTAGTTGCTTTCGGAAAATGGTATTCAATTTTAGTTCCTGCATTATTCATCGTAATCGCAGTTTACCATTTTGTTAATAACTTATAATATCAATAGAAAATGAGTATTTTAAATTCTAAAACTCCAACAGGAGATATCGCAAATCAATGGAGCGAGCACAAAGCTCACTTAAACTTAGTAGCTCCAAACAACCGTGATAAAATTGATGTTATTGTTGTAGGAACTGGTTTAGCTGGTGGTTCTGCTGCTGCTACTTTAGCTGAGTTAGGATACAAAGTTAAAGCATTTTGTTACCAAGATTCTCCACGTCGTGCACACTCTATTGCTGCGCAAGGTGGGGTAAATGCTGCTAAAAATTATAAAGGAGATAATGACTCTATCTACCGTTTATTTTACGATACAATTAAAGGTGGTGATTACCGTGCTCGTGAGTCTAACGTTTATCGTTTAGCAGAGGTTTCTGGTAATATTATTGACCAATGTGTTATGCAAGGGGTTCCTTTTGCACGTGAATACGGTGGTTTATTAGATAATCGTTCTTTTGGTGGTGTACAGGTTTCTCGTACTTTCTACGCTAAAGGACAAACAGGACAACAATTATTATTAGGTGCTTATTCAGCAATGAATCACCAAATCCACTTAGGGAAAATCGAGATGTACAACCGTCACGAAATGTTGGATATTGTAATTGTTGATGGAAAAGCTCGTGGTATCATCGCTCGTAACATGATTACAGGTGAGATTGAAAGACATTCAGCTCACGCAGTAGTTATCGCTACAGGTGGTTACGGTAACGTTTACTTCTTATCATCTAACGCGATGGGATCTAACGTAACTTCAGCTTGGAAAATTCACAAAAAAGGTGCATTGTTCGCAAACCCATGTTATGTACAAATTCACCCAACTTGTATTCCAATCCATGGGACAAATCAATCTAAATTAACGTTAATGTCAGAGTCATTACGTAACTCTGGACGTATTTGGGTTCCTAAAAAGAAAGAAGATGCTGAAGCAATCCGTGCAGGAAAGTTAAAAGCTGTTGATATTAAAGAAGAAGATAGAGATTACTACTTAGAGCGTCGTTACCCTGCATTCGGTAACTTAGTACCTCGTGACGTTGCATCTCGTGCTGCAAAAGAGCGTTGTGATGCTGGTTATGGTATTGAGGCAAACGAAACAGGAGAAGGAGTTTACTTAGACTTTACTGACGAAATCAAGAAAAAAGGTCGTGAGGTAGCTTTTGCTAATGGTGATCAACATCCATCAGATGCCGAAATCGAAAAATTAGGTAAACAATGGATCGAGGAGAAATATGGTAACTTATTCCAAATGTACTGGAAAATTACTGATGAGAATCCTTACGAAAATCCAATGCGTATCTATCCAGCTATTCACTACACAATGGGTGGTGTATGGGTTGATTATAACTTACAATCTACAATTCCAGGATGTTTCGTAGCAGGAGAGGCTAACTTCTCTGATCACGGAGCTAACCGTTTAGGAGCTTCTGCATTAATGCAAGGTTTAGCTGATGGTTATTTCGTATTACCTTACACTATTGCTGATTACTTATCTGCTGATATCCGTACAGGTAAAATCCCAACAAATTCTCCAGAATTTGACGAGGCTGAAAAATCAGTTAAAGATCAATTAAACTTCTTTATCAATAATAAAGGTACTAAGTCTGTAGATCATTTCCACAAACGTTTAGGTATCATTATGTGGAATAAAGTTGGTATGGCTCGTAACAAACAAGGTTTAAATGAAGCTATCGCTGAAATTGCTGCTTTAAGAGAAGAATTCTACAAAGAAGTAATGGTTCCTGGATCTGCTGACGAGTTAAATACTGAGTTAGAGAAAGCTATGCGTGTTGCTGACTTCTTAGAGTTAGGTCAATTAATGGCGATTGATGCTTTACACCGTAATGAATCTTGTGGTGGTCACTTCCGTGAGGATTACCAAACAGAAGAAGGAGAAGCTTTACGTGATGACGAAAATTTCGCTTACGTAGCTGCTTGGGAATATCAAGGTGCTGACATCAACAAAGAGGTGTTACACAAGGAAATGTTAGAGTATAAATATATTGAGTTAAAAGCTCGTAGTTATAAATAATAAAATCATTTGGTTGAGCTCATTTTCGAGCTCAACTGAATGTCAAAATATCAAAAATTAATATGGCATCATCAAAAACAATCAGTATTACACTGAAAATTTGGCGTCAAAAAAACGCTAATGCTCAAGGGAAAATGGAAACATATTCTCTTAAAGATGTTTCGACTGATTCTTCATTTTTAGAAATGCTTGATTTATTAAACGAGCAATTAATCGAAGAAGGAAAAGAGCCAGTTGCTTTTGACCACGATTGTCGTGAAGGTATCTGTGGTATGTGTTCTTTATTCATCAATGGACAAGCACACGGACCAGATTCAGGAACAACTACATGTCAATTACACATGCGTATGTTCAAAGATGGTGAGACGATTTATATCGAGCCATGGAGATCTGCTGCATTCCCAGTTATTAAAGATTTAATTGTTGACCGTTCATCTTTCGACCGTATCCAACAAGCAGGTGCTTACATTTCTGTAAACACTTCAGGACGTACAGTAGATGCTAACGCTATTCCTGTTAACAAGAAAGCTGCTGACGAAGCATTCGACGCTGCTACTTGTATTGGATGTGGTGCTTGTGTTGCAACTTGTAAAAACGGTTCTGCGATGTTATTCGTAGGAGCTAAAGTTTCTCAGTTTGCTTTATTACCACAAGGTCAAGTTGAAGCTTCTCGTCGTGCACAGAAAATGGTTGCTCAAATGGACTTAGAAGGTTTTGGTAACTGTACTAATACAGGAGCTTGTGAGGTAGAATGTCCGAAAGGAATTTCTTTAGACAATATCGCTCGTATGAACCGTGAGTTCTTATCTGCGAAAATTGTTTCTCCAGAACATGCATAATAAATAATATTATTATAATTTAAAAAGGTGTAGATTTTCTACACCTTTTTTTATGTAAAAAAAAAGGATTTCAATCAATTTGATTGAAATCCTCAACAAAAAATTATTTACCGTTTGGTAATACTTTTTTGTAACGCTCAAATATATAATTGAATTGCTTTTAATAAAAAATAATATAATAATATTAAATAAATAAGACGTCTGAATGAATTATCTCTTTACATTCACACAATTTTAAATGTTTTAAACATTTGTTTTATGCGGCTTGTATTATTTTTTCACAATTCTAAATTGAACCTTTAATAAAGGATTTCAATTCTTTATAATTGAAATCCTTCCCAAAATTTTAACCAAAATAATTATGATTTTAAATTTTGTATATAGTTCATTTTAATTAATTGTATGATAATTTGATTAATTACATTTAATGGTTTGATGATAAAAACTCATTATAAATACATACTTTTTAGATATTATTTGATAAGTCAAGTTAAACTAATTAATCTACAATAATTAAAGAACGAATCAGGTTAAAAAAAGGATTTCAATTGCTTAAAATCCTTTCCAAATAATATACTCGTTGTATATTATTTGTTAAGTTCTATATATAAATGTATTGTAGTAACTATGAACAAAATAATTATTATAGTTTTTAAACAACTATTAATTACAGAGTATTATTTTGACACTGAATATTATTTTTACTACAATTTAAATGAACTTCTGGTTAAAAAGGATTTCAATTTCTTGAAATCCTTCCCGAAATTTGATAATGAAAATAATTTCATTTAAAGAAACTATCTTTATTACATATTAAAATCTCGTATTAACTTCGAAATAAATTAATAATAAATGTTCTGTTTTAAAACCTCATTAATTTTAAAGTATGAGAACTACTAACTTTATTTCTTGTAGTAAAATTAGTGATAATTATCATGTTTTGCAAATTATAACCTCATGATTTTTAAAGTTTAACACTTCAATAATATATTTTAGAAATAAAAAATCTCAATCATATTTGATTGAGATTCTTTATTTATGCTCGTTTTAAAACTTATTTTAAACTCTCGAAAGATTTATTGATAAAGTTTGTTAAATCTTTACCTTTTAACAATCCTTGAGATAATTTTGCTAAATCTAAAGCATGAGAAATAACTTCATTTCTTTTCTCTTGATTTTCTTTTGCTAAAATCTGTGTAGCTAATTCAGAATTTGAATTGACTACAACATTATACATTTCAGGGAAATTACCCATTCCGAACATTCCAGCTCCACCGGTAGCCTGCATGTCTTTCATACGACGCATAAATTCTGATTGTGTAATGATAAAAGGTGCATCAGAAGCTGACAAGTCCTCTAATTGTACTGTGTACGATTGATTATTGATACCTTCAGTAATCTGAGTTTTTAATTTTTCTTTATCCTCATCAGATAATTTAGAAATTTTAACTTCATCTTTATCAATTAAATTATTGATATGATCCGCATCAACACGTGCAAAAGTTACATTTTCTTTAGAACCTTCTAATTTCTGAATTAAATGTGCAGCGATAGGAGAATCTAAGAAAATAACTTCATATCCTTTTTCGTTTGCGATTTGGATGTACTGATCTTGTGCATCTTTATCTGTTGCATATAAAACTACAGTTTTATTGTTCTTGTCTGTTTGGTTATCTTTAATTTTTTCAATTAATTCATTCCAAGTATAGTAGGAACCACTAGTAGTTGGGTATAAAGCAAATTTGTCAGATTTCTCATAGAATTTATCTTCAGTTACCATTCCGTACTCGATTACAACTTTAATGTCGTTCCATTTTTGTTCGTAATCATCACGATTTTGAGTGATTAAAGAACCCATTTTGTCCGCTACTTTCTTCGTGATATGAGCCGAAATTTTCTTTACTGCTCCATCCGCTTGTAAGTAAGAACGAGAAACGTTTAATGGAATATCTGGCGAATCAATCACACCACGTAATAACATCAAGAAATCAGGAACAATTCCTTTTACTTCATCTGTTACGAATACTTGATTTTGGTATAATTGAATTTTGTCTTTATCAATGTTAATGTTGTTTCCTAATTTTGGGAAGAATAAAATTCCTGTTAAATTAAATGGATAATCAACATTTAAATGAATGTGGAATAATGGATCCTCAAACTGCATTGGATACATTTCGCGGTAGAAGTTTTGATAATCTTCTTCAGCTAATTCTGATGGCGCTTTAGTCCAAGCAGGAGTAGGGTTGTTGATGATATCATCTACTTCAATTTCTTCTGGTTTTGTATCTTCTGCAGCACCTTCTGGTAATGGTAAAGTTTCTTTACGTGTTCCAAATTTAATCGGAACAGGCATAAACTTGTTGTACTTTGTTAAAAGTTCACGAATTTTATAATCATCTAAAAATTCTTTAGAATCTTCAGCAACGTGTAAAATAATTTCAGTTCCACGATTCGTTTTATCAGAAACTTCTAAAGTAAACACCGGCGATCCATCACATGTCCAATGAGCAGCAGGCTCGTCTTTATAAGATTTAGTTATAATCTCAACTTTATCAGCTACCATAAATGCTGAGTAGAAACCTAAACCAAAGTGACCGATAATTCCGTCTGCATCTTTGTGTTGGTTGATAAATTCCTCAGCTCCTGAAAAAGCAACTTGGTTGATGTATTTTTCAACTTCTGCTGCTGTCATTCCAAGACCTTGGTCAATAATATGTAAAGTAGAATTTTCTTTATTTACTTTCACTTCAATCATTGGGTTACCATATTCAACTTTGGCTTCACCAATATTAGTTAAGTGTTTTAGTTTTAAAGTTGCGTCAGTGGCATTTGAAACTAATTCACGTAAAAAGATTTCGTGATCACTGTATAAGAACTTTTTAATTAACGGGAAAATATTTTCTACCGATACATTAATACTTCCTTTGCTCATTTTATATTTTGTTTTTTTTATAATTAAGATGCTATTTCTTTTTCAAATCAAGTACCAATCAAGGTTTTCTGACATTTTGTCCCATTATTGACTTTTAATGAGTATTTTTCGGAAAAATTTAGATTGAATGAAGTTCGGAAAAGTAGAAGACGTTTCTAAAGTAGATTTTACATTACCACCAATACATGCAGATACTTTTCAAGTTTTGGAACGATATCCAATTGATGAAGATTTTGGGGTTTATGTAGGTGGTGCAAGATGGGCAAAACAAGAATTGAAAGGATTTTTTCCACCTAAAACGAAAGACGAATTAACGTATTATTCAACTCAATTTAATTCGATTGAAATGAACGGAACCTTTTATCGTTCACCAACAAAAGAACAAGTTATTACTTGGAAAAATAAGACGCCAGATGATTTTATGTTTTTTCCTAAAATTTCTCAGAGTATTAGCCATTATGGTCGATTACTAAATGTAAAAGAAAAATTGACTGCTTTTTTGGATGCTGTAACCATGTTTGAAGAAAAATTAGGTATGACATTTTTACAAATGCATGATAATTATAAACCAAAGGATTTTGATCGTTTAGCTGAGTTTGTGCAAAATTTTCCGAATGGTTATCCTTTGGCGATCGAAATTAGGAATGAAGAATGGTTTGAAGATCAAACGATTTTCAATCAATATGTTCAATTATTAGAAAATAATCATATCACAAATATTATTGTGGATACGCCTGGTAGACGAGATATTTTGCATATGCGATTAACAACTCCAGACTTATTTGTACGTTTTGTAAGTGCTTATTCTCCCATTGATTATACAAGATTAGATGAATGGATAGAAAGGATAAAAGAGCTGAAAAATGCAGGTCTTAAAAATGTATATTTCTTTATTCATCAAGGTTTAACAGGAAAAGAAGAATTGTATGCTACTTATTTTGTAGAGCAGTTGAATAAAGAATTGGGAATAAATATTCGTGTTCCGAAAGTATACCGTGAGAATTTATTATTTTAATTATCTTAAAATAGTGATTTTTATTTTAGTTCTAATCAATAAATTCATAGGTAATAAGATATGTATATTATGTATAATGACGAAGAAGGCAGTATCCAAAAAACTGTGTAAACATAAAATAGGATGGGTTATTATAACTCACCATTATTTTTAATAATAAAAAAATTAGGCTCGCTTATTTGATACGAATTATTTGCAATTTTAATTTCTGAAAAGATCTTTTGAATGAGATTTCTATAACTTTTATCAAAAATAAATAGATCTTTTGAATATCCTTTTTCAATTCTATTTTCTAAAGATTTAAAGTGTCGATCATAAATTTCACGTTCCGTTTTATTATCAAAATTTCGATATTTTTCTTGCGTTTTTTTTAATTCTATCAGATTATTTTCCTTTGAAATATTTTGAGCAAAACAAAATGTAGAGACAATGATAGAAAGAGTAATTAGTAGAGTTTTTTTCATATTTTAAGTTGAAACCGTTTGTGTTTCAGAACTAAATTAATTTATCTGAAAGATAAAAAATAAATACTCAAAATTCAGCAAACATCAATACTTTAAAGTAAATTTGCAAAACAAATAAACATAACGAATTACAGCTATGAAACAATTCACGTCGGTTAATGATGTAGAGAACATCGACGAATTATTAAAAACAGCTTTAGAAATTAAAGCTAATCCGTTCGCACAACAAGAAGTTGGTAAAAATAAAACTGTTGGTTTAATTTTTTTCAATCCTAGTTTACGTACTCGTTTAAGTTCTATCAAAGCAGCTTATAATTTAGGTGCTAATGCATGGGTTTTAAATGCAGGTGCAGATTCATGGACTTTAGAAATGGGAGACGGAACTGTGATGGATGGAGATTCGCAAGAACATATTACAGAGGCAATCCAAGTAATGAGTGCGTATTGTGATGTTTTAGGAGTTCGTACATTTCCTAAATTAGTTGATCGTGATGAAGATTACCAAGAGGTAATGTTTAATAAAGTAAAATCGTTATCATCTGTACCAGTAGTTTCATTAGAAAGTGCAACGTTACACCCTTTACAATCTTTTGCAGATTTAATTACAATTGCAGAAAAAACAGGATATACGCCAGGTGTTAAACCAGCTAAAAAAGTGAAAGTTGTAATGACTTGGGCTCCGCATCCACGTCGTTTACCGCAAGCTGTACCTAACTCGTTTGCAGAATGGTTTTCTAAAGTAGATTGGGTTGATTTTACAATTGTACAACCAAAAGGATTAGAGTTAGATTCTAAATTTACAGAAGGTGCTACAATTATGCACGACCAAGACGAAGCCTTAAAAGATGCAGATTTTGTATATGCTAAAAACTGGTCTTCTTACGAAAACTACGGACAAGCAAACGAAGGAGATAAGGATTGGCAAGTAACAATGGAAAAAATGAACTTAACAAACAACGGAAAATTTATGCACTGTTTACCAGTTCGTCGTAATGTTGTTGTTTCTGATGAAGTTTTAGATTCTGACGTTTCTATTGTAATTGACGAAGCTACAAATCGTATTTTTTCAGCTCAAACTGTTTTCCACGAAATTTTGAAAAACAAATAATCTAATTAAGATTACTATATATTAAATGCTGATTGTTTAATCAGCATTTTTTTTTGCTTAAAATTTTAATAAATTTATAATTATAATAATATTCTAAAATTTAAACTTAAATAGAAAAATTTTCAATTTGAATTGCAAGATTTAAAGAATAATGTTCTGAATAATGTAAATCATAAAGGATAAATAAGTTTAATATTATTTATTTTAAACTATTTTAAATGTTAATAATTCGTTTAAAAACGAAAAATGCTTGTTTTTATAAAAATATTATACCTACATTTGAATAAGAAAAGTACAGGAAAAGTGAAATTTAATTCGTTATATATGTCAATTTGCAAGCAGGTATGGACGCCAAATCCAGACGTGGAAAATTCGTGTATATAAATTTGAACTTTATTTTTTATGATACTATAATTTCCTCGTCAGATATTAATCTAACGAGGATTTTTTTTGAATAAATCATTAAACAGAAACAACCATTAAAATTTAAAACAATGCAAACTTTAAATCAAATCACAATCCCAGTTTGGCCGCTTGAGGATAATACAATAGTAAATAATGTATCGGTAACATATCGTCAGTATGGATTACCAATCGGAACGGCACCTGTAATTTTGATTAATCACTCCTTAAACGGTGATTCAGATTGTATGTTTCATTGGGATGGAGTTATTGGTAAGGATAAATCCATAGATTTATCAGAATATACTGTCATTTCTATTGATATTCCAGGGAACGAAGTCGCTAAAGAAATAAGATACGATCACTTGCCTTTTGATAAAATATCGGCAAGAGATGTGGCTGTTTTGTTTTGGTTGA
Source organism: Faecalibacter macacae (assembly GCF_003687725.1). GTDB lineage: Bacteria > Bacteroidota > Bacteroidia > Flavobacteriales > Weeksellaceae > Empedobacter > Empedobacter macacae. Next base: position 28,055 of record NZ_RDOJ01000006.1, read on the forward strand.
CTTTGTTTGAATTAGAAATTGATGAATTATTCGCGGTGATCGGAGCAGATTTAGGTGGTGGAATTGCTTGGGAAATGACAACACTTTTCCCTAAACGAGTATTAAATTTGATCTCAATCGCAAGTTCGCCAATTACAGAAAATTGGTTAGTAAAAGAGCCAATTGCGAAGAATGAGTTTATTAAATCTGTCTTTTACAGTGTAGATATTAGTAGAAACAGACATCATATATTAGAAGTCGCACAATTAATTAAATCTAATATTCACGTTATTTATGTAAAAAATGATTCGAATTACGATAAACGTGAGCTTCGTCGTTTTTATACAAAATTAAGCGAGGTTAAGAAAAATGTAAATTTCTACGAATTAGATGAAATTGAAGACACTATTTACTTAAAAAAGAATATTGAACAAGTAGATCGTGTAGTTGATGGAATTTTAGAGAAAGAATATGTAAATAATGTAGCATAAAAAAAGCCTCGCAATTGCGAGGCTTTATGTTTATGATTGAGTTGATTTTTTTGGAAAAACTTGATCGAAATTCATATATACAATTGCGAATAGAATTACGACAATTCCAGCCCATTGTATTAATAAAACTTGTTCACTCAATAAAATAAAAGCCATCATTACAGAAACTGGTAATTCTATTGATGAAACAATACTTCCTAAACCTAAACCTGTTTTTGGGAAACCTAAATTTAATAGGACAGGAGGTAATACAGTTCCAAAAAGAGATAAAGCAATTCCCCATGTAAAGAAAATTGATGTATCAAATGCCTTTTCAACTACAAAATCATTACCTAATATAGTTTTATAATCAACAAAATTAGGGAAATAGTAAGGACCTATTTGTGTGATTAAACAAAATATTGAAACTAATATTCCTCCACCTAAAACCATAAATAATGTTTTTTTGTATGGAGGTAAGTAGTTAGCAATTCCGTTAGCAGTAAACATAGTTGTTGTGAATGAGCAAGCAGCAAGGAATCCCCAAAAAACACCTCGCCAATCCAAATCTATATTCTGACCTATTAAATTAGTTGCCATTGCTGTTCCAATTAATACAATTACCATAGCAATTAATTTCTTAACCGTTGGGAATGTTTTTGTAAAAATAGCTTCAACTAAAATACTTAGCCAAACTGTTTGCATTAATAATACAATAGCTATAGATACGTTAATGTATTGTACTGCGATGTAATAAAATAAACTTGTTAATCCTAGTGAGCTTCCGGCTACCATTAGTTTAATTCTATCATTGCCAAGGAACGGAACATTGTTTTTTCCTTTTATGTACATGAATCCGTTAATAACTAATAGAATTAAAATACCCAAAACAAATTGGGAAGCTGTGACTTCTGCTGTAGAATATCCTTCACCGTAGGCTAATTTTACAAAGGTGGCGAGCATTCCGTAGAAACTGGCACCTAAACCTACAAATAATACGCCTTTTAATAGGTTATTATTCTGCATAATTAATTGAAATATAAATAGTAAATAGTTTGCGTTAAAAATGGCTTGCTCCCGAAGAAACAAGCCATCAAAGATATTGTATAAATCTGATATTTATTTGTTAAATAGTCCGTTGATTTCTGCATCGATTCTGTTAAAGATTAAACCTAAATCTTCCTTATTTTCAACGAAATCTAAATCATCAACATCAATTATTAAGATTTTTCCTTCTGTATAATTCGATGTCCATTTATCATATTTTTCATTTAATCTGCTTAAATAATCAATACTGATAGAGTTTTCGTAATCACGTCCACGTTTTTGGATTTGTTTTACCAATGTTGGGATTGATGCCTTTAAATAAATTAATAAATCTGGTGCTTCAACGAATGATGTCATTAAATTAAAAACACGCAAATAATTGTTATAGTCACGTGTAGACAATAATCCCATATCGTTTAAATTGCTTGCGAAAATGTGTGCATCTTCGTAAATCGTACGATCCTGAATAATGTCTTTACCACTTTCTCTAATTTCTTTTACTTGATTAAAACGGCTACCTAAGAAATAAATCTGTAAGTTAAAAGCCCATTTCTCCATATCATTGTAAAAATCATCTAAATAAGGGTTGTGTTCAACATCTTCAAATTGGGCTATCCAATTATATTGCTTTGCTAAAAGATTTGTAAGAGTAGTTTTACCTGCTCCAATATTTCCGGCGATTGCGATATGCATTATTCTATTAATTTATTCGGGTGTAAATATACAAACCCTTATTCTTTATCACAAAAAGTTGATCGCCGCTCATAGTAAAATCTTTTACATTAAAAAAATTATCAGCGATTGAAATCTCATTGTTCAATAAGTTGATTGTTGTAATGTTTTGTTCATCTAAAAGATGAATGAAACTTTCTGAAAAGCAATATTTTATATGTTTTTTTAGATGAATTGAAGTTTTAAAATTACCAAAAAAATCGAATTCATATATCCAGTTCTGACTTTTTAGAAATAATCTGTTTTTTATTTGATAAATATCTTCAATGGTAGAATCGCCTTCTTTAAAAAAGAGCATATTTGATTTATTAACAACCGATTTTAATTGATAATTCCATTGAATTAAGCGAAGTTCAATAGGATCAAAATACCAAAGTAATTGACTGTCAGAAATAGATATAGCTGAAGGGAATATTTCATATTTATTCAAGTTTATTCTATCTTGAATTGGATTTAAATTGTCATCTAAAATCTCTAATTCTTGATAATTATAAACCAAAGAGGTTTTTAAACTTAGATTAGTATCAATCTTAGTTACGATTTTGTTTAAAGGGTATCTTTTAATCTGCTTTTGTTTATTAATCTTGAGTAATTCTTTTTCATTCAAAATTAAATGAAGATCACCGATAGAATTAGTCGTTAACTTAGAAATATTAGTCGTTTCAAAGAAAATAGAGTCTGTAATTTTATATTGCGCTTCTGTGAATTGAAACGAAATAAGACCAAGAATTACTATTAGTTTAGGAAATAAAGACTTCATAACCGAATCTACAAATTGATAATAATATGACAAACATAAAGATATAACGAATAAACGTATTTCCTTTCGCAATGGCTAATTTAGCACCAATAAAACCACCTAATCCATTACAAATAGCCATCGGAATTGCAATTGCCCAAATGATTTTTCCGGTAATAAGGAATAAGCATATTGACCCAAAATTTGTAGCGAGGTTTACTAATTTGGCAGTAGCAGAGGCTTGCAAAAAATCCATACGAAGCATACTTACAAAAGCAACGATAAAAAATGTACCGGTAGCTGGACCAATAAATCCATCGTACATCCCAACAACAAAAGCAATTAAAATTCCTTTTATTATACTCTCTTTTTTTTCGATTGTACGAGCTTGCGCTTGTCCAAAATCTTTTTTAAAAACAGTATAGATAAATAAAATAATTAACACGATAAATAGGAGAGGCTTCATAAAATCGTTGTTAACCATAGTTAAGAGTTTAGAACCTAAAAATGCTGCAATAAATGCGACCATTGCCATAATGGTAAATAATTTCCATTGAATTTTTATCTTTTTTAGATATTGTGAAGTAGCTAAAGCTGTTCCTGTAAATGCAGGAACTTTTAATGTACCAATAATTGTAGCTACAGGATAATTAGGTAATAAGGCAAGTGATAAAGGTGTTTGGATTAATCCACCGCCACCAACAATTGAATCTACAAATCCTGCACAAAATGCGACAGAACATAAGATAAGAATGAGTTCAAATTCCAAATGATAAAATTTGAACAAATGTAAAAAAGAAAAGGACAAAGTTAAAACCTTGTCCTTTTTAAATATTAAATAAAATTTGATTATTTAATTACAAACTTAACTGTTCCGAAAGATCCATCAACGTAAGCTACACGAGCATAATATACTCCAGCTTTTAATTGAGATACATTAACTTCTTTTTTGTTTGCAGAAGCTAAAGATCTTGCAGACATATCTCCAACAACTACGTCTTTGATATCTTTATTAGTTACAATATTTAAAACACCATTAGAAACAACAGCTTTTAATTCTGTTTTAATAATGTTTGTATCTGAAACAGCTAAAGAACATCCAGGAATAGGATCAGTTAATTTTAGCATACCTTCATTACCTGCTGTATTTGATGTGAAATATCCAACCCAAATTGTACTACAATCGTATGCACCAATATGACCTCTTTGCTCATCACCATCTATTGAAATCCATGTGTTTCCACCATCATTAGAATAAGAAGAACCTATCCCAAGAGTTGAATCTAAATTCATATTTGTTGTCATGAAATTAGAATTTGAACCTGGTATATATTTTACATCACCATTAAAATAACCTGTAGTTTCTTTTATATCCCAATTTGCACCAGCATCTTCAGTATACCATAAAAACCCGATATTATCTACAAGTAATCCATAAGTTTCGCTAGAAAAAGACATCGTAGCATTTGAGTCTTGCCCAGAGAAATCATCTACTGGACCACCAGTATAAGAATTCCATGTAGCTCCAAAATCTGTAGTATGTAAAATACGACCTGTATTAGAAGTTAACCATAAACTGTTTCCAAATCCAACTTTTCCACCAACATATCCATATTCATCAGCATGTAATGGAATTGGGGCAGTAGTTAAAACTGACCATGTATTACCTGAATCAGTAGTTTTATACATTTCGTATTTATTATTTACAGGGTCACCGATAACTAAACCAGTTTGAGTGTCAAAGAAATGAATGATATTACCAAAAGAAGCATTTCCAAAAACTCCTGAAATTTTTGACCAGCTAGTTCCACCATTCGTTGTTTTGTATAATCCATTTGCTGCACCACTTCCAGAAGCTGGAGCTGTAACAACAAATGCTGTTTGACCATCAACACCATGGATATCAGAAATTAAAGCATTTGATGGGGCTGAAATTAATTTAGCTGCCCAGTTTGTTCCACCATTTGTTGTAATAGAGGCATAGCGAGGATAAGTATTATTTCCTGAACCGTCACGTGCTGTTGCCCATACTGTATTTGCATCTACTATAGAAATTACATTAGGATATGCATATTGAAGAGGAATAGCAAAGTTTTGTGTTTGATATTGTCCAAATGAAAATGACGCAAAAGCTACTGCTAATAGCGAAAGTAATTTTTTATTCATATAAGTGTTAATTAATTAAGCTAATGTAATTAAAAAAACAATACAATATATGAGTTTTTAAAAATAAATGATTAGATTCTTATTTTAACTTTATAGAATATTTTAGTATCTTACATAATTTTAAATAGTTAATATGAAATTAAATATAATTTTATTCTTATTTAGCACTATTTTCTGTTTTTCACAAATGAAAATAGAAAAAGTAGTTAAATATGAATGTGTATCAAGTTTACCTTTAACTTTAACTATTTTTGAAGATCCTAGATCTAATCCGAGCTATAGAACTTTGATGAATGATTTTGTTAATGAATATCCGGAGTATGATCCTATATATTGGACGATGGCAAACTATGTTTACCCAACTGCAGATGATGCTTATAATAATGCAAACGCTTACCCAAGAGATAGAGTAGCTCGATCTGTAAGTTTTGATATTTCAAATCCAGCAAATTTTTTTCTTCGATTAGAGGAGAATGTTTTTGAAAATCAAAGAATAGTAATTATTCATTTTCAATATAATTATTCAATTCAACCTTCGGGAAGAAATAATTTTGAAGTTATAGGATGTGAAATTGATAATGAAAATAATGTATATAATTTAGATAAAGCTTTATTTGATATTTATAGTTTCAATCATTATTACGAGTTTTCTTTTTATCAAAGTCATCAAGATGCAATTTTGGAACGAAATCCAATTCCAGATTTCGACTGGGAAAATTACACAGTTTCAAATACAGTAAATAGTGTATATCTAAAAGTTAAATATTTGCCTTCTTATTCAGATTCTCCATGTTCCTCAATTTTTAAATTATTGTTAAACACTAAAGAATTTGATTCTTATTTACCTGATAAATCATATACTTTTTGTGGTGTACCATTTAAAATTAATGGTCCTTTTGATCTTAATAATGTTTACCAATTTTCTAATTTTGAATGGTATCATGATGGAGTATTAAAATCAAATAATTTTAATGTAAATATTGATGCAATAGGTGAATGGGTTGTTTATTTTGATATTAGTACGGGATGCAGATCTTTTTTAACAATTAATGTTACAGAAGAAAATGGGGAAGGTTATATAAAAAATATCCGTTCATCAATGTCTCAGATAATTATAGAGCCTAATAATGCTAATTTAATATCTGGTTATTCTTTAGATGGTATTATTTGGCAAGAATCAAATGTTTTTAATAATTCTACTGATCTAATTTTCTCTTTTTATTTTAAAAATAATCAAGGTTGTGTCTTTGGACCATTTTCGTATGATGTTTCTAACTTTTTTACATTTATAAGTCCAAATTCAGATGGTTTTAATGATAAATGGGATATTAGATCTAATTTAAAATTAGAAGAAAATGATTATAGTATTCAAATTTTTGATCGAAAAGGTAAAATTCTTACCGAAGGAAAATTAAAAGATATCTTACCATGGGATGGTAAATACAATAACCGTAAATTAGCTTCTGGTACTTATTGGTATAGGATTTTTAAAGATTCCGTTGAGGTAAAAATAGGTAGTTTGGTAATTAAGAACCATTAATTTAAGGTTAACTATGAATTAATTTAACATTAATGATTTCCTTTTATTATATATAATTAATTTTAAAAGTTATATTTGCACCGCAATATTGCTAAACGTAAATAAACTTTAAAAATTATATATATATGAAAAAATTCTACTCTTTAGTAGCTGTAGCTGCTTTATCTTTAACTGTTAATGCACAACAAGAAACTTTAAATTATGTTTTAGCTGAACAAGGTTTCTCTAATGCTCAAGATGTAAATACTGGAAACATTATTTCAGGTTTAATTACTTATGAAGCAAAGAAAAATGGATCTTCAAATGGACCTAAATATTACGATACAGGATCTAATTTAAGATTATATTCTAATAATGCTGATGGTAACGGAAATTCATATTCATTAAAAACAGTTGGAGAAGCTAGAATTCATTCAGTTTTAATTAAAACAGATACTTATTCTGATTACGCTCCAAGTACTGCTATTATTACAGTTGATGGAGTTGTTAAACCTACCTTCATTGAAGATGGAGTTTATATCATTGAATTTGATACGCCTGCTCAAAATGTTACTATTAAAAATGGTCAAACAGGTTCATCTGCTCAAATTAGAATTCAAGAAATTGAAATTATTTATTCAAGAACATTAAGCATTGCTGACTATACTGAGGCTTCTAAAGCAGTTCAAAACACAGTTTGGACAAATACTGCTGCATTCTCTACAAAAGCTAATGCTTCAGTTGAAGTTTACAACGTAAATGGACAATTAGTTAAATCTTTCGAAGTTAACGGAAATAAAAACGTTAATGTTTCTGATTTAGCATCTGGTGTTTATGTAGTTAAATCTACTGAAAATGGTAAAACTGTTACAACTAAAGTTGTAAAGAAATAATTAGATTAAAATTCTAATAAATTTATATAAGCCTCGTTTTACGAGGCTTTTTTTGTAGTACTAATTTGTATATTTACTATATTGTTTTATGTTTCAGATTGTAATCAATTGATTAGTAGTTGTATATAGTAAAATATGTTATATATTTGTAAGACAATCTAAAAATAAATTTAATAATTTTTACTATGAAAAAATTTTATTCTTTAATGGCTGTTTTAATAACATCTTTCAGTTTTGCTCAAGGTACAGTTAATTTTGAAAATTCGACAATTACATCTTCTTACGCAGATGGGTCTTTTCAAGAAGGACCTGTAACAGTAACCTATGTACATTCAAGAAACGAAGGCTTAGGTTCAACGGATGATTATAGTATAGAAGGTAAAGGAATCATGTTGCGTAGAGCTGATGAACCTAGTTCAGTAACTTTCACGATTCCATCTGGTGTTGGAGAGTTTAGATTTCAATACAGAAAAGCATTCACAGGAGGAAGTCCACGTCAATTAGCTGTTGTAGTAAATGGTGAGGAAGTAATGACAGAGGTATTTGGAGAAGGATCAGGAGCTAATGCAACTGTATATACTTATACAACGCCTATTGAAGTTAATGGATCAGTTAATGTTAAAATTACTTATCCTACTGATACGGCTACAGGTAATAGACAAGTAACAATAGATAATGTGCAATGGTCTGCATTTGGTCAAACTTTATCAACTATCGATTATGCGCAAGCATCTAAAGCAATCCAAAATACAATTTGGACAAATACAGCTGTTTTTTCAACTAAATCAAATGCTAAAATAGAGGTATTTAATACAAATGGACAATTAGTAAAATCTTTTGAGGTTAACGGAAATAAAAATGTAAATGTTTCTGATTTAGCTCCTGGTGTTTATGTCGTTAATTCTATAGAGAATGGTAAAACTGTAACAACAAAAGTTGTTAAAAAATAAAATAAATATTTTGAATTATAAAGTAAAAGCCACTCAATGAGTGGCTTTTGCATTTTATCTTTTTCCTAAGGGAATTAATCTATTTTTTGGATTTTAAATCCTGCATCGCTAACTGCCTCTACAACTTCAGAAACCTCTTCATCAGTATTTACCGTTAAGATTTTTTCTGTATTATCAGTATCAACAGCCCAATTTCCTTCACCAACAACTTCATCTAAAAATGGTTTTACTGATTTAATACAGCTTCCACAATTAATATTGGTCTTGAATTTTAATTCTGCCATAATATTTAATTTACTTTCTTTCAAATTTATAAATATTTAATAAAAAAGCACTCTAATATGAGTGCTTTAATTTTATTTACCTTTTTTTCTTGCTTTTTGTTTTTGCTGACCACGGTTTGCAGTTTTTGTCTTTGGCGGTTTACGTTTTGTTGGTCCACCTAAGTTCACTTTTTTGTTTTTATCCTTTTTCTCGTGGAAAGCAGCACCTCTTTCATTATCGATTTTTACAGTAGTTGTATTTTTCATTTTTACAACATCTTTTTCAAAATCTCTTTTAGAAGGGTTGATTGTAACATTATCAGGGAAGGTGATCATTTCTACCTCTTTACCCATTAAATTTTCAATCTCGATTAATAAAACTTCTTCTTTTTCTGTGTAGAAAGAAATAGCTTTACCAGTTTTATCAGCACGACCTGTACGTCCAATACGGTGTATATATTGTTCTGGAACTTCAGGAATCTCGAAGTTGATTACGTGAGAAATATCCGGAAAATCTAAACCACGAGCCATAATGTCTGTAGTTACAATACCTTTAATTTCGTCTTTACGGAAGCTATCCATAACACGTAAACGATAATTTTGAGATTTGTTTGAGTGAATTACTCCAAATTGTTCTGGGAATTCTTCTTCTAAAGTTTCGTGAATAATATCAGCATGCTTCTTATTGTTCGCGAAGATTAAAACTTTTTCAATTGAATCATTAGTTTTTAATTGATTAACAATTAAATTTAATTTCGTATTGAAGTTTTTTACAGGAATTGCAGATTGTGCAATTTTTTCAACTGGTGTTCCCGAACGAGCTAATGAAATCTCCTCAGGACTGTTGAAGTATTCGTGTAACATATCATTAACTTCATCTGTCATCGTTGCCGAAAATAAGATGTTTTGACGTCTTTCACTCATCATTGAAAAGATGTTTCGTAACTGTGGTTTAAAACCTAAACTTAACATCTCATCAAATTCATCAATCACTAATTTCTTTAAATCTTTAAACTGTAAATCGTTGTTTAAAGCTAAATCCATCACACGTCCAGGTGTCCCAACTAAAATATCGACACCATCATAAAGTAATTCTTTTTGTGTATTGATATTTACACCACCGTAAATACCTAAAACACGTACATTGATAAACTCAGTTAATTGATCTAATATATCTGTAACCTGAACTACTAATTCTCGTGTAGGCACAAGAATCATAATTTTAGGCATATGCGATTTCGAGAATTGATACTCCTTCAATAAAGGTAATAAGTAAGCTAATGTTTTACCTGTACCAGTTTGTGCAATCCCCATAATATCTTTTCCAGATAAGATTGGTTTGTACGTTTTTACCTGAATTGGAGTAGGTGTTGTAATGTTTAGCTTTTCTAAAGCTTCATTCAATTGTTTGGGAAAATTGAAATCTTCAAATGTAATATCCATATAATCCATTATGCAAAGATATAGCTTTCTGATAAAATGATTTTCAAAATCCAATAGATTAATAGAAAAGAACCAATTTTTGATTATATAGAAGCTTAAAATTTCGTACTTTTGCAGTCGATTTATAAACAATAAGAGATGAATTTAAAACAACAAATCACGCAATACGTTTTAGACGCGATTCAAAACGTGTATCAGTTAACTCCAGAATCTGTTGAAATCCAATTTACAAGGAAAGAGTTTGAAGGTGATTATACATTAGTTGTTTTCCCATTAATTCGTGCTTTAAAAGGTAAACCAGAAGATATTGGTGCAAAAATTGGTGATAATTTAGTTGAAACCGGAAAAATCACTGCATACAATGTTGTAAAAGGTTTCTTAAATATGAGTATGAATTCAGCAGAATTTTTAGCTGACTTCACTCAGAATGCAACAAATGAAAATTACGGAATTAATATTCCTACTGCTGAATCCCGTTCAGTAATGGTAGAATATTCTTCTCCGAATACAAATAAACCTTTACACTTAGGACACGTTCGTAATAATTTATTAGGATTTTCAGTTTCCCAAATTGTTGAAGCAGCTGGAAATAATGTAATAAAAACACAAATTATCAACGACCGTGGTATCCATATTTGTAAATCTATGATTGCTTGGGAGCGTTTCGGAAACGGTGAAACTCCAGCTTCAGCAGGTATCAAAGGAGATCATTTAGTAGGTAAATACTATGTTGAATTTGATAAACATTACCGCGCTGAAATTAAGGAATTAGTAGAAGGTGGTATGTCTGAAGATGAAGCGAAAAAACAAGCGCCGATTTTCTTAGATGCTCAAACTATGTTACGTCAATGGGAAGCGAACGAACCAGCTGTTATCGAGTTATGGCAAACGATGAACGGATGGGTTTATGAAGGTTTTGCACAAACTTACAAACGTTTAGGTGTTGCTTTTGATGAGGTTTTATACGAATCTAATACGTATATTTTAGGAAAAGATATTGTTGAAGAAGGTTTAAATAAAGGTGTTTTCTTTAAAAAAGAAGACGGTTCTGTTTGGATTGATTTAACTGAAGATGGATTAGATGAGAAATTAGTTTTACGTTCAGATGGTACTTCAGTTTACATCACACAAGATTTAGGAACAGCTGTAGAGCGTTTTAAAAATACACCTTCTTTAGAAGAGTTAACTTACGTTGTAGGTAATGAGCAAGATTATCACTTTAAAGTTTTATTCTTAATCTTAAAGAAATTAGGTTACGAGTGGGCTGATGCTTTACATCACTTATCTTACGGAATGGTTGATTTACCAAATGGTAAAATGAAATCTCGTGAAGGTACAGTTGTTGATGCTGATGATTTAATGTCTGAGATTTATAAAACTGCGAAAGAAATTTCGGAAGAGTTAGGTAAATTAGATGGTTATACAGAAGATGAAAAAGCTGCTTTATACGAGAAAATCGCTATGGGAGCTTTAAAATACTACATCTTAAAAGTTGATCCTAAGAAACGTATTTTATTTGATCCACAAGAATCTGTAGATTTTAACGGAAATACAGGACCTTTTATTCAGTATACTTACGCTCGTATTCAGTCGTTATTAAGAAAAGAAGCTCCACAAGCTTTTGATTTAACTACAATTGAATTAAACCAAGCTGAAAAAGAAATTATCCGTACGTTAAATGATTTTGAAAGTACAATTAAGAAAGCATCTGATGAGTTATCTCCAGCTTTAATTGCAAATTATGTGTACGAATTAGTGAAGCAATTCAACTCGTTCTACCAAAATAATTCAGTATTAAAAGCAGAAGACGAAAACGTGAAATATTTCCGTTTATACTTATCTCAATGGGTTGCAAATACAATTCAGTCAGCTTTACGTTTATTAGGAATTGGAGTTCCTGAAAGAATGTAAGATTTGATTTTATAATAATTTTAAAAATCCTTCATCATCTTGGTGAGGGATTTTTTATTTATCCTTTATAATCTTCATGAAATCGTATCTTTGCAACAGATTTTAAAGTATAGAAAATGAAGTTAGGCGATTTATTACAAAAAAAGCCAAATGATAGATATAATCTTCAACGTTTTGAAAATGCACAAGCATTTGTATTTGATGAAGCGTTGATGGAAGTACACGCAGGTAAAGTACAAACAAATTGGGTTATTTTTACATTTCCGCAAGTCGTTGGATTGGGTAAAAGTGATTCATCTTTAGAGTTCGGAGTTGGATCGATAGAAGAGGCGAGGGCTTATGTACAAAACGAAGAATTGTACGGAAATTATTTAGAACTTTTAGAAGTTTTAATGATGCACAAAGGAACTTTACCTCAATTGATTTTTGGCAAGAATGATGCAATGAAATTAAAGTCATCTTTAACGTTATTTAATTTTATCAAACCAAAAGAAGCAATTATCAAAAAGGTGTTAGAGATATTTTATCAAGGACAAACAGATAAGAAGACATTAGATATCATCAAACAGATGAAACAAAAAAAAGGTTAATCAAACGATTAACCTTTTTTTTGTTTTAACTTAATGAAATTGGGTAATTAGAAGCAACTTCAAAAACTATATTTTTATTGTTTTTTATCATTTTGATTAAGGCTCTTAATTGTTCGGCATCATCATCATTATCAAACATATCATCGTGCATTAAAATCACTAAATGTTTTTCTTTAAATGTTTCTTTATTATTTAATCGTTTTACGATTCCATCATAAATTTCACTGCTATTATCTAAAGATTTTTTCTTACTTATTTTATTCCATTCGTAATCCCATCCAAAAACAAAGTATTGATTTTGAGCTAAATAATCGCTAGATATTTTAGAACCATTATCATAATCATTTTTCTTATGATCGCCAAGACGCCAAACATTTCGGCCAGGTAAACGTACAAAACGATTTTTGAAGTTATAAGCACTATCATTTTTAATTACATCGCTCAAAACCATTTCAGGATTATCGTAATATTGTTTGAATTTGTTACGATTTGCATGCGAAAAAGTATGATTAGAAACTTCAATCCAATCATTATCTTCGTAATCTTTTAAATATTGTTGTAATTTATCAGTATATGCATTCATACCAACAACAAAAACAGTTGCTTTAACTTGTTCTTCTTGAATTATTTTATTTATTTTTTGACTTCCTTTAAAAGGACCATCATCAAAGGTCAAATAAACATATTGTTTTGTAGAATCAATTTCTTGTACACGATCTTTGTATTGATAGTATAATGAATCTGTTGTAACAATATTGGAAGTAGAATCTTTGGTTGAAATTGTTTCATTTTTTGGTTTAAAACCAGAATAGATTTCACTTAAATTTAAATTATTTAAAAAAGTATTAGATTCAGACTTTTTACAGCTTAAAAAAATAGTTAAAAAGCTTATAGACAATAGGTTTAAGTATGTGTAGGTAGTTATTCTCAATTTTGTGCGATTATATCGCGAAAATAATAATTTTGAATGAATAACGATAAGATTTATACATTATTTTTAGATTAAAAAAAGGAATGAATTTCTTCATTCCTTTTGGTATATTTTAAATTAGATTTTTAATAATTTGAATTACGCCATCTTCATCATTTGAAGGAGCTTCGTAATTTGCAACCGCTTTTACGTCGGGATGTGCATTTTGCATTGCAAAACTATATTTTGCCAGTTTTAGCATTTCGATATCATTCATATAATCACCAAAAACCATTGTTTCTTGATCAGATATTTTCAATTGATTTTGTAGTTCCTTTAAAGCCTTTCCTTTATTGGTTCCGTTATTCATAATGTCTAACCAAACTTCACCAGAAATTACAATATTTAAATCATTTGCTTCAAAACGTTTAAAATTTTGATATAAATTCTTTTCAGAACCACCAGAATGATTAATTGCAATTTTTATAAATTGTTCATTTTCGATGGCTAATAAATCATCAACAACAATATTTTTAGAATAGAAATTCTGGAAGAATTCTAAAAAATCAGCGTCTTTAGATTCAACATAAGCAGCATTTTTACCAGCTAAAACCAAATTAGCACCATCAATTTTTCTTGATTCAAGAATTATATCTTTTACTAAATCTTTATCCAATTCATCAACAAAAACTTCATCACCTTTATAAGTAACATAAGTTCCATTTTCAGCAATTATAGCCATGTTGTTTTGATCTTCTTCAAAATAACTTGTAATGCTGTAAAACTGGCGTCCGCTTGCAGGAACAAACTGAATTCCTTTTGCTAATAATTGATTGTAAACTGTTTTAAATTCAGGACTTAATTCGTGGTTCGATCGTAACAAAGTTCCGTCCATATCAGACACGATCAGTTTAATATTTTCGTAGTTCATAGTTATAAAAAAAGACCTCCGTAGAGGTCTGTAAATTTATAAATTTTTATTTTGTTCTTCTGCGTCGCCAACAATGTTACGAACCATTCCTGGATTCGAATGATTTTTCTTCATTTTTAAGTTTAAGAATTCAACTAATACAGAGAATCCCATTGCAAAGTAAATGTATCCTTTAGAAATGTGTTGATCAAATCCTTCTGCTAATAATGAAACTCCGATTAATAATAAGAATGATAAGGCTAACATTTTAACCGTTGGATGATCGTTAACGAATTTAGAAACTGTAGATGCAGATAACATCATAACACCAACAGCAATTATAACTGCGGCAATCATTACTTCGATTTGATCTGCCATACCAACAGCTGTAATTACAGAGTCTAATGAGAAAACAATATCTAAAATTAAAATTTGGACGATTGTTCCTGCAAAAGAATGTACTTTAACTTTACCTTCTTCTTCAACAACACCTTCAATTTTGTGGTGAATTTCTACAGTTGATTTATAAATTAAGAATAAACCTCCGATTAATAAGATTAAATCTCGGCCTGAAATTGCTAATTTATCGTGCCATTCCCCAGAAGTGATACCAACAAATTCGCCTAAATTGAATAAAGGGTTAGTTAAACTCATTACCCAGCTTAAAGAGAATAATAATAAAACACGTGTAAACATAGCTAAGAATAAACCTAATTGTTGGGCTTTTTTCTGTTGCTCTTTGGGAAGTTTACCAGCTAAAATTGATATAAATACGATATTATCAATACCTAATACAATCTCTAACATTGTAAGGGTGAATAATGCAATTAATGCATCAGGTTGTAAAAAAATACTAAAATCCATTGTTTTGTTTCAATTGTTTAAAAATACATTTAAAACTGTTTATTAATAATAGCTTATCATAAAGTTAATGTAAAATTAACATTGTTTGACATTTTGAAATAAAATAGAAGGAGTTAGAAATTGATATTACATTTGTCAAAAATATTTTTATGCTCTCTAAAGTTCAATTACGCTTACAATTCTTAGTTTTATTATGGGGATTTACAGGTCTTTTTGGAAAATTAGTTACCATTTCTGCCTTACCAATGGTTTGGTACAGAATGTCGATTGCTGCACTTGCTATTTTTATCTATATTAAATGGAAAAAACAAAGTGTTACAGTCTCTAAAAAGCATTTATTTCAACTATTAGGAATTGGGGTTATTGTAGGATTGCATTGGTTTACTTTTTATCAATCGATTAAAGTTTCAAATGTTGCAATAGCTTTAAGTACGCTTTCCTTGGGTGCTTTATTTACATCAATTATAGAACCTATTATTTTTAGACGTAAAGTAGTTTTGTCTGAAATTATACTTGCTACCATTGTATCTGCTTGCGTTATTTGGATTTTTCAGGCTTCACCAGAATATAAATTAGGAATTATTTATGGCGCAATTTGTAGTTTTTTATCTGCATTATTCTCCGTTCTAAATTCGACTTTTAAAGATGAGGTAAAACCTGCTTCAATTACTTTTTATGAAATGATTGGAGGTTTTATAATGATTAATTTATTAATGATAGGTTTTCAACCTGATACCTTTACTGAAGTTATAAATGTTGGTTGGTCTAATTTTATTTGGTTAGTGTTATTAGGTGTTTTTTTTACTGCTTTTGCACAAATAGAATTTGTTAATCTTTATCAATATTTTACACCTTATACCATTTTACTGAATGTTAATTTAGAACCTATTTACGGAATTATTTTAGCGAGTTTAGTTTTTGGTGAATCAGAAAAGATGGAACCAGTATTTTATATCGCAACAGGGATCATGATTTTATCAATAATAGCTAATGGAATTATCAAAAACAGACAAAGAAAAGTGCTGGATTAATTAATTTCATAATTTAATGTATTAATAATTATTAAGTTAGTAATTATTTAAGGTGTAGAATGTCAAGATAATAAAGTTTATTTTATATTTGTTTTTATCAAAAAAGAAAACAAAAAAATGATTAACTCTATTATTACAGGTGTAGGGCATTACGTTCCGGAAAGAGTCGTTTCAAACCATGACTTAGCGAAAGTAATGGATACGAATGATGAATGGATACAAGAACGTACAGGAATTGTAGAAAGAAGACATATTGAACCAGGTTCTAAAATATCATCGACAGACTTAGGAGTAAAAGCAGCAGAAAATGCCTTAAAAGATGCTGGTCTTACAGCACAAGATATCGACTTTATATTATTTGCTACATTATCTCCAGATTATTATTTTCCAGGAAATGGTGTTTTAGTACAAAAAGCCTTAGGTTGTAATACAATTGGTGCAATGGATATTCGTAACCAATGTTCAGGTTTTGTGTATGCTTTATCAACTGCAGATGCTTTTATTAAAGCAGGAAAATACAAAAACATTTTAGTAATTGGTGCCGAAGTTCATTCTTTTGGATTAGATATGTCTGATGATGGACGTGGTGTTTCTGTTATTTTCGGAGATGGAGCAGGAGCTGTGATTGTTTCAGCTACGGCTGAAGATCGTGGAATTATTTCAACTAACTTGCATTCAGAAGGTGAATTTGCTGAAGAATTAGCAGTTACTTTCCCAGGTACAAAGACTGGTTGGGCAGATGAATTATTGAAAGATAATCATGGATTAACAAAAAAAGAAATTTACCCGTATATGAATGGAAATTACGTTTTTAAACATGCGGTAACTCGTTTCCCAGAATCAATTGTAGAAGCATTAACAGATGCTCAATTAAAACCAGAAGATGTTGATTTATTTATTCCGCATCAAGCTAATTTAAGAATCTCTCAATTTGTACAACGTCAGTTAGGTTTCCCAGATGAGAAAGTTTACAACAACATTCAACGTTACGGAAATACTACGGCAGCTTCTATCCCAATTGCTTTGAGTGAAGCTAAAGCAGAAGGAAAAGTAAAAGCAGGTGATACAATTTTAATGACTGCTTTTGGTGCAGGATTTACATGGGGATCTGTCCTAATTAAATGGTAATATTTATTCATTATAAATTTAATCCTTTCACGTTTGTGGAAGGATTTTTTTATTCCAAAAAATAGTGGATTCTGTACACTAATAGATAAGAGTTAATTGATAAATTTAAGAATAGTTATTTTATTCGGAAATGTAATTTATTCATAATGAAGCTTCAAATTCGTTAAAATAATTGTGAATTCATCAAATAAAATTCCTTGATTTTATTATCACATTTCTTTATAGATACGTTATATTTGTAACGTTTTAAGAAAAAATAATAAAAATTAAAATATAAACTATATGAGTTCTTATGATGTTGCCGTTATCGGTGCTGGACCTGGTGGATATGTTGCAGCTATTCGTGCTGCTCAGTTAGGATTTAAAACTGTTATCATCGAAAAAAATAAATTAGGTGGTACTTGTTTAAATGTTGGTTGTATTCCATCAAAAGCTTTATTAGATTCATCTCATCACTACCACGATGCTGTTAAGCATTTTGCTGAGCACGGAATCGAAATCGAAGCGCCTAAAGTTAATTTTGGACAAATGATCGCTCGTAAACAAGGAGTTATCGATCAAACTGTTTCTGGTATCAAATACTTAATGGACAAAAACAAAATTGACGTTTTAGAAGGTACAGGTGCATTCAAAGATGCAACTCATATTGTTGTTACTGCTGCTGACGGATCAACTCAAGAAATTGAAG
Source organism: Faecalibacter macacae (assembly GCF_003687725.1). Lineage (GTDB taxonomy): Bacteria > Bacteroidota > Bacteroidia > Flavobacteriales > Weeksellaceae > Empedobacter > Empedobacter macacae. The sequence goes on from NZ_RDOJ01000006.1 coordinate 46,288, forward strand.
CGAAATACACAATTATCGCTACAGGATCTGTTTCTTCAGAATTACCATTCGCTCCAACAGACGGTACAAGAATTATTACTTCTACAGAAGCGTTAGAATTACCAGAAGTTCCAAAACACTTAATCGTTATCGGTGGTGGAGTAATCGGATTAGAATTAGGATCTGTTTACTTACGTTTAGGATCAGAAGTTACTGTTGTAGAATATGCAGACCGTGTTATCCCAGGAATGGACGGAGCGTTATCTAAAGAGTTAACTAAAATCTTAAAGAAACAAGGAATGAAATTCCACACTTCTACGGGAGTTACTTCTGTAACAAACAATGGAGATAGTGTTACTTTAACTGCTACATCTAAGAAAGGTGAAGAATTAACAATCGAAGGAGATTACGCTTTAGTAGCTGTTGGTCGTCGTGCGTTTACTGGATCTTTAGGTTTAGAAAATGTAGGAATCGAAGTTGACGAAAGAGGTCGTATCAAAACGAACGGTCACTTACAAACTAATGTAGCAAACATTTATGCAATTGGTGATGTTGTTGCTGGTGCAATGTTAGCTCACAAAGCGGAAGAGGAAGGTACTTTAGTTGCTGAGTACTTAGCAGGTCAAAAACCTCACATTAACTATAACTTAATCCCTGGTGTTGTTTATACTTGGCCAGAGGTTTCAGGTGTAGGACAAACTGAGGAGCAATTAAAAGAAGCTGGTGTTGAATTCAAATCAGGAACTTTCAAATTTGCTGCTTTAGGACGTGCTCGTGCTTCTATGGATACTGACGGTTTCGTTAAAATTTTAGCGGACAAAAACACAGACGAAATCTTAGGTATGCACATTATTGGTGCTCGTGCTGCTGATTTAATCGCTGAAGGTGTTACGGCAATGGAATTCCGTGCGTCTGCAGAAGATTTAACAAGAATGTCTCATGCTCACCCAACATTCTCAGAAGCAATTAAAGAAGCTGCTTTAGCTGCAACTGATAACCGTGCAATTCACGCTTAATCAATCTATTTGATATATATTTTAAAAGCGACTTCTTTCGAAGTCGCTTTTTTATTATTTTTAAAGTCTAAATACAAAACATGAAATTATTAAAAACGATATTTTTAACTACTTCTATTTTATCAACTTCAGTATCTTTTGCTTGTTTAAATGGAGCTGAACAAAATCTGTCTACAGGAACAACTTTGTATATTGATCGTGAAGGTTATGTGCCGTATGGACATGATTTTTGGTTGGATTTAGAAGGTCGAGATCTTGAAAAATTAGATAGTTTATATCAAGTTAAACCTGATGTACAATATTTAACTGAAAAAGGTTTGGTATTGATTATTAAAAAAGAATATCAAAAAGCGATTGATTTGTATTTAGATATTGAAAAAAAGAATCCAAATCAATACAGTACAGCATCTAATCTTGGAACGGCTTATGAGTTAATTGGTGACAATAAAAATGCATTAAAATGGATTGAACGCGCTTTAGAGTTAAATCCAGATTCGCATCAAAAATCAGAATGGATTCATGTAAATATTTTAAAAATTAAATTAGGTCAATTTCCTTTGTCTTCAAATAGTTTGATTCATACAGATTTTGGAGAAGAGGATTATCCGAAAACTGAATTATCAAAAGTAAAGTTAGAAGAATTGATTGATCAAATGTACTTTCAGTTAAATGAAAGAAAATCATTTGTGGAACCAAAAGATGAAATTGTAGCTCAATTATTATTTGACTATGGAAATGCGTTATTATTAATTGATAAAAAAGCTGAAGCGAAAGAAGTTTACGAAATGGCTTTAAAATATGGTTTTAATTCACCTTTACTTCAGAATCGCTTAGAATTAGCAAGTGTTGTGGAGAAAGAAAGTTCTTCATTCCAAAAAATAATTACAAATCATTGGGATACAATATTAATTTCAATTATTTCTGTTGTAGCTTTTATATTTGTTTTGAATAGAAAGAATAAGAAAGGGAGAAATAAATAATATTTTTTTGTCACACTGAGCTTTTCGAAGTGATTGAAAGATTCTTCGACAAGCGCAGAATGACAATTTTGTTTATTGAGCTGAACTTATTTCAGCTTCTCATAAAGTGATTTGAAACGAGTTTAGGATGACTATTTTCGTCAGTTCGATTGAAAATATTTGATTTTTGTATCGAGAACTAATACTAAAATTAACCTTTAAAATATACAGGATTTTCAAAAATAAATAGGTAATTCAATTCGTTGATGAGTTTTTCAGACGAAATTGTTTTACCTTTTTTTATATCCGATTGTATCAAATTTTGATTCAATTGAAATTCTAAAACCTCACGTTTACTTGGATGAAGTGGCGCAACAACATTATAAATTGATGAGATTAGATTTCTCTCAACGCAAGTTTTTATTACAGCTAAAATATCTTGGTAATGAATATGATTTACTACTTCATCTAAATCTTCTCGATTTAAGTTTAAATACTTAGACAAATAACGGTTATCACCCATAATTCCTCCTAAACGAAGAATTGTTGTTTGTGGAAATTGAGATTTTACCTTATTCTCGATTGAAATATAGGGAGTGTTTAATTCTGAATCTGAATATGTCGATTCAGAAACAATTTGATTCGAATCTGGATAAATGCCTGTACTACTAATTAAAATGATTTGTTTATTATAGTTTCCCATAAATTCAATCAAATTATCAAAACGAAAGAATAGTTCTTCAGTAGTATTTCTCTTACCAAACGGAATTGTTATTACAATAAATTCAAATTGATTAATATCTAAATGAGTGAAGTCTTTTTGATCAAAATCGATAGAAATACAGTTTTCAGTATCAGAAATTCGCTTAGTCGTTGTAATTAGAAATTCGGTAATTAGGTACTTTTCTAACTTTTCTCCAATCCAACCTTTTCCTATAATTAGTCCTTTCTTCATTTTCATCAAATCATTTTATAAAGATAGTAATAATAAATAATATTTACAATGATGGTTGTTATTATAAATTAAATTTATTTATGATAATTTTAAGAAAAATAAATCATCTATGTCTAATAAAACAATCTTTAAAATTGCATTTGTACCCATTTGGTTACTGTTTATTTTATTTGCTATTCAATACATTTTTGGATTGATAAGCGAACCTGATTCCATAAAGGTAGCAATTGGAGTTGTTTTGTTAAGCTGCCTAATACTTATTACATTATTAATCTTTAAAAAAATCTATTTTAACCATGAATAAAAATCTTATTAAATTAACTGCCGGTGGAATTGCTTTCTTAATCTTATTAATTACTGCTTTAGCGTGTACAGAACGAATTGATGCTGGTCACGAAGGATTAAAAGTTAAAATGTATGGTTCGGATAAAGGTGTGCAAGATGTTGCTTTGGTAACAGGGCGCGTATGGTATAATCCGTTAACAGAACAAGTTTTTGAAATTCCGACTTATGTACAAACTGTAAATTATGATGCGTTTACTGTAAATGCAAAAGATGGTTCGGTTTTTACGGTTGATCCTACTATTTCTTTAAAAGTGATAGATGGTCAATCTCCAAAAATCTTTAAAAAATACCGTAAAGGAATAAACGAAGTTTTACAAAATACTTTGGTAAATCATATCAAGGATGTTTATCGAATTGAGTTTAATAAATATACAACTGATCAAATAATTAGTAGCCGTGAAGCTTTTGAAAATGGTGTGCAAGCGAAAATGATTGCTTTCTTAAAAGAGGAAGGTTTTATTTTAGAGCAATTAACAAGCGGAATTCAATATCCTGAAGCGATAACAAAAGCTATTAACGAAAAAAATGCTGCAATACAAGAAGCACAGCGTGTAGAAAATGAATTGAAAGTCGCAGAAGCAAATGCTAAGAAATTAATTGTTCAGGCAGAAGCAGAGGCTAAAGCAAACGAATTAAGAAAAGTTTCTTTGAATCAATTATTAATTCAGCAACAATTTATAGAAAAATGGGATGGTAAAACTGCAATTTACGGAAACGCTCCATCGTTTTTTAAATCTGTAAATTAAAATCCTTTTAAATATTATGATAGAAAGAGATTCTGTTTTGGAATCTCTTTTTATTTTTGCCAAATGTTAGAAATTCTTTACCAAGACGAATATATTATCGCGATTAATAAACCAAGTGGATTATTGGTTCATAAATCGTATTATGCAAGAGATGCAAAGGAATTTGCAGTGCAAGAATTAAGAAATCAAATTGGAGGACAACACGTATATCCAATACATCGTTTAGATCGTAAAACCTCGGGTGTTTTATTATTTGCTTTGGATAAAGAAACGTTGAAGATTATGAATGATCGTTTCGCTACACGTGAAGTTGAAAAGAAATATTTAGCAATTTTACGTGGTTGGGCTCCAGAAGAACAAACGATTGATTATGATTTGACTAATGATGATGGTGTAAAGCAAAATGCTATTACGTATTTTCATCGTTTACAAACTGCCGAAATTGATTTAGAATACAATAATCATCCAACTTCAAGATATTGTTTGGTCGAAGCGATTCCAGAAACTGGTCGTATGCATCAATTAAGAAAACATTTCCGTCATATTTTTCATCCAATTTTAGGAAGTCGTCCACATGGTTGTAACAAACAAAATAAGTTGTGGTTAGAAACTTTTGGTTTAACAGGTATGATGCTGCATGCGCACGAGCTATGCTTTAATCATCCTATTACAAACAAGCCTTTAAAGATAAATGCTAAAGTCAATGAAGAGTTTGTTAAAGTAGGAGATATCTTAAAATTAGATTTATCAAAATATCAATAAAATTTTAATTATGTTAAAAGGTTGATTTTCATTTAAATAATTTATAAATTGAATAATGTAATTAAACCATTAAAACTATGATTAAACCTTTATTTTCTTTTATTGTACTATTTACTTTGTTAAGCTGTGGAAATTCTATTAAAGAAAAAGAAGATGCAGAGGGAAAAGTAGAGATTGTAGATCTTTCTCAAGTTACTAACGAGAAAAAAGAAATTGTTTCAGAGATTATTTCTTTTCAGAAAGATATTGAAAATCGAAAATTAGATAAAATTCCTGATTATTTTGATTGTCCAAAACGGGTTGAAGAAATTGAGTTATCCATGAATAATTCAAAAATTAGAAATGCAATTGAATTAAATTCTTCTCGATTATCTACAGATGTTGTGAAAGAACAATTTGATCTACTTTATACCGAAATGGATTTGGATATTATTAATGAGTCTTTAAAATTAATTCCAGAAAATGATTTTTTAACCCAAGATGAGGTAAAATCAACAGTTAATATCGGGGAGTGTGATTATGATACTAGAGTTACTATGAATGGGAAAGAAGTTAAATTTAGTATAGTTACTGTAACGGAAAATGAAAACTGTAAGAAAGATCAACAATGGAAATTTAATTCAAACGGAGAATACTTAGTTTTAGATAGAAGATATTATTTATAATATAAAGGAAGTTCAAATGAACTTCCTTTTTTTGACAATTATTTGTGAATTGAGTTTAGAATAAAATTTCTGATTTCCGTACATTTGTGAGCTATGAAAATTCAGGTTAAAGAAGTTCAGAATAAAAAAGATTTGGATGCTTTTGTGAAGTTTCCAATGAATTTATATAAAAACAATCCATATTATGTTCCTCCAATTATCAACGATGAAAAACAATCGATGAGTAAAGAACATAATCCAGTTTTTAAAGATGCAGAAGCTAAATTTTTTCTTGCTTATCAAGCAGATAAAATAGTAGGTAGAATTGCTGCTATTATCAATTGGAAAGAAGTAAAAGAACAAGGTAAAAGCAAAATGCGTTTTGGATGGTTTGATACGATTGATGATATCGAAGTAACAAAAGCACTTTTAGCGGAGGTTGAAAAAATTGGCCGTGAAAATAAATTAGAATATATTGAAGGTCCAGTAGGTTTTTCTAACCTGGATAAAGCTGGTTTACTAACCATGGGATTTGATAAATTAGCAACAATGGTTGGTTTATATAACGAGTCTTATTATGCCGACCATTATGAACAATTAGGTTTCGAAACAGCAAATGAATGGGTTGAATATGCATTACCAGCACCTCAGGTTTTACCAGAAAAAGTAATTAAATTCAATAAAATTATTCAAGAACGTTATAAATTAAGTGAGTTAAAGTTTACGAAAACGAAAGAACTTTTACCTTATGTTGATGAAATGTTTGATTTGTTGGATAAAACTTATTCTTCTTTAGATACTTATGTACCAATTGCAGATTACCAGATTAAGCATTACAAAGAAAAATATATTCCGTTTATTAATCCAGATTTTGTAAATATTATTGTGGATGAAAATAATAAAATGGTTGCTTTTGCGATTACAATGCCTTCTTATTCAAAAGCATTGCAAAAAGCAAACGGTAAATTATTTCCATTTGGTTGGTGGCATTTATTACAAGCAAATAAAAAGAATGATTCTGCTGCGTTTTATTTAATTGGAATTGATCCAAAATATCAAGGAAAAGGCGTTACTGCATTAATTTTTAAAGCAATGTATGAAACGTTTAAACGAAACGAAATTAAATATTTAGAAACTAACCCAGAGTTAGTAGAAAATGAAAGTATTCAAGTTTTATGGAAAGCGTATGATCCAGTAAATCATAAAAGACGTAAAACTTTTAGAAGAGCATTATAATATGTTTGATATTAAACAACTTAAAGAACTATATCCTTCTTTTAGACAAGAAGGTTTTGATAATAAATGGTTAAACTATGCTGCTTTAAATCAATATTTTGATAAAGTAAATTTTGATAAAGTAGAAATTGGTAAATCATTTTTAGGGAACTCTATTTATAAATTTTCATTCGGTAATGGACCAAAACGTGTATTGATTTGGTCACAGATGCATGGAAACGAATCTTCGGGTACACGTGCAATGTTTGATGTTTTAAATTTTTTAGAAACAAATCATTCAGTTGCAAAAACGATTTTAGATAATATAACATTTGATTTTATTCCGATGTTAAATCCAGATGGAGCAAATGTAAATATTCGTCGTAATGCTGTTGGTATTGATATCAATCGAGATTTTTTAGCTCAACAATCGACAGAAATACATGTGTTGTTAAGTCAAATAGAATCAAATAATTATCAAATATTATTTAATTTACACGATCAACGTACAATTTTCAATGTAGGTCAAACGAAAGAACCTGCTACATTATCATTTTTGGCACCTTCCTATAATTTAGAAGAAGATGTGAACGAAGTTCGACAGCAAACAATGGGAATTATCCAAGCTATGAATATTGAATTACAAAAAGTGATTCCGGGTAAAATAGGTCGTTATACATCAGAATTTTATCCGATGTCAACAGGAGACAATTTTACAAAGATGGGGTATCCATGTGTATTATTTGAGGCGGGTCATTATCCAAATGATTACCAAAGAAACGAAACACGTAAATACAATGCTTTGGCTATTTTAGCAGGTTTAAATGCAATTGCAACTCAAACAGAATTTGATTTTGATCAATATGAATTAATTCCACAAAATGGTCAAAAATTCTTAGATATAGTTTTACGTAATGTAAAAGTGGTAAATGGTGATAAAGTTTCTGTTTTAGATTTAGGAATTTACTATGATGATGTGTATGATCCTTTATTGAATGAAGTGGTAGAGAAAGGTTCTATTATTGAATTGGGAGATTTAAGAAAATTCTTTGGACATATAGATATAGATGTAAAAGAAGCTGAATATATAGGTTTAACCAATCAATTTCCGCAACTAAATCAAAAAGCAACATTTCAAGTTGGAGAATATAAATTAGTGAATGGACGTATTATTCAATAAAAATACTATATTTAAATCAAGAAAAAACGCAATGAAAAAAATATATCAACTAACCTTATTAACCATTTTAGTTTTTACTTTTTCGGCTTGTCAAACTCAACATAAAGTATTAAATAGAGAAATAAAATCTGAAACTGGTGAGCGATTTTTGATCGGAGAATTTGATAGAAATGCATTACAACAAAAACATTATATAAATTGGTATAATGAAGAGTATGATGCTTATGAAGTTGAAAACTCAAAATTAGTCAATTTAAAAAAATCAGATTTTAAATCTTTAAAAATTGAAGTTTTTGTTGGAACTTGGTGTAGCGATTCTCAGAGAGAATTACCTCGTTTTTACAAAATTTTAGAAAACTTAAAATTTCCTATTGAAAGTAGGTTAAATGTATATGGTGTTAATCGTCAAAAGAAAAGTTTCTACGGAGAAGAGATAGGAAAAGATATCACACATGTTCCTACAATTATCGTTTATAAAAAAGGAAAAGAAATAGGTCGAATAGTAGAAAGTCCAGTTTCTGGTTACTTAGAAGAAGATTTTGAAAAGATTGTTAATGGAAATCCTTTAACACCAAATTACGCTGAAGATTGAAAAAAACAGGATTAATATCAATAATTGCTTTTATACTTGGATCAATTCTTACGATTTGGGGTGTAAAATCTTGTGAGAAAAAAACATATTCAGAAGATTCAAGAGTGATAGCGTATCAAATCAATAAAATGAATAAAATGGTTGTTGCAGAACAATCTTTATCAGAGATTTATACACACACATCAAAGAAATCTTTACCAGGTTTAGGAAGTATATATTCTGCCGATAAAAAAGTAACGATGCTTGTTAATGGTAAAGTACAGGCGAGTTATGACTTATCTAAAATGGAAGTAGAATTGGACTCAGTCAATAAAAAAATTCTAATCAAATCAATTCCAGAAGTCGATTTGAAGGTTTTCCCAGATGTTGATTTTTACGATATGGATCAAAGTGTCTTTAATAAGTTTGAGAAAAGTGAATTAAACGAAATTAAAAAACGAGGAATCGCGAAAATGGAGGAGAAAATTGATCGTAATAAACTAAAAACAGAAGCGCATCAACAATTGATTCAAAATTTATCTGATATCTATCAAATTGCTAAAATATACGGTTGGGAAGTAGAGGATAAAACTATTTACGCAACAGAATTAAAAAAGATATTTCTTTAAATATATAATCCATCCTGAGGGGTGGATTTTTTTATATTAAAAATTTAATAAATTCTTTTTCCTAATAAAATATTAAAGTTTTATTTTCGCTAAATATTAAAATTATTATGAATTGGCGTAGACTTTTACTACCTTTTTCTGGAATTTACTGGGGAATAACAACTATACGTAATGTTTTTTACGATTTGGGATTGATGCGTACAACATCTTTTGATTTACCTATCATTAATGTAGGGAATTTATCAGTTGGTGGTACCGGAAAATCGCCTCATGTAATGTATCTGATCGATCTTTTAAAAGACGAAAAAATGACTTGTACTTTAAGTAGAGGTTATGGCCGCAAAACTTCGGGTTTTCGTATCGCAAATTATGATTCTAAAGTTTTTGATATTGGTGATGAACCAATGCAATTTTTTAGAAGATTTAAGAATAAAATCTTGATTTCAGTTTGCGAAAGCAGAGTATTAGGTGTTCAGAATTTATTAAAACACTATTATCCAGAACTTATAATTTTGGATGATGCTTTTCAGCATAGACAAATTAAGGCAGGTTTCAATATTCTTTTAACAGATTACAATCAACCATTTTTCGAGGATTTTTTATTGCCAGGTGGTGATTTAAGAGAAAGTAGAGCAGGTGCTAAACGTGCAGACATTATCATCGTAACAAAATGTCCAGATTCTATTCCAAACGAAAGATTTCAGGTATTTCAAGATAAAATTAAGTTGAAAGAGAATCAACAATTATTTTTCTCTCGTATTATTTATGATAATCAATTGATTGGTGCTACGCACAATCTTCAACAAACTGAATGGATTAACAAAAATGTGATTTTAGTTACCGGAATTGCAAATCCGACAAGTTTAGTGAATTTTGCTGAAGCAAACTTTAAAAATGTATTGCATTTAATGTATCCAGATCATCATAATTTCAAAGACGTAGAAATTGACTATATTCGCAAACGATTTGATGAAACTGAAGGTGATAAAATTATTTTAACAACCGAGAAAGATTATATGAGGTTGCTAGAAGAAGGTTCGTTAAAAGATAATATGTACTATTTGCCGATTCGAATCGAGTTAAACGATAAAGAGAAATTTAATCAAACTATTTTAGAGTATGTTAGAACGCATTAATGAAGCTGTAAAATACATCAATAATATTATTCCTACTACGCCAGAATTCGTAATTGTATTAGGATCTGGATTAGGAAAATTAGAAGATGAAGTAGAGGATCCGATTGTAATCAACTACCAAGATATTCCTGGATTTCCACAAGTTACTGTAGAAGGACACAAAGGTCATTTAGTATTTGGAAAAATTTTAGGTAAAAATGTATTAATGATGGCTGGTCGTTTCCACTACTACGAAGGATACTCTATGCAGGAAGTTACTTTCCCAATGCGAGTTTTCAAAGGATTAGGAATCGAAAAAGTAATCTTATCAAATGCTTCGGGAGGTGTTAATCCAAGCTTCAAAGTGGGTGATGTTATGATTTTAAAAGATCACATCAACATGATGCCAGAGCACCCATTACGTGGTAAAAATATCGACGAGTTAGGACCTCGTTTCGTAGATATGTCAAAAGCGTATGACAAAGAAATGTTAGATGCAGCGGTAGACTTCGCAGCTAAAAACGATATCTTAGTTCATACAGGTGTTTACGTAGGTTTACAAGGGCCAACTTTCGAAACTCCATCAGAATATGGATTAGTTCGTTTCATTGGTGGTGATGCTGTAGGTATGTCTACTGTACCAGAAGTTATTGTTGCTAAACACATGAGCATGCGTGTTTTCTGTGTTTCTGTAATTACTGACTTAGGTGGTCCAGAAATTGCTTTCCCAGTTTCTCACGAAGAAGTATTAGATGCAGCAAACAAAGCAATGCCAAACGTTATTAGCATTGTAAAAAGTGTGATCGAAACTTGTTAATTCAAGCTCGAATTATAATTTCAAACGTCTAAGGGAACTTAGGCGTTTTTTATGCTTAATTTTGACGTATGAAACATAAATTATATTACGAACAACATATTAATGCATCGATTGATGAGGTTTGGAACTTCTTTTCTGATGCGAAGAATTTGAAAGAATTAACGCCGAAAGAAATGAATATGAAAGTTATTTCTGATTTAAAAGTAACGGAACTTTTTGAAGGAATGAAAATTGCTTATTTCGTTTCGCCATTATTTCATATTCCAGTTTTTTGGGAGACTGAAATTATAAAATTAGAAGATAAACACCAATTTATTGATATTCAGAAAAAAGGACCATTTAGATTATGGAAACATACGCATACATTTATCGAAATTGATAATGGAGTGAAAATGATTGATGAGGTTGAATATGAACTGCCTTTTGGGAGATTTGGCGATTTATTTCATCAACCTTTAGTTTTAAATAATCTTGAAGATTTATTTGATTATCGTAAGAAAATATGCAATGAAATCTTTCGATAGGATTTAAAATGTTTGAACAAAAATTCGGCGATATTTTTCACAAAACTAATTTAAGAATCTTCAGTTGCTTGCTCAAATATCGCCAAAAAGTGTGCAATAAGTTGTTTGTAATTAATGGGAAATTTCTTCTTGCGATTTAAGATTTTCTTGTGTCTCTTTGTATTCGTATTGGGTTAAAACTCCATTTTTAAAGGTTAAATGTAAATATTCTTCGTACAGCGAACCATTTAACGTTTCATTCCATTTTAATATTTTTCCTTGCGGAACTTTTATTGTTCCAGAAAACCATTTGGCAAAAACCTCTTCCTGTAATGGAAATAAAAAGTTCATATCCACTTCATCAAATCCATCTAAGTAACCTCTAAAGTTAATTAAATACAATTCGTTGTCTTTAATTTCCCATTTTCCGTAATATCCTCTCCAACAAGTTGGGGATGGTGGCGTAAAATAGGGTGGATTATTAAATGTAATAAAGTATTGGTGTAATGGCTGTTGATCTATAAAATATTGTTCACCTTCCATAAGGAAGACTTCTCCAATTTGTGGTGTCATTTTTAAAGTGGTTTGACCCAAATATATAAAAGCAACTACCTATTATTGAAATTAAACAATGATTATTTTAACGAAATTGTAAAAATTGACGGATTAAAATAAATAGTGTGTAAATTATCATGACTTAAATTAATAAAACAATAATTTAATTATTTTATAATGATTCTTTCTCCTTGTTGTGGGTAGATGAAATTTAGACCTAAATTGTTCAATTTATCTAATTCTTTTTTGATAATAGAAACATTATCACCTTTTGGTTTGATATGAGTTACAACAATATTTAAATTCTTCATCTGTTTCTTCCCTACATATTTTGCTAAAACTTGCATTTCTTCTATAAATAAATTTGGTGTTAAATGCCCAAATAATAAATGATCTGGTTGATTGTTTGGAAAAGAAACTTCGAGCATAATGGTTTTTAATTTTCCAGCTTTAATTTCTGGAGCAATATCTTTCCAAACGTTTTCTAAATGATTTGTTTTTTCAATTCTATCTGCTCCTGTATCTCCAAAATAGATTAAAGATTGAGTTTTTGTAGCAACTTTTAGCGCTGCACTTTTCCACGGATTTACATGGCTTAACTCGTATATTTTAGCTTCCAAATTTGTTCCATCAATTAAAAAAGTATCTAAATGTTGATGTTTTTTATAGTGATATTTATTGATGATTGGTGCTTCTCCTTCACTACCAAAATTAGCCCAAGCTGCATTAGTAAAATAATTATTTTTTAAAACGTCAATCATTTCAGCTGTACCATAAATAGGTTTTTTACTATCCTCTGGCGAATTAATAATCATTCCACCTAAATGATCTAAATGTCCGTGAGAAATAAAATAACCTTTAATATATTCTTTTAAAACTGTAGAAATATCTGTTGTAAAAGTTTCTTTTTCAATGGCTTTTTTAATACCAGAATAAATCGTTCCGCCATCCATTGTTATGTATTGATTGCTATTTGTTTCAGCAACTAAATAAGAGGAAAGATTGCTTTCGTCCGATCCACCATAAACACCCAAAGGAACAATTTCTAATGATTGTCCAAATCCACTTAAATGACCAAAAGATAAGAAAGCGATCAAATACTTTTTCATAAACTAATATTTTATCAAAAATACTTACTAATTCGGCTAAAAGTCTACATTTTTATGGGCTTAATTAAACTATTTGTAATTATTTTAGTCTAATACTGAAAAACACAACACATGATACAAAACTTACTTGCCAAGAAAAGTACAGTAGTTTCTTATTCTCAAGAATTTATACGCAGAAAAGCAATTGCGTTAACAGCTGTTACTTTATTGTCTACACAAGTAGATGCACAAAAGAAACCATTAGATCATACAGTTTATGACGAATGGCAATCTATTGGATATTCAATTTTATCAAATAATGGAAACTGGGTTGCATACCAAGTTAAAACTCAGGAAAGTGATAATACATTAGGAATTTTTGGAATTCCAACACAAAAGAATTTTGAATTTCATCGTGGAGATCAAGTAAAATTCACTTCAGATTCTAATTTTGCTATTTTTAATATCAAACCTTTTTACAAAGATTTAAAAGAGGTTCGAATTAAAAAGAAGAAAGAACACGAAATAGCTAAAGATTCGATTGGAATTATCAATTTATCAACTCAAAAAGTAGAGAAATTACCGAATTTAAAATCTTTTAAAGTTCCAGAAAAAGGAGGGTCATTTGTTGCGTATTTAACACATAAAGAAGAACCAAAAAAAGATTCAACTAAAGTAAAAGATAAAAAAGAAGCGCCTAAAAAGGATGCGAAAAAAGATCAACCGTTAGATTTAATTCTTAGAAATTTAGCAACAGGTAAAAAGGAAACTTTTAAAAATGTTGTGGATTATGATTTCAGTGAAAATGGTAAAAAATTAATTTTTTCTACTAAACCAGAAAAGAAAGATTCTACAGATAAAACTCAATACGGAGTATACTTAGTAAATACTGCTAATTTCTCTAAACAATTAGTTGTAGAAGGAAAAGGTGAATATAAACAATTTGCTTTTGATGAAAATGCTTCACAAGTTTCATTCTTTGGAACGAAAGAAGGTGAGAAAGTTAAGACAAAAACCTATCAATATTATTATGCTAAATTACCGTTAACTGGGAAAATTGATTCTGCTAAGATTGAAAATTTACCAACGGATTGGGTAGTTTCTGAACATAGAAAACCAAGTTTTAGTAAAGATGGTAAAAAATTGTTTTTAGGAGTTGCACCAAAACCAGTAGAGAAAGACACGACGTTAATTGCTGATGATTACGCAAAAGTTGATATTTGGCACTGGAATGAAGATCATATTCAACCAATGCAATTAAAGAATGTTGATCGCGAGAAAAAACGTTCATACTTAGTTTCAATTGATCCAACAAATCCTTCAAAGATGGTTCAGTTAGCTGATGCATCGATGAATCAAGTTGAATTAGTTGCAAACGGAAACGCTGATTATGCAATTGGATCTTCAGATAATATGTACCGTGTTTCTTCGCAATGGGATATTTCTGGTCGTAAAGATTATTATTTAGTAGATGTTAATACTGGTCGTCGTTTACCAATTGTAAATGGTTTAGTAGGTCGTTTAACAGCATCGCCAACTGGTAAATATATCGTGTATTACAACAGAGAAAATCATTTATGGCATTCATTTAATCCAGCAACAAAACAGACAGTTATTTTAAATAAAAAATTAAAAGTTTCTTTTGAAGACGAGGAAAATGATATGCCTACAGAAGCGCGTGAATACGGTATTGTTTACTTTACGAATAATGATGAAACAGTTTTAATCAAGGATAGATATGATATTTGGGAATTTGATTTAACAGGAAAAAAGAAACCAAATAATGTTACAAATAATTTTGGTCGTAAGAATGATATCACGTTTGATATTAAAAAATTACACGATGATATAGAAACGTTAGATCGTAATAAAGATGTATATTTAACTGCATTCAATAATAAAACTAAAGCTTCAGGCGTTTACAAAGGAAACATCGAAAAAGCTAAAAATCCTGAATTAGTTAAAATGTCAGACATGTACGCTGCTCAGAACATGAAGAAAGCGAAAGATGCTGATATATTTATTTATTTGAAAGAAACGGTGAAAGATCCTGCGGATATTTATGTTTCGAAAGATTTCGTTAATGAAACGAAAGTAACTGATATCAATCCACAACAAGCAGATTACATTTGGGAAACATCTGAATTAGTTGAATGGAAAACATATTCTGGTAAAAAGGCAACCGGTGTTTTATATAAACCAGAAAACTTTGATGAGAATAAACAATATCCAATGATTGTGTATTTCTACGAAAAAGTTTCTGATGGATTAAATCGTTACCAAGAACCAGCTCCAACACGTTCTCGTTTAAATCATTCATACTTTGTAAGTAACGGATATATTGTATTTACACCAGACATTTCTTATGAAGATGGGCATCCAGGTAAATCTGCAGAAGATTATATCAATTCAGGTGTTGAAGCTTTAAAGAAAAATAAATGGGTTGCTGGAGATAAAATCGGAATTCAAGGTCAAAGTTGGGGTGGATATCAAGTAGCACATTTAATTACGCGTACAAATATGTATGCAGCGGCTTGGTCTGGTGCACCAGTTTGGAATATGACTTCTGCTTATGGTGGAATTCGTTGGCAAACAGGTATGTCTCGTCAATTCCAATACGAACGTACACAAAGTAGAATTGGTAAAAATCTTTGGGAAGCTCAGGATTTATACATCGAAAATTCGCCTTTATTTTATACGCCAAATGTAAATACACCAGTTGCAATTATGCACAATGATAATGACGGAGCTGTGCCGTGGTACCAAGGTATTGAAATGTTTATGGCACTACGTCGTTTAGGAAAACCAGCATGGTTGTTAAATTACAACAACGATGAACATAACTTAATGAATCGTGCCAATAGAAATGATATTCAAAGACGTCAACAACAATTTTTTGATCATTATTTAAAAGGTGCTCCTGCTCCGAAATGGATGACTACTGGAGTTCCTGCTACAATGAAAGGAATTGATTGGGGCTTTGAAGTGGAAGAAGTAAATCATTAATAATTAATCAATTAAATAATTAACTATTTGAGTGTTAATCTTATGTGTACTTCAATATGTTTTAATAAGATTCAATAATATTCACTTTGGTTCAATAAATCTCCCCCTATTTCTCCCCCCGAGGAATAGGGGTATTTTAGTTGCAGTTAATTCTAATACCAAAGTTATAGCATGATTAATTTTCATTTAAAAAGAAAGGAAACTAATAAACCTACAATCTGTAGACGCATATCTTACGGGATACTTTAGAAATCCAAGTGACAGACTTAAAATCTCAGTAGGTAAATCAATCAATCCAATAGAATTCGGTGATGCTGGTAATAATTTTAAGTTTAATAGAGATAAAATTAATAAGTCTAAGAAGCACGGTGTTATAATCTTTAAACAGATGTTGGAGGATTTTGAGGCGGCGACTTCTAAAACTGAAGCTTTCTTCATAGCGAATGGAATTAAACCCTTTAAAGATGATTTTAAAGAACAATTATTAATTAATCTTGGAAGGAAATTCGAAGAAGATGATAATAGGATATTATTAGTCGATTTTATTGAGAAGTATTGCAATGAAAGAACCCAAATGACTCTCAAAGGACAGAATCCAATTAAGGAGAATTCATTAAATAAATATAGGGAGCAAGGAACTCACATTAAGAACTATCAGGAATATCTTAAAAGACAAATTTATGTTGATGAGTTTAGCTATGAAATGTATATGGAGTTTTTAGATGTGATTAATAAAATTGCAATTTAATCACATTAAGAGTAAGAGTAGATTAACTAATAAACTAGGATATTCTCAAGACACCATGAATACGATATCAACTAAACTTAGATATATTTTGAAACAAGCACGTATTCGTGGTTATAATATACATTCAACATTGTTTTAGATGATGACAGGTTGGTTGTTGGAGTTGGTAAGGGATCAAGAGGTTATTATTTTAATGAAGAACTACTTCTTCAGATTTATAATCATCAACCTGAATCTGAAATGACCCAGCATGCAAAGGATTTTATTATGATCGCATCAACAACAGGAATGCGTCATCAATCTGTAGCTTTAATATATGATGAACATCCAATTGAAATTATAACACCAGAAGTGGATAAGTTTTATGTTGTCATGTATCAGGCTGATAAAACTGGAATCAAGTTGCTATCACCTATTATGAAGCCAGCAATGGAGGTTTATGATCGTTTGGGAAGGTTCCCTTCTTATAATAGTGTAACTACAATAACTAGGCAGATTCGGAGGTTACTAATAGAAATTGGAATTGAAGATGAGGTTAATTTAACCAAAACTATATTCGGAGTAGGTGAGGTGAAAGTAACCAAAAAATTAAATGAAATTGCAAGTAGCCATGTTTGTAGAGCTAGCTTTATAACAAATGCACTTAATCTTAGAATGGATAGGAATAAAGTTAAAATGATGACGCATCAAGGAATGAATGATGGAACTGCAATCTTCCTTTAAGATAAACGAAGTGATATAGATAGAGCGATTCAGTTTTATGAGGCAAGTAAAGATCTAGATTCAGTATTATTTACATATAAATAAAAAAGAGGGGTTTTTATACCCACTTTTGTGTCTTAGTAACCAATTAACAACTTCTTCCTCTATAAAATATTTTGTAGAAAATGGATTGTCTTTATCTTCTAAATAATGAGGTAATCCGCTCTTTACTCTACGTTTTAAAGTTGATGGTGACCATCTTAGCTTTTGACAATTATCTGCACCGTACAGAATTTCTTCTAGCTTATTTTTTTTCTGAAAAACTTTTTTAGCCATATGTTATTCATAGACTATCTTTTTTTAAAACGTTTATGAAGTTATAGTGATTTCTCTAATCAAAAAAAATAGGATTTCAACTTATTTTATCTTATATTATATTGACAAAAATAGTACTATTATTGTGACAGAATAACTACATCCAATAAATTTCTTCGCTTCACTTTATATCCGATTGTTATTTTCGTATTTTCGAACAATAAGATCCATAGCATATAAAATGACACACCATTCACATAATAAATTAGTTAGCTTTATTTGGTCAATAGCAGATGATTGTTTGCGCGACGTTTATGTACGAGGAAAATACAGAGATGTTATATTGCCATTCGTAGTTTTACGTCGTATCGACTCGCTTTTAGAACCAACAAAAGATAAAGTTCTTGAAGAAGTTAAATTCCAAAGAGAAGAGTTAGGACAAGTAGAATTAGATCCACAAGGGTTAAGAGATGCATCGGGTTATGTATTCTACAACACCTCATCGTGGACAATGGAGAAGCTAAAAGGTACAGCTACTAATTCTCAACAAAAACTTATCGCTAATTTTGAAGAATATTTAAACGGATTCTCGTCGAATGTGAAGGAAATCATCGAGAAATTCAATTTAGTTGCTCAGGTGCGCCATATGGCTTCTAAAGATGTTTTATTAGATGTTTTAGAGAAGTTTACTTCACCGTATATCAATTTAACTCCATTTGAAATTAACGATCCCGAAGGTCGTCCACTACCAGCGTTATCTAATCTTGGTATGGGGTATGTTTTCGAAGAATTGATTCGTAAATTCAATGAAGAAAATAACGAAGAAGCAGGGGAACACTTTACGCCACGTGAAGTTATTCAGTTGATGACGTCAATGGTTTTCGAACCAATCAAAGATAAATTACCTCCTGTTATTACGATTTATGACCCATGTTGTGGTTCTGGAGGAATGTTGTCGGAGTCAGAGAATTTCTTAATCGAAGATAGTGGAATCAGTTATGCTGGTGATATTTATCTGTACGGAAAAGAAATCAATGATGAAACCTATGCGATATGTAAATCGGATATGATGATTAAAGGGAAGAATCCAGAAAATATTCGTGTCGGTTCTACTTTGTCAACGAATGAGTTTTCAGGGGAGAAATTCGATTTTATGTTATCTAATCCACCATACGGGAAATCGTGGGCTTCGGAAGTAAAATACATCAAAGATGGAAAAGATGTCATTGATACTCGTTTCCAATTCAAATTAAAAGATTATTGGGGAAATTGGGAAGTAGTGGATGCCACACCAAGAACTTCAGACGGACAATTACTGTTTTTAATGGAAATGGTGGATAAAATGAAAGCACCAACTGCCAATAAAATCGGAAGTAAAATTGCTTCGGTTCACAACGGTTCGTCTTTATTTACTGGTGATGCAGGTTCGGGTGAGTCCAACATTCGACGTTACATTATTGAGAATGATTTATTAGATGCCATCGTACAATTACCCAACAATATGTTTTATAACACGGGGATTACGACGTATATCTGGTTATTGAACAATAACAAACCAAAAGAACGACAAGGTTATGTGCAATTGTTAGATGCCAATAATTTATTTCAGAAATTACGTAAAAATTTAGGTTCTAAAAACTGCGAATTAACGCCAGCACAAATTCAAGAAATTGCTCAAGCTTATTTAGATAACTTAGAGGAAACGAAAGAAGGTTCTGAATTAAAAATCAAACGTTTTAAAAATACTGATTTCGGTTATTACAAAGTAAACATCGAGCGTCCAAAACGTTTACGTTCTCAGTTTACGAAAGAAGCTTTAGAAACTTTACGTTTCGATAAAGCTTTGGCTACGCCAATGCAATTAATTTACGATACCTACGGTGATTTAGCGTATGTAGATTTATCATCGAAAATTGATGAAATTGCTAAACGCGCCGAAAAAGAAGATTGGGGTTTAAATAAAAAACAGATTGCGAAGTTAGTGGATCCTGCGACTTGGCAAAAACCAAAAGCCATTTACGACGCTGCGCTAGCTTTATGGAATCACGTTGGTGATGATATTTTTATGGATTTTAACGCCTTTAGTTCGTTAGTGGATGAAATTGTTAAGAAACATAAATTCAACCTTTCAGCAGCTGAGAAAAAGGCGATCTTAAACGCCATTTCTACTTACGATGCAACAGCTGAAAAAGTAATTAAAAAAGTTGAAAAACTTTCTGGTGACAAGTTAAACCAATTGCTTGATAAATTAGGATGTACAGTCGACGAATTACCATTCTTTGGCTATTACCCAACGGCTAAAGCAGGTGAATTTATTACGTATGAAACCGAATCAGACTTACGTGATAGTGAACAAATCTCGCTAAACGAAGAAATCTTAACTTATTTCCAACGCGAAGTAATTCCTCACGTAGAAGAAGCATGGATTAATCTAGATTCAGTTAAAATTGGGTACGAAATTTCGTTTAACAAATATTTTTACCAACACACACCACTTCGTTCAATTGAAGCCATTACAGCCGATTTATTAGCCTTAGAAGAACAAGGTGATGGTTTATTGGCTGAAATCCTAAAATTTTAAGCCATGACCTACGTACAGTACAAAGATAGCGGGATCGACTGGATTGGACAGATTCCGGCGCATTGGGAACTAGAAAAATTTAAATATTTAGGATTTATATACCCTGGTTTAAGTGGTAAAAAAGGAGATGATTTTAATAAAGAAATTTTTGAAGGAGCAAAAGAGTTTGTTCCATTTACAACTATATGTAATTATTCACAAATTAAAGATGAAAGATTTCAATATGTGAGAATTTCTCAAAACGAAATTCAAAATAAAGTAATAAAAAATGATTTACTTTTTTTAATGAGTAGTGAGACTTTAAATGATATTGCTAAAACATCTGTTTATTTATTAGATAAGTCTTCGTATTTAAATTCTTTTTGTAAGGGTTTTAGAATTTCATCAACTAAACTGAATTCAATTTTTACAAATTATTTACTAAGTAGTAAGAATTATAGAAATTATTATGAGTTATGTGGACGTGGATTTACTAGAATTAACATTAAACAAGAATATATAAATGACACTATAATTTCTATACCCCCAATCCACGAACAAGAAGCCATTGCGAATTTCTTAGACGAAAAAACAGCGAAAATTGATGCGTTGGTGCAAACCAAAAAGCATCAAATAGAAAAGCTTAAAGAACTGCGCCAAGCCAAAATTCATCAAGCTGTTACCAAAGGTTTAGATGCCAATGCACCAACAAAATATTCAGGTGTAGCATGGATCGGTGAAATTCCAGCGCATTGGGAGGTGAAGAAAGTTAAAGAAATATTTAAATTAATAATTGAGCCAGCACCTATCGGTAATGATTATGAATTACTATCGGTATATACTGACATCGGAGTAAAACCTAGAAAAGAACTTGAAGAGAAAGGTAATAAAGCTTCAACTACTGACGGTTATTGGATTGTTAGAAAAGGAGATATAATTGTTAATAAACTACTTGCTTGGATGGGTGCAATAGGTATTTCCAATTATAATGGCGTTACCAGTCCAGCATATGATATATTAAGAAATAAAGTTCCTATTATAGGTCTATATTACCATAATTTATTTAGAATGAAGTCCACATCAACTGAATTAAAAAGACATTCTAGAGGAATAATGGAAATGAGATTACGTTTATACTTTGAAAAATTTGGTCAAATTTTAGTTCCTTATCCTCCATTAGATGAACAAGAACAAATTGTTGCTTATTTGGATGAAGTCACAGGAAAAATAGACGAAGCCATTGCCCAAAAACAAGAACAAATAACCAAATTAAAAGAATACAAACAAAGCTTAATTAACGATGTAGTAACGGGGAAAGTTAAGGTTTGTTAATCAATACCAACTAAACGACTATAATTAAAAGGTTAAAAACGAATCATATATTAATTCAAATTAACCTTTACTAAACTTAACACAAAGAATAAAATGTCAACTCACTATAACGAACAAGCACTAGAATCTTCAATCGAAAAATCCCTTGTTGGTGTTTCCTTGGAAGATTTAAAAAACGAAGGAAAAACTTTATCTTTATTTAACGAGGAAAATCAAGTCTATATTACTGCAAACAAATATTATATTGGTTCACCAAGTGATTTTGATAAACGATATGCAATTGACACAACTCGTTTCTGGGATTTTTTAGAAAATACACAGAAATTAGAATTAGAAAAATTAAAAGTTTCTCCAGATTGGCAGCTAAAAATCTTGGAACGTTTCGAGCGAATGATCAAGAAAAAAGGATTGTTGCATCTACTTAAAAAAGGTTTAGATGTCGACAATGCTCACTTCACTTTATTCTACGAAGCTCCAAGTGCAAGTAGTGCACAATCGATCAAAGATAACTTCAAGAAAAATCAGTTTTCTGTAACACGTCAATTAAGATATTCTTCGGTAAATGCGGGAGAAGAAATTGATATGGTAATTTTTATCAACGGTTTACCCTTTTGCACCATCGAATTAAAAAATGCTTGGACAGGTCAAACAGCTGCTGTACAAGGCATACATCAATACAAACTTACAAGAGATTTCAAACAACCATTATTAGAATTTGGTCGTTGCTTAGTTCATTTCGCTGTAGATACAGACGAAGTGTATATGACGACGAAATTACAAGGTAAAGACACGTTTTTCTTACCTTTCAATAAAGGTAACAATTTAGGGAAAGGAAATCCTGTAAATCCAAATGGTCACAAGTCAGCTTATTTGTGGGAAGAAGTTTTTCAAAAAGAAAATATTGCCAAAATTATTCAACACTTTATGTTGTTGGAAGGTGCTGACAAAGATCCATTGAATAAAAAGTTTTATATTTTTCCGCGTTACCATCAACTAGATGTTGTTGCTAAACTGATTAATGATGTTCAAGAAAATGGTGTAGGAGGAACTTATCTTATCCAACATTCAGCTGGATCTGGCAAGAGTAATTCAATAACATGGGCTGCATTCCAACTAATTGAGTTAGAAAATACTGATGGTAATCCAATGTTTGATTCTGTTATTGTGGTAACCGACAGACGTATATTAGATAAACAGCTGAGAGATAATATTAAGAGCTTCTCAGATATCAAAAATATTATTGGAGCTGCTTACTCATCTAATGATTTAAAACTCGCTTTAGAGGGCGGAAAAAGGGTAATTATCACAACCATCCAGAAATTTCCACATATCATAGACAGTGTAGATGAAATGAGTGATAAACGTTTCGCTGTAATTATCGATGAGGCTCATTCATCTCAAGGTGGAACCGCTGCGGATAAGATGAACCAAGTTCTGGGGAAACTAGAAACCAATGAAGAAGGTGAAGTAGATGGACAAGATTTAATTATTCGTGCAATGGAAGCTAGAAAAATGAGATCTAATGCGTCCTACTTTGCTTTTACAGCAACGCCTAAAAATGCGACTTTAGAACGATTCGGCGTTAAACAGGATGATGGTTCATTTAAACCTTTTCATTTGTATTCGATGAAACAAGCGATCGAAGAAGGTTTTATCTTGGATGTTTTATCGAATTATACAACATACAGAAGTTATTATCAACTTCAGAAATCTATCGAAGACGATCCTGAATTTAATACAAAGAAAGCGCAACAAAAATTAAAGGCTTTTGTGGAACGTG
Source organism: Faecalibacter macacae (assembly GCF_003687725.1). Classification (GTDB taxonomy): domain Bacteria; phylum Bacteroidota; class Bacteroidia; order Flavobacteriales; family Weeksellaceae; genus Empedobacter; species Empedobacter macacae. The sequence goes on from NZ_RDOJ01000006.1 coordinate 69,810, forward strand.
ATGAGCGTACGATAGAAGCAAAAGCCCGTATCATGATTGATCATTTTGTGCAGCAAATTTATGATCGAAAATTATTAAAAGGGAAAGCGAAAGCAATGGTTGTAACACAAAGCATTGAATCAGCTATTCGATATTACAAAGAGATCAAGAAAATTTTAGAAGAAAAAAATAATCCATTCAAAGTGGTCGTTGCATTTTCTGGAACAAAAATGATTAATGGTGTTGAACATACTGAGTCTGGAATGAATGGATTCCCTGACACGGAAACGAAAGATAAATTTGACACAGATGAGTACAAGATATTAGTTGTTGCGAATAAATACCTTACAGGTTTTGATCAACCTAAATTAACAGCGATGTATGTGGATAAGAAACTACAAGGAGTTTTATGCGTACAAGCTTTATCTCGTTTAAACCGTTCGAATCCAAAATTGGGTAAGAAAACAGAAGATTTATTTGTGTTGGATTTCTTTAATGACTCGGAAGATATCAAACGATCATTTGATCCGTATTATACCTCAACATCGTTGTCTAAAGCAACTGATGTGAATGTATTACACGAATTGAAAGAAGAACTTGATGATTCTGGAGTTTATGAATGGTACGAAGTGGAAGATTTTAATACCAGATTTTTTAAAGGTGAACCAGCAGAATCACTAAGCCCAATAATTGATGTTGCTGCTCAACGTTTTAATAAAGAATTAGAATTAAACGATGATCAAAAAGCTGATTTAAAAATTAAAGCCAAGCAATTTGTTAAGGTGTATGGGCAGGTAGCAGCTATTATTCCGTTCGAAAAATTGGAATGGGAAAAATTATTTTGGTTTGCCAAATTTTTAATTCCTAAAATGATTGTAAAGCGCAAGGAAGACGAAATACTGGACGAATTGCTAGAATCTGTTGATCTTGCGACTTATGGTATTGAACGAGTTAAATTAAATGAAAAGCTGGAATTAGATGCTGATGAAACAAGATTAGATGCAACTGGCAATCTACCACGAGGTGCGCATGCTGATGATGATAAAGCTAGACTAGAAGAAATTATTCGTGATTTTAACGAAAGATGGTTTGCGAATTGGGATGCTACCCCAGAAGATAAACGACAATTATTCTTTACATTTACAGATAAAGTTGTAACTCATCCAGACTACGAAACAAAATATCTTAATAATCCAGATGAGCATACCAAACAATTGGCGTATAAAAAGATATTTGATGAGGTTGCATTAAGTATGCGTAAATTTCAAATAGAGTTTGCGAAGAAATTAACTGATGAGCATTTCAAGCAGGATATGCTGAATAGTACACAAAGATTTTTAAAAAGATAATTGAAGCAGGATTAGTTCCTGCTTTTTTTTAGATTTGATTATTGTAAGGGTTTCACTAAATTTGCCTATATTTATGTGAGTTGTAATACTCACTTAAAACCTTTCAAAATGAATAAAGACTCAGATATACTAAAATTAGAAGAAACTAACGTTTAAATCGTTTAGCAAAATCTGCATCCCAAACTGCAATTAGAGTTTCGGAAGCGTTAGATTTATCGGTTCAGTATGTTCAAGGGAATCGTATCGTTGAAAGACAGCCAAATGGTGAGATTAAAATCATAAAAACTATCGACCGTGTAAAAGCTCCAAAGGAATTAAAAAAAGGTGCTAAATTATGTCTAAAATAAAACGTTTACGCGTTTTTGCTGGACCTAACGGTTCTGGGAAATCTACATTATTCGAAACCATTTCATCTAAGTTTAACGCTGGATATTTTATTAATTCTGATCTTATCGAAAAGGAAATTTCATCAAAAGGTTTCATTGATTTAGATCGCTATGAATTAAAACTTACCGAAAAGGACTTCGAAGATTTTAAAACTGAAACAGCATCAATTTCTCTTTTTGAGAAAGCTAAATTAGAAGGTAAATCAATTGATGTTATATTTAAAAATAATGTTTTAGTCGATAAGTCGAAGGCTACACATAGTTATGAGGCAGCATTTATTACATCTTTCATTCGTAAACACTTGTTAATTAAAGGTAAGTCATACTCTTTCGAAACTGTGATGAGCCATCCATCTAAACTCGATGAGATTATGGATGCAAAAAAGAAAGGGTTCAAAACTTATATGTATTTTGTATGTATTGAAGATCCCTTAATTAATATCTCTCGTATAGAAAATAGGGTAGAAAAAGGTGGACATCCTGTGCCAGAAGAAAAAGTTGTTAAACGATACCATTCTACTCTAAATAATTTATTTCCGGCTTTAAAGTTGGTGGACAAAGCATATATTTTTGACAACTCAACTCAAGAAATGAGGCTATTCGCTCAAGTTAAAAAGAGTGAATTGGAAATTTTTATTCAACATCTTTTGAAGATATAAATTATTATCGTAATATTGCGATGTAAATAATTACGATGGGAATTACAAAATCAGAAATATATTCAGACGAGCAAAATAGGATAGCTACTTTATTTAAAGTTTTAGCTCATCCAGCTCGTATTGCAATTTTGCAGTGTATAATTAAGCAAAATGCTTGTATTTGTAATGATTTAGTTGATGAATTGGGATTGGCTCAGGCTACAATTTCTCAGCATTTAAAAGAATTAAAAAATAGCGGGATCATACAAGGTACAATCGAAGGAAAGTCTGTTTGTTATTGTATCGATGAAAAGATTTGGAAAGAAATCCAAGTTGATTTTAACCAATTTTTTAATCAAAATGTAACTGTTAATCAATGCTGTTAAAAGCATTTTTTATAATTCATATCATCGTAATATTGCAATTTTACATTAAAAATAAAAATTATGAAATTATCTGAAATCAAATCTATTTTACAAACATTAGATAATGTTGAATTTAAATTGGAAGATGGAACTTTTGTTCCAGAACATTTTCATGTAACTGAAGTTGGACAAATTAATAAAAAATTTATTGATTGTGGAGGAGTTATTCGTGAAGAAAAAGTCGTGAATTTCCAACTATGGAATGCTGATGATTATGAACATCGTTTAAAACCAGGTAAATTACTTTCGATTATCGAACTTTCAGAGAAACATTTAGGAATAGAAGATTCAGAAATCGAAGTAGAATATCAAGCGACTACAATTGGAAAATACGATTTAGAATTTGATGGAAAAACGTTTATCTTAAAGAATAAACAAACTGCTTGTTTAGCCGAAGACGCATGTGGTATTCCTGCTCAAAAGCCAAAAGTTAAATTGTCTGAAATCCAATCTAATTGTTGTACTCCAAATTCTGGATGTTGTTAATTTAGTTTAAAATTCATGTTTAATTCGTTATCCAAAACTATAGAACAGTTTCTGAATTTTGATACTATTAATGCTGATAGAAAAGTAATTTTACAACCATTAATTGACTTTATTCAATCAAAACAAGCGAATAAAGAAGCTATTAATTTAAATTTCATTTGTACACATAATTCTCGCAGAAGTCACTTAGCTCAAATTTGGGCTCAAGTTGCAACTTATTATTATGGTGTTGAAAAGCTAACAACTTATTCGGGAGGAACAGAAGAAACAGCTTTATTTCCTAAAGTTGCAGAAATACTTTCCATACAAGGTTTTTCTATCGCTAGTATTTCTGAAGGAAATAATCCTATTTATGCTATAAAATATGCAGATAATATTCAGCCAATTATAGGATTTTCCAAGAAACACGATCATTCTTTCAATCCAATTTCGAATTTTGTTGCGATTATCACTTGTTCGCAAGCTGATGATGAATGTCCATTTATTGTAGGAGCAGAAACGAGAATTTCAATTCCTTTCGAAGATCCAAAAGCATCAGACTATTCATCTATTCAAGACAAAGTTTATACTGAAAGAAGTTTACAAATTGCTGCTGAAATGTTTTATGTTTTTAGCCAAATTTAAATTCTATAAAAGAAAAAACACCCATTATTTAATTATTAATAATGGGTGTATAAGTTTATTCTTCTTCACCGTTATTTTTCAATGCAGTTAAAAGATTATAAGCACCTTTTGTTACATATACTTTTCCTGAATTGGCTGGTGATTTAATTTCGACCATTTTGTTAGCAGAAGCTCCGATCGTCACAGGAATTAATTTGAATTGATTTTTGTTTTGTCGTTCAAATACAAAATCTTTCCCCTCGTAATGTACTACAGCATCTTCTGGCAAAACATTGGCGTGCATTTGATTCACAGTCAATTCAATATTAAAATACATATTCGCTGTCATTTTAATGCCATTTGGATTTGTAATTCGAGCAAATACATCAACCGTTCCATCTTCATTGACTTGTTTCGAAATTGATGAAATTTGCGCTGTCATTTTCTGATTAGGATTCGCATTCGTATACGCGTTTAAATATTGACCAATTTGTACACTTGCTAAATCTTTTTCAAACACTTTTACGTTCAATAAGGAACTGTTTGGATTGATAATTTCTAACATAGCATCAGCTGGAGAAACATATTGACCCGTATTAGCAAAAACTTCGCTCACCATACCACTCATCGGCGCATACACATTAATTGTACGTTTAATATTTGATAACGAAACAGCATTTGGATTAATATTCATCAATCGTAATTTCTCTTCCAACGCACGTTTTTTAACCAACAATGTTTGCTTTGTCGCTTTTGCTTGTTGCATTACTTTATCACTTGCAGCTTTATCCGCATTCAATTCTTTTTGACGTGTAAAATCTGCATCAGCTTGTTCTAATAACGCTTTTGTGGTCAAATAATCCTCTTGCATTTGGATATATTGTGGATCCTCCAAAACCACAACAATTTGCCCTTGTTTCACGTAATTTCCAGGAATCAGCGCAATGCGTTTTACATAACCGCCAAAAGGATTCGTAATCGAAATGGTATTTTGTGGCGTAACTTCTGTTTTCGCATTTAAACGAACAGTTGTTGGTAAATGTTGATTTTGCAATGAAGCTGTATCAATCACAAAATTCTTTAATTGCACATCTGTTAATTTCAAAATCGAGGTTTCAGCGGCAACCGTTTCTTGTTCTTCAGCTTTCTTTTCTTCTTTAGAACAGTTGGTAAAAAGTACCAATGATGAACAAAGTAGGATAATATATTTTTTCATTTTTAATCAATTGTATAATAAGACATCGTGGCTAATGTTTGCTCGCGTAAATTCTTAGCTTCTAAGAATTTTGTTTTCACTTCAATGATTTGATTGTTTAAAATCACCCAATCCAAAAAGTTAATTTCACCTTCTAATAATTGACGATTAATCGTTTTTTGTAAATCGTCTGAAGCTGGAATTTGCGAAGTTTCAAAATCAATTACAATCGTATTATAAGCTTGAATTTGATTGTTTAAAATTTCGAAATCTTGATTCAATTTAGCTTGTTGAATGAAATAATCTTGTTTCGCCATATCGGTTTTAATTCTTGAAGCTTCAATTGATGAATTGATTCCACGATTAAACAACGGAATTTGTAATCCTAATTGAAAAGAATTGTAACGGTTTTGATCTAAATCAGAAAAACTTTGATTAGAATAACCGACAGATAATTGTGGCGATTTTTTCGATTTCTCAACTTCCGTTTCTAAAGTTGAAGTTTTGATATTTTCTTCTGCAATTTTTAAAATGGGATGCGAAGTTGCAACTTGTAATTGATTCAATGTAGTCCAATGAATTGGTTCTTTCGTCGCATAAATTTTAGTCGAAGAATTCGTTAAATATTGCAATTGACGCGCTTGATTATCAATTTCAGTTGATATCATTTTGATTTGATTTTCAATCGACTTTAACTGAATAGTAGCTGTTGCAACTTCGCTTCGGTTCGATTCACCTTTCTTTAATCGTAAATTAGCTTTGTCTAAAAATTGCTGATATATGGCTTGATTTTCTTTCAATAAATCTTGTTGCGCTTCTAAGTTTTGCATCATCACATACACTTGTGCAATGCGTTGTTTAATTTCCGCTTTAGTTAAGGATTGATTCATTTTAGAAGCCGAAATCATTTGCTCATTTAATGCTTTTTGACGTTTGAAAACGACCGGAAACTGAAAAGTTTGAGCAACTGTAATCTTATTGTCAAATTGACCTGAATTGACTTGACCTAATTCAGCAGAAATTTCTGTTGGACCTAAAGAGCGATTCGCAAATACATTCTTTTCGTGGTACAACGTATTTAGTTCAGCTTGTTTCACTTCAAGATTATTCGCTTCAGCTAATTTCACCACTTCATCAAAACTCAATTTTTCTTGTGCTTGAGTTGGAATAGAAAACAATGCAAAAGCGATAATTACCGCAGTAGAAATTGCTTTTTTATTTCTACGTTTCTTTTTAAATTGAATATGTTCAAACATCACATATAAGATTGGTAAAACAAAAAGGGTAAGGAATGTGGCACCCATTAAACCACCGATAACTACTGTAGCCAACGGACGCTGAACTTCTGCTCCTGATCCGTTACTAATTGCCATTGGTAAGAAACCTAACGAAGCAACTGCAGCTGTCATTAATACAGGACGAAGACGAGTTCTTGTTCCTATTATAACAATTCGAGTTGTATTTTTAATTCCGTGATCGCGTAGACGGTTGTATTCAGAAATTAATACAATTCCGTTCAATACAGCAATACCAAATAAGGCGATAAATCCGACACCCGCACTAATACTAAATGGCATATCACGTGCAGCTAAGAATAAAACTCCACCAATGGATGATAATGGAATGGCAGTGTAGATTAATAAACTTTCTTTGATCGATTTAAATGCAAAGAATAATAAGACAAAGATTAAAACTAAAGCAACTGGAACCGCGATTCCTAAACGAGCTTTCGCTTGATTTAAGTTTTCAAAAGCACCACCGTAAGTTGTATAGTAACCAGTTGGTAATTTAACTTTAGCATCTACTTTTTGTTGTAATTCAGTCACAACACTTTCAATATCTCGGCCTTTTACATTAAATCCAATTACGATACGACGTTTAGCATCTTCTCGTTGAATTTGATTTGGTGTATTTTTATAGTCTACTTTCGCTAATTGACTCAACGGAATTTGAGTTCCTGATGGTGTTGGAATCAATAGGTTTCTAATATCTTCGATATTCGCACGTTTTTCTTGTGCTAAACGAACGACTAAATCGAAACGTTTTTCTCCTTCGAAAACTTGTCCTGTTGATTGACCTGCAAAAGCCATATTAACGATTCGATTAGCTTCACCGATTGACAAACCATATTGCGCGATTAACGCTCGGTCAAATTCGATAACCACTTGCGGAATTCCATTAACCGGTTCGATGTATAAATTATCTGTACCTTCAACCGAATTGATGATTTTTCCAATTTTTTGTGCATTTTCAACTAATTTATCTAAATCTTCACCGAAAATTTTAACCACAACATCTTGTTTTGCACCAGTCATTAATTCGTTAAAACGCATTTGCACTGGGAACTGGAAACTCACCGATAAACCAGGAATTTCTTCCAATTCTTTTTGCATCTTCGCTGATAATTCTGGGAAAGTTGTAGCTGATGACCATTCTTTTTTCGGTTTCAAAACAATAATCATATCACCAGCATCCATTGGCATTGGTTCGGTTGGAATTTCACCACTACCAATTTTTGTCACCACCATTTCCACTTCAGGGAAACGATCCTTTAAAATTTTGGCTGCTTTGGTCGTATATTCTATGGTTGTTGAAATATTACTTCCTGGTAAAATTCGCGCTTCTACGGCAAAATCTCCTTCTTCTAAAGCTGGAATAAATTCTCCACCTAAACGAGACATTACAAAAACTGCGACAGCGAATAAAGAAATAACAACGGTTAAAATAATCGTTCTTGCTTTTAAAGCTTTGATTAAATATTTTTGATGAAAGACTTCTATTTTCGCCATTACAAGATCCGAAAGATTTGGTTTTTCTTTCTTTTTACGGCTCAATAAAATACTACTCATCATCGGAACGTAAGTCAGCGATAATATAAAAGCGCCAACTAAGGCAAAGGCAACAGTTTGTGCCATTGGCTTGAACATTTTCCCTTCAATTCCTTGTAAACTAAAGATTGGTAAATAAACGATTAAGATAATAATTTGACCAAATACCGCAGAATTCACCATTTTCTTGGCTGATTCTCCCACTGTTTGATCCATATCTTTTTGAGATAATTTATTATTTATCCCAAACTTTTTGCTATGTGCCAATTGGTGCATTGCCGCTTCGACAATAATTACGGCTCCATCGACTATTAAACCAAAATCTAAAGCACCCATACTCATTAAATTTCCACCTACTCCGAACATATTCATCATTATGATGGCAAATAATAAGGCTAAGGGAATAACAGAAGCTACGATGATTCCGGCTCTCGCATTTCCTAAGAAAATAACCAAAATGAAAACAACGATTAATGCACCTTCTAATAAGTTAGTTTCGACTGTAGAAATGGTATTATCTACCATTTTTTTACGATCCAAGAAAGGTTCGATTACTACGCCTTCAGGTAAGGTTTTTTTGATGTCTTCGATTCGAGCTTGTACATTTTTAACAACATCGTTACTATTAGCACCTTTTAGCATTAAAACGATCGCTCCAGAAACTTCGCCTTTGTCGTTATAGGTCATCGCTCCGTAACGAGTTGCAAAACCTGTTTTGATTTCTGCAACATCACGCATTAAAATTGGTGTTCCGCTTCCAGAACGTTTTACGACGATATTCTGAATATCTTCAATCTTTCCTATTAAACCTTCAGAACGAATAAATAAAGAAGTTTGTCCTTTTTCGATATAAGCTCCACCAGTGTTTTGATTATTTTCACTTAAAGCCTCAAAAATATCATTAATTGTAAGATTAAAAGCTTGTAATTGTTGAGGATTAATTCCGATTTCGTATTGTTTTAATTTCCCACCAAAACTACTGACATCGGCCACTCCTGGAACGCCTAATAATTGGCGACGAACAATCCAATCCTGAATTGTTCGTAATTCTGTTGCATCGTATTGGTCTTCGTAACCATCTGCTGGACGAACCACATATTGATAAATTTCTCCTAAACCAGTTGAAATTGGTCCCATAGAAGGTTCGCCAATTCCTTCAGGAATTTCGCTTTTCACTTGCGCTAATCGTTCTCCAACTTGTTGACGAGCCCAAAAGACATCCGTATCATCATCAAAAACGATTGTTACTAACGATAATCCAAAACGAGAATAACTTCTAATTTCTGAAATTCCAGCAATGTTAGAATTTGCTTGCTCGATCGGGAAAGTAACTAAACGCTCGATATCCTCTGCACTAAAAGAAGGTGCAACGGTAATAACTTGTACCTGATTAGATGTAATATCAGGTTGTGCATCCATAGGTAATTTGGTCGCTTCATAAACCCCAAAGATTAATAAAGCTACCGTAAATAAACCTACGATGAATTTGTTCTTGATTGAAAAATCAATGATTTTATTTAACATCGTAAAATAATATAAATTAGACTATTAGCTAAATGAATTCTTCAAATAGCATAATGCATTTACGATCTAATGAGAAAGTAAATGGTTGATTTATAAATTTTACGCTTGTCTTGGCGGTTGCCAAATTGAATTTAAGTAATGAGAATATAGATTATCTTCATCAAAATATTCAATAGATGAAGTGATTTTTTCTTTGACAATAAATGGTGAAATAAATGTGATTTTAGGAAGTGCAGCTAAATCAATGTGAGCAATTTCAACCTTCATAAAAGGAAGTTTCTGATCGGTTTCCCAATCTTCATCTTTATCATGTCCACCATAATGATGAATTAAATAGACTTTCATTTCATCAAAGAAATTTCCGCCTTTATCGTGTTCGATAAAATGGGAGATAAATATTGGTAATTTGTACACTTGCGACAACTGTGTAGATGTCGTTAGATATAGAAATGTAAATATATAAATTACCCAGGTTTTCACATTTCAAAATTAGTGATAATAAGCCATAAAAACATTACTTTAATAATTTATATTACGTTTTTAATAAACATATAGATTATAATATATTTAAATAAAGAAAATAATTTATACATTTACTTTATTCGTATGGTGTATAAAGTATCACTAAGGGAATCGTGTGAAATTCACGAACTGTCGCGCAACTGTAAATAGACAAAAGTCTAAAGTCAGATACCTTAACGAAATAAAACTGTAATTCCGCGGGATGATTTATAGAAAATATTTGACTTATATTTCAAATATTCTAATTTATTTCAGACTGCTGTTTCAACAAAAAATATTAAAAATAATATATGAAAACAGCAAAAATCAACGTAAGACATTTATTTGTCTTTGCATTAATTGTCTTAGTTGCCTCGACGCGATTAATGACTTTCTTACCTAATTTTTCGCCATTAACTGCAATTAGTTTATTTGGTGGAGCATATTTTGTTAAAAAATGGCAAGCTATTTTGATTCCAATTCTTTGTGTTTGGACAAGCGATTTATTAGTTAATAACATTCTATATAAAGAATATTTTCAATCATTCACTTTCTTTTATCAAGGCTTTTATTGGCAATATCTTTGTTATGCGATAATTGCACTTGTTAGCATTTTTGCATTAAAGAAAGTAACGACATTACGCGTGTTAACAATGGGCTTATTTGGTTCATTTCTTTTCTTTTTAGTATCAAATTTCGGCGTTTGGATTTCATCTAATATGTACCCAAAATCTTTAGAAGGGTTAATTCAATGTTACATAGCCGGAATTCCATTTATAAAAGGAACATTATTAGGAGATTTAGGATTTTCAGCTTTATTATTTGGGACTTTTGCTCTTGCTGAAAAACAATTTCCTGTATTAAATCAAAAAACAATTTATTAAAAATAAAATGATTCAAAATTCAACTACTACAACTACTTTAACTGATCAATTACAACAAAAAATTGATTTAAAAACTAAACCTTTAGGAGCTTTGGGCTTATTAGAAAAATTAGCTTTTCAGATAGGTAAAGTGCAACAATCGTTAAATCCTAAATTAATTAATCCTACGATTTTATTATTTGCAGGAGATCATGGCGTTGCAAAAGCTGGTGTTAGTGCGTATCCACCAGAAGTTACTTTTCAAATGGTGATGAATATAGTTCAAGGTGGTGCTGCTGTTACGGTTTTTTGTAAGCAAAATAAACTAGATTTTTTAACTATTGATGCAGGTGTAAATTATGATTTTGGCGTTGTAGATGGTTTAATTGATAATAAGATAAATTTTGGAACGAAGAATTTCATTGTCGAAAAAGCAATGTCAAGTGATGAACTAAATTTATGTTTCGAAAAATCTGCTCAAATTGTAGATCAAGTTGCTAAAAGCGGTTGTAATGTGATTGGTTTTGGAGAGATGGGAATTGGAAATACTTCCTCGGCATCGATGATTATGCACCACGTTACAAAGATTACTTTAAATGATTGTATTGGGAGAGGAACAGGAGTTAATGACGAACAATTATTGAAGAAAATTGAATTATTAACTGAAGCAAATAATTTTCATGGCGAATTAAATGATCCAATGGAAATTCTTCAAACGTATGGTGGTTTTGAAGTTGCTCAGATTTGCGGTGCTATGATCGCAGCTTATAAGAACGAAATGTTAATTTTAGTTGATGGTTTCATAGCGACAAGTGCTTTTTTAGTTGCTCAAGCTCTGTATCCAGAAATTAAAGAATATGCAGTTTTTTGTCATAATAGTAATGAAATTGGACATCAAAAAATGTTGAATTATTTAGATGTTAAACCAATATTACATTTAGATATGAGAGTCGGGGAAGGAACAGGTTGTGCTTTGGCTTATCCAATTCTTGAAAATGCTGTTGCTTTCTTAAATGAGATGGCAAGTTTTGAAAGTGCTGGCGTATCTAACAAATAATATGAAAAAAGAATTAGAATTATTTTGGATTGCATTGATGTTTTATACTCGTATTCCAATTCCATTTAAAATTGAATATAGCGATGATAAACTAAATAAAGCAACTCGATATTTTCCATTAATTGGATATGTCGTAGGTGCATTGTCTTTCATTACTTTTTATTTGTTGCAATTTGTATTGCCTTTAGAATTAAGTGTAATTGGATCTTTAGTGGTTGGTATGTTAACAACCGGCGCTTTTCATGAAGATGGTTTAGCTGATTTTTTTGATGGTTTTGGCGGTGGTTGGACTAAAGATAAAATCCTTGATATAATGAAGGATAGTCGTGTCGGTACATATGGAATGGTTGCGACAATTATTCAGTTAGCGATAAAATATTATGGTCTTATTTTTCTGATTCCAATTTTTACTCAATTTGGTATTTTAGCTGTATTTATATTATTTGTTGGATATCATGCATTTGCTCGTCTTGCAGCAATTTCCTTGAGTTTTGTGCTTGATTATGTACGTGATGATGAGAAAAGTAAAGCGAAACCAATTGCTAAAAAACAGACAAAAAAAGAATTATTTTGGGTTTGTTTTTTTGGACTAATTCCTTTATTTCTGATATGTTCTTATTCGGTTTATTTTATATTTTCGATAGTTCCTATTTTCTTCGTATTACTTTATTTTAAAAACTTTTTATTTAAATGGATTGGCGGTTATACTGGGGATTGTTTAGGCGCTGTAGAACAAATTTGTGAAGCGATTTTCTTAATAAGTTTATTAGCAATATGGAACTTTATATCATAAGACATACACCTGTAAATCTTGAAAAAGGAATTTGTTATGGTCAAAGTGATGTTGGTTTAAATAAGGCAGATTTAGAAAAATATTTATCTATTTATAAAGAAGAATTAGCTGTTGATTTTGATGCAATAATTTCAAGTCCGTTAAAAAGATGTACGCAACTGGCAGAAGTATTAGGTTTTGATGACTATCAAATGGATCATCGTTTAATGGAAATGAATTTTGGTGATTGGGAGTTGAAAAAATGGAATGAAATTCCTTTGGAAGAATCTGAAAATTGGATGAACAATTTTGATTCGGTTTCAACTCCAAATGGTGAATCGATGCTACAGCTTTTTAATCGAGTAAATTCATTTTATCAAGAGTTAAAACAATACAATCATCAAAAAGTATTAATTGTAGCGCATGCAGGTGTTATTCGTTGTTTTTGGAAAATTATTTTAGAAATTTCTTTGAAAAATACAATGAAAATACCTGTTGATTATGGTGAAATTTTTATTATTGATTCGACTTTTGATATGATAAAACGCAAGAAATAAAAAGAGTATTATTTAATTGATTTTATTAGTAAATCTATAGTAATCAATGTTTTTTATTCGTTTATTGTAATAAATTATTGATACGATAAACGAATAAAACTTAAATTTTATACATTTGCGGTCGCTTTAAATGAAAATGATGATTGCAGAAGGAAACAAAGTATTTTATATTCACGGTTTATACGGATCAAGAAGTTCAAGAAAATTTGGATTTATTCAACAAAAATACCCAACAGCTATATGTTTAGAATGGAAATTCAACGATAATGTAGATGTTTTTTTACAAAATACATTTCATATGTTAGAGACTGTAAAAGATCCTATTACTTTGATTGGTAGTTCGATTGGTGGAAATTTCGCTTGGCAAATTCAACAAAAATTATTGACTGAAGGAATTAATTGTGAATTAATTCTAATAAATCCGATGATCGAATTGATGTATAAATTCGAGGATAACTTCCCTAATCATTTAGTTCAATACTTAAGTCCAATGGATACTTTTTCAAATACAAAAGTTATTATTGGTTTAAAAGACGAGGTTTTAGACGCTCATCAAACTAAAGCATTTTTCGAAATGTACGATTATAATAATCCTAATAAAATAGAAATTACTTTGGTTGAAGATGACCATAGAATTTCAAATTTTCATAAATTATTAGTTGATTTCTAGATAGTTTACTATATTTAGTTATACCAAAAGTTGGTTGTATTGCATCTCAAACTTAACATTAAGTTAAACTTGAAGCAACATTAATTTAACTATTTTCGCTCTACAAACAACAAATATGAAGAATTTACTTTTCACGCTATTTTTTGTAGCAGCAAATTTAGTTTTTGCTCAAACTGATTCAACCATAGTTAAGGTAAAAAAGGAGGCAGTATCTGATGATTATAAAATCAATATGTCACCTTATTATAGCTACGGCGATGGATTAGGTATTACTTCAGCAGATAGTATTTATCAAGTAAACATTCGTTTTAGAATGCAAAATCGTGTCACTTATTTTAATAATGAGGACGAAGAAGACGCAATTGATGCACAAATTAGACGTTTACGTTTACGATTTGATGGGTATGTAGGAAATCCAAAATTTGAATATTCGATTCAATTATCGTTTGCTTCAGGTGATGTAGGAGCAGCTGAAGAAGGTAAAAATACAAACATCATACGTGATGCCATGATTTTCTATAAACCAAATAAACATTGGAGTTTTGGTTTTGGTCAGACAAAATTACCTGGAAATAGACAGCGTATAAATTCTTCTGGTGCTTTACAATTAACTGATCGTTCGATTAATAATGCAGATTTTAATATTGATCGTGATTTTGGTTTACATGTACAACATAGTAAAAAACAAAAAGATAAATTTTCTTATACTTTACGAGGTGCAATTTCAAGTGGGGAAGGGCGTAACTGGACCGATCATAATGATACAGGTTTAGCTTATACAGGTAAAGTTGAATTATTACCTTTAGGTTCGTTCAAAAATGATGGGACAAATTTTGAGGGTGATATTATGCGTGAAGAAAAACCAAAATTAATGGTTTCTGCAGCATATTCATACAATAACAATGCACATCGTACGCAAGGACAATTAGGTGACGAAATGTTTGGTACAGCAAATATTCAATCATTATTTTTAGATGCAATGTTAAAATATAATGGATGGGCTTTTATGTATGCATATATGAATCGTAATTCTGATACAATTTTTACGTATAATCCTGAGGATACTACTGATTTTAGATATGTTTATGCTGGACAAGGACACGATTTCCAAACATCGTATACATTTCCTAAAAATTATGAAGTAATTGGTCGTTATTCTAATCAAAAAATGAAGAATGAGATTTTCCAATTCGCACCAAATTCTAATCAATATAGTTTAGGTTTAACGAAGTATATTTGGGAACATGCTTTTAAGTTACAGGCTGAGGTTACGTACGAAAATTTAAAATTCTACGATAGTTCTACTAAAAATAACTGGTACGCACGTTTACAAGTTGAAATAGGAATTTAATAATTATATAAAAAAAGAAACGGGATGAAAGTAACTTCATCCCGTTTTCTTATTTGGTAAATATTTGTTTAATCTTTTTAGCTAAAGGCTTTTCAAAAAACTCAAAACAAAGAATACTTAGTATGATTGCGATTGTGAAGTAAACTCCAATCTTTATGAAATCATTTCCTTCAGGAACTAAATAGTTTCCATATTTAATGACAATCATGTGTATCATATAAAATCCGAAACTGATTTCGCCTAAATATATTAAGCTTTTATTTTGTAATAATTTTGAAATAAATCCTTTTTGTAATGCGAAAACTAATGTAATTAATACCATTGGAATCCAATAGTAAATATTAAATCTGAATGTTCTCGAAACTTCTCCATAATAGCTGAAAAACAGAATGAAAACAGCTAATACTCCAACTTCAAATAATGTTCCTTTGGTGAACGAAATTTGTTTATCTTTTATCGTTTTATACACTTGACATAATAAAATTCCTATGATAAAATCTAAACTTCGTACAATAGGATTAACGTAATAAAACCCTTTTTCCCAGTCTTTATGTCCTCTTACATAAGGTTCAAAATAGATTAATAATGGAATAGCTATGATAAATAAAGCATATTTTAACCATTTGTATTTATGTAACCAAATAACATAAAGAGGAAACATTAAATAGAAGAAAAATTCTGTAGAAATACTCCAAGATACATTATTAATAGAGAAGTTATAATCTTTAATTGGAATGTATGATTGGAGTAAGAATAAGTTTAAAAGTGCTTTATCCCAACCAAAAATTCCTTGGATGATTACATAAGGAATCATTAATGCAAACGTAAGGACATGTAGTGGATAAACCCTTGCCATACGTGCAATGTAGAAGTTTTTAAAAGAAAATTTAGGATTGTCTATAATCTTGTGTTCGTAATTTAATGCAAGTACAAATCCACTAAGAATAAAGAAAAATCCAACACCAACGTATCCTTCAAAGAATACAACGTTTTTTAACCAATTATACCATTGCAAATCTGTTTTTACAAATGTTAAATGAGATAAGAATACAGCAAATGCGAAGAAAAATCGCAAAGAAGTTAAGCTGTTTAGCATTAGTCTATAATTTTTATTTCCATTTGATAGTATTCGTCAAATTGTCGAATAAAATCATCCATTTTACTTTCTCTGACAGAAATTGTAAACATGCATTTATCGGAAAAATGCTTGTCTATAATTTCACCCTCCATACGATCTACATTACGCTCAACAATTCCTTGCTGATCATATGAAAATACCATTTTAACTCGTTTTGTGACAAATTTTTCAACTATTTTAGCTTCTTCTAAAACAACCTGAGCTGCATATTTATATGCTTTCACCAAACCAGGAATTCCTAATTTAGTTCCGCCATAATAACGTACAGAAACGATTAAAACATTTGTTATTTCGTTTGATAATATTTGATTGTAAATAGGTAATCCAGCTGAACCTCCAGGTTCACCATCATCATTTGCTCTAAATTTTTTTCCGTCAATTCCTATAATATAAGCATAACAATGATGAGTTGCATCAGGCCATTTTTCGTAAAGTTGACTCAAATAGAATTCTACATCATCTTCAGAATCTACAGGATAAGCGTAATTAATAAATTTACTTCCAGATTCTTTAAAAATAATATCTTCTATAGGTTCTTTTATCGTTCTGAATGAATCACTCATTTTCTTGATTTCTAATTACTGTAACGTAATCGTTTAATACTTTGTGTTGATTTACTCTTTTTCCACGTACTGTAGGTGCTAAAATACCTTCATTCCAAAAAGTGTCCGAAGTTAATATTCTTGCTTCATCCCACAAATTTAAATCAATAAATTTTTGAATCGTATCACTGCCACCTTCAACGATTAATGATTGATAATTATTTTGATATAAATAATCTAAAATTGGAGGAATGATATTTTCGTTAAAATCAATTTTTATCAGTTTTAGATTAACTTGTTCAGAATCTTCAATCGCATTAAAAATCACAGTAGGAACATTTTGATCATACAAATGATAATTTCTAGGAATAGCTAAAAATTTATCGATAGACAGTCGCAATGGATTTTTACCATGCCAATATCTTGTGTTTAATTGTGGGTTGTCAATTAAAGCGGTCTTTTTTCCAACTAAAATTGCTTGTTCTTCTGTGCGCCACTGATGGACAATTTGTTTAGAAAAACGATTCGTAATCCATTTTTGTACATCATTATGTCCCATATATCCATCCTGAGTTTGTGCCCATTTCAGAATTATATATGGTCTTTTTTCTTGATGAAAAGTAATAAAACGACGATTTAGCTCAATACATTCTTTTTCTAAAACTCCAAGTGTAACATCTATACCGTTTTCTAATAATCTTAGATACCCTTGTCCATTAACTTCTGCGAACGGATCCAATGTTCCAATAACTACACGTTTAAAGTTTTTAGCAATAACCAAATCGCAACAAGGAGGTGTTTTACCGAAATGCGAACATGGTTCTAAGGTAACATATAAAGTACATTCACTTAAAAGAGATTGGTCTTTAACACTATTTACAGCATTTACTTCAGCATGCGGGCCACCATATTTAGAAGTAAATCCTTCGCCTATAATTTTTCCTTTATGAACTATTATAGAACCAACAAACGGATTAGGATATGTAGACCCTAACCCGTTTTGAGCAATTTGTATACAACGAGCCATAAATTGCTCATCGATAATATTTTGTGACATTTAATTTTTGATCATTTAAAATTCAACACTATAAAGTGTTCTTAATTTTACTTCAGCATTAGTCAATTTTGTACGTTTTTCGTCTATTTGCTTGTACACATCTTTTAATAAAGGGCTGTTTGCATTTGCATTCGCAAAGAAACTAACATTGTTATCTAATTGATTGATTTCTTTTTCAAGATCTTCAATTACTTTTTTAGTTTTACGGATTTCATCGTCTAATAATCTATTGTCTCTGTTAGCTACGATTTGATCTACAAAAGCTTGTAATTTATAATCCTGAATCTGGTTTTGTGATAATTGTAACGATTTTAATTTTTCGTTATATAATTTGGAATATTCTTGGTTAATTTCTGCTTTGTTGTTTGGCAATTTTCCAATTTTATTCCATTTCGCATTAAAATTAGTTAATAAACTTAATGCTTCTTCTTTATTTTCTGGAATTAGAATTTCTTTGAACTCCTTTAATAATTCAGTTTTTTCTACTAAATTTTGTTCAAATTCTTCGTTGTACTCATTTTGACGATTTTTGTAACGATCAAAAAATTGATTACAAGTGTCTTTAAATTCTTTCCAAATTTTGTCTGAATTTTTGCGCGGAACATGTCCAATATTTTTCCAGTCGTTTTGTATTTTCTTAATCACCTTCACAGAATTGTTCCAATCACGACTATCTTTGTGTTCTTTTGCAATTTCTAATAAAGCTAATTTCTTTTTTAAATTATCTTGTTGATCATTTTTAAGCGTTTTATAGAAATCGTTTTTAATATGGTTAAACTCACGTGTAGCTTCTTTAAAAGCATCCCAAGTTTTATTGTTTTTATCTTTTGGTACACGACCAATAGTTAAGAAAGCATCACGTAAATCATTAATATCTTTGATTGCTTTTTGCCATTCGCTGTGCGATTTTTTAGCGGTAGCTTCTGAAATTTCTTTGATTCTATTAATGATTTCAATTTTCTTCTCGTAATTAACTATTTGTTCTTTCTTTAGACGTTCATTAAGTACCGATTTACGATCGTGAATTTTATTGGTAATCGCTTTAAATTGCTGCCAAGTTTCCTCACGTTTTTCTTCGATTACAGGTACAGCTTCTTCTTTCCAAAGACGGTGTAAATATTGTAATTCGTTTAATGCTTTTTGTACATTTTCTTCCTCAACTAATTCTTCCGCTCGTTTGATAATTGAATATCTAACCTCTAAATTATGTTGGTAGTCCAAAGCTTGTAATTCTTTGTTCATGTCCAAATATTTGTAGAAGTTATCTAAATGGAAGAAGTAGTTTTTGAACACATTCTCTGCATTAGATGCCGGAATACGTCCTGCGTTATGCCATCTCGTTTTTAAATCACGAAATGATTTAAACATTTGAGTATTTGATTCGTTTTGCTCAGTATAAAGAGCTTTTAACTCATCAACAATAGATAAACGTTCCACAAGATTTTCTTTTTCTTGTTTTTCGTTTTCTTTATGATAAATTGAAAGTTGATTTTTATAATCATTGTAAACCAAAGAGAATTTAGATCTGTAGCTATTTTCATATCTAAAATCTAATACATCACCACCATCAGCAAGGAAAGCTTCCTTTTTTTGATTTTCATCATTTTCAATTTTTTGACGAAAAACTTCTTTGATTTGCTCGATGTGATTTCTCACTTGATTAACCGGATATTTGTTTAAAAGATTTTTAGCTTCATCAATTAAAACATCAAATCCAAACGAGTTGTAATCTTTCCTCTCGATTACAGCTTCTTGCTTTGTATCGTTGTTTTCACTTAGTTTATATGACTCATTATTTAAGTCATTAGAAGTGTTATTTGCTAAGTTTTGTCCGTCTGCTGAGTGCAGGTTATCCATTTCAATACTCATAAAAAGAAAGTTTAGTTCCTAACAAATCTAATAAAACAAAACTATAAAATCAAGTGAATTACAATAGTTTATTCCATATTTCCCAAGATTTTTCAGCTTGCTGAACTAACATCTCGTATCCATTTTTTATAGTTGCTCCTTTTTCAATCCCATTTTGTAAGAATTGTGTAACTTCTGGATTATAGATTAAATCATATAATAAATGCTCAGATGTTAAGAATTCATAAGGAATATTTGGGGCTGAAGTGATGTTTGGAAATGTTCCAATAGGAGAGCAGTTGATGATTAATTGATGTGAATTAATTATTTCTTCATTTAAATCATCATAGGAAATTCTACCTTCTGAAGCTTCTCTTGATACAATTTGATATTGAATACCTAATTTTTCTAAAACATAGATTACCGCTTTAGCAGCACCTCCATAACCTAATACTAATGCATTGGTATGATTGGGTTTTAAAAGCGGTTGTAAAGAAGTTTGGAAACCAAAACAATCTGTATTATAACCAATTTTTTTTCTATCCTGAATTAAAACTGTATTTACAGCACCAATTTCTTTAGCTTCAGGCGAAAGTTCGTCTAAAAATGGAATGACATCTTGTTTATAAGGAATAGTTACGTTAAAACCTTTTATATCTTCGGTTTCGAATACTTTTTCTACTTCTTGGATTTGCTGTAAATCAAAAACATCATAGGCAGAACCTACGATGTTTTCGTTTTTAAATTTATCAGCAAAATAACCTTTGGAAAAAGAGTAGGAGATGTTTCTCCCGATTAATCCAAATTGTTTCATGCTATTTATTTTTATTGAATTGAGCTTTAACAATACGTGTAATTAAAGGCATATTTGCTGCAATGATAATTCCGAAAATGAATTTTTCTAAATGATTTTGAACGATTTCAAAACCACCTAAAAAATATCCTAAAATAGAAATTACACCAACCCATAAAAATGCACCAATTACACTATATGTAAGAAATGTTCGATAATTAAGATTTGTAGTTCCACAAATAAACGGAATTATCGTTCTTACAACTGGCATAAAACGAGCAATAATAATCGCTTTTTTACCATTTTCGTTAAAGAATTCAGTTGCTTTTTCTAAATGTTTTTTCTTTAGGAAAAATGAATCTTCTTTGTTTAAAATCCAGTGACCGAATTTTTTACCAACATAGTAGTTTACATTATCTCCGAGAACAGCAGCAAACATTAACAATGGAATGATATATTCTATATGTAAATGATTTTGTGCGTCATTTGCGGCAATCATCCCAATTGAAAATATTAAAGCATCGCCAGGAAGAAATGGCATTAAAAATGTCATTACAATTAAACCTGTTTCTGCAAAAATAATAGTGAATAAGATAATATAAATCCAATAGCCATAAGCATCAATCATATTCATGATTACTCGATCTGGACGTTGTACAAAATCACTAAAAAAATCAATAATAGATTGCATAATGCTTTATTTTAAGCCGTTCTAATGATATCTGCTCCTAAAGCTCTTAGACGTGTATCGATGTCTTCGTAACCACGATCAATTTGGTCGATGTTATGAATAACTGTTGTACCTTTTGCAGATAAAGCAGCAATTAATAAAGACATACCAGCACGAATATCAGGAGAAGTTAATTGAGCACCTTTTAATGGATTTTCGTGATTTAAACCGATAACAGTAGCACGGTGTGGATCACATAAAATGATTTGAGCTCCCATTTCGATTAATTTATCTACGAAGAATAAACGAGATTCGAACATTTTTTGATGAACTAATACACTTCCTTTTGCTTGTGTAGCAATTACTAAAATAATTGATAATAAATCAGGTGTGAATCCTGGCCATGGAGCATCAGAAACAGTTAAAATAGAACCGTCGATAAAACGCTCGATTTCGTAATTTTCCTGAGCTGGTACAAAAATATCATCACCTCGACGCTCTAATTGAATACCTAATTTTCTAAATACATTAGGAATTACACCTAAATTATCCCAAGAAACATCTTTGATTGTAATTTCAGATTTTGTCATGGCAGCTAAACCAATCCAAGATCCAATTTCAATCATATCTGGTAAACATGTATGTTCTGTTCCACCTAATTCTTCAACACCTTCAATAGTAACTAAATTAGAACCAATACCAGTGATTTTTGCACCCATACGGTTTAACATGTTACATAATTGTTGAATGTAAGGTTCACAAGCAGCGTTGTAAATAGTTGTTGTTCCTTTCGCTAAAACTGCAGCCATAATAATGTTAGCAGTTCCTGTTACAGAAGCTTCGTCTAATAACATGTAGGCACCTTGTAATCCATTTTCGTCAACTTCTACACCGTAGAAATCTTCATCTGGATTGAAACGGTATTTTGCACCTAATGCAAAGAAACCTTCAAAGTGTGTATCTAAACGACGTCGTCCAATTTTATCTCCTCCTGGTTTTGGCATAAATGCTTCTCCAAAACGAGCTAATAAAGGTCCCATTAACATGATTGATCCACGTAATGAAGCACCGTCTTTTTTAAATTCTTTTGATTTTAAATAATCTAAACGTAAATCATCAGATTGGAAAGTGTAATCACCTTTTCCGTTTTTCTGAGTTTTAACACCTAAATCTCCCAAAATTTCGATTAAACGATTCACGTCACGAATGTCTGGAATGTTTTTTACTCTAACTTCTTCACTTGTTAATAAAACAGCACATAAAATTTGTAAAACTTCATTTTTAGCACCTTGAGGTGTAATTTCACCTTTTAATTTCTTTCCTCCCTTTATTTGAAATGTTGCCATTGTAAGTGATGATAATATTTTAATTAACCTTTATTGTTATTATTCCTAACATTTTGGTTACGGTTATTATTTCTATTTTGATTGTTATTATTTGTATTGTTCGAATTGTTGTTTTGACGGTTTTGGTTATTCTGTCTGTTATTATTTTGGTTGTTGGTATTTTGATTATTCGAACGATGTTGATAATTAGAATGCGTACGTTGTTGGTAATTATTCTGATTATTATTTTGTTGTCTTTCTGGTTGAACTAGATTTTCATCTACATCTCTTAAATCAATTTTCCCGTCAGAAAGTTCGTATAAGTGCTCAAAAATTACGTTATCATCTACAGTTTCTTTGTTCCATTTAAGGTAACATTTTTTCATGTGATTTGCGATAGCGAAATATAATCCTTCACTTTTTTCTCCTTCTTCCCATGTTACAGCAACATTAATCATTTTACGAATGTTATTTCCGTAATAACGGTATTTGTAAATTGATTTAGGATATTCTACCTTATTTGGTTTACTGTATACAGTATCATGTTTCGTTGGAATAGGATACGGAGATTTTACATCTAATCTAAAATCAGACATAATAAATAATTGATCCCATAATTTATGTTGAAAATCTGGAACATCACGAAGGTGAGGGTTTAATTCTCCCATTACTTCGATAATAATTTCTGCGAATTCGTTTCTTTCTTGTTCGTCTTGAATCGTTAAACAATGATTAACCATTTCTTGGATGTGACGTCCATATTCTGGAATAATTAATTGTGAACGTAGTGTATTATATTCCATAGAATTTTTCTACAATTTTAAGTCTACAAACTTACTAATTTTAATTTGAAAAAGGTGTACGATATCCTTGTATTGGAACGTATTTAACCCAATTTTATCATTCTCCTAATAAAACTCCCGAAACAGCCCATGAACTAAAGCTTCCACCTTCTGTTTCTCCTTGTGGGATTTTTACTTGTATTGTGTGTTTACCGGCTTTTAAATCACCAAGTTCGATGATGTACGGATTAGTTACAGTACCTGGACACCAATTAGATCGGCTATAATCTGATGATGATAATCCGTTGTCAAAATTTCCTGATGCAGGATTATATAACCTATATGCGCCGCAATCTTGTCTCCAAGGAGCTAAAGAAAACACTTTTTTATCATCTATGAAAATAGAATTTACTTTTGGTACAAATTCATCTCCATTTTCCCAACCACCATGGCCAGTTGTAGTGTATCTAAGTTTAGCATTTTTCCAATCATCTTTTAATTCAAATTCGATGCGTAAACCTTGATCTGAATTAAATAAAGTGGGATATTCTTGACCTGCCATTTCCATTACGTTAGTTGTATTGAATAAAGCAAGAATTTTATTGTTCGGAATTAATTGCTTGTTTGAGTCATGTATTGTGATATTTGCATCAATTTTATGTCCGCCTTTATCATAATTTCCTATAAAGAATCCAATATAAACTTCTTTATCATTCAATAAATCATAATACTCAGAGATATCCTGTCGATAAGATGCAATTTTATGCCATTCTTTATCTTTGATTTGAATGTAATTGTATTTATCAATTCCGAAAGGAGTAAAGAATCGCATCAATTCAATTAATGGTTCATAATCTTGAGTTAAAGTAATTCCTTGATATTTTTTACCATTTCCGTTTTCGTAAATCGGTAACTTGTTTATTCCGTTTTTAAGGCCATCTAAAAATGATTGTTTTTTATTGAATGGAATTAAGAATGCAGATCCAGTTCTATCATATGCATCACCATTAGATATTTGGTTAATATCTAAAAAAATCTGAGAACCTTTACGTATTCTCGGTAATCTTATTTTTCTAACTGCTATTGTTCCGTGTGCAAATCTTAAGATACTATCGTTAGAAGTGATTTCATTTCCGAAATTAATCTCTTGATTTTGTAGTAAGGGAACAGTTATGAATTTACTTTTCCAAACTAAATCTTTATAGGTTAATGGATCTAAAGTTGGTAAATTTATCTCATCGTGATATTTTTCTGTAGGATCATTTTTTATACGTTCAATTTTTGATGCTCTAATTGTATAATTGTTATTTCGTGTATGTTCTAACACAAATCCTAAGTCTAAACCAACAGTATTTGGTGCAGCTTTTATATTAATATTATCTACATACCAAAGATCAATCGTATTAGAATTGATGATTATTTGCGCATGTTTAGCTCTTAAACCTAATATCTTTTTTGTGCCATTCAGCTTCTTAAATTCATGTTTTTTAAGTGAAATAGTATCGATAGTTTTTATAGTTTGTAAGCTATCAAACTGAATTAAAGAATAAATATTATTTGGTTCTTCGTTCGTATAATAAGTGATTTCATTTGGATAAAATCGATATTCGTCAAACGAATTACTTGTACCAATAATGGTTTTTTGACTGTTTGCTAAAACTAAAGTCGGATTAGATTCTGATATTTTCTTTTGATGCGTGTATTTCTCGTAAGTTATTTTGTATGTTTCTTGTGCAGAAACGTGAATAGAAATACAAGTTAAAATAATAGCTGAGAGTATTTTGAACATTTGTAAAATAAAAAAGGTTTACACAAATTGTATTTATGTAAACCTAAAGATTTATATGGATAAAATCAAATTTTTATCGATTAAACAAATGCATTAATACCAGTAATATCAGCACCAGTAATTAATAAATGTACATCATGCGTTCCTTCGTATGTAATTACTGATTCAAGGTTTGCTGCATGTCTCATGTTAGGATAATCACCAACAATACCCATAGCACCAATTATCTGACGAGATTCTCTCGCAATATCTATTGCCATTCTTACATTGTTACGTTTTGCCATAGAAATTTGTTCAGGGGTAGCTTTGTCTTCATTTTTTAAAGTTCCTAATCGCCAAACTAATAATTGGGCTTTCGTAATATCTGTAATAAATTCGGCTAATTTCTTTTGTTGTAGTTGATATGAAGCAATTGGTTTTCCGAATTGTGTACGCTCTAAACTATATTTTAAAGCCGTTTCATAACAATCAATTGCAGCACCGATAACTCCCCAAGAAATTCCGTATCGAGCCGAGTTTAAACAAGATAATGGACCTCTTAAACTTTTTACTCCAGGTAAAATATTTTCTTCTTTAATCAAGATATTATCAAAAACTAATTCTCCAGTTTTAGAAGCACGTAAAGACCATTTGTTCATTGTTTCAGGGGTAGATAATCCTTCCATAGCTCGTTCAACAATTACACCTCTAACTTTCCCTTCATCATCTTTTGCCCAAACTACCGCTAAATCACAAACAGGTGCATTTGTAATCCACATTTTTGCTCCATTTAAACGATAGTGATCACCATCTTTTGTTAAACGAGTCTCCATTCCACCAGGATTAGATCCATGATTTGGTTCCGTTAATCCAAATGATCCAATAAATTCTCCTGAAGCTAATTTTGGTAAGAATTTTCTTTTTTGTTCTTCAGAACCATAGCTAAAAATAGGATACATGACTAATGATGATTGTACAGATGCAGCAGATCGAACAGCCGAATCACCTCGCTCTAATTCTTGCATGATAATTCCGTAAGCCATTTGGTCTAATCCTGCTCCACCATATTCTTCCGGAATGTATGGACCTAAAGCTCCAATAGCACCTAATTTTTTCATTAAATCAGGAACATCTTTATGTTCATGTGCACATTCGTCTATGATTGGTTTTATTTCTTTATCGACAAAATCTCTTATGGATTGTCTAATAATTAAATGTTCTTCAGATAAAAGGTCATCTATTTTAAAGTAATCTGTTGTTGTGTTCATTTTGTGCAGTTATGTTTCTATAAAACTAAATATTATTCAGAATAATAAAAAGAAATATGAATATTATTTATTAAAAATTTTGTTTCTATTAACTTTTGTTTAATTTAGGTATCAAATCAAAACACAAAATAATTGAAAAAATGTTAGGAAACGAAAAAACTATATTAGGAATACAGCAAGAAAATTTTGGAACATCAACGGGACAAGATTGGTTTGGTACTGGAAACTTTATAACTTCTTTCTCTCCAGTTGATGGAAATGAAATTGGAAAAGTTAGAGCTACAACAAAAGAAGAATATGAACTAGTTGTTTCGAAAGCACAGATAGCTTTTAAAGAATGGCGATTAATTCCAGCTCCGAAACGAGGTGAAATTGTAAGACAATTAGGAGATAAATTAAGAAAGTACAAAGAAGATTTAGGAAAACTTGTTTCATACGAAATGGGGAAATCTTTACAAGAAGGTTACGGTGAAGTACAAGAAATGATTGATATCTGTGATTTTGCTGTAGGTTTATCTCGTCAATTATACGGATTAACAATTCATTCAGAACGTCCATCACACCGTATGTACGAACAATATCATCCATTAGGAATTGTAGGAGTAATTACAGCATTTAACTTTCCAGTAGCTGTATGGTCGTGGAATACATGTTTGGCTTTGGTTTGTGGTGATTCAATTATTTGGAAACCGAGCGAAAAAACACCTTTATGTGCAGTTGCATGTCAGAATATTTTAGCAGAAGTTTTAAAAGAAAATAATTTACCAGAAGGTATTTGTTCTTTGATTAATGGGGAAAAAGAAGTAGGTGAGTGGATGTCAAAAGACGAAAGAATTCCTTTAATTTCTGCAACAGGCTCAACTCGTATGGGAAAAGAAGTAAACCAAGTGGTAGCTGCTCGTTTAGGTAAAACTTTATTAGAATTAGGTGGTAATAATGCGATTATTGTAACTCCAGATGCAGATTTAAAAATAACATTAACTGCTGCAGTTTTTGGTGCAGTAGGTACTGCTGGACAACGTTGTACAACAACTCGTCGTTTAATTGTTCATGATTCAATTTACGATCAAGTAAAAGTTATCCTTAAAAATGCTTATGAACAATTAAAAATAGGAAATCCTTTGGATGCTTCAAATCATATCGGACCATTAATCGATCAAGATGCTGTTAGAAATTATTTGCTTGCTCTGGAAAAAATTAAAGAACAAGGAGGTGAATTTTTAGTACATGGTGGAGTTTTAGAAACAGAAGAATATAGTTCAGGATGTTATGTAAAACCAGTTATTGCAGAAGCTTCTAATGAATTAGAAATTGTTCAGACCGAAACTTTTGCACCAATTTTATATTTAATTAAATATTCAGGTGATGTTTTAGATGCGATTGATATTCAGAATGGAGTTAAACAGGGTTTATCATCAGCAATTATGACTACTAATTTACGTGAAGCTGAATTATTTTTATCTCATCAAGGTTCAGATTGTGGTATTGCTAACGTTAATATTGGAACTTCTGGAGCTGAAATTGGTGGAGCATTTGGTGGAGAAAAAGAAACAGGTGGAGGAAGAGAATCAGGTTCTGATGCTTGGAAAATCTACATGCGCCGTCAAACAAACACAATCAATTATTCTACAGAATTACCTTTAGCACAAGGAATTCAATTTAACTTTTAATACAACACTTATGAATATAACGACTTTAAACGAAACAATTCACGAAAGATTAGGAAAACACATCTTAGCTGATGGTTATCCTATTGTGATGGACATTGACAAATCACATGGTTCTTTTTTAGTAGACCAAAATGGAGACGAATATCTAGATATGTTTTCTATGTTTGCTTCTACTGCAATTGGATATAATCATCCACATTTGGTTGCACATAAAGATTTTTTAGGTCAAAATGCTATCAATAAGCCAGCAATGTCTGATATCTATACAAAGGATTATGCAGATTTAATAGATACTTTTGCACGTGTGGCTATGCCAAAAGAATTACAATATTGTTTCTTCATTTCTGGTGGTTCTCTTGCAGTAGAAAATGCATTGAAAGCTGCATTTGATTGGAAAACAAAGATTAATTTTTCTAAAGGAATAGAAAAAGAGGCAGGAGAAGTTATACATTTTAAACAAGCATTTCACGGTCGTTCAGGTTATACATTATCATTAACTAATACAAAAGACCCACGTAAATATCAATATTTCCCAAAATTTGATTGGCCTCGAATCGAGAATCCTAAAATCATTTTCCCAGAAACAGACATAAACATCGCGCAAACAAAACAAACAGAAGAATTAGCAATCAATCAAATTAATAAAGCACTTACGGATCGTAAAGATCAAATTGCTTGTATTATTATTGAAACCATTCAGGGAGAAGGTGGTGATAATTATTTCCGTCCAGAATTCTTGAAACAATTAAGAGAAATATGTGATAAAGAGGAAATTTTATTAATTTTTGATGAGGTACAAACAGGAATGGGAATGACTGGTAAAATGTGGGCTTTTCAACATTATGATATTATTCCTGATATTATTTCTTTTGGTAAAAAAACACAAGTTTGTGGAATTTTAGCTAACAAAGAAAAATTAGATATTGTTCCAAATAATGTTTTTAAAGAATCAAGCCGTATCAATTCAACTTTTGGTGGAAATTATATTGATATGTTACGTTTTAAATTAATTTTAGAGGTGATTGAGCAAGAAAATTTAGTAGATAATGCAGCCGAAAAAGGTGAATATATTATTGATAGACTAAATGATATTGCAAATCATACTAATAAGATAAAACATGTAAGAGGAAAAGGTTTATTTATTGCTTTTGATTTTGATAATGATCAATCTAGAACTGATTTTATTAAGAAATGTTTTGATTCTAAATTGATTTTATTGCCTTGTGGTGATAATTCGGTTCGATTTAGACCGCATCTTAATGTTTCGTTTAAAGAAGTTAATCAAGCTTTAGACATTGTTAAAAAAGCATTGGCTTAATTATTTTATTTATTGAATGGGGGTGAAATTAATTATTTATTTTCACCCTTTTTTGTTTTTAATCAGTTCTATGTTTGTAGAATTAAAGAAATTTATTATCTTCATAAAAATTTAATTATCAATATGAAAAAACTACTATTAACTTTACTATTAAGTACAGCTTTTGTGAATGCCCAAGATCAAATGATTGTAGAATATCGTCAAAGAAATGAAATGGATCCTGAAAAAGTAAAGGAATTTGAAAAAGAAAGAAGTTCATCAACTGGTGGTTTTGTTAAAATTAGTGGAGGCCCTGATCAAAAATATGAATTAACCTATAACCAAGGAATTACACATTATAGAAAGTTAGAATTGGTTAATAATAATCAAGATGCTCCAACTTCTTCTTTTTCTATTAGTGTTGGAGGTCAATTTAAAACATTAATTAATGATCCTGTAAACAAAGTTTTT
Organism: Faecalibacter macacae; assembly: GCF_003687725.1. Lineage (GTDB taxonomy): Bacteria > Bacteroidota > Bacteroidia > Flavobacteriales > Weeksellaceae > Empedobacter > Empedobacter macacae. The sequence goes on from NZ_RDOJ01000006.1 coordinate 99,623, forward strand.
AATCAAGAAATTAATCTGGATAAAGTTGATTATATTTTAAAATCGCCTTACAAAGATTACCAATGGAAAATTACTGATATTGAAGAAACAATTTTAGGTTATAAAACGATAAAAGCCGTAGCTGAAATTAATGGGAACAAAATAGCTGCTTGGTATGCACCAGATTTGAAAGTAAATGCTGGTCCGAATCAAATCAATGGTTTGCCAGGTGTTATCTTAAAATCGATTAGTGAAACAAGCAGTAAATTAGGAACTATTTTAATAATAGAAGCAGAGAAGATTAATATAAATCCTAAGAAATTACCTAAAATTAAACCTCTAAAAGGTATGGAAATTTCTCCAGACGATTTCAAAAAGTTACAAGAAGAATCGCGTAAAAAAATGATAGAAAGTTTTTCATCAGAAATGGATTTAAAAAAGTAGATAAATAAATAGTTATATAAAAGAGTTAGGTTTTAATAATTAAATATTTAATTATAATTTTAAAGGAGTAATTAATACTCCTTTTTTTATGCCAATAAATTCATTTTTCTTCGATTTCGATGGAACTTTACAAGGTTTCGAAACACATTCTATAAGCGCTTCAACTAAAGAGGCTTTACATCTTTTAAAAGCAAAAAATAATAAAATATTTTTAGCAACAGGTCGTAATTTGACAGATATTCCGGAAACTCTTTCCGAATTAAATTTTGATGGTTTCATTAACAATAATGGTGGAATGTGTTCTGATGAGAATAGAATTCCTTTTCATATTGATTATATTTCTAAAGTAGATGTAAAAGCATTGTTACAATATGATGAGGTACATCCTTTTGCTTTTTCATTTATGACTGAAAAAGGTTTTTCAATCAATCGAGTGAATGATTTTGTAGAAAAATCTTTTGAATATTTCGGAATGAATGTTCCGAAACTTATGGATGCAAAAGAGATTGAATTGGATAAAATTATGCAGATGAATTTTTTTGTTGATGAAGAACAAGAAGAAAGGTTAATGAAAGAAGTGATGATTAATAGTGAATCTTCTCGTTGGATGCCTTATTTTGCTGATGTTAATCCGAAAGGAATCAATAAAATGAAAGGAATCGAACGAATGGCTAAACATTATAACTTGGATTTGAGTAAGACAATGGCTTTTGGAGATGGTGGAAATGATATTCCAATGATTAATGGTTGTGCTATTGGTGTGGCGATGGGTAACTCAAAAGAAAATGTGCAAAATGCTGCAGATTATGTGACAACTTCGGCTGATGAGGATGGAATTTGGAATGCCTTAAAATATTACGATATTATTTAGTTCAGTATAGGTATTTAAGTCTTTCGTAAACTGAATATCTGTTTTTGTATATTTTAAAGTTTTAGTTTATATATTATTAGGTTAATTTGTAATACAAAATAGAAACCAACCTTATAATCTATAAATTATTAAAAAGTGTCTTTTATTGTAGTAGTAGAAGGTGCTTTTATTTTTCGCTTTGAAAAGTCAACCGAAAGGATGATATTTAATAAAAATACTTTTAAGAATATTTTCAAAAAGTAATGAGTAGTTTTCATGTGTACCCTAATCTTTAGTCTAAGATTGGGGTTTTTTATGGTATAAAAAGAGCAACCATTTGGTTGCTCTTTTATTAAATATTGTTTTTAATCTTAATCATTGAAGTGATACAAGAAAACAACATCACCAACATAAGCAGGTTTTGCGTTATCCTTGATTATTAAAGTAGATTCAATTGTAACTTTAATAACGCCTCTTAAATTAAGAATTGATTTTAATTTAGCTTGTAATTGAACTTCGCTATTAACTAATACTGGTTGCCCAAATTTAAAGTTTTCAATTCCATAATTAATCTCCATTTTAATATTACGAACATCAGCAATCTCTTTCCATAAATAAGGAATTAAAGATAAAGTTAAATATCCATGAGCAATTGTAGATTTAAATGGTCCTTCCTTTTCTGCTTTTTCCTTGTCACAATGAATCCATTGGTGATCTCTTGTAGCATCAGCGAAAATGTTGATTTGTTCTTGGTCAATTGTGTGCCAATTAGAAGTTCCAATTATTTTTCCTTCAAATGCTTTATATTCTTCGAAGTTGTTAATTATTACCATTTTTGGTCTATTTGTTTTTAATTTTAGTAAAGTTTACGAGTATAATTGTATTCAATTATGGGTTAAAAATATTAAAAACATTTGACAATAAAATTCTTTTTACAATGATTAAGAATGCATGCATAGTAATAGTATTTATATAAATTTAATTAACAGATTATAACATGTTAAAATTCAAGGTTATTGGCTCTATAAGTGTCTTTAATTGATAAATTAAAAATAATTTTATTTAATACATATTCTTTTATAGAACTCATAGAATAAGTTAAATATTATTATATTTTTTACTTAAAACAATTATTTACAAAATGTAATAATTAATTAAATTTCTGATGTTTTATTAATTCCGTTTTTTATATATTCGTATAAATCAAAACCCAACAAAAAAATGTCTGAACTATCAAAAGAAGTAAAGCAAGAGAAATTTGTGCATCCAGTACAAGAAATTTATCAGCCACAAAATAAAGTAAGAATTGTTACTGCAGCCGCGTTATTCGACGGACACGATGCAGCAATTAATATTATGCGCAGAATCATTCAGTCTACAGGATGTGAAGTAATACACTTAGGTCATGATAAATCTGTAGAAGATGTTGTAAATACTGCAATTCAGGAAGATGCAAATGCTATTGCTGTTAGTTCTTACCAAGGTGGTCATAACGAATACTTTAAATACATGTACGACCTTTTACAAGAAAAAGGTGCCGGACATATTAAAATTTTTGGTGGAGGCGGAGGTGTAATCCTTCCAGAAGAAATTAAAGATTTAATGGATTATGGTATTACACGTTTATATTCACCAGATGACGGACGTGCCATGGGATTACAAGGTATGATTAACGATAAAGTAACTAAAGCCGATTTCCCAACACCAGATTTAAAACTTCCAGAAGGTAAAACCATTTACCAATCTCTATTAGATAAAGATGTTACAACGGTTGCTCGTTTAATTTCGTTAGCCGAAAATAGAGAACATGAATTTGAAAAACTTTTCGATTACGATAAAGTAGAAGATAAATCTACACCAGTTTTAGGAATTACAGGAACAGGTGGAGCCGGAAAATCATCGATGGTAGACGAGTTAGTTCGTCGTTTCTTAATCGATTTCCCAGAAAAAACAATCGCTTTAGTTTCTGTCGATCCTTCTAAAAAGAAAACCGGAGGTGCTTTATTAGGAGATCGTATTCGTATGAACTCGATTAACAATCCACGCGTTTATATGCGTTCGTTAGCTACGCGTCAATCCAATTTAGCTTTATCTAAATATGTAGATCAGGCTATTCAGGTTTTAAAAGCAGCGAAATACGATTTAATTATTTTAGAAACTTCAGGAATTGGTCAATCGGATACCGAAATTTTAGACCATTCAGATGCTTCGTTATACATCATGACACCAGAGTTTGGTGCCGCTACGCAATTAGAAAAAATTGATATGTTAGATTTTGCTGACATTGTAGCGATCAACAAATTCGATAAGCGTGGCGCTTTAGATGCCATTCGCGATGTAAAAAAACAATACCAACGCAACCACAACCTTTGGGATGAAAACCCAGATACCATGCCAGTTTTTGGAACAATTGCTTCGCAGTTTAACGATCCAGGAACAAACCAATTGTACAAAGCAATTATGGATAAAGTGGTTGAGAAAACGGGAGCTGATTTAAAATCGACTTTCGAAATTACCAAAGAAATGTCTGAAAAGATATTTGTTATACCAGCAAACAGAACACGTTATTTATCTGAAATTGCTGAAAACAATCGTGGGTATGATGCCAAAGCTGTAGCTCAAAAAGAAGTAGCGCAAAAGTTATATGGTTTCTTTAAAACAATAGAAACAGTTTCTGGTAAACAACCAAAACTAGCTACACACGGAATCGAAATTGTTGGAACAGAAAATGCCGATTTAACAAAAGTGCTTTTAGCTGAGTTCGACAAATTAAAAATGAATTTAGATCCTTTTAACTGGGAAGTAATTACAACCTGGGACGAAAAGGTAAATAAATATAAAAATCCGGTATATTCGTTTAAAGTACGCGATAAAGAAATCAAGATTCAAACGCATTCCGAATCTCTTTCTCACTTACAAATACCAAAAGTTTCGTTACCAAAATACGAAGCTTGGGGCGATATTTTACGTTGGGTTTTACAAGAAAATGTTCCGGGCGAATTCCCTTTCACGTCTGGTTTATATCCATTCAAACGTGAGGGCGAAGATCCAACACGTATGTTTGCTGGAGAAGGTGGACCAGAGCGTACCAACCGTCGTTTCCACTACGTATCTAAAGGTATGCCTGCTAAACGTTTATCAACAGCGTTCGACTCGGTAACTTTATACGGTAACGATCCAGGGCACCGTCCGGATATTTACGGAAAAATTGGTAATGCCGGAGTTTCTATTTGTTGTTTAGACGATGCGAAAAAACTATATTCTGGTTTCAATTTAGCACATGCAATGACATCGGTTTCTATGACCATTAATGGTCCAGCACCTATGTTGTTAGGTTTCTTTATGAACGCAGCTATCGATCAGCAATGTGAAATTTACATCAAAGAAAACGGTTTAGAAGCAGAAGTAGAAGCGAAGATTGCAGCTATTTATAAACAAAAAGGTGCAGAGCGTCCGCGTTATAATGGCGAATTGCCAGAAGGAAACGATGGTTTAGGATTGATGCTTTTAGGTGTTACCGGAGATCAAGTTTTACCAGCAGACGTTTATGCCGAAATCAAGAAAAATACCTTAGCGCAAGTTCGTGGAACAGTTCAGGCAGATATTTTAAAAGAAGATCAGGCACAAAATACGTGTATTTTCTCTACCGAATTTGCTTTACGTTTAATGGGCGACGTGCAAGAATATTTTATCGAGAAAAATGTTCGTAATTTCTATTCGGTTTCTATTTCAGGATACCACATTGCTGAGGCTGGTGCAAATCCGGTAACGCAATTGGCATTTACATTGGCAAATGGATTTACTTACGTAGAGTACTATTTATCTCGCGGAATGGATATTAACGCATTCGGACCAAACTTATCATTCTTTTTCTCGAATGGTATCGATCCAGAATATTCAGTAATTGGACGTGTAGCTCGTAAAATTTGGGCAAAAGCCTTAAAAAATAAATACGGAGCAAACGAGCGTGCGCAAATGTTGAAATATCACATTCAAACATCAGGTCGTTCGTTACACGCACAAGAAATTGATTTCAACGATATCCGTACCACATTACAAGCCTTATACGCTATTTACGACAACTGTAACTCGTTACACACCAATGCGTATGATGAGGCCATTACAACACCTACCGAAGAGTCAGTTCGTAGAGCTATGGCAATTCAGTTAATCATCAACAAAGAATTAGGTTTAGCTAAAAACGAAAATCCAATTCAAGGTTCGTTCATTATCGAAGAATTAACGGATTTAGTAGAAGAAGCTGTTCTTGCCGAATTCGATCGTATTACAGAACGTGGAGGTGTTTTAGGAGCTATGGAAACCATGTACCAACGTTCAAAAATTCAAGAAGAATCGTTGTATTACGAAACCTTAAAACACGACGGAACCTTCCCAATTATTGGGGTTAACACGTTCTTAAGTTCTAAAGGATCGCCAACGGTAATTCCAGCCGAAGTAATTCGTGCGACAGAAGAGGAAAAGCAATTCCAAATCAAAACAAAAGACAGTCAAAATGCGCGCAACGAAAACGAAGTTGCCCAAGCGTTAGAAAAAGTGCAAACCGCAGCCATAAACAACAAAAACATTTTCGAGGTGTTAATGGATGCATCTAAAGTTTGTACTTTAGGTCAAATTACATCGGCATTGTTCGAAGTAGGAGGTCAGTACCGCCGCAATATGTAAACGCATTTTTAGTATAAAAACAAAAACGTATCTGTTAATTCAGATACGTTTTTTTATGTTTAAATTTTTATTTTGGGCGTTCCCTTCGGTCGGGCTTTACGCTATATCTTTGGTTCGTTCCTCACCAAAGGATGCCGCTGCAATCCCTAACGCTGAATTATAATTTAGCCAATAGATAATCCGTTTTTATATAAATATAATCCTAACAATAAGATTATTATAGTTTCTATTATCCAGACAGGTTTAGGATTAAATTTTATACTTTTCAAAATTAATTGTTCTAATCCTAAAACTATCCCTACAATAATAAATCCGATTAAGGTAATAACTCCTCCTAAAGCCATACCTCCATTATTGTTTATGAAGATAAAATTTAAAGCTAAAATGAGTTGAATTAATTCAAGAATTCCGAAAACAATAAAAAAGGCGTGATTTTCATTGGTATTGAGATTATTTATTAAATATAACCATTATTGTAAACGAATAATCATTTAAAGTTTTTATCACTAAATTCTCAATATAGCTTATTTTTGAATAATCATTTAAATCAATCAGATGAAAGTATTGTACATTTTCTTACTTCTATTTACTATCCAATTAAATGCACAGCAAATTGAGGTTAAAAATCTTCAAAATCATATTTATTTCCTTTCAGATGATCAAATGAAGGGTCGTGGAACTGGAAGTAAACAAAATACAAAAGCATCAAAATATATAGCGAAAGAGTTTAAAAAATTAGGCTTAGTACCTTTAGGTACAGATGGATATTATCAAAATTTTTTAGCTAAAGTGAAAAGAGTTGTAGTTCCTGATAGCATTCGTTCTGCACGAAATGTGATTGGTTTTATTAACAATCATGCAGATAAAACAATTGTGATTGGAGCACATTATGATCACATTGGTGAAGGAAAACAAGGAAGTTCATTGGCTGACAATAGTTATGGAATTATACATAATGGCGCTGATGATAATGCATCTGGAATTGCAGGGTTATTGGAATTAGCGAGAATTTTTAGTTCAAATTCTATTCAAGAACCTGTTAATTTTCTATTTATAGCATTTGGTGCTGAAGAATTAGGTTTAGTCGGTTCACGTTATTTTGTGAATAATCCAACATTGCCATTAAGTAATATACATTGGATGTTAAACATGGATATGATTGGTAGATTTAATCCAGATAATGGAGTTTCGATTATAGGATATGGTTCTTCTCCAGAATTTGAAATGTTATATGAGAAATTAGATAAAGCTAAATTCATTAAACATTATACTGGTTATGAAGGTAGAGGAGGATCAGATCAAACATCGTTTTACGAAAAAGATATACCTGTATTATTTTTCCATACAGGTGGTCATCCAGATTATCATCGTCCAACAGATGATGCAGATAAGGTAGATTATTTAAGTTTAAAAAGAATTTTAGAACTTGAAATGGCCTTTATCGAAGGTAGTTTTCCTTTTCAAAAAATGAATTTTAGAAGTACAGATAAGTCAAAATAATAGAATATGAAACCTGCATTTTTGCAGGTTTTTTTATAATGTAAATCGTGTTCCAAAATAGAAGTTGATGGTTGCTGCCGGATTATAAAATCGATTTCCAAAAGCATTTAAATCATATCCCGCACTGTACTTCGAATTGTATAGATTATTTACACCAGTATAGATGGATAATGAACTTTTCTTGATTTTAAAATTTGTGTCTACGAGTATATTTCCAATGATATATTCTTTTTCTTCAACTGTATTTGCATCATTTAAATAAAGCTTCGAATTAAAATAATTGCTCCAAATCACTTGTATTTTATTCAATAATTCTATAGATATGCTATTTTGAATTGAAAATTTAGAAATTCCAGGTATGATATTATTTGAATAATCATTGTTAGCGATTTTGTATTGATTATATTTAAAATCATAGAGATGACCTGAAACAAAAAATGAACCTTTCGTGAAAATTGAATGGTCAAAATTAAATGGTTTTGATTGTAGTTGAAATTCAATTCCTCGTTGTTTTGTTCCTCCAGAATTGATAAAATAATCGTTACCATTTTCATCTTGTCTTCGAACAATTGCATCTTTTAGATCAAAATCAAATACAGTGAATTCGAAAAACCATTGGTTAATACTGTGGCGAATACCAATCTCTTTATTCCATCCATATTCTGAATTTAGATTTTGTTGAATTTCTTGGGAAGAAGATCTTACTTCTTCTGTCGTAGGTGATGAAATACCTTTAGCAATTTTTCCTCGAACACTCCAATTATTCATAAATTTATAAGTTACGCCCAATTGAGGTAACCATTGCATTTGAAATGACTTTTTCCCTGATTCTACAATAGGATATAATGTTTCCCAATTGTAGTTCATCGTATTAAGACTTAGCGAAGCATCAATAAACCATTGATTGGCGATGTTTGCGTGCTGATTGATGTAATAATATCCGCTGTAAGTTTGTAAATCATCAAATTTTTGAGGATTTCCTTTTGTTCCTGCGTTATTATCATAGTTTCGAAAAGAAGTTTTATTCAATCCTAATTCAGTTCCGAAACGAGTATTTAATTTGATTTGATCTAATTGTTTTTCGTACTCAAAATACAAACGTCCTTGAAAGTTATTTTCTTTTCGCACTTCAAAATTTGAAATAAATGGATTTTTAAAATCTGTAAAAGAAGATTGAAGCATGATAAAATTTTTCCAATTCGGATTGATTTTCCATAAATGACTTATTCCTCCAAGAAAAGTTTTATTCTTAATTCCAGCTTGTTGTTCAACTGCACTTGGTAAAGTTGCAGTGGCTAATCGTGCTTGTCTACGATCTGCCTGCATTTGATTATAAGTTAATCCACCAGGTGTTTGATACTGTAAATCTGTGAATAAAAGTAAAAGATTTAATTCATTCTCATTTTTGTAATTCCATTGATCTTTCAATAGAAATGAATTTCGTTTTATTGCAGATTGCTCGCGATAACTATCGGATTGATAATGTGATTGACCTAAATGTAAATGATGATTTCCTATTTGTTTATTGAAATTGATATTTTCATGAAATTGGTTATAACTTCCTGTACCAATAGAAGCTTTTACACCATCTTTTTTTAATGTTTTTAAAACTGCTACACCACCAGTTTCTACTCCAAATTCTCCACCTTGAGGACCTTTCATTATATCTATTGATGATAAAAATTGAGGTTCAATTAAATTTAAATAGGCATTTCCTGTTGCATCAGTTAAAATAAAATCATCCAAATATATTTTGACATTTCTAACACCAAATGGAGAACGAATTGTACTTCCTCTTAATGATAAGCGATAACTACCAGGCGAGCGTTCCTCCATTTTAACTCCAGGAACAGTATTAAAACTCTCCATTAATCGTTCTGGATGATTCAATTGCATTTGATGTTTATTAATTGAATTTAAAGAAGTTGTAGTTTCTAAAATTGGAGTTGTGCGATGAAATGTTTGAATGATTGTTTCATTCAATTGGATACTATCATTTTCTTGTGCATGAGAAGAAAAACTTGTGACTAAAAATAATACAGGAATATAAATGTTTTTCATGGCAGTAAAGGATTTACGTTAAAAAAGTGGTAATCAACATTACCACTTTTTTCTTCAATTATTTTTTAGCGATTCGGTATAGTTTCCCATTGTCACCAACTGCATACAAATGACCATCAATACCAGTAACCATATCTCGAATACGATCTTTTTGATCTAATAATAAATGTTCTTCACCTATTACTTTATTCCCTTCAATTACTAAACGAACTAAAGCTTGTTTTACCATACCACCAACAAATAAACTTCCTTTCCATTCGTCAATCGAACCAGTGTAAAATTCGGCTCCACTTGGTGCAATTACAGGATCCCAATAATAATTTGGTTGTTCTAAACCTTCATTATTTGTAGCTCCATTTGCAATTTTACCACCAGCATATTCAATACCGTATGTAATTAAAGGCCAACCATAGTTTTTACCTGGCTGAATTAAATTTAATTCGTCTCCACCACGTGGTCCATGTTCTATTTCCCATAATTCACCTTTATCATTAAACGCTAAACTTTGTGGGCTTCGGTGACCTAAACTATAAATTTCTGGTAAAACCTCTTTGTTTGATTCAAAAGGATTTCCAGATGCAGGTTTTCCATCTGTTGTAATACGAATAATTTTACCCAAAGGTGATTTTAAATCTTGAGCATATTTACGCATTTCATCAGAAGAACGTTCACCAAAAGAAGCATATAAATATCCGTCTTTATCAAAAACTAATCGGCTTCCGTAATGTAAACCACTATCATGAGATGGGAATGTTCTATAAATTATTTTTACATTTTCTACTTTGGTTTCGTCAGTAGATAACGTTGCTTTAGCAATAGATGTTTGATCATTTTTACTTCCATCAGTTGCAGGTTCAGAGAAAGTCCAATAAATCGTTCGATTTTCTTTAAAATTTGGATCTAAAATAACATCCAATAATCCACCTTGATTGTATTGATTTACTTTAGGTAAACCTGTTATTTTTTTTAATTCATATGGTTTCTGTAAATCAATAATCATCATATAACCAGACTTTTCAGTCATTAATAATTTTCCATCAGGTAAATTAACAATAGCCCAAGGTAAACCTAAATTCTCATTCACGACACTCACATCATAACCACTTTTCGTTTTGATATAATTTGCGCGTGTTTGGCCCTCAAATGCTGGTTTATATTCAGTATTTGCAGCTTCAGTTTCTTTGGAAATGCTTTCATTGGTTTTAGCATCAGCATTTTCAGTATTATTCTTATTGTTAGTACAAGAAAATAAGAAAAGCATTGATAATGTTAATGTTGCAAGATTCTTCATGGATATATTATTTAACTCGAATTTACTATTTTAATTTTAAAATATTCCAAACCAAATCAAAGTTCGATAACCTATTTATTTTAAGTTGTTTAATTTGATTTAAAAAAATAAAGACAATTAGATAAATAGCGAATTAAGAATGATGATATTTGTAAACTGATTTTTTATAAATGAAAGAATTTCTTAAAAGAAAAGATATTGAGTTATCGCCTAAACGCTATTTTATTGATGCGATGGGAGCAATGGCTTATGGTTTATTTGCTACTTTATTGGTTGGTACGATTTTAAAAACGATTGGCGAAGAATTTGGAATCTCTTTCTTGAAAGATGTTATTTGGCCCGTTGCCAATCAAGCAACAGGTCCAGCAATTGCATTAGCCATTGCATATAGTTTACGCGCACCACAATTGGTTATGTTTTCTTCAGCTGTTGTTGGTATAGCTGCTTATCAATTAGGTGGTCCTTTAGGAGTCTTTATAGCGACTATATTTGCTGTAGAAATTGGTAAAATGGTTGCAGGCGAAACTAGAATTGATATAGTAATTACGCCAATTATAACCGTTTTGGTCGGAGTAATTTTAGCTCAATTTATTGGTCCAACTGTAAATCAATTAATGAAATGGATTGGCGAATTAATTATGTTATCTACAGATACTAATCCTTTAGTTATGGGAATTGTAATAGCAGTTATTGTTGGAATTGTGTTAACCTTACCAATATCATCAGCTGCATTATGCTTGATGTTAGAATTGGACGGATTAGCTGCCGGAGCTGCTACAATTGGATGTTGTGCTCAAATGATAGGATTCGCAACGATTAGTTTTAAAGATAATGGAATAAAAGGTCTTTTGGCGCAAGGTTTAGGGACAAGTATGTTGCAAATGCCGAACATTTATAAAAATTGGAGAATTTGGATTCCGCCTACTTTAGCATCTGCTATAATTGGTCCGATTGCAATTATTTATTTTAATTTGACAAATTCGGCATTAGAATCTGGTATGGGAAGTTGTGGATTGGTTGGTCAAATTGGTACATTTAACGTAATGAAAACTGAATATTCGTCAATTTATATTTTAACATCAATCCTTGGTTTACAAATTATTGCACCAGCAATTTTATCATATATTTTTTATTTCTTGATGAAGAAAAAACAATGGATTAAAGATGGTGATATGAAGATTTTTTAATCGAATTGTTTCTTCTAATTTTGTAACAACAAAAAACATTATAATGAGTCAGAATAATGACAAAAATATTGTGCTAAGAATTGAAGATAAACCCAAACTAGGACAAGGAATATTATTAAGTATTCAACACTTGTTCGCGATGTTTGGAGCGACGGTATTAGTTCCTGCATTAACAGGAATGAATCCATCCATAGCTTTAATCTCAAGCGGTCTTGGAACCTTAGCTTTTATATTAATTACAAGAGGAAAAGTTCCATCTTATTTAGGATCTTCATTTGCATTTATCAATCCAATTATAGCTTTAAAAGTTTTAGAAGCAGATCCTGCAAGTGGTATACAAACAGGGAGTTTTCTTGTAGGAAGTTTTTTAGTAGGTTTAGTTTATGCATTAGTTGCATTAATTATCGCAAAAGCAGGTACAAATTGGTTAATGAAATTATTACCACCAATTGTAGTTGGTCCAGTTATTATGGTAATTGGTTTAGGATTAGCTTCAACAGCTATTGGAATGGTAACCAATAATCCAAAAGGAGAATACGATTTAACGTATGTAACAATTGGTTTTGTAACTTTGTTAATTACAATAATCACTGCAATTTTTAGTAAAGGATTCTTAAGTGTAATTCCTGTTTTAGTTGGAATTGTAGGTGGTTATATTTTTTCAATTTTTATGGGTGTTGTTAATTTACAACCTGTATTAGATGCCAATTGGTTTCAAATTCCAGATTTCACAGTTCCATTTATCGATTATTCACCTTTTATTTCTTGGTATGTTATTTTGTTGATGGTACCAGTTGCAATCGTTCCAATTGCAGAGCATATAGGGCATCAATTGGTATTAAGTAAAGTGGTAAATAAAGATTTGATCAAAGATCCAGGTTTAGATCGATCAATGTTAGGAGATGGAATTGCAACAATGATTGCAGCTTGTATCGGTGGACCTCCAAATACTACATATGGAGAAAATATTGGAGTATTAGCAATAACTCGTGCATTCAGTATTTATGTATTTTTAGGCGCTGCATTTTTTGCAATAATATTTGGTTTTTGTGGCAAAATTTCTGTTTTACTAAGTACAATTCCAGGCCCAGTAATGGGTGGAGTTTCTATTTTATTATTTGGAATTATTGCTTCAAGCGGATTAAGAATGTTAGTAGAAAATAAGGTAGATTTTAAAATAAAACGTAACTTAATTATATCATCTGTTATCTTAATTATAGGAATTGGTGGAGCAGCGATTCATATTGGTAAAATGTTTTCTTTAGAAGGAATGGCTTTAGCTTCGATTGTAGGAGTAATGCTAAATTTAATTTTACCTGGACGAGAGGAAGTTAGCTTTGATGATATGTTTAACGAAGAATAAAACCAAATTATAGTAAAGCTTATGGTATAGATTTTATACTTTAGTAATCAATTATAAATAATGAATTTTCATTCTAATGAAATTAAATCATAAAACATTATTGGTGATGCTAGGTATTGCATCACTTACATTTACTGCTTGTTCATCGAATAAATCATCGAAACAAGTCGTTTATAAAAAAGTATCAAAACCGGTAACTAAACCAGTAACACCGAATCAAAATAAAACTACAACTGTAGTAAAACCACAAGTTACTAAACCGCAAGAGGAAATTTATAAGGTAGCATTACCAGAAATTAACCGAGAATTTAGAGCTGCTTGGGTTGCAACTGTTGCAAATATAAATTGGCCATCTAAACGAACTTTAACAACAGATCAGCAAAAAGACGAAGCGGTTAAGATTTTAGATATGTTAGAATCTAATAACTTCAACGCTGTAATTTTTCAGGTTCGTCCTTCGGGAGATGCCTTATATAAAAGTAATTATGAACCTTGGTCTTATTTCTTAACAGGCGAAATAGGTAAAAGTCCATATCCATATTATGATCCTTTAGAGTTTTGGGTTGAAGAAGCTCATAAACGTGGATTAGAATTACACGTTTGGTTAAATCCATATCGTGCACACCATTCTAGTGGAGGAGCAGTTACAAGTCAATCAATGGTGAAACAAGCTCCAGAAAATGTTGTTCGTTTAAAGAACGGAATGTATTGGTTTGATCCTGCAGATAAGCGTACACAAAATCACGTGTCTAATGTAGTTAAAGATATTGTTTCACGTTATGATATTGATGGTGTTCATTTTGATGATTATTTCTATCCATATGCTTCTTACAACGGAGGAGCAGATTTTCCAGATAATACAACTTGGAATCAATATGTTAAAAATGGTGGAAAATTAGCTCGTGCTGATTGGCGTCGTGATAATGTAAATTACATCATCGAACGTATTTATAGAGAAATCAAAGCTGAAAAACCATTTGTAAAGTTTGGTATTAGTCCATTCGGAATTTGGAAGCCAGGTTATCCTGTAGGAATTACAGGTTCTTCTCAGTACGATGAATTATATGCAGATGCTAAATTATGGTTGAATAAAGGTTGGGTTGATTATTTTTCACCTCAATTGTATTGGCCAATTGAATCGAAAGGGCAACCATTTCCTAAATTATTAGAATGGTGGAAATCAGAGAATACACATAATCGTCACTTATGGCCTGGATTAAATACCGTTGAGGTAAAAGCTACAGATCGTACAACAGAAATTGTAAATCAGGTTAAAGTTTCAAATGAAATTTTAGATCAACATCCTGGTGTTATTCACTGGAGTATAGCTGGATTAACAAAAAATCCTTCGATGTTAAGTTCTTTAAAAAACGGACCTTATAAATCAAAAGCATTAGTTCCAACAATGAATTGGATTAAATCTGCAAAGTTAGATAAGCCAAAAGTTTTAGTTACAAATCAACCAAAAGATGTTGTAGTAAATTGGAAAGAATCGAAGTCAAACAATATTTCTCAATGGGTTTTATTTGCAAGATATAATGACAATTGGGAAACGATATTTTTAAATCCACATACAACATACCACACAGTTTCTAAATCGAAAAATGGTAAAACTTTAAATGCGGTTGCGTTAAAAGGAATTGATCGTTTAGGGAATGAAAGTGATTATGTAGCGGAAAGAATTAATTAATATTTTATCATAAAAAAAAAAAGGGATGCATTTGCATCCCTTTTTTAGCTTTATAATTATTATAAAGCTTTTATTACTTTATCGTTAATGTTATAATAGTTAATTACATCGTCGTAATTTTCATAATTAATTCCATTTGCAGATCTTCCAAAGTTAGCAGGAATAACAACTACTCTAAATGTTTGATTTCTGATAAATTCAGATCCAGTTAAGTCAAAGGTTCCTCCAGCATAAATTGTAATATCATTTACAGTGAAATCAAAAGTATAATCAACTTCATTTCCGTCAGATAAATAATACGTTTTAGGTAAAAGTTCCCAAACTGGATTACCGTTAGCAGTTGCAGATTGTCTGTAGATTAAAACTACATCACTGCTATATAATGGTACTTGAAATTGTCTAAAAATATTGTAACCATTATTATCGTAAGTAAAGTTTACATTTTTGATGTCGTATACAGAAGAAATTGTATCAGTATCTTGTGTATAATTATCATCGTCAGTTGTACAACTCACTACAAATACACTAAAAAGTGCAATTAAAAATAAGGGTAGTAATTTTTTCATATTGTAAATTTTTTTCAAATATAATTCAAACCTTATACCAAATAATATTATTTATTATAATTAAATTAGAATTTACACGTTATTACGTTTTTAATCATGGCTTATAATTATTTACGATTATGAAATATTTGTTTTTATTATTATCTAGTTTTTCGCTAGCTCAAACATATAAAGTTTTAAATGAAGAAAAATCCGATGTTAGTTTTCGTGGCTTAGCGGTAGAATCAGCAACTAATTTTGTAGTTTCTGGATCTAAAAATACAATTGGTAGAACTACAGATGGAGGTAAAACATTTAAATGGATCAATCCAACGGTTGTTGAAAATAGAGATTTTCGTGATATAGAAGTGTTGGGAAAAGATACGTATTTAGCTATTGGGATTGACGCGCCAGCCTATATTATTTTAACAAAAGATGGTGGGAAAACGTGGAACAAAGTGTATGAAAATACTCAGAAAGGAATCTTTTTAGATGCAATTCATTATAACCCAAAAACAAAACAAATTATCGTATTAGGAGATCCAATTGAAGCTGGTAAACCTTTTGTTTTAACCTCTACAAGTACAGATCCAACGAAATGGACAATTGCAAAATCTTTAATGAATCAAGGTTTACGTCTTAAAAATCCAAAAGAAGCATTTTTTGCTTCAAGTGGTAGTAATTTATATGCAGACGATAAGCAAGTGTTAATCGTTTCTGGTGGAGCAGCATCTAATCTTTATCGTTATACACCAAAAGGTGGGCAGTTGTATACATTAGAAAAAACAGCTTCTACCAATTCAGGAATCAATGGTATGGCATACGATGCAACGAATAATGTTGGATATTTAGTAGGTGGAGATTATACAAAACCTAATGAATCGAAGTATAATTTGTATAAATTTAAAATTAATGCTACAACAAATAAAATTGAATTTATTGATTCGTGGAAATATCCTGAAGGATATAAATCAGGTGTAACAATCTTAAGTAAAGATAAGGTTTTAGTTTGCGGCTATTCAGGGGTTGATTATTCTTCTGATGGTGGTCACAATTGGAAAATCATAACAAAAGATAGTTACAATACTTGCAATGCCTCTCCTGATAAAAAATCGGTTATTTTGGTCGGTAATAAAGGTAAAATCGGAAAGGTTACTTTATAACCAAATTCAAATCTAAATATAAATCCAGCTTTACGGCTGGATTTTTTTATTTCAATTACTTTAAACTATTTTAATTTATTGTTTTGATGCGTATTATCTATTTTAAATTCATATTTATTAAACATTTTTTTATCTAAATTAGATAGTATAAAATCCAAGCAATATGAAAATTACAGCTCAAGCAAGTATACAGATTTTAAGACCTATTCACGAAGTGTATGAAGCGATTATCATGCCTGATAAAATGAGTACTTATTTTATTGAATCTTCATCTGGTCAGTTAGAAGCATATAAAACTGTGATTTGGAAATTTCCTGAATTCAATGATACTTTTCCTGTGACTGGAATTTTAATGAAACCCAATGAATATATTTCGTTCGATTGGAGTGGTGGCGAAGATAATATGATGGTTGAAATTTATCTTGAAAAATTTGGAGAAGATTTTACAGTTATCAATGTCATCGAACACGAATTTAATTCGGATAAAGAAGGCATCGAACAAGCGATGCGACAAACTGGTGGTTGGGCTAATTTCTTGGCTTGTATGAAAGCGAGTTTAGAGTATGGAATCAATCTTCGTACAGGTGCTTTTGATTTTATGAAACCTTAAAATTGATAAAATAAACTACTATAAATGGCTGAAAACACGAATAATTTCGGTAAAATACTTTGGTCTGATTTAACAGTTGAAAATGCTGATGAAATCAAAAATTTCTACAAAGAAGTTGTTGGTTGGGAAGAAAATACTGTACCGATGAAAGATGGCGAGGAGGATTATGTAGATTACGGAATGGGAAATAATGGCGAAGGTTCTGCCGGAATTTGTAATAAGCGTGGTAAACATAGTCATTTACCTTCGTAATGGATCATGTACATCAATGTAGAAAATGTTGAACATTCTTTGAGTAAGGTGATTGAATTAGGTGGGAAATTGATTCATGAAGCTCGTAAAAAAGATGGATCTTATTTTTATGTAATAGTTGAAGATCCAGCTGGTGCAGTTTTCGGTTTAGGAAATTTTAATGCTTAATTGATGACGCAAACTTTTTCAACTATCGAGGAATATATTGCAACTTTTGAAGGTGATAAAAAAACTATTCTTCAATCGATTTCAGATTTTGTCCAAAAGATAGTTCCTGAGGCAAAAGCTATTATTAATTATAAAATGCCAACATATAAGCTAAATGGAAATTTAATTCATTTTGCTATGTTTAAAAATCATGTAGGAATTTATCCTGGTGATGAAATGATTGTACATTTTAAAGAAGATCTAAAGGCTTATAAAATAACAAAAGGAACAATTCAACTTCCATTAGACCAAGATATCCCTTTTGATTTACTTGAAAAAATAATTCTTTATAAAGCTGAAATTTTAAAAGACAAAGAAGTTCCAGATTGGAAAAAATACCACGATCAATATGCAGATATTACTGAAAAATTAGTCGAAATTGTTTCTAAAACTGATTTAGTAAGAGAGTTTAAATGGGGCGGAGATATTTATACTTACAACGGTAAAAATGTTTTAGCTTTTAGTGGATTCAAAAATCATTATTCGTTATGGTTTCATAATGGAGTTTTCTTAGAAGATAAAGCAAAAGTTTTGATGTCTGCTAATGAAGAAAAAACAAAAGGATTACGTCAATGGCGTTTTAAAACATTAGCAGATTTAGATGAAAAATTAATTGAAAAATATATCAAAGAAGCAATTCAGATTGCTAAAGATGGTAAAGAACTAATCATAGAAAAAGCTCCACCAAAAGAACCGCAAGGTATTTTAAAATATGCTTTAGAAGAGGATCAGGATTTTAGTTTAGCTTTTTTCGCTTTAACTCCAGGTAGACGAAAAGATTACATTGAATACATAGACGAAGCAAAACAAGAAAAAACCAAAATAACGAGGTTGGATAAAATTAAACCCTTGATTTTGGACGGAAAAGGATTAAACGATAAATACAAAAGCTAATGCAATATACAGCAACAAATGCACAAGAATATTTTGATGGAATTCCAGAAGAGCGTAAAGCAGGTTTCGAGAAATTATATCAAACCATAAAAGAGAATTTACCTTCTGGTTTTTCCGAGCATGTAAGTTATGGACATATCGGATTTGTAGTTCCGTTTACTACTTACTCAAAAGGATATCATTGCGATGCTTCTCAACCTTTACCTTTTGTAGGAGTTGCTTCTCAGAAAAATCATATAGCGGTTTATCACATGGGAATTTACATGAATCCAGAAATTTTAGATTGGTTTGTAACTGAATTTCCAAATCATTCTAAAAAGAAATTAGACATGGGGAAAAGTTGTATTCGATTCAAGAAAGTAGAGGATATTCCATACGATTTAATTGCTGAATTGTCAACTAAATTCACGGTAGATGATTATGTAAATTTGTACGAAAGTCTTTTAAAACCTAAAAAATAAGTAATGACAAATTTGTTCGATTTTCTACATCAATTAGAGCGAAATAATAACAGAGAATGGTTTACAGAAAATAAACCAGCCTATGAAATTGCTAAAAAGGAGGCGGATACAATTTTTGAAGAAGTTTATGAAGCTTTGTCAGAAATAGAAGCTTTGCAACCTTTAAAAAAATATCGTATTTATCGTGATGTTCGATTTTCTTTAGATAAAACACCTTATAAAACTCATTTTTCAGCTTTTGTTGGTCGTAAAAAACCGAAAGATAGAGGTGGTTTTTATATTCATTTTGAAAATGGAAATTGTTTTATCGGAGGAGGATTTTGGGGACCTGAAAAAGACGATTTATTTCGAATTAGAAAAGCCATTGATTCGTCATCTGAATTAGAAAAATTATTAAATGATAAAAAGTTAGTAAATGCTTTTGGAGAATTATATGGAGATGAATTAAAAACTGCTCCTAAAGGTTTTCCGAAAGATCATGCTCGTATTCATCTTTTAAGAAAGAAACAATTTTTATTGATCAAGAAGTTTGAAGATGATGAAATTTTTCAGTCAGATTTTCCTCAAAAAGTAGTAGACGCATATCAAATTTTATTACCATTTTATCATTACATGACTGAAGTTTTAACGATAAATGAAAATGGAGAATCTTTAATCTAAAATACAAAACCACATAAAAGTATTACAATGGCTAAAATTCATGCTTATTTAAATTTTAATGGAAACTGTGCTGAGGCATTTAGTTTCTATGAAGGCGTTTTCAACACAAAGAATGTTGGAATTTATAAAATGGGAGATATGCCTCCGATGGAAGGAGCGCCTGCTATTCCAGATTCGGCAAAGGAAAAAGTAATGCATACAGCACTTTTTATCAATGAAACTACAATGATTATGGGTTCTGATGTAGTTCCAGAATTTGGACATCAGTACCAAGCTGGTAATAATGTCTATGTGATGTTAGATACCGAAACGGCTGAAGAAGCAAAATCGATTTATGAAAAATTATCCGTAAATGCGCAACGAATGGAAATGCCTTTGGGAGAGCAATTTTGGGCTGAATTGTATGCTTCGTTTGCAGACCAATTCGGAATTAATTGGATGATTCATTTCGAAGGAAATAAAGCACAAAAATGCGAAGATGAATAATTAAAAATCCCCTCAAGAATTGAGGGGATTTTTTTTAGTTGTTACCTAGCTCTTCTAAATTAAGTGCTGTATTACCAATTCCTTTCGGATTTTCTCCATATTCGTTTTCTCCATGTTCACCATCTCCGAATAACATCCATAATCCATAAAACGGGATTAATTGATACCACCCACTATTACCTCTATCGTGGCATCTTTTCGCTCCTTGCGCAATAATAAACCAAACGAATGGTACATATAAAATAATTGCTATCCAAACTAAAGATTCATTTATTTCTAATAGAATTGATGGTATAATACATATTATAGCATATATAATGTAGGAAAGTCCGTACTCTAATCTTCTAATTCTTCCTTCAAAAGAAAATGGGTTTTTAAACATATTATTGATTTTTATATATTTAAATCTTTTATGCAATAATGTATAAAAGATTTAAATATATGATTAAAATCGTATAATTTGATTTATTTTTCTTCATTCAAAACAATTCTCGATATTGTTAAATAAGACTTAAATGTCTTTTTTTACAATAATAATTTGCCGAAATTTGATTTTTATACAAAATCATCAAATGAAAAATCCAACTAGAGTTTTCGACCTTCCTTATTTTCAATTAAAAAAATACAACGAAATTGATATCTTCAGTTCCAAAACTGATGGTACTTGGCAAGGAATCAAAACAAAAGACTTCATTCAACGTGTAAATAACATTTCAAAAGGTTTATATGCTTTAGGTGTTCGTCCAAACGATAAAGTTGCAATGATTAGCGAAAATCGTTTAGAATGGAATTTAGTTGATTTTGCAATACAGCAAATTGGTGCTGTTGTAGTAGCTGTATATCCAAATATTTCGGATAATGATTATGAGTATATTTTTAATCATTCCGAAATTAAATATTGCTTAGTTAGCAACGATTCTTTATATCAACGTCTTTTAAATCTAAAGGATAAAATTCCTACGTTAAAAAACGTTTTTACATTTAATTCTTATCCACATATTCCGCATTGGTTTGATATGATTAAGGAAGGAATTCATGTGGAAGATGCAATTTTAGATGATTTAAAAGCGAATGTCAAAACAGATGATTTAGCAACTATCATTTATACTTCTGGTACAACTGGCGATCCCAAAGGAGTTATGTTAACGCATAAAAATCTTTTATCGGATGTTATTAGTTCAGAATATTCGTTTCCAATTACGGCTTACGATCGTGCATTAACTTTTTTACCTGCATGTCATGCCTACGAACGTGTTTTTCAATACGTTTATATCTACATGGGAGTTTCGATTTATTTTGCTGAATCCATGGAGGTAATTGGTGAGAATATGAAAGAAGTTAAACCTCATATTTTTTCTGCTGTTCCTCGTGTTTTAGAAAAAGTTTTTGATAAAATCATGGCAACTGGAGAGCAGTTAACAGGTTTAAAAAGAGCTTTATTTTTCTGGGCGATTAAATTAGGTGAGCAATATGATGTAGATCAATCTAAACATTCAGCTTGGTATAAATTTCAATTGAATATTGCACGTAAATTAATCTTTTCAAAATGGAAAGATGCATTAGGTGGTAATATTAAAGGTGTAGCATCTGGTTCAGCTACTTTACAAGAGCGACTTTTAAAAATTTATTTAGCTGCCGGGATTCCAATTTGGGAAGGTTATGGTTTAACTGAAGCTGCGCCTTGTGTGTCTGTAAACTGTATTAAACGTGGAATTAAGATCGGAACTGTTGGTATTCCTTTAATCAATATTGATGTAAAATTAGCTGAAGACGGAGAAATCTTAGTCAAAGGTGATAATGTAATGAAAGGGTATTTTAAAAATCCTGAAGCTACTGCTGAAGTGATTAAAGATGGATGGCTACACACAGGTGATATTGGAGTATTTGAAGGGGAATTTTTAAAGATTATCGACCGTAAAAAGGAAATGTTTAAAACTTCTGGAGGTAAATATATCGTTCCACAACAGATCGAGAAAAAAATGGTTGAATCTAAATTCATAGAACAAGCCATGGTAATTGGTGAAGGAAAGCATTATCCTGTTGCTTTAATTGTACCTAGTTATTCTAATTTGTTGGATTGGGCGAAAGCTGATAATAACGATTTAATTAATTTACCAAAGAAAGAGTTTTTATTGCATGATAAAGTAATTGCTAAAATTCAGGCAGAGGTTGATTCTTCCAATAATTACTTCGGTAATTGGGAAAAAGTAAAACGATTTGGTATACTTCCTGAAGAATTTACAATAGAAACTGGCGAATTAACCCCAACGTTAAAACTGAAAAGAAAGATAATTTTAGAAAAATTTGATTCAGAGATTCAAAAAATATACGCTAAATAATTCAGAAGCTTCCAATTGGAAGCTTTTTTTATCTGTCTTGATTAAATAAAATCATTTTAATATTATTTATTATTATCTCAATAATACTTACTAATATTGTTAATTAATTATGTATTTAGAATAAAAAGGCATGAAATTTTAAAAATTTATTATTCTTGCATAGGAAAATTAAATTTTTAGTTGATATTTGTTTCTATCAAAACCATAAAGAATTTATTATGAATCAACCAAAAAGATTGTTTGATTTACCTTACCGACAATTAGAATTATTTCCTAACCTAAACATGCTTAATACAAAAGTTGATGGGCAATGGAAAGCTATTTCATCAAGTCAGTTTATTGACATGGTGAACGAAGTTTCACGTGGACTTATAGCAGTTGGTGTAAAGCCGGGTGAAAAAGTTGGTTTAATCTCGGAAAATCGTTTAGAATGGAATGTTATCGATTTTGCTATTCAGCAAGTTGGTGGAGTTGTTGTAGCAATCTATCCAAATATTTCCGATTCTGATTACGAATATATTTTTAAAGATGCGAACATCAAAGTTTGTTTCGTTAGTAACGATAATTTATACGATCGTATCAATACTTTAAAATCTCAATTACCTACTTTAGATAAGTTATTCATGATTAATTCCTCTCAAGGAAAAACGAATTGGAATGAATTAAAGAAAGTTGGTAATGCGATTAATCAATCAGAAGTTGAAGCTTCAAAAGAGGCAGTTAAAGAAGATGATTTAGCTACTTTAATTTATACTTCTGGTACAACAGGAAATCCAAAAGGTGTGATGTTATCACACAAAAATATTCTGAGTAATTCGATGGCAGCTGATCGGCCAACGCCTACAAAAGCATACGATAAATCGTTGACATTTTTACCTGCTTGCCATGCGTACGAACGTATGATTCAGTATCTGTACATGTACAAAGGAATGCAAGTTTACTTTGCCGAATCGATGGATACGATTGGTGAAAATATGAAGGAAGTTCAGCCAGATATGATTTCTGCAGTTCCTCGTTTACTTGAAAAAGTATACGAAAAAATCATGGCAAAAGGAAATGAATTAACAGGTTTTAAGCGTAAGTTATTCTTTTGGGCTGTTGAAGTCGGAGAAGCTTATGATCCAGATCCAACAAAGCGAGATTTTTTCTACGACATCAAATATGCTATTGCACATAAATTAGTTCTTTCAAAATGGAAAGAAGGTTTAGGCGGAAATTTAGGAGCTGTTTGTTCAGGAAGTGCTGCTTTAAATCAACGTTTAATGCGTTTATATTTTGCTGCAAAAGTAAATGTGTACGAAGGTTATGGTTTAACAGAAGCTTCACCTTTAATTTCAGTAAATTCATACCAAGATGGTGTTTTAATCGGAACGGTTGGACCTGCAATTCCTGGTGTTGAGTTTAAGTTAGCTGATGATGGTGAAATTATGGTAAAAGGTCCTAATGTAATGTTAGGATACTACAATAATCCAGAAGCAACTGCTGAAGTTTTAAAAGAGGGATGGTTATATACAGGTGATATTGGAGAAATTATCGATAATAAATTCCTGAAAATTGTTGACCGTAAGAAAGAAATGTTCAAGACTTCTGGTGGAAAATATATTGTTCCCACTGCAATCGAATCTAAAATGGTCGAATCTGATTATATCGAACAAATGATGGTTATTGGTGAAAATCATAAATTTCCAGCAGCATTAATTGTCCCTTCTTATCAAAATTTATTGGATTGGGCTAAAACAAATGCTAAAGATTTGATTACGTCAACTAAAGAAGATTTCTTTAAGTCTGAAGCAGTTTACAATAAAGTAATGCAAGAAGTAGAGAAAGGAAATGCTAATCTTGGAAATTGGGAGAAAATTAAAAAAGTAGCAATATTATCTAACGAATTTACAATTGATGGTGGTGAATTAACTCCAACTTTAAAATTAAAACGTAAAGTAATTATTGAAAAATATAAAAAAGAGATTGAAGAAATTTATCAATAGCTTCTATTCTTTTAAATTATAAAAAGTGATTTGAGTTAAAATTATTCAAATCACTTTTTTTTTCGTATATTATTTTAGAGTTTATGAATCTTAGATAAATAAGATAGTTTTTTATTTAATATGAAATTGTACTCCAGCTATATAATAAATTTTCGTTAACGAATATTTAAGAAAAATTTAATATTGTGGAAAAATATCACGAAATTTGCACTCTTTTTTGGAAAATATAAACAGATGAATAATCCGACTAGAATATTTGATTTAGCATATCGTCAAGCTGAATTATGGCCAGACAATAATATGTTTGCTACTAAAGTTGATGGTGAATGGAAATTCACAAAACCTTCAGAATTTATTCAACAAACGAAAGAAATCTCGAATGGACTTTTAGCATTAGGTATTAAACCAGGCGATAAAGTTGGATTAGTATGTGAAAGCCGATACGAATGGCATGTTATTGATTTTGCTATTCAGCAAATCGGAGCAATTGTTGTTGCAGTTTATCCTAATATTACAGATGCAGAATATCAATTTATTTTTAACGATGCGGATATTAGTCTTTGTATCGTTAGCAATAAAAATTTATACAATCGTATTAGTAAATTAATAGACTCTATGTTCAATTTACAATACATTTTTGCTATTAATGAATTTCCTGATTCAAGAAATTGGAAAGAATTAATAACAATAGGAAAAGACATTTCAGATGAATATGTTTCTAATCTAAGTCAAGCCGTTCGTCCTTCTGATTTAGCTACTTTAATTTATACTTCAGGTACTTCAGGTCGTCCCAAAGGAGTAATGTTATCACACAATAATATGGTTTCCAATTTTAAAGCTTCTAATGAGTTATTAGTTTTAGAACCAGGTAGTAGAGGATTAACTTTTTTACCACCTTGTCATGCTTATGAACGTACTGTAATTTACTGTTATTTAAATTTAGGAATCAATGTTTATTTTGCTGAAGGTTTAGAGAAAATTGGTGAAAATATCAGTGAAATTAAACCTCATATTATGACTGCTGTTCCACGTTTAATGGAAAAAGTCTATGAAAAAATTATTAAAACAGGTAGTTCTTTAACAGGAACTAAACGTAAGATTTTCGATTGGGCTGTTGAAGTTGCTGCTGAATACGAACCAGATGCATCTAAAAGATCATTAGCTTATAATATGAAATTAGCTGTTGCTCGTAAATTAGTCTTAAATAAATTTTACGATGCTTTAGGAGGTAATTTCAAAAATATCATTTCGGGAAGTGCTTCATTACAAGGGCGCATTGCTCGAGTTTTTATGGCTTCTGGTTTGCCTTTTTATGAAGGTTACGGTATGACAGAAACATCTCCTTTAATTACTGTAAATAATCCTTATCGCTTAGGAGTTCGTATTGGAACTGTTGGCTCTCCAATTTCTGGTGTTGAAGTAAAATTAGCTGAGGATGGCGAAATTTTGGTGAAAGGTCCCAACGTTATGACGGGATATTACAAAAATCCTGAGGCTACTGCTGAAGTAATTATTGATGGATGGTTACATACAGGAGATATTGGAACTTGGGTAGAAGGAGAAGGTAAGTTCTTAAAGATTGTCGATCGTAAAAAAGAAATGTTTAAAATTTCTGGAGGAAAATATGTTGTTCCAGCTCCGATTGAAAATAAATTATCAGAATCTAAATTCATTGAACAAGCAATGGTTGTTGGTGATGGAGAGAAATTCCCGTCAGCTTTAATCGTTCCAAACTTTCCAAACTTAAAAGAGTGGGCTCAAGAAGCAGTTCCAGAAATTGCGAGTTTACCTAAAAATGAATTTTTAAAGCACAGCGAAGTTCAGAAGAAAATTAATCAAGAAGTTCGTCAAGCAAATCAATTTTTTGGGAATTGGGAACAATTAAAGAAATGTGTAATTATTCCGGATGAATTTACAATTGAAGGAGGAGAATTAACACCAACTTTAAAGAAAAAACGCAAAGTAATCGCTGAAAAATATAAAGAAGAAATCA
Source organism: Faecalibacter macacae (assembly GCF_003687725.1). Classification (GTDB taxonomy): domain Bacteria; phylum Bacteroidota; class Bacteroidia; order Flavobacteriales; family Weeksellaceae; genus Empedobacter; species Empedobacter macacae. The sequence goes on from NZ_RDOJ01000006.1 coordinate 126,266, forward strand.
GTAATATTTTCAAATAATATATTAAAAGACTATTAGTTAATAATGGTCTTTTTTTATGCTTTTATTTATGTACTATTATTTAGGCTAAGGTATTATTATTCAAATATAAATTTAACTTTTATAACATGTAAATATGCATAAAAACTCAGCTGTATTTGTATAAATTACTAGTGAAAGTTTATTATTCTGAAAATTATTCCGAAATTTGCCTGCTTTTTATATAGTGGAAAAATATAAATAAAAACAAGATGAATAATTCTTCAAGAATATTTGACTTAGCATATCGTCAAGCTCAATTATGGCCAGATCATGATATGTTTTCATCAAAAATAGATGGTGAATGGAAGTTTACTAAGACAACTGATTATATACAACAAATTCGACAAGTATCTAAAGGTTTATTAGCTTTAGGTGTAAAACCAGGTGATAGAGTTGGTTTAGTTTGTGAAAGTAGATACGAATGGCATGTAATTGATTTTGCAATTCAGCAAATTGGTGCAGTGGTAGTAGCTATTTATCCTAATATTACAGATGCAGAATATCAATTCATTTTCAATGATGCAGAAATTGAATTATGTATTGTAAGTAATAAAAATTTGTACAATAGAATTAACGGAATGGTTGATTCTATTTATAGTCTACGTCATGTATTTGCAATTAACGAATTTCCAGATTCAAGAAGTTGGTCTGAACTATTCGAAGTTGGACAAGATACATCAGATCAAAGATTAGACGAGTTAAGCGATGCTGTAAAAGAAACAGACTTAGCTACACTTATCTACACTTCTGGTACAACAGGAAAACCAAAAGGTGTAATGTTGTCTCACAAAAATATGGTGTCAAACTATTTAGCAGCTCGTGAGGTAACTAAACTTGTTCAAGGTGATGCACGCGGATTAACTTTTTTACCTCCTTGTCATGCTTACGAACGAATGGTAATTTATACTTATTTACACATTGGTATTACAGTTTATTTTGCCGAAGGTTTAGAAAAAATTGGGGATAATATTAGTGAAATAAAACCTCATATCATGACTGCTGTTCCACGTTTAATGGAAAAAGTTTATGAAAAAATCATTAAAACAGGATCTAATTTAACAGGTTCAAAACGTAAGATTTTTGACTGGGCGGTAGAAGTAGCTGCAGAATATGAGCCAGATCCATCGAAACGTTCTGTTGTTTACAACATGAAGTTAGCAGTTGCTCGTAAGTTAGTTTTAAATAAATTTTACGATGCATTAGGTGGGAATTTCGAAAGTATCATCTCAGGAAGTGCTTCATTACAAGGTCGTATCGCACGTGTTTTTTTAGGTGCAGGATTACCATTTTTTGAAGGATACGGAATGACAGAAACATCTCCTTTAATATCTGTAAATAATCCAAATAAACTTGGTTTAAGAATTGGAACGGTTGGTTCACCAGTTTTAGATGTTGAAGTTAAAATTGCAGAAGACGGTGAGATTTTAGTGAAAGGTCCTAACGTAATGATGGGATACTACAAAAATCAAGAAGCAACAGACGAAGTTTTAAAAGACGGATGGATGCATACAGGTGATATTGGAGTTTGGGAAGAAAAAAACTTCTTAAAAATTATTGACCGTAAGAAAGAAATGTTTAAAATTTCTGGAGGAAAATATGTTGTTCCAGCACCGATTGAAAATAAATTAACAGAATCTAAATTCATAGAACAAGCAATGGTTGTAGGAGATGGAGAGAAATTTCCATCAGCTTTAATTGTTCCTAATTATGCAAGTTTAAAGGAATGGGCACAAGATGCTTCTCCTGAAATTGTAGCGTTATCGAAACAAGAATTTTTAAAACATAGCGAAATTCAAAAGAAAATCAATCAAGAAGTTCGCTCAGCTAACAAATTCTTTGGGAACTGGGAGCAAATTAAAAAACCAGCAATCATTCTGAATGAATTTACTATCGAAAATGGTGAATTAACACCAACTTTAAAGAAGAAGCGTAAAGTAATCGCTGAAAATTATAAGACAGAAATCGAAAATATTTTCAAATAATTAAAAAGCCCACATTTTGTGGGCTTTTTAATTTAATATTTCGAGCTGTAATATATTTTATTGAGCTAATTCTTTTAATTGAGTTTGAAGCTTAATTAACCTAGAAATTTGTTCATCGGTTAAATTATTTTCTTCTTTAGCATGTTGAATAACTTCTTTTAATTCTTTCACTTTATCCAGCTTAGAAGCATATTCTAAAATTAATGTAGGATCACCAGTTTCAGCAATTTCTGATAATTTTGAATACTCATTAATATAAGATTCATATTCATTTAGTAATTTATCGACATCTTCATTTCCTTTAGAAGAAAATTCTTCCGAAGAATCATTTTCATTCTTATTTTCTTCAGAATTATCTTTTTCAGTTTCTCCTGAGATTTCATTCACTGTATTCAAAATTGATGCGACATCTCCAATTAATTCAGTTGATTCTTTTTCATTTGAGCATGAAGTAAAAGTTAACAGTACAAATAATGAAGATATAATAGTCTTTTTAATATTCATAATTGTTTATGTATTTAACAAACGATCAAAGTTATCATTACTTAATTATAGGTTGTTAGTATTTTAAAGATTTAACTAATATTTAATCTAGCTCAACATTATCCGCTTGATTTAAAAGATAAAAATCTAAATAACTCTCTTGTTTTATTATTCCTTATATTTGCAACATCGTACAGTACAACTGAACGTTTTGTATTTTTTGATAAATCATCTACACATCAAAATTATTGTAGATACTAATTTTATTAAAAAATAATTAATGCAAATACTTAATAATTAATGCAATTCCAAGAATTATATAAAAATTTAGGCATCGAGGACATGAATGCGATGCAGCGTAATGCTTTCGAATTTTCGGGAGATAATCAAGATATTATTTTATTATCGCCAACAGGTTCTGGTAAAACATTAGGATTCTTATTTCCTATTTTAAGAGATTTAGATCCAAATGTAAAAGGAGTTCAAACCCTAATCATGGTTCCAGCTCGTGAGTTAGCTTTACAAATCGAAGATGTTTTCAAATCAATGAAAACGGGATTTAAAGTAACTTGTTGTTACGGTGGTCATAATACTAAAATTGAACAAAATAATTTATTAGAAGCTCCAGCTGTTTTAGTTGGTACGCCTGGTAGAATTGCTTACCATTTACGCAACGAAAACTTTGATCCAACAACGGTTAAAACATTAGTTTTAGACGAGTTTGATAAAGCGTTAGAATTCGGTTTTCAATCGGATATGTCTTCTATTATTTTTGAAATGAAGAATTTAAATCACCGTATTTTAACTTCAGCAACGGAAATGAAAGATATTCCTGAATTTGCAGGTTTAGATAATCATAAGGTAATTAATTTCTTAAAGAATAAAGAAGTTAAACCTAATTTGAAGATGAAGCAAATTAACACAATTTCTGAAGAGAAATTAGATTCATTATTCAAGTTGATTTGTAAGTTAGGAACACAACGTATGTTGATTTTCTGTAATCACCGTGATGCAGTTACTCGTATCAGTGATTTATTACGCGAAATGGGAATTGCGCGCGAAAGTTTTCATGGTGGAATGGAACAAGATGAGCGTGAGCGTGCGTTATTGAAATTCCGTAACGATTCGGTACGTGTTTTAATTACGACAGATTTAGCTGCGCGTGGATTAGATATTCCGGAAGTTGATACAATTATTCATTACCAATTACCTCCAAAAGAAGATGCTTTTATTCACCGTAACGGCCGTACAGCACGTATGAAAGCAAAAGGGACAGTTTATTTAGTGATTAGTAACGAAGAAAATTTTCCATTTGTTGACAAGAAATTGGAAGTAGAAGATATTTCTGGTGAATATCCAATTCCAGCTCGTACACCTTACCAAACGATTTACATTTCGGCTGGTAAAAAAGATAAAGTAAATAAAGTTGATATTGTTGGATTCTTATTCAAAAAAGGTGAATTAGAAAAGAATGATGTTGGTATTATTGAAGTAAAAGATACGACTTCCTATGTAGCGGTTAACCGTAAAAAAGTTCCTGAATTATTAAAGAAACTAAACGGTCAGAAAGTGAAAAATAAGAAGGTGAAAATGCAAATTGCTTACTAAAACAAAATATAAAAACTATGTTAGCACACCATGTATTATTTTGGTTAAAAGATGATGCAACTGAAGAAGAAGTGAAACAATTTCATCAAGCATTATTGGATTTAGAACCAATTGCTCCTTCAGCATTTTTCCATGTTGGAACTCCAGCTGCTATTGAAAGAGATGTAATTGATGCATCATATTCGTTTTCTTTATTCGCTGCGTTTGAAACAATGGAACAATTTGAAACCTATCAAAAACATCCCGAACATATCGCATTCTTAAATGGACCAAATAAATTAGCAAAACGAGTATTAATCTACGATGCTGATTAAGAAAGAAAATTATAACCTTATTAATGGACTGCACCAAAAAGTTTGGACAGATTAAAAAATTAATTATTATAAAAATGAGTTCGATATTGTATCGGACTCATCTTATTTAAGTTCGATTTAATTCTTTGGTAGTTGTAATAGTAAATATATTGTTTAATTTCTTTTTTAAGTTGTTGTATTAAATTAAATTTTTTCAAGAAAAAAAATTCTGATTTTAATGTTCCAAAGAAATTTTCAATAATAGCATTATCCAAACAATTTTCTTTTCGACTCATGCTTTGAGTAATTCCTTTTTCTTTTAATAAAAATTGATATTGTCTCATTTGATATTGCTATCTTGATCTGAGTGTAACATTAGTTTACTTCCCTTTGGGAGCCTTTTAAATACTTTTTTGAGCATATTTGTCACTTGATTAAATGTAGGTCTTTCACTTAGTCATAACTGATAATTACTTGATTATAAAGATCTAGAATTGGTGATAAATAAAGCTTTTGATTTCCTACTTTAAACTCTGTTATATCGGTAACCCATTTTTGGTTGGGTCTATTTGCCTTAAATACTCTTTTTAAGATATTTGGAGCAATTTTTCCCTGTTCTCCTTTGTAAGATTTGTATTTCTTTCTTAGAATCAAACTCTTTAATCCTAAGCTATTCATCAATTTAAGAACGGTTTTATGATTAATGATAGTTCCTGATTTTCTTAATTCATCTGTAATTCGTCGATAACCATATCTTCCTTTATGCTTGTGAAAAATCTTAGTGATTAATATTTTAACCTCTAGATATTTGTCTGTTTTACTTCTCTTTAAATAATAATAAAAGCTACTTCTTGCTATTTTTGAACAAGCTAATAATAAGCTTAAATCAAATTATACGATTTTAATTGCTTATATTCAGACTTATTCATTGTACTTGGACGACCTATTGGTTTAGATTTAAGCCGTTAATTCCAAATTTAGCATAATTTCGTTGCCAATCAATAATTGTTTTTTTGCTATTTACTCCAAATCGTAAACCTGCTTCAAATAGAGAGAGATTTTCTTTTTCGATCGTTTTTATAACTTTTAATTTAAAATTTGAATCATAGCTTGTATATTTTTTTGGTAGTAAACCATTTAAACCATTGTATCGATAGATTCTAATCCAATCATTCACTAATTTTTGATTGATATTATATTTCTTTGATATTGTTCGTTCTGATTGTGAATCTTCTAAAAATTCTAGTACACATTGTAATTTAAATTCCAATATAAATTTCTTTTTTCTTCCCATAAAAAAAGCCCAGAAAGTGTCTAACTTTTTGGGGCATGTCCATTCTTTGAGTTTTTTTTAGGAGTATTAACTAAAATTCAACCCTAAAATTTTAAAACAGCTACGTTTTACAACTTCAAAGTCATTCCTAAATCAATATTTAAATCTGTTTTTAGAATTAAATAATACCAATTTTTTAAAAATCTTATAATAAAAACTTAATTAAAGTAATATAATATACTATATTTGAAGATAAATTGTATTTAATAGTATTATATAATATTAAGAAATGACTTTAAGAAAAGGAAAGGTAGCGATTATTGGAGGTGGAATATCTGGATTGTCAGCAGCTGCTTATGCAGCAAAACAAGGATATGACGTAGAGATTTTTGAGAAAAATGATGAAATAGGAGGAAGAGCTCGCCAATTTAAAACTGAGAATGGCTACACCTTTGATATGGGACCATCTTGGTATTGGATGCCAGATATTATTGAGAATTTTTTTATAGATTTTAATGTTAAGAGTTCAGATTTTTTTGAATTAGTATCATTAAATCCACAATTTGAAATTGTTTTTCCAGATCAATCGATTAATTTACCTGAAGACTTTAATGAAATTGTTCAACTTTTTGAATCTTTTGAAAAAGGAGCTGGTAAAAAATTAATTGCTTTTATGGAAGAAGGAAAGGAAAAGTATGAAATAGGAATGAAAGATTTTGTACAAAAACCCTGTCATTCTTGGTTAGAGTTTATTTCCTTAAATGTTATTGTAAATGCTTTAAAATTAGATTTATTAACCAATTATAGATCCTATGTTTCTAATTATTTTAAGCATCCTTATTTACAAGCTATAATGGAATTTCCAGTTATATTTCTTGGTGCATCACCTAAAAATATTCCTGCATTATATAGTTTGATGAATTATGGCGGTTACCAATTAGGTACGTGGTATCCAATGGGAGGTTTTTATAGTTTAGTTACAGCAATGGAAGCAATTGCTAAAAAACAAGGTGTAAAAATATCTACAAATCAATCGGTTAATAAAATTATTGTAAAAGATAAAGTTGCGAAAGCAATACAAATTGGTGATCGTATTTTAGAATTTGATTTTGTTATCGCTTCATCAGACTATCATCATTCAGAAACACTTTTAGATAAAGAGTATCGTAACTATACTGAAGAGTATTGGAATAATAAAACATTTGCACCATCGTGCTTAATTTTTTACTTAGGTATTACTGAGAAATTACCAAATATTACTCATCATACATTGTTTTTTGAGCATGATTTGGATGTACATGTAGAAGAAATATATACTGATAAAAAATGGCCTACAGATCCATTATTTTACGCTTGTTGTCCGTCAAAAACAGATCCTAACGTTGCACCATCAGGACATGAAAATCTATTTTTATTAATGCCAATTGCAATAAATATTGAAGATTCTGAAGAGGTAAGATTAACTTATTTAGATGATATGATTGCTCGATTAGAATATAAAACAGGTGTTAAGAATCTAAAATCTAAAATAGATTATCAAAGAAGTTATTGTATAAATGATTTTAAAAAAGATTACAATGCTTTTGGTGGTAATGCTTATGGTTTAGCAAATACATTAGGTCAAACTGCTGTTTTTAAACCTTCATTACGAAACAAAAAGATTAAGAATTTATTATATACAGGTCAACTAACAGTTCCTGGACCAGGTGTTCCGCCTTCAATTATTTCGGGTAAAATAGCCGCAAATGAAATTAATATCTAAAACAAAAATTTTATGAAAAGTATATACGATGAAGTTTCTTTTAGTTTAAGTAAAATAGTAACTCAGAAATACAGCACAAGTTTTTCTATGGGTATTAAGGCTTTGCATCCACAATTGCGCGAGGCTATTTACTCAATATATGGTTTTGTAAGATTAGCTGATGAAATTGTTGATAGTTTTCATGGTTATAATCAAAAGCAATTATTAATTGATTTTAAAAATGAAACAGAAAAAGCATTAGCTGCTAAAATATCTTTGAATCCTATAATACATTCATTTCAAGAAACTGTACATAAATACCAAATTGAAGAAAAATTAATTCATCAATTTTTACATAGTATGGAAATGGATTTGGAAAAGATAGAGTATAATAGCGATTTGTATAAAGAATATATTTTAGGTTCGGCAGAAGTTGTTGGCTTAATGTGTTTGCATATTTTTGTTGAAGGTGATAAAGTAAAATACGATGAGTTAAAACCTTTTGCGATGAAGCTAGGATCTGCTTTTCAGAAAATTAACTTTTTAAGAGATTTAAGAGATGATTATTATGTTTTAGGACGTACCTATTTCCCTAATGTAGATTTAACTGAGTTTAATGATCATATAAAAATGGAGATTGAACGTGATATTAATACTGAATTTGAAGAAGCTTTGATTGGAATTAATAGGTTGCCAATAACTTCTAAATTTGGAGTTTATTTAGCTTACAAATATTATTTCTCTTTGTTTAAAAAGATACAGAAATCAAGTGCAAAAAAGGTTTTAAATGAAAGAATTAGGATTCCTAATTCTGATAAGTTTTTGATGTTATCTCGTAGTTATTTAGATTATAAATTTTCAAATTTAGTCTAATGAAATTATATGCATTTTTCATATTTATTAATTCTTTAGTTTATGGTCAAGATTTATCGTTGTTACGTAATAATTTATCAAAAGCGCCAGATAATAAAAAGATATGTAAAACGATGATTGATTCTATTACTACTACAAAAGATCCTGTTTATTTGGCTTATTTAGGAGCTTATCAAACAATTTTGGCAAATCATGTGATTAATCCGATTAGTAAACTTTCAACTTTTAATAAAGGAAAAAAAAATATTGAAAATGCATTTTTACTAGATCAAAATAATATTGAAATTAGATTGATTCGATATTCAATTCAAAATAATGCTCCAAAATTTTTAGGATATTCGAGTGAATTAATTCGTGATAAAAACTTTATTGAAAGGAATTATCAAGATGTAAAATCAATTGAATTAAAAGAACTTATAAATTCTGTTTTATGATTAATTTACTAATTACAATCTCTGTTTTTTTGTTGATGGAACCATTAACATGGTTGATACATAAATATGTTATGCACGGATTTTTATGGTTTTTGCATAAAGATCATCACGATCATAGTACAGAAGGGGAATTTGAAAAGAACGATTATTTCTTTATCATTTTTGCAATTCCAGCAATTGTTCTCTTTTATTTTGGTTCGTTAAAAAATTATAATTATTTATTTTTTATTGGTTTAGGTGTTACGCTATATGGTATTGCGTATTTCTTTGTTCATGATATTTTTATACATCAGCGAATTAAAATTTTTAGTAAAACAACGAATCCATATTTTTTAGCAATCAGAAGAGCGCATAAGCAACATCATAAATATATAACGAAAGAAGATGGCGAATGTTTTGGATTTTTATTTGTGCCATTTAAGTATTTTAAAATGTTTTATTCTAAAAATATCTAATGGAAAAGTACACTTATTTACTAATTAATTTTTTTACGATAATTATTTGTTTTATTTATTCATTTGATAAAAGAATTCAATTTAATCGTCATTTTTTAACGTTTATAAAATCCAGTACAATTGTAGCCATTCCTTTTATTTTATGGGATGTATTGTTTACAAAAATAGGAGTGTGGTGGTTTAATGATACTTATTTAATCGGTTTTAGATTATTAGGATTACCAATAGAAGAGTGGTTGTTTTTTTATTGTATTCCATTCTCTTGTGTATTTACCTATTTCTGTCTAACAAAGTTTTTTAATCTGACCTGGGCGAATGGTTTTAATAACATAATAGCATTTGTAACGGTAATAATTTGTGCAGTAATAGGATTGTTAAATTATGATAAAATATACACGTTTGTTACGGCAATTGTTACCATATTAACTGTGTTGTATATACATTTAATAGTAAAAGAAAAATGGATAGGTCAAGCATCATTTGTATTTTTTGTATTGATGTTAGGTTTTTTTCCAGTTAATGGAATTTTGACAGGAACAGGATTAGAAAATCCTATTGTAAATTATAATTCAAAAGAATTCTTAAATATTAGATTAGGAACGATTCCGATAGAAGATGCAGTGTATGGTTATGCTCAGTTTTTACTAAATATTTACTTTTTTAAACTTTTCAGGAATCATAAATCGTAAGTATTTAAAAGAAAACCTCATCAAATTTGATGAGGTTTTTTTATATTTCACAAAATTTTTTGCAAAACCAATTAGTTAGCCTGTTCTGCGTAAAATGCAATAAATTCTTCAACTAAAGTTTCATTAATTAATTGAGGAACCATTTCTTGATCTTGATTAGCAGTGAATAATTCTTCAGAAATTGAAATTTCTTTAGCTTTCGCGAAATCAATAACAATTTCTTTTAAAGATTTTTTGTCTTCAACTTTTATAGCATTTCCTAATGCTAATTCTAACCAATATTTATAATCTGGACGCGCAATTTTTCTGATGATGTAACTTACATCTGTAATAGAATCATTTGTACGTTTAATCCAAAATTCGTTATTATCCCATTCAGATTTTTTGATGAATAGATTTTCAATTCCTACACCTTTTTTTCTTTTCCATTCATAATGAAATTGTTCAAAATAAGCGATCATAAATTCTTGATCTTCTTTTGATAAAATATCATTACCTGCGTACTTAACTAATATTGTTTTAGCGTATTCTTGAACTTTCGTCTTTGAATTGAATTCAATATTATTTACAGTAACCTTTTGAATCATTTTAAATTTAATTTATCTGCGAAAGTAGAAATAATATTGTATCATATTGGTAAATACATGTAAAAAATACTAAAAACTTCTTTTAAAACCTTATCTCATTTCGCTCAAACCTTCTTATTTAATACCATTCTAATGATATTTTTCGTAAATTTGCAGACTTAAATTTTAGCAATGCGTACAAAATCGGTTGGAAAAAAGAAAATCAACGTTATTACATTAGGATGTTCTAAGAACGTTTATGATTCAGAGGTTTTAATGGGACAATTAAAAGCCAATGGAAAAGAAGTTGTTCACGAACAATCTGGTGATATTGTCGTAATTAATACTTGTGGATTTATTGATAATGCAAAAGAAGAAAGTATTGATACGATTTTAGATTATGTTCAACGTAAAGAAGATGGTTTAGTTGAAAAAGTTTTCGTAACTGGATGTTTATCTGAACGTTACAAACCAGATTTATTAGAGCAAATTCCGGATGTTGATCAATATTTCGGAACTCGCGAATTACCATTGTTATTAAAAGCTTTAGGTGCTGATTACAAACACGAATTAGTTGGTGAACGTTTAACGACAACACCTCGTCATTATGCATATTTAAAAATTGCTGAAGGTTGTGATCGTCCTTGTTCTTTCTGCGCAATTCCTTTAATGAGAGGAGGTAATGTATCTCGTCCTATTGAAGATTTAGTAAAAGAAGCAACTAATCTTGCTAAAAATGGAACAAAAGAATTAATCTTAATTGCACAGGATTTAACGTACTATGGATTAGATTTATACAAAAAACGTGAATTAGCATCTTTATTAAAAGAATTAGTGAAGGTTGAAGGAATAGAGTGGATTCGTTTACACTATGCATTTCCGGCTGGTTTCCCAGAAGATGTATTAGATGTAATTCGTGAAGAACCTAAAGTTTGTAACTACTTAGATATTCCATTACAACATATTTCTACAAACATCTTAAAATCGATGCGTCGTGGTACTACTAAAGAAAAAACGAATGCCTTATTAGATGCTTTCCGTGAAAAAGCACCAAATATGACAATTCGTACGACTTTAATTTGTGGTTATCCTGGTGAAACTGAAGAAGATTTCCAAGAGATGAAAGCATGGGTGCAAGAGCAAAAATTTGATCGTTTAGGATGTTTTACATATTCTCACGAAGAAAATACACATGCATACAACTTAGTTGATGATGTACCTGAAGAGGTAAAGCAGCAACGTGTCGAAGAAATTATGGAAATTCAATCTCAGATTTCTTACGATTTAAATCAAGAAAAAATTGGTCAAACTTTTAAAGTTTTAATTGATCGTAAAGAAGGAGATAATTTTGTTGGTCGTACAGAACACGATTCTCCAGATGTAGATAACGAAATTTTAATTTCTGCAATTGATACTTATTTGCCAGTTGGTGAATTTGTAAATGTAGAAATTATTGAAGCTTACGAATTCGATTTAATCGGAAAAGTAATCGACTAAAATTAAAATCATACTATTTCAATATAAAAGCCCTCCTGAATTTCAGGAGGGCTTTGTTTTTATTTAGTGTTTAAGAAATTATTTCTTAATTACTTTAAATGTTTGGTTAGTACCGTCAGCTAAAGTAGCGTTTACAATGTAAACTCCTTTTGGTAAGCTTGATAAGTTAACTGAACCATCAGCTTTAACTTTAGTAGCCATAACTTTTTGACCTGCTAAGTTAAATACATCTACACCTTCAACTGCTAATTTATGTTTAACATATAATACATCAGTTACTGGGTTAGGGTAGAATGATAATTTAGTTACATCGATTACCTCATCATTGATAGATAATGAACCACACTCACCAATAATTTTGAATACTCCGTCCCATTCACCTTCACTGAAATCATCCCAAACACCAGAAGTTCCTTTGAATTTTCCAGTATTGTTAGAATTTAAAACTGAAGTAGATTCCCAATATCCATTTGTTCCAGAAGCATAAACAGCTTGAGTTACACCAACCCAGTATGTATTACCACCTTCTAGAGATACCGTACTTGGTAAGTTGAATGTGTAAGTTGAACTATCAAATCCGAAACTACTACCAATCGATTGTCTAGTAGTAGGAGCACCAGATACAGTAGCTAATATACTTCCTGGTACACCGTTATCATCAGCATATACTTTAACAGTTGCAGAGTTTACACCAGTAGATGATAAAATATTTACTGCTACAGATTGTAAATTGAACATTGTTCCATCTTCAACTTGGAAATCGTGTGCGATTTCAGCACCTGAAATAGATCCGTGTCCATTTTCAATTTCATTAGAAGGTGTTTCGAATTCACAAGGTACGTCAACTTCTAATTCTTCACATTCTCCAATTACTGAGAATACACCGTCATATTCTAATTCTCTCCAAGCATCTGTATTTGTATCAAATACGTAGAGTGGATTTGGAGTATTTGTTAAAGATGTTACTTCAAAATATGCATTTGCATTTGCAGTAACAACCTCATCAACTTGCATCCAATACACTTGATGTCTATTAGTATCATTTGTTAACGATAATGTTTCAGGTAAATTTAAAGTATACGTTGAGAAATCAAAATTAAAGTTAGTACCATTAGATTGAGTTGCAGAAGGCGCTCCTGTAAATGTATAGATTACATCACCTGGTTTGCCATTGTTATCTGTTAATAAAGTAACTCTGGCACTTTCTATTGAACTTGTTTGAGATACTAAATTGAATGAAACTTGAGAAACGTCTAATTTTGTTGCTGCGTTTACAGTGAAATCGTTCGCATAAGCAAATGTTTTTGTATTTCCGACTCCATTTTCTAAAGCATTAGAAGGGCTATTGAATCCACATTCACCCACTATTAAAGGTGTTTCACCGGCAATTATTTGCACGTCATCAATTACATTCGTACGTCCCCAATTGTTGATTCCTTCGAAAGCAATTTGTAATTCATTAGAAACCTCTGGTAATTGGATTTGTTTTTTAGTCCATGTAGATGTAGCTGTTTCTTTTTGGTAAATTTCAACCCAATCCGATGTAGGACTCGTTCTGTAAAATACTTTTAATGCATTGATATCTGAACCCCAAGCTTGTTGTGCATAATGAAATTCTAAATAAGCCTTATTTGCATTACCAACATTTACAATAGGAGTTACTAACTTAGTTACAGGAGTGTTATCTCCATTTACGCTGACAAAACGAGCATTTTTAGTTCCATTGTGAGCTGTAGTAACAGTACCTCCTGAAGCTCCAGTAGCGTATGTCCATTCTGCATTTCCATCAACTGATTGTTGAGTCCATCCAGCTCTTGTTGAAGAATCATCTTCAAAAGTTTCATTAAATGGTAGAGTTACAGTCATTGGGATTAATCCCGCATTAACTTTAACTTCATCAATTACGTTTGCACGACCCCAGTTGTTAATTCCTTCAAATGCAAATTGCATAGTTGTAGAAACGGCTGGTAATTGAATTTGTTCTTTAGTCCATTCTTCAGTAGGTGTATCTTTAGAAAATAATTCAACCCATTCTTCAGTATCAGATAATCTATAGTAGACTTTTAGCGCATTTGTATCACCTGCCCATGTAGGATTACCGTGATAAAATTCTAAAAATGCGTTTGTACTAGTTCCCGCGCTTATTACAGGAGAAACAAATTTGGTAATAGGAGTATTTTCACCATTTACACTTACAAATCTTGCATTGGCATCACCAGCTTTTGGAGTTGTAATAGTAGATGTTGAACCTATAGCAAAACTCCAACTTGCATTTCCATCCACATTTATATTTGTCCAATTATTTCTTGAATTTGAATTTGAATCAAAAGACTCGTGGAATGGAAGTGTTAATACAGAAGGAGCAACATATTCTTCAACAGATATATCATCTACTAGTAACATAAATTTATCATTCGAGTTATTTACCCAAGCAATACGGATAGATTGACCTGCATATTGAACTAAACTAAAAACTCTTTCTGTCCATGGTTTACCTTCAGAGGCTGTTTCACCATTAGTTGTAAATAAAGTATCTGTAAAATCACTAACAGTATTTCCTCCATTAGGAGCTACTTTTAAAACATATCCATCTAAGTACTCAGGGTCTTGTGATTTAGCTGAGTATTTCAAAATAGGAGAAGTTGATCCAGTTAAGTTTATTAAAGGAGTGATTAACCAATCATTAGAAGATCCTGCTGGGGAATACCATGAAGTACTTGCAGCTGCATGATCTCCTGCTGGTCCACCAAAACGGCCATTTTCTCCATCTAAATCAATCACATTCCATCCATTTGTGATAAAATTGACGTTAGGTGCTACAATTAATCCATCTAAATCAAGTGTTGTCCAAGCTCCTATTCCAGGACCATTACCATCAAAGTTTTCGGTGAAATACTGTGCATCTACAGTATTTGAAATCGTGGCAAGAAATGCCAGACTTAGTAAAGTTTTTCTCATAAAAATTCATATTAGTGTTACAATAAATATATATAGAAAATTTTTAAACTAAAAATTAAAAGTAAATAAAATATATAATTATATAGTTGATATAAACGTAAAGCTCTCTATTCATAATGAATAGAGAGCTTTTTTTAATGTTAAAAAGAGTTACTTATTGATTCGTTATGTTGAGAAATATCTAAACCAACTTCCTCAGATTTTTGTGATACACGTAGTGGAATTATGATATCTGTTATTTTAAATAATAATATTGATCCTATAAAAGTTAATAGAAATACAATTGCTAATGCTATCATGTGGTGTCCAAAAACATTCCATCCTCCATGTAATAAACTTGCGTTTTCTCCGTGTGCAAAAATAGCAGTCAAAATCATTCCCATAATTCCTCCAATTCCATGACAAGCAAATACATCTAATGAATCATCTATTTTTTTCAAAAAAGACAAATTCATAAATATATTTGAAACGATTGATGTAATGAATCCGAAAAAGATACTTTCAGAAATAGATACAAATCCTGCAGCAGGTGTTATGGCAACTAAACCAACAACAGTTCCAATACATGCTCCTAATGCAGAAACTTTTCTTCCGTTTACTCGATCAAAGAAAATCCAAGTTATCATACCGGCAGCTGAAGCCGCTGTTGTCGTCGCAAAAGCCATAGCCGAAGTTCCGTCAGCAGCTAAAGCTGATCCAGCGTTGAAACCGAACCATCCAAACCATAACATTCCAGTTCCTAATAATACGAATGGAATATTAGTTGGAGTATGGTGTACTTTTTTACGTTTTCCTATATATAGGGCTCCTGCTAAAGCTGCAATTCCAGCACTCATATGTACAACTGTTCCGCCTGCAAAATCTTTTACTCCGAAATATCCACCTAATAATCCGTTGGGATGCCATACTGCATGACATAATGGTGTATATATAATGATAGAAAATAAGCAAATGAATAATAAGTAAGATACAAATCGAACACGTTCTGCAAATGATCCTGTAATTAATGCAGGAGTTATTATAGCAAATTTCATTTGAAACATTGCAAATAAAGCAAACGGAATTGATGATGCAATTACTTTATGAGGATATAATCCGACTTGATCAAAAAATGCATATTGTGAGAAGTTACCGATTAAACCGTAAGTATTTCCATCTAAATTTACAGTTAAACTTGAATCTCCGAAAGCTAAACTGAAGCCAAAGGCTATCCAAATTAATGAAATAACACCTAAGCAAATAAAGCTTTGTAGCATGGTAGATATTACATTTTTACTACCAACCATTCCTCCATAAAAGAAAGACAATCCAGGTGTCATTAATAAAACTAAACAAGATGAAGTAAGTAACCAAGCGGTATCAGCTTTATCAATAGAATCGATTGCATTAAATAATAAGTTGTTAAATGATGTGTCTTGTTCCCAAAAAAGACCAATAATTGAAATAATACAAATAATAGCAAATGCGATGTGCCATTTTATGTTAACATTCATAATTTTCATGTGTGTGTGATGTTTTTAGTGATAATTTTTATCAAAAATATATTAAAAATAAAATCACCCCTATAAAAAATAGGGGTGATTGATTAAATTTATGTATTTGATAAAATTTTAGCGTTTAAAATATCATCTCAGGAATTTCACCATCAATAATTAGCTTACCAGCTGTTGCATTTTTAATTTCTTCAACTGTAACTCCTGGAGCTCTTTCTAATAATTTGAAACCACCTTCAGGTAATATTTCTAAAACAGCTAATTCGGTTACAATTTTTTTGACACATTTAATACCAGTTAATGGTAATGAACATTTAGGTAAAAGTTTAGACTCTCCGGCTTTATTTACATGTTGCATTGCAACAATTATATTATCGGCAGAAGCTACTAAATCCATAGCACCACCCATTCCTTTTACCATTTTACCTGGTATTTTCCAGTTTGCGATATCACCATTTTCAGAAACTTCCATAGCGCCTAAAATAGTTAAGTTGATTCTTCTGGCTCTAATCATACCAAAACTCATCGCAGAATCAAAGAAAGAAGAACCTGGTAAAGTTGTAATCGTTTGTTTGCCTGCGTTTATAAAATCAGCATCTTCCTCACCATCTATAGGAAATGGTCCCATTCCTAATAAACCATTTTCAGACTGTAATTCGACATTAATTCCTTCAGGAATATAATTAGCAACTAAGGTTGGAATACCGATTCCTAGATTTACGTAAAAACCATCTTTTACTTCTTTTGCAATGCGTTTCGCAATACCATTTTTATCTAACATGGGTTTAATCGTTTTTAGGTTGAACAGTTCTATTTTCTATACGTTTTTCGTATTTAGCTCCTTGCATTATACGGTTTACGAATACTCCTGGAGTGTGAATTTGATTTGGATCTAATTCACCAGCTTCAACCAATTCTTCAACTTCAGCAATAGTAATTTTTCCGCACATTGCTGCCGGATGATTGAAGTTTCCTGCTGCTCCTCTATATATTAAGTTTCCTGCTGTATCACCTTTCCAAGCTTTTACAATTGCGTAATCTGGCTCAAAAGCTTTTTCTAATAAGTATTCTTTTTCAATTCCATGAAACGTAAATTTTCGTACTTCTTTTCCTTCGGCTACTTCAGTTCCAACACCTGCAGGTGTAAAAAATGCAGGCATACCATAACCAGCAGCCATTAAACGTGTAGCTAAAGTTCCTTGTGGTATTAATTCAACTTCTAATTCTCCGGATAGCATTTGTCTTTCAAATTCGGCATTTTCTCCAACATAAGAAGAAATCATTTTTTTGATTTGTTTACGATGTAGCAATAATCCTAATCCAAAATTATCAACTCCTGCATTATTTGAAATACAAGTTAGATTTGTTAAACCTTTGTCGACTAAACCTTGAATTAAGTTTTCTGCTATTCCGCTTAAACCAAAACCTCCGAAAGCAATTGTCATTCCGCTTTCAACTCCTTCAAGAGCTTCTTCGATTGAGTTTACTGTTTTATTAATCATATTATTGTGGTTTCTTTTTGATTAATAAATATAGTGAAATCTAGTAATCTTGTTTTAGATTTTATTAATCTTTTTTTACCTCATAAATTAAAGGGTTTACCTCAATTATTTATTCTACAACTACTCAAATGATACTTTTGAATAACATTACTAAAATCATGGTTATATTGTGCAAAGCTGACGAAGTTTATTCAGTAAATAAGGATATTTTAAGAGTTAAATCGTTCAAAGAAATTATTCATAATTCAAGTTTTTCTTTCGTAGAGGAAATAAGAATTAATCAAAATGGATATTATCAAAAAAAGGTAATTGAAAATGGGTATTTGATTCTTTTTACTTTAGAAAATGACATACGATTGGATATGAATGGTTATAAATGGAAATTAGATTCTAATCAAACTTTTGTTTATTATTTAGCAGAAGGAAATGAATTTTCAATTGAAGGATCTGCTCGATTTGACCATTCAGAAATTTTAGTTATGTTCCTGAAATTAGAATTTGAACCTTTAGAAAAGGTATTAGTTTCGACTAAAGTTGATAAAGAAAATAGATTGAAGAAAATTATACGTCATAATTTATTTAATGTCTATTTCGGAAAATATGGTTTAAGTAAAAAAGGTGAATTACCTTTGAAAAGTAAGGATAGATGCTGGACTGTATTTCCATTGTTAGGTGATGTTGAAATTTATGGACAATATCTTGAAGCGGGAAAAATTTTACAGATCTACAATAATGATTTTATTGCATACGAATCGTTAGCAACTGAATCGCTAATTATTGCGATTGAATATTAATTAAGAATTAAAAATGAATACAATTTCTAAAAAAGAAATAATTGTAATGACAATCATATCAATAGTTTTTCTATTGATGCCTTTTGTTTTTGCGCCTTATTCAGATTTACCAACAAACTTTTTTACTTCTTCTTTTTTTAAAAGATTAATGTTAGAAAATATTTTATTGGTAATGTTTTTTATAGTCAATTATTTTGTTTTCACAACACAGTTATACTTAAAAAAGAAATATTGGATTTATGCCATTGTTTTACTTATTTCTTTTTTAATCATACATATTATACCTGATTTTGTTTTTCCTTTTGAAAGAAGGGTTATGCCACGTGATGAGGGTTTTAGGCCAAGAAGAACACCATGGTTTATTATTTGGAGTCCTAAAGTATTAATATTTGCATGCGCTACATTAATATCGGTAATTATTAAACAAAGGAAAGTTTATCAAGAAGTAAAAGAAGAAAAACAATTATCTGAAATAGCATATTTAAGAGCTCAAATTAATCCACATTTCTTATTTAATACGCTTAATAGTATTTATGCTTTAACCTTACAAAAATCTGATAATGCACCAGATGCAGTGATGAAATTATCTAAAATGATGCGTTACGTAGTAACAGATAGTGCCGCAGATTTTATTGCATTGCAAAAGGATATTGATTACATTAAGAATTATATCCAATTACAAAAATTGAGGTTGGTTAATCAAAACTCGATTAATATTTCTATTACAGGTAATTTTACTAATTATTCTATATCTCCATTATTGTTAATCAATTTTATAGAAAATGCTTTTAAATATGGTATAGTAGATGTAGTTGAAAATCCAATAAAAATTGATATTCAATTAGAAGAAGGAATATTAAATTTCATGGTTGTTAATGCAATTTCAAATTATGATGTAAATGAAGAAGATAAAAGTTTAACAGGTATATCGAATTCAAAAAAACGATTAGATTATTATTATCCTGATAGATATGATTTAAATATTGACGAATCAAATCAACAGTTTAAAGTTGAATTAAAATTAGATTTAAATTTAAATGATTAAAGCAATAGCAATAGATGATGAACCATTGGCATTGATAGTTATAGAGAATTATTGTCATAGGAATGATGAAATAGAATTGGTTAAGACATTTTCTAATACAAAAGATGCACAAAAATATATGAATCAATTTCCGATTGATTTATTGTTTTTAGATATTCAGATT
The DNA here is from genome assembly GCF_003687725.1 of Faecalibacter macacae. Lineage (GTDB taxonomy): Bacteria > Bacteroidota > Bacteroidia > Flavobacteriales > Weeksellaceae > Empedobacter > Empedobacter macacae. Next base: position 146,154 of record NZ_RDOJ01000006.1, read on the forward strand.
TCTAGAACGAATGGAATGGATTTTTATAAAAATTTAGAAGTAAAACCTCCTGTAATATTTACAACAGCGTATGCAGAATATGCAATTGATGGTTTTAATGTTGCAGCTTTAGATTATCTATTAAAACCTATTGAATATGAAAGATTTGAAGAGGCGATTCATAAAGCAGTTTTAATTTTAGTAGATAAAAAATTAGCTAATAATCAAGATTATCTTTCGATTAGAGCTGATTATAAGTTAAATAATATTATGTATGATGATATTGTATACATTGAAGGTTTAGACGATTATGTAAAAATACATTTAGTTGATGGTTCTAAAATTACAGCAAGAATTTCGATGAAATCAATTTTAGAAAAATTACCAGAAGCACTATTTATGCGTGTTCATCGCTCATTTATTATATCTATAAAAAAAATAAAATCCATTCAAAATAAAGTTTTATATTTGAATGACATTGAAATTCCGATAGGTGAGACCTATAAAACAAACGTATCGGAAAAGTTTAAAGCGTAATAGAAATGGAGAAGAAAATAGTACATCGTTTTATCGAATACATTTTTTTCTCCAATTTTTTTATGGGTTTGTTGTCTATTGGTCTCAATTTGGAAACTAATATCAAAATTGGTTTACAATTAAATAGTTTAGATTATTATTTGTTTATCAGTTCTTTAAGCGTGTTATTCTATTTATTTGCATATAAAACTCCACAGAATAAGACTGTATCATCTAATCCTCGAACACAGTTTTACATCAATCATAAAAAATCGATCAAACTATTTAACATAATTTTATTTATAGTCTGTTGTTTTTCTGGAGTAAGTTTACTGTTTAAATCGTTTAACAATATATTTACGCTTCATTGGATTCATTATCTTGTTTTAATAACTACATTTTTTCTTTCTACAAGTTATTACAATTGGAAATTTGGTTTGTCGTTAAGAAATTATACATGGTTTAAACCTACTTTAATTGCATGGACTTGGGCGATAACAACTGTTTATTTTCCGTTATTGATTTTAGAAATAGAAAATGGTGTTCATTTTCAGGTGGATAGTAAATTTTATTTTTTATTTACACAAACTTTTATGTATTTCATAGTAAACGCAATTATGTTTGATATGAAGGATTACGAAGATGATACAAACCGAGGTTTAAAAACTTTTGTAGTTCAATTCGGAAATCAATTTATGCTGAATAAAGTAATTTTACCTTTAATATTTTTAGGTTTTTTAAGCTTTATACTATTTGGTTTTTGGTATAATTTACCTTTACATCGCACACTTTTTATGTTAGTCCCTATTCTTTTAATGGCACTATTTGCATATCGTTTGAACCGTCCAAAATCCATTTTATATTATTTAATAGCTATTGACGGAATGATATTTATAAAAGCTATTTTCGGAATATTAAGCGTTTTACTTTTTGAATAATGAATTACAATTACATTGCTCCATATTACGATTTGCTAAGTAGAATTTGTTTCTTAAATCGTCAACAGATCGCTCATAAAATCATATTGAAATATTTAAAAGCTAACGATAAAATTCTTTGGTTAGGTGGTGGAAGTGGATGGTTTTTAGAGGAAATTAATGAATTAAATATTCTGGTAGAAATTGATTATGTTGAACTTTCTACAGTGATGATAAACAAAGCAAAAACAAGAAATCATTCTAATTTAAAAGTGAACTTTTATAAAGAAGACATATTTAAATTCGAAACTAATCAAAACTATAATATTGTAATTACTGCTTTTATTTTTGATCATTTTTCAGCTTCAGATTGTGAAGTCTTATTTACTAAATTCAATCCAAATTTAATAATAGAAGGGAAGTGGTTTTGTGTTGAGTTTAATGAGAATCAAAATTTAATACAACGATTTTTAACCAAGTCAATGGTTGTGTTTTTTAATTTGATTGCAGGTATTAAAACAAAAGATTTTCCGAAGATTGATCATTTATTCAATGATTTTAATTTAATTGAAGAGAAACAATATTTTTGGAATTATATTCAATCAAAAGTATATAAAAAATAAAAAGACCTCGATTCGAGGTCTTTTTTATCTTACATATAATCTGTGTCTAATTTTCCTTTCTTGTATTGAATAATATTCAATTTTTCCATTAATCGGATACATGGGAACATTGGGTCAAACTCGAATTTCTTAACTGCGAAGTTAGGACGTCCACCAAATTTGTGGTGATTGTTGTGTAAACATTCTCCCCACATTAACCAGTCAACTGGCATTAAATTCGTAGAAGTATCTTTTACTTCGTAGTTTCTGTAACCATATTTGTGAGAGAACCAGTTAATGATAGCACCGTGTAATGGGCTCATTAAAGAGTGCATTGGAATGAAAACAAAATACGCCCAAATAGGAGCATCAACTAACCAGTATAAACCGATATAAACAAAAATCCAAGCAAGACGTACAATATTGTGCTCGGCAAATTTATCCCACTCTCTCCAAGCCGGTACACCTTTGATGTATTTTTGTTCGATTTCCTTTTCCCCAGTTCCAACTTCTTTATAGTAAATACGAGTTTTCCACATCATATTCCAAACATTTTTATCGAATATTGGCGAGTGTGGATCGTTTTCTGTATCTGCGTGTTTGTGGTGCATTCTGTGCATTACCCCGTAAGCATAAGGGCTTAAATAAGATGTTCCTTGGAAAATCCAAGCTAAAACATGGAATATTTTCTCCCAAGTTCTTGACATCGTAAACATTGCGTGAGACGCATAACGGTGATGAAAGAATGTTTGGAAAAATAATGATCCATACCAGTGTATAATAAACAATATAATTACTCCAGTCATTTAAATTGTAATAAATTAATATATTGTGCAAATATATGATTTAGGATTATTAAATTGGCTAATGAAAATCATATAATAACCACAAAAAAAATTATTTAAAATGAATAAAGATTTCTTTAGAAATATTATTTCAAACCAAATTCCTATTGCATGGATTGCCGGTGTAAGATTACAAAAATGGGAAAAAAACTCAGTTTCGACTAAAGTAAAATATGGACTGCTTAATCAAAATCCATTTAAAAGTATATTTTGGGCTGTACAAGGTATGGCAGCCGAGTTTTCATCGGGGCTAATGGCTTCTGCTAAAATTCAAGAATCTGGTGCTAATGTATCTATGTTAGTTATTGGAATGCAATCTAAATTTCTAAAAAAAGCTGTGGGTAAAATTATATTTACTTGCGATCAAGGTGCTGAAATTGAACAAGTAATAAAAGAAGCAATTGAAACACAAAAAGGTGTAACGTTTTTAGCAAAATCAAAAGGTGTTGATGAAGAAGGTGATGTAGTTTCTGAATTTGAATTTACTTGGACTTTTAAAGTAAGAAATTAAAATAATTGAAAAGCTGAAATTGATATTTCAGCTTTTTAAAATTTGTGTATAAATACACTGTTGTATTATTTTTACGATTTGATGCATTTCTTCTTCGTTCCAATTTGCGAAACCAATTCGCATTCCTATTTTATCTCTGGTTTGATATAAAATTGATTGTGGAAGAAATAAATTTAATTTTTCTGCATCTTTTTTTAATTGAAAAAGGTTAATTGGAATTTGCCATTCAATCCAAACAGCCAAACCATTCTTTGGGATTTGAATCTTAATTTCATTTCCAAAACTCTGAATTAAAATATTACAGAAATAATCGCGTTTTTCTCGGTATATTTTTCGATGTTTTTTTAGTGTTTTAAATAGTTCTCCTTCAGCAATCATTTCACCAATAGTTTGCATCATTAAAGGATCATCTAATGATTCATATATTACTTTTTGTTTTTTACATTCACTTATAAAATCCGTGGGACCAATGACAAAATTTAAACGAAAACCTGGAGGAAGTTCATCACCAAACGCGCATGTATAGATGATATTTCCATCGTAGTTATTTGTAAATAAAGGCATAGTTGGTCGATTACTATAATAGATATCAAAATCCTGATCAGTTTCAATTATTACAAATCCAAACTCTTTTGCGAGCTGTTTAATCTCTAATTTTCTTTGATTTGATAATGCTATCGTTGTTGGATAATTACAATTCGGCGAAATATAAAGCGCTCTTATTTTTTTAGTCTGACAAATTGATCTTAAAGCATCAGTTTTTAATCCATATTTATCGCCTTCAATGGGAATTATTTTCGCCTTATTTTCCTGGAAAATCATATTCGATTTATAGTGACTTAATTCGTTTACAGCAATGTAATCATCTGCTTTAACTAAGGTTTTCGTAATAATTTGTAATGCAATTTCTTTGTTACGTGTAATTAATAAATTAGACGAATCAATAGCTAAATTTCGTGTGATATTAAGGTAATTTGTGATTTGCTTTAGGAAAAAGTTAATTTCATTAGAAACTATTTTCTGTGAAGAATTTTTTCTTTTTAAAACTGACGAATAATATTTTCCTGTTAATTTTAATTCAGTTAGTTGAAATTCGGGAACTCCATCGTTTAAGCGATATAAACAAGTATTATTTTCTGATGGAAGTTCTAAAAGTATCGACTTTTCAAAATCAAATGATGCTTTGTTAAGAATATTAATATCTGTTCTTGCATTTATTTTCGGATTTTTTTGATAGGATTGATCGATAATAAAAGTTCCTTTGTTTGGTTTAATCTCAATCCAACCTTGCGCAGCTAATTCTTCAAAGCTTTTAACAATTGTATTTCTATTTAGTTTAAAAATGTCAGTTAATTTCCTTGTTCCAGGTAGTTTAGTTCCATTCTTTAATTGTCCTAATTGTATAGCTTTAATAAACTCATTAACTAATTGAATGTATAATGGAGTTTCAGAATTAGAATCAAGAATGATGAAATCAAATTGTGTGTAAGCCGGACTATTCATAATCTTAAATACTGGACTATTTGTATAGGTTGGTAAGGTAATACATTTGTATCAATAAAACTCAACATCTTAAGAACGAATAAAATGAAGAAATTTTCATTTTTGATTACATTAATCAGTCCAGTTATTTTTGCGCAAAATACAAATGATACAATTGCTATTAATGAGGTTTCGGTTATTAATAACCGATTGAATACGCCTTTGTCTAATGAAAATAGAAATATTTATGTATTAGGGAAAGCTGAATTAAAGAAAATGCCTGCAAAAACATTGCAAGAAGTGTTACAATATGCATCAGGAATTGATTTGCGTCAGCGTGGACCATTTGGTTCGCAAGCAGATATTTCGATGGATGGAGGAAGTTTCGAGCAAACTTTAGTTTTGGTGAATGGAGTAAAAATTATGGATCATCAAACTGCTCATAATGCTTTAAATCTTCCGTTACCATTGGAGGCAATTGAACGAATTGAAGTAGTTCGTGGTCCAGCAGCTCGTGTTTACGGAAATAATAGTTTGACTGGTGTGATTAATATTATAACGAGAAAACCAGCTAAAACAGGAGTTTACGCTCATACTTATTTCGGAACTAATTTTAAGAAAGATGAAGAAGATTCTGGCGATACGTTTACAAATCGAGGAATTCAGATTGGAGGTAATTTAGCCAAAGAAAATCATCAACATCAGTTGTATTTAAGTCACGAAATAGGAAACGGTTATCGTTACAATACAGCTTTCGAGAATAATAAATTGTATTATCAAGGAAATTTTCAGTTTAACGAAAATAATTCATTGGAAGCATCTTATGGTTATGTAAAAAATGGATTTGGCGCTAATGGTTTTTATGCCGCTCCAGGTGATAAAAATTCGAAAGAAATTGTAGAAACAACTTTGGCAACAATTCAATCTAAACATCAACTTTCAGAAAAATTGGCTTTGATGCCAAGACTGAATTATCGTTATAATTTTGATGATTATCGTTATTTCAAACATGATATTAGTCGAGCGAGATCAAAGCATTATTCAAATTCAATTTCGGGAGAAATTAATTCTACTTATAAATTAAATAATGGACAGATTGGAATTGGATTGGAATATAGAAATGAACAAATTAATTCGACAAGTATCAAGGAGCATTCGCGTGATAATTTTGGTTTTTATGCGGAATATAAAACGGATATTACGCCAAAACTAAATACGAATATCGGAACATATATTAATTATAATTCGCAATATGGTTGGCAAATATTTCCAGGAATTGATGCGAGTTATTCGATAAATTCTAATTTAAAATTTGTTGCAAATGCAGGAACAAGTCAACGAATTCCTTCATTTACCGATTTGTATTTGGATCAGCGTCCTGGAAATATAGGAAATCCAAATGTAGATTCAGAAAAAGCCTTTCAAACTGAGCTTGGTTTCAGATATAATCAATCAAATTGGACTTTAAATGCGTATTATTTTTATCGAAATATTACCAATTTTATCGATTGGGTTAGATTAACGACAGATGAGCCTTGGCAAGCGAGTAATTTTGGTGATATGCGAACTAATGGATTAAATATGAAAGTAACATATTTGCATCAAATCAATCCAAATCAAAGTTTAAAATTAGCGTTAAGTTATTCGTATTTGGATCCGAAATTTAAAAATGTAGATGAAGCTTTTAATTCGAAATATAAGATTGAAAGTTTAAAACATCAATTAATAAATACGATAGATTATCAACTAAAAAATACTTCGATTTCGTTAGCGAATCGTTACAATACAAGACAATCGTACAAATCGTATTGGATTACTGATGTTAGAATTAATCAAAACATAAATGATAAGTTTTCTATTTATTTAGATGCTCAGAATTTATTTAATACGTCTTACAACGAAGTTGGAGCAATACCTTTACCAAGTCGTTGGATGAGTATTGGTGTACGATTTAATGGAATTTAACCAAACTAAGTTTATATTATTTAAAACGAAATAAGCTGTTTTCTTAATTGAAAACAGCTTATTTTATTTCGTTAATAATCTTGAGATTTTATCATTAAAAGCTATAATTAATACTGAAGTTAATCCAATGAAAATATTATTAATCAATCCATAACTATCTAATGTTAGATATTCATCTCTTACACGAAAGTGTTGAACAGTAGAAATTATAATTTCAGGTACCGAAATTACAAATAGTACAATTGCTGCTACACAAAGTGTAATCTGCACATACTTTTGTAAATTCATATTAAGTTCTCCAATCTGCTTGTTTCCAAGTTCTTGATCAATTCGAAGAAATTTTAATATGAATTCTGTTCTAAAAATAAAGAAATAATAAATAGCGATATTGATGAAGATATCTGTAATCAACAATGTTGTCGACATTTTTAAATCTGGATTTTCAAGAACTTCATCAGGATACATCACATCATCTAAAAAAATCAAATGAAAATAACCTGGGATAATATATACACAACTGATGAGTATAAATATTAAACCAATAAGTTTGATGATTATGGTTAGTAGATTTTTTATGGTAAGCATTAATTTATAATTTATTTGTTCTTTTTTTATTTCTTTCGTCCAATAGAGAAGCAACTGCCCAAATAGAAGCAGGTATCCAACCAATAATGACTATTTGTAACACAAAACATAATATTGCAGTTAAGATTTTTCCTCTTAAAAGGAAAGAAAGAGAAGGGAATAATACAGCGATTAATATCATCATAATTTTTATATATCCATCAATAACCAAAACCAAGCACTTTGAACATCACCTTGATCCAATAATTTAGCAGCAACTTGATGACGTACTTCCGCGGGTTTAAATTTATTAATATCCAATCTTGAAGCTAATTGCGTTTTAAAATTTTCGATTAATTCTGTAGCAGGTAAAGCTTCTACATTTCCTAATTGTCCTAAATGATTTCCAGTTAAAAATTTAGAGAATTTTACATCTTCGGGCATTAAATCAATCCCAATTCCGATTGAACGAATAGGTTTCTCAACTTCAAATAAAGTTTCAGGAGTTACGCGACAATACCAATCACCACCTAAACGAGCAACTAAATCTAAATCCTGTGGATGCACATCGTTATTTTCGTCTAAATATTGCTCTTGCACATGCATTTTAACCACTTCAGCAATCACAATATTTGCAGCTCCAGGTTCATCAGAAATAGAAATAACTTCTCTTACTTTACATTCCATTTGAAAAGGACTTTCAGCTACACGAGGAGGTTGCACAATTTCTGAAGCGATAGGAGTAAATCCTGCTTTTATAAACTCATTTACACCTTTTTCGTATTCAACACTTGCTAAAGATTGCTGCTGAACCATATCATAATTTACGATATTGATGACACATTCAGGGTGTTCCCATACATTTTCTAATGTATGTTTTGTAGATCCATCTCGCATTTTTCTTAAGGGTGAAAAAACGCAAATAGGTGGATTTTGTCCCATCATATTGAAAAAAGAAAATGGACTTAAATTTACATTACCTTCTTTATCCATTGTACTTGCAAAGCAAATTGGACGTGGAGCAATTGCATGTTTTAGTAAGTTGTCAAATTCTTTTGTATTTGGTTCGAATGATTTAGTCTCTTGCATAATCGTTTAAATTGTCATCATAAAGATGAACAGAATTTGTTAATTTTCCTAATTCTTTAACTTCCATTTCAATTTTATCATTTGGCTGAAGCCATTGCGGAATATAGTTTTCATCTTTTCGTTTTCCAGTTCCGTTTAATTCCAAGAAACATCCTGTACCAACAGTTCCAGAACCAATAATATCTCCTGGGTAGATTTTAACACCATAAGAAACACGTTCAATAATTTCAGCAAATGTCCAATGCATATCTTTAAAATTACCACGAGAAACTTCGATATCATTTACAGAACAAGTCATTTCCAAATCATAACAATTTCCGATATGTCCTTCTTTTGGAGCAACTTTATAAGATTTTAATTCATCTGGTGTAACTAAAAATGGGCCCATCATCGATGCAAAATCTTTTCCTTTGGCTGGACCAAGATTTAATTTCATTTCTTGCATTTGTAATGCTCTTGCACTCAAATCATTCAAAATCATAAAACCACCAATATATTCATCTGCATTTTCTGCTTTAATATTGATTCCTTCTTTTTTAATAACAATTGCTACTTCTAATTCAAAATCCATTTGATTAAAATGTTCGGGCATTGCGAAGACTTTTCCAGGACCTTGAATCGCTTGATGATTTGAAAAATAAAATACTGGAATTTCATCAAACTCAGGAATCATTTCTAATCCACGATTTAAGCGAGAAGTTTCTACATGTTGGCGAAAAGCATAGGCATCTCTAAAACTTGGTGGATGTGGAATAGGAGCAATGAGTTGAGGATTTAAGATAATCGCTTTTTTATGATTTCCGTTTGAAATTTCTTTTTGGATTTGATGAATAATAGGAAAGCAAAAATCTGAATCGGCTAAGATTTCAGTTAATGTTTGTGGTAAATTTGGATTGATTTGATTCAAATCGTAGGTCGAATCATCAATCAATAAACCAACTTTTTCTTTTTGTTGCTCTAAATAAGTAACGAATTTCATTTTGTTTGTAGTTTATTGCAAATTACATAAACTTTTAAAATATCCAATTGTTAAGATAAATGATAAAGAAGCCGTATTTTTGCACAAATTCTTACCATTGAAAACGGATTTATTACTTATCACACCTCCATTTACTCAACTTAACACACCTTATCCTGGAACAGTATATTTAAAAGGTTTTTTAAATCAATTGGATTACACAACATTCCAATCAGATTTAGGATTAGATGTTATTTTGCAATTGTTTAGCAAAAAAGGTTTAACAGATTTATTCAATTATATTGAAGAATTTCAAGTTGAATTAGGTGAAAATAGTACAAGAATTTATTCATTAAAGGACGATTATATTCATACGATTGATCCTGTTATTCGTTTTTTACAAGGCAAGAATTCTACGTTGGCAGATGCAATTGTACAAGACGGATATTTGCCAGAAGCTTCTCGATTTTCTGAATTAGATGATTTAGAATGGGCTTTTGGTACGATGGCATTTCAGGATAAAGCAAAACATTTAGCTACTTTATATTTAGAAGATTTATCTGATTTGATTATCGAAGCGGTTGACGAAAATTTTGGTTTCAGTCGCTATGCAGAACGTTTAGGTCGTTCGGCAAATTCGTTTGATGAATTGTATCAAGAATTGCAAAAAGAGTTAACTTATATTGATCATATTACAATTGCTGAATTAGAGAAATTGATTCAAAATTCTCAACCTAAAATGATTGGATTTTCAGTTCCATTTCCAGGTAATTTATATTCAGCTTTTCGTTGTGCGCAATACATAAAGAAACATTATCCAACGATTAAAATTTCCATGGGTGGAGGTTTTCCAAATACGGAACTTCGATCACTTTCAGATACTCGTGTTTTTGAATTTTTCGATTTTATTACATTAGATGATGGTGAAGCTCCAGTTGAACAATTATTGAAATTTAATAACCAACAAATTGAAGTTACTGATTTAAAAAGAACGTTTACTTTGATTGATAATAAGGTTGAATATATCAATAATCCATTGGTTAAAGATTATAAATTCAGTGAAGTTGGAACGCCTGATTACACTGATTTAAATTTAGATCAATACATTTATGTAATCGAGGTTGTTAATCCGATGCATCGTTTATGGAGCGATGGACGTTGGAATAAATTAACGATGGCGCATGGCTGTTATTGGGGAAAATGTACGTTTTGTGATATTTCTTTAGATTACATTAAAGTTTATGAACCAATTGCAGCTAAGCAGATTGTTGACCGAATGGAAGAATTGATTGCTACAACGAACAATACAGGTTTCCATTTTGTTGACGAAGCTGCACCGCCAGCTTTGATGCGAGAAGTTGCTTTAGAAATTTTGCGTCGTAAATTAACAGTTTCTTGGTGGACGAATATTCGTTTCGAGAAGAGTTTTACAATGGATTTGTGTCGTTTACTTAAAGCTTCGGGTTGTATTGCTGTTTCTGGAGGACTAGAAGTGGCTTCAGATCGTTTATTGAAATTAATTGATAAAGGAGTTACTGTGGAGCAAGTTGCAGTTGTAAATCGTAATTTTACGGAAGCCGGAATTATGGTGCATGCCTATTTAATGTATGGATTTCCGACTCAAACGAAACAAGAAACGATTGATAGTTTAGAAATGGTCCGACAGATGTTTGAAGTTGGTGTTTTACAATCAGGTTTTTGGCACCAGTTTGCGATGACGGCTCATAGTCCAGTTGGATTAAATCCTGAAGAATATAACGTTATTAACCATAGTACGGAAATAGGAACTTTTGCAAATAATGACATGGTTCACGAAGAGAAAACTGGATTAGATCATAATCAATTTTCTTTCGGTTTAAAGAAATCCTTGTTTAATTATATGCATGGAGTCGGTTTTGAAATTCCGTTACAAGAGTGGTTTGATGTTAAAGTACCACGAACAACTATTCAACCGAATTATATAGAATCAGTTTTAATTTCAGAAGTTTTTATTACACATAAACCAACACAAAAAGTGGTTTGGCTAGGCGGAATCCCTACAATGGAAGTTCGTAAAAAATCGAAAAAAGGAAGAACTTTTGAAAATGCGATTTTAACTTTCCACACTAAAAATAATTATTTAGAAATTGTATTGGAAAAAGAAGAAGGCGAGTGGTTGATAGATTTTATCAAAGAATTAAAATCATCTGACAAACCAATTTCTTACCAAAAAATGAAACAAAGTTTCGAAGAATCTACTCAATCAGATTTTGAAGTATTTATTTATTCAAAAGCTATGAATCAAATAAAAGAAGAAGCTTTACTAATTGTATAGTATAAAAACGCCATTTGAATTTTCAAATGGCGTTTTTGTTTATAATTTATTTTCTTTTAGAAATGTTGTAATTTCTTTAATTAAATCTGGATTATTGTATGAAGCTAAATTATCCGAATCCAGTTTGATTTCTTTAAAAATATGATTCATATTTTCAATGATTGCAAGCTTAGATTTGGGATTAGCTTGATGTAATGCAGTTGCTTCTTTTGATTGAACTTGTATATCTTTCGTTCCGTTTATAATTAAAATAGGAAGTTGTAGTTTTGCAATTTCTTTTTGAGGATTATACGAAATCCATTCAATTAGAAATGGTTGATTTTGTTCTGCATAAATACTTTTCAGAAATGGATTAACATCTTTTACAAGATTACCTTTCTTTAATTCTGTTAATATTTTTTCATTATCAGCATTTAACATTGGTGCTTGTTTATTGATTTGTTCTTTTAGAATCTCATCAATAGAATGACCAGAACCAGCCAAAGAAATATAAGCAGAAGTATTTTGTTGTGCTGCAATCATTCCTATTAAAGCACCTTCGCTATGTCCTGCAATAATGATGTTTTTGTATTTTAATTGATTTTTTAAATAATTAATTATAGTATTAACATCATTAATGCCATGTTTAAAATCCAATGTTGGGATTTCTTTTTTTTCTTTCTGATAATTTTTAACCATATATACCACACGTTTGTCGTATGTAAAAACGTTAATTTTTTCATTTGCTAAACTTTCAGCTAATAATTTGAGAGAATTATTATTTGTCATTGCTGAATTTCCATTTCTATCTGTTGGTCCAGAACCTGGAATTATAAGTATAATTGATTTTGAATTATTAGTTTGGTATAGATTTCCAATAATTTCGGGCTCGATCGTAATTTCTGTAAGTTTATAATTCTGAGCATGAAGAACAATGCATAAAAAAAATAAAAGAATCGATGTTAATTTTTTCAAAATAGATTGATTTTAGTGTTAATTATTATCTAGATATTATTTGTTAAACGAATTTATATTAATATTATTTATTAGTGTATTTTGTACAACTAAAATTCTTTCCTATATTTGATTTAAACACAAAAGAATAGTAATCAAAATGAAGGCGCACTTAAAACCTTTATTTATTGGAATGAATAAGCAGACTTCTGCTTTACTTTCTAAAATTGTATTTGCTCAATACTCTTTATAGTATTGCTTATCGGTTAACTTATTAATCGAACGATTACTCATTTTCATTTATTACATCAAAACACAAACAAAAGTTATATGCCACTGTATCATCATTTGGGAAATTTTCCACAGAAAAGACATACAGTATTCAGAAAACCAAACGGCGATTTATATGCCGAAGAATTAGTTTCTACACATGGTTTTTCGAGTACGTATTCTAATGTCTATCATTGTTATCCGCCAACATTGGTTAAGGAAATCAACGAGCCATACTCTGTTGAACCTAAAATAGCTCGCGCAAAACATTTAAAACATACATCTTTAAAAGGCTTCAAAGTTAAGCCAACAAAAGATTATTTAGCCTCTCGTGTTCCGGTTTTAGTCAATAACGATTTACATATTTCATTGGCTGCTCCGCAAGAATCTATGACCGATTATTTCTATAAAAATTCAATGGCTGATGAAGTAATTTTTATTCATGAAGGCTCTGGAGTTTTAAAAACAGGATATGGTCAAATTCCATTTGAATACGGAGACTATTTGATCATTCCACGAGGAATTATCTATCAGCTTCATTTTAATGATGAAAATAACCGATTATTTATAACAGAATCATTTAGTCCGATTGAAACTCCACGTCGTTATCGTAATCATTTTGGTCAATTAATGGAACATGCGCCTTTTTGCGAACGTGACATTAAGCGACCTCAAGATTTAGAAACGCACGACGAACATGGTGATTTCAAAATCATGATAAAGAAAGAAGGATTGATTTATCCTTATGTTTATGGTACACATCCATTCGATTTTGTCGGGTGGGACGGTTATCACTATCCATGGGCTTTTTCTATTCATAACTTCGAACCAATTACAGGTCGTATTCATCAACCACCTCCAGTACATCAAACTTTTGAAGGTGCAGGATTTGTAATTTGCAGTTTCGTTCCACGACTTTTTGACTATCATCCAAATGCAATTCCGGCACCTTATAATCATAGTAATGTAGATTCTGATGAGATTTTATATTATGTAGATGGTGATTTTATGTCGAGAAAATCTGTTGAAAAAGGTCAAATTACTTTGCATCCAGCAGGAATTCCACATGGTCCACATCCAGGAACTGTAGAAAAATCTATTGGAGCAAAAGAAACACACGAATTAGCTGTGATGATTGATCCTTTTAGACCATTGATGTTAACAGAACAAGCGTTAGGATTAGAAGATCCTGATTATTATAAATCTTGGCTTTATTAATAGAGTTATGAGACTTGTAATTTTGAGCCTGTTGAAGAATCAAAGTTAAAAGTCATCCAGAACTCTTTTCAGGATCACATGAGAAT
>NZ_RDOJ01000007.1 GCF_003687725.1 Faecalibacter macacae
AGATGCCGTTTTTGATATTCTGAGCAAAGCGCATACGAAGTGAAGAATCTACAAAATTCCTCGAGATAACATTTCTTTTGTCAAGCTGAACTCGTTTCAGCTTCTCATTTATAAATAATTTTCATTTTTGTCTTGACAACGAAACAAAAAAGTCAAGGCTATAAATCTATTGGACTTAAAATAAATATCATTTCGGGAATGAATTAAATAATTCGCTATCGCTCACTAATTCATTCTAATCCTACATTCAATTTATTTTTTAACGTCATAGATTTAGATGCCGTTTTTGATATTCTGAGCCTGTCTAAGAATTTATTGATAATATAAACGATAATTAATCGCGTGATTTTTTAAAAGATTTTGTTCTATTAATTGTTCATTTACTCCATAAAATAAAGTTGAAGCTGATTTAGTTTCAAGTAAATCAAAATAACCATTTCCTTCAGGACAAAAAGGATTTTCGTAATGAGTTTCATAACCAATCAAGAAGTTTTTAGCTTCGGATGGTTTGATTTTTAAATGAACAGGAAAAATATATTTCCCCACATAATCTTTATCCACTTCAAACCATTTTTCAGCAATCAAACTATTCTTTGAATCCTTATTTTCTAAAATAATCGGTTTAAAATAATAGTATTCGTTACAGTAATTTTTCTTCTTGATTTTGGATTCGAACAAGATTTCAATTGCTACAATTTCGATTTCAGATTCTATTGGTAAGTGTAATGTAGAAAAGACTTTTATACCATAAGTCGTATGATCGGTTAAGCGAATAATCTTTTTGGACTTTGGTCTAAATTGCTTGTATTGGGAATAATCCATCAACTGAAATTCATTCAAATTAATTGTATCATTTGATTGCGCAAAAGTTAGAATTGATAAACAAAAGAATACTAAAAACCTCATCTAATCTTTCTTTTTCAACAATTCTTTAATTTCTCTAATTTCTTCTAACAATTGATTATTTTGTCGTTCTAAATCTTCGATTTTTTCTGAATTTTTAAAGATTTTATCAAAACGTACTAAGTATAATCTGAAGATTAAAACAAATACGATAAATATGATTATTCCTCCTATGTTTTCTATAATTCCCATAGTATCAAATTTACTTGATTTTTTTTGAGTTTCCTCGGAATGATATTTTGTTTTATCAAGCTGAATTTGGTCAATATTTTTCATTTTTGTCTTAACACAAAAAGGAAACAAGAATGTCAAGCTGAACTCGTTTCAGCTTCTCAATATATAAAGCGATCCTGAAATAAATTCAGGATAACGAATCCTTGTAAAAAAACACAATGAATCTTCTTCGATAAGCTCAGAATAAATTCTTTTAAAAACTCAGCATTAAAAAATCCCAAATCAAATGATTCGGGATTTAAGAAATATTGTAATTAATCGATTAGATTAAATTTAAAACTTGTTCTAAATCTGCTAATAAATCGTCGATGTCTTCGATACCAACAGATAAACGAATTAAATCGTCTGTAATACCAATTTCAGCGCGTTTTTCTGCAGGAATTGACGCGTGTGTCATCGTCGCCGGGTGATTTGCTAACGATTCAACTCCACCTAAAGATTCAGCTAACGTGAAAACTTTTAAGTTTTCTAATAATTTAAAAGCATCTTCTTTTTTACCAGAAGTTAAAGTGAAAGTTACCATTCCACCGAAATCTTTCATTTGCTTCTTAGCAATTTCGTGTTGTGGATGATTCTCTAAACCTGGATAATATGTATGTGCAACTTTTGGATGAGCTTCTAAGAAACGAGCTACTTTCATACCATTAGAACAATGACGATCCATACGAACCGCTAAAGTTTTGATTCCACGTAAAACTAAGTAAGAATCTTGTGGTCCTAAAATTCCACCAGTTGCGAATAAATTAAAGTGAACATCAGTTGCTAATTGATCAGAATTAACCACAATTGCTCCTGCTACTAAATCTGAGTGACCTCCTAAATATTTTGTTGCAGAGTGCATTACGATATCCGCTCCTAATTCGATCGGACGTTGTAAATATGGCGAAGCAAATGTATTATCAACAGCTACTAAAACATCAGCTTTTTTTGCTTTAGCTGCATCATTGATTGCTTTGATATCAACCACTTTCATTAATGGATTTGTTGGTGTTTCAATCCAAACCATTTTCGTGTTGTCATTGATTAAAGCTACAGTAGCTTCAACATCTGTCATATCTACGAAATGAAATTTTAAACCAAATTTCTCGTAAACACGAGTAAATAAACGGTAAGAACCACCATATAAATCGTCCATAGCGATGATTTCATCACCAGGTTTGAATAATTTTAAAACACCATCGATTGCTGCTAAACCAGAACCAAATGCAAAACCTGCTACTCCTCCTTCGATAGATGCTAAAGCATTTTCTAAAGCCGAACGAGTTGGGTTTGCTCCACGAGAATATTCGTATCCTTTGTAATCTCCAGGAGAACGTTGTGCAAATGTTGATGTTTGGTAAATTGGAGTCATAACCGCTCCTGTAGATGGATCATGGTGTTGTCCACCGTGTATAGCTTTTGTATTGAATTTCATGTTGTATTCTTTAAAGTATAGCAAATATATGGAGTTTTATTTATTCTAAGTTTTAATGTTTTGTTAGAATTTAGTTCAGAATATTTTTGGATTGAATAAATACATTTTCTACTGCATATATACCAAAAACAGAAGGTTTAGCTTTTACAATTACATGATTTTTTGTCAAACTAATTTTCTCAAGCTTTTGATATAAATTTTTATTTAAATCTACTGTCTCTTTATTTCCTCTAAAATTAATTTTTAGATTATAATAATCTCCACCTCTTCTATATCTTCCTTTTTTAATTTCTAAAATTTCACAATTTTCTGTAATTGTTGATTCTTCAGCTGATTGATTAATAAGATATTTAAATCCAAAATAACTAATCATTGAAATAAAAAACGCTAACACTAATGATCCAAGAATTTTTAATAATAAATCATTTGATTCAAATAACTTATTTTTAATAAATGGAATATTAAATATCAAAAAAATTATAATAACATGAAATACATAAAATAATACCAAGTTTTGACATTTAGTAGAATTATTTCATCAGTTATATACAGTAAATATATTATTGCAGTATAGACGAAGAAAATAAATGTAGAATACTTTTCTGCCTTTTTATTACTTTTTTCTTCTTGTATTCTTATTCTTTTACCAACAGAATTATTAATATTTCTTCCCATTAACTAAACAATTCGTGTAAAACTTGTAATGAATTTGGTTTCTTAAAATTGTTGGTATGTATTTGATAATACTTCACTAAAATTTCTAGCAATAAACCACGCTGTTGTTGATTGAAATGATTTTTCGATTCTAAATCAAAAGGTGTATTCAGTAACTTTTTGAATAATTGAGTTTCGATCGGATTTAGCATATTAATAGATGAATTCGATTCAGAAAAGAATCCATTTTCTAAATCAAAATATTGGGCAGATTCATTATCATCATTGGGATAGAATCCTAAAAAGTGCGTTAAATTCATCAAGAAAACCAAATGAAAATCGGCAAATTCTTCCTTCTTCTCATCAAATAAAACTAAACTCTGTTTAATAAATTGGTATAAATCTTCGTTATGTTCTTCCGCTTTTAAAATCAAATTTAAAAGTTCAGCCAAAAAGAAAACAATTGCAGATTTCACGGGATGAAAATGCAGTGATTCATAATAATAAGCAGCTTGCGCTGATTTTATAAAGACCAATTGTTGATCGTTTGACTTTGGTTTATATGCAATATCTATCTCGTTTAATGGAAAATACAAAGCCGTATTTCGTTTCTTTTTAGAGAAAACTCCTTTAGCTATAAACGATTTCAAGCCTAATTGTTCGGTATAACAACGAACAATTAAGCTTGTATCTCCATATTTTAAACTTGATAAAACAATTGCTTTTGTTTCAATCTCTTTCATTATCTCACTACAGCGATTTTTAGCGTTTTAGTTTCTGTTCCGTCTGCATTTGTCATCAACACTATATAAATTCCAGATGCCACATCTTTTCCTTTACTATTTTTTGTGTTCCACTCTACAATTCCACCATTTGCTTTGGCTTCGTACAATAAATTTCCAGTTACATCTGTAATTTTTACTGAAGCACGATTTGGAATATTTTTGATAATCATATTTCCTTTGAACCCAGGCCGAACCGGATTAGGATATGCAATAACATGATCAAAATTATCGCCAACATCTTGTACATCTCCATTAAAAACAACTACACCTTTTTCTGTTGCGAAATATACTTTCCCATTCGAGTCGTCTATTTCAATATCATAAACTGTATCAGATGGTAGTGCTGAATTTTTAGAAGTGAAGTTATAAATAGTCTGTTCTCCATTATCAGAAACATAGTAAACACCTGCAGCATTTGTCGCAATCCATTTTCTATTTGCTTTATCCACTTTAATATCGTTGATTCGTGTAGAAGTTAACAAAGCTTCTGGAATACCGTCTTGAATAATAACAACTGGTTCTGTTCTATAATTACCTGACTCGATAGAAGAATCAGCATTATTTAAAACAGTTAAACCTAATAAAGTTCCAATCCATGCATTATTATTTTGATCGATGGCAACTGTTAAAACTCCATCTTCATATAGATTTGCATTAGATTTTGTTAGAGTTACAACTTCCGTCATATTTTTATCTAAAACAGAAACTCCACCAGTTCTTGCATTTGGAAACCAAATATAATTCGACGAAAAATCTGGAGATAAAGCCGTAGATGGTCTATTTTTATTAGATCTTAGACGACGCCAAGACTGACCTTTTCTTTGGTAATAATGATTAGTTTCCCAACCTGATGGCTCGTCTACGAAAGAACTACTAACATATAAATCTCCATCCTTATCAAATGCACCTCCACCCATTCGGTAAGACCATACAAAAGGTGAAGTAATGTGATTAACATCAAAAGACTCTCCGTTTTGAGTAAATTCAAACATTCCGATTTTTTGTTCAGTTCCCCAATTTGGTCGTTCTGCAAATGGGATTGCAATAAAATTATTATCATCTTTTGGATTTACAGAAATCTTCACGAAATCTTTCGCGTTATATAAATCCGAACTTTTAAAATGTTTCCATTTGAACTTATCAAAATAATAAAATCCATCAGCATTAAAAGTTGGCGCATTAAAATCACTCATTCCACCTGGCGCAATCCAAACTTTTTGTTTACTAACAGCTAATGAATAAGATAAGTTATTAAAAGGTCCATCAGGTTTATAACCTTCTGAATTATCTAAGTACGTTAAGTCAAAATCAATCAACCCAAATTTTGCTGTTCCACCAAAATACTTATTATTGTGAAAAATTCCTGTATTTATAGGCATTTTTTGCAGTTGAGTTCCTCCTTCCGTAGTTTCATAATAATCTTCTGAATGTGTAATTACACTCTGATTCGAATTCATAAAACTTACTTGAGAAGCTTGTGCAATTGCTAAAATATCATGATTCGATTTTAAATCTTTAATATTAGAAAAACTCTGTACTTGAGAAAATTGTGTATCAGAAGTTAATTTATACAACATTGAATTTGATGCAAAATACATCTGACCATTAAAAAGCTCTACATATTTTACACCTCCTACAGATTGAGTCCCTGTTAATAGTTGCCAAACATAAAAGTTTGGAAAATTTGTTCCGTTAATTAACTGATAAGAATATATTCCACTATCTGTAGCCGAAAAAACACGACCATTGTAAATTGCAGATTCGTTTACTGCAATATAATTACCGTTATTGTAGAAAAAAGTAGTTTCTAAAAACTCACGATCCGTTAAACTGTAAGAAGCAATACCAAATCCACCAGAAATAATTGCAACATTGTCTTGGATAAAAATGTGATTAATCTTTTTAGCGCCAGAAAAACTATTCCATGGAATATCTAAAACCATTTGAGTTTCGCCATCAATTAATAAATCTATCGATCCATTTTCGTAACCAATAATTAAAGTATTTGTTGCTGCATCGTAGTTCATTGCAGTGATACCAACATTACTTAAAATATTTGTCTTGTTATATTTTACCCATTCTCTTTCTGGATTTGAAGAATCAAAAAGGAAAATTCCGTTTTCTGTAGCGCAATACAAAATACCTTGAACTTCTTCAATGTATTTTACATTAGAATAGGAGAATAAATCAGACCATCTTCCATTTGTATTCTGCCCAAAAAGCGAGAACACAGGAAAACATAATATTAGTAAAAGGTACTTCTTCATAATCAACAAAAATACTGTTATTTATAACAATATTTTTAGTGAAAAATTGTAATTATCATCGAGAAAGCTCAAAATACTTTCCTGGTAATGGTTGCAGAATATTCTTTAACTCTAAATCCAACAAAACTGGCATCAATTCATAAGTCAATAAATCTAAACTAATAGATAATGCATCGATATGAGTCTTTCCATTTTGATCTAAAAAATCTACAATTTTCTGCTCTTCTACTGTTAATTCAACAAACATTTCTAATTGATTTGTTTTCTTTGGATTATCGTTTAAATTTAGATGGTATGCCAAATCTTTAGATGATTCAATCAAATAAGCTTGATGCGTTTTAATCATATAATTACAACCTGAACTCAATATATCTGTTGATTTTCCTGGTAAAGCAAAAACATCTCGATTGTAGTCATTCGCAAATTTAGCTGTTACTAAACTTCCTCCATGCGAACCAGATTCTACCATAATTGTAACATCTGAAAGTCCTGCTATTATGCGATTTCGTTGTAAAAAATATTTTGGAGAAACACCTTTTATCGAAGATTGTTCAGAAATCCAACCTCCAGTTTCTAACATTTCTAATGCGACATTTTTATGCTGTGGAGGATAAATATGATTGAGATGATGAGCTAAAACTGCCCAAGTTGGAATATTAAATTTTAATGCTTGTATATGGGAATAAATATCACAGCCATAAGCTAAACCACTAACGATTGTAACATCATAATCTTTGATTCCGTCAATTAATTCCTCTATAAATAACTTCCCATAATTAGTCATTTTTCGTGTGCCTACAATTGCAATTTTTTTTGTGTTTTCAAAAAGAATATTCCCTTTTGTAAATAATACAATTGGTGCATCAGGACATTGTTTTAAAAGTGAAGGATATGAATCATCAAATAAGGTTATAATACTGATATTATTAAATTTACAAAATTCGATTTCAGCATCTGCTAAATCAAGATACTTTTCATTCCCAATATCTTTAATTAATTTTGGTCCGAAACCACTAATATTAAGTAATTCATTTTTAGAAGATTCCCATACAGCTTTAGCACTACCAAAGAAATTAACGAGAAAAAATATTCGATTATCTCCAATTCCTTTGATAAATGACAACGCTAAAATGTATCTTTGCTCAGAATTCATTCTTTTAAATTAACTATTTACATTCAAGACACACATTTTTAATTATTTATCTTAATAAATCGAAAAAAAATGTTAAATTCGTTGTTATGAGGTTAGAGAACTATATTAATCAGCTTATGTTTCAGTACGATTGTGTAATCGTTCCGAAATTTGGTGCGTTTATTTCGCATCCGACAAGTGCAACTATTAACCAAGAGGATCATACAATCACTCCTCCGCATAATGCAGTTTCTTTTAATTCATCATTAACATCGAGTGATGGAATTCTTGAAAAAAAATATGCTTTAGAAGAAAAGGTTAGTATTGAAGATGCTTCTTTACAGATTGAAGAAGACGTGAACAATTGGAGATCTCGTTTAAACAACGGTGAAACAATTGTGTTGGATAATATAGGAACGTTTACAAATGATACTGAAGGAGTTTTGAATTTTAAACCTCATACTACTGAAAATTTCTTATCAGATGCATTTGGATTGCGAGCTATCAAACCTAATTTAATTTTAAATACTCCAGAAGTAGCAACTGTGGTACCCTCTTCTAAAAGAAATTGGTCATCGTTTTTAGCTGTTGCATCAATTGTTCCGATTATTGTAGGTGGATATTTTTACTTTAATACACCTCAACCAGTTCAGAAATTTGTTGATCATCAATGGAGTGGTATTGTTTTACCAGCGATTAAAGAAGCAGCGCCTAATTTATTAAACTCTGCATCACCAATCGAAAAGATTAGTAAATTAGAAGATGTAATTCATAATTTACCAACAACAATTTCTAATCCTTTAGAGTATGTTCAAGCTGGAACCTCAGTTTCTGTACCAGCTGAAACTGATTCTACAGGACAAAATGTATTATCTCGTTTTGAGATTACCGTTGTTGAAGAAAAACAATTAAATGAAGACGAGAAAGAAGTTAAAGCAATTATCCGTAACTCGAAAGTTGATGCTAATTCTTTAAATTCTAAATCATCTAATTCTTCTACAAAAGAGACTGTAAAATCTGCGAAAGCAGAAGAAAACAACAATGTAGCAGGAAAAGGAAACGATAAAAATGCGGAAGATGTAATTAGAATTGATTCTAATCCAAAAAAATTCCAAGTTATCGCAGCTTCATTGAGAAGAGCTGATGATGCAGCAAGAATGCTACGTTTCTTAGAAAGTGAAGGTTACAAAAACGCAAGTATCGTTTATGTTAAAGGTCGTTTCTACTACGTAACTTTTGACGGTTTTGATACAATGGAACAAGCTTCTAAGTATTTAAATAATTTACACAAGCAACGTCCAGACGCTTGGATTAGAGAGCATAACTAATAAATTATTATTATCTTATAAAAAAAGGGTTACTATGTTAGTAACCCTTTTTTATTACACTATAATTATGTTATTTTTAATGAATATGTATAATAATTAGTAATTCTTAAATAGAATATTGAACTTTGCAACTCAATAAATAGGTTTATGTTAAAAACTAAAACAGCAAAAGAATCATTAGCAGTAATGACAAACTTGGTTTTACCGAATGAAACCAATCAATTAAATAACATGTTCGGTGGTGAACTTTTAGCTCGTATGGATCGTATTTCTGCTATTTCTGCAAAGATGCATTCAGGAAGTTTACAAGTTGTAACAGCAAGTGTGAATCACGTTTCTTTTAATCAACCAATTCCTCTTGGAAGTACAGTTAAATTGGAATCGAAAGTTACTCGTGCTTTTAAAACTTCGATGGAAGTTTATGTTGATGTTTTTGTTTATAACTATGAAGAAGAAAAGTTTACAAAAACAAACGATGCAATTTATACTTTTGTTGCTTTAGATGGTAATAATAAGCCTGTTGAAATTCCTGAATTAGTTGCTGAAACTGAATTAGAAATTGAACGTTATAATGCAGCTTTACGCAGAAAACAATTAAGCTTAGTATTAGCTGGTCGTTTAAATCCGAAAGATGCCAACGAACTGAAAGCTTTGTTTTTAGGTTAATATAAAAAAGCCACTCGATTGAGTGGCTTTTCTTTTACTTATTTTGTCCCGCAATGCGGTCTCTTACATATTCTACTTTGGTTTTACCATGAGGTTTTGGCACTCCATTTTCGTCTAAATTTACCATTGTTATTTTATCAACAGTAATAATCGTTTCATGCGTCATTTTGTTACGAACTTCACAATTTAAAACGAGAGATGTTGTACCAAATTTCACAACTTCAATTCCAATTTCAACAATATCTCCTTGCTTTGCAGAAGCCATAAAATTAATCTCGGACATGTACTTTGTAACTACATGTGGATTTTCTAATTGAACAACACTATAAAGTGCTGCTTCTTCATCAATCCATGCTAATAATCTACCTCCGAAAAGAGATTTATTTGGATTTAAATCTTCTGGTTTTACCCATTTACGAGTGTGAAACTTCATAAGCGTTCATTTGATGTAATTTATTTTCTTTTGCAAAATCATTAGCGGCTGAAATAAACTTCACTAAATCAACTGCGAATTTCCCGTCAAGGATACTTTCATTTTTACGAAATAACGCATCAGAAACCTCTTGTATAGCCTCTGGATGAAAGTTCTTTTGTTCTGTAGATACTTTGTTTGAACAACAAACATTCTTTAAATCACTGTAAAGCATTTGATTTAAATATTGATCACCAATTTTAATCGTTCCTTTTTCAGCAATAATCGTAATATTTGATTCGAAATTTTTATTAAAAACAGACGTCGTGTAAGTCATATGACCAACAGCTTCGTCTGCAATAAAATCAACATATCCACTATCATCAAATTCTGTAATATCAGAATGTGAAAAATTAAAACTTCTTGAATTTACGCATTTAACCTCATCAAACCAATAGTTAATGATATCTACGAAATGAGAGAATTGAGTATATAAAACTCCACCATCCATATCGTCTGTACCATGCCACTCTCTTAACTTGTAATAATTTCTATTACGGTTCCAATAACATTGTACATTAACCATGTGTATTTTACCTAAAGCATTGTTCTCTACCAATTTTTTTACATATTGTACTACTGGAGAAAAACGTAATTGCATAGAAGAAAATACGCGTAACCCTTTCTCATTTGCAACAGCTAAAATTTCTTCAGCATCTGCAACATTTAACGAAATTGGTTTCTCGATGAAAACATTTTTTCCAGCCTTTAAACAACGGATAGCATGTTCGCGATGCAAACCATTAGGTGTTGCAATTACTACCACATCAGTTGTTGTATCTTCTTGTAAGAAACTCTCTAATGTAGAGTAAGTTATTGCATCAAGATCAGAAGGTAAATTAAAATCGATAATCGAAATTAAATTAGCATTTTCTGTATCTCTAATCGCTTGTTCATGAACTTTACCTATATGTCCATATCCAAGAATGGAAAAATTTTTCATACAATTATTTGATGATTTTTTCTAAAATCTTTTGTGTAATTAGGTAAGTTGGTTTAACACCTGTTAATCCTAAACCTCCTGATGCTAATGTACTTCCAGTTTCTAATGGATTATCAGAAGCGTAGTAAGCGTACATTACTTTCACATCTTTGTCGATGTGGTGACGAATTTTAGAAGCTACCTGAATTGCTTTGTGGTAATGTGCTCCTTCCATTTCTAACCCTACCGCTTGGAAAGATGAATTTTTGAAATATTCTAAGATGTCTTTGTTTTGTAAAGAAGTTCCTAAAACCGAAATCATTGGCCCTTCGTAAACTCCTAAACCTGAATCTTTAAAATCTTCAGCTGTTAATTCATTGTCAAAAAAGTAATTATCAGTTGTTCCTTCAAATACGTGAGATGTTGCAATCATAATATCTCCTTTAACACCTTCTAAAATTCCAGCTTTCCCCATGATAGACACAGATTTCACATTCATTTTAAAATTAGCTTCTGCTTTTTTGTATGGTTTTAATAACTCATCCATTGCTTCAAAAGCTTGCTCTCCAAATGCATAATCCATAACGATAATTACTTCGTTATCTTTTGCTTTTGCATAAGAGAATCCTGTATTTTTAAGATCAACTTTCGCTAAATCGATAATTTGTACATCGATATTAGTTCCTGATTTATCTTTAATGTAAATTAATCCTTGTTTTTTTACATAATCAAGTAACTCTGCTCTTAACAATTTATTGTTTGCAGCACTTAAATCTTCGTAAATTTCAACAGAATCACCTTTGTATTTACGTTTTAAACCATCATAAGCATATAACATATTAGATACTGAATGCATATTTGCACTGATGATGTGAATATTTCTTTCGTGTAATCCGTTTTCGAATAATTGACGTTTAATTTCATTCGCCCATTTTTCTCCAATTACGTGATGTCCGATAGATTCGCGTAAAGTTGATGTAAAAGTAATTTCACGTTTCTTAACTCCGATACGATCTGCCTGACTTGTCATTCCCATCCAGTAAATGATAGAGAAGAATTTGTCTGGCTCGTCTGCCGTTCCGAAATATTCGTGAGTAGACTGCGTTTCTTCAAACGTACGTCCTAAGATGCTTGATAAGTGCATAATTGCAACTTCACGCTCTTGGCGAGTTAAATCTTTTTTCGTTAAAACGATTTCTTCAATAACTTCCCATAATCTACTTTTAGTTAAAGTTTGATTATCAAATGCGTGATTTCTGATTTTATCAGCTTCGTTGTATAAGAACGTTAAGTGTGTTAAAACATCAAAAATATCTGAACGACCTCTAGAAATTTCGATGTTCATCTGATCATCATCGATTCTGTAACAAAAACGACGTCTTTTTGCAGGAATAATTGGAGTAAAGATTGAACGATCGTACCCTTCATCAGCAGTAAAAGAGATAAACGGAGTTTCTACAATTCCGTCAGGCAAACGATCTAAAACGTACATTAAACCACTTAATTCTACTTTATTAGGATCTGTCATAGAACCATAAATTTCTGGTTCTAATTCAAATAATAAGCTTCTTAAAATTTTACCAGGATTTCCTGACACTCTATAAACACCACGGTGAAATAAGTGGCGCATTGAAATATATAATCTTTCGATCGCATCTGTCGATCTTCTAGCTCTTGATATTGCCATAATTTTTTTTACTTTTTTTGATTATTTAATTCAGCCTGAATTTGCATTAACTCTCCATACCATTCTTCTCCAAATTTTCGTACCAAAGAATCTTTTGCAAACGTGGCTACATTCACTTTTAATTCTTTACCTAATGTACAAGCATCTGAACAAATATCCCACACATGGTAGTTAACTGCAGTAAAACTTGAATATTCCTTAACACGAACTGGGTATAAGTGACAAGAAATAGGCTTTTTATATTCAATAATACCTTCTTCGTACGCTTTTTCTATTCCACACTTAGAAAAACCGTTTTCTTCGAAAACTAAATATGCACATTCTTTGTTGTTAACTAACGGTGTAACCCAGTCACCATCAGTATCCATTGTATATTTACCTTCGTTTTCAATTACCTCAATTCCTTCAGGTCTTAAAAAAGGTTTTACATCTTCGTAGATATCGTCTAAAATAGATAACTCGTCCTCTTCTAAAGGAGCACCTGCGTCACCTTCTACACAACAAATTCCTTTACATTTATTCAAGTTACATACAAACTCTTCATTAAGCAATTCTTCAGAGACCAAAGTCTTTCCTATTTGAAACATAATCTATCTATTTTTTGTAACCGACAAAGATACGGCGTTTTCTTCAGAAAATTGTAATTTTGTAAGCTAATAATGAATAAAGCTATCCATAAAATCAATCATCCTAAGCAACTTAGGGAACTAAATCAGGCAGATTTACCTGATTTAGCAAAAGATTTACGCGAATATATTTTAGATACTTTAAGTGTTAAACCAGGACATTTAGGTGCAAGTTTAGGTGTGATTGAATTAACAATTGCACTGCATTATCATTTTGACACACCGACAGATTTGTTAATTTGGGATGTTGGACATCAATGTTACCCTCATAAATTATTGACTGGAAGACGTGATAATTTCGACACCTTACGTCAAGAAAATGGTATTTCTGGATTTCCTTCACGTGAAGAAAGTGAATTTGATGTATTTGGAACTGGCCATTCTTCAACTTCTATTTCTGCTATTGTTGGTATGGCAACTGCTGATGAAATTAATGGTATTAACCGTAAACATATCGCAGTAATTGGAGATGCATCCATCACTTCTGGTATGAGTTTAGAGGCTTTAAATCATCTTGGATCTACAGATTTGGATGTTTTAGTGATTTTGAATAACAATTCAATCGGGATTGATCCTTCAGTAGGTGGATTAAAACAACATTTTAATCAATTAACAAATAATCAACATTCAATTTTTGAAGATTTTGGTTTGAATTTTCTTGGAACTGTTGATGGACATAATTTTGATTCATTATTAAATGCTTTTCAACAAGCGAATGAAACCAAAGGTCCTAAAGTTTTACATGTAAAAACAGTAAAAGGAAAAGGATATGAAAAAGCCGAATTGGATCAAGTAAAATGGCATGCGCCTGGTTTATTTGATAAAGAAACAGGCAAAATTACAAAAGTGTCTAAAAGTAAATCGTACCAAGATGTTTTTGGTGAAACGATGTTAGATTTATTAAATCAAAACGAAAAGATTATTGCAATTACTCCTGCAATGATTACTGGTAGTAATTTAGTAAAATGCCATGAGAATTTCCCGAAACGTGTAATTGATGTTGGAATTGCAGAACAGCACGCTGTTACTTTTGCAGCTGGATTAGCAGCACAAAATACAATTCCGTATTGTACAATATATTCGACTTTTTTACAACGTGCATACGATCAAGTCATACATGATGTAGCGCTACAAAATTTACCTGTTGTATTTTGTATTGATCGTGCTGGAATTGTAGGTTCGGATGGAGCAACGCATCACGGATATTTCGATATCAGTTATTTGAATACAATTCCGAATGTGATTATTGCTTCGCCAAGTAACGAAAAAGACTTTAAAAACATTTTATATACTGCTCAGTTTACTGAACAACCTTTTGCCGTTCGTTTTCCAAAAGAAAGTATTGAAACAAACGAAAATACTTTTGAATATCAGAAAATCACGATTGGTAAAGCGAATAAAATTACTGAAGGAAACAAAATAGCTTTATTGGCTACAGGTCAGTTATCATATACAATTAAAGAAATTATAACAGAGAATAAATTAGAAAACGAAGTCTGTTTAATCGACTTCCCATTCATTAAACCATTGGATGAACAATTCATTAAAATTTTAGCTTTAAAATACAATGTTATTGCAACTTTTGAAGATGGAATTTTAAATGGAGGATTTGGTGATTCTGTTTTAAAGATTTTAAATAAATCGAATTATAAAGGTAGTTTTAAAATGAATGGATATCCTGATGAATTTATTACTCATGGAACAATAAATCAATTAAATCAACAATTAGGATTAGACAAAGAGTCGATTTTAAAATTCATTCAATCTTATTTATAAATTTTGGAATAAGAATTGTTTACATCTTCCCAAATTCAAATGATTATGAATAAAATTATTCCATTTTTAGCACTTGTATTATTTACAATTTCGTCATGTTCTACACCCAAAAACATGAGTGAATTTTATGATAAATACGACAAACAATCTACTGTAATTCCTTTACCTAAATTTGCAATCAATTTAGCGAAGAAAAACACCGATTTAAAAATATTAGAGTATATCAATTCTGCCAAAGTATTCATCATTACAGATGCAGGAAAAGCAAAACAAAATAGAGTAATTAAAAATCTTATCGCTGCAACAAAAGGTGAAAACTATGAACAGATGATAAAATTAAAAGTGAAAAAGAATAACGTAAATGCCGCGTACTTAGAAGATAAAGGACAAATAAATCAGTTAATTCTTGGTGTTAACGGTTTACGTAATGTTTTAGTTATCGATTCTAAAGTTAATTTAACGAAAGAACAATTAGAAGAAGCTTTAGATAATGTAGATTTATCTGAATTAGAAGATATCTTAAAATAGATTTTTCTAGTTGTATATTCTCAACGTATCTTTGACCCATGAGTGGAAAATTGTATTTAGTACCTACGCCAATTGGAAATTTGAAGGATATGACTTTTAGAGCGGTAGAAATTCTAAAAGAATCTGATGTAGTTTTAGCAGAAGACACACGTAACAGTGGAATTCTTCTAAAACACTACGAAATTGAAACGCCAATGCGTAGCTATCATATGCATAACGAGCATCAAGCGACTGAAGATATTATCAGACAATTAAAAGACGGACAAACGATTTCGATTATCACAGATGCTGGTACGCCTGGTATTTCGGATCCTGGTTATTTATTAGCAAAAGAATGTGTTGCAAATAACATCACAATCGAGTGTTTACCTGGTGCAACAGCTTTTGTTCCTGCTTTAGTTGTTTCTGGTTTACCTAATAATGAGTTTACTTTTATTGGTTTTATCCCTGTTAAAAAAGGAAGAAAATCGAAATTAGATAGTTTAGTTGACGAAAAGAAAACAATGATTTTTTACGAATCTCCACACAAAATTGGACGTACGTTGAAAGATTTAGCTGAAACTTTCGGAAATGAAAGAAAAGCGAGTTTATCTCGTGAGATTTCAAAGAAATTCGAAGAAACTTTAAGAGGTTCTTTAATCGAATTAGCTGAAATTGCTGAAAAAAGAAATTTAAAAGGTGAAATGGTTTTAGTGGTTGAAGGAAATCAAGAAAAATAAAAACATTCTCTAAAAAAATATATAAAACTGTATTCAAGAATTTGAATGCAGTTTTTTTTATTCTTCGAAACGAATATCCTTGATATTTAATTGCCAAGTTCCTTTTCCTTGCCAATAATTCATACCAATTGTATAAACCATATCGAAAGAACAACCTTCTTGTAATTTTTTACCAAATTTCCCTAATTTAAAACCAATTGCTGGAAATGTTGAACGTGTATTTTTTTGATGAACATACAAGCGAGCATGTTCTTTTCCTACCAATCTAAAATCAGTAGCAATCAAATTCTTAGACAAGAAAACCGGATTCATGTTTTCTGGACCAAAAGGTGCCATTCGCATCACTGTTTCTAAAAATGATTTAGAAATATCATTAAAAGATAATTGTTTATCAATTTCTATAATTGGAGTAAAATGTTTTGCTTCGCTTTCTTCACGTACAGTTGCTTCAAAAGCTTTTTTAAATGCCTCAAAGTTTTCTTCTTTTAACGCTAAACCTGCAGCAGCCATATGACCACCAAATTGCGTTAATAAACCAGAATTCTTTTCAATTGCATTATACATATCATACTCTTGAACTGAACGTGCTGAGGCAACCAATTCGCCTTCGTAATTTTTAGTAAAAACTAAGGTTGGTTTATAAAACATATCAACTAAACGAGAAGCTACAATCCCAATTACTCCTTTGTTCCATTCTGGGTGATAAACTATTGTAGAAAATGTTTTGGATTGATCCAGATCTTTTAATTGATCTAAAGCTTGTTCAGTTGTATCTATATCTAACTTTTTACGTTCGTTATTTAACGAATTAATATCAGCTAAATACTTTTTACAATCCTCTTCGTTCTTACTCAACATAAAACGAACTGCTTCAGAACCATGTTTAATTCGGCCAGCTGCATTAATTTTAGGTGCTATTGAAAAAACAACGTTAGAAATATTTACATTTCCTTTTATGTTTGTAGGAATCATCTGTTCGAAACCTAAACGAGGATTTTCATTCAAACGCTTTAAACCTGCATAAGCTAAAATTCTGTTTTCTCCAGTAATAGGCACAATATCAGCAGCAATACTTACAGCAACTAAATCTAATAAAGGATCTAAAATATCATTATCCATATTAAATTGTGCAATGTAAGCTTGTACTAATTTAAAACCTACACCACAACCACTTAACTCTTTGTAAGGATAAGGACAACCTTTACGTTTTGGATCTAAAACTGCATATGCGTTCGGAATAGATTTATCTGGTAAGTGATGATCGCAAATAATATAATCGATACCTTTAGAATTAGCAAAATCAATCTGATCATGAGCTTTTATCCCACAATCTAAGGCAATAACTAACGAAATCTTGTTCGCAACTGCATGATCTATACTTTGATAAGAAATTCCGTAACCTTCGTTGTTACGGTCTGGAATGTAGTATGTGACATTCGAGTAGATAGAGGACAGAAATTCGTAAACCAATGTTACAGCTGTCGTTCCATCTACATCGTAGTCACCAAAAATAAGGATATTCTCCTCATTATCTATAGCCCATTTAATTCGAGATACGGCAACATCCATATCTTTCATTAAAAAAGGATTATGTAAATCTTTTAATGATGGGTTGAAAAACGATTTAGCTTTTTCAAAATCTGTAATCCCACGCTGAGCTAATAAAATAGCAGTTGTTTCGGAAACACTTAATGTGGTCCTTATACTCTCTACAACTTCCGTAGTAGGTTGCTCTTTTATTTGCCATTTTTTGTCCATCAGTAAATAGGTTATTTGCTATAAATTTATACTATTTAAAGATAGGAAGAAAAGAAAATAACTATTTTGATTTATTTACTTCTTTTACATATTTATCTAACGCCATTGTCATTGACGGAGTTTCTTTTGTTGGAACCTCGATATCAATACGTAATCCCATCTTTTTTGCTTCAGCTACAGTGTTTTTACCGAAAACAGCAATTCTTGTTTGATCTTGTACAAAATCAGGGTAGTTTTCGAATAATGAAATGATTCCTGATGGAGTAAAGAAAACTAAGATATCGTATTTTACATCTTCTAAATCAGATAAATCACTAGACATAGTTCTAAATAATGTAGCTAATTGCCAATCTAAATTTAAACTATCTAATAACTTAGGAACATCTGGTTTGATTACGTCTGCTGCTGGAAGTAAGAATTTTTCTTCTTTGTGTTTCTTAAATAAAGGAACCATGTCCGAAAATAATTTCTCTCCAATATAAATTTTACGTTTTCTGTAGACAATGTACTTTTGTAAGTAAAAAGCAATAGCTTCTGACTCACAGAAATATTTCATCGTATCTGGAACTTGAATTCGTAATTCTTCAGCAATACGAAAGAAATGATCAATTGCATTACGACTTGTAAAGATAACTGCAGTAATTCTTTGAAAGTCTATCTTCTGTTGTCTAACATCTTTACCGTCTACTCCAACTACTTGGATAAAAGGACGAAAATCAATTTTAATCTTATAGCGTTTTTCAATCTCAAAGTATGGAGAATTGTCCGCCTGTGGCTTAGGTTGTGATACTAATATCGATTTAACTTTCATAGTAATAATTAGATTCCTTTACCAATAATTAGGAACTTTGCTAAAACCATTATTGGTAAAATTTCTAGGGTGCAAAGGTACAAAATATTGTAATACCAAATAGATTTATTCGTTGATATTTGATTAGAATACCTAAAATAGATTTCCCATATACGATTAACACATAATAATATAAACCATGAAAGCATGATAATGTTGCCGTCTAAATCAGAATAAAAATAAAGAAAACAACTGACAATCAATATTAAAATATTTCTTGCATTTACGTAACTAGAACTTTTCATGAAGAAAGATATCGAGTTATCTTGATAAAAAACTCGGAAAAAAGCCATTTCAATAATCAGTTTCATCAACATCACAGCAGATATCAATACGAAACAAAAAGCAATTCGCAATGGAATAGTTAGCGTATAATTTAATACTTGTACATTAAAATGCGCTACAAGCAGTGCACTAATTAGTACAATCATCATAATATTGATGATTAAACTAAATAAAGTGGTGTTGTCGTCTGTAAAACTTAAATACTCCGTTTTATTCTTTAGCGTCTTAAAGTTTTTTGCAAACAAATACTTTGATGCACAAACAATTAATAAACAAATCACTAAGATGATTAGTATATAATCGTTGGTTTGCGTGTTTTTAGCAATACTAATTAATTCTGTAGCTTTCATAATTTTTCCAAAAATACAAAACCCTATCAATCTAATAACTATCTTTATCCCCTCAAAATGATATTTATGTCAGACAAATTAGTCATCATCCCGACATATAATGAAAAAGAAAATATACAAGCCATTATCAGAGCGGTTTTGGCAATGGATGATACTTTTGATATTTTAATAGTTGATGACAGTTCTCCAGACGGAACTGGCGATTTGGTACGTGCATTATTTGATGAAAGTAATGGGCGATTACACTTAGAAGTTCGTACAACAAAAGACGGATTAGGAAGAGCGTATGTACATGGTTTTAAATGGGCTTTAGCGAATAATTACAAGTACATTTTCGAGATGGACGCAGATTTTTCTCATAATCCAAACGATTTACCTCGTTTATACGACGCTTTAGCAAGTGGCGCTGATGTTGCTGTTGGCTCTCGTTACAGCAATGGTGTAAACGTTGTAAACTGGCCAATGGAACGAGTTTTATTATCATATTTCGCTTCAAAATATGTACGTGTCATCACTAATTTACCCGTACACGATGCTACTGCAGGATTTGTTGGTTATAAAGCTGAAGTTTTAGAAGCTTTAGGTTTAGATGATATCAAATTTAAAGGATACGGATTTCAAATCGAAATGAAATACAAATCTTGGGTTAAGAAATTTAAAATCCAAGAAGTTCCTATTATATTTACAGATAGAACTTTAGGAGAGTCTAAAATCAGCTCGGATATCATCGGAGAAGCTGTTTTTGGCGTAATTTCTTTAAGATTAAGAAACATGTTTGGTAAACTATGAAAAAACTAGCTTACATCTTTATTTTATTAATCGGAATCGTTTCTTGTAGCAAACCTTATGCGAAGAAAC
The DNA here is from genome assembly GCF_003687725.1 of Faecalibacter macacae. GTDB lineage: Bacteria > Bacteroidota > Bacteroidia > Flavobacteriales > Weeksellaceae > Empedobacter > Empedobacter macacae. The sequence goes on from NZ_RDOJ01000007.1 coordinate 20,215, forward strand.
CAGATAATTTATTGAGTAAATCTGAAATGAAAAACATTTTAGTAGATATCTATACTAGCCAACAAATGATGAATTCTATACAAGGACAATCATCAAATCAGGTGTTAGACATTGCTAAGAACACCATGTATATTTTCGAAAATCACGAAACTACACATAAAATTTTTGAAGAAAGTTTTAAATACTATTATACTCAAACAGGTGATTATCAGAAAATATTAGATCAAGTAATTGATGAACTAAAGGATAAGTTATCTGAAGAGGAATTAAAACGATACGAAGAAATTCAATCACAGGTTCAACAACCTCAATAATATATAAACCGATTACGAAAAGTAATCGGTTTTTTTAATTTTAAAAACATACTAAAAAAACAAAGTCGAGATTAAATCTCGACTTTATGATAACTTATTTCTGTAATTCTTGTTCTATTCCAAAAACCCAAAGGATTTTTTCGTCAGCTAAACGATTTTTCGCTTCTTCGATATAATCGTTCTTTAATCGTTCGTAAGCTTCTTCACTTATATAATTAGGATCGAACGGAGGAACTGGCATTACCTCAACTTTAAAAGTCTTTGTATGTCCTTTATAGTTCACTTCCTTTTCTATATATTGTTTTTCTTCTGCCATTTATCTGTAATTGAATAATCAAACTCTTACAAAGATAGAGATTATTGAGAAATTAAATGAATAATGTAATTTTTCCTAATTAACCTAAACCTATAAAATAAGATCCTTACTTAGAAAATTTTCTGATTTTCTTGTATATTAAATATAACTCATCTAAATCTTTAGATATATTTTCATATTTTAAAATTAAACAAATCGTTTCACTATTTATATTAACACCATCTAATACATTTGTAAAAATTTGTATTGATTGTTTCATACATTGAATCTTATAAAGTATTTTATAAAAATTGGTATTAATATTATTGTTAATAGCTATTAATTCTTCTGGTAATTGGCTTAGGTGTGAATTCTCATTTATCTTAACAGAATTCTCGTTAATATTTTCAATAAAAAGCTTTAAACTATTATAGTCATTTATAAAGTTACTTTTATCATCATTATAATTTTTCTCTATTTTAATAAAGTCTTGAAATTCTAATTTATCTATAATTTTATTATTTAAATATTTTTCAGAATACAACGACAAAATACCTTCAAGATTTATTAAAATATTATTTAAAAAAACTTTATTAAGATCATATGCTGTTTTTCTTTTAATATAATTAGGCCACCATTGTACAATAAAATAAAAAATACTACTACAAATAATACCAATAAATAAATCATTTATAATCTCGTTAATTCGTTTACTTATAATACTATTAAAAACCGAACAAAATTTAAAATCAAATGTTAGACATCCTAAAACAATTAAAGAAATAACAGATATTAATAATATAGCTTTATCAAAAGATTCTATTTTTTTCATAATCGAAAATGTAATTAAATTATTAAGTGTAAAACTTTCTTTTCTTCCCATAAAAAATACCCCAGAAAGTGTCTAACTTTTTGGGGCATGTCCACAATTTATGTTGAGGTTTTATTTGATTTTATCATCTTGGTACTTTTTAAGTATCATCTTGGTACCTATTTATGACTCTAAAACTGATTAATACCTATTCATGATCATTTCCTAAATCTAAATTAAACTTATCTTGGTACCTTTAACATTAGAATAAAATACCTATTTTAATTTTACACCTCCTAAAAATAATTTACCCTTATTAGATGTTTTATAACGTTGATATTTAGAGTTAGGTTTATCTGGAAGTGTTCTCTCTATCAGATCTTCAGCTAATAATCCACCTAAGTACCTTTCCCTAAAAGACTGCTTATTTGAATACCCCATTTTATTAAGAATTTCATCTAAAGGAAGTGGATCCAAACAAAGAAATAGGATCTGTAATAGGTATAAATTTTTCTTAGGAATAATCTTGGTACCTTTTTCCTCCCATCTTGGTACCTCTTTCCAATTATCTTCTGTAAAATTCTTATTAACAGCCCAATCTAAATTTTGCATCTTGATACCTTCTTCATTCCATCTTGATACTAAATTGAAAATAACATCTGATTGTTCTATTCCTTCTACTTCATCAGATAATGGAATATTACTAAGATGATCTTCATTAATATAACCAAATGAATTTATACCTATAAACTCTAATAAAATCCCCGTAAATGGAGATAAATCACGTTGTAATAAAGGTATTTCGGTTTTAAAGATATTATCTTCAAAAAATATAGGGACAGCTCCTTTAGCATATTCTGCTAAAAATTTAGCTATATTTCTAACTCCAGAACCTATTTCATCAGTCCATCCAAATGCAGTAAAAAACTTTCTAATATTAGGATTTTTGGCAAATGGTGAGAAATTCTGAATATCTAGAGCTCCAGTAAAAGTAGCTCTATTAGGATTAGTTGAAATTACTTTGTTTTTATAAATTATAATTTCTGTAGGTTGATTATTAGTATACTCTCTATGTACGATTACATTACCAACTAATTCACGAAATATATTTTCTCTTAAACTAATTCTTTGACCATTTTCATCGACATAAAATCTTTCTTCCAAATGTTTACGAATAAACTACATTAACCGTAAATATGTATCGATTAAATTAGTTCGTAAAGGTGGTGTTATTCTATCATCCCATCGATCCAAATTATCACGTCTAACCATTGCTTCTACTTTATAAGCTGGTAATAAACTTTGTATTGTTTCATCCTTTCCAAAGATAAGTGCAGCAGCTAATGTAAACCCCTCTTCACCTGTTTTAAAATCTTTTCTATACAATGACGAACTTCTCAAAATTTCTAATGGTTCCATATTTAACCAAGGATGTGATGGATTGGATATCTTGATTAAACTTTTAGCTTTATCAAAAAGATTAATATCTAAATCCTAAAATTTTAAATACTCATAGATTTGACCTTCCGTAAAAATCTGTCTTTTCCTAAAGTAAATTTCATTCGTTTGGGTGTCATCAACTATTTTTATATCAGCTTCATCAACTCTATCGTAGATATCGTTATTATAACAATGCACTTGTGAGCTCACTGCTAATTTGATAATAATAATATTTTTCTCCTTATACTTATAAGGAAAAGGTGAAATAGATATTGGTGGATTATTGTTGAAGGATTATTAACCGTTGTTGATACGGTCGTTATAAAACTACTTAACTTATCCTCTGGTATACCATTAACATCTCCATTATCATCTACACCAGCTAAAATAACACCACCTTCCTTGTTTAAAAAAGAACAAATTGTATCATAAATACTTCTTGGAACTTTACCGTCATCACATTTTTTAAATTCAATGCGAGTACCTTCTCCTTTAGATAAAATATTTTCAATTTCTTGATTTGTCATCAGTTCTATGTTACAATTTTAGTAATTTAATAAAGATATTAAAAACCTCAACATCATAAAAATGTTGAGGTTTTGATTTATTTTTTATTAAATATTCTCTTACTCCACCGTTACTTGCCCATTCATTAGCATAGGTAATAACCAATCGCGTAATTGTGCGAGTTCTTGGTTTTGTTTTGTATTAATTTTTATTTTAGCATCATAGATTGATACCATATCATTGAATTTAGCCAAGATATCTTTATTAGGATAAGCTAATTTTAAAGTAAACAAATCGTCTTTAGTTAATGAACCAAAAGTTGTTCCTACCCCATTTAAAAAATCAAATCTTTTTTTAAATTCATTCATTAAATAAATAATGTAAGAGTTAAACCCTTCCTTACTATTTATACTTGCCAACCCTCGACCAATACAACAATCATACATTGCTATATTCATTGTACCAACTGGTGCTCTAACACTTAATAGAATATCATCTTCTTTTGCAAATCTAGTAGGTTGAGAAGTATACATACGATTTTCTGGATATCTCCACCCAAAATCAGTAGAACCTTGAAAAAATATTATACCCTGAGCATCAGAATTGTATGATTCACCAGAAGGAGATTGTCCCATTGTTATATTAGCTATTTCATTTAACTCTTTCACCTCCCAACCCTCAGGAATTTCGCGTTTTAGAGTTGGATTGTAAACCATTTTACCGCCAGATGATTTGTAGCCTACAGGATGAGATCCTGAAACAAGTTCAGGATGACTTTCGTTGGTGATAGGGAATTCGAATTGGACAAACCAATAATCGTACAGTGTTTTTGCCATGGCTTCTAACTCTGCATTGATTTTGTTGTTGACTTCGATTTTATCGTCTAAGGCTGAAAGAACTACGGCTATTTTTTGTTGTTCATTAATAGGCTTATTTATAATCTCAATCTCACCAAAATTTTTTAAAATAATTCTGGGAAGTGCACTACCTGAAACATATTTTTTAGCAACTGTATCTTTAACTGATTTTGTATGTAAATAATATTTTAAATAATGCGGATTAATTCTTTCAATGTCAGGACGTAATATTCCTATAGAAGATAATATAACTTCCTCTTTCTCTTCTCTAATTACAAATACGTGTTTTAAATAACTTCCATCTTTAGCAATTAATACATCATTAACTAGAGGTTTACAATCTGCTTTAACTAAATCATTGTAATCATTCTCAGAAATATATTTACAAGATGTAGAATCGAAACCGTTATGGTTCATATCTTTTACAGAATACATAGGAAAACCTTCATCAACCCCTATAGGACTATAATGAGCACCATCAGTAATCTTAATACAAACATCTTTTAGTTTAATAAAGTTACTCATACTTCAATCCTTTTAATTGTTTCTGAATCTCTTGGTCTAAGGCGTTGCCTTCTGCAAATAAAGTAGCTAAACGCGTTTCGAAATCGTTCATTTTTTGTTGGAACTCTTCGGGTGTAATGTCAACATATTCAATCTTTACCTCGAAGTATTGTCCTGCTGAAAACGAATAATTTTTTGCAATAATTTCTTCTTTGGAAACGACTACGCTTAAATCTTCAACGGCTTCTTTGTTGTTGAAGGTTTCAATGATTTTTTCTTCCTCATCTTGCGTTAAAACCGTACGTTGGTTCTTCCCATCTTTTACCGTTGTTCCTAACTTTGATGCATCCATTAACACAATGTGTTCGTTGTCTGCATTTTTATCTAGGAATACTACCGATACATTAGTCCCCGTACTTGCAAAAATATTAGATGGCATAGAAACTACCCCACGTAACCATCCACGCTCTATCATCGCTTGGCGAATTTTCTTTTCGATTCCACTTTGTGCCGTAATAAAACCTGTAGGTAACACAATGGCTGCTTTTCCTTTGTCGGATAGGCTGTACATGATGTGTTGAATAAACATTAAGTAAATCGCCATCGATTCCTTTTTTGTTTTAGGCACATTAGGAATCCCAGCGAAGAAACGATCTTTAAACGCATCCTTTTGTAAATCTTCTCTAAAATCGGAAAAATCTAATTTAAACGGAGGATTAGAAACAATGTAATCGAACTTCTCGTTTAAATACGTTGGTTCCGCAATAGTATTGGTTTTAATGATATTTGGGATACTGTGTGATAAATTGTTTAACACTAAATTTAAACGCAACATATTAGATGATTTCTGCGAAATATCCTCTGAATAAATGGTACAATTTTCTTCCCCAATTTGGTGGGCAATACTCATCAATAACGTTCCTGAACCCGCACTTGGGTCGTAACATTTTACGCCACTTACAGGATCTGGTGCTAAAATTTTAGCCATAATACGAGCCACCGCGTGAGGTGTGTAATATTCGGCATATTTACCACCCGAATCGGTGTTGTAATCTTTGATTAAATACTCGAAAATCGTTGCAAAGAAATCGTATTTCTCTTCGAACATTTTCTCGAAAGAAAATTCGAATAATTTATTGACTAATGCACGACAAAAAGCATCACGTTGTGAACCATCCGAAATGAATTGGCTTAACTCATCAAACATTTTATCTTTCGCACCAGAAGAAGATTTGATCGAGAAAATCTCTGCATTTTCTAAACTGATTTGGCGTAACGTATCATCAAACAACTTGGCAAAATCCTCTTGATTTTGGTTGTTGTATAAATACGTAATCATGTGTTGTGGTCTTAACTGTGGAATATCAGCCCCAATTAACACCGTTAAGAAATTATATTCGTCTTCGGACAAATTTTCTAATGCTTGTTGGAAGTTATCTGCTTCTGCTAAAGTAGGATTAACTTTCTTCGCTTCATAACGAAATTTATCATTCAAGAATTTGTATAAGAATACCTGTGTGATAATCTTAAATTCGTTCCCGTCGTTTCCTAAACCATAATTGGCACACACACTTTTTAAGTTGTCGATTAATGCCTTTGTTTGGTTAATGAAATTTATATCTGTCATTTTATTGTTTTCGTTATTTGTATTCTTTACTTTATCTGTATCCGTTGTATTGTTGTTGGTACTCGCTTACGATTAAGTAATTTATTTTTTGGGTTGTTTTAAAATCTAACTTAATGTTTTGGGTTTGCACAAATTCTTTCACCACATTTTGCATTAAATTCTTTTCGAAGAAAGCGGTATTGCTTAAAATGTTTTGATTTTTAAGGATTTGCTCGTCTGTTTTTTCTTTTACTTTGATTAACGCATCAAATAATTTAGACTCTTGCACACCTAACCCTTCATTTTCGGTTAAACGATTATGGATACGCACGTACTTTTCGTCGTTTTGATACTTATCTTTTAGGTTATTATTTAAACGATTTAGTTCCTTTACTTTGTCGTGAATATTTTTAAGTAAGTGAATATGCTCTTGCATTTCGTCCTGCGAAACCTCATCTAATTTCTTGTTGGCAAAGATACGTTCTAACTCTTCTCTTAACGAAATAAAACGAGGATCTTGTTGGTCGAAATTATGTTGTAAGGCTTCTCGCGTTGTACGAATTTGATTTTTTAATTGATCGGCTAATACCAATTCGTTTTCTCCAATTTTCACAAAATCAAAATAAACCTCCTCTAAAGCCAGGTTTAATAATTTAGTATTCTCTTCTTTGTTTTGAAGGTTATCTACTACGTTTAATTTATCTAATTGCGCACGAGCTTCGATTAAAAAGCGGTTGTAATCTGAAAAATTGATATCAAGTTCGATGTCTTCGTATCCTTCCAATTTAATTACATTTCTTAAATCTTTGGCTGTTTGTAATGCCTTTACTAAATCTAAGACAATACTTTTATCTTTGATTTGTTGAATTTGTTGAGAGAAAATTTCTTTGTTTTGGGTGTTGTATTGGAATAAGGTTTCTTTGACCTGTTGTAAGTCTTTTTGCACCTCTTCTTTGGATTTGAATAAATTGTTGTAATACTCGAAATCGTCGCCCAATTGATTTTGAAGCTCTTGAAAATACAAGGCATTGGTACGGTCGAATGCTTTAGAAATATCTGCAAAATCAACAACGTAACCGTATTCGTAACTTTTATATGGACGGTTAACACGTGTTAAGGCTTGTAATAAATTATGATCTTTAATGACACGATTTAGATACAATTTCTTTAAACGATTTGCACTGAAACCTGTTAGTAGCATGTTGTAAACAAATAAGATGTCTACTTTACCACTTTTAAAGCCTTTGATTAAATCTTTACGAATTTCTTTGTCGTTGGCATCGTGCAAGATTAAAGCCGCTTTTAATTTAGGCTGTTTTGTTTGGTAGACATTGTATGGTTCGGCTACTAATTTGCTTGCATCAATTTCTTGTACGCCATATTTCTCTTCGAACAATTCGAATAACTTTTTAGCTTGAGTTGCTGATTCACAAACGACCATTGCCCCTAATGAGCTGTCGTTATTAGCAACACGGAATTCGATTAAATCATCTGTAATATATTCTAACAATGGACGAACGTATTGCTCGTGAGCATAGACCTCTGTTTTTAGAATATCGCCTTGTTTTACCTGTAAACGATCTAAAACTTCTGCCATTTGCATTTGGAATTTACTTTTAATTTCCTCTCGGATTAAACGCAACGTATATCCGTCGGCAATTGACATGTTGTAATAATATTTGTGAATATAATCCCCAAACAACTTTTTAGAATCATATTCTTTAGCAACCTCTTTTAATAAAGGGGTACCTGTTAATGCGATTTTAATTGCATTTTTATCCGAACTAATTAAGTTGGCTAAATAGTTACCTTTTGGATTGTATGAACGGTGTGCTTCATCTAAGAAATAGATTCGCTGTACATTGATATCATAATCAATAGGCATATCTGTACTTACCTCGTCTGAAAACTTTTGAATGTTAACTACTGTAATTTCTGGTTCACCTGCGTGATTCAAAATTGCTCCAACTTTTTTCATATCGTTAATGAACTCTATACGAGAATTGACACGGTTTACTTTTAACCCACGATTTGAAAATTCGGTTGTTGCTTGTTCTAATAAGTCGATACGGTCTACAATGAAATAGAACTTAGGAATGATGTTTTTCTTTTGGAAATAATCTGTTAAGTGCTTTACGTTGTAATAAGCTAATGCTGTTTTCCCTGAACCTTGTGTATGCCAAATGATGCCTTTGTTGATGCCTTGATCTAACTTTGCAGCAATTGCCATGGTTGCGAATATCTGAGGATAACGCATGATGTGTTTTTGAACTACAGGAACGCCATTTTCTTCTTCGTGTACATACGCCAATGTGTATTTTAAGATAAAAGCGAAACGCTGACGTGAAAGTAATGAAGTTAATATTCTATTGGTTGGTGAATCGTAGTGTTTATTTGTGATGTATTCGGGACTGTCTTTGATGGCGTATAGGTTATTATCCTTTAAGATTTCGATTTCTTTTTCGGGATTGATTTCTTTTAGTCGATCTTGAACAGGATAGTCTGGATCTTCTCTGAAATAACTGAAATGTAGTTTTTTATATGCTGATGTTGCATAATAAGCACCTTGTATAGGTTCGATTACCCCGTCTTCGTATTCCATGTTATTAGAGAAGATCATTAACTGCGTAATGTTTGCAAATCTTCTGAATTTAGGATTTTGAAAACGTTGATTGATACGTTTACGTTCAGCTAGAATACCGTCTTTGTTATTCGGTTTCTTTACTTCGATAAATGATAAAGGAATCCCGTTGATTAAAATGGTGATGTCTGGACGAAATTCTTCTTCTCCGTTACGACAAGTTAGTTCAGTCGTTACATGAAATGAATTGTTGTTGAAGTCTTTGAAGTCGATTAATTTGATTCCTGATGAAGAAGTTAATCTTTTGTAGAATTTTTCTCCTAGGTCTTCAAAATTCGCTTCTAAAGTAATCTCATCTAAGACTACTTTAATTTCGTCTTTTGTTGCATCGGGATTGATTCTTTGAATACTTTCAAAGAATATTTCTGTAAATATGTTGGTTTCCTCTTGTCTTTTTTGTTGGTTTTGAGGTATGTATTGGTATCCTAATCGTGTTAGATGTAAAAGTGCTGGTATTTTTACTCTTGAGTCTTCGTTGAAAGCCATGGTTAGTTTTATAGTAGAGTAAATATAATAAAAGGAACCTCAAAAGTCCGAATATTTACTACAATTAAACTTAATCTTATTAACTAACATAAAACACTTTACGTTAGATTAAACCCTATTTTAAACAACACCAAACTACTGATTTTGTTTGTTTTAACAACTTTTAAAGACACAAAAGTGTTAGCTTTTTATCTAAACTAGAAACTATACAGTTAGTTATCAGTATCTTACAATACTATTTTAGAGTAAATAAATTGTATGACTAAAATTCAAGTGATTTCACCTCATTTATCACATCTAAGATTTTTAAAATCTGAAAAATTACCAAAAAATTTTTGGAGCTACCTGCTTCTAATTTATGTTCTTATAGGGAGGGAGGGGGGAATTAAGAGGATACGGAGGGAGGGGTAGAAAAAAACGATTAAAATAATGTTATTTGATCTGAACCTCCTTTTTCCTTTAACTTAAAATAGTTCTTTTCTTTTATCATAGTTAAGTATAAGTTTAAATAAAGATAACAATAGATCTATATTACCAATGAAAATTATTTGTAAATTAGTAACAAGAAAAGTAAGAAATCGAGGAAAATCGGACGAATGTCGGACTTGTAGAAATAAAAAAACCTCAACATCCCTGTTTATAAGGAGTTGAGGTTTTTATTGAGGTTCCTAGCGGATTCGAACCGCTGTGGACGGTTTTGCAGACCGCTACCTAACCGCTCGGTCAAGGAACCATTTCCATCATTTTGGTTTGCAAATATAGCAATAATTTTAAAAAAACAAAGACTAATATTCTTTTTCTAAAATAATACTTACTTTTTCTACATGCCCACCAATAGGAGGATTCACCTTAGAAAGTTTAATCTTTGCATAAGTAACAGTTGTAAGTTCCTGTCCTATACGATCTAAGACTCTTTTACACACATGCTCTAATAATTTTGAACGGATACTAACTTCTTCCTTCACAATATTATTTAATGTTACATAATCTAATGCATCAACTAATTCGTCCGACTCACAAGCCTTAGAAAAGTCTGCACGAGCTTCTAAATCCACTAAATAATCAGATCCAATACGAGCTTCTTCGTCCAAACACCCATGGTTTGAGTAAATCTTGATATTTTCTAAAATAATCGTTCCCATGTGCCAAAAATAAAAAAGACTTGCTTTAAAAGCAAGTCTTGATATATTTAATTAATTCTGATCGAATTATTTTGCTGCTGCGTATAATTCAGCAACTTTAGCCCAGTTAACAACGTTAAAGAAAGCGTTGATGTAGTCTGGACGACGGTTTTGGTAGTTTAAGTAGTAAGCGTGCTCCCAAACATCTAAACCTAAAATTGGTTGACCTTGTACATCAGCAACTGGCATTAATGGGTTGTCTTGGTTTGGAGTAGAAGTAACTACTAATTTACCATCAACAACTACTAACCAAGCCCATCCTGATCCAAAGCGTGTGGCAGCAGCTTTAGAAAATTCGTCTTTAAATGCGTCAAAAGATCCGAAAGCAGCATCAATAGCTTCAGCTAACTCTCCTGTTGGGTTACCTCCTGCGTTTGGAGCTAAAGTTTCCCAAAATAAGTTGTGGTTGTAAAAACCTCCACCATTGTTACGTACAGCTGGAGTTCCAGTTCCGTTCGCTAAGATTTCTTCGATTGTAGCGTTAGCTAAATCAGTTCCTTCGATAGCTGCATTTAAGTTTGTAGTGTATGCTGCATGGTGTTTTCCGTGGTGGATTTCCATTGTTTTAGCGTCAATGTGAGGCTCTAATGCATCTAATGCATATGGTAATTGTGGTAATTCAAATGCCATGATATTTTATTTTTTTAGATTATTAATTTGATTAAAATTAAATCAATTTCTACAAATATAAGACCGAAGTCAGAAAATATTAACATAATTTAATATGAATAGTTTAAATTAGTAATTCCAGAAGAACAAATCCTATGAAAACACTTTGGAAAATCGTTAAATGGTTTTTAATAATTATTGCTTTAATCCTTCTTGCACTGTATTTTACAGGTAATGATTATATTATTAGAGGTGTACAATTAACCTATTTAAAAGGCGAAAAAACAGCCAATATTGATGATTACAGAGATTTCGACAATAATGTCATCTTGGCAGGAACTCCACAACTGTGGCAAAAGCATCAATCATATAATCTGATAAATATTAATCCTGAATTTGAAAAAGAATTAATCGATTATAAAACCGCTTCATTTATTATAATTAAAGATGGACAATTATTAACTGAAAAATATTATTCTGGATATGATGAATCAAGCATTACCAATTCTTTTTCAGTTGCTAAATCTATTACTACTATGTTAGTTGGGAAAGCGATTGAAGATGGATATATTAAAAGTTTTGATCAAAAAATAACAGATTTTTTACCTGAATTTAAAGCTGATGAATTTGGTAAAGATTGTACAATTGCAGATTTATCTGCAATGACTTCTGGCTACGATTGGGCTGAAGATTATTACCTTCCGCTAAATCCAACAGCAAAAGCTTATTATGGTGATAACATCGAAGAACAGATTTTAGATCGAAAATTTATCAAAAAATCTGGTGGACATTTCGAATATCTTTCGGGTGATACACAATTGTTAGGAATTCTTTTAAAACGCGCTTTGAAAGACAAATCTATTTCGCAATACGCACAAGAAGTGCTTTGGCAACCTATGGGAATGGAGTTTGATGCGCAATGGTCGAAAGATAATCCAAATGGAATGGAAAAAACGTATTGTTGTTTTAATACGACTGGTCGTGATTTTGCTAAATTAGGTCAATTACTATTAAATAATGGGAGATGGAACAATAAACAGATTTTAGATTCTGCGTTTGTTCAGAAAATGGTTCAACCAAATTCAAAAGCGTTCATCAATAGAGAAGTTCCAATTTACGGACATTCAATCTGGATGGATCCCTCTTACAAAACACCATTTTATGCTATGTTAGGACATTTAGGGCAACGTGTAATTGTTATTCCTTCTCAAAATTTAATCGTTGTAAGAACAGGAAAGACCCACCAAGATCAGCCACAAAATAACCCAATCACAGATGGCGACGTTTATCGTTTGGTAGATGAGGCAATTCGTATTAATCAAAATGTAAAATAATGCTAAATACTATTCCATACAAAAAGATACTTTTCTTAGATATAGAAACAGTTCCACAAACGGATAACTGGAATTTATTATCTGAACGAACACAAGAATTATGGGCTAAGAAAACAGCATATCAGCGAAATAATGATGAAATTTCTCCTGAAGAATTTTATCACGAACGAGCTGGAATAATGGCTGAATTTGGTAAGATAGTTTGTATTTCTTGTGGAATTGTAGTGAATGAAAATTACATCCACATTAAAAGTTTCTATGGTCATGATGAAGAAAAGATATTGAAAGATTTTAATTCGATGTTAGTCGAAAATTTCTTTAAACCTGATCATTTGTTATGTGCACATAATGGTAAAGAATTTGATTTCCCATACATTGCAAGACGCATGATGATTAATCAAATTGAAATCCCTAGAATTTTGCAAATGTTTGGAAAAAAACCATGGGAGATTCCACATTTAGATACGATGGAATTGTGGAAATTTGGAGATTATAAACATTTTACATCTTTGGATTTAATGGCAAATATCTTCGAAATTCCAACCCCAAAAGATGACATTGACGGTTCGCAAGTTGCAAAAGTATATTACGATGAAAACAATGTAGAACGCATCAAAGATTATTGCGAGAAAGATGTTGTTACCCTTGTTAACGTTTTTAGAAAAATGAGATACGAAAGTATACTTTCTCGAAGAGAAGATTTATAAAATAAGAAAGCCACTCGAATGAGTGGCTTTTGATTTATTCATTATCTTCTGTTAGATCCTCTAGAATTTCAATTCCTTCATGAATCGTAAGTAATATTTGTTCAACAGAATTTCGGTACATCTTTTTAACGACACCTGTATATTCGTTCAGCTCAATAATATCTTCTTCCTCTAATTCACGATCATAACACACTTCAGAAATTAATCCTGCTAATGTATCATAATGCTCAGATTCTTCAAATTTGTAAGGTAATAAACGATTGATGTCAGAAATTGTATTATGTGCATTAACTAAATAAACTCCTTTATCTAAACGCTCTACAATTGGATCTTCGTTATCATATTCGTCTTGAATCTCTCCAACTAACTCCTCTAAAATATCTTCCATAGAAACAATACCAGCAAGTTCTCCTACCTCGTTGGTAACAACTGCCATTTGTACGTGTTTCTTTTGGAATTGTTTTAATACGTGTTTAATCATTGCACTTTCCGAAATAAATAAAGGTTCACGTAATAAACCAGAAATATCAGTTTCGTTCGGATTTGCCATTAATTGACGCATTAAATCTTTTGTATATAAAATACCAATAATATTATCTATCGATTCTTCGTAAACTGGGTAACGTGAGTAACCTTCCTGAATTGCAAAATCTATCGCATCTCTAACAGAAGTTGTTACGTTAATTGCAGAAACGTTTTTACGAAGTGTTTGAATATTAATTACTCTACGATCATCAAACTCAAATACATTCTGAATTAAATCTCGTTCAGATTCTTCAATCGCTCCACCTTCAGAACTTTCAGTAATAATCATTTTAAGCTCTTCCTCTGTATGGATATCTCCACCATGTATTGGCTTGATTCCGATAGCACGTAAAATCATATTCGCTAATCCATTCATTAACCAAATTACTGGTCTGAACACGAAATAGAAAATACGTAAAGGCCACGCTACTGTAAAAGTTGTTTTAGTAGGAAACTGAATTGCTAAAGATTTCGGCGCTAACTCACCAAAAACAATGTGTAAAATCGTAATGATAACGAAAGCAATAATAAATGAGAAATTCTGAGCAAAACTCATCCATTCTGGTCCTGTTAATCCTAAAACTTCAAATAATTTAATTACGACAGGCATTAAAGAAGATTCTCCTACCCAACCTAAACCAAGCGAAGCAAGTGTAATACCTAACTGCGTTGCAGCAAGATAAGAGTCTAAGTTGTTTACGATAAGTTTGGCAACATTTGAGACACCAGAATTGATATCTTGGTTGACTTCAATCTGAGAAGATCTTACTTTCACAATAGCGAATTCGGCTGCCACGAAAAAACCATTTAAAAAAACAAGAAAAATTGTTAGCAAAAGTTTTGCTACTGAAATTTCATCTGTGACATTGTGATTAGCAACTAAAAACAATGTCGAAATCTGGGAGTATGTATCCATCTGTTGAAATTAAAAACCAGCACGTTCAATTTTTTTTAAAGCTGGGAATCATAATCTCTAAATTAATAATTTTTTTTGAAATTTATTTAGATTTTTGATTCTCAGCAAAATTATGAAAAATTTAGATTCAAAATTCATTTTTCGCTTCATCTCATACAATCCATAAAAAATCTGTAAATTTCAGCTGTCAATATTTGTTAAATATGAACACATCAACAACGTCACAACCTTGGATTATTGAAGTTAAAAACCTAACTGTTTCTTTTGGAGAAAAACAGGTTTTAAACAACATTAATTTTAAGGTACAACAAGGTGAAACTTTAGGAATTGTAGGAGAATCTGGTTCTGGTAAATCAATTACATCGCTTGCTATCATGGGATTATTATCGCCTTTGGCGAAGATACATGCTGGAAGTGAAATTCTATTTCATCAAAATGGATCTACAATAAATTTACTTGAATTAGATACGAACGAAATCAGAAAAATTCGAGGAAACGATATCGCAATGATTTTCCAAGAACCTATGACTTCGTTAAATCCGAGTTTACGTTGTGGTGAACAAGTAGAAGAATCTATTTTATTACATCAAAAACTTTCTAAAACGGAAGCGAAAGCCAAAGTGATTAGCTTATTTGAAAAAGTTAAACTTCCGAATCCTGAACGTGTATATAAAGCGTATCCTCACGAATTATCGGGTGGACAAAAGCAACGTGTAATGATTGCTATGGCAATTGCGTGCGAGCCAAAATTATTAATTGCAGATGAACCTACAACTGCATTAGATGTTACGGTACAAAAAGCAACTTTGGATCTATTGAAGGAGTTACAACAAGAAGAAAACATGAGTATGATTTTTATTTCTCATGATTTAGGTGTGATTGCAAATGTTTGCGAAGAAGTTTTAGTAATGTTTAGAGGTGATGTAGTTGAACAAGGAAATGTTACCGACATCTTTAATAATCCAAAAGAAAACTATACCAAAGGTTTAATCGCTTGTCGTCCTCGTTTAGAAGAACGCTACAAACGCTTACCAACTGTAAAAGATTTTTTGAATGATGCGAATCATCAATCTGAAATATATACAACTGAAGAAAGAGAAGAATTTCATCAAAAAATATATAATCAAACACCAATTTTAGAAGTTAAAAATCTAAAAAAATACTTTTATCCATCTTCTTTATTTGGACAATCTGATGTTCCTAGTGTAAAGGCTGTGGATGATATTTCTTTTAAAGTATTTCCTGGTGAAACTTTAGGGTTAGTAGGTGAATCTGGTTCTGGTAAAACAACATTATCACGAACAGTTTTGTTGTTAGAAAAACCTACTGCTGGTGAAATTTTCTTTAACGGAACTGATATTTCAAAACTAAAAAAAGAAGAAATCAGAAAATTACGTCGTGATATTCAAATCATCTTTCAAGATCCTTATTCAAGTTTAAATCCACGTCATACCATCGCTCAGATTATTACTGAACCGATGGAAGTACATAAAATTGGTTCAAACAAAAAAGAGCGTTTAGAAACAGCTAAAACACTTTTAGAAAAAGTAGGATTATTAGCATCGGATTTAAACAAATATCCGCACGAATTTTCTGGTGGACAAAGACAACGTGTCGGAATTGCCCGTGCTTTAGCTTTACAACCAAAATTTATCATCTGTGACGAATCGGTTTCAGCATTAGATGTTTCTGTACAAGCGCAGGTTTTAAATCTATTAAACGATTTAAAATCCGAATACGGTTTTACATACATTTTTATCTCTCACGATTTGGCTGTTGTAAAATACATGTCGGATCAGTTATTGGTAATGCAACATGGCGAAATGAAAGAATTGGACGATGCAGATAAAGTTTACGCCAATCCATCTACAACTTATACACAGGAATTAATCGCTTCGATCCCAAAATTATAATCACATCATTTTATTATAAACAAAAAGCCCGAATCAAATGATTCGGGCTTTTTTATATCTATCGAAATAGCATTTATTTAATGATTCTGTCGCGGTTATCTTTGATATCTGCCGCTTGGATTAATGAAGGTAATAATGTTTGAGAAACTTGACCTTTTAATTGACGGTTTAAGTTTTCTAATAACATGTTTCCTTTTTGTCCTGTTGGAACATTTTGAGATTTTGGAGTAATGTAGAATACACCTGCATTACCTGCAATCGCTTTAGAAGATGTATTTGGTTTAACACCAAAAGCAGCTCCTACTACACGAGGCTCTAAACCTACACCTTGGATGTTAGAGTTTCCAAAGTTAACAGCTGTAGTAGCTTTTGCACCTCCAAATTGTTTAATGAAAGCATCAATACCACCTGTACCAATTTTTTCGTCAACTAATTTAGAGATTCTCTCTTGTAATAAAATTGGTTCAACAAACTCTCTAACTACCGATGGAGCAGCTAATCCTTTATCAAAACGATTTACTAAGTGAACTACAATATAATCTCCATTTTCTGAAGTAAATAAGTTTGTAGCACCTTGTGCAGTTTTCTTATCAAACGCCCAAGACAAAATTTTATCTGTTTGGTCAGCTGGTAATTCTTGTGCAACAAATGGAGCAAAACGCTCAATTGATTCTGAAGTTCCAGATACAAAGTTTGATTTTTTAGCTACAGCTGTAAAATCGTTTAATGTTTTATTTTCTACATTCTGAGCGAAAGTACGAGCATTTTTAAATGCTGCATCAGTTGTCGCTTTAGATGGTTCGATACGTTTTACTAAGTTCGCAATTTGGTAAACAGTATTAGAATTTACTGAATCTTTAACCTCTTTAGATTTAGAGATTTTATAGATTTGGTAAGTATCTCCTACTTTGTAAGGTCCACCAACTTGACCAACTTGCGCAGTTTTAAAGAATTCTAAAATTTCTGGAGTTAAGTTCGCTTTCGCTAAATCTTCTCTTGAGAAATAGTTAGAAATAAACGGCTGATCTGAATTTAAAGAAACAAAAATTGAATCATTTTTAGTAGATCCAAATGCTTCGATTGTATCAGTAACATTGTTTACCTCATCATGTCTAATTTGTTGTGCTAAATACTTTTTAATATTACCTAAAGCTACAACATCATCTTGTGCAGATGCTTTTGCTGGAAAATAAGTATATGCAACTTTAACTAATCCGTTCGCTTCGAAACGTTTTGGGAATTTTGATGTGTATGCATTGATATCATCATCAGAAATTGTAACGTTTAACTTTTTAGCTAATGATTTGTAATCTACAAACGCATAATCAATAGTTGCATTAGAACCACCGTATGTTTGTTGTAAATCTGCTTCTTTACCTGTAACTGCTGTACCAGCCATTACATAGCTTAAATATTTACGAGATAAAATTTCTAATTTAATCTGTTCAGAAGTTTGTAACCAACCTTTGTAATTCTGCATCATGTTAGGATCAGAAGCTGCTGCCTGCTCTAATTGAGCAATTTGCTGTTGTGCTTCTGCTGGAGATTTCATTCCGAAATTTTGTGCTACATAATTCCAAAACTCATCATCAGATACTTTTAAACCTAATTTCTCTGCATGTTGCTTTAATACTTTTTGGCTCACTAAACTTGACCAAGTTTGCTGAGCTAATTGATTACCTGAAACATTTTGCCCTTGTTGCTGTAACATGTTTTGTACAGATTCTTGAGCAGAATAATATTCATTAATACCAATACTTTCACCATTGATACTTCCTATTTGATTAGGATCTCCTGTGAATAACTGTTTAATTTTTGAGTTTTCTCCGAATAAATCACCCGCTACGAAAGCAAGCATTGCTATTCCGATTACCACAAAAATTAACCAGGTTTTTTTACGAATTTCTCCTAAAACTGCCATTCTTATGTTAATTTATATACGATAATAGGGGCGAAAATACGACAATACATTGAATAATAAAATAGAAGAAAGTAGAAGAATGAGGTATGTTGTAATTTTTTTTTAAAATTTCTGATCCTCACCCATTAAGATATATCCTTCGTTATTGAAAAGAGTATATGTTTCTAAATCATCCGATGCTTCAATTCCATTTTTAGCCGTAACTCTGCTCCCGTCTTTACCTATTAGTTCGACTTGTTTTGTGGAATAAATCAATTTTCTGTTTTTATCCCAAAATAATTGTTCTGATTTTACTGAATCGCCTTCATCTGTAATAATAATTACATTACCACGGCCTTCGTAAATTCCTGTTTTATCGCTTAACCTTCCCCAATCTGCTTTAAAAAATCCTGGTTTTTCTTTTCCTTTCTCAAAGAAATCTAATTCTAACCCTTTCTTAAAAATAGTATAAGGAGAATCAATTAAACTATATTCTTCGATTAAAGGTGAACGCAAATTCATTGTAACTTTCCCTGAATCTTTAAAGATGATATTTGCATCAATAAGACTTCTATTTGGAAAGTTAGTTTTTTTACCTTTTGTTATAGCTGGAGCCTGTCTGTCACAAGAAAAAAGTGCAAAAATTAGCGGAAGAAGTACTAAAAATTTCTTTCCAGTATTCCACAAACTCTTTTTTGCACTTTTAATCATTGTATTTTTTATCATTGATTATGATTAATCAATTACACGTTTTCTAAACCAAATATCGTTTAAGTCAAATCCTAATCTCATACCAAAGTAATCATCTTGGATTAAACCATGATTTGCTGTTCCTCTTTTTCCGTATTCTAAAGATATGTTTACCATAGATCCATCATTTGTTTTACCAATTGGTAATCCGGCACCTAAAGTAACACCATATTTATCGATATCATGTCCGTAGATTGAATAAGGCGCAGATTCGTAGTAAGCACCAGCACGATAAATCACACGATTAAAGTAACTTTTATAACTGTTAAAATCTGGAATCCAGTAACCTCCAACTGCTACATGTACATTGTTTTTATACTCTGTATTACTTGCAACTGTTGATGGAGCACTTAAAGTTGGTTTACTAAAATCTGACCAAGTGTTAAATTTCCCTTCTACTGCGATAGACCATGCGTTATCTTTCGTATACGATGTACCAATTGCAAATGTGTGTGGTAATTTAGTGTCTAAAGATGAATTTCTCTTTAATGAAATTGTGTCCTTTGACGCTTGAGTTGACCCCATGTAAGTGTACGTAGAAACTAACTCTCTTAAGTCTGTATTAAGATTAGTTCCTAAAGTATAATAAGCACCTACATATAAATTATTAGTTTTCCCAATTCTCTTCTGATACATTGTACCTAAAGTTAATTGTAACCCTCTATAATTTGCTTTTGTGTCGTAGTCAGTTAATAAACTAGCACCTTCT
Organism: Faecalibacter macacae; assembly: GCF_003687725.1. Classification (GTDB taxonomy): domain Bacteria; phylum Bacteroidota; class Bacteroidia; order Flavobacteriales; family Weeksellaceae; genus Empedobacter; species Empedobacter macacae. The sequence goes on from NZ_RDOJ01000007.1 coordinate 40,220, forward strand.
AAAGTAACTTTTTCATTCGTTAATAACTCACCGAATAAATAATTAGCTCTTAAACCAACAGATAATCCGTTTGAGATATTGTGATTGTAAAAAGCATGTAAAGAGTTAATACCTCCACTACCAGTCATAGTAGAAAATTGTTTTAAATCTCCGTTTTCGGTAGAGTTATTAATATTATAACCTAAACCTGTAAAAGGTTGGAAACCTACTCCTAAACTACTTTTTTTACTTACAGGAAATGACAATGAAACATTAGATAGTTTAAAACTACCAGCTTCTTGTTTATCTTCTCCAGTTTTGAATGAACTATTTTGAGCTCTAACACTTGCGTTAAAGTTAGTCATTCGGATACTTTGATTAGCAGCCGGATTCGAAAAATTAGCATTTTGCCCGTAAGGGTTGGTTGGTACAGTAGAGATTCCACCCATAGCACCTTGTTCCGCACTATTATTAAATAATTGCTCGCCAATACCTATAGAAGAATATGGGGATACAGATACTGTTTGTGCTTGTATTGTCGTTGCTCCTACAAGAGCAAGACTACAAATAATCCATTTCATATGAACTTATAATAGAATTCTAAGGCACAAATATGATGATTTGTTATTAAAATGAAAAATAAGTTGGCAAAAATGAATCGTTAAAACTCTATTAAAATTATTTTCATCCGAAAAACAGAGGTCTGAAACATTTTTTTTAAAAAATTTTAAATTTTATTTTTCACAATTTCAATCACTTAACAAAAACACCTAAAAAAAAGTTGTAAAAAGATTTGGAGGATAAAATTTTCGCTCTATATTTGCATCACAATTAAGGCGGTGCCTTAGCTCAGTTGGTAGAGCAAAGGACTGAAAATCCTTGTGTCCCTGGTTCGATTCCTGGAGGCACCACTGCTTAAAACCTCAATCAAATGATTGAGGTTTTTTTTGTTATAAACTTTCGATTTTAACAATTCATCACAAAAAAACCGATACAAGAATGCACCGGTTTTATATTTTAATTCAAATCAAAAATTAACTAAGCATTTTGTGCTTTAATTAAATTTAATGCAGAACCTGCTTTAAACCATTCGATTTGCGCTTCATTATATGTATGATTTGCTAAAATTGTATCAGAAGTACCATCCGCATGAACAAATTCTAAAGTTAATGGCTTCCCTGGAGCAAAATCAACTAAATCTAAAAAGTTAATAGTATCATCTTCCTGTATTTTATCGTAATCTGATTTATCAGCAAAAGTTAAAGCTAACATTCCTTGCTTTTTCAAATTAGTTTCATGAATACGAGCAAACGAACGAACTAAAACAGCTACAGAACCTAAATGACGTGGTTGCATCGCTGCATGCTCACGAGAAGACCCTTCTCCATAGTTTTCATCTCCAACAATCACTGAAGGAACACCCGCAGCTTTATAAGCACGAGCAGTTGCAGGAACTGGCCCATATTCTCCAGTTAATTGATTTTTAACTGAATTCACATCTTGATTGAATGCATTTACAGCCCCAATTAAAGTATTATTAGCAATATTATCTAAATGCCCACGAAAACGCAACCAAGGACCAGCCATAGAAATATGATCGGTTGTACATTTCCCGAAAGCTTTGATTAATAATTTAGCTCCTGTAATATTTTCACCATTCCATGGTTTAAAACCTTCCAATAACTGTAAACGCTCAGATCCTGGAGCTACAACAACTTCCACAGAAGAACCATCTTCAACCGCCGCTTGGTATCCATTATCTTCATAAGCATATCCTTTAGTTGGCAATTCGTCACCAACAGGCGCATCTAACATCACTTCTTCCCCGTCTTTATTTACCAACTTATCTGTCATTGGATTAAAGTCTAAACGTCCCGCAATTGCAATTGCAGCTACCATTTCTGGAGAAGTTACAAAAGCATATGTATTTGGATTACCATCGGCACGTTTTTTAAAATTACGGTTGAATGAGTGAACTATCGTATTTTTTTCTTCTTTATCAGCACCTTCACGATCCCATTGACCAATACAAGGTCCACAAGCATTTGTAAAGATTACAGCATTAAGATCTTCGAAAGTCTTGATAAACCCATCACGAGCAGCTGTATAACGAACCACTTCTGAACCTGGATTAATACCAAAAGAAGCTTTTGTTCCTAACCCTTTTTCTATCGCTTGTTGAGCAATTGAAGCCGCACGCGATAAATCTTCGTAAGATGAGTTGGTACAAGAACCGATTAAACCCCACTCTACATCTAATGGCCATCCATTTGCTGCAGCAGTTTCCTTCATTTTAGAAACTGGCGTCATTAAATCTGGTGTAAATGGACCATTTAAACGAGGTTCAAGTTCAGATAAATTAATTTCAATTAATTGATCATAGAAATTTGCTGGATTAGCATACACTTCGTCATCCGAACGTAAATAAGCCTTCATTGCATTAGCTGCATCAGCAACATCATTACGATCAGTAGCTCTTAAATATCTCTCAGAAGCATCATCATAAGCAAAAATAGAAGTTGTCGCACCAATTTCGGCACCCATGTTACAAATCGTTCCTTTACCTGTTGCAGATAAAGATTCAGCACCCTCCCCAAAATATTCTACAATAGCACCAGTACCACCTTTTACAGTTAATAAACCAGCAACTTCTAAGATTACATCTTTTGGAGAAGCCCAACCAGATAATTTACCTGTTAATTTAACACCAATTAATTTTGGCATTTTTAACTCCCAAGCCATTCCAGCCATTACATCTACAGCATCAGCACCACCAACACCAATAGCAACCATTCCTAATCCACCAGCGTTTGGAGTATGAGAATCGGTTCCAATCATCATTCCACCAGGAAATGCGTAATTCTCTAAAACTACTTGATGAATAATACCTGCTCCTGGTTTCCAGAATCCGATTCCATATTTGTTAGAAACTGATTCTAAAAAGTTAAATACTTCTGATGATTTTTTGATTGCTTCTTTTAAATCCGTCTTAGCTCCGACTTTCGCTTGAATTAAGTGATCACAGTGAACTGTAGACGGAACAGCAGTTTTTGTTTTACCTGCTTGCATAAATTGTAACAATGCCATCTGTGCTGTTGCATCTTGCATTGCAACACGATCAGGAGCAAAGTCTACATAAGACTCACCCCTTACATATGCTTCAGTTGGTTGTCCACTAAATAAGTGTGCATATAAAATTTTCTCTGAGTAAGTTAAAGGACGCCCTACGATAGTTTTCGCCGCATCTACACGTTCTTGCATACGCGCGTAAACTCCTTTAATCATATCGATATCAAAAGCCATAATGTTTATTTTAGATTTCTTTTATAGTTTAAATAAATTCACAACAATTTACAGAATATTTTCATTAACAGAGCCTTAAAATTTGTTAAATCATTCAATTTAAAAACATTTGAACCTCTTTTCAATAAGATTATAACAAAAAAAAAAGAGGCTAACCATAACAGTTAGCCTCTTTTGATATTATTTAATTGTATTTATTTACAACTAATTATTTTGTAGAAATTGGAGTAAACTTAGTTAAATTAATTCCAGCTACTGCAGCTTTGTACTCTTCGATAGAAGGAATACGTCCTAAAATTGCAGATAAAACTACAACTGGAGTAGATGCTAATAAAGATTCACCTTTTTTACCATCTCTATCCTCTACTACACGACCTTGGAATAAACGAGTAGAAGTAGCTAATACAGTATCACCTTTTTCAGCTTTTTCTTGGTTACCCATACATAAGTTACATCCAGGACGCTCTAAGTACATAATGTTTTCATATTGTGTACGAGCTTCAGATTTAGGTAATAAGTCGCTAAATTCGAAACCTGAATATTTTTGTAACATTTCCCAATCACCTTCTGCTTTTAATTCGTCGATGATATTGTAAGTTGGAGCAGCAACTACTAATGGTGCGTTGAATTTAACTTCACCTTGTTGAGCTTCAACGTTACGTAACATTTGAGAAACAATTTTTAAATCGTCTTTGTGAACCATACAAGATCCTACGAATCCTAAATCTACAGTTTTATCGTTACCGTAGTAAGATAATTCACGGATTACATCATGAGTATAACGCTTAGAAACATCTACATTGTTTACATCTGGATCTGCAATCATTGGCTCGTCGATGATATCTAAATCGATAACAACCTCAGCATAGTATTTCGCGTTAGCATCTGGTTGTAAAGCTGGCTTAGCACCTGAACGAATTTCTTCGATACGAGTGTTAGCTTTCTCGATTAATCCGTGTAACACGTTGTTTTTGTTCTCCATTCCTTTATCAATCATGATTTGGATACGAGATTTAGCAATTTCTAAAGATTGGATTAAAGTCTCGTCTTGAGAAATACAGATAGAAGCTTTCGCTTTCATCTCAGCAGTCCAGTCAGTGAAAGTAAACGCTTGGTCAGCTAATAAAGTTCCGATATGAACCTCGATGATACGACCTTGGAATACGTTTTCTCCGTCAAATTGCTTTAACATTTGTTGTTGAGTCGCGTGTACAACATCACGGAAATCCATGTGTTCTTTCATCGCTCCTTTGAAGGTAACTTTAACAGATTCTGGAATTGGCATAGAAGCTTCACCAGTAGCTAAAGCTAAAGCAACAGTACCAGAGTCAGCACCGAAAGCAACACCTTTAGACATACGAGTGTGAGAGTCACCACCGATAATGATAGCCCACTCGTCAATAGTGATATCATTTAATACTTTATGGATAACGTCTGTCATTGAGTGATAAACTCCTTTAGGATCACGAGCTGTAATTACCCCGAAGTCGTTCATAAATTTCATTAATTTAGGAATGTTTGCTTGCGCTTTTTTATCCCATACAGACGCTGTGTGACATCCTGATTGGTATGCACCATCAACAACTGGAGAAATAACTGTAGCAGCCATTGCCTCTAATTCTTGAGCTGTCATTAAACCTGTTGTATCTTGAGATCCTACGATGTTAACTTTAACACGTACATCAGATCCTGCGTGTAAAACTGTTCCTTCTGCAACACCTACAGCATTGTTGTTGAAGATTTTTTCAACTGCAGTTAATCCTTGTCCTTCTACAGAAACTTCTTTAGCAGGAGCGAAAACTACAGGAGCTTCAACACCTAAAGTTTGAGCTGCGAAAGTTTGAATTTTTTTACCAAATACGATAGCATAAGAACCACCAGCTTTGATAAACTCTAATTTTTGTGGTGTGAAAGATTTAGAGATATCTTTTAATTCAACGTCACCGTTGTATAATTTTTTAGTTTTAGTGTTAATAGTTAAAACTGTACCTGTTGCAACAGAGTAAGCTTCTTCTAAAACAATATCACCAGCTTCGTTACGAACTACGTTTCCGTTTTCGTCTGTTTTCTTAACCCAGTTTTGTAAATCGATACCGATACCTCCTGTTACATCAACAGTAGTTAAGAAAATTGGAGAAATACCGTTAGTACCTGCTACAATTGGAGCAATGTTAACGAAAGGAACGTATGGAGATGCTTGTTTACCAGTCCATAAAGCCACGTTATTAACACCTGACATACGAGAAGATCCAACACCCATTGTACCTTTTTCAGCAATTAACATAACTGATGCATCTGGATGAGCAGCTTTTAAAGCTTCGATTTCTTGTTGTTGAGCAGGAGTCATCATACATTGTCCGTGTAATTCACGGTCAGAACGAGAGTGTGCTTGGTTACCTGGAGATAATAAATCTGTAGAAATATCACCTTCAGCAGCGATATAAGTAACAACTTTAATTTCTTCAGCAACTTCTGGTAATTCTGTAAAGAATTCAGCTTTAGCGTAACTTTCTAAAATATCTTTTGCAATTGCGTTTCCAGAATTGTAAGCATCAGCTAAACGAGCAGTATCTGCTTCGTATAAGAAAACTTGAGTTTTTAAAACTTTAGCCGCTTTTTGAGCTAATTCTGCGTTTTCACCTAAAGCGATGTCTAATAAAACTTCAATAGATGGTCCACCTTTCATGTGAGATAATAACTCAAATGCGAAAGCAGGAGTAATTTCAGCAACTACTTCTTGACCTAAAATGATTTCTTTTAAAAATTTTGCTTTAACACCAGCAGCAGAAGTTGTTCCTGGTAAAGTGTTGTAGATAAAGAATTTTACAGAATCCTCACGGTATTCATTTCCTAAATCTTTGATTTGAGCGATAATTTCGCTTAATAATTCAGCACCATCAATAGGTTTTGGGTGTAATCCTTGACCTTTTCTTTCTTCAATTTCGTTAATATACTCCTTATAAAGGCTCATAATTGTTATTTTTTGAAAATTAAAGGCTGTAACATCCAAGGCAATTTAATGCATTTTCCATCCCAACCAGTAATAATTAATTATATATATTTCTTACAAAAATACAGTTCTATTGATAATTTTTCATAGAACTTCAATCATTTTTAATTATACTCTAACAATTTAGAACAATTACAAAAAATGATTAAATTTCACATTCCTAATAATTTAGGGCAAAAAAATCTATCTCGAAAAAATAAAACCATTTTAAATATCTACTTGATAATTTTTAGGCCTATTTTTTGTTAAGTTAGGTTATTCCAATAAGACTTAACGGCATTAAAATACTTCAATACACTTTGTCTTAATATAATAAAATCCGTGCAATTATACGATTTTTTTATAATATACATAATTACGTATAATTATAAGTTAAATTAAATATATATTCAACATTCGTGTAATTTTATACATTTAATTTTATAAATTTGCGCCCTTAATTATTATTAAGCATATGAAACTTTGGGACAAAGGTTTTACCATTAATGATAAAATCGAAAAATTCACTGTCGGAAAAGATAGAATTCTAGACAGTTATTTAGCTCAACATGATGCAATTGCTTCTAAAGCACAAGCAAATATGTTAGCTAAAGTTGGTTTAATTACAAACCAAGAGAATGATGCATTACAAACTGCATTAGACGAAATATTACTTTTAATTGAGCAAAACAATTTTGATATTGATGATAACTTTGAAGATATCCATTCAAAAATTGAAGCTTATTTAATTGAAAAAACTGGCGATGCTGGTAAAAAGATTCACGTTGCTCGTTCTCGTAACGATCAAGTTTTAGTTGCTATTCAATTATTCGAAAAAGAATATTTAAAAGATATCAACAAAAAGATTTTAACGTTAATCGATATTCTTTTACAAAAAGCAGATCAGTATAAAAATGCACTTTTACCAGGTTATACGCATTTCCAAGCAGCTATGCCAAGTAGTTTTGGAATGTGGTTTTCTGCTTACGCGGAAAGTTTATTAACGGATTTATACTTTTTTGAAGCTTCTTATAAAATTGCAGATCAAAATCCATTAGGATCTGGGGCTGGATTCGGAACATCATTCCCTATCGATCGTTTGCAAACAACACAAGAAATGGGATTTTCAGAAATCTTAGTTTCTTCTGTTGGCGCTCAAATGTTACGTGGTAAAACAGAAAAATCTGTTGCAACTGCATTAGCAATGATTTGCGGAACATTATCTAAAATGTCTTACGATTTAGTTTTATACAACTCGCAAGATTTAGCTTTTGTTAAGTTACCAAATGAAATGACAACTGGTTCTTCAATTATGCCTCATAAAAAGAACCCTGATGTTTTTGAGTTGACTCGTGCGCATTGTAACAGAATCCAAGCAATACCAAATGATATAATGTTAACTATTAATAATCTTCCGAGTGGTTATCACAGAGATTATCAAATCTTAAAAGAGATATTATTTGAACCAATGCTACAATTTGAAAATATTTTAGATATTTTGACTTTTGCTATTCCTCAGTTAGAGATAAAAGATGGATACATGGAACAAGATAAATATGACCCAATTTATACGGTAGAAAATATTAACGATGCAATTAAGAACGGAACACCTTTCCGCGATGCTTACCGAGAAGTTGGTTTATCTGTAGAAAACGGTACTTACAATCCACATAAAGAATTTAAAACTTCTCATGTAGGTAGTATTCATAATTTAAGATTAGATTTAATTCAAAATAAAATCGAAAATTTCAAATTAGATTCAAGTATTTGCAAATAATATCATCATATAACGAACACAACAACAGCTTAAAACATTCTTTTAAGCTGTTTTTTATTTTATAATTTCAGAATAAAATAAAACTTAAATAATTGATTTAATGTGTTTTGTAAAATAAAAATGAATTTACAAAACTATTACAACATCAATACTATAATTAATTCTGATTTCACTCTAATTTTGGTTTGTCAAGTTAACAAAACGTTTAATCGATTAAATTTAAAAAAATGAAAAAATTTTTCGCATTAGTTGCAGTTGCAACTTTATCATTAGGAGCAGTATCTTGTGGAGAGAAAACTGAAACAGTTGAAACTGAAGCAGTAGTTGATTCAGCAGCAGCAGTAGTTGATTCAGCAGCAGTAGTTGTTGATTCAGCAGCAGTAGTTGTTGACTCTGCAGCAGCAGTTGTTGATTCAGCAGCAGCAGTTGTTGAAGAAGCTCCAGCTCAATAATTTTAGCGAAGCTTAAAATACAAAAGGCGTCTAACTAGGTTAGGCGCCTTTTTTTATGTGAATAATTTGAAATTCTTTATTTAGTGATTCTCATCAAACTTACCTGATTGAATTTTACGATCCAATTCAGCTTGAATATCATCTAAAACAGGTTGTACTGTAGAATCTGGAATATCTGAAACTCGGATATACATTAATCCGTCTATTGCATCATTAAAGTTTGGATCTACATTAAAAGCAATTACTTTCGCATTTTGTTTTACATATTTCTTAATTAAAACAGGTAAACGAAGCATGTTTGGTTCTAATTCGTCAATCAATTTATCAAACTTATTTAAATCCGCTTCAGTTTCGTCGAAAATGAATTGTTTATCTTCTTCAGCTAATTTTACTTTAAATTCTTTTTTAGGGCGAACAAACTGTGCCACTGTTGAATCATAGTAATTAGATTTCATAAACTCAATCATCAAAGATTTTGAAAAATCAGAGAATTGATCACTAATACTTACACCTCCTATTATAAATTTCTGATTCGGATTTCTTAGCGTTACATGTACAATTCCGCGCCACAACAAGAATAATGGCATTGGTTTTTGCTGATATTCTGAAGAAACAAAAGCACGACCCATTTCGATACATTCTTTAAATAATGGATGAATTTCAGGATCAAAATTAAATAATTCATTAATATAGAACCCTCTAACACCATATTTCTCGTAGACTTCAGCACCTAAAGCCATACGATATGCACCAACTATTTTGTTAGCTTCTTTATCCCAAAGAAATAAATGATGATAATGATTATCGTATTTATCTAAATCAATCTCAAGATTCGTTCCTTCTCCTACTTGTCTAAATGTGATTTCTCTTAAACGACCAATTTCTCGCATAACATTTGGAATATTTTCTGCCTTAGCAAAATAACATTCGTAATTATTATTTGTAAAAAGTAAAGAAGAAGCGTCTTGTTTCAGTCTGTTTAAATCATCCATCAAAAACTTTACATCTATCTCAGGAACAACATCTTTTACTTTTGTTTTTGAGGAAATTTTTGGTAAATGAAGTTGAGATGGATTTTTTAAAACATCTTTAAATGATTTCTTTTTATTGTAATAAGAAGAAAGCATATAGGTCTTCTTCCTAAGAAAAGCCTTGAATTCGTTTATATCCGTAAATTCAGCTTGTTGCTTTAACAAAATTGGCTTTCCTACACGAATCTGAACCGGCCGAGTTCTTTTCTTTACCATTTCTCCTGGCAACATTGCTGTTTGTAAATCAGGATGCATTTTAGCAATTTGGTAAAACATTTCACTATTCTTAGCTCTAAAGAACATAGGAATAATTGGAACTTTAGCTTTCTTTATTAATTTGATAGCAGATTCTTGCCACTCTCTATCTAAAACATTTCCGTGCTCATCGCGATATGAAACCTCACCTGCTGGAAAAATACCAATACATCCATTGTCTTGTAAAGTTCTTAAAACTTCGCGCATTCCATTGATACTTGAATAAACTTCTCTTCTAGATTCGAAAGGATTTACAGGAATTACCATTGGTTGTAATGGAACAATTTTATGCAATAAAAAATTACCCATTACTTTAAAATCTGGACGAATTTTACTCATCATATGCATTAAAATGATACCATCTAATGCTCCTAAAGGATGATTTGAGATTAAAATAAATGGTCCTGATTTTGGAATTCTTTTTAAATCTTCAACATGAATTTCGTAATCCACATTAAGATCATCTATTAAATAAGATAAAAATTCTTTGGTTTCTAAATGTTTCCCACGATTGTAAATTCTGTTTAATTTATCTAATCGTGTTGCTTTTTTTAAAAACCATGCCGCAGGCTTACCTACGATACCAAATCGAGATAAACCTGTAGCATTATAAATATCATTTGTAGTAACTAAACTCATTAATTTTTAACGACAATTTGTAACGTCTCACGAACTGTTTGACGTAATAATTCTTTATCCTTATTGATGACAGAGTCAGAATTTGCATCAAAGTGACGAATAGTATATAATAATACATTTTCATCAACTTGTACTTTAAATTCTTCTTCAACATCAAGAATAAATTGTTCTAAATTATTGTACTTATCCTCTAAACATAAAGATAACGAAATTGCAGAATTCTGCATTAAATTAACTTTGATTTGATATTGATACAATTTTGTAAATAATCCACTTAATTTATCTTCAGTAATAAAAGAGAAATCTTTTGAAGATAAACGCACAAGATGTTGTTCTTTCTTTAGAATGAAACAAGGAACTTGTGGATTTAAAGGTTGTCCTTTCTCTACCGCTGTTCCGGCCTCTAATGGATTAATAAAAGATTTTACAAAGAATGGAATTTCTTTTTGCTGTAATGGTTGTAATGTTTTTGGGTGAATTACTGACGCTCCATAATAAGCTAACTCTATCGCTTCCTCGTAAGAGATATGATTTAATAACTCTGTATCATTAAAATAACGTGGATCGGCATTTAAAACTCCTGGAACATCTTTCCATATTGTCATACTATCTGCATTAGTACAATAAGCAAAAATTGCTGCAGAATAATCAGACCCTTCACGACCTAAAGTTGTTGTAAAATAGTTAGGATCTGAACCTAAGAAACCTTGCGTAATGTAAAAACCAGTTTTTGGTAATTGAGCAATGTTACTTTCAGTTAATTTCCAATCTACTTTACCTTCACGGTAAGTACTATCGGTTTTAATGTAATCTCTTACATCTAACCATTCATTAGCTAAACCAATAGAATTTAAATACATAGAAATAATTTTTGTAGAGATTAACTCACCACAACAAACTACTTGATCGTAAACATAACTTCTATTTGGCGATTTATTTCTTCTTAAAAACGAAGTTAAATCATTGAAAAATTGACTAATTTCATTCGAAACATCTGTAGCATCTTCAAAAACTTCCTTAGCAATCTCTATGTGTTGTTTTTCAATTTCATTGATAGTCTCAGTATAATCATCCTGATCAAAATAACGTTTAACTACTTCTTCTAAAGCATTTGTAGATTTTCCCATTGCTGAAACAATCATACAAGTATTTTGATACCCCACAGTCTGTAGCAAATTAGCTACATTTCTTATCCCTTCAGCATCTTTTACTGATGCACCACCGAATTTGAAAACCTTCATTTTATTACATTTCTAATAATTAGCCTGCAAATATAAGCAATCGAGAGGTTTAAATCACTAAATTGATAAAATCTACCACTATTTTTTAACTTATTACTAAGTGAATATTTTTCAACAATTTCAATCGTTTGAAATTGATAATTAACTATAAAATTTACGATATTTGTAGAGCAAAACAAAACTATGGCACAAAATTCACATCAAACTCTTGGTGAGTTCATTATCGACAATCAAGAAGACTTTATCTACTCTACCGGTGAACTTTCTAGATTATTAAGTTCTATTAAATTAGCAACAAAAATCGTTAATTACAAAGTTAACAAAGCCGGATTAGTTAATATCCTTGGTGAATATGGTAACGAAAATGTTCAAGGCGAGAAACAACAAAAATTAGATGTATTCGCTAACGAAACTTTCATTGAAACTTTATCTCAACGTGAAGTAGTTTGTGGAATTGCTTCTGAAGAAAATGAAGATTTTATCGAAATTAAAAACAATAGAAATTTAGTAAATAGTAAATATGTTGTTTTAATTGACCCTTTAGATGGTTCATCAAATATTGATGTTAATGTATCTGTTGGTACAATTTTCTCTATCTACAGACGTGTTTCAGAACCTGGAACACCAGTTACTTTAGAAGACTTTTTACAACCAGGTAATAAACAAGTTGCTGCTGGTTATGTCGTTTACGGAACTTCGACAATGTTAGTTTACACAACAGGAAACGGAGTTAATGGATTTACACTAAACCCAGGTATCGGAACTTTTTATTTGTCACACCCTAACTTACGTATCCCTGAAGACGGAAAAATTTACTCTGTAAATGAAGGTAATTACGTTAAATTCCCGCAAGGAGTTAAAAACTTTATCAAGTACTGTCAAGCAGATGAAGGTGATCGTCCTTACACTTCTCGTTACATTGGCTCTTTATGTTCAGATTTTCACCGTAACATGTTAAAAGGTGGTATTTATATTTATCCTTCTGGAACAAATAACCCCCAAGGTAAATTACGTTTATTATATGAATGTAACCCAATGGCTTTATTAGCTGAACAAGCTGGAGGAAAAGCATCTGACGGACACCAAAGAATTTTAGATATTGAACCTACAGAATTACACCAACGTGTTCCTTTCTTCTGTGGATCTAAAAATTTAGTTGAAAAAGCTGAAGAATTTTTAGCCGATAATCCTGAATAATTTTCAAACCTCATCATAAAAAAAGCTTCTCGAAAAATCGAGAAGCTTTTTTTTATGATTTATAGATTTTAATTAAGGAATCTTGATTCCAGGATATTGACCTGGGAATACGTGTCTTAATGTAGAACCATATTTTGCATTAATTGCATCAGAGAACATATTTGCAACAATTGCATAACCTGTACCTGTTAAGTGAATCCCGTCTAGAGAGAATGCTCCTCCCGAAACAAATGTTGTTGTATATGTGTTACCATAGTATTTAATACCTTGTACTGATGATAATTTAGCCATCTGAGAGTATACATCTACAATTGCAATATTGTAATTTCTTGATAATTCAAAAATTGCAGCATTATATTTAGCAACCGCAGCTTCCGCTTTAGCAACTTCTTTTTCAGACAATACCCACTCATCTTCTAAAGGATAAGTAATACCTGCAAATGATAATTGACCAGCTTGCTCTTGAGATAATCCCATTTGCATTAAAGCTTGAACTCTAGAAGTATCAACTTTACCAATATAATTTGATGATTTTAATACTAATAAATCTTTAGCTGTCGCTTGACGAGCCTGACCATAAGTCATCCCAAATAAAGTTGCTTGTGCTGCACCTAAAGCTGGTGTTAAAGCTGCTGTAATTTGAGCTTGTAAGTTTGGTAAATCTTTATCCTTAATAACAACTGGACTAGCAGCCGATTGAGAGAAAGAGATTTTACGTTCCGGCACACCTAATGCATCAAACACTTGATTTAACCCTGCAAATGTTGCATTTAATGTAGGAATCATTGGGCCGAAAGATGGATTTACCGGTGAAAGTGGTGCGTGAGGAACAGTTGTAAAATATGGTACAGATGTCACTGAAGGGATATTAGCTATAACACCTTTAGCTCCATTTGCTGTTAAAGCTTGTAAAGCTCCATTAATTGCTCCTTTTACTACATTAACATCCGAAATATCATTAGATCCGTAAGTAGATGGATTAGTATTCCCTACTTGATCAACACCAACTCCTCCAGATACAGCATATCCTAAAACATCGTTATTTCCTATCCATAAAGAAAAGAAAGTAGGATTCTGAGCAACTGCATCAGCAACTACTGATGTTGAAGCAGAAGAAGCAAAACGAGCAAAGTAAGGATTAGCTAAACCTTGTGCTACCCCAGCTGGATTTCCATATCCTGGAGCAACTAAATGGTACGATTTAGCACCTGGAACACCCATGTTTTGGTATGGACCTGCAGCAGAAATATTATCTAACGAAGTTAATGCTATTGTATCCTTTGGAGTTAAACTCATAGTTTCTCGATCAAGTCTAAGAGTAAGTTTACCTCTAATTCCTAAGTTTAAAAATCCACCAATTTCATCTTGCATGAATGGAGTTTTAAATTCTCCACCTCCAGCTGGTTTCATTAAACCTGCTAAAATATTTGGGTAAGAATTTGTTTGTCCTGAAATAAATAATGCATTATCTGTGTAACCAGATGTTAACGAGTTACCTAATGCAACATATTTAGAAAAGTCAGCTGATCCTGATGTTACAACAAAATCCTCAACAGGATTTTCAAAATCATCATCACAACTAAATAAAGTTATAGCTAAAGCCGCTAATAATATTTTGTTTAATATTTTCATAATCCTGTAGTTTATTTGATGTTATACGCTAATCCTAATCCGAAGTTAAAAGCTTTTAATTTTACATCACCTCTAAAATCTTGATCTACATTATGAATATAACGCTCTTGACCATTTACAAATGCTCCATATAAATCTAACATAAATCCGTTTTTGAAACTAAACCCTAAACCTGCAGTAAATGCATTATTGTCAGTACTTGGAGTTTCAGAAGACCAATATTGGCTTGGAACTGGTGATTCGTCATGGTAATATCCAATACGCCCTTGAATCATATCATTGAATGTATACTCAGCTCCGATACGGAAAATTGTATTGTCTTTCCAATTTTTAACTGATACTGATTCTTGTTGATATCCTGTTTCTGGATTTTGTAAAATGATCGATAAATCTTTATAGCGTGTCCAGTTTTGCCAAGAAACCTCACCGAATAACTCTAATTTTGGAGTAACTTTATAAGAAGTTCCTACTACAAATTCTGAAGGTAATGGCAATACAGTACTCCATTGTGAAGTTTGGAAAGTTGGATTTGTTGATAAACCTGATGGAACATTATTCCAAGTAACTGTACCGTAATTTGCTTTTGCATCTACATTAGAGCGGTATGCTAATGCTACATTCCACTTTTCAGTTGGTCTAAACATTGTACCAATGTTAAATCCTAAACCGTGCGCATCATCATCTTCTAACTCTAATCCAATATCATTACCAGCTACAGTTTGAACTTTTTTCATTGTAGCAGATCCATGTGTATAAATAAATCCTGCTCCAACACTAAACCATTCTGTAAATTTATACGCTACTGTTGGTTGTACATTAAAAGCTTGTAATTCAATCTCTGTGATATTAGAACGGTTTTCCCAATCGTTAGGCCATGTTAAAGAACTTCCAAATGGAGTTGTAACACTTAATCCAACCGCTAAATCATCTGTAGGCTTATAACTAACTGCTAAATAAATAGGAGTAGATAATCCGTTATCTGTAACCGCTTTGTTTAATGTTTGAGGATCTTGCCATTTTGCTTCAGATTTTACTCCAAAAACACCAGCTGCTATACTTAATTTTGCATCTACAAACGCTAATCCTGCAGGGTTATAAAACGCCACACTTGCATCTCTTGCCAAAGTAGTAGAGTTTCCTCCTAATGCTGCTTGTCGCACACCTTGTAAAGCTACACGATATCCACCAGCAAATGCTGAAGAAGATAATGCAGCCAAGGCTAATGTTAAGAAAATTTTCTTCATATTCTTTTTTTGATAGTTTTTTTGTTAATTGTTTATTAACAAAAATATAATTTTTTATTTATAATGTTATGTTTACATAGTAAAATTTACTATGTATTTTTAAATAAGCAGTTTAATATTAATTCATTAAAGCGTAAAAACTACACTATTTAATAAATTTCTTTTAATTTATTTGAAATAATATAAGCTTCAGACCAACATGCTTGAAAGTTAAAACCTCCAGTAATAGCATCTATATTTAACACTTCTCCAGCAAAAAATAAATTTGAGACAAGTTTAGATTCCATCGTTTGGAAATTAACTTCTTTTAAGTCAACTCCACCTGCGGTAACGAATTCATCTTTAAATGTACTTTTACCATTTATAGAATACTCAGCTGCCGTTAACTCTTTAGCTATTTGTTCAATCTGTTTTTTTGATAAATCTGCGAAAACCAAATTTTCATTGATTTTGCAATATTGAAGTATACTTACCCAAAATCGTTTTGGGAAGTCGAATGGATTATATTTATAGATCGATTTTTTCGCATCTTGATTCTTTTTTGAATTCAATAGCTCTATCACATCTTCTTTTGATTGTTGAATAAAATTGATCTCTGCGTCAAATTTATATCCTCTTTCATTTAAAGCTAATGCTCCCCAAGCTGATAATCGTAAAATTCCAGGCCCACTAAATCCCCAGTGCGTAATTAATAAAGGGCCTTCAGATTCTAATTTTTCTGATTTAATTTTCACATCAACTTGATCAAATGAAATTCCCATCAAACCTTCGATTCGTGGATCTTTACAATTAAATGTAAATAATGACGGAACAGGTGAGATAATTTTATGACCAAGATTTTTAATTATTTTCCAAAATTTAGGCGTACTCCCAGTTGTTACAACAACATTTTCAAAACGATGAATACCTGAAGCTGTTTCTATTTCGAAACCATCCTCAACTTTATTAATTGATTTTACTCCGTCAGAAAAATTAACTCGAACTTTATTTTTCTCAACTTCCTTCAATAAACATTCGATAATAGACATCGAACTATTAGAAACTGGAAAAATACGGTTATCATCTTCTATTTTCAATTCTACTCCACGATCGTCATACCACGCCATCGTATCTCCTGGTTGAAATTGATAAAATACACTTAATAACTCTTTTTTTCCTCTAGGATAAAATTCTACTAAATCTAAAGGATCAAAACATGCATGTGTTACATTACATCTTCCTCCTCCAGAAATACGAACTTTCTGCAAAGGCATTTGGGCTTGTTCAAAGATTACAGTATCTTTCCCAAGCTCTTTTCCTAAGTTAGCCGCTAGAAAATATCCTGCTGCACCACCTCCTATTATCGCTATTTTTCCCACGCAACAAAGTTAAACGAATATTTTAAATCAAATTTTAACACAATTTTATAGTTAGGCACAATAATTGTCGCAGGGATTTCACGTTATACTATAACTATGAAAAAATTATTATTTACAGCCGTACTTACTTTACTTTCTTTCAACTTTGCTAACGCACAGGCATATACAGGAAGTGGAGATCAAAAAGTATCATTAGGACTTGTTCCATGGGGATATGGAACTGGATTATCAGCAATTTATGATTATGGAATTTCAGACATCATCTCTGTAGGTGGTGGTGGTGAATTCTATTTTGGTGGAAAAGAGGACCATGATGATTTTTACATTTTTGGTCGTGCAAATTTTCACTTAGGAGAGATGTTAAACATGCCATCAAACATGGATTTATACCCAGGTTTAGATATCGGATTTAATAGTGGTATTGGATTAGGTGCTCACTTAGGTTTCAGATACTTATTCAGTGATAATATCGGTGCTTATATAGAAGCAGGATCAAGAGGATCTTTAGGTGTTTTCATTAATCTATAATAGAAACAATATTCAATAAAAAAGGAGACAAAAAATTTGTCTCCTTTTTTATTGAATATATTTTTTACTTCTCATGAAAAACAAACAATGGAACTTTATTCTTTGAAGCTATTTTCTTTGTAAATCCTGGTGAAAATAATTTATCAAAGAACCCTTTGTTTCTGCTTACCACTGTTAATACATCAATATCTTTTTCTTCGATAAATTTCAACACTTGTTCAGCTGGTTCAGAATTTGTTTCAACAACAAAACTAACTGGTTCATCTTTAAACTCTTCTTTCCAATCAGCTAATGCTTTTTCATTGTATTTACCATCTTTTGTAACATGTAAACATTGAATTTGAGCATTATGCCTCATCGCAACTTCACACAAATAATACAATGCATCTTTATCCTTTTCTTCAAAAATAGTGGTAAAACCTAAGGTTTTAATTCCTTTAAATTGGATATGATTTGGTATGCTTAAAATCGGAACCTTTAAAGAAGTAATTGCATTGATGGTATTAGATCCGAAAATCAACTTCTCTAAACCTGTATTACCTGTTGTCCCCATTACCACGAAATCTATATTTTCTTCCGTAATCGTTTCGCGCATTATATATAAGAAATTCCCTTCTTCTAAGATAAATTTCATGTTAATATGCCCTAAACCATTATCCTCTGCAATTTTACGTAATTGTGGAATGTTATCTTTAAAATTATCAAACTGACCTAATTTTACAGAATCATATACACTCTGAATTAATCCGGCACTTAATCCACCATTAATCACTGGTAATTCGTAAACGTGCAACACATATACGATTGCATCTTGACTTTCAGCCAAACTTAAAGCATATAATAAAGCATTGTTTGCTGTTTCTGAAAAATCTGTTGGAAATAATATCTTTCTCATAACATAGTCATTTTGTATTGTATTAAATTTACGTAAATATTGTAGAACTTCATCAAGGTTCAAAATTTATTTTCCTTTAATACATTATTTTTAATGACAAAAAACTATCAAAAATGATTCGTTTGAAAACCTTAACTTTGCACTAAATATTTATAATAAATTTTTTGAAGGAAAAAAGTTATTTTTTTAGACACATATTTCATAATACACTAAAATATAACCACTTCATTATTTAATACATAATAAAGAATGTTAGAAGATAAAAAAGTTTCAAAAACAAGTTTAAGCGAAATCGGAGAGTTTGGTTTAATTGAACAAATTAAAGAAGGATTCCCAATTCGTTTAGAAACTTCTATAAAAGGTATCGGTGACGATGCCGCTGTATTAGATTACGGTAACGAAAAAACTGTTGTTTCTACAGATATGCTAGTAGAAGGTGTAAATTTCAGCTGGTCTTACATGCCTTTACGCCACTTAGGTTACAAAGCTGTTGTAACTGCGATTAGCGATATTTTAGCAATGAATGCAATCCCGAAACAAATCTTAGTTTCTTTAGCTTTATCTAATCGTTTCACTTTAGAAGCTGTTGATGAGATTTACAATGGTATGAAATACGCGTGTGATAAATACGAAATTGATATCGTTGGTGGAGATACCACTTCTTCTGTAAATGGATTAGTAATAAACATGACCGCTTTAGGATCTGCTAAAGCAGAGAAAATTTCGTATCGTAAAGGTGATGTTAAAGAAAATGATTTATTAGTATTATCTGGAGATTTAGGAGCAGCTTTCTTAGGTTTACAAGTTTTAGAACGTGAAGCTCAAGTTACTAAAGTAAATCCTGATAATCAACCAGATTTAGAACAATATTCTTACTTAGTAGAACGTCAGTTAAAACCAGAAGCACGTTTAGATATCGTTAAGTTATTAGCTGAAATGGAAATTGTTCCAACTGCAATGATTGATGTTTCTGATGGATTATCTTCAGAAGTTATTCACTTATCTAAAGAAAATAATATCGGATTTAATATATATGAAGAAAAAATACCTTTAGATCCAGCTGTAATTCGTACTGCTGAAGAATTTCAGATCAATCCTATTACTTGTGCTTTAAGTGGTGGTGAAGATTTTGAATTATTATTCACTATCAAACAAGAAGATTTCGAAAAGATAAAAGCAAATCCTTACTTAACTGTAATTGGACACGCTACTGCAACTGGAGCTGAGAATTATTTAATTACAAAAGGAAGCGAACAAATGATTCCTTTAACAGCCCAAGGTTGGGGAACTGGAGAAGAAGAATCTGAAGATTAATTCGATAATGTGCAAATTAGTTAATTAGCCAATTTTCAAATTAACGAATTAAGATCACCTATATAAAGCATTTAATTTTAATTGGATGCTTTTTTATTTCAAGTAAAATAGAAGGTACAAAAAAAGCTCATCTACATGTAGATGAGCTTTTAATATTGTTAGTCTTACACCAATTGATATTAGCTAATAATTAAGCTAATGGTTCAACTGAAACGTAAGATCTGTTGTTACGTTTTTTAGTGAAAACAACTTTACCGTCTACTAAAGCGAATAATGTGTGATCTTTACCGATTCCTACATTATCACCTGGATGGTGTTGAGTACCTCTTTGACGAACAATAATGTTACCAGCGATAGCTGCTTGTCCACCAAAAATTTTAACTCCTAAACGTTTCGATTCTGATTCACGACCATTCTTCGAACTTCCGACCCCTTTCTTATGTGCCATTTCGTTTTACTTTTAAAGTTAATAATTAAATTAAAAAGTTACTCAATCTTATCCGATTGAAACAACTTCAATTTTAGTGAATTGTTGACGGTGCCCGTTTGATTTTTGGTATCCTTTTCTTCTTTTCTTTTTGAAAACGATTACTTTGTCACCTTTAACGTGCTCAACGATTTTAGCTACTACTGTAACTCCATCTATAACTGGGGCGCCGATTGTGATTGTTCCATTGTCAGTTAATAAAACACGGTCGAATTTTACTTCGTCACCTGCTTCACCAGCTAAACGGTTAACAAACAATTGTTGGTCTTGTTCAATTTTGTATTGAAGCCCTGCTATTTCTACAATTGCGTACATAAATTAAAATTTATTTGATATAAAATTGAGTGCAAAGATATAATCTTTTTTTCAATATCCAACCCGAACTTATTGATTTTTATGCTAAAAGATTGTGAATTATGATATTTATTGTATTTAGATTAAATAAAAATTAAATAACTTTGTCAAATCAGTGTTTTTAACGAAAAAGAAATAATGAGTAAAACATTAAAAGACTTAAAGGTAGGAGATTTAGCAACCATCAGCGGATTCACTTCTGAAGATGTTCCTGCTAAGTTATATGAAATGGGGTTTACCCCAGGAACTGAGTTACAAGTTAAGAATAAAGCTCCATTTGGAGGTCCAATTTGTATCAGTATAATGAGTAATAAGTCGCTTTTAGCTATTCGTAAAGCTGAAGCAAGTCAAATTTTGATTGAAAAGAAATAATGAGTTCAACTATCATTACACTTGTCGGGAATCCGAATGTAGGAAAAACATCTCTATTTAATAAATTAACCGGTCTTCGTCAAAAAGTTGGTAACTACGCTGGTGTTACTGTCGAGAAAAGAGAAGGTAACGTAGAAAAAAATGGTAAAAAATATCACATTATCGATTTACCAGGAACATATTCTATTTTCCCTAATTCGTTAGACGAAGAAATTGTTTTCCAAACACTTGGGAATAAACAAAATAAAGAATACCCAAACTTAGCAGTTGTTGTTGCTGAACCAAGTAACCTAAAACGTTCTATTTTACTTTACTTTCAAGTTAAAGATTTAGGCGTTCCTGCAATTTTTGTTATTAACATGAAAGACGAAATTGAAGCTAAAGGTCTTTCTATCGATATCAAAAAATTAGAACAATTATTAGAAACTAAGGTCATCTTAACTAACGCTCGTAATGGTGAAGGTTTAGATGAATTAATTTCAAACTTCGAATATCAACCAGTTCAAAATCATACAAAATTTAACGCTGGTTCTTTGTATGAAGGTGCCGTTGCTGATGTAAAAGCAGCATTTAACCTTTCTTCAGATTATTTAGCTTGGTTATATTTAGGTCAAAAGAATATTAATTTCTTAACAGCCGAACAAAGCGAAAATTTAAATACACTTAAAAAGAAACATAAAACTGTTGAAAGACGTGTTCAGGTTAAAGAAACTGTAGATCGTAATAAACATTTAGATCAAATATTAAGTGAAGTTGTTCAATACAATCATAAACAAGAAAGAACCTTTACTGAAAAATTAGATAGCATTTTAATGCATCCAATTTTAGGATACGTTATTTTCTTAGCGATTTTACTTTTAATGTTCCAAGCTGTTTACACTTGGTCAGGACCATTAATGGATTGGATTGACGGATTATTTGGAAGCTTACAAGAATTTACAACAAGTACTATTCCTGCCGGTCCACTTGCAGATATCATCACAGAAGCAATCATTCCTGGTATTGGAGGTATCGTAATTTTCGTACCACAAATTGCAATTTTATTCCTTTTCATTTCTTTAATGGAAGAAACGGGATACATGAGTCGTGTGGTTTATTTAATGGACAGATGGTTAAAACCATTCGGATTAAGTGGAAAATCAGTAGTTCCATTAATCTCAGGTGTAGCTTGTGCCGTACCAGCTGTTATGTCAGCTCGTAATATCGAAAATGCAAAAGAACGTATGTTAACTATTTTAGTTACTCCGTTTATGACATGTGCTGCGCGTTTACCAATTTACATCGTTATTATTGCTTTAGTTATACCAGACGAAGAATGGTACGGATTAAACTTACAAGGTTTAGCCTTATTCTTAATGTATGTATTAGGAGTTGCAGGAGCTTTATTAAGTGCAGTAATCCTTAACATCGTTATTAAAGCAAAGCACAAAAGTTTATTAATTTTAGAATTACCAACATATAAATTACCTGATTGGAAAAACGTTGCGATTAACGTTTGGGAAAAAACATTAGGATTCTTAGTTGGTGCCGGAAAAATCATCTTCTCAATTTCTATTATTTTATGGGTTTTAGGTTCTTTCGGACCTGGAGAACAATTTAATAATGCAGAAGAAATTGTAACTGCTCACAATCCAAGGATGTCTGACGAAGATTTACAAAACGAAATTGCTTCATATAAATTAGAACATTCATATTTAGGAACAATTGGTTCTGTTATCGAACCCGTATTTACACCATTAGGATATGATTGGAAGATGGGAATCGGATTAATTTCTTCTTTTGCAGCACGTGAAGTTTTTGTAGGAACAATGTCTACAGTTTACAGCTTAGGAGAAGTTGATATCGAAGAAGACGAACAAAAAGGAAAGTTATTAGATCGTATGCGTGCAGAAATTAACCGTAACACTGGTGTTGCTGCTTACACATTTGCATCTGGTATTTCATTATTATTGTTCTACGCATTTGCAATGCAATGTATGAGTACAATTGCCATCGTAAAACGTGAAACGGATTCTTGGAAATGGACTTTAATCCAAACAGGTTTTATGACTGGTTTAGCTTACGCAGTTGCATTTATAGCTTATCAAATATTAAAATAATACAAAATGGATAATATCTATATTCAATATGCTTTTATAGCTTTCTTAGTAGGATTTGCTGTTTGGTATATTTTCGGAATGATTAAAAATACATTCAAGAAAAAAGACGACGGAAGCTGCGGATCAAGCTGTGGATGCTCTTCCAACTCTATAAAGAATAAGATAAAATAATAGAAAGCTAAAGGTTTTAACATCTTTAGCTTTTATTTTTTATAAATAATCCCTATTTTTAATTTCTGATATTTCACAGTCTAATTCATTCATTATCATTGTTATGGATTTTACAAATACTTGAAAATTAAAATTTTATTACAATTACTTATGGAAAACTCTATACTTATTATTGCCATCATAATTCTTGTTCTTGTTTTAGCGATAAGCGTCTACTTTCTAACTATCAAAAAGAAAGACAATGAGATAAGTAATCACACACAACCTTTTATCGAGGACAAGCAAACAACTATTATTCCTGAGAAAGATACTGAAACTTCTACAAAAGAAGATTTAGAAATCATTATTGATAAAAAAGTTGAGAAAATTCAACTTGAAGAAATTAAGGAAATCATCAAACCAACTGAACTTCCTAAAAAAGAACCTAAGAAAGCAAAGAAAACCAACGAAGAAATTCCTACTGATACAGAAGAAGTTCAGCCTAAATTAACTATCAATATTTCATCTAAAACAGAAAAGGTTTTATTAAAAAAATTAGAAGCTTTTGAGAAATCAAAAGACTTTTTAAAGAAAGATGTTAATCTAAATAATTTAGCAAATAAATTTGATACAAATACCAAATATTTAAGCGAGATTATCAAGAGCTATAAAAATAAAAACTTCAATCAGTATTTAAACGAGTTAAGAATTCATCATTTAATCGAGCAATTAAATACGAACGATAAAGTATTAAACACCAAAGTAAGTTATTTAGCAAGCGATTTTGGTTTTAATTCGCACAGTTCATTCTCAACGCTTTTCACACAATATGTTGGCCAATCGCCTTCCGAATATATAAAAGCTTTGAAAAAATCAAAAAAAGAAAAAATAACAGAATAATTATAAAAGCTACTTTCGATTTCGGAAGTAGTTTTTTCTTTATATTTAGATATTCGAATACCACAAAATGGCAAAACAAATAAACACCAAACAACTTATTCAAGATATAAAAGACGGAAACCGATTCGCTTTAAGTCGTGCTATTACTTTAGCTGAAAGTACAAGATTAGAACATCTTGAAGCTGCACAAGAAATCATAAAAGCATTCCCGCCGTCTACAAACTCTAAACGTATTGCAATTACTGGAATCCCAGGAGTCGGTAAAAGTACATTTATCGAATCACTAGGTACCTACTTAACCAATCAAGGTTTGAAGGTTGCAATTCTTGCCATCGATCCAAGTAGCAGCTTATCTAAAGGAAGTATTTTGGGTGATAAAACAAGAATGGAAGAATTAGCCAAAAACGAATTAGCATATATCCGACCAAGTGCATCTAACGGAAGTTTAGGCGGAATAACTTCTCGTACTTATGAGGCTATGTTATTGTGCGAAGCTGCAGGTTATGATCACGTTTTAATTGAAACTGTAGGTGTTGGTCAATCTGAAACTTTGGTTAACCAAATTTCAGATTTATTTCTATTTCTACAGTTACCTGGATCTGGCGATGATTTACAAGGTATAAAACGTGGTATTATGGAAATGGCTGATATTATATTTGTTAATAAGGTAGATTCGTTTCAGGAAAAATTAGTGAAAGATGCTAAAGTTGATTTAGCTCGTTCTTTACAATTTTTACCTACAAAAGATTCTAATTGGAAACGTAAAACAATTCTTGGCTCTGGATTAAAAGAAAAAGGTATTACAGAGCTTTGGGAAAACGTTCTCGCTTATTTCGATCAAATACATACAAATGATTATTATCTTCAAAATAGACGTAAACAACAGCTTCTACAAGCCGAAACTTATGTTTTGGAAATGATAGAACGACAAACAAAAGAAGAATTAAAGCAAAAACCGTTTAATGATTCGATTCCAAATGCATTTCAGATGGCAAAAGAATGGTTAGAAAATAAATAAAAGACAAACAAAAAAGGCTATCATTACTGATAGCCTTTTGCTTTATGATTGCTCCTCCTCTTGGGCTCGAACCAAGGACCCTCTGATTAACAGTCAGATGCTCTAACCAACTGAGCTAAGGAGGAAAATCCAAAATTATTTTAAAGTCTTGGTTTGACTTGGTTTGTTTCACTAAAAAAGCTCCTCCTCTTGGGCTCGAACCAAGGACCCTCTGATTAACAGTCAGATGCTCTAACCAACTGAGCTAAGGAGGAATGTTGCTTAATTGTGGGTGCAAATATAAAAGGATTTTTTACACCCACAAAAAATATTTTAAAAAATTTATCCGAAAATTAAATTTATTATGTCGTTTCCGAAGATAAATACCATTAAACCAAGGATTATGAAGATTCCGACCATCTGTGCTTTTTCTAAAACTTTTTCACTCGGAGCCTTTCCAGTTACCATTTCATAGATAGCAAAAACAGCATGTCCACCATCTAAACCTGGAATTGGTAGTAAATTAATGAATGCTAACCAAGCAGAAATCATAGCTGTGAAAGACCAAAAGAATAACCAGTTCCATTCTGTTGGCATTTGTTTTACCATACCAATAGGTCCTGCAACTTGTTTACGACCATCTTTTACTTGGAATAAAGTTCCAATACCACGTACTTGTGTAACAATAGCGTCAAATGGTTTTACGATTCCTTGTGCGATACCTTCACCAATTGAATATTCTTTACGACCTTCTAATGAATCGATGTAAGCAGATTTATTTCCAATCCCGATTTTACCATCTTTACCTATAGCTACCATTAATTCAACTGGCTGACCATTTCTTTCAACACTAAAAGGAACAATTTTTCCTTTGTATTCCTCTACTTTCTTAGAAAAATCGTTGAAGTATGGGGTTGTAAATCCATCAATTGCGATAATTTTATCATCTTTTAATATTCCTGCTTTATGAGCTGGCGTATCTAATAAAACTGTATCAACTTCAAAAGTAAATTGAGGAGCAAAGAAACCTTGTTTATAGTTTAAGATTTGAGTTCTAAAATCTTCTGTAATAGGTAAAGAAACCTCTTTTCCTGCACGTGTTATTTGTAAAGTTTCTCCACCTAATAAAGCTTCTTTATTAATTTGCTCTAACGAATTATATTTAATCCCGTTAACACCTACAGGAATATCTCCATTATGTAAACCTAAAGCTAATTGAGTCGAATCTACAGCTAAACCGTATTTCATTCCATCTACTTTAGTATAACGTTCTCCATTAGCAATTAACAAAGCAGAGTAAATAATCATTGCTAAAACGATATTAACGATAATACCACCTAACATAATAATTAATCGTTGCCAAGCTGGTTTTGTTCTAAATTCCCATGGTTGTGGTTCACTCTTCATTTGTTCAGTATCCATGCTTTCGTCAATCATACCTGATAACTTTACATATCCACCTAAAGGTAACCAACCGATACCGTATACAGTATCACCAATTTTCTTTTTCCAGATTGCAAATTTTACATCAAAGAAAACGAAGAAACGTTCTACACGAACTCCAAAATATCTTGCTGTTACGAAATGTCCTAATTCGTGTAACATTACTAACAACATTAAACTGAGCATTAACTGCCCGATTTGTACTAACATATTATTTTAAAAATTAGTTGCTTTTTATTTTAATGATTACAAAAATAATCGTTTTTAGTAATCAAATACTTTTATTTTCGCCAAGCTAAAGTTTCAATCAAATGTTGAACATCTTTCTTGATGTACTCAACAGCTGGAGCTAAAGAATCTGCTTTTGGTTCAGTTGAAAAATAAACTGATCCAGAAATAAAATTACTTACACTATCTGTGGCATGAAATTGAAGGTTAATAGCTGACTCACCTCCCAATTCATATAATGTACCAAAAACGCGTTTTTCTGGAAATTCAAACATTTGAGGAGAGATAAAACTAGCTTTTACAGTTTGTTTCTGAACAAAAGCTTCACTTTCTTTAATCTTCACTATTAAATC
Organism: Faecalibacter macacae; assembly: GCF_003687725.1. GTDB lineage: Bacteria > Bacteroidota > Bacteroidia > Flavobacteriales > Weeksellaceae > Empedobacter > Empedobacter macacae. Next base: position 67,437 of record NZ_RDOJ01000007.1, read on the forward strand.
TTGTTTAGAACTTACAGGAAAATAAGTCAAGAAAATATTCGCTTTCATTTTTGGATAATAAACTATAAACCAATTTGGTTGTTTTCCTTGTTTTACTTCTCCAAAATTAGAATAATCAAAAGTGTAAGGTGCATTTTGATTAAATTTCTCGTATTTTGCTGTTGGGTATTCTAATCTTACCTGTCCAAGCGGTTTTACTACTTCGGATTGATCCGAACAAGACATAAAAAAAATAGCACTAATATATAATGCTACTATACATAAGGTTTTGTTTACGAGCTTTCGCTTCAGTAAATTATAATTCATTCTACTTTATTTCTGCTTCATTCTTTTAGAATGGTAAATCATCTTCACCCTCATCCATTGGAGTCGGAGCTACATTTGTTTCTTTATTTACCTGTTCTGGCTGATTGGTTGTTGGTCTTTGATCAGAATCTGTTTTTGGTGTTAAAAATTCAATAGAATTCGCAACAATTTCAGTTGTATAACGTGTTTGTCCGTTATCGTCCCATTTACGTGTTTTAATACGTCCTTCAACAAAAACTTTATCTCCTTTTTTTAAGTAACGCTCACACAACTCCGCTAATTTATTACGTGTTGTAATATTGTGCCATTCTGTTTCTGTAATACGCTCTCCTGTACGAGAAATATAAGATTCTGTTGTTGCAATAGGGAAACGTCCTATACAATTTTGTTCATCAAAATGATGTAATTTAACGTCATCTCCTAAATTTCCAATTAAGATAACTTTGTTAGTAGTACCGTTCATAGCTTTTCGTGGTTTTGATTTCGTGGCTTTAATATACAAAATTAATCTAAAAAATGATAATTTATAAATTTTTCAATAGGTTTTGGAAGTGGACAATTTTCTATATCATTTAAATTTATCCATTCAAAATCAGATACATTACGCAATTGCTCTATTTTAGACACATCAGCTGTATAACGGTAATACTTTATGAATAAATTTTGGTGTGATAAAATGTGTTTTTCTTCCGAAATAAAACCTAAATCCAAATGAATATTTTCCTTAATCAATAGCTCATTATCCAATAAATCTGTAGTAGTTTCTATCATCGGCAGCGTAAAAAGGTTTCTCCACACATCATTTCCTTCACGTTTTACTAAACCAATTTTACCTTCATTTTCAACTAAAATAAAATGCAAAAAACGGTTTGTTACTTTTGTTTTCTTCGTTTTAATAGGTAAATCAAGCACTTTATTTAGTCGTAAAGCCTCGCAAGATTCGTTTATAGGACATATTTCACATTTTGGTGCCTTCGGCAAACAAATTGTAGCTCCTAAATCCATTACAGCTTGATTGAAGTCGCCAGGACGTTTTTCATCGATTACTTCTAAACCTAAATCCCAAAAAACTTTTTTTGTTTTTGCTAATGAAATATCATCTTCAACATTAAAATATCTTGAAAACACACGAAACATATTTCCATCCACTGCAGGCACAGGCTCCTTATACACAATTGAAGCGATTGCAGCCGCTGTGTAATCGCCAATACCCTTCAATTTTTTTAATTCTTTAAAAGAATCTGGAAACACTCCATTTAACTCATTTGAAACAAATTGAGCCGTAAAATGCAAATTTCTTGCACGAGAATAATAACCTAACCCTTGCCATAACTTCAAAACCTTTTGTTCATCAGCATTTGCAAGGTCTTTAACTGTATCAAATTCTGTTATGAAATTAAGATAAAAATTCTTACCTTGCTCAACCCTTGTTTGTTGTAAGATAATTTCTGATAACCAAATATGGAACGGATTTAGAGTATTGCGCCAAGGTAATTCTCTCTTATTTTTGTCAAACCATGACAAAATCAGGTAGTTGAATTTCATAAAATCTGCTAAAATGCTTTTTTTGTTAAGATGTAATAGTTATATTTGCACCCGCTTTCAAATTTAAGAATAAGAAAAGGAATTATGACAAAGGCAGAAATAGTAAATAACATTTCAGGTAAGTTAGGACTTGAAAAGAGCGACACTCAAAGAGTAGTAGAATCGTTTATGGATGAGGTGATCAAATCATTAGTTAATGGTGAAAATGTTTACTTAAGAGGTTTTGGATCTTTTACTATTAAAACGAGAGCTGAAAAAACAGGTAGAAATATCACTAAAGGAACTTCTATCATCATCCCTGCTCATAACGTACCTACTTTCAAACCAGCAAAAACTTTCATCGAAGATGTAAAGTCTAGCGAAGCAAACGTAGTAAAATAACAAGTAAAATAATTGTATCATGCCAAGCGGAAAAAAACGTAAAAGACATAAGGTAGCGACGCACAAAAGAAAGAAACGTCGTCGTCTTAACAGACACAAAAAGAAAAAATAATAGACAGGTAACTGTTTAATATTTTAATCTTTTTTAAGATAGCACTTTTCAACTCAGGTTTTGGAAAGTGCTTTTATCATTTTTTAAAGATAAATTTTGTTAATTTTTGATGAGCAAAGAACTAGTTATTTCAGCACAAGCCGAACAAGTACGCATAGCAGTACTTGACGAAGGTCGTTTAATGGAATTTCATCAAGATTCCACAAACGATGGATTTGCTGTTGGTGACATTTACTTGGGAAAAATCAAAAAATTAGCGCCTAGCCTAAATGCAACATTTGTAGATATTGGGTATTCAAAAGATGCCTTTTTACATTATCATGATTTAGGTCCACAAATACGTTCTTCAAACACATTTGCTAAAACTGTTGTAAACGGAACGTATAAAACAGATAAACTGAAAAACTTCCGTATGGAGGAACCAATTGAAAAAGACGGATTAATTTCTGAAATTTTTGCTTCTGGTGACTCTGTTTTGGTTCAGATTACGAAAGAACCAATCCATACGAAAGGACCAAGAATTACATCTGAAATATCTATCGCTGGTAGATATTTGGTACTTGTACCATTTTCTAACAGAGTATCAATCTCTCAAAAAATTAAATCTAAGCCAGAAAGAGAACGTCTTACTAATATTTTAGAAGGATTAGCTCCAGAAGGATTCGGAATCATTATCCGTACAGTTGCAGAAAGTAAAAATGTAGATGAGTTACAAGCTGATTTAAATTATTTAATCAACAAATGGACTCAGATCTTTAAGAATCTACAGAAAAAACAAGCTCCTAGTAAGATTTTAAGTGAGATGGATCGTGCTTCTTCTATCTTAAGAGATAATTTTAATGACGAGTTTATTAAAATCTCTGTAGATGATGAACAATTAGCTGAGGAAATGCGCGAGTATTTAGAGGTTATTGCTCCTGAAAAAATCAGTTTAGTAAAGGAATATGACGACCCTTATGTTCCAATTTTTGAGAAGTTTAATGTAGAACGTCAAATTAAACAAGCTTTCGGAAAAACGGTTACAATCCCGCAATCGAAAGGTGCTTATTTGGTGATTGAACACACAGAAGCATTACACGTAATTGATGTAAACTCTGGAAATATCTCAAGAAATTCTAAAAATCAAGAAGAATCTGCCTTCGCAGTAAATAAAATTGCTGCTTCTGAAATTGCACGTCAATTAAAATTGCGTGATATGGGTGGAATTGTTGTTGTGGATTTTATTGATATGACAGATGCTGAACACAAGAAAGAGTTGTTCGAACATTTGAGAGCTGAAATGGCTAAAGACAAAGCAAAACATAAGATTTTGCCTCCAAGTAAATTTGGATTAATTCAAATCACAAGACAAAGAGTAAGACCAGAAATTAACTTTGTTACAACAGAAGAAAATCCAAACCAGGAATCGAATGAAGTTGAGGCACCGATCGTTACAATTGACAAGATTGAACAAGTGCTCTTGAATATCCTTGAACGTAAGGACAAAGATTTAAGTAAGATGTCTTTACATGTACACCCATTTGTTGCGGCGTACTTAAAACATGGATTACCAAGCATTCAGATGAAATGGTTATTGAAACACAAAAAGTGGATTAAGATTGTACCAAGAGATGCGTATAAATATTTACAATTCAACTTCTTGGATAAGAATCATAACACACTTTACAACGAATCAAATTAATAAAAGCCACTCTAAGAGTGGCTTTTAATTTTTATATAGTTCTTGTTTTATTCTCTATCAATTCCTTGTTGAATAGACTCACTTAATCTTTTGTCAAATTCAGCTCTGTAATCTTTGTATTCTTGTTCTGTAAAGACTTTTCCTTTTGTTGGTTTATTATATTTCAACGAATTATCAAGTACTAAATTCGTTAATTTATACGTTGAATAATTATCTGGTTTTTCAATATGTGTTCGGGTATATTCTAATACTAAACCAGGTAATCCAATCGCTTCGTCTGGTCCACATTTTGATTTAATTTGTGTAGAATACCAAACTTCATGTTTAATTACATTTTTTTCTAAAATAGCTTTCTTTACATCAAAACCATTAATCTTTTTCGTTTCTCTTGTTAATTTCCAATCGTTTTTAGGAATTGTTGATGAGATTAAAAATAATTTCCCATCCAATTCTTTAGATACTAAACTTTCGTTTTTTGTAAAATCTAAGTAGGTTTCTAAATCCTTTTCCATTCCCATAACCTGCATTGTTACAGCTGGACCTTGAGAATTTTTAACCTTTTCATACTCTTTTAACGAACATTGATTTTCATCACCCAACAATTCAATATAAACCGGTTTAGAAAATTGCTCTTCCATCATTCGATGTTGTTCTGTATTTCCATCAATTTTTATGAAATATCTTCTTTCGTATTCAGCCTTAAATTTATCTTGAGCGAATACTGAAAATGGTACAAGAAATAATAATAACGTCTTCATATCAAGTATTTAATTTATTTAAAATTAATCAATTAAATATTTTATATTCTTAATTATTTCCTAAATAACCATATAGAAAATAAAAAAATGCCTCTCGTTACTGAAAGGCATTTTTTATAAAATGAATAAAATATTGAAATTAAAAAACTTTTGCTATTTCTTTCTGCTCAATTTTATCGTGACATTCTTCTAATCCGTTTCTTTCAGCCTTACCAGCTTTCCAGTGAGAAGTACAGTAGAATTCATCTTTCTTCCACTCTAAATCATCTTTAAAGAATGTTTTTATTTTTTTAATTGACTGTGATTCACCCGCAACATAAGTAAAACGACTTCCGTCTTTACGTTTTGGGAATTTTTGACTTGTAACTAATTTTGCTAAAGCTGTTCCTTTTCCTCTTTGTGGATTAATAATCCATTTGAACTCTAAATTTGCTTTCGTTTCAATTTTATGTACATCATCCTTTGATGGAACCTCAACGCAAACTATTCCTTTCGTATTCGCAGGTAAAGATTCTATAATAACCGAAATTACAGGTAAACCTGTTAAATCAGCAGCTAAACAAACAAAATCAGCTTTAGGAGCTAATTCTTTCTTTTTCGCTTTCATAGAAACTCCGATACGATCACCGATTTGAGCATTTCTTGCCCAACGAGATCCAGGACCATTATCTCCATGATCGGCAACATCTACTATTAATTCGTTTTCAGAAGCATTAATTCCTCTTAAAGTATAAGTACGAGTAACAGGTTTAAATTTATCTGAAGGCGTATACCATTTATTTTTATCAGTATCATATTCAGCAAAATGAATATCTCTGATTCCTAATGGTGGAAACGATAATTTACACGTTCCTCCTAAAGTTGTCTCTTCAAAAACCTCAACATCATCGCTACCAATAAATAGACGAATTAAATGTGGAGTTACATATTCCTTACGTTTTAAGAAAAATTTTTCTTTTACAATTTTAGTTTTTTCAGCCATCCTTTTATTTAGATTAAATCTAATTATTAGCAAATCTAATCTAAATTTAGAATTAATAAAAATAATTTTAGCTCTCAATTTACATTTAACACAATTTTTATATTTTGTAAGAATAAATAGCCGTAATTTAAAGTGTTAGAACAAATAGATACAATGGAATTGATACACGAAAGCAGAATTTTACCAATAGAAGGAGGTTACAATTTTAGAGATTTAGGAGGAATTGTTACAAAAGACGAAACCATTATAAAGCCAAATTATTTAATCAGAACTGATGAATTAAGTAGATTAAATTCTAACGATTTAGGATTATTAGCTGATTTAAATGTGAAATCTGTTGTTGATTTTAGAACTTCTGAAGAAAGGAAAACTTCTGTTGACAAAGTTCCTATTACTTGTGAAAACGAATTTCATCTGGATATTATGGCTGCAAACATGAATGCTTTTATGGAAAAAATGCAAAGTGATGATAAAGATTATAAAAAAATGATGCAGCAATTTTATACCGATTTAGTTACAGAAGAAAATGCTGTAAAAGAATTTCAAGAGTTTTTCTCTATTTTACAAAACGAGGAAAATTGCTCTGTAATTTACCATTGTACTGCCGGAAAAGATAGAACAGGAATTGCAACGGCATTAATCTTAGAATCGTTAAATGTGGATTGGAATACAATTGAATCTGATTATTTGTTATCGAATAAATTTTTAGCAAAAAAATATGCTGCTTACATTGAACAGAATCCAACTTTGGCAGAAATATTCTTAGTTCAAGCAGAATATTTACAAGATGCGTTTGAGCAAATTCGTAAAACGTATTATTCTGTTGAAGATTATTTATCGGACAAATTAAAAGTCGATATCGACTTGATGAAAAAGATTTATACAACATAAAAAAGCGAGGATTAATCCTCGCTTTACTTTTATACTTTAAAATTCATGCGTTGAATTCGTACCGCATTCAAAATTGCTAATAACGCAACACCAACATCGGCAAAAACAGCTTCCCACATGTTAGATAAACCTCCTGCTCCAAGAATCATTACGATTCCTTTTACAACTAAAGCTAAAACTATATTCTGAATAACTATTTTTCTGGTTTCACGACCAATCTTAATCGCTGTTGCTATTTTATGAGGTTGATCGGTTTGTATCACAACATCAGCAGTTTCTATCGCTGCATCACTACCTAAACCACCCATCGCAATACCGACATCACTTAACGCTAAAACCGGTGCGTCATTGATTCCATCACCAACAAAAGCTATCACTTGATTTGGATCTTTCTTCAATTCGTTCATCTTTTCAACTTTACCTTCTGGTAAAAGACCTCCATACGCATTTGATAATCCGATTTCTTTTGCTACTTTTTGAGTAATTGAAACTTTATCACCACTCAACATGACTGTGTGATTAACGCCTAATTTTCTTAAATCAGAAATTGCTTGTTTTGCATCTGGTTTTAATTCGTCGGCTACAGTAATGTATCCTGCGTAGTTGTTATCAATTGCAACCACAACTATACTTTCTACAATTTGATCTATCGTTGATGGATAAGTAACACCGAAATGCTGCAATAATTTTCCGTTCCCAATCAAAACTTCTTTTCCATACACATGTCCTTTTAAACCTTTACCAGCTATTTCTTCTACATTATCTGCTTTCAAAGAAGTTGGATATTCACTCACAATTGCTTTTGCAATTGGATGAGTCGATTGAGATTCTATAGCTGAAACAATAGCTAAAAATTCGTTCTGATCAATTATAACAGATTCTATTTCCTGAACTTTAAAAACTCCTTGCGTTAATGTTCCTGTTTTGTCCATAACGACAGTCGTAACTTTACTCATTTGTTCCAAGAAATTAGAACCTTTGAATAAAATTCCATTTCGTGAAGCAGCTCCAATTCCACCAAAATATCCCAATGGAACTGAAATTACTAAAGCACAAGGACAAGAAACAACTAAGAAAATTAAACCACGATATAACCAATCTTTGAAATTATAATCGTCAACAAAAAGAGCTGGAATAAAAACCAAGGCAACAGCTAAGAAGAAAACAATTGGTGTATAAATTTTAGCAAACTTTCTAATAAACAACTCTGTTTTAGCTTTGCGTGAACTCGCTTCTTGTACCATCTGAAGAATCTTAGCAATTGAACTATCTTCAAATTTCTTTGTAGTAGTCATTTCAATTACATTCTCCAAATTCAACATTCCGGCTAAAACTTGTTCATCTTTTCGATAAACAGATGGTTTACTTTCACCTGTTAATGCAGATGTATTGAAACTTCCTTTATCAGATTTCATCGTTCCATCTAACGGAACTTTTTCACCAACACGAACTTGAATAGTTTCACCAATTTTAACTTCTTCTGGATGAACTTCTTTAAAAACTCCATCTCTAAAAACATTAGCTGTATTAGGTCTTACATCCAACAATGCTTTAATATTTCCTCTTGCTTTATTAACGGCAGCTTCTTGAAACATCTCTCCTATCGTATAAAACAACATAACTGCTACACCTTCTGGATATTCCTGAATAAAAAATGCGCCTATTGTAGCAATTCCCATCAAAGAAAATTCATTAAAGAAATCTTTCTTCGCAAATAATTCAAAAGCTTGTACCCAAACCGGATATGCAACTGGAGTATACGCTACAAGAAACCAAATTAATCGTATCCAATCATTTGCTAAAAACCAATCGGCTTTGATAATATATTGAAGTATTAATCCTAAAAAGAAAACAACTAAACTGAAAATTAAAATCCATTTACTTGTCGAATGATCATGGTCGTGATCATCGTGATGATGTTCCTTACTTTCGTGAGAATGATTATGAAGATGTTGTTCATCCTCTCCACAACATGTTTTACAATTTGACATAGCTTAATCATTTAAGTTCATATCAAATTTACAATAAAGCTAATGCAATTCAATTGCAAAGTTATTTAACACTGCAATGATCGCAGGTTCCTTTCAGGATAAACGAAGATTGTTCTGCCTGAAAATTTTTAGGAAGTTTAATCTCTGGTAAGTGAATATTACGTAAACAAAACGTTTGCTCACAAGTTGTACAATGAAAATGCGCATGAGTAAAATCTGTCGTGCATTGACAATTTGATTCACAAATTGCATATTTAATCGATCCTGTTCCGTCTTCTATCGTATGAACAAGATTCTTTTCCTCAAATTTCTTTAATGTTCTATAGATTGTTACACGATCTGCTGAATCCAACACAATTTCTAAATCCATTAAACTCATAGCCACATCAGAATGTAATAATTGATCTAAAACTAAAATTCGCATAGCTGTTGGATTAATCTTTCGTTCTGTTAATCGTTGCGTTAAGTTCTGTATTTCCATTATTCCCAGATTACATTTAAATCACGAAATTCTTGTATAGATTTACTGAAATTCGCAGAATTTATTTCTGGTTCATTTCTAGTACTAAAATTAAATAACTTTAAAATTTGAATTTCATCAACAACATCTTTAAAAACGATTTTAACATTAATTGGAACTCCAACCGTTAGCTTTGGATTAGTATCTGATGATTTATATAAATCAGCTTTATATACATTTCCGTTTAAATCTACAACAGAAAAATCTTGAATTATAGATGTCTTGTTTTCATCCTTTGATATTATTAAAAAATTAATAGAAATCGTCTTTTCTTTTCTATTTCCAACAACTTTTGTTATTTGATAAGTTGTATTATTTTTTTCTAATTTTAAAATTGGATTATTAATGTCCAACGCTTTTTTCAAGTATAAATTTTGAGATTTAACTGAATTAATTTCATTTCTTAAAGTATTAATTTCTTTTTTTATTTGATCAATTTCTGATTTTAATTCAGTTGTTGATTGACCAAAACCAAATGTAGAAAACAATAAAAATATAGTAAGTATAGTTTTATTCATTTTAATAAATATTTGACATATATAAAATTAACATTTTTAAATCATTTAAATAAGCTTTTAGCATTTAATAATATATTTGTTAACAATATAAAATAACAATTTTGAAAATAGAAATTGCCTGTTTTAATTTAGAATCTGCTTTAGTAGCTGCAAAGTCAAACGCAGATCGAATTGAATTTTGTGCAGATGCGCATTTGGGTGGAACAACACCTAAAAAAGATGATATTGAGACTTTAATAGCAAATTCAGATAAAGAATTAATGCTAATGATTCGTCCTCGAGGTGGCGATTTTAATTATTCTGATGGTGAATTTGAACAAATGAAATCAGACATAGAAACTTTTAAATCAATGAAAATTGATGGATTTGTTTTCGGTATTTTGAAAGAAAATAATGAAATAGATATTGACCGAAATATAGAATTAGTTGAACTTGCTTCTCCTTTAAAATGTGCTTTTCATCGTGCTTTTGATCGAACTTCTAATTTAGAAAATTCATTAGAACAAGTAATTCATTTAGGTTTTAAAACTATTCTTACTTCTGGATTAACTTCAAATGTAAATGACGGAAAAGAAAACTTGAAAAAATTAGTGGATTTAGCTCAAAATCGAATTGAAATCATGCCTGGAGGTGGATTACGTTCTTCCAATATCAATGAAATTAATTCGTTTACTAATGCAACTTACTTCCATTCTTCTGCCTTAGTGGATGATAGTGGAATTTCTAATTTAGAAGAAATAAATCAACTGAAAACTCTCATCGTTTAGGTCGAATAAAAATAATATCTTTGGCTTATGCTTTGGGACAATATTGTAGGACAAACCGAAATTAAAACGAAACTAAAACAATCGATCAAAGATGGTCGTATTAGTCATGCGCAATTATTTGCTGGGCCAGAAGGTTCAGGAGCTTTAGCTTTGGCTATGGCTTATGCACAACAAGTTTTATGTGGTGAAACCGAAAATAATTGTCACATCAAAGTTAATAATCTTCAACATCCTGATTTACATTTTTCATTCCCTTTTTCAGCAACTGATTCGGTTAAAAAGCCAATCGCAAAATTGTTAATGAATCAATGGAGAAGTTTTGTTCAAGAAAATATTTATGGAAATGTAAATGATTGGATGAAACATCTTGGAATAGAAAAAAAACAAGGTGCAATAAACGTTGATGAAGCCGACGAAATTGTTAAAACGTTAGCTTTAAATTCGTACGAAGGTGGATATAAAATTATGATCATTTGGATGCCTGAGTTGATGAATACAGCTGCTGCAAACAAATTATTAAAGATCATAGAAGAACCACCACAAAAAACACTTTTCTTATTGGTTTGTGAACGTGAAGATTTATTATTACCAACGATAACTTCTCGTTGTCAGTTGGTTAAAATTCCGAAAATTGAAAATCAAGAGATTGAAAATTTCTTAATTCAGAAAGAAAATTTTGGTCAAGAAAAGGCGAAGCATTTAGCTTTTTTATCAAACGGAAATCTTCGTGATGCTTTTGCTTTAATGCAAAACTCAAATAAAGTTTTTGACAGTTATTTCGTTACTTGGGTTCGAAAAGCATTTATGGCTGCTAAAACACCTGTAGTTTTAAAAGATTTGATCGATTGGTCGAATGAGATTTCAACTTGGTCTCGTGACGAACAAAAGAATTTTTTGAATTATTGTAGTGAAATATTTCGTCAAGCTTTGCTTAAAACTTATCAAGCACACGAGTTAGTCAATGTACAAATTCAAGTTGAAGGTTTTAAATGGGAAGGATTTGCTCAATTTATACACGGAGCAAATATTGAAGAAATTTTGGAGGAAATTAATGAAGCATCGTACCACATTGAAAGAAATGGAAATGCTAAGTTTATTTTACTTGATCTTTCAATCAAATTAACACGATTATTACATCGCAAAGCGACAGCATAAAAAAAGCCACTCGAATAGAGTGGCTTTCTAATTTGTCTTAATTCTTATTGAGCTTCTACTGGAGCTGCAGGCGCTACAGAATCTTCTACGATTACTGAATCTACAACAGGTGCATCAACTACTGTAGAATCTACTACTGTATCAACTGTATCAACTACTACTGTATCTTCAACTACAACTTCTGTCTTTTTTTCATTCCCACAAGACGCTAATAATAATCCTGTTACTGCGAAAGAAGCGAATACTAATTTTTTCATATTGATTTGTTTTTATTTAATTGCTTTATGAATACATTTCAAAATTAGTTGATAATCAGTCTATTAATATGTAAAATCAATGAAATATAATTGTAACATCAGTTATCCTTAATTTTAAAAAATAACAAATTGATATTCAAAACTATACATGTATTTTACAATCTATAAATTACAATTTTGTAAAATCAAAACATTATTCTATTTATCTAAATAAGAAATATTTAATCAAAAATAATCAAGTCATAATTCAATAATAAGTCAAAATAATTGAATTTATTTCCAATCTAACTCAAACTTGTATTGAAAGTCTGTATTGAAACAATTAATTCTTATTACATTTGTGAGGTATAAAATAAATTATAGATATGCTTGTAGTTTCTTACATTCAAGAAAACAAAGAAAGAGTTATTGAAGGATTAAAAAAACGTAACTTCAAGAACTTAGAGATTGTTGACGAAGTGTTAAATGTTGACGAACTTCGTCGTAAAACACAATTTGAATTAGATAATGTATTAGCAGAATCCAACAAATTAGCGAAAGAAGTAGGTAATTTGTTTAAGCAAGGTAAAGCGGAGGAAGCAAATGTATTAAAAGAAAAATCGGTTGAATTAAAATCTTCATCCAAAGAACTACAGGATATTTTATCGAAATACGAAGAGTCTTTAAAAGAATTGTTATATCAAATTCCAAACATTCCTCACGAAAGCGTTAAAGCTGGAAAAGATGCAGATGATAATGAAACAATTTTCGAACATGGAGTTGCTACTCCAAAACCTGAAAATTTACCTCACTGGGAAGTTGCTAAAAAATATGATTTAATTGATTTTGAATTAGGTGTTAAAATTACTGGTGCTGGTTTCCCTGTATACAAAGGAAAAGGAGCTCGTTTACAACGTGCTTTAGCGCAATTCTTTTTAGATTGTAATGCTGATGCAGGTTATGATGAAATTGTACCTCCTTTTGTAGTAAATGAAGCTTCTGGTTACGGAACTGGACAATTACCTGATAAAGAAGGGCAAATGTACTACGTAAACGAAGACGATTTATACTTAATCCCAACAGCTGAAGTTCCTGTAACAAACATTTACCGTGATGTAATTATCAAAGCGGAAGATTTACCAATTTGTAATACAGCATACTCTCCATGTTTCCGTCGTGAAGCTGGATCTTACGGGAAAGATGTACGTGGATTAAACCGTTTACACCAATTTGAGAAAGTTGAAATTGTACGTATCGAAAAACCTGAAAATTCTTACGAAGCATTAGAAGGAATGGTAGATCACGTTAAAACAATTTTAGAAAAATTAGAATTACCATACCGTATCTTACGTTTATGTGGTGGTGATGCTGGATTTACATCTGCCTTAACTTACGATTTCGAAGTATTCTCTGAAGCGCAAGAAAAATGGTTAGAAGTTTCTTCTGTATCTAACTTTGAAACTTTCCAAGCGAATCGTTTAAAATTACGTTACAAAGACGAAAACGGAACTCAATTAGCGCATACTTTAAATGGTTCAGCATTAGCTTTACCTCGTATTTTAGCTTCTATTTTAGAGAATCACCAACAAGCGGACGGATCTATTCGTATCCCAGAAGCTTTACGTCCTTACACTCGTTTCGACGTTATCAACTAAGAATTAGCTAATTCATATATACAGAAAAGCCTCGCATTTGCGAGGCTTTCTTTTTTATTATTAAAATGGAATTAAACCATTGCTTTTAATTCTTTTGCTAAACTATCTTCCCAGTTCGGAATTTCGATAGCATACGTTTGCTTAATTTTAGTTTTATCTAATAAACTATACGCAGGTCGTTTTGCCGGCGTAGGATAAGATGTTGTCGGAATTGGATTAATTTTAATCGATGAATTGGTTAATTCTTTAATTTTCGATGCAAAATCAAACCAAGAACATTCACCTTCATTCGAGTAATTATAAATACCGTAAGTTAATTCATCTTTCGACAAAATTTGAGCAATCGCATCTGCTAAATCAACCGCATTGGTTGGCGAACCTATTTGATCATTAATTACTCCTATTTCTTCCTTCTCATTAAACAACCAAAGCATTGTTTTAACGAAGTTTTTTGCATATTTAGAATAAACCCAAGCCGTACGGATAATAATCGTTTTTGGATTAGTTTCTAACGCTAACTGCTCACCTTCTAACTTAGTTTGTCCGTAAACTCCGATAGGATTTACTTGATCAGATTCTAATCGAGGAGTTGAAACAGTTCCGTCAAAAACATAATCAGTAGAAAGATGAATAAAAGGAATATCAGCTTTAGCTGTTGCTTCTGCTAAATTTTTAGTTGCTGTCGCATTTACTAAACGTGCATTATCAATATCAGATTCTGCTAAATCTACAGCCGTATAAGCTGCACAATTTACTACTGCATCAAATTTGTTTTCGTTGAAATAAGAAACTACTAAATCATTATTTGTAATATCTAATTCAGTTCTTGAAACAAATACAAAATCTAATTGATTATAATTATTTGAAACTTCTTTGATTGATTGACCTAATTGCCCATTTGCGCCAGTAACTAATATTCTTTTCATGCTGATTATTTTAAATTTTTAGCTTTAAAATCAGCGAAAGCCTGTGCTACTTTATCCTTTTCAGATAATAACATTTTATCAGCTGAGATTTGCCAATCGATATTTAAATCGACATCAATAGGATTTACTCCATCTTCAGACTCTTTATTATATCCATTATCACACTTGTAAAAAAATGTTGCTGTGTCTGAAATGACAGAAAAACCGTGTAAAAATCCTCTTGGAATAAACAATTGTCTTTTGTTATCTGCTGATAATTCTACCGCTACAGACTCTCCGTAAGTTGGCGATTCAGGACGAACATCAACCGCAACGTCAATTACAGCACCTTCAACCACACGAACTAATTTCGCTTGAGAATGTTCGCCTGCTTGCATATGTAATCCTCTAACAACACCGTAAGAAGATTTTGATTGATTATCTTGAACAAATGTTGGTTTATATCCAAGGATTTGTTCCATTTTATTCTCATTATAAGATTCAAAAAAATATCCTCTTTCGTCTTCAAAAACAGTTGGTTCTAAGATGAAACAACCTTTTAATTTAGTCTCAATTGCGTTCATGTACTGATATAAAAAAAGCCACTAATAATAGTGGCTTAAAGATATTTAAAATATGGATTATAGTCCTAATTCTTTTTTAACATCGTTGAATAAATCGTATCCACCGTTTTTGTAGATTGTTACACCTGCTGGCAATACATATTTAATTCCTTTTTTAGTAGCAGCAGAAGCGATTGCATCATTTACTCTTTTTTCGATTGGATCAAATAAAGCTTTTTCTTTAGCTACCATTTCTTCTTGAGCTGCTTGACGGTAAGCTTGGAATTTTTGTTGTAACTCTTGATCTTTCTCTTGGTACTTGTTAGCAACCATGATTTTTTGAGCTTCTTCTTGAGACTTTCCAGCTAATTGCGCTTGTGCACCTTCCATGAAAGTTTTGTACTCTGCTTCTAAAGAAGCGATTTTATCTTGGTGTTTTTTACCTAAAGCTTCTAAATCAGCTTCTGCTTTTTTGTAAGCTGGTAAAGCTTCTAATACTGCTTGAGTATCGATGTGAGCGATATCTTGAGCGAAAGTAATTACACTTCCGAAAACCATCATTGCGAAAAACGCTATTGCTTTTAATTGTTTCATTTCTGTTATGTTTAGTTTATTTATTACTTAATTATTTTTTTGTTGTTCCTCTGTTTTGAGAAGTTCCTGTTTTATTAGTTGTGTTCGTTTTATTACCCGTACTTGTTTTATTATTTGATGACGTTCTATTGTTTGTGTTCTGTTTTGGTGTATTCTCTGGTTTTAAAACATTCAAAACATCACGACTAATATCAAATTTTGGATCAGTATAAATCATTATCAAATCAGATCCTTTATCAAATACAAAGCTATAACCTCTTTTATCGGCAACTTGTTTTGTTGCATTATAAATTTGATCTTGAATTGGCTTTACAAGTGCTCTACGCATAAATACCAAATCTCCTGTTGGTCCGTATCGCTTTTCTTGTAAATCTTTAATCGCTTTAAGTTCATCAGCAATTTTCTTTTCTTGCTCTTTCACTTGTTCTGCGGTTAAAAGAATTTTTTCAGCCTCAAAAGCAGCTTGTACTTTAATTAAATTCTCGCTTTTTGCTTCGATTTCTTTTTGCCAGTTTTCTGTCTGTGTTTTTAATCTATTCTGAGAATTTGTATACTCTGGTAAATTCTCTAAAATATATTGTGTGTCTACATAACAGAACTTTTGTGCCGATACCGACCCTACTAATCCTAAGAAAACAACAACAAAGCTAATCCATCTTTTCATATTTAAGTCGTGTTAATTCTAAAACTGTGCCAAATAATTTTGTTACGCTAATGTAATAAAATTAGAATTGCTGACCAATAATAAAGTGAGTTTGCCATCCAGAACGTTCTGTTTGTCCAAATCCTTTATCAAATCCGTATCCGAAATCAAATCCTAATAATCCGAATGCTGCCATGTAAATACGTACACCAGCACCAACTGAACGTTTTAATTCGAATGGTTTATATTCACTTGTAGATCCCCAAACGTTACCTCCTTCTGCGAATGTTAAACCGTAAATTTTAGCTTGTTGGCTCATTGTAATTGGATAACGTAATTCTAATGAAAACTTGTTATAGATTGTTCCTCCACCTGTAGGAGTTAAATCACCAACTTGTCCACCACCTGTAGATGAATCTTCGTAACCACGTAATGCAACGATTTCACGACCATCGAAACGAGATTGAGATAATCCTGTTCCTCCTAAGTAAAATCTTTCGAAAGGAATAGTTCCAATTTTACGGTTGTATGTACCTAATGCACCAAATTCACCACCAACACGAACTACTAATTTACCAGCGATTTGCTTGTACCAGTATGCTTTTGCTTTTACTTTGTAATACTCTAACCACTCGAATTTTTCTGTATCAGACATTGTCGAGTAATCCTTTTCTTTCCCCATTAATGAATAAGGTAAAGTTGCAGTTACAGAAACACTCATTTCTGATCCATCTTCTGGGAAAATTGGATCTGGACCTGCAGAGTTACGCGTTAAACCTAATGTATAGTTGATATTATTAGATGAACCGTTTTCGTAATTTAAATTACCAACCGCTAAGTTATAATTATCAAAGTTATAACGTTGGAAAGATAACGAGTTTGATAAACGGAAGTAATCATCTGGCCAAGTTAATAACTTGTTTAACCCGATAGTTGCTCCTAAGATATCTAAATTAGCTTTTTCTCCCCATTGATCTGTATAACCATATTGAGATAAGTAAAATGATGTTGATAAAGCTGTAGGACGTTTACCACCAATCCATGGTTCTGTAAACGATAAGCTATAGTTTTTGTATCCGTTACCAGCTTGTGCACGAACAGATAATGATTGTCCATCTCCCATAGGAACTGGTTTCCAGGCTTCACCACGGAACATGTTTCCGATAGAAAAGTTACCAAACGTTAATCCTAAAGTTCCGATGAATGTACCTGCACCATAACCACCTTGTAACTCGATCTGAGAAGATGATTTTGGAGCAACTTTCCAATCGATATCTACTGTATTATTTTCTGGATTTGGCTTAATATCTGGAGAAATCTGTGTAGGCTCTAAATAACCTAAAGACGCTAACTCCATTAATGTACGACGAATCTCAGTTTTAGAGAATAAATCTCCAGGTTTAGTTCTTAACTCACGGTATAAAATATGGTCGTGAGCTTCAGTATTTCCTAAAATTGTTACTTTATTTAAAGTAGCTTGAGTTCCTTCGTAAATTTTTATTTCTAAATCAATAGTATCGTTTTTCACGTTTTTCTCTACAGGGAAAACACGAGCAAATAAATATCCATTATTCATGTATAATGTTTGTATATCATCGTCTTTATCAGAACCAGAGATTTTTTTATTAATCCCTACTGCATCATAACGATCTCCTGTTTTATAAGAAAAAACACGTTTTAATTGTTCAGAAGTATAGATAGAATTTCCAGAGAAAGTAACATCTCCTAAGAAATATGGTTTACCTTCTTCAACTTGTACTTTTACTACTAAATTTTTAGGATCCACTTGCATTATTGTATCAGATACAATCTTTGCATCACGGAAACCTACAGATTTGTATTCGTTAACTACGTTTTCTAAATCAGCCTGATATTTTTCAGGAATCATTTTAGAAGACTTAAAGACATTGATAGATTTACGTTTAGTATCTTTCATTGCTTTACGTAAACGTTTACTAGGTAATTCATTATTCCCTTCGAAAACAATGTTTTTAATCTTTACACGTTCACCTCTATCAACGTTTAAAATCAGATTTTGTTTATCTTTAGAACCGTCAACTGGAGTTTGTTCAACTTTTATTGTTGAATTTGGGAAACCCTTTCCAGTATAATATTCTTTGATTTTGTTGTTTGTTGAGTTGATTAAGTTATTTGTAATCTTAACTCCAGGATTTAATTTGTTAGCTTTAATAATATCCTCGCGCTGCGATTTTTTGATACCATTAATCTTAATATCTGCTAATTCTGGTACAGATACTAATTCTAATGTTAAAGTAACTTTATTTCCTTTAATCTCTTTGATGTAAATATCAATATCTGAGAACATTTTTGAACGCCATAATTTCTTAACGGCATTGTTCACTTTACTTCCAGGTAGTTCAATCTCTTCACCAATAGAGAAACCAGCGTAACGAATAATCTGATTTTTAGAGAATTTCGTATCACCTTTTACATCAATATCTTCTAATGTAAAAACTTTTGGATTCATATAATCCACCTCATAATTCTCTAGCTGAGTTGAAACAACGTTTTGTGTAGAATCCACCTGTGCGTGAGCCATGTAGGTTCCTAACATACACATTGTCCAAATAATTTTCTTCATAATCCCTCTATTTCCAGTTTCGATCAGTTCGTTAATTGTTCACTTATTTTACCGTAACGGCGCTCTCTTCCTTGGTAACTTAAAATAGCTTCGTAGAAAGTTTCATGGTTAAAATCTGGCCATAAAACTGGTGTGAAATACAATTCTGCGTATGCTATTTGCCAAAGTAAAAAGTTGCTAATGCGTGTTTCACCGCTTGTGCGAATCATAAGATCCACCATTGGCATATTGTGAGTATATAAATTTTGATGTACAAGTTCTTCGTTGATATCAGCTTCAGTAATAGATCCTTCTTTGTACTGATTTGCAATATTTTTTATTGCACTTAATATCTCCTCTTTTGAGCCATAGCTAAGAGCTAAAGTCAAAACAGTTCCTGTATTATCTTTAGTAAATTCAATTGCTTTTTCTAAATCCTTGCGTGCTGATGAAGGTAACTTCGATAAGTCGCCAATGATGTTAAAACGAACATTGTTTTGGTGAAGTTCTTTAATTTCTGCTTTGATAGAACTACTTAATAGTTTCATCAAAAATGTAACTTCTAATTTTGGACGATTCCAATTTTCTGTAGAAAATGCATAAAGTGTTAAATACTTTATTTCTAACCTCCTACAACTTTCAATAGATGACCTTACAGCTTTTAAGGCATTTTTATGCCCAAAAGTTCTTTCTTTTCCATTTTGTTTTGCCCAACGTCCATTACCATCCATAATGATAGCAACATGATCTGGCAAATTATTTTTGTCTATTTGATCTATTAAATTGATCTCCATTTTATATTTAATTGCAATAACACGGTGGTCTTCCAAAACTATAAGTAAGTGTAAAACCAGTTTGTACATACCAATCTTTATTACTTAAATTTCCGTATATTCGTTGATCAATTTGATTTTGAATATAAGAATCTTGGACTCCTTTATCTATTAATTGTTGTGTAAACTCACCAGTATTATAATCTAAAAAATCTTGATTAGTATATCTAAAACCTGATTCAAATGAAAGTAACCAATTATAATTTAATCTAAATTTGTACCCGACTCCAAAAGGTAAAACAACATTTGATTTTCGTTTAGTTCCCTCAACTATATCATTATTCTCTTTATTTAAATCATATTTCTTTGCCTTGGCTGAAAATAGTCCCCCACCAAAGAAAATATAGGGCGAATGGGCAAATTCTTGTGCCTCATTAATATTTTTAAAATTGTATTCAAATAATAATGCTCCTTCTAAAATATCATTTTTAAATTTTGCATCTCTATCAATTTTATATTGTTCACCCGACTTATAATCTCCTGCACCAACATTGGAATATGTTAAATTTAATCTAAACCCCATATGTGGATTAAAATTAAAACGATAAATTCCTCCTATAGAAATAGGCAAAACTATATCACCACCTCTTGCAGTTCTTGTTGGAAACGGATTAATATAATTTCCTTTTCCTACATCACCTATGACATTTGCGCCACCAGCAAAAATCCCGATTTCATGTCTTTGTGCTAAAACGCTTTGTGAAAAGCATAAAACAAAGATGAATAATAAAAATCTACTCATATATTAATGTTAATTTTTCGGCTTTTGCTTACTTTTCAAATGTTAATTTATCGAACAAATATAAACAAAAGTCAATTCAAGATAACTGATTTAACAAAAATTAAGACGATTTATTGTAATATTAATTTCTTTTATCTGATCCCCACAACATTTTATCTCTCAAAGTAGTAAAATAACTCGCCTCGTTTGCCTCAACTATATTGATTTTAAAATCTGCTTTAGTAATTCGTAATTCAACATCTGTAGTTAATGCTAAATTTCTCGAATCTAAAGATAAAAAATACTCATTCGCACGACTTCTAATCTTAAGATCGATGATTGAATCTTCTGAAACTATCAATGGACGAACATTTAAATTATGTGGAGCGACTGGAGTAATAATAAAATTTTGATTTGATGGATGCACAATTGGCCCACCACAGCTTAAATTATAACCTGTTGAACCTGTTGGAGTAGAAATAATCAATCCATCAGACCAAAAAGAATTTAAGAATTCATTATTTAATGAAGTATCAATTGTAATCATCGAAGTGGTTTCACGACGAGTTACAGTAATCTCGTTAATTGCAAAGTTGTTTTCAATTTCAACTCCGTCATTTCTTTCAATTTTTAAAAGAGAACGAGGAATAATATTATAATTTCCTTCAAAGAAATTATCTAATTGTTCTAATAAGACACTTTTGTTTATTGTTGCTAAAAAGCCTAAACGACCAGTATTTACACCAACAATCGGGATTTGAGATTCTCTCACAATTGTAGCAGCAGAAAGAATTGTACCATCGCCACCAAAAGAGAAAAAGAATTTAACACTTTTATCTAAATCTTCGTGAGAATTAAATGTTTCAACCTTTGTAAGATTTACATCTGTAAGAACAGAAATAGTTCGTAAAAACTTTTCTTCGATACAATAATTAATTTTATGTGCTGCCAAATAATTTAAAAAAGGCGTGATAATATCTTCTAAAGAAGTGCTTGTCTTTTGACCAAAAAGAGCAACTTTTACCATTATGTATTCATGTATTTTAAGAGTTGTGCATATCTTGTTTGCAATAACTCTTGTTTTTCATCATTATAAAATTTCTGAACCACTTGATAGCCGTATCTCTCAAAAGTTTCTCCGATTGATAATAAATTTGAAGAACTAAATCTGACCAATACATTGGATTGATCTTCTGTATTATCCATCAACATCAATCCGAAAATTTTTCCATTATTCGATTCAATAATATTAGTAATTACAGACATAGATAAGTCTTTAGATGCAATAGAAACTACCATAGACACAGCTAATTCTGAGATAAATGGAAACTTCGCCATCTCTTCTAAAATAGTTTGCTGCGTTACACATCCAACATATCTATTTTCTTTTGTAATTACAGGCAATACATTTGTGTGGTTCATGTACATTAATTGTATAGCATCTAATAAGGTATGATCTTCTGTCAAGAAAAAAGACTCTGTATAATCCTTTAATAAATCCTGATCTTCATCTCCAAACGTCAATTCAGCTAAATCTTCTTCAGCAATGTTACCTACAAAATCTAAACCATCAAAAATTGGTAGGTGTGTCAACTTCATATCTTGAACCATCTGTAGTAGATGTTCAGGAGAATAATTGATTTTTCCTGGTTTAATTTCTTTCGATAAGTATGCTGTTACGTACATGCTGCAAATTTAAAATTTTTAATAAGAAATGGGCTACAAATATGCTCCCATTTCGATTTTAACAGAAATTTAATACACTTGTTAAAAAACTGAATCATAATCAAATAAACAAATCTCATTCCAAAAGATTATGAATTAAAATTATTAAAAATCAGTGCATTTATTGTATATTGAATCATGATTTAATATTCAGCGAGATAGAATGAAAGTAATTTCGTAATTTTGCTGCATAGAATTTTAATATTCAGTATGAAAAACCCATTGTTTTACGCTAAAATCTTGTTATTTGGTGAATACGGAATTATCGAAAACTCGAAAGGTTTAACGATTCCTTACAACTTTTACCAAGGAGCTTTAAAGTTTGAAGAGTCTGAAATGACTGCTTCATCAAACGCTCATTTACGTAAGTACGCACAATTTTTATCAGAAAATTTTTCAGATTTATTTGATACTGAAGCTTTCAATAAAGATGTTGAAAACGGAATGTATTTCGATTCTAATATTCCACAAGGATACGGGGTTGGAAGTTCTGGTGCTTTAGTTGCTGCGATTTACAATAAATATGCGAAAAACAAAATTGTTATCGAAAATGATTTAACGAAAGAAAAAATCGCTGAATTAAAGCTAACTTTTGGGCAAATGGAATCATATTTCCACGGAAAATCGTCGGGAATTGATCCATTAATTTGTTACATGAATATTCCTTTATTAATTCAGTCGAAAGACGATATTTCTACAATTGGCTTACCTGAAGCTACTGTAAATGGTAAAGGTGCTGTATTTTTAATTAATTCTGGCGAGCCAGGAGAAACTGCTCCGATGGTTCAAATTTTCTTCGAAAAATTAAAAAACGACGGATTCCGTAAAACACTTAAAGAAGAATTTATTAAATACAATAATGCGTGTATTGAATACTTTGTAAAAGGAGAATACAATCCGTTATTTAATAATTTACAAAAATTATCTGTTTGGGCTTTTGAACATTTCAGACCTATGATTCCTCAGAAATTAGTAAATGCTTGGAAAACTGGAATTGATACCGACACCTATTACCTTAAACTTTGTGGATCTGGTGGAGGTGGATATGTTTTAGGATTTACCCAAGATTACGACAAAGCCAAAACTTATTTAAAAGACTTTAATACAGAAGTTATTTACCGTTTTTAAATCCTAAAATTTGTATAGAAGATGAGTTTGCAGAAGATAATAATTAAGCTTTTTGCTTTATTTTCTGTTATTAGAGGCTACAATCTAATTATCTTGATGTTGGCACAATATCTTGCGTGCTTATTTATTTTTGCACCAGAAGAGCGACATGTTACCATTCTTACAAATCTAAAAATTAATGGTATTATTTTATCTTCTATTCTTTGTGTTGCCGCGGGATATATCATCAATAATTTTTACGATTTAGAAAAAGATCGCATCAAACGTCCGATGCAATCCTACATCAACAAACAAGTTTCTCAAGGTTTTAAATTAAGTGTTTATATTACTTTAAATGCTATTGCATTAATTATTGCATCTACAGTTTCGTGGCGAGTACTACTGTACTTCTTTATTTATCAAGTATTGGTATGGTTTTATAGCCATAAGATGAATCGCTTTGCACTGATAAAAAACCTATATATGGTTATTCTTAGAACAATGCCTTTTTTCGCATTGGTCATCTACTTTGATAAATTTGATTTGACTCTATTTTTTCATGCTGGCTTTTTAACTATATTATTCCTAATCACAGATATTGTAAAAAATTTAGCTTCACAACGAGTAGATTTAATTTATAACTACAATTCAATTCCAATTAAATACGGAACAAGAACTACGAAGCGTATTATACATATATTAATCTTATTGGATATTTTATTAGGATGTTATCTAATTAAAAGCCATGAAATTGGATTAATGAAATATTTTTTCATGTTTTCAATTATCTGTTTCATTATAAACGGATTCCTTTTATGGAGAGGAAAGACAGAACAAGAATATAAGATTTTACACTATTTTTTTAAAGGAATGATAGTTGCAGGCGTATTTAGTATCTCGTTAATCGAAATAAATCCCTTAACTTTGCAAACTATTGCGCAAAATTTTAGGTAGCGCATTAATTATATAATCATGAATAATAGACGACAATCCAACAACAGAAATTCCCAAGGCGGGAATAATCGTGGTAGAGGAGCGAACAATGGTTCATCTTCATCAAGACCTAACGGAGGGAAAGGAAAACCAAGTTTTGGAGCTAAAAAAACGGAAGGTAGCAAGCCTAGTTTCGGTGGAGGTAGCAGAACAGAAGGAGGGAAACCATCTTTTGGAGGTAACAAACCATCTTACGGTGGCGGAAGACCAACAGGAGAAGGGAAAAGTTTTGGACCTAAAAAATCGTTTTCTAAACCAGGAGAGAAACCTTTCGTAAAAAGGTTAAAAGCTGCTCCGGTTGATGACGGAACTATTCGTTTAAATAAATATGTAGCGAATGCAGGGATTGCATCCAGAAGAGAGGCCGACGAACTGATCAAAACTGGAATCGTTACAGTGAATGGTGAAGTTATCACAGAAATGGGATATAAGGTTCAGGAAGGTGATGAAGTACGTTTCGACGGAAAGAAAATCTCTTCACAGAAGAATGTTTACTTCTTATTAAACAAACCAAAAGGATTCATTTCTACAGCTAAAGACGAGAAAAATCGTCAAACTGTAATGGATTTAATGAGTACAGCGACAACAGCTCGTATTTTCCCAGTAGGACGTTTAGACCGTCAAACTACAGGTGTACTTTTATTTACAAATGATGGATACTTAACGAAGAAATTGACTCACCCAAGTCACGATATCAAAAAAATATACCACGTTACTTTAGATAAAAAATTAACGGCAAATGATATGGCTGATATTAAGAAAGGTGTACGTTTAATTCCTGAAGGAATTGCAGTTGTAGATACAATTTCTTACATCGAAAATCGTCCGAAAAACGAAATTGGTTTAGAAATCCACATCGGATGGAACCGCGTTGTTCGTCGTATCTTCGAAAAATTAGGTTACAAAGTTGAAGCTTTAGATCGTGTTTCTTTCGCAGGTTTAACGAAGAAAACTATTGGTCGTGGTGAATACCGTGCCTTGACAGAATTAGAAGTTAACTTCTTAAAAATGATGTAATCATTTTTTGATTCAAAATATAAAGCCTCGCAAAGCGAGGCTTTTTTTTATTAATCTTTATCAACTTTATTTTGATAAGTTTCCATCATTTTTTTATTAGCTTCTTTTATAAATTCCATCTTTTCTTTTTCTGTCATAACAGTACCTTTAGAAGGAACTACAATTTTTTCGTTTTGAGAAGCTTTATCAATTTTGATTAAAGTAAAAGTAGTTTCATACCTTTCTCCTTCAAGTTTAGTATAAGATTTTAGTTCTAAAATTAAGCCAGGTAATCCATTAAAATAAACTGGTCCACCTTTTGGTTGAATATCAGAAGCAAACCAAGCTTCTATATCTGTATTCTCATAATTTAGAGTTGCCTTAGTTACTTTTATACCTGAAATTTCTTTTTTTTCTCGTTGTATTATCCAATTATATTGAGGTAAATTATCTTTAACTAGAAATTTTTTATTAGCATAATTTCCTTCTATTTTAAATTCTTTTGATTGATAATCTATATAAATATTATTATCAATTGTACTCATACTCATTGATATAGAAGAATTATTTTGATTATTGTTTATTCTTTCTATTTCACTAAAAAAGGATTGATTTGTATCAAAAAGAAAAGCATAAAACTTAGGTCTAGCATTATTTTGTTTTAAATCATCTTGTATTTGTTTATCTGCATCATTAAAAAATATTTTATCATAAACTTCATATTCAATTTTCCATAAATCTTAAGCAAATAAATTTGATAAATTGAATAATAAAATAAATAGAAATAAAAATCTTAAATTCATAATGTGTTTAATTTAAAACTAATATAAAAAAAAACGACTACCGAAGTAGTCGCTTTAGTATGATTATAAATTATTTCTTTTTCGTATCCTTTTTCACTTCTGTCGAAGTTTCTTTTCCTTTGTTCTTCACGTATTTCTCTAACCACTGATCTTGTTCCCATAACATATGTAAAACATTTTCTCTGGCTGCGTAACCGTGCGATTCTTTTGGTAATAAAACTAAGCGAGTTGTAGCTCCTAAACCTTTTAACGCATTAAAGTAACGCTCTGATTGCATTGGGAAAGTTCCTGTATTATTATCCGCATCTCCGTGAATTAATAATAAAGGTGTTTTCATTTTCTCTGCATTCATAAAAGGCGACATTGTGTTGTACACTTCTGGCGCTTCCCAATAATTACGCTGCTCTGATTGGAATCCGAATGGCGTTAATGTACGGTTATATGCTCCTGAACGTGCAATACCAGCTGCAAATAAATTTGAGTGTGATAATAAATTCGCTGTCATAAACGCACCGTAAGAGTGTCCACCAACTGCAACTTTTTCACGGTCTATAAATCCTAAAGCATCTACTGCATCAATCGCTGCTTTTGCATTTGCAACTAATTGTGGAACAAATGTATCGTTTGGTTCTTCTTTACCTTCTCCAATAATTGGGAAAGCAGCATCATCTAAAACTGCGTATCCACGTAATGCCCAGAAAATTGGTCCTCCGTAAGATGGTGATGTAAATTTATTTTCTGAAGTTGTTACCTGACCTGCAGTTGCAGCATCTTTAAACTCGCGAGGATAAGCCCACATTAACATCGGTAACTTATCCTTTTTCGATTTATCGTAATTCGGTGGTAAATATAACGTACCTGATAACTCAACACCATCCGCACGTTTGTATGTAATTAATTCTTTCGAAACTTGATTCATTGCTTCAAAAGGATTCTTTGTAAACGTTACTTGTTTTGGCTTACCTCCTTTTTGGAAAATATTACGAACATATAAATTTGGGTAATCAGATTTTGATTGAATTTGCTCTAAAATAATTCCTTTTTTCGGATCAATTACACGAGCAATCGCTTCTAATTTATCCGATTTTTGTGCTCTCCATAATCGAGAAGTTTTTTGAGTTTTAACATCAAAATCATCCACGAAAGGTAAAATTCCGTCCGCAGAAACTCCTTCTCCAACTAACATTAATTTTCCTTTGTTAATCGATAAAACAGAATATCCAAAATCATTAACTTCTGTTACAAAGTTTCCTGGATTGTTGTATGCGTCTTGCGTATTACGGCTAAAGAAACGTTTTGGCTCTTGTTTGTTATTTGATGGATTAAAAATATACGAACTTTCGTTACGTGTATTATACCAAGAATCACGTACAATTGCAACCTCATCATTACCCCAAATAATTCCGCGGTAACGATCTTTTACTTTTACTAATTCCTGTTTCTCTCCTGTAAATGGCGCAGCTAATTGATAAACAGCATCGCGATATTCAGCTGGTTTATTTGCATCTCCTCCATCTAAAGCTTCTACCCAATATAAAGTATTTGCTTTATCTGCTCGCCAGTAAAGCCCTCTTTTACCTAAAGTTGTAGATGAAAATCCTTTCGGAACAACTTCTTGTAAATCTTGACGATTCACCTCTTTTACAACTTTTCCTTTGATGTCATATACTACATCAACACTCGGAAAACTTCTATAAGTAACTAAATAAGAGAATGGTTTCTGAATTTCGCTAACTAAAACATATTGTCCATCTGGAGAAACAGAAACATCATTGTACATTCCTGCATCTTTCCATTTTGATTGTGAACCAGTTTCAACATTAACTTTAACTAATTCAGAAATTGCTAATTGCTCAAAGTTGAACTCGTCATTTTTATCTTTTAATAAATCCTGATACGTTCTGTTTTGTGCCTCTTTCCCATCAGCATTCGAAACTGTTGGCCCAACAGGAACAGCTTCTTGTGTATTGATCAATGCTTTTTTAGAAGCTGGAATCACATTAACGATAACTTCAGAATCTGAAATCCAATTGAATGGACGACCTAAATTTGCGTTTAATTTATCTTCATAAACTTTATTTGCTGATTTGGTTTTAACATCAATCACCCATAATTCAACACCTTTTTCTGTCGTATTAGTTACAGCAAATTTTGTTTGAACTGAATTCCAAGATTGATTAGAAAAACGCCCTTTCGCTGGTAAACCTGCAATAGTTTGTTCTTTAGAAGTTTTTAAATCATAGTATGTGATTTTTTCACTGAAAGTTTCTCTTGAATTAATATTTGTAACTGGATTAATACGTAAACCTGCTAAACGTAATTCTGTTTCAGCTAATTCGTTTAACGTTTTATAACGACTTCTATACGATAAAAAAGCATTTTCTGCTTTACGATCCGTGATAATTGAAGGCGGCATATCTGCATCCGCTAATTGTAAAATTTCTTGAGGTGGTGTTTGAAATGTAATATTTTCTTGTGCATTTAACGACGTCCCTAAAGACATTGCTAAAAACATCAACGAATAAATAATCTTCTTCATGCTTGTTTGTTAATTTTTATCTAAGATATAAAAAATCAATTCTAAAACATTTCAAACTATGATAAATAGGCGATTTTTTAAAAATCTATAAAAAAACGATTCTCGTTGAAAGAATCGTTTTTAGAATTATCTTCTTTTACCAAATTTACCGCCTTTAGACGTAGTTGGCGCTTTACTTTTACCAATACGAGCTTGCGTTGTACTTTTTGGTTTATTTGTTTTTTTCTTTTGAATTGATTTTCCTTTATCATCCTTAAAGTCTGGAGAAAAATCTGGTGATTTCTTAGCTGGTGATTTCTTCGGTTTATTGGATGATTTCTTCTCTTCGTGTTTTTCAGAATCAGCGGTTAAACGATTCAATTCTGCTAATTCTTCTGAAGTTAAATCACGGAATTGACCAACGGGAACATTCAACGTTAAATTCATAATACGAACACGTTCTAGTTTCTTTACTGTATACCCGAAATATTCACACATACGACGAATCTGACGATTTAATCCTTGAATCAATGTAATCTTAAACACATTTGTGCTTACCTTTTCAATCTTACATTTCTTAGTCACTTGGTTTAAAATCGGAACACCTTTCGACATACGCTCACAGAATTCGTCTGTAATCGGCTTATTTACTGTAACCACATATTCTTTCTCATGGTTATTTCCTGCACGAAGAATCTTATTCACAATATCACCATCACTTGTTAATAAGATCAAACCTTGTGAATCTTTGTCTAAACGACCAATCGGGAAAATACGCTCACCGAACGATAAGAAATCGACAATATTATCTGGATCCGAAGAATCAGTTGTACACGTAACTCCTACAGGTTTATTCAGCATAATATAAGCCGCGTGCGCTTTGTCACGAGGTTCAATCTCTACACCTTTCACTGTAACAACATCACCTGGTTTTGCGTGTTGACCTGGCTTTGCAACACGTCCATTAATATGTACTAAACGATTTTCGATGTATTGATCTGCTTCTCTTCTTGAACAATAACCACTATCACTTATATACTTATTTAATCGTATCATATTCTTCTCGTCCATAGAGCAAAGATAAACCTTTCTTTAAACATTAATCAAACCACAAAATGCATTAACAATTCAAGATTAAGTATATTTACATATCAATAAAAAACAAAAGCGATGAAGAAAGTATTTTTTTTAAAAACGTGTGATACGTGCAAACGCATCTTAAAAGAGAATGACTTTACAGGATTTGATTTGCATGAAATAAAATCGACTGCTATTACTGAAGAAGAATTGAATGAAATGAAGGAATTGGCAGGAAGTTATGAAGCCTTATTTTCTCGTCGTGCACAGAATTACAAAAAGTTAGGTTTAAAAGATGTTGAATTATCTGAAGATGACATCAAAAACTACATCTTAACGGATTATACATTTTTAAAACGACCAGTTGTCGTTGATGGAGAAACTATTTTTATTGGAAACGAAAAGAAAAATCTTGAAGCATTATCTGCTTATCTATTAAAATAACATGAAAACAAAATTATTATACGCTACGCTTTTGTTGAGTACTTTATCGGTTGCTCAGCAAAAAGAGTTAACAATGAAAGATGCTGTTCTTGGTTTAGGAACTAATCTTAGAGTTGAAAATTTAAGTCAAGTTCAATGGCTTCCCAACGAAGATGCTTTTACACAAAATGTAAAAACGAAATATGGCGAAGCTTTAATCAAGAAATCAGTTGCTACAAATAAAGTCGATACGATTTTCCGTTCGAATCAATTTGAAGGAAACCGAATTCCATCTTTAAACTGGATTACTAATCAAAAAGCTTTTTTTAATCAAAAAGGAACTTATAAAACAGTTGCAACAAATGGACAAATTAACAATTGGGTTAATGTACCATCTAATGCGCAAGATGTAGAATTTGATGCTGCAAATAGCCAAGTTGGTTACACGATTGATAATAATTTATACTTTGTAGATACAACGGGAACAACGCACCAAATTACAAAAGATGGTTCGTATAATATTGTAAATGGAAAATCTGTTCACCAAAATGAGTTCGGAATCCATAAAGGAATTTTCATCTCTCCGAAAGGAAATGCTGTTGCATTTTACAGAATGGATCAGAATGTTGTAACAGAATATCCAATTATCGATTGGTCGGTTCAGCCTGCGGTAAACAAAAACATCAAATATCCATTTGCAGGAACAAAAATTCATACAGTTACTTTAGGCGTTTATAATCCTAAAACTAAACAAACTGTTTTCTTACAAACGGAATCTGACAAGGAACAATATTTAACTTCGGTAACATGGTCTCCAGATGAAAAACACATTTACATTGGTGTTTTAAGTCGTAATCAAAAACACTTGAAATTAAATCAATACGATGCCGTTTCTGGGAAATTTGTTAAAACATTATTTGAAGAAAAAGACGAAAAATACGTAGAACCTCAACACGAATTATATTTCGTTCCAGGTAAAAATAACGAATTCATTTGGTGGTCGCAACGCGATGGATTTATGCACTTGTACCGTTTTGACACAAATGGAAAATTAATCAACCAAATCACAAAAGGAAATTGGATTGTAACAGATATTGTTGGTCAGAACGCGAAAGCAAAAGAGCTATTAGTTGTTACAACAAAAGATTCGCCAAAAGAACGTCATTTATATGCAGTAAATTGGGAGAATGGAAAATTACGTAAATTAACAAAAGAAGCAGGAACACACACGCCTTCTGTTTCTACTTCTGGAATTTATGCAATTGACAACTGGAGCAATGATACAACACCACGTAAAGTAGATGTGATTGATACAAAATCAAGTAAAATCACGAATTTATTAACTGCTAAAAACCCGTTAGAAGGTTATAAAACTGCAA
This sequence comes from Faecalibacter macacae, assembly GCF_003687725.1. Taxonomy (GTDB): domain Bacteria; phylum Bacteroidota; class Bacteroidia; order Flavobacteriales; family Weeksellaceae; genus Empedobacter; species Empedobacter macacae. The sequence continues at coordinate 98,796 of NZ_RDOJ01000007.1, forward strand.
AAGTTGAAAATGTAACATTGAAAGCTGATGACGGAACAGATTTATACGGAAAGTTAATCTATCCAAATAACTTTGATCCATCTAAAAAATACCCTGTAATCGTTTATTTATACAATGGTCCACACGCCCAATTAATCAACGATAGATTCCCAGCATCTGGAAATTTATGGTATGATATTTTGGCTGAAAAAGGTTATGTTGTCTTTACAATGGACGGACGTGGCTCGGCTAATAGAGGTTTAAAATTCGAACAAGCAATTCACGCGAAAGCGGGAACAACAGAAATGAATGACCAAATGAAAGGTGTTGATTATTTAAAATCTTTATCTTTTGTTGATTCGGAAAGAATGGGAATTCACGGTTGGTCTTACGGAGGATTTATGACAACTTCTTTTATGCTTCGTAAACCTGATGTATTTAAAGTAGGTGTTGCTGGTGGTCCGGTAATCGATTGGAAACAATACGAAATTATGTACACAGAACGTTACATGGAATCGCCACAAGATAATCCAAAAGGTTACGAGGATAACAACTTGTTAACGAAAACTGGAAACTTACAAGGTAAATTATTAGTGATTCATGGTTCATTAGATCCGGTTGTTGTTTGGCAACATTCGATGGATTTATTAAGAGAATCTGTGAAAACTGAAAAGCAAATTGATTACTATGTTTACCCTAATCACGAGCATAATGTTCGTGGTGTAGAACGTGTGCATTTGATGCAAAAAATTACAGATTACTTTGATTTATATCTTAAACCAGAGCAAACAAAATAGAATTAAAAAAGCCTCGCGATGCGAGGCTTTTTTATTGTTTTAAATTTAGTTGAAGCTAAAATAAATTTAGCTTTATAATCTAATTGGATTCTACGATAAGCTCAGAATGACATCAACTTAGAACCTAGAACAAATCTACTTTTTCTTAAACTCTAATTCGTATTCACCTTGTTTTAGGATAAATGATTTTAAATCTTCAGCATATTCAAACTCGATACCTGCTTCTTCAAAACCAAAAGTTCTACCACCTGCATGCATAATTGGAAAAGCTGGTTGATTTGTAGCTTGAGCTACTAAATGATTGTTCTCGACTTTAACTTCGATATCCATACCAACTTGTGAATTTGTAAATGTTCCAACAAATTCATTCACATTAATCCTTGATTGAGCCAAATCTTCTGCTCCGCCAACTGTAAATGAATTATTAGATAAATCCGCATCTGGATATGCACCCGTAGGATCTAACTTTATTGTAGAAATTTCTTTATTGGTTGGAACATGAAAAGTCCATTCTGCATTCTTTTTCCAAACCTCAACAGGTAATTTAACTTCTTGTTTTGTTCCATCTATAAACGTTAACTGAACCGTAGTCGGCATTGGCAATTGACCAATATTTTCAACCGTTATGTTTACTCCTTTCGTAAAATCTCCTTCTTTGTATTTTGCACCTTTTACACCTTGATCAATTTTCCATTTATTCATAAACCAACCTCTCCAAAACCAAGATAATTCTTCGCCCGTTACATTTTCCATTGTACGGAAAAAATCTTCTGGTGTTGGATGCTTATATGCCCAATAATCAATATATGTTCTTAACGCTTTATCAAAACGTTCTTCGCCTATAATCTGTTCACGTAATAAAGTCATTCCAGCACCAGGTTTGTAATATAATAATAAACCTATATTTCGCTCTCGCATATTATCTGGTTGACTTGTTATCGGCTCTAATTTATCACTATTAAACACTGATGCCATTCGTTGTAACGATTGCTTCTCGTAGTATTCTCCATTGTTGAAATTCTTAGTCGAAATATCGTTGATAAATGTGTTGAAACCTTCGTCCATCCAACCATGTACACGTTCGTTAGAACCAACAATCATTGGAAACCAAATATGTCCAAATTCGTGATCCGTTACTCCCCAAAGTCCTTCTCCTTTCGAATCCATATGACAGAAAACGATTCCTGGATATTCCATTCCTCCTTCATTCCCGGCTACGTTAATTGCTGTCGGATATGGATATTCAGACCATTGTTTAGAATAATGTTCGATGGATGCTTTTGTATATTCTGTAGATCTTGACCAAGCATGTTGTCCATCACTTTCTACAGGATAAGCTGATATAGCTAACGATTTTTCACCAGAAGGTAAATTAATTTTTGCCGCATCTATGATAAATGATGATGATGATGCCCAAGCAAAATCTCTTGTATTTTTAATTTTAAATTTCCAGGTTTTAGTTTTCGAAGAAGTTCTCTCGTCTTGATTCACTTCTTCTGCCGAACGAATCATAACTGTTGCATCGCTTGCTTTCGCTTTTTCCCAACGTTTTAACTGTTCAGAAGAATAAACATCTTTCGGATTTAATAATTCACCCGAACCTACTACATAATGATTTGCGGGCGCAGTAATTGTCGCCGTAACATCTCCATATTCTAAATAAAACTCCCCTGGACCTAAATAAGGTAATGTATTCCATCCATGAATGTCATCATAAACTGCCATGCGCGGAAACCATTGAGCAATTGTAAAAATCTTTCCATTTTTCGTATCTACCACTCCTGTACGATCTGCACCTTCATTAGGAACTGTATAAGAATATTCTACCTTTATTTTCGTCTTTCCTCCTTTTGCTTTTAACGCTTTAGCTAAATCAATCTGCATACGCGTATCAATCACTGTATATTTTACAGGTTTCCCATCTACTGTAACCGACTTAATTTTATAACCTCCATCAAAAGCTGAACCTGCCTCTCCATAACGACTTCCTGAAGCTGAAATTAATGATGCACCTCTTGAATCTTTAGCGAATAAATTCTGATCTAACTGCAACCATAAAAATTCTAACGAATCGTAACTGTTATTGGTATAAGTAATCTCTGAACTACCAACCAATTCATTTGTTTGATCATTTAAAGCGATTGTTAAATTATAATCTGCTCTATTTTGCCAATAGTTATGACCTGGTTTTCCACTTGCTGAACGATAATCTGTACCATTATTTTGATAAAAAAAGGGCTTAAATGCCTCGTGATAATCGTATTTTGGAGCATCTTGAGCAGAAACATTCAGAGTTAATAACCCGAAACCTAAATAAAGTATTCTAGAAAGTATTTTATTCATTTGTGTATTTTATAAATAGGAATGAAAATAAAAATACCTATTATTTTTTAATAAGAGGTATTGAGATTCTATTTATTACACAATTTTTTAGGAATTGTAAAAATCGCTTGCTGATTTTGTGAACTGTTTAAAAGATTCAGTCACTTCGTCTTGTATTTTATTTGTTAATGGAAATGGAACCATGTGCGAATAATCAAATGGGAAATCTTGAATTTCGACATCAATTTTGATGTTTCTATAACCACCTTGTAACGTGTTTAATGCTTCCATTGGCGGAGCCACTTCGTCTTTCTCTAAAACATAAGCTTTGATTTGACCTTGTAACTCTTTGATACGAACTTCACGTTCTTTTTGAAAGTAATTGTAACGTAACATCATCTTAAACCAACTTTCCTGAGAATGTAACTGTTGATTTTGAAAATGCCCTAAACGATGATCTGATTTAAAATCTGAACTTAATAATTCAGCAAAAACCGTCTGCATTTTAATCGCTGCTCTTGCATCCATTATGTATTTTGAAATTGGAAACATACGATCAATCGTCATACCGCCGCAAAAACAGAATAATTTCGAATCCTTAAAAATTCCCTCTGGATCAGCCATTTTAAGAATCATGGATAAAAATGACCCAATAGAATAACCGAATAAATCAAAAGATGAATCTGGTGAGATACTTTGAATATTGTTTTGACGAATATTATTAACAACCGAAATCACATCAGAGTATGTTTGGAAACCTGACCAGAAGATACGTTGCGGATGCGCTTCTAAACGCGAACTAATTGCTGCATTTACAAACGAACAATCTGAATTATCTTTAAAATGTTTCTTTCTAAAATTAGACACTTCAACCATCGCACGACGATCAGACCAAATTTCTTCAGCACGATTCATGTGAAAAGCGATTGGAAATAAAACCACAGCTTTATTTGTTTGCTGAGCCAATTCGTAAGCCCAAGGAAGATATTTATCCCATCGTTTTTCATTTAAACCATGGAAGAAAATAATTGCACCTTCAGCTTTTTCAATATCTGCACGTTTTAAGATATAATAATCAAATTTTTTATTGCATTCGATATCAAAATCCTTTAAATCTACAGAAGGAATTCCATATACAACTTGTGACTTATCTTCAGCGTCTACAGAAAAATTTATATCATGTTTATCGCAAGTATATTTTGGTGATCCATGCAGCAAATCTGCCTTACGAGAATCAAAATAAATTGTTTCTATCGACAAATTTAAACCATCAATTATTTTAAAAGAACCTTCTTTTTCAAAATTCTCTTTCAAAACATCATATAATTCATTGTAATTCATAAGAATAAATTTTTAAAAAGTAGATTTATTTCGATAGACATCATATTATTTAGCATTGACAAAATTAATAATTATTATGCAAGCCTAATATTTTTACATAAAAAAAGCTTAACGTAGAGTTAAGCTTTTTTTATCAAGAAATTAATCTTTTATTTTTTGTTTGCGTATAACACAGGGTTTAAGGACTCGTCGTTGTACATTTTCATTTGTTTGTACACACGCATATATTTATTTCCTGCTACGTAATCTGCTAATAATTCTTCAATACCAGTAGATAAATCAATGTGTTGTTGTTTTAAAACATCTAATTTAGCTTGACATGCAGCAATGTGATCTGGAGTAGCATCTGTACGATCTACCTCTTGTTGCATGTGGTACACTTTTAAAGATAAGATAGAGAAACGGTCTACTGCCCAAGCAGGAGACTCTGTATTAATTTTCGCATCTTCTTTAACTTCTACGTTACCGTATTGTTGCAAGAACCAACTATCTACATATTCCACCATATCTGTACGCTCTTGGTTAGATTTATCAATCCAGCGTTTTAATGATAAAGCTTCAACAGGATCAATTTGCGGATCACGGATGATATCTTCTAAATGCCATTGAACTGTATCAATCCAGTTCTTTTTGTATAATAAATGTTCGATTAAATTAGATTCGTCGTATGGATTTTCTATTTGGCGATTTATGTCGTCGTATTTATGATAATCGTTGATTGATTCGTTAAAAATCTCCCAAGCTCTTTCTGTAAACTTCATTGTAATATGTTATTTGTCTTATAAAAATAAAAGCATTGTAATCAGAATTTAATTTCACAACTACAATGCTTTATATATAATTAAAATTATATTTTAATTTTCTTTTTTAGGCTCGTTGTCCTTTTCTTCATTTTTTGTAGCGTCCTTGAATTCTTTGATTCCAGAACCTAATCCTCTCATTAATTCAGGAATTTTTTTACCCCCAAATAACAATAAAATTGCGATAATGATAAGAATCCATTCTTTACCCCCTAACATTCCCATATTGAATTGATTTTAATGCAAATATACTTATTATTTGTTACATTCCTGCTATCCAAAGAGCAGGATTTTGTTTTGTTGTTCCGCTCCAAACTTGGAAATTCATAATCGTTTCTCCTGTTGGTGCAGTATCAATTAATCCGATTAATTGACCACGTCCTACACGATCTCCTTTACTTACATTAACTGTAGATAAATTTGTATAAACCGTGTAATATGTACCGTGACTTACTAAAACAGATTTATTACCACCTTGAATTGGCATTACGAAAGAAACTGTTCCTTCGAAAACGGCTCTAGCGCTAGATCCTTTACCTGTTGAAATATCTACACCACTGTTCTGGATATCGATATTCTTAAGGATTGGATGCGAATTCGTACCAAAATGACTTACAACTTTTCCTTTTGCAACCGGCCAAGGTAAACGACCTTTATTCGCTAAGAAATCTCCTGATAAACCACCAACTTCTGGTGTATCATTAAAGCTTTCTGCAGGTTTTGGTTCATCTTTTACTACAACTTTCTCCTTTTCCGGAACTTTCGTTACAACTTTTGCTGCTGCCTCTGCTTTTGCTTTCGCTTCAGCTTCGGCACGAGCTGCTGCAATCTTACGTTGATCTTCTTCTTTCTGTGCTCTAAGTCTTGCTTCTTCTTCAGCTTTACGCTGTGCAATTATACGCTGACGTTCAGCTTCTGCTTCACGCTCTAACTGCTCAAATTTTGCAACCTCAGTTTTCGCTGTTGAAGCAAAACTACCTTTCGGATAAGATTTTAAATACGATTGGTAAGAGGCTTTAGAGTGAGTACTACGAGCTACATTCCATGCTTTTGCATCTGCTTCAATCGCTGCAATATTTCTACGCGCTGATGTAGCGTAATCTCCTTTTGGATTTTCTTTTAAATACTCGTTATATGCAGGTATTGTATTCGCATTACGCGCTACATCCCATGCTTTTTTATCTTTTTCGGCTCTAATTTTTGCTTGACGAATTTCTTCCTCGATAATCGCTTTAATTTGACCATCAATCTGACGTTGTTGGTTTTGTTTTGCGTTGATATCGGCAGCAATTACACCTTCATTTTTCTTAAATTCGGCAACAGCTTTCTCTTTTTCAAGTCTTTCTTTTTCTAATGACTGACTGAATAATTGTTGTTGAGTTAAGACTTTTTCCTTGTCTTGTTTTGCTTTCTCTTTCGCTGCTTGTTTCGATTTAATATCAGTTGTTTTACCAATAATTTCTTCAGCTTGAGCTAATTGATAATCAGCATATTTTTCTAGATATTCAACACGACGATAAGCTTCACTAAAACTTTTAGAAGATAAAATAAAAAGTAATTTGTTGTCTACCGAACGATTTTGATAGGCACGTACAAGTACTTTTTTATAATCATCTTTTAAAACCTGAAGTTCACGAGAAAGTTTATTGATTTCTAACTGAGTCAAATAGATTTCATCTTCGATAAAGCGTTTTTCTTTACCTAAGTTGTTGACTAATTTGGTCTGAGTATCGATTTTTTTAGAAAGATTTTGCACGTATTCTACATTAAGTCGAGAATTTTCTTGATTTTTCTTCAAGGCCTGACCTAACTGTAAAATTTCTTTTTTTAACTGTGCATTTTGTTTTTGCAAATTCTCCTTATTATAGGGTACCTGAGCATTTGCCCATATACTCAAGGAGCATAATATTGCGGTTAAAACAATTCTCATTATTTTATTTCTTTTTTCTTATACCCACTTGGAATTGAGAAAGGTGTATTTGTTTCTTGATATGTAAAACTATTATATTCCAAATCCACTTGACGCGTTTTTTTATCTTTTATAATAATTTTAACATTTTTAGGAAACTCTTCCTCACCTACTTTAGTCCAATTTGCATATTCAATATCTACTTCCATTTTACGTTTAGGATCTTTTAAATGTGCTTCTTTTAAACGAAATCCACTATCAAAAACGTAGGTCTGAATGTATTCTCCAGCTTCTGGAGAGGATTGAATTTGAGCATTTTTATTATACGCTACAATATATTGATTTTGAGTTAATGTTGCAGTATAATCTGTTGAATTAAAATCAACAAAAACTTTACCTAACATTAAATCCTGAAGCTTTTGATAATCAATAAAATCAACTTTTAAAAGTTTATTCGCTAAAGAAAAATCACCCTCGTAATATGTACCTCCGATTTTTTCGTAAGCAGAAAAACCATCAGGTGTAATTAACGCTCTAGCACCTGTAAAACCAAATTTTGTAGCATTAACCCAAATTTTAGATCCATTATTTACGTAAATGGTAGCTTTAACATCGCCAGAAATTTCTTCCAAATCAGCTGCAACTTTAGCTTGAATCGTTAAGTGATTAAACTTTGATTGTTTGGCTAATGTTTGATTGATAATTTTTATTGATTCTGAAACTACAGGAGCCTCATTGTCATTTACAACTTTTGATGATGTACAACTTGTTACAGCAAATGCTAAACCTAAAATTAGGGCTATTTTTTTCATATCTTAAACTATTAAGCTTCGTGAGATTTAAAATCTAATTCAGAGTAATCTCCTAACGAAATACTACGAGAAACACCGTAATACTTCGCGTTATTACCGATCATAGAGTCTGTTAAATTCGCATTGGCAATAATTGAATTCTCTTGAATTAATGAATTGTCGATGTTTGAACATTCAACTTTTGTTCCATTTCCTAAAGAAACGTTTGGACCAATTTTAGAATTTTTAATCACAACTCCGTCACCGATGTAACATGGAGGAATAATTAATGAATTTTCTACAACTGCATTTGGATTAACTGTTGAGTAATCTTCTTTATCTAAATTTAAAACACGAGAATTTGTATCTACAGTAACCGCTTTGTTACCACAATCCATCCACTCATCAACTTTACCTAAAGTGAATTGATCACCTTTTGCACGCATAGTTTCTAACGCATCAGTTAATTGGTATTCACCTCCAACAGTTATGTTATTATCGATGATGTGTTCAATTTCTTTGTATAATTTTTGACCATCACGGAAAAAGTAAATTCCGATGATTGCTAAATCAGAAACGAATTCTTGTGGTTTCTCTACGAAATCCGTAATCACTTCGTTTTCATCTAACTTAACTACACCAAAAGCTGATGGATTTTCTACTTGTTTTACCCAAACTACTCCGTCAGATTCCATATCTAATTTAAAATCAGCACGGAATAAAGTATCAGCGTAAGCAACAACAACTGGACCATCTAAAGCTTCTTTTGCCATCCAAATTGAATGCGCAGTCCCAAGTGGCTCTAATTGGTGACAAATTGTTCCTTTTGCACCTAATTTTTCTGCAATTGCAATTAAATCAGCTTCAACTTCAGCACCAAAATCACCGATTACGAAAGCAATTTCTTCAATCTTTTCTGAACTTACTTTTGCAATATCCTCAACTAAACGGTGAACAATAGGTTTACCTGCAATTGGAATTAATGGTTTTGGAGTTGTTAATGTGTGTGGGCGTAAACGAGATCCTCGTCCAGCCATTGGGATAATAATTTTCATTTTTAATAAAATATTGTTGAGTTTAATCTCTTACTTTCCTGTACTTCCGAATCCACCAGCTCCACGCTCAGTTTCATCTAAAGTTTCTACTTGTTCCCAAGCAATTGTTTCGTGTTTTGCAATCACTAATTGTGCAATACGTTCTCCATCTTCAATTGTATAGGTATCATTCGAAACATTGGCGATAATTACACCAATTTCACCACGATAATCTGCATCAATTGTCCCTGGAGAATTTAAACAAGTTAAACCATGTTTTAAAGCCATACCACTACGAGGACGAACTTGCGCTTCGTATCCTGCTGGTAATTCGATGAATAATCCGGTTGGAATTAATCGTCTTTCTAAAGGTTTTAATTCAATAGGCGCATCAATATTCGCGGTTAAATCCATTCCAGCAGATAAAGCTGTTTTATATTCTGGTAAAGGGTGTTTCGATTGATTGATTACTTTTACTTTCATGGAATTTATTTCTGTATCAGTTTTTTAATTGTTTTTCGCTCTGCGATAAATAGGAATGCAATGTACGAGATTAATAAAAGATTACCAATAATCAAATTAGAATCTAAAACATAATAATTAATCGTGGCAATCCCTATGGCAAGGCACATGTAAAGGATAATTTTACGGGTTTGATATGGAATAGGATATGCTTTTTGTCCCCATATATACGAGATAATCATCATCGTTCCGTAAGCGATTAAAGTTGCCCAAGCTGAAATCATAAATCCATATTCTTTGATTAAAAAGATATTCATCAGAATAGTAATTAATCCTCCGATTGAAGATACAATAGTACCAACATATGTTTTGTCTGTAATTTTATACCATGTCGAAAGATTATAATAAATTCCATAAAACAGATTTGCTACTAATATAATTGGCACAATATCCATGGCTATGTGGTAAGATTCGTTCGGGACAAAAATCTTCGTAATCCAATTTAAATTAGCCAAGATTCCTAAAACTACCAAATTACAAATCACACTGAAGATGAATAAAATATCTGCATATGTTTTCTTAGAATCTTCGTTTTTAGCTACTTTAAATAAGAATGGTTCAACTCCCATTCGGTAAGCTGTCACAAACATCGTCATAATCATAGCCAATTTGTAGCATCCTGAATATGACCCTGCATCTTCTTCCGAAATGTAGAATCTATGAATTAATTTATCAAAATTTTCATTGATGATAAAAGCTAAACCAGCTAACATTATCGGATAGCCATAATGGAACATCTTCTTAAATAAGGATAAATCAAAATTAAATCGAACTTGTTTAATCACTTTAAAAAGCATCACAACACCCAGAATAGATGCAATTAAATTCGCTAAAAATGGAATCGATAATTTTTCTGTAATGTTAATTGATTCTAAAATTTGTGGCGAAACAAAAGCAAAAAAGGCTAATGTTAATATCGCTTGAACTACGGTTTGTAATACTCGAATTCCTGAATATAAAATTGGTCTTCCTTTAAATCTTAAAACTGCGAATGGAATTACACAAATTGTATCAAAAAAAGCAATCCATCCAAACCATATCAAATATTGTTTTGAATCTTCATACCCTGAAAACGTTGCAATCGGATCTATAAAAATATATAATAGGATTAAAAATATAATTGCATTAGAACACATAAACCAAAATGATGTGTTCAAAACTTTCTGATACATATTCTTTTCTGGTGCATACCTAAAAAAAGCAGTTTCAAAACCAAATGTCAAGAACACATTAAGGAAAGATATAGCTGCGTATAATTGACTAAATTTAGAATACTCAGTATTCAATAAATAGATATTATAGAACGGATTCAAAACGAAAATAATTATACGTGGAAGAATTGCTCCCATCCCATAAATTAGCGTTTCGTTTAAAAGTTTTTTATACAAGTTTTAAAATTTTATTAAAATTCAACTTCTTTTTTTGAAATACAAAAATAGGTATAATACAAATTCGTAACTTTGTAAGTTCAATAAAATTATTATGATTGAGTTATCAAATCGTAAAGTTGGATTAATCGGGAACGGAAGCTGGGCTACTGCAATTGCAAAAATGCTTAGTAAAAACCTTGAAACATTCAACTGGTGGGTGAAAGATGAATATGTAAAAGAGAGTATTGAAAAAAATCACCACAACCCAAATTATTTAACAGATGTAGAATTTAATCCTGAAAAATTAAATATTTCTACAAACATCAACGAAGTTGTATCAAATTCTGATATCATATTTTTGGTGGTTCCTTCTATTTATGTTGAAAACTGTTTAAGTAAATTGACGATTTCATTAAAAGATAAATTTGTTGTTACATCGATTAAAGGAATTATTCCAAATCATTACAAAGCTGTTGGACAATATTTAGTTGACGAATTCAATATAAAAGAAGAACAACTAGGTGTAGTTTCTGGACCATGTCATGCAGAAGAAGTTGCATTAGAGCGTTTATCTTACTTAACAATTGCTGCTTTAGATGAATTTAAGGCTAAAACAGTTGCAGATTGTTTAGCTTGTAATTTTATCAATACAAAGATTTCTAACGATATTTTTGGAACAGAATACGGTGCTATTCTTAAAAACATTTACGCTGTAGCCGCTGGTATTGCACATGGTTTAGGTTATGGTGATAACTTCCACGCAGTGTTGATGAGTAACGCGATTCGTGAAATGAACGATATCTTAAAACAAGTCAATAAAACAAAACGCCAAATTAACGATTCAGCCTATTTAGGTGATTTATTGGTTACGGGATATTCTAATTTTTCAAGAAATAGAACATTCGGTAATATGATTGGAAAAGGATATTCTGTACAATCAGTTATTATGGAAATGAACATGGTTGCCGAAGGATATTACGCAACAAAAGGTGTAGCAATTTTAAATGAAGGTTATAAAATTAAAGCGCCAATTATTCATGCCGTTTATAGCATTCTTTACGAAGGTAAAAATGCTGGAAAAACGATGAAAGAGTTGTCGATGAAATTAGATTAATATGATTAAACAAGATTTTATTTCGAAATACATTCAAGAGTTAAACAAAACTTTGGCTCGAATTATTGAAATTGGTGATGCTGACGAAGGTTTTCTTATCATTTTTAATCAAATGTTACAATCCTATTATAAAATTGATGATAATCAGTTATCGATTTTATTAGAAGAAAATCAGGAACGTGATCAATTCTTGTTGGCGGATGAATTAAAAAAGAAAAATATCTTGACGTTTATGAAGGCGATTCGTATTTATCTTAATCGAAACGATAACGATAGAGCAAAAGCTTCATACGAAGTATTAAAACGTATTGAAAATATAAATTCTGGAATCTTCCAATTTCCGACAGAAGAAGATCAGATTATTGCAGAACAACGAAAAATTGTTGAAGAAAAAATGAATGCGATTTAATCATTCATTCCAAAATATAAAAATAAAGCGAGCAATTAGCTCGCTTTTTTCGTATTTATAATTCAAATCCAACTTCTCAAATCTAACGTCTAACATTTCTATTAATACGTATTTTGTCCTTATCTTTGCGCAAACACAACAAACAATGCAAATTTTAGATGGTATTAAACTATCGAAGGAGATCAAAAATGAGATCAAATCGTTAGTTGAATCGTACAAAGAACAAGGAAAACGTGCGCCTCATTTGGGTGCAATTTTAGTTGGAAATGATGGTGCATCTCGCACTTACGTTGACAATAAAATCAAAGATTGTAAATTCGTAGGTTTCGAATCTTCAGAATTAATTTTAGAAGATACAATTTCTCAGGAAGAGTTAATTGCTAAGATTCAAGAATGGAATAATGATGCTAATTTAGACGGTTTTATCGTTCAATTACCATTACCAAAACACATCGATCAAGAAGCAGTAATTAATGCTATTGATCCTAACAAAGATGTAGACGGATTCCACCCAATGAATTTTGGTAAAATGGCGTTAGAAATGGAAACATTTTTACCTGCTACACCTTACGGAATTATGGAAATGTTAGAACGTTACGAAGTTCCTACAGCTGGTAAACACACTGTTGTTATTGGTAGATCTCGTATCGTTGGACGTCCAATGTCAATCTTAATGAGTAAAAATGGAAACCCTGGAAACAGTACCGTTACAATTACTCATTCAAAAACAGAAGATTTAGCAAAATATACAAAAGAAGCTGATATCGTAATCACTGCTTTAGGAGTTCCAGAATTCTTAAAAGCTGATATGGTAAAAGACGGAGTTGTTATTGTAGACGTTGGTATTACTCGCGTTGACGATCCTACTTCTCCAAAAGGATTTAAATTAGCTGGTGACGTAGATTTCGAAAACGTAAAAGAAAAAGCTTCTTGGATTACCCCAGTACCAGGTGGTGTTGGACCAATGACAAGAGCAATGTTATTGAAAAATACTTTATTGGCTTACAACAGAAATAATAAATAAGAATGATTAATATTACATCAACGACAGCAGAACAACAAGAACTACTTAAGGAAGGTAAGTTATTGCCTATTATGGAGCACTTTTACACAATTCAGGGTGAAGGAGCTTATACTGGTGTAGCTACCTATTTCATTAGATTAGGTGGATGTGATGTTGGATGTCATTGGTGTGATGTAAAAGATAGCTGGGATGCAGAAAAACATCCTTTAACTTTAGTTGAAGATATTGTTGAAATTGCAACTTCACAAGCAGATATTATCGTCATTACAGGTGGTGAACCTTTAATGTGGGATTTATCGTATTTAACGAAAAAATTACACGAAAAAGGTGCTCGTATCCACATGGAAACTTCGGGCGCTTATCCTATGTCTGGAGAGATTGATTGGGTTTGTTTATCACCAAAGAAAACGATGTTACCAAAAGATGATGTTTGTGAAGCAGCTCACGAATTAAAATGTATTATTTTTAATCAACACGATTTTAAGTTTGCAGAAGAACAAGCTGCTCGTGTAGGTAAAGATTGTGTGTTGTATTTACAGACTGAATGGAGTAAACGCGATAAAAATTTACCTGAGATTGTAGAATATGTAAAAGAAAATCCGAAATGGAGAATTTCTTTACAAACGCATAAATATTTAGACATTCCATAGGAATCAAAATACGAAGAAGGACATCAATTGATGTCCTTTTTTTTATATGCTATTTTCTATCATATTAATATTCTTTTATTTCACACTTAATAATCGTAACTTAATCCAATCAAAATTTGAAGAACTATGAAAAAGATTTTCTTAATGGCATTTGTTCTTCCACTTGTATTCTCATGTGGAAAAGAAGAAAAATCAAATGCAAATACTGATATAATCGAATATAACGAAACTTCAACTCCTGAAGCGTCAGCTCCTGCAGCTGCACAAACAACTAATCATATTGTAATTAAAGCAAATGATGATATGACTTTTGACAAAACAGCATTTACTGTAAAAGTTGGAGAAGAAATAACTTTGTTATTGATGAATAATGGAACAATGTCTAAAGAAGCGATGGGACATAATTTAGTTATTTTAAATCAAGGTGTTGATATAGGAGATTTCGCATATGCAGCTTCTTCAGAAAAAGATACTGATTACATCCCGAAAGAGAAACAAGCTGATATTTTAGCACATACAAAACTTTTAGGAGGTAAAGAAAATGATCAGATTAAATTCAAAATTGAAAAAGCTGGTGATTATCAATTCTTATGTTCATTCCCTGGACATACAGCTACAATGCAAGGAAAAATTACAGCAGTTAATTAATCAAAATATAAGTCTCCTAATTGGAGACTTTTTTTATATAAAGTCTTAAAATTAGCTGACAAAATTTCATCGAACACGCTCAAATCACGACAAAAGTACAAATATCAAACGATATTATTTCCGACTCAGTCAAAACAACAGTAAATTCTCCTATAATTCTATTAGATTAATAGAATTATATCTTTGTTTCAATATAATTTTAGTTTTTGGCACACTAATTGAAATATCTTAAGAGTATAAGATTTAGTAGAGTAAATTTTGTCCTCATGTGTTAATTTTAAGCCTGAACATTTTTCAGGCTTTTTTTGTGCCTTCTATTTTCTTCAAAAGAAAAGCCCAGAAAACTGGGCTAAACATCAAACAATTTGTGGCGCTAACATATTCTGAGGATTCAGAATTTGATCTAAACGACTTTTCGTTAGCAATTCATATTCAAGTACGAGCTGGTAAACCCCTTTACCAGTCATCAAAGCTTCTTTTGCAATCTTTGTACTCATCTTATAACCAATGTAAGGATTAAGAGCAGTTACAATACCAATACTGTTTTTAACTAAACTTTCAGCAGTTTCCTTGTTTGCAACAATACCTTCAATACATTTTTCTTTTAATGAAATTATTCCGTTCGTCATCAACTGAATTGATTCCATTAATGTTTGTACAATAATAGGCTCCATCACATTCAGCTGCAACTGACCTGCTTCTGAAGCCATCATTATGGTCGTATCGTTTCCGATCACTTTAAAACAAACTTGGTTCACAACTTCTGGAATCACCGGATTTATTTTTCCTGGCATGATAGACGATCCTGCTTGCATTGCTGGTAACGTAATTTCAGCTAAGCCTGCTCTTGGACCTGAAGAAAGTAAACGAAGATCGTTACATATTTTAGACAATTTTATTGCTAATCTTTTTAACGCTGAAGAATACTCAACAAAACAACTTGTATCAGAAGTTGATTCGATTAAATTTAGAGCAACATACACTGGAATTCCTGTAATTTCTTCTAAATTTTTAGCACATAGTTCAGGAAATTCTTGCGGTGCATTTAAACCTGTTCCAATTGCAGTTCCACCCATATTAATGGCTAGAAATTCTTCACGAGCTAAATTCAATCTTTTTAACTCCTTTTCCAATGTAAAAGCAAAAGCCTCAAACTCTTGTCCCATTGTCATAGGAATGGCATCTTGTAGTTGCGTACGCCCCATTTTAGTAATGGATTGAAATTCAATTCCTTTAATTCTAAAAACTGTTACTAAATCTTCAACTGCATGGTAAATATCTTCATGCATTTGAAACAATGCTATTTTTACAGCTGTTGGATAAGCATCATTTGTAGATTGTGCCAAATTGATATGGTCGTTTGGTGAACAAAATTCATATTCTCCTTTTTTATATCCCATCAATTCTAATGCACGATTTGCTATCACTTCGTTAATGTTCATATTAACCGAAGTTCCTGCACCACCCTGAATTAAATCTACAGGAAATTGATCATTAAATTGACCATCTATAACATCTAAACACGCCTGTCGAATTGATTGATATAAATCTTTGTCTAGTGAATGAATTTCTTGATTTGTTTTAGCTGCTGCTAACTTAACCTGAGCCAAAGCCTGAATAAAAGTTGGATAATCGCTTAGCTTTTCTTTCGAGATTTTAAAATTCTCTACGGCTCGTTTTGTTTGAACTCCGTAATAGGCATTTGTTGGTACTTCTAATTCCCCAATCAAATCACTTTCAATTCGATATAAATTCATATTTGCGTGTTTTTGTTAATAGATCCTACAAAAAAACAATATTATTTCTATAAAACATAAAAATTCAAACATAAACCCCTGATATTTTAGGGGTATTTATTTAGTTTGTATTTTTTAGTTAATTAAAATGATAATTTAATAGGGGTCAAAGCAAAAAAAAGAGGAATATTCAATCGAATACCCCTCTAAAATTTATATATTTTGATAAAAATTCTATTTTCTCCAGAATTTATACGCATTAATTAACCCATTTGTCGAAGAATCATGAGAAGTTACATTCTCATCGTTCTCTAATTCAGGTAAAATTACATTAGCTAATTGTTTACCTAATTCAACTCCCCATTGATCAAAAGAGAAAATATTCCAAATTACACCTTGTACATAAATCTTATGTTCGTACATCGCAATTAAATTACCTAACACACGAGGAGTTAATACTTCGTATAAAATTGAATTTGTTGGACGATTACCTTCAAAAATCTTAAACGGAGTTAAAAAATCTATTTCGTCTTGATATTTTCCTGCTTTAACTAATTCAGCAACTACAGTCTCTTCTTCTTTTCCAAAAGCTAAAGCCTCTGTTTGAGCGAAGAAATTAGATAATAATTTTGCGTGATGATCTCCTAAAACGTTTAAAGAATTAGCTCCTGCAATAAAATCAGCAGGAATTAATTTTGTTCCTTGATGAATTAATTGGTAAAAAGCGTGTTGACCATTTGTTCCTGGTTCACCCCAAATAATTGGTCCAGTTTCATAATCCACTTTTTTACCATCACGACCAACATACTTACCATTTGATTCCATATCTCCTTGTTGGAAATATGCAGCGAAACGAGATAAATACTGCTCGTAAGGTAATAAGGCAACAGAGTCTGCACCAAAAAAGTTGTTGTACCAAATTCCTAATAAAGCTAATACAACAGGAATATTTTGGTCTAAAGTTTCAGATTTAAAATGATTATCCATTTCGTGAGCACCTTCTAAAAGCTCTTCGAAATTATCATATCCAACGGCTAAACAAATACTTAAACCAATTGCACTCCATAACGAGTAACGACCACCTACCCAATCCCAAAATTGGAACATGTTAGCCGTATCAATTCCGAAGTCAGCAACTCCATTTGCATTTGTAGATAACGCCACAAAATGCTTTGCTACATCAGCTTCTGTAGCTCCATTTTCTAATAACCATTGCTTTGCTGTAAATGCATTAGTCATTGTTTCTTGTGTAGTAAACGTTTTAGAAGCAACAATAAATAAAGTCGTTTCTGGATTAACAACTTTAAACGTTTCTGCTAAATGCGTTCCGTCAATATTAGAAACGAAGTGAACATTTAAACGTGTTTTGTAATGTTTTAACGCTTCTGTAACCATTACCGGACCAAGATCAGAACCTCCAATCCCAATGTTTACAACATCTGTAATTTCTTTTCCTGTATAACCTTTCCATTCGCCAGAAATCACTTGTTTAGAGAAATTTTTCATTTGCTCTAACACTTGGTTTATCTGAGGCATTACATCTACTCCATCAACTAATACTTCTTCGTTTGATCTGTTACGTAAAGCAGTATGCAAAACAGCACGACCTTCTGTTACATTGATTTGATCTCCGTTAAACATTTGCTGAATCGCCTCATCAACACCAGTTTCTTTTGCTAAGTCAACTAATAATTGAATCGTTTCTGCATTGATTATATTTTTAGAATAATCAACTAATAATGAAGGATATTGAATAGAAAATTCTTCAAAACGCTTTGTATTTGCTTCAAATAATTCTTTGATTGATGTATGTTGGATAGCTTCGTAATGCGCTTGTAAGTTTTTCCAAGCTGAAGTTGTTGTTGGATTTATTGTATTTAATGCCATAATCTGTTTGTTACTAAACAAATTTAGACAAAAATAGAATCGCTTTCAAATTATAATAATACGATAACGATTGCGTGTTTAAAAAAACCTCTCGCTATTAAACAAAAAAAATAGCTGCTATTGCAACTATTTTTTTCTATTATCCATAATCGATTTTGCTTCTTTTAACCATGGTTGATATTCGCAAAATGATTGTATCGCTTGATAAGCCACCGGACTAAATTCATCTGTTGGATCCAAGTTATCAATCAATGTACGAATGAAAGAATATTTAATCGATTCGCTTTTTATATTTTTTAATATATCGATAGGAGATTCGCCATTGTTCAGTTTTTCATCTAAGAAATAAGTAACAATACTTCTGTAACTTCTGAATTGGTTAAAATCCTCCTCATTATCTAAATTAAATCTCTTAAAATCCAAGAAATCAATTGGTAATTGAATTTCAGTAGGATTAAAATAAGCGTAAGTATCTCTGTATGTATATAATAAATTAAACTCGTCAAAATAAAGGTTACGAGATTCAATCTTCTCGAAAGACTTATCAATATTAAACCCAACCATTGCTTTTCTTAGCGTTGCTGAAAAATCTTCCATATTCTGGATATATTGATCAGAATTTAATTTAAATAATGATTCATTAGCTAACCAAGCGTTGATCAATTTATCTTTTTCAAAAAGATAATTATTTCGTTCAGCTCCTTTTCCTTTAAAATAATATGTTTCCTCTAATTTTTTTAAATCAGTATTGAAAAACAAGCTATCTCCAGGCGCTAAATAAACCGGATATTCTTCCCTGTCTATAGAAAGTACTTTATATCCTTCGTTATTTAATTGAATCGTATCTGAAAAATTCCCATCAAAATCTAATGCAAATCCCTTCTCGCGTTCATTCAAAATAATAAATACGCTATCTAATCTCGTATTTTTGATATGTCCACTAAAAACAACCACATTATTTTCTTTCTTGCTACTGCAAGAAAATAAGCATAGTACTATTGGAAGAACTATTGTCCAAAACTTCATTTTCATTTCTGTATTCCTCTCTACAAAATTAAAGATTATTCGTCTTTATTCGCTTCGAAATATGAATCAATTTTAAAATTTTCTGGTTTATTTGCCGCTTCAACTGCTAATTGGTCAGCACGTTCATTCCAAACATTACCAGCATGACCTTTAACCCATTGAAATTTAACTTTCTGAAGTTTATAAACTTGTAAAAAACGACGCCATAAATCTTCGTTCTTTTTTCCTTTAAATCCTTTCTGAACCCAACCAAATACCCAACGTTTTTCAACCGCATCAACCACATATTTCGAATCCGTAAAAATCGTGATTTCTGTATTAGTAAATTTTAAAGATTCTAAGGCAACACAAACGGCCATTAACTCCATTCGGTTATTGGTTGTTAAACGGAAACCTTGCGAAATTTCTTTCTTAACCATTTTTTCCGTTTCCAATAGGATTAATCCATAGCCACCTGGGCCAGGATTACCTAAAGAAGAACCGTCTGTATACGCTACTATTGCCATTATTTTGCGTTATAATTAAGCATTGAATCAATTGTATTACGAGCAACAAAATGGTAATTAGGACGAGCTGATTTGTAAATATCATGTGCTAAAGCCATCTGATTTGACTCTTTTAATGCTAAATATAAAGGCTCTAAAAACTTACGACGACCAACGCGAGTTAAAAATTCTTTTGCATTAGCGTTTACTACATCATATTTCATTAAGAATGATTTCTCGAACCATGCTGTTTGAATTTCTGGATTTTTAGAATTCGTAAATCCGTAAACCTCATCTAAGTATTTTAAATCTTCGATTGTGTTCTTTTTAGGATCAATTAATCGAATAAAATGAACCCATTCATTTGTTGATTTTGTATTAATTTCAATTTTAGATGGTGCAATATTATTACGACCATTTTTAATATCTTGATTGAACTGAGCTTCTGCTAAATCAAATAATTTTGAAGTAGGTTTAACTAAATTCTTTGGCCATCCTGTCGTATAAATCCATTCTTGTACGAAATCATCTTCTCCGTTTGTTAAGTTCGCTTTCATGTAATTAACAAACTTCTCTGTTGTCATTGTTTGAAAAGCGTGAGATGAAAAATATTCAATCAAGAATTGATCAAACTTCTCGCGACCATAACGATCTTCTAACATTTTTAAGAATAAATATCCTTTGTCATAAGGCACGTCTGAAAAAGCATCATCAGGATTTGCTCCTGTCATATTAACCTTTAATGATGTATACTTTTCAGGAATGTTACGCATAGAAGTTTCTAAATCTTGGAATCCGATTACTGAAATCATATCCGCATAATCTTTTCCTTCCAATTCTTCCATAATACGACGTTCGAAGTAAACAGTGAATCCTTCGTTTACCCAGAA
The DNA here is from genome assembly GCF_003687725.1 of Faecalibacter macacae. GTDB lineage: Bacteria > Bacteroidota > Bacteroidia > Flavobacteriales > Weeksellaceae > Empedobacter > Empedobacter macacae. The sequence continues at coordinate 119,530 of NZ_RDOJ01000007.1, forward strand.
ATCGTCCCAAGTAGAATTCGTTACTAAGTTCCCAGACCATGAATGAGCCAATTCGTGCGCAATTAAATTCGTCATCGAACGATCGCCTACAATTGCCGTAGGTGTAGCGAATGTTAAACGAGGATTTTCCATTCCTCCGAAAGGAAAAGAAGGTGGTAAAACCAATACATCAAATTGTTCCCAAGGATATTCTCCGTACAATTTTTCAGCAGCATCTACCATTTTACCCATTAATGCAAATTCCCAAGTTGCTGCTTCCAACATTCCTGGTTCTGCATAAACTCCTGTACGATGATCTACAGCTTTGTACTCTACATCACCAACCGCTAAAGCAACCAAATAAGGCGCGATAGGTTGAGGCATTTTGAAAGTATAAATTCCGTCAGCAGATTTCTCCTTTGGATTAATCGCACTCATTAAAGCCATTAAACCTTGAGGTACTTTTACTTTTGCATCGTATGTGATACGAATTGATGGTGTATCCTGAATTGGAATATACGAACGTGTTAAAATAGCTTGTCCTTGTGTTAATAAAAATGGCGCTTTTTTATCGTTCGTTTGTGATGCATCTAACCATTGTAAAGCATTTGCTTCTGGCGATGTTTTGTAGTAAATCTTTACAATTGTATCGTTAGGAGTTACCTCAATATGTAAGGGTTGACCTTTGATTTCGTCTTGTGTTCCTAACGTAAATTTTGTCTTTTTACCGTTTGCTAATACAACAGAATCAATTGTTAATTTCTCTGTATCGAAAATGATTTCTTTCGCATCATTATTCTCAAACGAATATTGAGCTGAACCTTTGATGATTTGCTTCTCAAAATCTGTTTCTATATCTAATGATAAGTGTTTAACCTTTGCTTTAGAAATATCCGCAAATGTTTGACTATCTCTTACCTCTTCGTTTGTTGTAACATCAACAGCTTGTTTGTTACATGCAACTGTTAAAGCTGCTCCTACTGCTAATAGTGCTATTTTTCGCATTATTCTATTTCTTTTCGTATGATTTGATACGTGTAATTCTTAATTTCTGCTTTATGCTCTTTTACATTTTTACCCTTCGTTTCTACAATATCCAACAGTTTAACTTTAACTTTTCCTGGATATCCTTGAAACCAATTGAAAGGAAACATTTCCTTTAATCCTTCGATTGATAAAACGGCAATCGGCGATTGCGTTTCGATGGCAATATTAAACGCTCCGTCCTTGAATTTATCTAAAACAATAGACGTGTCATCTGAAACACCACCTTCTGGGAAGATAAATATGCTTAAATCTTGATCTAATTTATGTTTTGCATCTGGATAAACCTTCGCACGACTCTTCATACTTGAACGATCAACCAAAATACAAATGTGTTTATAAATCCTTCCAAAGATAGGAATTTTGCCTAACTCGGCTTTTCCGACAAATACAATTGGATGATGTTTTAGTACAGTTAAAACCGTCATAATATCCATCATCGAAGTGTGATTGGCGATGAATACATAATTCTTATTCGGATCTAATTTTACTTTTTCTTCATATTCTAATCTAAAGCCTGTACCGTAAAATATAAACTTACCCCAATATCTGATAATTGGGTAAACGTATTTAAAGGCTTTTTCGGAAAATAGTAGTGGAATTAATACGAATAATCCGAATACAAGTACATAGCTTGCTCCGAGAATAATCATCCAAATTCGCCATAAGAAAACAAGTAAACCTTTGATGTATTTCATTCGTTTGTTTTAGTTGAAACGAAGATAGGTTATTTGAATTAAATATTATTTACAACCTATATTTGTAACGATTCAAACTTTTTTAAATAATAAAATGATGCAAACAAAATTCGAAAGATTAATAGGCTTAGATCTTTTAAGATGTATTCTTATGTTAATTGGTCCAATGTACCATATCGCCCACCTCTTTCATGAAAATAATAAAATAATACCAATTCAAAATAATACTATTTATGATGCCCTTTCATTGACTCATCCTTTTAGAATGGAAATGTTTTTTATATTATCAGGATTTTTCTCTAGTTTTTTATATGAAAAAAAAGGTTATCAATATTTTAAAAGAAGTAGAATTGAGAAAATTTTAATTCCTTTATTTTTTTCCTTAATCATAATTTGGCCACTAACTCAATATATTGAATATTCAATTACGTCTATTTTCAAGTATTCCCTAAATCATATTTGGTTTCTTTTAACTTTAGGAATAATATCTATTATTTATTATACAAAATATGATTTATTAAAAACAATAATTCTTTATATAAACAGAAGAAACCTTTATCAAATTATTATTATAGTATCAATATTGGGTATAGTATCAATATTTTTAAATTTTATCATTGAATCATTTTTAAATAAATTTGATTCAAAATTTTTAATTTTTATTTATAAAAATTTAATTATCTATCCATTAATTTATATTGTTCCAACTATACTAGGATCATGTTTATATTACAAAGATTATAATATTAATAAAAAATATTATCCAATAATAACTGTAGGATTCATTATATTTCATTCAATTTTTATATCTAATTATTATAATGAATTAAACAGTATTATTAAACTTATATTAAGATCCGGATATATAATCAATACATCTCTTTTAATCCTTATGATTTTTAATATATTTAGAAATTTATCACTAAATAATAATGGTCTAATTAAATTTTTTGTAAACTCATCTTTTACAATATATTTAATCCATCCTCCTATATTATACTTGAATGCTATTTTAGTAAATAATTACATTGAAAATACTTTTTCTCAATTTATAATAATTAATCTCCTTACTTACTCACAATCAATTATATTTTTTATAATAATAAGTAATTTAAAAATTGGAAGAATATTATTTGCTATAAAAAAATCAGAATTAAATGTTTTTAAAAAATTCTTAATTCATTAATATAACTTCCTATTTGTATAAATATACTTAATGAAAGTTATATATTACATAGAATTAAGTATATTTATATAAACCTATCCTATGCTTAAACTGAATTTTATTTTTATATTATTTTATTTTCTAAGTTGTACATCTCAAAACGAACTATATGAGGATAATTATCCTATTGAAATTCCAGCAAAGCCAATAGATTCTATAAAGATTTTATTGATTGGAAATAGTTTTTCAGAAGATGCCGTAGAAAAATATTTACACCAAATCACTAAATCCTCGAATAAATATATATACATAGGCAATCTATATATATCAGGAGGTACATTAGAGAATCATTGGAATAATTTAAGTACTAACAGAAGTATTTATAGATTTTTTACTTCTGATTTCAAAGGCATAAAAAAAGTTCAATTTAATTATAATTTAGAAACAGCTATTACTGAGCAACATTGGGATTATATATCTCTACAACAAGTCAGCTATAATTCTGGAATACAGTCTTCTTTTGATCCTTATTTAAATCTACTAATTGACGAAATTACATTAAAAACAAAACTTAATCAACGATTTGTTTTACATCAAACGTGGGCTTATTCAAATGATTCAGATCATTCGGGTTTTCAAAATTACCAAAACAATCAACTTCTTATGTATAGCTCTATCGTTAATACTTATAACTATTGGTTAAATAAGAATAATAAGATTTCTTTTATAATACCTGCAGGAACAGCTATACAGAATGCTAGAAATACAGTTATAGGAGATAACTTAACAAGAGATGGATATCATTTAAATGACAAAGGCAAACTTGTTGTATCATATACTTGGTTTCAAAAATTATTTAAAGTTTCAGCTTTAGAATCTAGCTTTTTAAGTGATGATATCTCTTCAAATGAAAATTATATTTTAAAGAAATGTGCTAACTCAGCCATTAATAATCCTGATTTTGTATCTGTACTATAATTGACATACTATTATCCAACAAAAAAGAGGATTAAACCTAATTAATCCTCTTGATATTTATATCGAATTATTTTCCGAATACTTCTTTTACTTTAGCTGTAATACGAGCTCTTTCTTCGTCTGTTAAATTAGAACCTGATGGAAGACATAATCCATTATCGAATAATTTTTCAGCTACAGTTCCTCCGTAATATGGTGCATCCACAAAAACAGGTTGCATGTGCATTGGTTTCCATAAAGGACGAGATTCAATATCATCTTCTAAAAAGGCTAGACGTAAATCTTCTCTTGTTTTTCCAGCAATTGCTGGATCAATTACGATTGCAGATAACCAATGGTTTGAGTAGAAATCGTCTGATGGTTCTGTGAAAACAGTTACTCCATCAATGTCTGCGAATAACTCTTGATAGAATTTGTTCATCGCACGACGAGCTGCAACACGATCAATTAAAACTTCCATTTGTCCACGACCAATTCCAGCAGTAATATTACTCATACGGTAGTTGTATCCAATATGAGAATGTTGATAATGAGGTGCATTATCACGCGCTTGAGTCGCTAAGAATACAGCTTTATCTTTATCTTCTTTTGACTGACAAACTAATGCTCCACCTCCTGAAGTTGTAATAATTTTATTTCCGTTAAAAGATAAGGCTCCAAAGCGTCCGAATGTACCAGCAGCCTGTCCTTTGTACGTAGATCCTAATGCTTCGGCAGCATCTTCAATTACGGGAATTTTGTATTTTTCTGCAACTGCATGTACTTCTTCAACCTTATATGGCATTCCGTATAAATGAACTGCTATAATTGCTTTTGGAGTTTTTCCTTTTGCGATACGATCTTGAATTGCTTCTTCTAAAGCAACAGGACAAATATTCCATGTATCTTTTTCAGAATCTACAAAAACTGGTGTTGCTCCTTGGTATGCAATTGGATTCGCTGATGCTGAGAATGTCATCGATTGACAGATAACCTCATCTCCGTGTGATACACCACATTCAATCAAAGCTAAATGTAAAGCTGCTGTACCAGCTGATAATGCAGCTACGTATACTTCTTGATTTAAAAATGTTGATAAATCTTCTTCAAATCCATTTACATTAGGTCCTAAAGGTGCTACCCAATTCGCATCAAATGCTTCGTGAATATACTTTAATTCGTTACCCCCCATATGTGGAGATGATAACCATATTTTTGAGTTCATTTGTTATGTTTTTAGTTAAATCAAATTTAGCATTTTACATTCTTCCGAATCAATAAAACACCCTATTTATTTTCACATTTTTCTATCTCAATCACAGGTTCATGATATTTAATAATTTTACCAGGATTCCCCACTACAACCGCATAATCTGGCACATCTCTAATAATTACAGATCCTGCACCAATGGTACAATATTTACCTATAGTATGTCCTTGTGTAGAACAGCAACCAATCCCTAAAAAAGATCCCCTATCTACTCTCGTAAATCCTGCTATATTAACACCTGGAGATAATGTTGAGAATTTATTTATACAACAATTATGTCCAATAGAAACATTCATATTAATTGTAGTAAAATCACCTACCTCTGTTTCATAGTTTATACTTACTCCAGGATATATTATATTTCCTTGACCTATTTTAACTTTTTTACTAATCCAGGTATTATTATGAATAAAATTTGGGAAAAATATATTTGAAGTATTTGATATAGAATTATAAATCTTTTGTTTAATTATCGGATTTGCTATAGAAATTACAATACCTAAGCGTTCATATCTAGATGTAAATTTAGGTAAGTCATTTACAGTTCCTACTACTTTTATTCCCCAAAACTCTTTCCCTATTTTAGAAATATCATCATCTAAAATACCAATCACTTCATTGGAGCTACTAAATTGATCTATATTATTAATTATAAATCCTCCTACATTACCCCCTCCTATTATTAGAATTTTTTCTTTAATTTTTTCCATTAAAAGCTTCAGTTGTTACATGACCTTCTTTACTAATACCTTCTCTTATAAATACTTTTTTAATGGTCATAAAAAAGATTTTAAAATCCAAAGCAAAAGAGATGTTATTTACATAATAAACATCCAATTCAAACTTTTTTGTCCAAGAAATAGCATTACGTCCATTGACTTGTGCCCAGCCTGTAATACCAGGGCGAACATGATGTCTTGTTTTTTGTACCTCGCTATATAGAGGTAAATAATATGTACGTAAAGGACGAGGACCTATTACTGACATATCTCCTTTCAAAACATTTATTAACTGTGGAATCTCATCTAATGATGTTTTACGTACAAACGAACCAATTGGTGTTAAACGATCGGCATCTGGTAAAAGTTTTCCATCAGCATCTTTTTTATCATTCATCGTTTTAAACTTTATGATATTAAAGATTTTATCTCTTAAACCTGGACGTTCTTGAAAAAAGAAAGGCTTTCCTTCATTAGCAAAATATAATCCTATTGTAACCACAATAAAAATAGGAGATAAACATATTAGACCAATTAATGCTATGGAAAAATCAAAAATTCTTTTTATAAATTTTCTATACATTTTTATACAATTAATTGTATTTATCTAATATATCTTTCATTCCCTTTTTTACAGGTAATTGCCATAATGTTTTACACCAATTATGATTTCCTTCTATAAAATCAATTCCATCATTTGTTATAGCTATATCCCATCCAACCCCTCTATTTTCTGGATGAGCTAAAGCTATCTTTTTAGTAAGTTCTATAACTTTATCCCACATCGGAATTTGAAAACCTATTAACTGAACATTAGTAACAGGATGATGTGTAACATCTTCTTTTGTAATATCACTATAAATTCCAGGTCCGTTAATTTTCCCTGTATTCAGATCAACAGGGCAAGCTATATTTCCAGAAGCAAGATTATCAACATGACTGTTAACACTTACTCTTAAACGAGCTCCAATTAAATCTACACCACCAGTATTATTTATCACAGTAAACATTCTCACTGTATTAAGACCTGTAGAAGATATTTTATTAATATGATCATGTTGTTGAATAAAAGATTCAGCCATATCATACCCTTTAGAAGACATATAAGAAGCTAAACTTTCTAAAGTATAATCTGAAGTTTTTACAATTTCAACATCATACCCACATTGACCTAGTGAATCTTTCAACACCATTTTACCTGTTTTATTAGTTAAAACAGCATCAGCCTCAGAGTTTTTATTTTTAATATCTTCTAGTTTACAGAAAGGATGAAAAATAAAATCTTTGTAAACTTCATAAAATTCTAATTTATTTTCAAGGATAGAACGAGTGTGCTTAGGATTTGTTTTTAAATCAAACTCATATTTATATCCAGTTCCTACCCATTTCTCTCTTTCTAAATCATTTTTTTCAAAAAAACGAAACTGAAAATAATCCATTATTCCTACATTATATTTATATGTAGAATTAATCATATCTAAAATGATATTAAATTTTGATTTCCCTGTTAATTTACAAGTGTAATTTAAGAACTTCGAAAATTTATTATAATCTAGTTCTTTTAAATAATAAAGAAAATATTTGGTTCTATTTATTGCCTGCATTGTATTAAATTTTAATTGCTTTAGAAAAAGCTTCTAAAGTTTTGTTTAAGTTTAATCTTTCTCTTATTTCTAATGATTTCTTACTGAAAAAGCTTCTCTCTTCATCATTATTAATTAACCTACTTAAAGCCATAGCCATTTCATCTACACCATCTACTGGAACTTTAATTCCGTTAGCGTTATTAATAATAAAATCTTCATCACCTCTCCATGGCATACAATCTGTAACAATACAAGGTAATCCAAGTGACATTACTTCTAGAAGAGCCATAGGGAAATTCTCTGTTTTAGAAGGCATAACATAAATTTTAGCCGTACTTAAGAAATCTGCTATGTTTTTTTGATTTCCAAGAAAAACCACTTTTTCTGTAATATTTAATTTTTCTGCCAATTCAATAAGTTCAGCTTTTAAAGGTCCATCTCCTAAAAAATGTAATTCCCAATCCTTATTATCCGATTTTGCAAAAGCTTTAATTAATATATCTTGACCTTTTTCTGATGATAAACGCCCCATTGAGATAATAATATTTTTAGATTCTATTTTTTCATTCTTATCTAAAAATAAAACTGGATTTTCTACAATTACAGTATTGCTAACATTTGGGAATTTTTTTAAAACTTTTAACCTAGCTGCTTCAGACAATACTAAAACACCTTCTACCTTTTGATATGCTATTTTATCTGCAAATAAAAATGGTGATTGCCCATCCCTTAATGGATTACTATGATCAAAGAAATATATATTTTTCTGTTGAGTAAAAATAGTTGCAAAATATGCAAAAGAATTTATCCATTCTCCACTCACAATTAATCTATCGTATACATTTCTTGAAAAATTTTTACGCAGAAATTTATATGTATCTAATGTATAAGAAAATTTATTAAGAGAAGCCCTATTTGATTCATTTTCAATAACTTTTATTTTAGGACTTAGTTTATATAAATGATCTTTTTTATGTAATAATATTAAGTGAACCTCATGTTCAGTATTATCAGCAATAAGATTTGCATAAGTAGATACAACTCTTCCTATACCACCTCCATTAATTCTATTTAATACGAATCCTATTTTCATGAAATTAAATATCTTTTATATATTTCCTTCATTGAATTTAATGAATTTTCAATTTCAAATTCTTGTGCCTTCTCATAAGCTTTTTCTCCCATTTTAAGACGTAATTCTTCATCTTGATATAATGTATTTACATATCCAATAAATTCTTCAGAATTTCCTTGCTGAAACATGTAACCATTTTCTCCTTGAACAACCATTTCTTTATGCCCTCTATCATAACTAGCGATAATAGGAACTTTACAAAACATTTCTTCAGTCAACCCTAGACCTAACCCCTCATGTTTACTTGATGAGATTCCAATATCAGCAATAGCACTTAATAAATGTACATCTTTTCTAAAACCAAGAAATTTGATTGAACTATCAACTTCAAGTTCTTTAGATAATTGTTTCATTTTATCCAACAACTCTCCTTTACCTGCAAATAATACTTGTAAATTAGGTATAGTTTTCTGAAGTGATTGAATTGAACGAATTACAAACTCATGATTTTTTCTAGAAATAAATTCTGCTACATAAAGTAATACAAATTTATCTGGATCTAATCCTAGCTCTATTCGCTTTTCACGCTTTTCTTCTTTATTTAAAGGTTTAAAACGTGATGAATCTACTCCAATTCCTTTTATATGGTATGAATCCTTATGCAACATTTTATTATTTACATAACCATAATCTTCTTTATTAATAGTTATTATTGCATCAGTAAACTTACTTAATATATATTCTGCTGAATAATATACTAACCAACGTGATGCTGGTGCTCCTTTATAAAAATGAAAACCATGAGCTGTATATAAAACTTTAGCTCCGTTAGCTCTTGCTTTACTAGCTGCTAAACGAGTTAACATACTAGGAATAGGAGTATGACAATGTATAATATTGTAATTACCGTTATCAATAATATTTTTAAGCTTTTTATAACTTACTAATAATTCTTTTTTAGTAAATGATCTTGGGAAATCTAAATGATAAGTATTATTTACTCCTTCAAACTCTAAATTTCCTCTATTTTCAACTACTATATCTACTTGCACTCCATTTTCTCCTAACCATTTTAAGTAAGGGGTATGAAATGTTGCTAGATGAACATCACTTGTCGCTATGTAGAGTATTTTATTCATTAATATTTTTTTAAATTAAATAGCTTAAATAAATTTATTTATTAATTGATTAAATTCTTTCACATCATTTGATTTTGGTTTTAAACCTCTCTTGTTTAAATAAAAATCAGCATCAACAAAAGGGTATAATATTGATTTACTAAAAATTCTTATCGAAACTTTAATGATGTTTTTAATAGCGTAAAAGGGCTGTTTAGTAACTAAACTTATATATTGTAATAAACTATAATAATCAGTTTTTAATATTTTAAACTTATCTACAGAATCAAATTCAGAATAATAATAAAGAATCTCATCCATTACCATAAATTTCCTATTAGGTAAATATTTTTCAAGAAAATCTGTATCCTGAGCATGTTTTAGATTTAAATTAAAAGCAATTTTCTTACATAAATTTAATCTTAATAATGAAGTTCTTAAAGCTAAATTTAATTTACTTTCTTTATGATAATCTTCAATTTCATTTCGGCCAACACCCCTATAAGACATAGCTTTGTAATTGTTTCCATAACAAAGATTACCACAACTAACTAAATCAATAACTGAATTTCCTTCTAAAATCTTAACTTGTTTTTCTAATTTTTCAGGATGAAAAAAATCATCTGCATCTAAAAAAGCTATATACTTTCCTTCTGCAGCATCCAAAATAGCTTGGCGTGCATAGGGTCTTCCTTTATTTTCATTAAAATGATGAATTACAAATCTCTCATCATTTAAATTATCTAAAATTTCTCTTGTCTTATCAGTAGATCCATCGTTTACAATATAACATTTCCAATTTTGATAAGTTTGAGATTTTATCGATTGTATTGCTAGTTTTAAGGTGTTTTCACCATTATAAACTGGCATCATTATAGCAACCTGAGGATTATTTTTCATTATTTATTAGTTTACCAAGTTCATTCGTAGACATAAAAATTACATCTGGATATTTTTTTTGCACTTTATTTATTAAATCTTTTAAAGCTAAAAGATTGTCCGTTCTATTTTTCTCATTCAATCCACCCATAAAATTTAAACGATGCATTGAAATTATAGCTGGTTTTCCCCATCTAAAGGAAATATCAATTCTATTTAAAGCATCTTTCATCCAAGGAAATCTTGGATTTTGAGTTGGTTCAAAAAATACATTTCGATTTAAATAAATTTGATCGTATTTATTTTTACTACCAAACAAATGAATTTTTGATTTCAAAGAATTTTCATTAGGAATAGATTGAACAATTTTACCTTGAATATATTTTACTCCAACATTTGCAAGCTCCTTTTCAATCACATCATTCCAAATATATCTGGGTGCTATAAAAGACTCTGATTTAAAACCAAAAAATTGTTCAAATAAATTTGCTGATTCTCTTATTGATTGAATTGCAAATTTTTCTTCCTCAGGATTCCTAATGTGTAATGCTGTTAATAAGTGCATTTTTGAATCTCTATATCGTTGGGTTGGATAACCAAACAACTCATTATCAAAAGCTAAAAGAGCTTCTTTATCTCCTTCTCTTAATATATTTAGCCACTCATTAACTTGAAGATGCTCTCTTCCATGAAGTTGTGGAATATAAACACCTTGATCCAATCCTTGCTTAATCAATTCATAAGTATCCGTATTTCCATTTACTCTTTGATAAGTAGAAACGAAATCTTCGTAATAATATTTCTCAAAATTATTTGCTTTGATTTTTTCAAAATCAGGGTTAGCTAAAATAGAATTCGCTGTAAGTTTTAATGAATTCCCTTCTGAATCTTTAATACTTGAAAAAGTTTCAAATAAAGCATTTAAATCATCTGTATTTTCTAAAGAATCATTAGAATTATAAGGACATTTATCTACTGCTATTCCATTGTTTAATAGATTTGAATATGCTTTTTTTGAAGGCATTCTAATACTTCCCCAATCATCAGATTCTATAACCAGAATTTTTTTATTGCTTTTCCAACCTAATATATTCTGACAATTAATTGATAAGTCTTTTATTGTCTTTTTAATCATTTTAGTATTATTAATTAAAGATATCTCTAATAGCTACAAACTCAACTTCAGGCCATTTAGAAACTATTCCTTCTAATAATCTTTTCAAATCATTTAATCCCTTTTCTCTGTTAGATTTATCTTTACCGCCTACAAAATTAACTCTATGTGAACTAATTATTGCAGGTTTATTATATTTAAAAGCAACTTCTATTTCTGTAAGTGCTTTTTTAACAGCATCTGAATTATCTTTATTAGGCTCAAACATTACATTTCGTGTGATGTATTTTTGACCTAAATTATTTGTTTGACCTAAATAATGGAATTTTTTTGATTTAGCTCCAGTATAATTTGGCATCATACGAGATCTTGCCATATCAATATATTTAATACCTACAGAATTTAAATCACTATGCATATCATCATGATGAATTAAAGCTGAAGGTGTAAATAATACAGAACGATAACCAAACAATTTTTCAAATAAATCTAATCCATCTTTTGTTATACTATTTAATTCGTCTATATGATCCTTTTCAATTAAATCATAAGCAGCCATATAATCATAATTTTGCTTAATCTTAGGATTAACCCCAATTGAATTATGATTAAAAGCTTTTAAAATATTTTCATCTTTATTTCTCAAATAGTTCATCCAAAAACGAACATTTAAATGTTCTCTTCCGTGAAACTCAGGAACAAAAATTCCTTGTTCAATTCCTTCTTTCCAAAGTTGTTTAATTTCATTCCCTTCAGCAAATTTGTCTAAAGTTTGATAAAAACTTTCATAGTGGTAATTAGAAAAATTACTTTCTGAAATTGATTTGAAATCCGGATTTGCCACTACAGTCATTGGAGTAAAAACCGCTGGTTTACCATTTTTATCTTTAACTGATTTTAATACTTTGAATAAATCTTCTAAATCTTGTTTAGAAGCAATATCATCAAACTTATTAAATCTATTTTCCGTTAATGACTTATCATTTTTCTCTAACTCTTTTAAGGCTTCAGTTGAAACTCTAATTGTTCCGTAATCATCAACCAAAAAGGCAACTAATTTTCTTTTAGTTTTATATCCTTGAAAATTAATTATAAAGTCTTTTATTGATTTAAGCATTTTTTATTTTTTAATTAAATTAATAAATTGTTTTGCTACATTTTTAATATCAAAACGATTCAAGTCATTTATGTTTAGTTGATTTTCGAAATTGTAATCGATAAATTCATTAACTAATTTTTCATTAATTTTTCCTTTTTTAATATTTAAAATTGGACGATCAGCAATTTTATAATCAATTAATTTACTCGGAGATTGAACACTTTCAGCATTATCAATATTAATTAAAAAATCGGCCTTAGATAATTCTAACATTAGTTCTTCTCTAGGAATATATTCTCTAATTTCAATTTTATCACCTAATTTTTGTAAAAATGGTTTTATTAGTACTGTTCCTTTTGTATAAATAATAAACTTAAATTCCTTATCTATTTTAGTTAAATATTCTAAAAATGGTTGTGGATCCCTATACCCAGGAATAAATCCACCTGCATAGATAAACGTTGGTATTGGATTTTTTTTATAAACAGATTTTTCAATATTAAAATCAAATCCTTGAGGAATAATACTGATTTTATCATGGAATTCTTTAAAATATCCTTTTTTTCCTCCTTCAATTGGAATAGCTATTTTATCCATTTTAGAAAATGCCCATTTTTCTACATATTTAAAATGCAATAACTTTTTAAAAGAATCCGAAGTATCTCCATAGTAAGGATCTCCACAATCTGCAATCCAAGTTTTTGCTATTTTTTTCCAATCAGAAGCAGCAACTCCCCAATGAATTGGATAAGGAACTGCAATACTTATAAGCGCATCATATTGTTTATTTTCCTTGTTAATATAATCCTTAACTAAACCAGTTAATTCAACCGCTGGGTATTCAGCAACTAACTGCATAGTTCTTCTTAATCCCCTTTTTATTTTAGATGAAATTCCACCCCCTTGAATAGAAATTTCTTTCCATTTTAAATCAGGTAAATATTTAAATTCTACATTAAATTCTTTGGAAAACTCTGCATGTTTAGAATTATGTAATGTAACTACTGTTACTTCATTTCCTTGACGAACTAATTCTTTTGCTAATTCTGTAGCTCGAAATGATCGAGGATTAATTAAAGGAAAAAAATGAGATGATATTAATAGTATTTTCATGTTAATAAATAAATAATGAAATAATTGGATTGTTTATAAAATGATGGATATTAAATGTATGGATGCCTATAACTCTAAAATTATAAAATCCATAAACTAATATTATTGGAATTGTATAATTAATATATTTTGATAGTCTTGCGTTTTTGTAATTCTGAATAAAATAAAAAGTAATCCCAAATAATATAAAATCAGTTATTACTAAGTATCTTCCTCCTGATGGCATTTGACTTAAAATATTTGCAAATGAACCGAATGTTAGAAAAAAAACAAATAATTGATAAAATTTATCTTTTTGAAATAGTTTTTTATTAATCAATAAAAAGCTTGAGAAAAAAACTACTAAACCAATTCGAATAAATTTTGATAATTGATAAAATACGCTGTATGATTCTAATTTCTCACTAACAACTTCTACATAAGCTTCAGAAGTATACGCATTTAGTTTATTTTTAACAAAATCTGGAGCAAAATTATTAATAGATGTACGCACAACTTCCATATCCAATTCTGCTAAAAAAAATGTCACTAAAAAAACTCCAAACACAATATGTACCGGAAGTTTAAATAGTTTAAAAAGCAACAGAATTAGGGATGGAATTAAAAGACCAAGGTGCATTAGACAAGCTAAAATTAAAAATAAATACCCTTTAATTTTTTTATAAATAATTAAATTAAAACATGCATAAATAAATATTTGTGCAGCGCACCAAAAACGAAAACCATTAATATTCCAAATACCGATAACAATTATTAATAATGTTAAAACAGCAAGTGATTTACTACTTAAATTTTCTTTTGTTGAGTCTATAAAATAATAAATATTTCTTGAAAAGAAATAACCATAGATTACTCCATATATTAATAATAAAAAATGATAATTATCTGTTATTCTACTTAATAAGTATGAAGTAAGTGGTTCTAATATATCTAAAGTTGTTGAACCTTCAGAATATTGTGAAATAATAAAATCTTGGATGGAAAAATCTATAAATGAATAATTAATAAACTTTTCGATGTAATGTTTTATATCTGCCCCCTCATTCGGTGGAGAAAAATGATACGCATAAAAAGCCATAAAAGCCCAAACAACATTTTTGCTCCAAGGCATTCTGTAATTTTTAATTGCCAAAATTAATGCTAACATTGGCAAGGCTAAAAAACTAAATAACCCAACTGATTTGTCTAAACTTTTTGACATAATATTATGTTATTGCTTTTCAATAAAATTTATTAATCTTTCAAAATCTCCATCGCTATCATAGACTTTATTCTCTTGAATGTTTAATGTAATTTTTTTAGTTATTAATTGATTCAATAATTCAGAAAAACTTTGCGCATTATTTTTAACTAAATACCCATTTTGATGATCAATGATAAATTCTTTAGCAGCATCAAAATTTGTTGATATTACGGGTGTTCCCAAAGATAAAGCTTCAGATATTACCATACCTTGCGCTTCATAATCTGAAGTTAAAACAACATAACTTGCTTTTTTCATATATGGATATGGATTAGACTTAAAACCTAAAAAACTAATTTTATCTTCTAATTTTCTCTCTTTACACAATTGTGTAAGATTTTTTAAATCAGGACCATCTCCTATAATATACCAATGGAATGATAAATTATCTTTTTTTAAATTATCTACAATATCTAAAATACGATCTATTCTCTTTTGTTCATTGTAAATCCTTGCTACAGTGACAAAATTAAAAATATCTTGATTAAAATTAATTTGTGTAGCAGAATTAGCTAACTCATTTAATTTTTCTGTATTTATTGCATTTCTTACAACAAATGATTTATGAATAAATTCAGGTACCAATTTATCAAATTGTTGTTTACATGCCTCCGAGACATTAACAATTGCATCAAAGTTTTTATATCTTTCTAAAGCATAACTTCTTGTAAAACCTAATTTATCAATATCATTGTGTATCCATGCTACTTTATATTTTGCATTAATAGAATTCATTACAAAATCATTACTCATTAGTACATTTTTAAATTTAGGTACATCGTTTGAAAATGAAATTGCTATATCATAACTATTTGGTAACTTGTGCTTTTTGGTTAATCTAACTTTAAGAAAGTTAATTATACCTATTAAAGTTAAAATTTTGTAAATTATATTTTTAATTCTATTATTAAAATTAACTTTAGAAAGTTTATTTGTCCCTTTTGGATGTATAACCTGATTAGTTTCAAAAAAATTTTGAAACTTTAAATCGTATTCTTTTCTAAAAATAACATAATCAACCTTTATATTTTTTATTTTAAAATATTCTGACCAATTATTTAATGAAGTTGCAATACCTCCAATTTTCATGTGCGGATTTACAATTATTATCTTCATTAGAATTATTACTATTTATCAAATTTAATACGACCTTCTTTATATAATTTGGTTTTTTCAAACTCTTCTTTCGGTATAAAACCATAGAATTCTTCTTCGTCTTTCCAAGGTTCAAATTTTGCAGGATCTAACTGTTTAATAATTTTTGCAGGCGAGCCTCCAACAACACAAAATCCTTCCGGAAAGCTTTTTGTAACTACACTTCCTGCTGCAACTATTGTTCGAGTACCTAAGGTTACACCTGCTAGTATTTGACTATTCATACCTATCCAACAATAATCTCCTATAATTACTTCGGCACTATTATAGTTTCTTTGATCATAAAGATCGTGATTAGTACTTAATATACCCACATTAGGAGCAAGCTGTACGTAATCACCTATAAAAATTTTACCTGCTCCTTGGATGTAATTACCTGGTCTTCCAACAAGTGAATTAATTCCAACATAAATATTATTGTAATTCGCAATTAAACAATTTTTGTGAGCTGGCCAATATCTTTTGTTAATACCTAATTTATATTTTAAAAAATCAATATAATTAGTTTGTAATTTAGCTTTACTAAATCTTATATATAATGAATAATATGGTAAAAAAATTTTCTTTAAAATACTCATCTTTTAATTTTATTTATTAATGGTTGAAAAATAACTGCATAATCTAATTTTGCTACTACACTCCAAATTCCAAATATTATTAAATATAATACTCCGGAGATACTTAGTAGTAATAGATTATTTAACCCAAAATTTTCTAATCCTATTCGTATTGGATATAAAAAAATGAATGCAGGTAATAATATTTTAAGGATTAAACCAAGAGGTAATAAATCAACTAACTTTATTTTAAAGTAATTAGATACATAAAACAGCATACAAAATGTACGTCCTATAAAACAGATTACTGAAACAATCAATATGGCCTTAGGTGAATTAAATATTACGATACTTAACCATTCTAAAAATATTAATAGTAACGCTCCATACATAAAGACATTATAATAATACTTTTGTCCTCCGACTGCCATTAATAATGGTCCGTACGCAGCAATACTAAAGAAATTTATAATTACTTTTATTTGGAAATATAGACCTGATGTAACATACTTATCTCCATATAAAAAAACCATAATTACATCTGCAAAACAAAAACAAAATACTACGATTGGATAAATCAACTTAATTGTTTTAGTTAAAACCGACCTCCATGTATCTATCATTATTTTCTTCGACTCTATAGTATTTTCTTTTGCTTGTTTAGAAAAAACCGGTAATAATATCGTTGCAGTAGAAGATATGATCATTCCAACGAATGGTATTTCTAAAGACCCATTTGCAAAATCTGCAAATACTTCATTTCCAAAATATCTACTTATAAAAAATTGGTCAGAAGAAGATATTATTATCCCCCATATACTGGCTCCCATTAATGGAAGTGTATATGTAAATACATTCTTAAAAGTTATTGATGATTTTGTTTTATTATATTCTTTAACCGGATTATATTTTAAATACAATGCTAAAATAAACTTGATGAACGAAGCTATTGTAAAACCTATAATAGCACTATTTACATCTCCTTTTAAAAGTAATACAGGCAGAACAACAAACAACAATACAAACATCTGAGTAACAACTTGATATATTGCTAATAAGAATGTTTTTTTATAAGTTGATAAGATTCCTTCTAATCCTAAAGTTGGTAATAAAAATAAAGGTACTAACGAAAAATACTTTATCGATATTCCTAAGTTAGAATTATTTAAAAAACCTGCTATTAAATCAGACCCAAAAAATAATGTGGATGACATTAACAATCCCATCCCCATTAAAATATAGTTAATCTTATCAATTACATCTTTAGCTTCTTCCTTTGAAACTCTTGGAAGAAAATAACCATAAGCTCTAGGTAACCCTAATGTAAAGACAACTAATAAAGTTGAATAAACGTACATTACCTGTTTGTATGTACCATAATCTTCTTTATTAAAATATCTACTTAATAGCATTGAACTAATCATTACAAAACTAAAAGCAGAAAAATTACCTAGAATAACCCAAAAAGTTTGAATGGTATTATTAGTCTCTTTTCCCATTTTAAATTTTCACTCCACAGAAATCTAAAACAACTTGATTTTCTGTAAATTTCAACGATTTAAATTCGTCATGAGCAACTAATAATGCTATAATATCAGCTTTTTCTACAGCAGAAGTATATTCCGTTAATTTAAAAACTTTATGTTCTTCTACGTTAGGTTCTACAATATATAAATCAGCATCGCCAGCATCTTGTAATACACGTTCAACAATATGAATAGCAGGAGATTCACGTAAATCGTCAATATTTGGTTTAAAAGCTAATCCCATTAATGCAATTGATGGCTGACGTCCGTGTTTTAATTCAAATTCAAGACGTGTATTTTTAATTTTTTCAGCACACCAAAATGATTTATAGTTGTTAGTTTCTCGAGCTTGTGCTATCATACGAGACTCCATTGGATAATCAGCAGTAATAAAATAAGGATCAACTGCAATACAATGTCCTCCAACACCACAACCAGGTTGTAAAATATTAACACGAGGATGTTTATTTGCTAAGTTTATTAATTCCCAAACATTAATTCCTGCTTTATCACAAATTAATGATAACTCGTTAGCAAAAGCAATTTGAGAATCACGAGAAGCGTTTTCAGTTAATTTACACATCTCTGCGGTACGCGCATTTGTAGGATGTAATTCACCTTTAACAAATTGACCATAAAAAGCTAAAGCCTTTTCTGTTGAAGAATCATTTACTCCACCTATAACACGATCATTATACACTAATTCGTGCATCACATTTCCAGGTAATACTCGTTCAGGACAATATGCTAAATAAATTTTATCTTTTAATTCTGGACGAACTGTAAAAATTAAATCCATCATTTTTTCAGTAGTTCCAATTGGAGAAGTAGATTCTATAATATATAAATCCCCTTCTTTTAGTAATGGAATAATACCTTCTGTTGCTGCTTGTACATAAGAAATATCTGGTTCGTGATTACCTTTAAATGGAGTTGGAACAACAATTAAATACGTATCCGCAACAATTGGTTTAACACCTGCTTTTAAATAACCATCTTCAACCGCCTTTGCTACTGCTTTGTCTAAATCAGGTTCAACAATATGAATCTTACCTGCGTTAATTGTATCAACTACATGCTGAGAAATATCTACACCATGTACTGGAATTTGATTATTTGCTATTAATGCTGATGTTGGTAATCCTATATACCCTAATCCTATTGTTACTACTTTTGGATTCATTTTTTTATTTAGTTATTATTATCTAGTTATTTTATAGTGCCTTTATAAACTCTGCAATTCTTTCACAAGCTTTTCCATCTCCATAAGGATTATGTAATTCACTCATAGAGTTATATTTTTCGTGATTATTTAATAAAAGGTTCGCTTCACTAATAATTTTATTCTTATCAGTACCTACCAAAATTACAGTACCCGCATCTACAGCCTCTGGTCTTTCAGTAGTATCTCTCATTACTAATACTGGTTTTCCTAAAGACGGAGCTTCTTCTTGCACTCCTCCTGAATCTGTAATAATCATGTACGATTGTGTCATTAACCATACAAATGCAGGATATGCTAATGGATCTATTAATTTAATATTATCAACTGCTGCTAAAATTTCGTTAACAGGTTTTTGAACATTTGGATTTAAATGAACAGGATAAATAATCTGAACATCATCAGTATGTGTTTCAGCAATTTCTTTTAATGCTTCACAAATATTTATAAATCCTTGTCCATGATTTTCACGACGATGTCCTGTTACTAAAATTAATTTTTTAGTTGAATCAACTATATTTTTTAATGCTTCTATTTCACTATTATCTATTTCTTTTACACGAGAAGAACTATCTAATAAAGCATCAATAACCGTATTACCAGTAATTACAATATCCTCTTCTTTAATATTTTCTTTAATTAAATTATCGAATGATTGTTGTGTTGGAGCAAAGTGATAATCAGCTAATCTACCTGTTAATTGTCTGTTCATTTCTTCAGGAAATGGAGACCATTTGTTATGTGTTCTCAATCCAGCTTCGATATGACAAACTTTTGCTCCTGAATAAAATGCAGCTAAAGCAGCTATAGAAGATGTTGATGTATCTCCATGTACATATACATAGTCAGGCTTAAAGTCATCTAATATTGGTTTTAAATCTGTAATTATATCAGCTGTTAGCGTATATAAATTTTGGTTTGGCTTCATCAGATTTAAATCATAATCTGGTATAATTTGAAAGAAATCTAAAACTTGATCTAACATTTCTCTATGTTGAGCTGTTACACAAACTTTAGTTTCAAATTCGTTATGTTTTTGGAATTCTTTTACCAATGGAGCCATTTTAATAGCTTCTGGCCTCGTTCCAAATATTATTAAGTGTTTCGTTTTCATTTTGTGTTTTTAATCGTTACCAAATAAATCGCGTGTATATACTTTCTCCTTCACATCTGCTAGTTCCTCTGCATTACGATTTGAAATTATTACATCACATTCTTGTTTAAACTTTTCTAAATCTTTCATAACAGTAGATCCGAAAAAGGTTTCTTCTTCTAAAACTGGTTCATAAACAACAACTTCAATTCCTTTTGCTTTGATACGCTTCATGATTCCTTGAATTGCTGATGCTCGGAAATTATCAGATCCAGATTTCATTATCAAACGATAAATCCCTACTATTTTAGGTTCTTTTTCAATTATTGAATTCGCTATAAAATCTTTTCGCGTTCGATTTGAATCAACTATTGCTTTGATTAAATTATTTGGTACTGTATCGTAATTCGCTAATAATTGTTTTGTATCTTTT
>NZ_RDOJ01000008.1 GCF_003687725.1 Faecalibacter macacae
TTTTAATTGAATTTTACACTGTTTATTAGTGTTTCAATTGGATTGCAAATATAGTGTTGAATTCGGTATTTCCAAACAATTTTTATAAAAAAAACACTGAAAATTTCAGTGTTTTTTCTAAAGTAAAGAATCTAAATTATTTACAGCAATGTAACTTCTTGAAATAAATCCTTCACCGGCTTCTGTTCCTATTAATCTTCCTAAATCCATTGCTCTATAGCGGATAGAATCTGTAAAGTTTTTAGTCGCAATAGGAGTTAAAGGTTCTTCTGATTCAGGATCAAAAAATTGTGTTTTATATGCCATGCATGATTCTACTTTTTGGTCTAAAAAACCTGTGATATCAACTACAAAATTTGGTTCTAATGGTAACCATTGAATGTAGTGGAAGTGTTTTTTAGGGCGCCAAGCTGGTAATCCATTTTCAATTTTAGGCAAACCAGATAAAAAGATAGCAGTATTAACTAAATCTGATCCTTTCCCATGATCAGGATGACGATCTGATGGCGCATTACTTAAAATTATATTTGGTTGATATTTTCGAATTACATTAATAATTTTCAATTGATTCTCTTTGTTATTCTCAAAAAATCCATCACCAAGATCTAAATTTTCACGAATAGAGATTCCTAATATGTTTGCTGCTTCTGTAGCTTCAGTTTTACGAGTAATATCTGTTCCGCGAGTACCTAATTCGCCTTTAGTTAAGTCGATAATACCAACTGTTTTACCTAGGCTAATTTCTTTTGCTAATGTTCCTCCACAACCTAACTCTACATCGTCAGGATGTGCGCCAATAGCTAAAATATCTAATTTCATTTTTTATTTATTTTCGATCCAATCGATAATTTTTGGATCATCAGGAGTAATATTTGAAGGATACGAAGTTTCTAAAGTTCCATCTTCGTTAATTAAGAATTTGGTAAAGTTCCATTTAACTTCAAAGTCACTTTTACCATTTATAGTTTTCTGCGTTAAAAATTTGAATATTTCGTTTTGATTTGTTCCTTTAACATTACTTTTTGTCATCAAAGGAAATGAAACGCCATAATTTAGTTTACAATAACTAGCAATTTCATCGTTGTTATCAAATTCTTGTCCGCCAAAATTATCAGAAGGAAAACCAATTACAACTAATCCATCTTGTTTATAAGATTGATAAACTTTTTCTAAAGCATCATATTGTTTTGTGTAGCCACACTTTGAAGCTGTGTTTAAGATAATGATTTTTTTACCTTTTAAATCAGAAAATGAGAACTGATTACCATCAATATCCTCAAAATTATAATCATAAATTGTTTTCATTTTTTTAGTCATTTCTGTTGATTTTGATTTAACATTAGACTTATTTCCTTGTGCATTACAAGATGTGAAAACACATAATAATGCTATAAAAATGTATTTCATAATTATTTAATTTTATACAAATTTACAGTTTAAATTATTTATAAGATATATGATTAAAATAGAAATTAAGAAATTTTAGTAAAAAATTCTATTAATAAATTGCATAAAACCGCCACTCAAATAAACTATAAATAATACCATAATTAATGTAATAATAGTTAGAATTATTAAAAGTCCTTTGTTTTCTATAGAAGAATTATTTTTATAATATTTCTTCCTTTTATAATTTTTTTCACGGTAGATTCTAGTACTAGGCATAATAAATAGTTTAGGTTATTATGTAAAATTATTTCTAAAATCTTTATTTATCCGATATAAAATATTTAAATAATTACTTTAATCATTTAATTAAATTAAAAAAAAGGTCTAGATATATCTAGACCTTTTTTTAAGTATGATTTTTTATTTTTTGTTTAATATTTTTGGTAAAAACTTAGAAGCTAAAGTTAACGCTACCATAAATCCTAATGTGTAATAAATCCAATCAGGAATTGGAACTGGATCTCCTGCTGCATAAGAGTGTAAACCTGATAAGTAGTAATTAACTCCAAAATAAGTCATAACTACTGCCCAAATCGCCCACATTGCAGCAACATTATAAGCCCAGAAACCTCTTAATCCTGGAACTAAACGCATGTGTAAAACAACAGCATAAACGATTACAGAAATAAATGCCCAAGTTTCTTTTGGATCCCAAGACCAGTAACGGCCCCAAGATTCATTTGCCCACATACCACCTAAGAAAGTTCCTATCGTTAGTAAGTAAATACCTATAGTTAAAGACATTTCAGAAACATAAGACATTTCCTTGATTGATGTTTCCATCTTTTTATTTTGCTTGAATAACATAATAAGTAATGCGAAAATTCCTAATACAGCGCTTAATCCAAAGAATCCGTACGATGATACAATAATAGCAACGTGTACAATTAACCAGTATGATTTAAGAACTGGTACTAATGGTGTGATTTGTGGATCTAACATAGAACCTCCATGTGCAAATCCCATCATAATAACAGCAACCATCGCTCCAGTTGCTGGAATAAATGCATTACGGTTTTTGTGTAAAACTAATCCTGCTAAAACTCCAATCCATGAGATGAAAATAATCGCTTCATAACCATTAGACCAAGGTGCATGACCTGTAATGTACCAACGAATTCCTAATCCGACAGCTTGCGTAATGAATATTATAAAAGTAATCGCTAAGAAGAAATTCGTTAAATATTTTAACGTTTTATTCTCTTTAAATAATTGAATAAATGCTAAAATTACTAAGAATGATGCTACGATAGAGTAGGCAATCATAATGTAGAAAAATACATTTACTTTATTATAGAAAATTTCAATATCAATTTTTGTGTCTGAAGGAACAACATTTTTACCCCATTTTTGTTGGTATTGTTCTATGTAATCAACAGCATTATCAGCAGCAGTGAAATCATTTGTTTTAATACCTTCAGAAACCATATTCATGTAAACTGAAACCATTCCTAAAGCTAAAGTGTCTATTTCAACAGGATTTTCACTCGTTTGGTAAATCCAAGAAGTCCAACGCTCAGATGGATCATTTTGAACTGGAATAATTTTTAATTGGTAACCTTTTGCTGTATTATCTAAAATATTAAAACGTTCAGTAACCGCAATTACTTCTTCATCAAATTTAGAACGCTCAGCTGGTTTACGAGAAAACGCATCGTTATATAATTTATCTAATTTGAAACGAGTTGTTTTAGGATCAACTAAATTCATTAAAGATGTATATCCATCTTCATTAGCATTTACTAATTTTTTTAATTGATCACCACCTTTATCTCCAATTTTAATAATCGGTGCATTTGCCCAATATGCAGGGTCCATTTGGATTCCGATAAACCATTGGTCAGCACTTAATCCGTGGTATTTATCTTTTTTGTAAATCTTACGTAAAACCTCTAATGCATGTGTATTAACAGGTTTGATACGTCCTTCGATATCCTGAATTAATAATCGTCCGAATTTATCAGCATGTTCAGTTGGAATTTTCATATTCTTAACTAACTCTGCAGGATCAGACATTTCTGTCGAAATTTTAGCAATATGCTCAGGTGAATGAATTACTTGTTCTTGTTTAGCTTCATTTTCATGACCTTCTCCTGGCGCGTGACCGTGTCCAGCGTGAGGATCTACTTCTTGACCAAAAGCAAAAATAGAGAAGAAGAAAGGAATTAATATTAATGTTTTCTTCTTGTGTAAATTCTTTAATAATTCATTTAATTGAATGAAACGAGTTCCTTTCCAGAATAATGAGACAAACATACCTCCAAATAATAAGAAATATCCTAAATATGTAATATTAGTACCCCACCAGTCTTGGTTTACAGATAAAACTGTTCCGTTCTCTGTTGGGAAATAACTTGCCTGGAAGAAACGGTATCCTTTATAATCCATTACATTGTTCATGTAAATGTGTTGAGGTGTTTCTTTTCCTTCGTCGATAACTGTAATTTTTGATTCGAATGATGATGGATTTGTAGAACCAGGGTAACGGTCTAAAATGAAATCATCTAAACGGATACTGAAAGGTGTTTTTACTACACGTGATCCGTAACCTAATGAAATGTTCATTCCATCAATTTCAACATCAGCAGTATAGTTTTGTTGTCCTTGTCCACCAACAATTGTAACTGTATCTCTTTTATCTCCAACAATTACTTCAGCACGAATAGCACCTGGTAATTCTTTTTGTTCAGGATTATGCTTGTTTCCTTGGCTGTAAACAACCTCTCCATTAAATGATGGATTTGGAATAACAAATTGTGCGTTTAGAATTGTATATAAAGAACGTAATTTTAATGGTTCTTGAACGTTAAATCCAACTTTACCAGCACCTTCTTTGAATTTCTCCATGTCAGTAATTTGTCCAATTTGCTGACCAGCCATTTGTACATATTCACCTTCAAAAGGAGATTTAATTGTTAAGTTTTCACCTTCACCCATAATCTGAACTGTACCGTCCATTGGGCGATTATATGATACTAACGTACCTCCTAAAGATTTAATTTCTCCAGATTTAATAAATACTGAGTTTCTACCACCTTCCCCTAAAGTAACTAATTCTAAAATTGGTTTACCTGTTGGTTTACGAA
Source organism: Faecalibacter macacae (assembly GCF_003687725.1). GTDB lineage: Bacteria > Bacteroidota > Bacteroidia > Flavobacteriales > Weeksellaceae > Empedobacter > Empedobacter macacae. Next base: position 4,536 of record NZ_RDOJ01000008.1, read on the forward strand.
CAATAGTATCTAAGGCATGAGGGATATAATCAAACGTTTTTAACGTGATTAATTTATTTTTGAATTGATATTGACCTTCGAACTGACGGTAAAATAAAGAATTTGTACTGTCTTTACGGTCAAAATAAGTCATTTCGTAATTGTGATTGTCGTAAGCTAACCTTTGATCCTTATCATCAACAATCAATTTGAAATAGTTTTTATAAGAAACGATTTCATTTGTTGTTTCACCTTCAGGAATTGGCATATTTCCTTCAAAACTAAGGTAACGTGTTATACCACCTCCAATAAAAATAAATAAGAAAGCTACGTGGAAAACTAATAATGACCACTTTTCACGTCTCCAAAGTTGATATCTTTTAATGTTAGCTACAAATAAAATGATTAACCATACCATTAAAATTTCGAACCAAGTCGCTTCATATATTACAGCTTTTGCAGTCGCTGTATCATAATCATTTTCTACAAACGTTGCCACTGCCATAGCTATTGCATAAATAAGCATTAACACAGACATTGTACGAGTAGAAAATAAATATTTCTCAATTTTACCCATTCTAAAAATTTGATTTACAAAAATAGGTGAGTTAATGAGATAAAACACGAAATATTCAATGATTTTTGTTACGATTGTCTCGTTAAGATAATGTTAATGAAAATTATATTTAAATTCATTATTGTTATTGATAATCAATAGGTTTTTTAGTGTTTTGAAGTTTGAATTTTATTAATGATTCAATTATATATTAAGTTTTTATTTAGAATTGTTAAATTAACATTAAGTTTTTTTCTAGATAATAGATTAATAATTGATAGTTAAGGGTATGGTATTTGTTTTATAGGATTCAACCAATTAAATATTTATATTAAATTAAATTTTATGAAAAAACTACTATTATTAGCATCATTTGTATCGATTACTTTCTTAAGTTTTAGTTGTTCTTCTAATAAATCTGTTTATCAAGAAACAACAGAAGTTGTTTCAGGTGAATTTGGTTCAGGATATTTTGATAAACATATTAAAGGAAATGAATATGAAGTTGCATACAGAGGGTTAGGAATGAACCAGAAAAAAGTTTTTGATTTGTCAATGTTAAGAGCTGCAGAAATTACAAAACAAAAAGGTTATAAGAATTTTGTCGTTTTAAGTAAAGTTTCTGAAGCTAATAAAGTGAAAAAACATGACATAAAGACAAATACTTTAAAAATTGCAATGTATAATGATGTTCCAGCAAAATATGGAACTTCATATAATGCTGCAGATGAATATGAGAGACTTTCGAAGAAATATAAAATTAATAAGTAAAATAAGAAAAGCTCAACCAAATGGTTGAGCTTTCTGAATTATGCTTCTACTAAACCAGCGCGTTTTAATAATGCTTCTGGAGAAGGTTTTTTACCTCTAAATTCTACATATAATTCCATAGGGTCTTTTGTTCCTCCTGATGAAATCAATTTGTAATATTTTTGAGCAGTTTCTTCGTTGAAAATTCCAGTTTCTTGGAAGAATGCAAATGCATCTGCATCTAAAACTTCAGCCCATTTGTATGAATAATATCCAGATGAATAACCACCTTGGAAAATGTGTGAAAATGATGGACTCATTACATTATTTTCGATTGATGGATATAATTCTGTAGGAGCGAATGCTTCTTTTTCAAATTCTTGTACAGCTGTAATTGTTGAAGGATCATTTGCATGATATGCCATATCTAATAATCCGAAACTTAATTGACGCATCGTTTGGTATCCGTCCATATAGTTTGATGCATTTTTAACTTTGTCAATTAATTCTTGTGGAATAATTTCTCCAGTTTCATAATGTTTTGCAAATAATTCTAACGCCTCTGGCTCGTAACAGAAATTCTCGTAAAACTGAGATGGTAATTCAACAAAATCCCAATATACATTAGTACCAGCTAAACTTTCATAAATTGTATTTGGTAACATGCCATGTAATGCATGTCCAAATTCATGGAACAATGTTGTAACTTCTTGAAAAGTTAATAATGACGGTTTATCCTTAGTTGGTTTTGTAAAATTACATACCATAGAAATATGTGGACGAATTGAATTTCCATTCACATTAGATGCTTCGCGGAAACTTGTCATCCAAGCGCCTGGGCGTTTTCCAGCTCTTGGGAAATAATCTGCGTACAATAAACTTAAAAAATTACCATCTTTATCTAAGACTTCGTAAGTTGTTACTTCTTCATGGTATTTATCAATTGTATTGATTTCATTAAATGTAATTCCGAATAACTTTGTTGCGATATCAAAAGCACCTTTTTCAACGTTTTCTAACTGAAAATATGGTTTTAATTCTTCTTCAGAAAGATTGAATTTTTCTTGTTTTAATTTCTCTGCATAATATGCATGATCCCAACGTTGTAACGTTTCAATTCCGTCAAGTCTTTTAGCAAAATCAGCTAATTCAGCAATTTCTTTTTCAGCAAAAGGCTTAGCTTTAACTAATAAGTCGTTCAAGAAATCGATAACAGTTGCTGGTGTTTTTGCCATACGTTCTTCTAAAACGTAATCTGCATGCGTGTTATAACCTAAAAGATTGGCACGTTTGTAACGTAAATTTGCAATTTTTTTAATGTTTTCTTCGTTATTATATTCGTTCGCTTGAAAAGCTTTACGGCCACTTGCTTTAAATAATTCTTCTCTTAAAGCTCTATTCTCAGCATATTGTAAAAAAGGAATATAACTTGGTGCTTGTAGCGTAAAAATCCAACCGTTTTTACCTTTAGATTCAGCCTCAGTTTTGGCCTGTTCAATCGCGTAGTCAGGTAAACCTTTTAAATCTTCTTCATTAGAAATAATTAATTCGTAATTATTAGTTTCTGCTAAAACATTTTGTCCAAATTGTAAAGTTAAACTTGATAATTCTTTATCAATTTCTCTCAATTTAGATTTATCCTCATCACTTAAATTAGCACCATTACGAGAAAATCCTTTGTATTTTTTTTCTAATAAATAGGCTTGTTCAGGATTTAGATTTAAAGAATCTTTTTGATTATAAACAATTTTAATACGTTCAAATAAATCTAAATTTAAACGAATATCATTTCCAAATTCTGATAATAATGGAGAAACTTCTTGTGCAATTTTCTGAATGTCATCATTAGTTTCAGCTGAATTTAAATTGAAAAAGATAGATGAAATTCGACCTAATTTTTGGCCAGATAATTCCATAGCTTCAATCGTATTTTCAAAAGTTGGAGCTTCAGGATTGTTTATAATGGCATCAACTTCTTCTTTCGCTTCCTTAATTGCTTGTTCAAAAGCAGGTTGATAATGTTCTATTTTGATTTTAGAAAATGGAGCACTTTCATGTAAAGTATCAAATTTTTCTAATAATGGATTATTCATGATATCTGAATTGTATTTTCTGTAAATTTATCAAATTAAATACCAAGATAAGTAAATCTGACAAAGGGTCACAGAATATTTTAATTTGAAAGAAAGGTTATGTTGAAAGAGTTAAATTCCAAATTTTTAATCAGTAAATTCGTCGATTCTGAAGAATTGATAACGAATTTTAAAATTAGTTTTAATTCATTGAAAATTAAAGATTATTATAAATTTAGAACAGAAAATGTTATTTCTTATGAATTTTATATGACGCGTTTTGGTCAAATTATAATCGGAAGTACAAGCGATGGAATTTGTTATTTGCATTTTATAAATGATGAAATTTTGGCTGAACAAAATTTTAAATTATATTTCTCAGATTGCAATATTTCTAAACAAGAATCAAGTCAGCATAAAATAGCCCTGCAAATTATTGAACATAATATTTGGCCAGAAATGTTGAATTTACAAGTTAAAGGAACAGATTTTCAATATAAAATTTGGAGAGGTTTAACCAAAATTCAATCAGGTCAAATTACTACTTACAGCGAGTTAGCAAAGAATTTAGGGATTGAAGGAGCTTCTCGTGCTGTTGGTTCAGCAATAGGAACCAATGAAATTGCTTATTTAATACCATGTCATCGTGTGGTCCAAAAAACTGGAAAATTAGCTGGTTTTCGTTGGGGCGAAGATTTAAAGGTAAAATTATTACAAACTGAACTACTATAAATATGAGTATAGCATTATTATTTAATCAAAAGCATACGAAAGAATGGGAAATTAAATTAAGAGATTTACTCCCTAAAACTAAAATTGAAGTTTATCCGAATATTGAAAATACAGAAGATGTTGAATTTTTAATCACATGGAAACCACATGAAAATTATGTAAATGAATTTCCAAATCTTAAAGTTGTTCAATCTGTTGGTGCAGGAATAGATCATTTATTGCATACGCCTTTAGATTCTAAAATAAAGATAGCTCGTATTGTTGATGAGAATTTAAAACATGATATGTTTGAACATGTTTTGACATGTATTTTAGCATCAATGAAAAATTTCCCATTTTATCAAATAGATAAAGGAAATAAAATTTGGGAGCCAAAAAGTTATAAATCAATCAATAAAACTGTAATTACAATTTTAGGATTGGGCGAAATTGGAAAATTTGTTGCTGAAAAATTATATCATTTAGGATTTATAGTCAACGGTTGGTCAAATTCGGCAAAAGATTTAGATAATATTTCTTCTTTTTATGGAGAAAATCAATTTTATAAATCAGTTGAATCAGCAGACTTTATTATTAATTTATTACCCTTAACACCTGTAACTGAAAATATATTAAATGCATCATTTTTCAATAGCTGCAAACCAAATTCAGTTTTAATTAATGTAGGAAGAGGTAGACATTTAAATGAAATTGATTTGTTGAATGCCTTAGAAATGCATCAAATAAAAGCCGCTTATTTGGATGTTTTTACGGAAGAACCATTGAATGAAAATCATCCTTTTTGGACAAATAATAAGGTTTTTATAACGCCTCATGTAGCAAGTTTAACAAATGTGAATTCTGCAATTCATCAAATTATAGATAATTATGTTAAATTCAAACAAGGTGAAAAATTAAATCACTCGGTTGATTTGAAAAGAGGTTATTAGATGAAAGAAGTAATATTACAATATTCAATTCGTGATTTAATCGATCAAGGCCCAAAGAATTTAAGTCATAAAAAAGTAACGATGTTTGATTTGAAAGCAAGTTGGCATTCACGTTATTTATCAAAGGAAACGGCTTACAAATTCTCATCTTTAGGTATTATTCATATCTATAAAGGAACATGTGATATTACGGTTAATTTAGAAAAAAAAGCGATTAAACAAGATGATATCATGGTTGTTTTGCCAGGTCAAATCTTTGAAATTATTCAATATTCCGATGATTTTGAGGTGAAGGCAGTTTTCGTAGATTCAGAAATGATTGTAGAAGCAGGCTATCATATTAAATCTCAAAACTTAATTGAATTTTTATCTCCACAATATCCTAAAATCATCTCTTTAGATCGTAAAACAGCAAGAGATGTAAAATATAATTTTGCTAAAATTTATAAATACATTTTTAAGAATGATAATGTATTTTCAAATGAATTGGTGATTCATCATCTTTCGATTTTAATGTACGAATTGGGTAATTTTTATCATCATATGGTAAAGTTAACTCAAGAATCTAAACCAACTCGAAAAGAGGAATTGGCAAAACAATTTATTTTATTGGTAGGAACGCATTTTAAAGAGAGTAGAGAAGTACAGTTTTATGCTGACAAGCTATTTGTTTCTCGTAAACATTTAACAAAAGTTATTTCTGATGTTTTAAAAAAATCTCCGAAAACAATTATTTCTGATGCTGTTATTCTTGAAACTAAGGTTTTATTAAAAAACCCAAATTTTACCATTTCTGAAGTGGCTAATCTGCTTAATTTTTCTGATTTATCCATTTTTAATAAGTTTTTCAAAAAAATAACAGGTTTATCTCCAACAGAATTTAAAAATACTTAATGCGTCTTTTTGACAAATAATAGAGTTTAATAAACAATTTTTAATTCTAAACATTTTAGAACTTTGTAACATCAATAATGAAGGTGAAGATTAAAGTTTTTCACTGTTTTAGTTTTAAAAATGAAATTTACTGCCACAAAAAATAATTACGCAAACATTACAGCTATAGGAGGTTTTGTACCAAAAGGAAGAAGAACGAATGAGGATTTAGCTACTATTTGTGATACATCTGATGAATGGATAACGAAAAGGACGGGGATTAAAGAGCGTCGTATTTTAGATGAAGGTTTAGCAACATCTGATATGGCGGTTGAAGCAATAATAAATCTTTTTGACAACTATAATAAAGATTTGTCTAAGGTTGATGCTTTAATTGTTGCAACTTCTACACCTGATATGTTAATGCCTGCTACAGCAAACATTGTTTGTGAAAAATTAAAAATTAATAACGTTTGGGCTTTTGATTTAAATGCTGCTTGTTCAGGATTTTTATATGCTTTAAATGTTGCTTCAGGTTTGATTGAATCAGGCCGTTATAAAAATGTATTAGTTGTTGGTGCCGATAATATCAGTGCTTTTGTTGATATACATGACAGGTCTACAAATATTTTATTTGGAGATGGAGCAGCAGCTGTATTATTAGAACCGAATGAAGAATTTGGTGTAATGGATTCTTTACTGAAAAGTAATGGTGAAGGTCGTGAATTCTTGAATATTGAAGGAGGTGGTTCATTATTTCCAGCTTCGTTAGATACTTTAGATAAACATTACATTAAGCAAGATGGAAAAATAGTTTTTAAGAAAGCTGTTACTGCGATGAGCGAAACTTGTTTAGAATTATTAGAAAAAAATAATTTGAAAACAGACGATGTTAAATGGTTAGTTCCGCACCAAGCAAATAAAAGAATTATCGACGCTGTGGGTAATGCAATAAAGATAGAAGACCATAAAACAATGGTAAATATAGAGGAATATGGAAACACAATCGCAGCAACTATACCGTTGTGCATGTGGGAAAATGTTTCGAAGTTTAAGAAAGGAGATTTCATTTTATTAACTGCTTTTGGAGCAGGTTTCTCTTGGGGAGCATCATTAATAAAATGGGGACTTTAAATAGTTTTTTTGTGAGGGGGCAATAGTAATATTGCTCTTTTTTTATTTATAAAGGATGGATTTATTTAATGATTTAATTGATTCTACTGAAAATTTACTTTCATACGATGGAACAGTAAATTATTATGGACAAATATTTTCTGATGAGGAAGCTTTTGGTGTTTTTGATTCTTTATTAAAAGAAATTCAGTGGAAAAATGATAAGGCGGTTGTTTTCGGTAAAGTCATTGAAACTAAGCGAAAAGTTGCTTGGTATGGCGATATTCCATTTAAATATACATACTCTAATATCACAAAAGAAGCTTTGCCTTGGACTGATTTATTATTGAAATTAAAAGAATTAGTAGAATTAAAAACAAACGAAAAATATAATTCTTGTTTACTGAATCTTTATCATGATGGAAGCGAAGGAATGGCTTGGCATAGTGATGGAGAAAAACAATTGAAACCAAATGGAGCAATCGCTTCATTAAGTTTTGGAGCTGAAAGAAAATTCGCATTTAAACATAAACAAACAAAAGAGGTTATTGCATTGCAATTGGCATCAGGAAGCTTGTTGGTGATGAAAGATGAGACTCAAATAAATTGGTTGCATCGATTACCGCCGACAACCAAGGTTAAATTACCAAGAATCAATTTAACTTTTCGAACGATACTTGTGTAAATAGAAAAATCGCCATTTGGCGATTTTTTTATTTCTCTAATTCAGGATTGATATCCAATATATTTTCATTTCGGTATTTTTCAACAAATTCATCAGTAAACGATTCGCTACCCATCAATTTATTTTCTTGCAGTAATTTCTTGATGTCTAATTTTTTATATTCAGCCATCATTTTATCCGAAATTGGTTTATATGTAAAATGCCAAGGCTCATATTTAAACCCTTTACGCTTATCATCTTTTGTATAGACTAAATGAAATCCATATTTATGCGCATTTTCATCTAACCAAAGTTTAAATTTTCGCATAGAACCACCTTCATTAAAATGTTTTTCATGTAAGGGATCAGCCGGAATTCCTCTAGTCATATCAATTATATCAATATCAGTTCCCCAATGATGACGCGAAGTACCAGGAATTGTAGAATATTCGATTATTTTTTCAATGTTTTTAATATTTGATAATCCTTTCGCCTTATTCGCTTTAAATTTTCGTTCCCAAATTCCGTTTTGGTAATTATAACCTCTGTAACTTGAAATTACACAAATATCAAAACCAGCTTTCTTCGCATCAATTTTCATTTTCTCTAATTGCTCTGCAACTTCTGGCAAAACTTTGTACTCTTTTCCTTGTGTTAATTTTAGGTTAGATTTTCCGATTAAATCAGCTGTTGTAAAAGTTGAAACTTCTTCTTTTTCTTGTTCAATTATAGCAGATTGCGCATCAATTTGATTTGTAAATAATATAAATGAAGCTATAATTAGTTTTGAAATCGATTGTTTAGGTAATTGAAACATGAATAAATATTAAAATTATACTTAATTTTAAACAAATTTATACATATTAAGTGGAAATAATTATTTTAATCGTCCTAATTCTTTTAAATGGAGTTTTTTCGATGTCGGAGATGGCTTTAGTCTCTGCTCGAAAATTTAAATTAGAGAATGAGAAAAAGAAAGGAAGTTCTGGAGCACGAACAGCGTTAGAATTAGCAGAAAAACCAGATACTTTTTTATCAACTGTTCAGATTGGTATTACGTTAATAGGAATATTATTAGGGGTTTTCTCTGGTGATGCATTAACGAAGGATTTAGCTGATTTATTAGCTCAAATTCCAGTTATAGCACCATATGCAAAATCAGCTTCATCAGTTTTGATGATTATAATAATCACTTATTTTTCTATTGTTTTTGGTGAGTTGTTACCAAAACGTTTAGGAATGACTTTTCCTGAAACAATAGCAAAAACATTGGCTAAGCCAATGAGTATTTTATCTAAAGTTTCGTCTCCATTTGTTTGGTTATTAAGTTTTACGAACAATATTTTATTGAAAATTTTAGGAATAAAAGAAAATACTGAAGTAGTTTCTGAAGAAGAAATTAAATCTATAATAAAAGAAAGTACAGAAGGAGGTGAAATTCAAGAAAAAGAACACGAAATTGTAGAACGTGTTTTTGAGTTAGGAGATCGTCGTGTAAATACTTTAGCAACTCACAGATCAGAAGTTGTATTTTTAAAGATTAATGATACTTACGATGAAGTTCGATCTAAAATCAAAAAGGATAAACATTCAGGTTATCCCATTGTAAAAAACGATAATCTTGATGAAGTTGTAGGGGTAATTCATTTAAAAGATTTATTTGGGGTTTCCAGAGAAGAGTTTCAGTTGAAAAAATTCATGCGTAAACCAATTTTTGTGAATGAAAATTCGTTTTGTTATCCATTATTAGAGCGATTACAAAATTCTCACTCGCACTTTGCTGTGATGATTGATGAATATGGTACGACTGCCGGAATTGTAACAATCAACGATATTATGGATGAATTGATTGGTGAAACTCCAGAAAATGAAGCCGAAGATTATGAGATAATTAAACGTGAAGATGGATCGTTTTTAATTGATGGACAATATTCTATTTATGAATTTGAACGATTTTTTGGAGTAGATGTAAATGATGATGTAGAAAATCTTTATGTAACAGTTTCTGGTTTATTTTTTAACCAAACAGAAGAAATGCCAAAGGTTGGAGATAAAATTAAGATTGACAATCTGATTCTTGAAATTATGGATAAAGATGGAAATCGAATAGATAAAATTTTAGCAATTATAACAGAAAAAGAAGAATCTGAAGAATAAATAAAAAAGTCGCTCCATTGAGCGACTTTTTTAATATAGAATGAATTATTAACTTTTATAATTAATAGAACCTCCTGCAATTTTTTTATCGTTTTTCACTCGTGGATTTCCGTAAATATCTATTGTACCACCAGCTCTTGTTTTCGCATCTACAGATTCGCTTACTTTAGCTTCAATTATACCGCCAGCGTTTGTTGTTAAAGTTGCGTTTTCAGTATCTAACGTTTTTCCATAAAATTTCCCTCCAGAATTTGCATTAACAGTTAAAGCATCAGCATTTCCATTTAGGATTAATTCAGCTCCAGAATTGATTTTAGCATCAATTTTCTTCGTATTAACATCTAATTTGATAGATGAACCTTCGTTTGAAGATAATTTTAAAATACTAGATTTGAATTTATCGTCAGAGAAAATCATAGAACCTTGACTTGCTTGTATATCGTATAAGTTTTTGTAATATACCTTAACTTTAACCTTAGAACCTTGTAATAGATTTACAGCATTCATTCTAATTTTTAAGTCACCGTTTTTATTTACAACTTCAACTTCGTTCTCAAGTTCGCCAGAAACTTCAACTTTATTTGTGTTAGAGCTTACTAATTCTACAGCAATACGATCATAAACTTTTAATGAATTATAATCACCGACATTTTTCTCGATTTGAGCGAAAGAAATCTGTGCAGTAAGTAATGTGAAGGCAGTAATGAATAAGTTTTTCATAAAAAAATAGTTTTCAAATTTTGATTTGATTAATTACAAATTTCAAACCAAAATAAGAAAACTAAATATTTTTTAATGTCTATTAAGCGTTTATTTCGCAGATTCAGCAGTTAATTCTGCAATTCTAACGATAATTTCTGTTGCTTTTTCCATAGATTCAACAGGAACATATTCGTATGGTCCGTGGAAGTTATGTCCTCCAGCGAAAATATTTGGACAAGGTAATCCCATAAATGATAAACGAGCACCATCTGTACCACCACGAATAGGTTTGATATTAGGAGTAACACCACAATCTTTTAAAGCTTGTTCAGCTAATTCAACTGATTGAAATTTTTCTTTCACTTTTTCAATCATATTGAAATATTGATCTTCAACTGTTGCTACAACAACTTCATGATCAAAACGCTCTTGAATATCCGCAGCGATTTGTAAGAATAAAGCTTTACGAGCTTCGTATTGCTCCATATCGTGGTCACGGATAATGTAAACTAATTTAGCTTCGGTTACAGATCCAGTCATTTTAGCTAAATGAAAGAAACCTTCACGCTTATCAGTTAATTCAGGAACTTCATCATTTGGTAACTGAGAAGCGAATTCCATTGCTAAATTTGCAGCGTTAATCATTTTATTTTTAGCATAACCAGGGTGAACAGATTTACCTTTAAAAGTAACGATAGCAGAAGCAGCATTAAAGTTTTCGTATTCTAATTCTCCAATTTCAGAACCATCCATAGTGTAACCCCATTCAGCTCCAAATTTCTCAACATTAAAGAAATCTGCTCCACGACCAACTTCTTCGTCTGGAGTAAATCCTACAGCGATACGTCCGCGTTTAATTTCTGGATGTGCAACTAAATATTCAGCAGCAGTAACGATTTCAGCAATTCCGGCTTTATCATCAGCTCCTAATAAAGTTGTACCATCAGTTGTGATGATAGTTTGACCTTTGTATTGAGAAATTTCAGGGAATTCAGAAGGTGATAAAATCATGTTTTCATTTAACTTGATATCTCCACCGTCATAATTTTCCCAAATCTGAGGTTTAACATTTTCAGCAGTAAAATCTGGAGATGTGTCCATATGAGAAACGAAACCAATTGTTGGTACTTCGTGGTCTACTGTTGCAGGTACGTAACCAAAAACATATCCGTTTTCGTCAATAGAAACATCTTCTAATCCGATCGATTTTAATTCTTCAACTAAATAATTAGCTAAATCCCATTGGCGATCTGTACTAGGGAATTTTTCTAAAAAAGCTTCACTTTCAGTGTATATACTAACGTATTTTAAAAAGCGATTTACAAGCTTTTCTCTCCATTCTGTTTGCATTGCGTTTTAATTTTTGTCAAAATTAGTAAATTATATACCTTTAATGCGCAAATAAACCATAAAAATGAGTGAACGAACTTTTAAAATTATAGAATGTCCTCGTGATGCGATGCAAGGACGTAAAGAATTTATACCAACTGCACAAAAAATAGACTACATTAATAGATTATTGACTGTTGGTTTTGAAGCATTAGATTGTGGAAGTTTTGTATCTCCTAAAAATATTCCACAATTAGCAGATACAAAAGAAGTTTTAGATAATATAGAATTAGGTGAAACAAAATCTAAATTATCTGTAATTGTTGCGAATTTAAGCGGAGCAAAGAAGGGTGCAGAACACGAAAAAGTAGATATTTTAGGTTTTCCATTCTCTATTTCTGAACAATTTCAGAATTACAATACAAATAAAAGTAGGGAAGAGGCTTTTTCTTTAGCAAAGGATATTAAAGAAATTGCTGATGCGAATAACAAAGAATTATTAATTTATTTTTCAATGGCATTTGGTAATCCATATGGTGAAGAATATTCGACAGATTTTGTGAAAGATTGGACTAAAAGATTTGCTGATATTGGTATTAAGATGATTAATTTATCAGATACAATTGGTGTGGCCGAAAAAGATGTGATTAAAGATTTATATCAAAATTTAATCCCTCAATACTCTGAAATTGAATTTGGTGCGCATTTCCATACGGAATACGATACTTGGAATGTAAAAGTTGATACAGCTTATGAATATGGTTGTAGAAGATTTGACGGAGCTATTAAAGGATTAGGAGGTTGTCCGATGTCTAAAAGTGATATGGTTGGAAATATGCCTACTGAAAAATTGATAAGTTTTGCAAATCAACACAAAGAAAAACATGGATTAAATCTTTTTGATTTTGAATCTTCTTGGAATGTTTCTTTAAAAACATTTGGATTGATTTAGTGTCAATTTTAAAATAAAACTTTATTCTTTTGTTAAAGGAAGTATAAATATATTGGACTTTAACAAAAAAAGTTAAATTTGCTATGCGTTACCAACGTATACATAGTTATAAAAATTAATGAAATCAAAGTATATGAACTTTAGAGCATGTATGATGTTGTTTTTAACAACATTTGTTACTGTTAATACTTTCGCACAATCAGCGAAATCTACGAAATTGGATGGAATTGCCGCTGTTATTGGTGATCAAATTGTACTAGAATCAGATGTGGAAAGAGATTACATCTTATCAAAACAACAAGGTTTACAAGTTGCTGATAAATGTGAATTTTTAAACGACATCTTAATGGAAAAGATGTTAATTGATCGTGCGAAACATGATACTTTAATTTCTGTAAGCCAAGATGAAGTTACTCGTTCTTTAAATGCACAAATTGAAGATTTTAAGCAAAGAGGTGGAGGTGAAGAAAATGTATTGAAATTCTTCGGATTCCGTACAATGGCTGAAATGAAAAACGAAATGAAATATATCGTTGAAGATAATATTTTCTCTCGTCGTAAAAGAGAAATGTTAGTTTCAGGTTTAGACGCAACTCCAGAAGAAGTAAGAACGTTTTTCGAGAAAAATAAAACTGAATTACCAGACGTAAAAGAAGAAATTACATTAAGTCATATCATTTTATATCCAGAAGTTTCTGAAGAAAATGAGCAAAAGATTATTGACGAATTAAAAGGAATTAAACAAGAAATTGAAGAAGGAGCATCTTTTGCTACTAAAGCAATTTTGTATTCAGAGGATCCAGGATCTGCTAATAATGGAGGTCAGTACTTAAAAGTTCAGCGTGGGAAAATGGTTAAAGAGTTTGATGCAGTTGCTTTTAACTTAGAGGAAGGTGAAATTTCTGATCCATTTAAAACTGAATATGGTTACCATATTATTAAATTAGATAAACGTCGTGGACAAGAATTAGATTTACGTCACATCTTAGTAACTTTAAAACCTACTGAAGATGAAATGGCTAAAACAACTGAAAAGTTAGATTCAATTCGTGTTTTAATCAACGAAGGTAAAATGACTTTTAAAGATGCTGCAATTCGTTTTTCTGATGATAAATTTACAAAATACAACGAAGGAAACTTAATGAGCCCTCAAACTGGTGAAGATCGTTTTGAGAAAATTAATTTACCTTTAGGAGAGTTTTCTGCAGTAACAGGTGTAGGTGAAGGAGAATTGTCTACTGTTTTTGTTGATGATTACCAAAACAAAAAAGTAGTTCGTTTAATGCGTGTTAACCGTATTTATCCTGAACATAAAGTAAATTACGAAGACGATTACTATAGAATTAAGCAGTTTGCAATTCGTTATAAAGAACAAGATGTATTAGTTGATTGGGTTAAAAAACAAGTGCCAGATTCTTTCATCAAAATTGGTGAAGATTACAAATCTTGTCAATTCCCTATCAATTGGGAAAAGAAATAATATAGGATTCTTATCCAAATAAAAACCACTCAATCGAGTGGTTTTTTTACTTTCTTAATTTTATATAAAAAAAAATCACTCAATTGATGAGTGATTTAAATCTTATATTTTTTCGTGTGTAGGCCAAACTAATTGATCAGTTTCATAACCTAAAGCCTCAGCTTTTGCTAAAAAACGAGATTTAATATTATCTGGAATTTGTTTCTCTCTAGATAAAATCCAAAGATAATCTGTATTTTTCCCAGCAACTAACGCATACTGATAATCTTCGTCCAAATCAATAATGTTGTATGGCGAATTTAAAGGTCCAAAAAAAGAAATCTTAAATTTTCCATATCCTTCCTTCACTTGCGTAGCAACACCTTTAGATTTTTTCCATTCTTTGTTTTTCTCATCGTATCCACGATTGATTACTTGAATTGTTCCATCTTCGTTCAATAAATATCTTGCTGTAGTGTTAGTTTTATCCTTTTCCCAATAAAAATCCATACGAGCAATTTCGTACCAAAGACCAAGGTATTTTTCTACATCAAAATCAGGTACAACCTCAAAAGCTAAATTTTTATTTGTGCGACTTTTTACAAAATAAGCTGCAGCGCCTAATGCTAAACCTGCAAGTGCCATATTTTTATATTTCATATCGTAATAGATTTATAGTTTAAACTATCAATTATCTGTCCAAAACTACAAGTAATTTACTTGTTTTTTGCTATTATCAGTGGATTAATTGATTTTATTGTGTTTTATATCTATTAAAGATAGTTGAATATCTTTAAGGTAAGAAATTAATTATGAATTGGTTTATGTTGGATTTTAAATATAAATAATGTTCAAAAAAAAAAAGCGTTATACCATTTGATATAACGCTTTAATTTATTTTTTTGTAATTGATACTAATTTTGATGTTTCTCTACAAACTTCAAAAACCATTTGGTAGTTCTTAGTGTCGTCATTATAATCTGCTAAATAAGTACGGCATGGAACACCATCTTTATTTGATTTATCGAAATCAATTTTACTTTTCTTGAATAATTTCTTTTGTAAGAAATTTGAATCTAATTTTTCAGTTTCAAAAAAAGTAGCCGCATCATTAGAAAGTTTTAAATTCTTCGCTGTTGCTTCTTCTAATACACGTGCATTAGGGAAATAATTACAAGAAAATGCTCTAGGACCAAATGCCATTGCGACAAAAACTAATCCGATAGAAACACCCATCAAATACTTAATTAATCGTTGTGTAAACGTCATACTATCAATAAATTTATATCATGAAAGGGTAGATCGAACCAATCACTTAAACTCTTTTTTACAACCCTTCCGTGGTACAAATATACACCATTTCTTACAGTTTTATCTGTTTTTACCACGGTAGAAAATCCACCTTCATTGGCAATCATTAATAAGTAAGATAAGAAATAGTTACTTAAAGCTTTAGATGAAGTCCTAGAAACGCGAGATGTTATATTAGATACTGCGTAATGAATGATTTCATGTTTTGTAAAAGTTGGATTGTCATGTGTTGTGTTTTCTGAAGTTTCAAAACAACCACCTTGATCTATACTAATATCAACAATTACTGCTCCTGGTTTCATTTTTTTAACCATAGATTCAGTTACAACACAAGGTGTTCTTGTATCTCCTCGTAAAGCTCCGATGGCTAAATCACAACGCATTAATGCTTTGCCTAATTCTTTAGGGTCAATCGTTGATGTTGGTACTCGATAACCTATATTTTGTTGTAATCTTCTTAATCTTGATAATGAATTGTCAAATACACGTACTGAAGCGCCTAAGCCAATTGCTGTTCTTGTTGCATTTTCTGCAACTGTACCAGCTCCAAGTATCACTACTTCTGTTGGTCTAACTCCGGTAACACCACCCATTAATATTCCATTTCCACCGTTTACTGTAGACATTAATTCGGATCCGACTAATATAGCAGTTGTTCCCGCAATTTCACTTAAAAGTCTTAAAACAGGTAATTGATTTTGTTCATCTTTGATAAATTCAAAACCTACAGAAGTGATACGTTTTTTAGATAATTCTGTAAAATATTCTCTGTTTAAAGAATTTGAAGGAACACTTGATACTAAAAATGTATTAGGTTTTATCCATTCAATTTCCTCAGTTGTTAGTGGACCAACTTTTAAAATAACAGGTTTTTCGAATATAGCTTGAGAACTATATATAATTTCAGCTCCAGCCTCAGAATATTCCTGATCTGTAAAATTAGCACCTTCACCAGCGCCAGTTTCTATCGAAATTTTATGTCCATTATTGACTAATACTTCAACTGCATCTGGAGTTAAGCAAATACGTTTTTCTTGATTATTTGTTTCCTTCGGAATTCCAATGCTAAAACTTTCTCTTTTACGTGGAATTTCTAAACATTCGGGTTGAGGGATTAAGTCTTCGTGAGAAAATGGTGTAAAAATAGGTTGATCTTCCATAAAATTGTTACAATTAGTTTAGTGTTAAATAACGAACTCCATCACGATTTTCAATTGTAATCACATGATGTTCTTCTGGAATTAAATTCTCTACACGCGAAGGCCATTCCATCAAACAATAAGCATTAGAATAAAAATAATCTTCGATACCAAAATCTAAAGCTTCTTCCTCATCATTTAATCTATAAAAATCAAAATGATAAACTTTGCCATTGTTTGTATCATATTCATTCACAATAGAAAAAGTTGGACTGGAAATTTCGTCATCCGTTCCTAATAAATGAACAAATTCTTTGATAAAAGTTGTTTTACCAGCTCCCATTTCACCTTCAAAACAGATTAATTTATACTTTAATTGATCGATAATTTGCTGAGCTACCGCTGGGATTTCCCCTAAACCATTAATTTTATATTCCATTTTATTTCTTTGGCGTTAATACAACAAGTGGAATGATAATTTCTTCTAACGAAATTCCACCGTGTTGATACGTATCTTTATAATAATTTACAAAGTGATTGTAGTTTTTAGGATACGTTAAAAATAAGTTTTCTTTTGCAAAGATATATTTAGATGTCACATTTACCTTAGGTAAAAGGAACTTTTCTGGTTGATCTATTGCTAAAACATCTTTCGGGTCATATTGTAATTGCTTTCCTAGTTTGTAACGTAGATTTGTGCTAGATTCTTTGTCACCAATAACTTTAGTTGGTTCTTTTACGAAAATAGTTCCGTGGTCTGTAGTTACAACAATCTTAATTCCTTCTTGAGCACATTTTTTTACAATATCCATTAGATAAGAATTCTCGAACCAGTGTTTAGTTATTGAACGATATGTTTTATCATCACGAATAATCTCTCCAATAATTCTGTTATCTGTTTTTGCGTGCGATAGGATATCAATAAAGTTGTAAACAATAACATTTAAATCATTGTTTTTGTAATTGTTAAATTCGTCTGCTATTTTTTTCTCGAAATCTGAATTTAAAATTTTGAAATAATTCATAGAAATATCTCCCATACCAAGTCTTTTTAATTGATCAGCTAAAAATTCTTTTTCGTGCATGTTTTTATTTCCTTCTTCAGTATCATTTAACCAGATTTCTGGATATTTCTTCTCAATATCTAAAGGCATCATTCCCGAGAAAAGTGCGTTACGAGCATATTGTGTTGCAGAAGGTAAGATACTGTAATACAAGTTTTCTTTTTCTTGATTATAGTATTTATTGAAAATAGGTTCTATCGTTTTCCATTGATCATAACGTAAGTTGTCAACTACAATTAATAAAACCTTTTCTTCTTTTGAGATATGTGGTTTTACTAATTTCTTGAAAACATTGTATGATAAAATCGGTGCATCATCTTCATCAAATAACCAATCTTGATAATTTCGTTCAATAAACTTGAAGAAGGCAGCATTCGCATCTTTTTTCTGATTTTCGATGATATCAACCAAACCAGTATCTTCAATATTTTCTAATTCTAATTCCCAATACACAAGTTTTTTATAAATCTCTTGCCAATCTTCATAATCCCGAGCATTCATCATATCCATAGCAATATTTCTAAACTCTTGCTGATAGTTGATAACAGTTTTCTCTGAAATGATTTTAGAACTATCTAAAAGTTTTTTCAAACTTAAAAGTACTTGATTGGGATTTACAGGTTTAATTAAATAATCTGCGATATGTTTCCCAATTGCATCTTCCATGATATGTTCTTCTTCCGATTTAGTCACCATGATTACAGGTACATTTGGACGAATTTCTTTAATTTTTGGTAAAGCTTCAAGTCCACTTAAGCCAGGCATGTTTTCATCAATTAAAATTGCATCAAAATTCTCATTTTCTAATATTTCTAATGCATCTGTTGCGTTATTACAAGTTGCTGTTTCGTATCCCTTTTTTTCAAGAAATAATATATGAGGTTTTAATAAGTCAATTTCATCATCAACCCATAGTATTTTAATTGGCATATTGTTTTTGTTTTATTACGTGTTATAAATTGTCACAGTTATTCCAAATATAAAGATTTTGTAAGCATAAATTTTCCAAATTCTTTGTTAAGATTTTCCTTATAAAAAATCAAATTTATAGTTACTTATAATATCATTATCTTTGTTGTTTAATTGGTAATTCACCACTATAAATGAAGAATAAATTCAAAATCATAAACGACCCGGTACATGGAATTATTACAATACCGAATGCATTAGTTTACGATATTATTCAGCATCGTTATTTTCAAAGACTTCGTCGTATTTCTCAAAATGGATTAACAGAATTAGTTTATCCAGGAGCCAAACATTCCCGTTTTAATCACGCGTTAGGTTGTATGCATTTAATGCAAGTTGCAATAAACGTATTAAAAGAAAAGGGTGTAGACATTTCAGAAAATGAAGAAAAAGCAGCTTATGTAGCGATTTTGTTACATGATTTGGGACATGGGCCATACTCACATTCTTTAGAATATTCAATTATTGATGGATCGCATCATGAAGAGGTTTCTTTGCAATTGATGGAAAAGTTGAATGAAGAATTTGATGGTCAATTAACAGATGCAATACAGATTTTTAAAGGACAACATTCAAGGAAGTTTTTATCTCAATTAGTTTCAAGTCAGTTGGACGTAGATCGTTTAGATTATTTAAAACGAGATAGTTTTTTTACTGGAGTGGTAGAAGGTAATATTAATCCTGAACGTATACTTTCTAGTTTAAATGTTAGTGATGATGAGTTAGTTATTGATGCGAAAGCAATTGCATCTGTAGAAAAATTTTTAATGGCTCGCATATTTATGTATAACAATGTGTATTTACATAAAACATCATTTTCTGCTGAGAATTATTTAATTCAAGTACTAAGGAGAGCAAAAGAATTAGTTACTGCAGGCGAAAAACTATTTGCAACATCAGCTTTTACATATTTTTTAGAAGGTCATGAAAAGGGAAAACTATCAGAAAAAGGTTTAGAATTATTTACAAGTTTAGATGATAGTGATGTAATGTCAGCAATTAAAGAATGGCAAAATCATGATGATATTATCCTAAGTAAATTAGCAAAGGCAATTGTTGAACGTGAACTACCAAAATCGATTTTACTTTTAGAACCATTATCAGAAGTTGAGGTTAAAAAGGAAGAAGATCGAATAAAAAAAGCTTTAAAAATTGATGACTCAAGTTATTTTGTTCAACAATCTCAAATAAAAATAACTGCATATCAGGTAGATAAATATCCAATTAAATTATTGTTTAAAAACGGAATTATTAAAGAAATTACGCAATCTGAACAAAGTTTATTGAGAGAAGTTTTGAAAAAAGACGTTGTAAAATATCATTATCATACCCTAAAAGTAAAATGATGTTTGACAAATTTGTTAATTTTTGAAAGAAATCGTTTAGAAATTTAATTAAAATACTTAATTTTGCAGACTATGAAATTTAAAGCTGCAGATATTGCAAACTTATTAAACGGAGAGGTTAAAGGTAATCCTGAAGCTGAGATTTGGACATTGTCTAAGATCGAAGAAGGTGCGAAAGGGAGTATATCATTTTTAGCAAATCCTAAATACGAAGAATACATCTATACAACTGGATCTACGGTTGTAATTGTAAATAAAAGCTTTGAGCCATCTCAACCAATTAATACAAATTTAATTGTTGTTGAAGATGCTTATTCAGCTTTCACAGTATTACTAAATCACTACAATACAATAAAAAATAACAAAACAGGAATCGAAGAATTTGCTCGTATATCTGAAACTGCCACCTTAGGAGATGATGTTTACGTAGGAAGTTTTTCGTATATTGCTTCTAATGTAAAGTTAGGAAATAATGTAAAAATTTATCCTAATACTACAATTGGAGAAAATGTTGTAATTGGAGATAATACAATTATTTACTCAGGAACACAAGTGTATGAAGGTTGTGAAATTGGGAAAGATTGTATTATTCACGCCAATGTTGTAGTAGGATCTGATGGTTTTGGTTTTGCGCCAAATCCTGACGGAACTTTTGCTAAAATTCCTCAAATCGGTAACGTTGTTATCGAGGATAATGTAGAAATTGGATCAGGTTCGACAATAGATCGTGCAACAATGGGATCTACTTATATTCGTAAAGGAGCTAAGTTAGATAATCAAATCCAAATTGCACACAATGTAGAAATTGGTGAAAATACTGTAATTGCATCACAAACAGGAGTTGCAGGATCAACAAAAGTTGGTCGCAATTGTATGATTGGTGGACAAGTAGGAATTGTAGGTCACATTAAAATTGGTGATTTTGTACAAATTCAAGCTCAGTCTGGTGTGAATTCTGATGTAAAAGATGCACAGCAAATGTATGGATCTCCGGCAATTAATGCGATTGACTTTAAAAAGTCTTATGTATATTTCCGTAAATTTCCAGAAATTGTGAAGAAATTAGATCAATTAGAAAAAGAAAACAAACAAAAGTAAAAGTTAATGTCTGATAAGCAAAAAACTTTAGCCAAAGAAGCTGTACTTTCAGGAGTTGGGTTACATACTGGTAATAATGTAACATTAACTTTCAAACCTGCTAACCCGGATACAGGATTTGTATTTGTTAGAACAGATTTAGAAGGTACACCACAAGTAGAAGCAGATGCACAATATGTTGTAAGCACAGCTCGTGGAACTACTTTAGAAAAGAAAGGAGTTAAAGTACATACAACTGAGCACGTTTTAGCGGCTTTAGTAGGTATGGATATTGATAACTGTATTATTGAAATAGACAATGCAGAACCGCCGATTATGGATGGTTCTTCTAAATTTTTTGTTGAAGCAATAGAGCAAGCTGGTATTGTTGAACAAGATAAGGAACGTGAATATTATAAAATTAAAGAAATCGTTACTTATGTTGATCCAGAAACTGGTTCAGAAATAACGGCTATCCCAGCTGACGAGTATCAAGTAACTACTATGGTTGATTTTGGTACTAAAGTTTTAGGAACTCAGAACGCGACTTTAACATCAATTAAATACTTCAAAAGAGATATCTCTGATTCAAGAACATTCTGTTTCTTACACGAATTAGAACAACTTTTAGCAGCAGGTTTAGTAAAAGGAGGTGATTTAGATAATGCAATTGTTTACGTTGACAAAGAAATTACACCAGAAACTAAAGCAAGATTATGTAAAGCATTTAACCGTGAAGATGTAGCAATTCGTCCAAACGGAATTTTAGATCACTTAACTTTACATCATCCAAACGAAGCGGCTCGTCATAAATTATTAGACGTTGTAGGAGATTTAGCATTAATCGGTACTAAGTTAAAAGCAAAAATTATTGCTACAAAACCTGGTCATCAGATTAATACAAACTTTGCAAAGAAATTAAGCAAACAAATCAAATTAGCTCAAAGAAATAAAATTCCTGAGTTTGATTTGAATGCAGAACCGGTATACGATATTAATGATATCATCAAATTATTACCTCATAGACCACCATTTTTATTAATTGATAAAGTTATTTCTAAAACTGAAACTGAATTAATTGGAGTGAAAAATGTAACAATGAACGAACCTTTCTTCGTAGGGCATTTTCCTAAAGAACCAGTTATGCCAGGTGTTTTACAAATAGAAGCTATGGCTCAATTAGGTGGGTTATTGATTTTAGGTGAGTTAGAAAATCCGCAAGAATATTCTACTTACTTCATGAAAATTGAGAATGCTAAATTTAAAAGAAAAGTTGTTCCAGGAGACACTTTAGTCTTTAAATTAGAATTATTAGAGCCAATTAGACGTGGTATTGTACATATGCAAGGTTACGGATATGTAGGAAATCAGATTGCTGTAGAAGCAGAGATGATGGCTGTTATTACTAAAGAATAATAAACAAATGGAAGTTATGAATTATCCGATGGCTTATGTACATCCAACAGCTATTATTGGTGAAAATGTAACAATAAGCCCTTTCTCGACAATTATGAATGATGTCGAAATCGGCGACGGTACTTGGATTGGTCCAAACGTTACGATTATGGAGGGATCGAGAATTGGGAAAAATTGTAAAATTTATCCAGGAACTGTAATTTCAGGTGAACCACAAGATTTAAAATACGAAGGGGAAAAAACCTTAACTTATATTGGTGATAACACTACAATTCGTGAGTGTGTTACTGTAAATAAAGGAACTAAAGCTTTAGGTTACACGAAGATTGGTGACAACTGTCTGATTATGGCAACTGCACATATTGCACACGACTGTGTTTTAGGTAATAATGTAGTTGTAGTTAACGGATGTGGATTAGCAGGTCATATCGAAATTGGAGACAATGCTTTTATTGGAGGAATGAGTGCTGTACACCAATTCACAAAAATTGGAGAACACGCATTTATTGCGGGTGCAACTCAAGTTCGTAAAGATGTTCCACCTTATGTTAAAGCAGCTAAAAGTCCTGTTTCTTACGCAGGTGTAAATGCAGTTGGTTTACGCCGTAAAGGATTTTCTTCAGAAGAAATTTATGAGATTCAAGGTATGTACAGAATCTTATTCCAACAAAAAAATAACGTTTCACAAGCGACAGAACAAATTCTTGAAAATTTTCAGCCATCAGCTCATAGAGATAAAATCATCGACTTTATCAACACAAGCGAGCGTGGTGTAATGAAAGGATACGGTTTTGGATCATAAAAAATAAAAAATAAAGCATAGATGGCAACAACTTCTGATATCAGAAAAGGTTTATGTATCATTTTTAACAACGATACATACAAAATTATTGAATTCTTACACGTTAAACCAGGTAAAGGACCTGCTTTCGTTAGAACTAAATTAAAATCATTAACTACAGGAAAAGTATTAGATAACACTTTCTCTGCTGGTCACAAAATTGACGAAGTTCGTGTAGAAACACGTAACTACCAATATTTATACGAAGATGATAATGGTTTCCACTTCATGAACAATGAAGATTTCGCACAAGTTTACTTAAACAAAGACTTAATCGAAAACTCTCAATTTATGAAAGCTGGTGATGAGGTTAAAATTATCTTCCGTGCTTCTGACGAAGTTGCTTTAGCTGCTGAGTTACCAAACACTGTAATTTTAGAAATTACTTACACAGAGCCAGGATTAAAAGGTGATACTGCAACTAATGCAACTAAACCTGCTACAACTGAAACTGGTGCTGAAATCCGTGTTCCTTTATTTATCAACGAAGGTGATAAAGTAAAAATAAACACAGAAGACGGTTCTTATGTAGAGCGTGTAAAATAATAATTGAAAATTTTCAATTCATATATCTAAGCCATCATTTTTTTGATGGTTTTTTTTATTGGTATTTCTTAGTTAAATTTCTAATTTAGTCGTAAGAAAACCAACTTAATGAAAATACAAAATATACTTAAAAAGACTTTTAAATATACCTTTATCCTAGGATGTGTATGTATAATTTTCACAATATTTGCGAATTATCGTATTGAAAAAAGCACTGAAGAATTTGTGTTTTCAGATGTTAATAAACTACCTAAAACAAAAGTAGCTGTTGTTTTAGGAACTGCACCAAATTTAATTAATGGGTACCAAAATTTCTATTTTACTTATAGAATCCAAGCTGCAACTGAATTATATAAATCAGATAAGATTTCACACTTTATTTTAAGTGGAGATCATGGTCGAAAAAATTACAACGAACCTGAAGCAATGAAACAAGCATTGGTAAAAAATGGTATACCAGAAAATGTTATTTATTTAGATTATGCAGGTTTTCGAACATTAGATTCGATGATTCGTGCAAAAGAAATTTTTGGCCAGTCAGAGTTTATTGTCGTTTCACAACAATTTCATAACGAACGTGCTGTTTATATCGCTAGACAAAATGGTATCAATGCATTTGGTTATAATGCAAGGGATGTTAATAAAAATGTAGGTTTAAAAACAAATATTCGTGAATATTTTGCTCGTGTAAAGGTTTTTTTTGATAGTTTTTTTGGTGTTGAACCGAAATTTTTAGGTGAAAAAATTGAAATTATTTAAATTTAGGGCGTTCCCTTCGGTCGGGCTTTTCACTGCAATCTTTTGTTTTTAATTTGGTATCATTTTAATAAAGAAATTAAAAAAAACAAAAGGATTTCCATTACAATCCCTAACGCGTTTTTGCATTAGTCTACTTCTTTAAACTTATTAATCATAGTTGTCAAAGAATTTTGTAGATAAGCTTTCTTAAAATTATTCATCAATTAAATTTCACTATTTTAGCTAAAACAATTAGAATGACTGCTAAGAAAACTACTCTCGAAAAATTAGATCAGAAAACTCTTTTAAAATACATCCAGCCAGAAAGTCAATTTACAAATGATGCAAAAATCATTGCTTTTCAAATATTAACAGAAAGAAATTATAAATTCTCAGAGTTAGAACAGAATTATCTCACTGAATTAAAAATTAAAAAGACTGATGAAATTGAACAAAATAAATTTATTCATCCAAAATACATAACAGCATCTAATTTTGTTTTTATTTCTGCTGGATTAGGAATTATTAGTTTTTCTTTCTCATTATTTGCAAGAGATATAGGAGAAGTAATAGGTGGAGCTATTTCTTTAGGTTCAGTTTTTTTAATTGGATTTCTTATCAGAAAAGGAATTTCTGTTATGAAACATGTATTATTAGTATTTTTTCTGTTAGGAATTTTACTTTCATTAAAATTCCTTCCTGTACTTATTGTTTTTTATCCTATTGAAGCGATTATATTTTTAATACAATCAATTTTACAATTCCTAGCAATTATTTATTTGTATCGTATACCAAAGGTTGGTAAATAAAATATTAATTAAGTTATTAAATCGATATAAAAAAAGACTTGGATTAATGTTCCAAGTCTTTTTTGTTATATATAATTTATTAAATAATCTTCTCTATTTAATTCCCAATAGAAAAAATCATTTTCTTGTTCTATTTTAATGAAATGTAATCGTTCTAATAATCGGATTGAATCTGTATTATCAATCAAAGTTGTAGCAGAAATTAATGTTAATGCTTCATTGGTATAAGCCCAATTAATCAAAGCTTTTACAGCTTCAGATGCAAATCCTTTTTTTCTTTCAGCTTCAATAATACCATAACCAATATTTGCTTTATTGAATAAGGTGTTGTAGCCTTTAAAACCAACATCACCAATAATTTCCTTCGTATCTTTCTTAACAATCATCCATGATTCAAAACCTGTCGGAGCGATAACTTTAGATAAATTAAAGATGATTTTCGGTAAAGTTTCAATCATGTCTTGGTCTGGCCAATTTGTTCCTCGTTTAAGATTTAGCGCTTCAATTGATTCAAAATTTGAATCTAAAATATCTTGTGCAATTTCTTTCGTAAAAGGAATTAAGATTAATCTTTCCGTTTCAATCGGATTAATTTCAAATAGATTTACGTTCAAAATTGATTATTTTATACTTGAAAAATAAGTTCTTAAAATTGAATCATTGGCTGAATTTCTTGTGTCGATTTCTAAGATTTTAGGACGATCACTTTCAGTATAGAATTCTTTATAAGAATTTTCTAAATCACTTAAATTAGAAACAACTTGATATTCAAAATTGTACATTTTTGCTAAATGTTCAGCTGTTAAATGATGTTTTGTCTCAAAATAATCTTCAACGACATTTGTGTCTGAAGGTCCAGGAATAAACTTGAAGATATTTCCACCGCCATTATTTATCAAGATAATTCTGAAATTATTTGGCATATTTGCGTTCCATAATGCATTAGAATCATAGAAGAAAGAAATATCGCCAGTTATCATCACTGTATTATCGCCAGAAGCAATACAAGCACCGATTGCAGTAGAAGTAGAGCCATCGATACCGCTTGTTCCACGGTTACAGAAAATAGGATTGGAAGAATTATGATCGAATAATAATCCGTAGCGAATTACAGTCGAATTTCCATATTGAACTTGCCAATTTTCAGGGTAATTTCTGATAATAGAATCAAAAGCTTTTAAATCTGAAAAAGGAATCATCTGGATATATTCTTGATGCTTTTTCTCGTTATTTACTCTAATCTGATTCCATTTTTTGTAATAATCAGATTCTTTTGGATTGATAAAAGTAACCAATTGTTCTAAAAAGAATTCAGGTTTAGTTTCAATTTTATCTGTCAAGATTTGAAAAGTATCTGGTTGCCAATATTCATCTAAATGCCAATGTTGTTGCGCTTTTTGTTCGCGTAAAAAACGTTTAACTTTTTTAGAAACAATATTTTGTCCGATAGTTAATAAAATTTCAGGTTTTAATACTTCCAATTCTTCTTCAGGATAAGGAAAAATAACTTGATCAATTTTATTAAAAAATCGAGGATGATGTACATTAGATGTTACCTCGTGTAAAACTACAACCGAATCATCGTTTGCTAATTGCGTTAATAATTGATTAAATTCTTCGTTTGGAGAATGTAATCCGACTAAAACTAACTTTTTAGAAGCAGAATTCCAACGACGCATGTAATCAAAAACATCAATTTCTGGATATTCTTTCTCATCAATTGTAATGTTATCAATTACAATATCAGGTTCAGTAACAAATTCATATAATGGTTCTGAAAATGGCATGTTGATATGAATTGGAGCAGATTTATGAATACAATCTGTTAACGCATATTTAGTCAACAACATATTACGAGTTAAATCATCCGTTTCTTCACTTTCAGATAATTGAACGTTATGTACGCTATGAGTTTCAAAAATATTTTTTTGGCGAATAGTTTGTCCATCAAAATTATCAACTAAATGTTCTGGTCGATCTGCCGAAAGAACAATTAAAGGAACATTCTGAAAAAATGCTTCCGTAACAGCAGGGTAGTAGTTCGCAGTTGCCGAGCCTGAAGTACAACAAACGACCACAGGTTTTTTGATTTGTTGCGCAATACCTAAAGCAACAAAACCAGCTGAACGTTCGTCAACGACAGAATATGTTTTAAAACGATTATCATTTGCAAATTGCATGGTTAATGCACCATTACGAGAGCCTGGAGAAAGTACAATGTGATCAATTCCGAAGGCTAAAAATGTCTCGGCAATTAATTGTACATTCAGTTTTTTAGATATTTTTCTCAAGGTAAAATGTCTTTAAATAAAAAAGGTTTTGAATAGCAAATGTACTAAACAAAACCCTTTATTAATATGATATATTTAAGATATTATGTGTGCATACCACCATCAACACTTAAAACTTGACCAGTTACATAGCTCGATAAATCTGAAGCTAAATATAAACATGCATTTGCAACATCTTCTGGTTGTCCTCCACGTTTTAAAGGAATACCAGCTCTCCATTCTTCAACCACTTTTTGGTCTAAAACTTCAGTCATCTCAGTTTCGATGAAACCTGGAGCGATTGCATTACAACGAATGTTACGAGAACCTAATTCTAAAGCTACAGATTTAGTAAATCCGATTAATCCTGCTTTAGATGCAGCGTAATTTGCTTGTCCTGCGTTTCCTGTAATACCTACGATAGAAGACATATTCACGATAGAACCTGAACGTTGTTTCATCATTGGTTTAATTACAGCTTTTGTTAAGTTGAATGCTGAATTTAAATTTGTTTGAATTACTTTTTCGAAATCTTCAGAAGACATTCTCATTAATAATCCGTCTTTTGTAATTCCAGCATTATTGATAACGATATCGATTTGACCAAACTCAGCTAAAACATCTTCAACTAATTTTTGAGCTGCATCATAATCTGAAGCATCAGATTGATATCCTTTTACTTTTCCGAATTGTGATAATTCTGCTTCTAAAGCTTGTGCTTTCTCTACAGATGATGCGTATGTAAAAACAACATTAGCACCGTTTTTTACAAAAACTTCAGCAATACTTTTACCAATACCACGTGTAGCACCAGTAATAATTGCAGTTTTTCCTTGTAATAAATTCATTTTATTGATGTTTATTTTCATCAAAAATACACTTTTTTATGATACTATAAAATGTTAAAAATTAAAAAAATAATAACATTTTTTAAATGTTTATAATTTTTGGTACTATGGTTGTAATTTGTGTATTCATAATTTTAAAAAACAATCTTATTATGAAAAAACTATTCAAATTATTCTTAGTATCATTTTTTGCACTGTTCGTTTTTGTTGCATGTTCAAGTGATGATGATCCTTCAGATAATAATTTATTTGTAGGTACTTATAACGGTTCTGTAAGTTATGTGTCTGGTGATACTAATATTTCAAGTAATACAGGAAATGTAAAAGTGGTGAAAGTAGGAAATAAGTATAACTTTTTATTTTCTAATAATATTCCAAATATTACTGGAGTAGAGTTTATTAAAGAGGATGCTAATTATAGTATAAATGTGGGAGGTTCAGATTTGTCTTACATCAGAATTAATGCAAATACATTAAAAATATTTTATGTAGTAGATGGTAAAACTTGGAGAGCAGACGCAACAAGATAATATCAGCTTAAATAAAAAAAACTCGGTCATTTGACCGAGTTTTTTATTGATTATATTTTGATTAGATATTGAAAGCAGCTTTAACTTGCTCTACGAAATCTAATTTTTCCCAAGTAAATAATTCTACTTCAACTTCTACAACATCAATACCATTAGCAGATTCAAAACGTTTTGTTATTGTTTCTGGTTGACGTCCTAAGTGTCCGTAAGATGCAGTTTCTTTGTAAATTGGGTTTCTTAATTTTAATCTTGTTTCGATTGCGTAAGGACGCATGTCGAAGATTTCAGAAACGATTTTAGAAATTTCACCATCAGTTAAGTTAACTTTAGCAGTTCCCTTAGTATCAACTAATAAAGAAACAGGAGCAACAACACCAATTGCGTAAGAAACTTGTACTAATACTTCGTTAGCAACACCTGCAGCTACTAAATTTTTAGCGATATGACGTGCAGCATAAGCTGCTGAACGGTCTACTTTTGATGGATCTTTTCCTGAGAAAGCACCACCACCGTGAGCACCTTTACCACCGTAAGTATCAACGATAATTTTACGTCCTGTTAAACCTGTATCTCCGTGAGGTCCTCCAATTACGAATTTCCCAGTTGGGTTAATGTGGTATGTAATATTTTCATTAAATAATTCGCGGATATGAACCGGTAATTGAGCTTTAACACGTGGAATTAAGATGTTAATTAAATCGTTTTGGATTTTATCACGCATCGCTTGCTCGTTAGCAAAATCATCATGTTGAGTAGAAATTACAATAGTATCAATACGTACAGGATTGTTATTGTCATCATACTCGATAGTTACCTGAGATTTAGCATCAGGACGTAAGTAAGGTAATAATTCATTTTCATACTTACGAATGTGAGCTAACTCTTTTAAGATACGGTGAGATAAGTCTAATGCTAATGGCATGTAGTTATCTGTTTCGTTAGTTGCGTAACCAAACATCATACCTTGGTCACCAGCACCTTGCTCTTCGTCAGAAGTACGGTCAACACCTTGATTGATATCAGGAGATTGTTCGTGGATAGCAGATAAAATACCACAAGAACTAGCATCGAACATGTATTCGCTCTTCGTGTAGCCAATTTCTTTAATTGTTTCACGTGCTACTTTCTGTAAATCGATATATGCTTTAGATTTTACTTCACCTGCTAAAACTACTTGTCCTGTTGTAACTAAAGTTTCACAAGCAACTTTACTTTTAGCATCAAAAGCAATAAAGTGATCTAATAATGCGTCTGAAATTTGATCAGCGATTTTATCTGGATGTCCCTCTGAAACCGACTCAGATGTAAATAAATATGACATTTTTTCTTAATTTAAATATGAAAGACGAGAGGAAATGCGATAACTGAAGTATCCTGGTTTAGCATTTGTTTAATGAGGTTGCAAGCAGTCAAATCATTCCTCTTCCTTAATTTGTGAAGCAAATATACAATAGGTTTATGAATCTAAAAATTTTTAAAGTTAGATTTTTGATATTTTGAAAATATTTTTTCTTTAATAATCTATAAATATAGTAGACGAAAGAATTCTTTGAAAATTATAAAATTTTAGAAAATTTTTCTAGCAGTTAGAATTGTGATTTTAATAAAATCGTATAGTTTTTGGTTTTAGAGTTTCGATATAGAAAATAATTCTATAATATTCAAATAAATTGTAATTATATTAACCGTGTGTTAATTAATTTATATGTAATTTAGAAAAAAATTATTTCTACTGTCATTATGAAGATAGACGATTTGGATCAACAACTATTAATGCATTTGCAAGAAAATAGTAAAATAACTTATAAAGAACTTTCAGATAAATTAAATTTATCTTCAACAGCTATTCATGAAAGAATTAAGAAACTAGAAAAATCTGGTGTAATTAATAAGTATGTAGCTTTAATTAATAGAAGATACATTAATAAAGAGCTGTTAGTTTTCAGTCATGTAAAATTAAGTCAACACTCTCAGGAAAATATTACAGCTTTTGAATCTGAAATTAAAAATTTAAAAGAAGTGCAATCTTGTTTTCACGTTAGTGGTGATTATGATTATATCGTAAAAATGGCTTTTGAAAATATGGACGAATACCGTGACTTTATGGTAAAAAAATTAACAACTATTAAAGCGATAGGTAGTACACATAGTACGTTTGTGATAGGTGATATTAAAGATGATACATCTTATCAATTATTTTAGTTTTATAAAAATTAGTATATAATATTTAAAGATAATATTTATGGCGGTTGAGACAGCAATATTCGGTGCCGGATGTTTTTGGTGTGTTGAAGGAGTTTATAACCTATTAAAAGGAGTAGAGTTAGCTACTTCTGGTTATTCAGGTGGTGATACTGAAAACCCTACGTATAAAGAAGTTTGTACCGGTGAAACTAATCATGCTGAAGTAGTAAAAATTGATTTTGATCCTACTGTGATTTCTTATGAAGAATTATTAGAAGCTTTTTGGACGGTACACGATCCGACAAGTTTAAATAAACAAGGTGAAGATGTAGGTACACAATATCGTTCTGTAATTTTCTATTTAAATGAAGAGCAAAAAATCAAAGCAGAAAATGCTAAGACAAGATTAGATGCTTCTGGTTATTATGAAAATCCGATTGTGACTTTAATTGAGCCTTTTGATGTGTTTTATAGTGCAGAAGATTATCATCAAGGATATTATAATGAAAATCCTACACAGCCTTATTGTTCTGCAGTTGTGGGGCCAAAAATTCAAAAATTCAGAACAAAATTTAATAATAAGTTAAAGTAAATTAATATTTTAAGATATAATTGGCATAATCATTGATAATATATTATTAACCAATCTAAATCAAAAATAAAAAACCAACCAAACCAACCGTAGGCGAAAGAAGGACTTAATTAATATAAGAACTACTTTCGCCTTTTTTATTTAGTTATTTTTCCAGAAAGCTGGAGTAAATAAAATTAATATTGTAAAAAGTTCTAATCGGCCTAATACCATTAATGCAGAGCATAATAACTTAGCTGAATCAGATAAATTATTCATCGATTTACCTGGTCCAAAATCTCCAATACCTGGTCCAACATTACCAAGAGTAGAAGCTGTAATGGTTAAGGAAGATAATACATCTTCAAGATTCATCGTAATGCCGAAATTTAGTAAGCCAAAAAGAATTGCACTAACAATCCAAGTAAACATAAACATAACAAAAAATGCCATGACGTGGAAAACCACAGCCTCTGGCAATGCTTTACTGTTGTAGCGCACAGGAACAATTGCATTTGGGTGTAAAATTCGTTTAAATTCGACAAAACAGTTTTTTAATAAAATTACTTGTCTAATTACTGTAACACCACCTGATGTTGAGCCAGCTGAACCTCCGATAAAGAATAATGCGAAAAATATTAAAGTGATAATACTTAACCAACTGGTATAATCTTCGATAAAAAAGGCTGTTGTTGATACAATAGATATTACATGAAATAAAGCTGTTCTTAAAGAATGTTCGAAACTAGCTAATGAATTAAATTCGGTTCCAATGTTTGGAAAAACAACAAAAAATAACCCAGCAAAAACAACTAAAGTAGTAATTCCGATTAAAGCAAGGTACCATCTAAATTCTTCATTTTTCCAGATTTTTTTAAATTGACCCTTGGTCATTAAATAAATCAATGAAAAGTTAGTTCCGCCAATAAACATTAAAATCATTAATAAATATTGTACAGGAATATTATCATTCCAAAAGGCGACTCCACTATTTTTTGTAGAAAATCCACCAGTTGAAATTGCGCTCATTGCGTGATTAGTAGCATCAAACAAATTCATTCCAGAGAAATATAAAAAGATGGAAAAAATTAGTGTTAAAGCTATGTATAGAATCCAAAGATTTTTAGCAGTATCTGTAATTCTTGGGTGAATTTTATCGGTATAAATACCAGGAGCTTCTGCTAAAAAAAGTTGTCGTCCACCAATTCCTAAAAAAGGTAAAATAGCAATAGTAAGTACGATAATACCCATACCGCCAATCCAATTGGTTGTAGATCTCCAAAATAAGATACTTTTTGGAAGATTTTGTGGATCGTTAAAAATAGTAGATCCAGTTGCGGTATAACCAGAAACTGTTTCGTAGAATATATTGATGACATAGAATTGATTATGGATCAGATCATCCTCTTGGAGGTAAAAAAATGCTAAGAAGTATGGGATACAACCTGTTAATATCAGAAATAACCATCCAATAAAAACGACGAGATATCCTTCCCGTTTAGATACATGTTTTCTGCTATCATTTGTAAAGTAAACCATTAAGCCTCCTATTAAACCAATAACAGAACCTGAAAATAGGAATGCGTAGGTAAGGGCATCTCCAAAATAAATACTTACAAACATGCTGACGAACATGAATAAAGCATTTAAGAGTAATAAAACGCCAGAGAGGTTTAATATTACTTTATAGTTTAAGGATTTCATTATTTAAAATATTTCGTCACTTTAGAAATAAAATTCGCTTGGCTAAAAACTACCACACGGTCTAAAGGTTCTAAAATAAAATCTTTAGTAGGTATCCAACCTTCGTTTCTACGAACAATACCTGCAATAATAGCATCATGTTGATATGGGAAATTACTGATTTTTTTGAATGCTGCTGTAGAATTTTCTTGAATTTTGAATTCTAAAACTTCAGCATCTAAATCAGAAATTCCTGTAACATCCATAACTTCACCTGGACGAATGTATCTAAAGATACTATCGGCAGTTAATAATTTTTTGTTGATAAAAGCATTAATACCAACTTCTTGAGCTAAATGAATATAATCAATATTTTCTACTAAAGCGATTGTCTTTTTAACTCCTTTAGATTTTGCTAAAAGACAAGACATAATGTTAGTTTCTGAACTTCCGGTAACAGCAATAAACGCGTCTGAATCTGAGATGCCTTCCTCAACTAAAAGTTCACCATCACGACCATCACCGTTAATGATAAGTGTGCTACTCATTTCATCAGCTAAATCAAAAGCTTTGTGACGATTAATCTCGATTAATTTTACATTATGTTTATTTTCTGAAAGAATTTTAGAAGTTTTAATTCCAATACTTCCTCCTCCAAGAATAATAATGTTTTTGAAGTACTCTTGTTTCTTACCAAGAATTTTATAAATTTCAATTATACCAGATTTTTTGACAATGAAATAAATTTGATCTCCGATTTGGAATTCTGTTTCACTTTCAGGAATAATCGTATAATATTCACCACGATCGTTGCTACGAATAATTGCAATCGGCATAAAAAGATTTTCAACACCACCTTTGGATGTTAAATACATATCTTTAAACTTCTTATCAAGTATTTTAGCGTCTTTGTCTAAAACCGTACCTGCTAAGAATAATTGTCCATTCGCAAACGAGTGCATTGTATTAAATGCAGATTGCTGAATTAATGAATAAATTTCACTGGCTGCTAATTGTTCTGGCGAAATAATGATATCAATTCCTAAACTTTTTACCCAAAGTTGATTATCTGGATGTAAAAATTCAGGATTTGAAATACGAGCAATAGTTTTTTTAGCACCCATTTTCTTCGCAATCATCGCACTTGTTAAGTTTGTGTTCTGAAGATGAGTAACTGTAATAAACATGTCGGCTTCATCAGCTTTTATCTCGCGTAAAGCTTTAAATGATGTAATATCACCTCTAAAAGCCATTACATCTAAGTTGTTTTCGATAAAAGCAAGTTTATCTTTATCCATATCAACGATAATGATATCGTTTAATTCATTGGATAATAATTTAGCCAGATGGAAACCAACTTCCCCAGCGCCACCAATAATAATTTTCATAACAACAGTGAAAAAATTACACTATTAATTTGTTGTTTCCTTTTGTCCCATTAACATTAAGAAGGACTTTAAGAATTCATCAATATCACCGTTCATTACAGCATCAACATTTCCTGTTTCTGTACCTGTACGAACATCCTTTACTAATTTATATGGGTGCATTACGTAGTTACGAATCTGAGAACCCCATTCGATTTTCATCTTATTAGCTTCAATTTCGTTACGAGCAGCCATTTTCTTTTCTAACTCAATTTTATATAACTCAGATTTTAACATCTCCATTGCGCGTTCGCGGTTAGCTAACTGAGAACGTTCAACCTGACAAACAACAACAATACCTGTTGGTTTGTGAGTTAATTGTACTTTGGTTTCTACTTTATTTACATTTTGACCACCAGCACCACCAGAACGAGAAGTTTGTAACTCAATATCAGCAGGGTTAATTTGGATGTCAATTGTATCATCAACGATAGGAGATACGTATACAGAAACGAATGATGTATGACGTTTTGCGTTTGAATCGAAAGGAGAAATACGAACCAAACGGTGTACACCATTTTCACCTTTTAAATAACCAAAAGCAAATTCGCCGTCGATTTCTAAAGTTACAGTTTTTACACCAGCTACATCACCATCTTGGTAGTTTAATTCTTTTACTTTGTAGCCGTGCTTATCTGCCCACATTAAATACATACGCATTAACATGCTTGCCCAGTCACAGGATTCAGTTCCACCAGCACCCGCTGTAATTTGTAAAACAGCACCAAGATTATCACCTTCTTCAGAAAGCATGTTTTTGAACTCGGTATCTTCAATTAATTTTAAAGTTACTTGGTATTGTTCTTCAACTTCATCATCAGTAACATCACCTTCACGATTAAATTCAGTTAAAACTTCTAAATCGTTTACAGCAGTTTCGATAGTTGTATATTCGTCAACCCATTTTTTCTTTCCACGAAGAGTTCTCATAAAAGCTTCAGCCTCTTTCGGGTTGTTCCAAAATTCTGGCGAAGCAGCAGTTTCTTCTTCGTTTTGAATCTCGATTTCTTTTTGTTCGATTTCTAAGTAAGTATGTAAATCAGCAGTGCGCTGTTGTAAATTTTTTAGTAACTCTGTATTAAACATAGTGTAGTTTTATTATTCTCCTTTAATGAATTGGTCTTCCTTTCCGTCCCAAGATAAAATTTTGTAATCTATACCTTGTTCCATTTCAATTTCATGACCTTTTAAAGCAAAGAAAGAATCGTCCCATTCTTCTTCTTCATATGCTACAACCCAAAACATTTCGTTCGAGATAAGTCCACCCAAAATATAAATTAATTCCTCTACAGAATCAACAGCGTAAGTTGTGTAGAAATGGTCGGCACGAATCCAGATGGCATCGTCTTCTGATGTCTGAACATAGATGCTTCCCATTTGAGTTTCGTGATCATTCTCAAACTTAAATTCTAATAAATCTGTGTCTTGTTTATTTAAACCTTCAAGTTGAGGGAATAAAGCAATTATTTCGTTGTAAACTTCTGTAGAATATGGATTCATAAATTCTTAAAATAAGGTGGCAAATGTATTGCATTTTAATCAATTTTACATTAATCGGACTTTATATTTCCATTCTATAAATTGGAAAAAGTTAAATAGTTTATACTCAAAGTCTAAGCCGTAATCAATACTTGGGTCTAAATCAATACTAACTGCATATAAATTTGGATCGTAAACAGAAGGCATCATATGTCTTTGGTTCCAAATGGTTGTGTAAAATCTGTTTCTTGATTTATAATAATCGTAAGTATTGTAAGTTTTTGGACGAGCAATGGATTTTAAAAATACATCGTATTGTGGATCAAAAACAATAATATCGTATTCGCCATCTTCGTTTGGTTCAAAAGTTAATTTGTTTTCAGTAGATGGTTTATCGTTAGATACTTGATTTGTTGTACACGCTGTAAATGAAGTAAATAGTATAATTAATAAAATGAATCTTCTCATTGGTTGTATTTTTATTAAATTTATCAAAAAAAATAGCAAAATGTACACCGTTTTACATAATTCAAGATGTGGAAAAAGTAGAGATGCCATTAAAGTAATGGAAGAAGCTGCTGTAGAATATGAAGTGAGAGAGTATTTAAAGGATGAATTATCTTTTGATGAGTTGAAAGATGTGATTGCTCAGTTAAATGTTTCACCAATGGAAATTGTTAGAACAAATGAAGTAATTTGGAAAGAGCAATTTAAAGGTAAAGATTATTCGGATGATGAATTAATCACAATTATGGTTGAAAATCCTAAGTTAATTCAGCGTCCAATTGTCCTGCAAAATGGGGAAGGAGTAATAGGTCGCCCAGTTGAAAATATTGTAGAGTTTATAAAAAAATAAAAGGTCTTGTGAAACAAAACCTTTTACTAACCTAAACTACTATAAAAAAACACTATGAATATAAAACTAGTTTTCTAAAGTTCAATCTTCTTTAGAATTTCGTTTTGTATGAATATGAAAAAATTAATTTTCTGATGCAAAGATGCAAAGGATTTTGTGTTGTTGTGATAAAAATATATAATAATTATTCTATTAAGAAATAGATTGGATTTATGTTATTCATAATTAATATGTTAAATATAACTCTCCGGCTGAGTTATACAAAATGTAAATATTAGTTAATTGTAACTTAATTTTATTATTTTTTAACAAATATTTATTTTGTAATATGCAGATATTAAATGTATTGACTGTTTATGTTGAATAAAAAAAGGTTTTGCGAAACAAAACCTTTTAACAACCTAAACTACTATGAAAAACACTTATAAATAGAATACCAAAGGGATTTTTCATTTCTTCATGATATCAATCTACATTAATATCCCTTTAATTTTCTTATACAAAGTTCTTTAAAAATTATTGCTTATATAAATAAATATCAAATGTTTTATTTATTGTGAAATAGATTAGACTTATATGATTATTAGAAAGTTAGTGTTGGTCTAAGTTTGTCGATTATTAATTTTTAATGAAAAAGCTAAATAAAAGATTTACTAAGATTTTAAATCTCAATTAATTCAAATAATACTATATATTGATGAAATGGAGTTGTAGCGTGTAGAAATTAGTTAATCAAGTGAATGAAATTTTAATGATTAAAATTCTGCTTTATGTAGTTATATAAAATGCAAAAAGGTTTTGCGAAACAAAACCTTTTTAACCAACCTAAACTACTATAAAAAAACACTATGATTTGAATACTAAAGGAAATATCTTCATTCCTCAAAATCAACTTCATTGATTTCCTTTAATTTTCTTTTACAAAGTTCTTGAAAAAATATTGCTGATTTAAATAGATTATAGAAAATTTATTTATTAAGGTATAGATATTATTTATAAAATTCTAAAAATAACGTTTAATCCTACTGTTTATCCTATATCTGGGTTAATGTGAAATTTAATTAATAATGTTTGATTTAACATTATTTAACTAAATAAGAGATTATAAATGTATTTTGAGAATTGTTAATGGAATTAGTTACTAGGATCTAAAAAAAAGAAAAAGGTTTTGCAAAACAAAACCTTTTTAACCAACCTAAACTACTATAAAAAAACACTATGAAGACAAAGGGATAATTTTTCAATTTCAATAATCAACTTCATTTTGATTACCCCTTTAAATGTCGAAAATCTTAATTTTCTATTGCAAAGATGGGGTAAAATTTTTATCCGAAATGAATAAAGTTAAGGAAATTTATTTATTAACAAATAGATTTAATTTATAATATTCGTCATGTTTTAAGAAAACTCTTTGTTTATCAGTGTTATAAAGGATGTTATTTCTTAATTATAGTTTAATGATTTTTATACATTTAACAGTATTAACATTTTGTTTAGAATATATGATATATAGAAATTAAAAAAAAGCTACAGTATAACTGTAGCTTTTAAATCTTTTAGAAAAGTATATTTTTAGTTTAATACTTCCATATCAAAGTATAAAGTTGCGTTTGGAGGAATAATTCCAGCAGCACCTCTTGCTCCATAACCTAATTCTCCTGGGATAATTAAGAATACTTTAGTTCCTTTTTTGAATAAAGTTAAAGCTTCCATCCATCCTTGGATTAATCCTGTAACACCAACTGTAACGTCTAATGGTTGATTACGATCGTAAGAAGAATCTAATTTTTCACCATTGTTTAAACGTAGAGTGTAGTGAGTTCTAATAGCTTCACCGTGTGCAGGAACTTCACCTGTACCATCTTCTAAGATTACATATTTTAATCCAGATTCTGTTGCAATTGCTTTAGCTTCTAAATCTTTTTGACGTGTAATTTCAGCATCTAATTCTGCTTGAGCTTTTGCTTTAGCTTCAGCTTGTCTTTTAGCGTGATTTTCTTTAGCAGCAACAAATGCTTCAGCACCATCGTATTTTGCGTACTTATCACCTTTACGAGCGATTTCTACTTTTTCGATAGTTACAGGAACAACTGGTTTATCATCTCTTGTTTTTTCTACATTAGCGATAGTATCGATAACTTCTAAACCTTCGATAACTTGACCAAAAATAGTGTGTTTACCATCTAACCAAGGTGTTGGAACTTCTGTAATGAAAAACTGAGAACCGTTTGTAGCTGGTCCAGAGTTTGCCATAGATAAAACTCCTTTTCCGTCGTGTTTTAAATCAGCATCAAATTCGTCTTCAAAATCGTAACCTGGTCCTCCAGTACCTCTTCCGTCTGGATCACCACCTTGAATCATGAAATCTTTAATTACACGGTGAAAAACGATTCCATCATAAAATGGAACACCTTTCGCTTTTGCGTTATTTTCGATTGTCCCTTCAGCTAAACCAATAAAATTAGCAACTGTCATAGGAGCTTGCTCTTCATAAAATTTGATTGTCATTGCACCACGACTAGTAGTCATTTTTGCGTACAATCCATCTTCTAAATTCTTAAATTCTTCTTTACTCATCGTCTTTGGTATTTTAACGCCACAACTAACAAGTGTAGTGATGACTGTTAAGATTAATAATAATTTTTTCATTTAAATTATTCACAGGTGTTTTAATGTTATTCGTTTAGTGTTTTTTTACTTCATTTACCTTTATATCCATTATTAATGGTTGGTTTGGATCGATTTTATTATCATCACCATAACCAGCATATCCTAAAAATGAAGGTAAAAGTACGCGGGCTTCCTGACCAGGTTCAATTATTTGTAATGCAGCATGTAATCCACGTGCTATATCTGCTTTACCTAAAATTATTTTTTGAGTACCAATTTCGTTGTAAGTATAAATTACATTTCCTTTTACATCGTAAACTTGATAAGTGAAATTAACATAATCTCCAACTTTAGCCATGTTTTCTGATTTTTGGCCATTGTTAGAAATCCATAATCCACTTTCTGTTTTATTAAAGGTTAAATCAGAAAATTTTTTGTATTCATCAAACCATTCAATTTCTTCTTGTAATAACATTTTACCACGCTCTTGAGATCGTTGCATAAAATCATCATTACTATAACTTACAGGATATTGTACAATTTGGTTATCACAACTTACAAAACAAATGCTTCCTAATAGTAGTAGTGCGGTTTTTTTCATTAGATAGTAACTTTACTAAGTTTTTCTTGATAATCTGGTAATAATGATTTAAAATATTCTATAGTTTCTTCCATAGTCATATCGCTTCTTCCGCCAGCAGCATTCATGTGCCCACCTCCGTTAAAGTGTTTACGAGAAAATTCATTTACATCAAAATCACCTTTAGAACGTAATGAGATTTTAATAAAATTATGAACTGTATCTTCAATAAAAATAACAGAGAAAATATAATTTTCTACACTTAAACCATAGTTCACAAAACCTTCTGTATCTCCTT
The DNA here is from genome assembly GCF_003687725.1 of Faecalibacter macacae. GTDB lineage: Bacteria > Bacteroidota > Bacteroidia > Flavobacteriales > Weeksellaceae > Empedobacter > Empedobacter macacae. The sequence goes on from NZ_RDOJ01000008.1 coordinate 45,395, forward strand.
TTTGAAATCCATTTTCTAATAAGTCTTCACGTTTTAAAAACATAAATGCTGTACGAGATTCTGGGATAAAAGTTAGATTATTAAGGGTTAATGATAATAATTTTAATCGAGCCTCTGTTTGAGAATCGTTCACGAACGAAGTTACTTTATCAACTTCAACTCCGCGATCAATTAAATCTGCTACAATACGGTGTGTAGATGCAGAAGTATTTCTAAATCTAAATCCACCTGTATCTGTCATCATACCTGTATAAATACAATCTGCTATTTCTTTATCAATTTTATCAACTTCGCCCATTGCATCAATAAAATTGTAAACCATTTGGCAAGTTGCAGGCATTTCGATATCAGAATACATAAAATCAAATGTATCTGGCTCTCTGTGGTGATCGATTAATACTTTAGGTGCTTTCGATTTTTTTACCCAATCTCCTAAATCATCAATACGAGTTACTGTATTAAAATCTAAAATGAAAATAATATCTGCTTGGTGAATAATTGCTTCAGCACGTTTGGCTTGATAATCTGCAATTACAATTTCCTTTGCAGCTGGCATCCATTTTAAAAATTTTGGAAAATCGTTAGGAGCTACAACGTTACACGTATGATTAAATTTTTTTAAAAAATGGTACATAGCTAAGGTTGAACCAATAGCATCTCCATCTGGATTTTTATGTGGTAAAATTGCAATCTTCTTTGGAGTAGATAACAATTCTTTTAACGCGTCAAAATTTGTCATATGCATTGAGCAAAGATAATAAAACGAATTAAATACATCTGTTGTTTTATTGAATAAAAAAGCATGCTAAGAACGAATTTTTAGCATGCTTTTTATGATTATTCTGAAGTTGAATTTTTTATAAATCTCTTTTCTTTATGATTAAAAATGATAATCCTAAAAATAATACAATATAAAAGATATTGATACCGAAGTGATCCCATTGTACATGAGATTCTGTGAAGAATTTTCCAGACATCATATATTGTGTAATACTTCCTGGAGGGAATCCAACTATTTTACCATTAGATGTAAAAGGTAAGTACGAAGTAATGAAAGAAAGTTCTTCTTCGTTTATCTGATTGCTTTTTAGTCTAATAAATGCTTCTATTCCTCTAAAAATTGATTCAATAATAAATAATACGAAAATTGATAGTGTAGCGAATGTACTTTTCTTTAATAAGAAAGCTAAAAACATTGCAAATGCAATAAACGCGAAAATTTCTACAAAATATCCCGCTAAAAATTCAATTCCATTCAATAAATCAAACTTTTCAGCAAAACTACTTCCTAATCCTAATACAATAGCTGCAACTAATAAAGTTGAAGTTATTGCAAATAATAAATTCATAAATAATTTACTATTAAAGAATTCTAACTTAGTTAAACCATCAATCGTATTTTGTTTGAAAGTTCCGAATGAATATTCGTTTGATATATTATTGATAACGATTACTGCTAAAAAGAATTTTCCAAAACCAACTAACCAAGCAATGTTATGCCAAATCACAGGGAAATCTAAAGCACCAAGTTTGATGAAATCTACCTCTAATCCATTTAAATTTGGTTTAATGTTTGGTAAAACAGCGCCCATTAAGGCGATTAAAATAAAGTATAAAATCAAGAAAATTCGTGTTCCTTTATTATAGAACATTTTGTTCCATTCAATGCGTAATAATCTTGTCATAACTATTTGTTTTCTTGTATTAATTGGAAGAATTGATTTTCTAAACTTTCTTTTCTTTGTACTAAATGAGATAATATAACTCCTTTTTCGAATAAGATTTTATTTAATTCTGCTGAAGAAATTTCTTGATTCAATTTAGCTTCGATGTGTTTGTTTTTCTCTGTTATAGATGAGAAATACGGTAATTGATTCAATGCATTAATCAATAATTGTTGATTTTCAGCTTGTAATTCGAATAATCCAAAACTGTTATTCAAATTATCAATTTCTCCTGCATAAAGCATTTTTCCTTGCTTTAAAACAACAACGTGCGAACATACTTTTTGCACTTCGTCTAATAGGTGAGATGCTAAAATAATCGTCGTTCCCATTTCAGCAATTTTCTGAATCAATTCACGAATCTGAATAATTCCTTGCGGATCTAAACCATTTGTAGGTTCATCTAAAATCAAGACTTCAGGATCGTTTAACAATGCTCCAGCGATAGCTAAACGCTGTTTCATACCTAAAGAATATTGTTCAAATTTATTATTCTTACGAGCTATTAATCCAACTAATTCTAATTTTTCATCAATCTTTGCGTAAGGTACTTCTTTGATGTCAGCTACAATTTGAAGATTTTTTTCGGCAGTTAAATACGGATAGAATTTTGGACTTTCGATAATCGCACCAATTTTCTTTAACGAATTGTTATCTGGCGCTTGTCCAAACCACTTCCAACTTCCGTTTGTTGGGTTTAATACATTCAAGATCATTCCTAAAGTAGTAGATTTTCCACTTCCATTAGGACCTAATAATCCATAAACATTTCCTTTTTCTACCGAAAAACTTACATCATTTACGGCTGTAAACGCACCGAATTTTTTAGTAAGATTGTTAATTTCAAGTACTTTTTGCATAATAGATTCAGATTCTTTATCAATTTAGTAGATGTTTTCTTTAATTTGTTACACCATTAATCCTACATAATTATGACAAATAAATTATATAGCCTATTTATTTTACTTTTTACTATTATTTCAGTGTCCGCTCAAGATTTAAAAGCCTTTCAATTTTACAATCAAAAAGGAAAAGGTGTAACTTTTGATAAAATGGTGAAGGATTTACAAAATTATAATGTCGTTTTGTTTGGAGAACATCATAACAATTCTACAAATCATTGGTTACAATTGAAGTTGACTGAAGCATTGTTTAAAGCGAAAGGAAATCAATTAGTTCTTGGTGCTGAAATGTTTGAACGTGATAATCAGCAAGGTTTAAATGATTATTTATCTGGTAAAATTCAGGATAAGGATTTAAAAGATAACGTAAGACTGTGGAATAATTTCACGACTGATTATAAACCTTTGTTAGACTTTGCGAAAGCCAATCAACTACAGTTTATTGCTACAAATGTTCCACGTAGATATGCTTCAATAGTTTCTAAAAATGGTGTAGAAGCATTGAATGATTTACCAAATAACGAAAAGGTTTGGATTGCAAAATTGCCTTATGTTATAGATTATAATGCGCCAGGTTATCCAGAAATGTTACAAATGATGGGAGATCACGCAGGAAGTAAAGCAAAACAATTTGTAGCAGCGCAAGCAATCAAAGATGTTACGATGGCAGAGTCTATTTTATCTAATTTAAAATCTAATCAATTGTTTCTGCATTATAATGGAGACTATCACTCAAAACAATTCGGCGGAATTTATTGGTATTTAAAACATCATCAACCAAAACTAAAAGTTGCGGTTATACAGATTTTAGAATCAAAAAATATTACGTTAAATCTTGAAATACCTCAAGATGAAAATTTCATTTTAACTGATTTTACGCTAGTTTTACCAGAAGATACTATAAAAACATACTAAAAATTAAACACTATACGATATGAATAGAAGATCTTTCTTACAAAATGCATCTATTGCTACATTCGGTGCATTAATTCTACCTCAATCTTTATTCGCTTTTGATGCTTCATCAAAAAAAGTTAGAGTTGGTTTAATCGCTGTCGGAATGAGAGGATTGGTTCATTTAGACGAATTACTAAAACGTGAGGATGTAGAAGTTGTCGCAATTGCCGAACCAGATCAAAGAATGATTGAACGTGCGAACAAGATTTTTGCAAAACATAATAAAAAACCAGTTCAATATTATAGTAATGGAGATTATGATTATCGTAATTTGTTAAAGTTAAAAAATATTGATGCAGTAATTATTTCAACTCCATGGGAATGGCACGAAAAACAAGCAATTGAAGCTATGAAAGCAGGTAAAATTGTAGGTTTAGAAGTTTGTGGTGCGATGACAGTTGATGAATGTTGGAATTATGTAAAAACCTATGAGGAAACAAAAGTTCCAATTTTTATGATGGAAAATGTTTGTTATCGCCGTGATATAATGGCTGTTTTTAATATGGCTCGTAAAGGTAAATTTGGTGAAATTGTTCATGGGCAAGGAGGTTATCAGCATGATTTACGTAATGTTTTATTTAATGACGGAAAACAACCTTATGGTGGTGGAGTAGAATTTGGTGAAAAAGGTTTTTCTGAAGCGGCTTGGCGTACGAATCATTATGTAAAACGAAATGCTGAATTGTATCCAACGCATGGCTTAGGACCTGTTGCTACAATGATGGATGTTAATCGTGGAAACAGAATTACACATCTTACGTCTATGGCTTCTAAACAAGCTGGTTTAACGGATTATATTGTGAAACAAGCAGGTAAAGATCATCCAAATGCAAAAGTAAATTTTAAACAAGGTGATATCGTTCAGACAATTTTAAAATGTGAAAATGGAGAAACAATTCTATTAACACACGATACATCTTTACAACGTCCGTATAACCTTGGTTTTAGAGTACAAGGAACAAACGGAATTTGGCAAGATATAGGTTCAGGTGGTTTCAATCAAGGGTTTTTATACTTTGAAGATGAAATGCAAAAGAACCATAAATGGACCAATTCGGAAGATTATTTAAAAACATACGATCATCCGCTTTGGCAAAAAAATGAGGAGAAAGCTGTAGGAGCAGGGCACGGAGGAATGGATTATTTCTTAATCAATGATTTTATTGAATGTATTAAAAATAACCGCGAATTTCCGTTTGATGTATATGATTTAGCTACTTGGTATGCAGTAACACCTTTAAGCGAAAAATCGATTGCAGAAAATGGTTCCTCACAAGAAATGCCTGATTTTACAAAAGGAAAATATAAAACAAGAAAACCAATTTTTGGATTTGAAAACAACATCTAATCAACTTTCATTAGTAATTCTAGCTGGCGGAATGGGAAGTCGATACAAAGGCCAGAAACAAATTGATCCTATCGGTCCTAATGGCGAAAGTTTAATGGAATATTCTATTTACGACGCAATGGCTGTAGGGATTATGCATTTCGTTTTTGTTATTAATCAACAATTTGAAAACGAAACACGTAAATATTTTCAAAAAATAATTGAAGCAAAAGGAGGTAGCTCTGAATTTGTTTTGCAAACGACGTATACTTCAGTACCAAGAAATTATTTTGATAATATTATAAATCGTAAAAAACCTTGGGGAACTGCTCATGCATTATTAGTGGCAAAAAATCACTTATTAAATAATTTTATAGTGGTTAATGCAGATGATTTTTATGGTAAGAATTCTTTTTTAAAAGCTGTTTCTTTACATAGTGAAGATAAAATTGCTGCAAATCAATACGGGATAGTGGCGTATTTATTAGAAAATACGTTGAGTGAAAATGGTAGTGTATCACGAGGGATTTGTAAAATAGAAAAAGGGATTTTACATGACGTTATAGAACATACAAATATTTTTAGATACGAAGACAAAATCATTTTTGAAGATGAATTGATTTCAGGTGTAATTGATAATAATGCACCAGTTTCTATGAATTTTTGGATTTTAAATCCTTCAATTTTCAGATTTATTGAAGATAAATTTGAATTATTTATGAAATCGCATTCGAATGATTTAAAATCAGAATTCTTTTTACCACAAGTGATTAATGAACTAATTCATGATAATAAAGTTGAGGTTTCTGCTTCAATTTCAAGTGATCAATGGTTCGGTATGACTTATCCCGGAGATAAAGATGTAGTAAAAGAAGAAATTTACGCTAAAATTCAACACGGATTTTATCCTAGAAGTTTGTGGTACTAATGGAAAATGTTTTAGCAAATTATTTCGAAAGACCAGATGATGTTATCGTTACTCCAATTAATCAAGGATATATAAATTCAACATATAAACTAACAATTGGCGTTAATAATTACATTTTACAAAAGATAAATACTTCGATTTTTAAACAACCAGAAATTATTATTTCAAATATGTTGTCGGTTGCAAATCATTTAAAATCGAAAAATTATTCAAAAGCAATCATTGAAGTTATTCCGAATAAAAATAGAAATTACTTAACATTTCTGAATGGTGAAACGTGGCGAATGACATCTTTTGTACCAAATTCAGTATGTTACGACAAAGTACTTTCAAAAGAACAAGCTTTTGCTGCAGCAAGTGCAATTAGTGAGTTTCATAAAGAATTGAATGATTTATCAATCAATCGAATTTCAGAAAGTATTGAAGGTTTTTTAGATTATAAAAAACGTGTAAAAGATTTTGAAAAAGTTTTAAGTAAAGGGAATAAAGTTAGAATTGATCTAGCAAAAGATGAAATTGATTTTATCAATAAACATTTGCACTTAATAAATCAGTATTTATCAATAGACTTTCCAAAAAGAGTGGTTCATGCCGATGCTAAGATTAGTAACTTTTTATTTGATTCTGAAAACGAAACCAATGTAGCTGCACTTATAGATTGGGACACAATGGTTCCAGGAAATATATTGTGCGATTTTGGAGATATGATTCGTACTTATTCAAATCTAAAAGTAGAAGATGATCCAAATCCAGTTAATAATTTTTCATTAGAGAATTATCAAGCAGTAAAAGAAGGTTTTATGTCTGAATTGAAAGATATTTTAACTGAGGAAGAATTAAAAGCCATAGATTTAACTGCTTTTGTGGTTGTGTTAATTCAGGTAATTCGTTTTCTGACAGATTTTATAAATGACGATATTTATTATCATACAGAAAGAGAAAATCAGAATTTAGACCGAACTATTAATCAAATTAATCTTTTAAAATCGATTCAAAATCATATATGTATAAATTAAGTTACATCAAATTTGAAGAAGAGGATTTCGATATCTATCATAAAATTGTGAATTCAGATATCGTTATGAAATATATTACGGGTTTAGCTTCAACTTTAGAGCGAAGTGAAGCTCGTTTTAAATCAATTATGGAAGCGAATGTTTCACATCAATTGGGAGGATATTTTAAAGTTTATGATCGTAGCCAAATTATTGGTTTAGCAAAACTTGAAAATTATTCGAAAGAAGATGATACAATAGAAGTTGGATATATTTTGATGGAAGATTTTTGGGGTTTAGGCTATGGAACAACTATTTGTCAAGATTTAGTTTTATTTGCTCGTCAAAATGAATTGGCCAAATTTATTATCGGAATTATTGATCCTGATAATATTGCGTCTAAAAAGATCCTTATGAATGCAGGCTTAGAAAGTTTTTTTATTGGTGAAGAAAACAATCTTCCTACCGAAAAATTAAGATTAAAATTATAATTTCGTAGTTATGAAAGTAAAAGATTTTACATCTGCATTAGAAGAAATAGCTCCGCTTAATTACGCGGAAGGATTTGATAATGTAGGTTTGTTAGTCGGTGATTATAATGATGAGGTTACAAAAGTTTTAGTTTGTTTAGATACAACTCCAGAAGTTGTTGATGAAGCAATTAAAGAAGGTGCGAACTTAATTATTAGTTTTCATCCGATTGTTTTTTCTGGTTTAAAGAAACTGAACGGAAAAACTTACGTAGAACGTGCAGTTATTAAAGCAATTAAATACGGAATTAATATATACGCAACGCATACTGCGTTAGATAATTCTTTTGATGGTGTAAATAGAGGTATTGTTAATCAATTAGGGTTAATAAATGCTAAAGTCTTAATACCTAAAAATGATATCTTAAAGCAATTGGTAACTTATGTTCCGACAGAAGCTGCTGAAAAATTAAAATTAGCATTATACGAAGCTGGAGCAGGAAAAATAGGAAATTATGATTCTTGCGGTTTTTTAGTAGAAGGTAAAGGAAATTTTAGACCTTTAGAAGGTGCTAATCCAACAATAGGGAAAGTTGGAGATTTAGAAGAAGTTGCTGAAACTAGAATTGAAATTATTGTTCCGCAACATTGCGAAGGAAAAATTTTGAATGCATTATTTGCTAATCATCCATACGAAGAAGTTGCGTATAGTCTAATTAATCTGGTGAATAAAAATCAATACATTGGATTAGGTATGATTGGAGAATTAGAAACAGAAATGGACGAAAAATCTTTTATTACATATTTAAAAGATAAAATGAATACGCCAATAGTTCGCCATTCTCGTTTATTAGATAAACCAATCAAGAAAATTGCAGTACTTGGTGGGTCTGGAGCTTTCGCAATAAAGAATGCTTTAGCGGCAGGTGCAGATGCTTATATCACATCTGATTTAAAATATCATGAATTTTTCTCGGCTGAGGATCAGATAGTTTTGATGGATGTTGGACATTATGAGTCAGAACAATTTACAATTAATTTAATTTCTTCGTATCTTAAAGAAAAATTTAGTAATTTTGTCATCTTTAATTCTGGAATTATTACCAATCCTGTTAATTATAGTTAACTATGTCTGAAACAAAAAATATTAAGGAAATGAGTGTAGAAGAAAAACTACGCGCATTATTTGATTTACAATTAATTGACTCACGTTTAGATGAAATCAGAAACACAAGAGGTGAATTACCTTTAGAAGTTGAAGATTTAAAAGATGACGTGATTCAAATGGAAACGAGAATTCAAAAAGTCGTTGAGGAAGCTAAAGGTTTGGAAGAAGAAATTAAATTAAAGAAAGAAGCAATCAAAAATGCTGAAGCTTTAATTAAAAAATATACTAAGCAACAAGACAACGTACGTAACAATCGTGAGTACGATGCCTTAGCTAAAGAGGTTGAGTACCAAGGATTAGAAATTGAATTATCTGAAAAAAGAATTCGTGAGTTCACTATTAAAATTGAACAAAAGAATCACCAAATCAGTGAATCAGAAACTAAATTAGCTGAAAAAAGAGAGCATTTAGCTCACAAACAGGCTGAATTAGAAACTATCGTTAAGGATACTGAGAAAGAAGAGAATTTATTAATTAAATTATCTACTGAGTATTCTGAAAAAATTGAAGCTCGTTTAATTCAAGCTTACAACAGAATCCGTGGTTCTGTTAAAAATGGTTTAGCTGTTGTACCAGTAGAGCGTGGAGCATCTGCAGGTTCATTCTTTACTATTCCACCACAACGTCAAATGGATATCGCTCAACGTAAAAAAATTATTACTGACGAACATTCAGGACGTATTTTAGTTGACTTAGAATTAGCTGAAGAAGAAAGAGCAAAAATGGAATTAATTATCAAAGGATAATATTTCTTTTTGAATCTAAAATATAAAAAAAACGTGATCAAATTATTGATCACGTTTTTTTTATGTTCTTTATAAATTGGATAGATTACTTATAAGTAAAAACAAAAAAAGAAGAAGCTTTAGGCTTCTTCTTGTTTTTTACGATTCTTAGGGAATTTTCTGTAATCCTTAATGTTGTGTTTGTAATCTTTCTTCGTTGGACGAGTGATAATTCTTAAAGAAGTATCGTCTGTAAAGAATGATTGCATCCAGTTCATAAAAATAAATAACTTGTTACGAACGCTTAAGATTAACATTAAGTGTAAGAACATCCAAGTAAACCAAGCTAAACGTCCTTGGAATGAGAATTGAGGTAAATCTACTACAGCTCTGAATTTTCCTACAGTAGCCATAGATCCTGGATCGGCATATTCAAAATCTACCCAGTTCTTTTCTTCAGTTCCATGTCCTAAGGCAATAAAGTTTTTAGCTAAATTTAAACCTTGGTTAATTGCTACATTTGCTAATTGTGGGTGCCCGTGTGGGTACTTAGGAGTCTCCATGTAAGAGATGTCTCCAATAGCAAAAATATTATCAGTTCCAACAACTTTGTTGTGTCTGTTTACAGTAATACGATTTCCTCTTTGGATAGATTCTTTTTCAATACCATCTAAAACGTTACCTGTAACTCCAGCTCCCCAGATTACAGTTTTAGTTTTGATGTTACGTCCATCAGCTAAAGAAATCACTTTACCATCGTAACCAGTTACACGTCCTTCTGTCCATACTTGTACACCTAAATCCTCTAAATATTGACGAGATTTTTGGTGAGATGCAGAAGACATTGGTCCTAATAAATTTGGTCCACCTTCAATTAAGATGATGTTTAATCCTGAAAAATCAAAATCAGGATAGTCTTTTGGAAGAATTTTCGTTTTCATCTCCGCAATTGCACCTGAAAGCTCAACTCCTGTTGGTCCTCCACCTACAACTACAATGTTCATGATCTCTTCTAATTCTTCTGGTGTTGCAGAATAAGCACTCTCAAAGTTTGTGATTAATCTATTCTTAAGCGTAATTGCTTCGTCTGTAGATTTCATTGGGAAAGCTAATTCCTCGATCTGTTTGTTACCAAAGAAATTTGTGGTACATCCATTGGCTAAAACAAGGTAATCGTAAGAGAAATCTCCGATTGTTGTTTCAATTTCGTTTTTATCTTTATTAATTCCTGTTACATCAGCTAAACGAACTTGAACATTGTTACTTCCTTGAAATACTTTACGTAATGGGAAAGAAATGTTACTAGGTTCAATTCTTGCAGTGGCAACCTGATAAAATAAAGGTTGAAATTGATGAAAGTTATAACGGTCTATAAGTGTAATAGAAAAGTTTGGGTTGTTCTTTAATTTTCTCGCTAATCTAAGGCCTGCAAATCCAGCACCTACGATGACAATTTTTTTCTTTTCCAAAATTCACTTTTTTGTAAAATTACGAAGTTTATCAAGTATAATGCAACAAATTAGGTGTTTTTTTATAAATATTTTAATTCACTTTTACTACCTCTTTGATTGATAATAAGTTGTAGAAAGCCTTATTTTCCTGTTTTTTTGATAAATTATTATTTCTATTTTAGTTTCATAAATAATTTAAATATGTCATTACTTTTTGAACCTATTGAAATCAATGAAAGCTTGATTTTAAAGAATAGAATTATTATGTCTCCGATGTGTCAATACTCGGCTATAGATGGTTTTCCAAACAGTTGGCATTATACGCATTATGTAACTCGTGCGATAGGCGGGGTTGGTGCAATTATAGTAGAAGCAACAGCGGTTAGCCCCGAAGGAAGAATTTCTTATGGAGATTTAGGAATTTGGAACGACGACCAGATGGATGCTTATTGTGATATTGTAGAGGAAATAAAAAAATATAATACTGCACCAGGAATACAGTTAGCGCATGCTGGTCGTAAAGCAAGTTGCGGAAAACCTTGGATTAATTATCATCAAATTAAACCAAATGAAGTTCATGGTTGGCAAACAGTTTCATCTTCTGAACTTCCATTTTATGAAGATGATGTTCCACCAAGTGTATTAACACAAGATGGAATTGATAAAGTCGTAAATGATTTTAGGAAAGCAGCTAAAAGAGCAATCAATGCTGGGTTCCAAATTTTAGAAATACATGCTGCACATGGTTACTTAATTCATCAATTCTTTTCACCATTAATTAACAATAGAACAGATGAATACGGTGGTTCTTTTGAAAATAGAATTCGTTTAGTCTTAGAAATTGTTGATGCGATAAAATCTGAAATGAAAACTGAATCATTATGGATTAGAATTTCAGCGACAGATTGGGCAGAAGGTGGTTGGAATCTTGAAGATTCAAAAAAATTAGCTTTAATACTTCAAGAAAAAGGAGTAGACGTAATTGATGTTTCAACAGGAGCTGCTGTAGCTCACCAACAAATTAAAGTAGAGAAACAATATCAAGTTCCTTTCGCAAAGGCAATAAAAGAAAAGACTACGATGTTGGTTGGAGCAGTTGGTTTGATAGAAACTGGTACTGAAGCGGAAAATATTTTACAAGAAGAAAAAGCGGATTTAATCTTTATCGGACGCGAATTATTACGAAATCCTTATTTTCCAATGTTTGCATCTCAAGAGATTGGTGCAGATGTAAAATGGCCAAATCAGTACGAAAGATCAAAACCAAAAAAGTAATGTTAGCATTAAACGATATTCATCATATAGCTATTATATGTTCAGATTATCATAAATCGAAAGAGTTTTATACTGAAATATTAGGTTTTACGATTATTCAAGAAGTTTATCGTGAAGCAAGGGATTCTTATAAATTAGATTTAGCTTTGCAGAATAAATATTGTATAGAATTATTTTCTTTTCCAAATACGCCAGAAAGAGTTTCACGTCCTGAAGCAAGAGGTTTGAGACATTTAGCTTTTTCGGTTTATAATTTAGTAGAAAATGTACAATTCTTACAATCTAAAAATATTGTGGTAGAACCAATTCGTGTAGACGAATATACGGGGAAAAGGTTTACTTTTTTTGAAGATCCAGACGGTTTACCACTCGAGCTGTACGAATTATAAGAGGAATGATACAAAAGAGTTTAGTTGCATTAGCATTAGGAGGATTAGCCATTGGGATGACAGAGTTCACGATGATGGGAGTGTTGGAAGATTTTGCAAAAGATTTGAATATTACCATACCAGAAGCAGGAAATTTTATTTCGATGTATGCTTTGGGAGTTATGGTTGGAGCGCCAACTTTAATTATGGCAACAAGTAAATATGCGCCAAAAAAAGTATTAATGTTCTTTATGTTACTTTTTGCAATTTTTAATGCTCTTTTTGTTATCGCACCAAGTTATTATACATTATTAGCTGCAAGATTTTTATCTGGTTTACCTCACGGAGCATTTTTCGGAGTAGGATCAGTTGTGGCAAGTCAATTGGCAACTAAAGGTAAAGAAGCACAAGCCATTGCTTTTATGTTTATGGGATTAACGGTTGCTAATTTAGTCGGTGTACCATTAGGTACATGGTTAGGGCAAGCAATGTCTTGGCGTTATACTTTTGCGCTAATTGCTGCTTTAGGAATTGTTACAATTTTGGCTGTACAATTTTGGGTTCCGAATATTAAGAATTCAAACAAGGGAAGTTTATTCGAACAATTATCTTTCTTTAAAAAATGGCAAGCATGGGTATTAATCGCAATGATTTCGATAGGAACAGCTGGCCTTTTTGCATGGATTAGTTACATTTCTCCTTTAGTAACAGAAGTTGCCAAAATGAGTAAAGAAACAGTCCCTGTTATTATGATTTTGATTGGATTAGGGATGTTTGTAGGTAATTTTATAGGAGGAAAAGTAGCAGATACATTGTCTCCGAATAAAGCAACTATAATTTCATTTTCAGCCATGGCAATTTGTTTAGTTGTAGTTTATTTTACTTCGGAAATTAAGATTATGGCTTACATCATGTCATTTATTACAGGATTAATTGCATTTACAATTGGTTCTCCAATTCAGATGATGTTGATTAATAACGGAAAAGGATCTGAAACTTTAGCAGCAGCAGCAGGACAAGCAAGTTTTAATGTAGGTAATGCTTTAGGAGCTTATTTTGGTGGAATTCCTATTGCAATGGGATTAGGATATAATTCTCAATTATGGGTTGGTGTTGTGATGGCAGCTTTAGGAGCTTTGATTGCATTAATATTCTTAAACTTAAGCGCAAAGAAGCTAAAATATTAAATTAAATCATCTTTAAAATATAGAAGTTGTGTCTTATGGCACAACTTTTTTCGTTTATATTTGTCTTACTTTCATTCAGATTATTACCATGTACAAAGCACTTATAATAGACGACGAATACTACGCTCAAGAAGGATTAAAAAAATTGATTGCTCATACAGCTCCAAACTTATTTTCGAATATATATGTAGCTGAATCAGTGAATCAAGGAGTAGAATTGATAAGAGAATTTAAACCAGATTTAGTTTTTTTAGATATTCATATGCCAAATGAATATGGTTTTAAGTTATTTGATTATTTTGATGACATTAATTTCGAAGTCATTTTTACAACTGCTCATTCTAATTATGTTTTAGAAGCTGTTAATCAGTGGGGATGTTTAGGATATTTAATGAAACCGATATCAATCAGCGATTTAGAATATGTTTTACAGCGTTTTAAACAAGTTTACACGCAGAAAAATCTTGCTAATACTGTTGATTTAGATGCTTCAAATCAAGATGATATTGATGAATTAAATGAGATAAAAACAACATTAAATCAAGAGAATGGTATCTTACTTTTTTCGTCTGTAAATGAATTATCTTTTATCAAAATTGATGATATTATTTATTGTAAAGCGGCAGATAATTATTGTGAAATTTATACATCTACAAAATCATTCACGATTTCAAAACCATTAAAAGAAATTGAAAAATCAATCTGTAGAAATTCTTTTATTCGTGTGCATCGTTCATTTTTAGTGAATTTAGAATATGCAGTTCGATTAGATAAACGCAACAATACACTTATTGTACAAAATTCAAATTCAGATAATGAAAGTGAAATTTTAATTCCTGTCACAGCTTCAGGTTTAAAGATATTAATGAATGCTGTTTCGTAAATTATTCATATTATTTTTTTTATTATCAACGATAATATCTAAATCTCAATATATTGTATCCGAGAAACATACGCATGCAAATAGCTTAGATTCTAATGAGATTTTAGAAATGTTTATGGATTCTCGTCAATTTTTGTGGGTAACTACAAAATACGGAATTTATATTAAAGATATGGGACGATTTAAATTGTCTAGTAGATTTAAGGAAATAAAATTTAATAATGTATATGATATTTTCGAGGATAAGAATAATGATCTTTGGTTTGCCAGTTATGGTAGAGGTGTAGCATATTTTGACGGAAGTAAAATTATTCAATATACAGAAAAAGAAGGTTTAGTTTCAGATTTAGTATCAAATATTACTTCTCATAAAGATAACATATATGTAGGTGGAAATAATGGAATTTCTGTAATAAATCCATCAAATAAATCCATTCAAAAAATATACCCAACGAGTAATGATAAAAAGCAATTTGAAGTTGTTGCTTTTATTAAAATTGATAACAAATTATTTGCTTGTACTAAGTTTCATGGTGTTTTTGAAATCAAAGATAACCGCCTCGTTTTAGCCTATTATCCTGGCGAAATTCAAAGCTCTTATACTTATGGTAATAACATTATTTTTTCTAATAAGATTGGAATTAAGATTTTAAGTAATCAAGATTTTTTCAATAGAAAATATCAGGATTATACGACTCATTTTCCTATTATTTGGGATTATGACCTAATATCTAAAGATAAATATTGGATGGTAACACATGATGAAACTTCATCCTCTGGTAGTATTCTTGAATTTGATGGAACCAATCTAAAAAACATCAATAAATCTTTAGAATTAGGTTCTATAGTTCCAAATCGTATTGTATATGATAAATATAATGACATTGCTTATGTATCTACCATAGACCAAGGATTAATGCGTTTTGTCTTAAATACTCCTTACAAATATTATCCAACAGATAATGCCATTATAGAATGTATTGAAGAAGCTTTTGGAAAAGATTATATTTTATCTTCAAATGGTTTATATGTAAATAAATCTGAAAAAACAGAATTACTTACAAGTAAAGCTCAGTTCTGGAATTTTTATGAAAAGAATAAAGAAAATAAACAGAACTTAATAATTAACGATCTTAATTTTTTTGAAATTAATTCGCAAATTAAAGAAGAGTATTTAAAGTTCTATAAGCTAGAAGTTCACGAAAATCATCTTTGGATTAATTCAAACATAGGTTTATTTAAACTAAATAATAAAGGACAAATAATTAATTATTATCCAATCCATACACAATACTTTACTTTTATAAATAATCAATTAATAGAGGCTAATCCAAACGGTGGTGTAAAGATTTTTACTGATTTAGATCAATTAATATATAAAAATTATTCAGATACAATAACAACCACACCAACTTTTGTTGTTTCAATCACTAAAAATTCAAAAGCTGTATTTTTTGGTTCAGCAATTAATGGACTTTTTAAGTATGAAAACGGAAAATTCATTTCTTATCTTTTTAATGGTCAGTTTTTAGAGAAAAAGATAAAAACTATAAAGGCAATTGGAGAGGATAAAATTGCTGTTGCAACAGAATTTGGAGACATTTTTTTATTCAAAATAATTCAAAATCGTTTACAATTAATTCGAAAAATTTCTGGTAAATCAATTGATTCTGTTAACATCAATTTTATTGAGGAAATGGACGGGAAACTGTTAATTGGTTCGTTTTCTAATATTGTTATAGTCGATGGATACAAATATTACTATATAGATAAAGCCCAGAGTGTTAATTATAAATCTTTATCTGCATCAGCCGTAAACAAAGGGAATTTATTTGTTGGTACAGACAAAGGATACTATTTAATAGATGTAAACGGTGTTGTAAATATAAAATCTACTGCACCAAAAGTTTTAATAACGAAGTTACAGATTAATGATACAAAACTAAGTAGGGATCATTATAAGTGGTATGATTTGATTGATAAAAATTTAAGATTAGAGCATCATCAAAATAATATTTATATTGATTTTACTATCATTAATCCAAAATATTCAACAAAATATAAATATCGTTTTAGATTAAATAAAGGAGAGGAGTGGAGTGAGTATTTTTCGGATGAAGTATTACATTTTAACTCGCTAAAATCTGGTACATATAACATAGAATTAGAAATTACAAATCTAAATGGAGGAGATGTATCGGTTATTTCTTTAATTAAGATTAAAATTGATCCTCCATTTTACCAAAATCCTTATTTCATAGGAAGTTTAATATTGGTTTTACTTTTATTGTTTTTTAAATATTATAAGAATAAAATTCGTCGTTTAAATGAAATTAATCAATTAAAAATTAAGAATATTCAAGAAGTTAAAGACGAAGAAAATAAACGTATTACATTAGAAAAGAAGATGTCTGAGGTTAGATTAATGGCTTTACAAGGTCAAATGAATCCACATTTTATTTTTAATATTCTAAATTCAATCCAATATTATATCATTGATAATGATGTGAATAACGCGTTGGAAACCTTAAATCAATTTGCCCGATTGATTCGTAAAATGCTTGAATTATCAAGTAAAAATGAAATTGCATTAAAAGAAGAAATTGAATTTTTAACATTATACGTAAAAATTGAAAATTTTAGATACAAACATAAAGTTGAATTTTCAATTAATATAGATCCAGCAATTGATATTCAAAAAACCAACATACCTCCAATGTTATTACAACCTTTAGTAGAAAATTGTTTTGTGCATGCTTTTAACCCAACAGTTTCTACTAATAAGATTAATATTCATGTCAAAAAATCTGATGAATTATTAATAATAATCATTGCTGATAATGGTAAAGGAATTGAACAAAGTTCTAAAAAAGAAAAATTTTACGAGTCAAAAGGTTTAGGAATTATAAGAGAAAGATTACAGCTTTTCAATAATTCAGAAGAAGAATTCTTAAAATTTGAATCAAATTCAGAGGGTACAAAAGCGATTTTAGCCTTAAAATTGTCTTTTTAATAGTTATTGCGAATAAATTCACCCATGTTTTATTATAATTCACCTACTTGAAAAGCTGTTTAACGAAAAGTGTATTAAAACATTTTTATCCAATTATAATCTGTTTTACTTTTGACTTAACGATTTAGAAAAACAACCGTTCTTTTTACTAACCATATAAGGAACTACTATGAAAGATTTATTATTTTTCAATTAACTTACTATCGTGACTCAATTAGTTACAAAACAACAAAATTAAAGCTAGGATAAATTTCTTAGCTTTTTTTTTGTTTTAATATTATTATTTTAATTAACTTTGAATTTCAAAGCACTTTTTTATGAGCCAAAATCCATTAGATAGCTTAAACGAAATTAAATCAATGATGCAACGAACTACGAAATTCACAAGTATAAGTGGATGGAGTGGAATTTGGGTCGGAACAGTTGGTTTAATTGCCGCAGCAATTGCATATTTTATTATTTTAGAAAGTAAGTTGAATTTGTATTCGTTACAACCAGATAATAGAAGAGATTTATTGTTAGTTGTCTTGGCTTTAATTACTTTATTAATAGCTTGTTTGGGAGGATTTTATTTTATGATTAAAAAATCTAAAAACGATCAAGTTAAATTCATTAATCCAACTACGAAAAGAATTTTAAAACGATTCATTTTTGTTTTAGTAATTGGTGGTTTTTTGTGTTTGGCTTTGTATAAACACCTTAGTTTTGTGTACATAGCACCTGCAACTTTATTGTTTTATGGTATGGCCTTATTAAATGTAGAACGAGATACAGTTGTAGAAATTAAATATCTGGCGTATACAGAGATTTTTTTAGGATTATTAGCTTTTTTATTTATTGCCAATGGATTAGCTTTTTGGAGCTTAGGATTTGGTTTAGTTCATATTATTTTTGGTGTGTGGATGGTGCGTAAATACGATTACAAAGTTTAAATTTGCAACATGAATTTTGATTTAAATAAATTAAATAAAGTCTTTGATAATCGTATTCGTGTCGGAATTATGAGTGCTTTGGTAATGAATGATGAAATTTCGTTTAAAGATCTGAAAGAGTATTTGGATTTGACCGACGGAAACTTAGCATCTCACCTAAAAAACTTGGAAGAAAACGAATATATAACCGTTCATAAAGGATTTATTGGTCGTAAAACCAATACAACTTATGCTATAACAAATCTTGGAAAATTAGCTTTTCAAGAGCATTTAGCATATTTAGAAAAATTAATCAAAAAAATGAAATAGAATATTTTTTTGTATTTAAACTTTGAATTTCAAAGTGCTTTTAAAAAATTTAAAACATTCATAACTTATGGAAAATCAATTCGAAGAAGAAATTCAACAGGAAGTTGAATCTTCAAAATCTACAATGACAAAAGGTTTAATCATTTTAGGATTAACATTATTAATGCTAATTCCGATTCCTTTTATTTTAAACTTGATCATAGAAAGGCAAGAATCACAAGAAAAAGTAATCAAAGAGATATCGAATAAATGGAGTGGAAGTCAGGTTGTTTACGGTCCATTTATTCAAATAAAGCATAATGTAATTGGTAAAGATCAAAAAGGAAATCAAACCATTTCACAAGAAATATCTTATGTATCTGCCAATGAAAATTGGATTAATGCAGAGGTAAATAATACGATCAAAAGACGAAATTTATATGATGTTGTAGTTTATGATTCGAAGTTAAATTTAAAGTCAAGTTTTCCATCATACGCTAAAATTCTGATTGAATCTGGAATAAAAAGTGAAAATGTACTTGATGCTAAATTAGTTTTTGCAATTAAAGATTCGAAAGGATTTAATAATAAAGTTATAGCAAAATCAGGAAATTTATCTTATCCTTTAAGTTTTGATGATAAGATTAACTTTAAATCTGGCGAAGTTGTAGTTGTAAATAATGAATATGAAGTTGAATTGCCAGAAAGTAGATCTGTTGATTTAAACTTTTTAAGCAGATCGATTGATCCTAAAACTTTCGATTTTAATTCTGTTGGTATTGATGTCGAAATAAAAGGATCTAATAGTCTAAAGTTTTTACCATCGGCTTTACAAACGAATGTAAAACTATCGTCGAATTGGAAAGATTTAAAATTTGATGGTTATGTGTTACCTTCAGATTCGTTGGTAACTACAAATAACAAAACTTCAGCACAATGGAAAGTGTATCAGCAAAATCCGCTGAATGGCCAGTTTTGGAAGAATAATGTAGATTTTGAAGGTTACACTTTTGGAGTTGATTTTTTACAAATGAACGATCATTACGATAAAACATATCGTTCTACAAAGTATGCGATTTTGTTTATTGGGTTAACTTTTGTGGCGTTTTTCTTTATCGAAAATAGAAACAATTTAAATATTCATATTGTACAATATGCGTTAGTTGGTTTTGCAATTTGCATCAATTTTGTCTTATTACTTTCAATATCAGAATATTTAGGATTTGATTATGCTTATTTTATTTCAGCATTTGCAACATTAATTTTAATCACACTTTTCATCAACAGTTTCCTTAAATCTTGGAAGTTTACGATTCGCATTACAATGATATTATTTTTGCTTTACGCATTTATTTATAGTGTTTTACAACTAAAAGAACACGCATTATTAGTAGGAAGTTTAGGTTTGTTTATTATTCTTGCAATTATCATGTATTATTCTAAAAATATAGAATGGAATTCAAAAAGTTAACCCTTTCTGAAGGTTTATTTGCAGTCATCGTTATAAGTTTTATACTTGTAGCGATGACATTTTCTTCGGCTTATTATAATGATAATTATAAAATTTCATTCGAATTTCAAATCTACAGTTTAAGCGCATTTTTATTGGCATTTACTATTATGTTAATGATAATCATGGTTTATTTTAAAATTAACTCTTTTAAAGAATTAGCTATAGTTGTCAATTCTAAATCAGCTTTAGATGTATTAATTCTGGTGAATTGTAATATACTGTTTTTTGTTTTAGCCTTTTTATTTGATAATTATATGCATCTTAAAAATTGGTCTGAAAGTTTAGAATTTATTGGATTATTACTTTTAGTTACTTTTTTGATAGGAAATTTTGTAGCTGTTTTTTCGGTTGCGTTTATCAATTTTGAAAGTCCAAAATTTTTCTCAATTGGGAGTATAAATTTGCAAAATGCATTCGGATTTTTATATTATATATTCTGGATTTTTCTGTTTTTTATTTTGTCTTTCATCTTAGTTTACGAAGGATATCCTTTAATCAGTCTTTCGATGTTAATTTTTGCTTTAATAAAGGTTAATTTATTGTCACATTGTTCCTATTAAATTAAAGTTAATTGAATTCTTGAAATTTAATTTAAGGATAATATTATGTTTTTTATTAAATACTGACAAAAACGTAAAAAAATAAGATTCTTACACAACTTTTTACCTTTATGTTTAGTTATAGATTGAAATATTTATATTTTGCGCCCGCATTACAACGAAAAAATATTATCCAAAGAAGAATAAAGGATGGAGAAAAAAAAATTAAGTAATATCTTAACACTAGGATTTGCACTATTTGCAATGTTTTTTGGTGCCGGAAACTTGTTATTACCACCATTAATTGGTGTTCAAGTTGGCTCAAATTTTTTAATGGCAATGATTGCATTTGGATTAACAGGTATTTTATTGCCTTTTACAGGTATTTTATCTGTTATACAATCAGGAGATAGTTTTAATGATTTAGGTAACAGAGTCAATAAAAATATAGCTGTTATTTTAGGTACAATTATCATGATTTGTATTGGACCATTAATTGCAATTCCGAGAACTGCTGCAACAACTTTTGAAGTAGGTTTAAAACCATTTTTTCCTGAACTAAATCCTTTTTGGGGATCGTTAGCTTTTTTTGTTGTTACTTTAGTTTTAGCAATTCGTCCATCAAAAGTGGTAGATGTTATTGGTAATTATTTAACTCCAGTTTTATTAATTCTATTAGCTTTTTTAATCTTAGTTGGAATTGTAAATCCAGTTGAAGCTTTAGAAACTTCTAAATTCACGATGATGGAATCTTTTTCATTAGGATTTATTGAAGGTTATCAAACGTTAGATGTATTGGCTTCTGTAATTTTTGCCGGAATTATTATTTCTGCTGCTAAAGCCAAAGGTTATAACGATACTAAAAGTAAAACAGAGGTAACAATTATTTCTGGTGCATTATCTGCAATCTGTTTATTGTTTGTATATGGTGGTTTAATCTATTTAGGTGCAACATCAGGAATTACCGATACAGCAATTAAAAGATCAGATTTATTAATCCAAATATCGACTAATTTATTAGGTCATTATGGATTATTAGCAATTGGTTTATGTATGGCGTTTGCATGTTTAACGACGGCAATTTCTTTAACTTCTGCAGTTGGTTCATTCTTCAGCGAGTTATTTAATAAAAAAGTTGGTTATACAGCTGTTGTAATCGCTTGTACCGTTATTTCTTTTGGGTTATCAATAAAAGGAGTAGATGAGATAATTAATTTCGCGTATCCGCCGTTAGCGTTCATTTATCCAATTGTAATTACATTAGTATTATACATTGTTTTATTCGGAAAAACGATTAAAGATAAGGCACCATATATTGGGGCTATAATTGCTTCAACAATCATTGGTACATTAGGATTATTTAAATTATTAGGATTATTTAGTGAATCAACTATCAAAACATTAAATCATATCCCATTTTTTGAGTATGATTTAGGATGGATTGTTCCGTCAATTATTGGTTTTGGTTTAGGATTCTTACTGAAGAAGAAATAAAACAAAGACTCTAATAATAACTGAAATTAAATATTATTTGATTGAAACTATTAATATAGGTTGAAAATTCGAATGTTTGCTTTTTAACAATTAACACTAAATAGTAAATTGTAAAATTAGATATAATGTTTTGAAAATCAAATACTTAATTTAGAGTATTAAAAAAAGGGTTGAAAATAAAGTTTCAACCCTTTTTTAATAAACCAACCTAAAAATACTATGAATTCAATAAAGTCTGTATTAATATATACATCTGAACGAATTATTGTAAGGCAAATTTACAATTGATTTATAATGAATAGAATAAATTCCTAATGAATTTATTTATATAGGTAAAGAAAAATTTTATAATCCTTTATTTATCAGTGTTATAAAAAGATTATTTATAAAATTCTGTAATTTTTTCTCTTAGCGTATTTGCTTTAATTGTTTCGTCAGTTGCTTCTAATGCATCTGCATATTCAACTAAAAACTTTTTAATTTCATCATCTTCAGCATTCGAAAAATTCTCTAAATATTGATTAAAACCAATTGGTTCAATAATATTATCTACTGTCTCTACAACTTTCTTCATATCCTTCATTTTATAATATAAAGATGCAATTGTATGATTGATGTAAAAAGCGTTAATATTAGCTTGTTCTTGGTTTTCTTCTTCCTCGAAAAATGGATGATTTAAATAATCATTATAAGATGCAATTGCATTTTCGTACTCGTTTAAAGCTTCGTAACAACGACCAATAAAGAACTTGATCTCATGAAATTCGTTTGCATCTAATTTAGAAAAGAAAGTAATAGATTCTTTCGGATTAACGTAAAATTTGCGATAACCAATAATAAAATCCTCAACAAAATCAACATCAGTTTGCTCTAAACCAAACTCTAGAATTTTAGAAGATTGCTCTTCCGTTAACTGTCCAATAAAAGCTTCCCAATAGTTAACCAACGTATTAAAGTCATAAGATAAATCTTCTACAAAAATTTGAGCTGCAGTATGCAAAAAGTGATTTTGTAATTTATCAATAATATAATGATCTTCATCCGTTAATTCAGTTGGGTTGTATAACAACGTTTCAATTACTTCAGAAGCATTTTCTTCAGTATAATCATTTAATAAGTTTTTTAAAGCTGATGTTATATCAAATTCTGACATTGTCTAATGTTTTTAAAATGTGTTGCAAATATACGTTAAGTAAATTGAATAATATTTTTAACTAAAAGTTACTGATAATATGATTTTGCACGTTTTTATTAATATGAATATGTCAAAAATCAGTTTATAAAAGTTAAAATTTTAACACTTCGTTTTTAATATAGAACCATAATTAGAAGATTCAGTATTTCAGAATGTTATAAGGAATATAAGATACGTTCCTTAATTTTTTTCGTTTTTAAAGGTGGTTTAATGAATTTTATTAAAAATTATCTTAACATTATATTAATATCGGTCAATATATTTAAGTGGAATTTAGTCTGTAATTTTGCAGTAACATTTTAAAACTATTAAAGAGTTAAGATTTCTCCTCATCTGTTTTTAACAGTTCTGATTTACTTAACTCTTTTTTTGTGCCTTAAATAATCGTTTTCTAACTTTGTAAAAAATAAAATATGGGTGTTGCAGAATTATTATTAAAACGCAAACAAGAACTTATTGAAAAGAATAAAACTGAAGGATTAGCTTTTCGTGAAGAATTTGCAAAACAAGAAAATGTAATCACTTTGCCAAGTGGATTATTATATGAAGTAATTACAATGGGTGATGGTCCAAAACCTACAATGGCAGATAAAGTTTTATGTCATTATCATGGGACTAATATCAAAGGTGAAGTATTTGATAGTTCTGTTCGTCGTAAAGTTCCAGCTTCTTTTCCTTTAGAAAATGTTATAAAAGGTTGGGCTGAAGGTGTACTTTTAATGCCAGTTGGGAGCAAATTTAAATTAGTTGTTCCGCCAGAAATTGGATATAAAGATCGTGAGATTTCAAAAGAATTAGGCCCTTATTCAACTATGATTTTCGAAATTGAATTATTAGCTATATTATAATAGAAAAGCCAGAATGTTACATTCTGGCTTTTGTTTTATGATAGTATTTCCATTTTATACTCTTGTACTGAATCTATTTTTGGTAATTCATTTCCAGGATAATAAAGTGTAAACATTTCTTTCGATTTTTGGATTTCTAATTCATTTATCCAACTTTTCCAATCAAATGAAATTGCCATTAATACTAAACGGTCTTTAGTTACAATTTCATTAGCTTCTTTAAAAATCTCTGTATCTTTTTTATTGACTTCAAAACCAAATAAATCTTTAGGTTTAGATTTTTGAGTCGAATAATAATCAATTGCAATTAATTGCATTAAAATTTCATCTTCAAAATTAGCTTTTGTGTATTCTACTATAGTTTCGTAAATCTCAACAATTGTAAATTTATACGCATGATTTCTATTCCTGAAATACTTTCCTAATCCCATTAAATAATCGAAAATACTATAATTTTCAGAAACATATTTTAAGGTATGAAAAGCTCTGGGTTTATTCCAATAAATTTCTAAAGCACTTTCTAAATCAGTAATATCTTGTAATTCTTTCGCGCTTAAAAAGTTACTTTCTATGATTTGATATGGAGGTTCTGGATCAAATTTATAACCATAATTCTCGTATTTTTCTCGAACAGGAGTACCTTTCAAGAATTTTAAGAATCCTAATTGTAATTCGGGCGGATATAATTTAAAAGTAGATTCAAAACTGAATTTTAAATCAGAAATATATTCCAAAGGTAAACCTACAATTAAATCTAAGTGCATTTCGATGCGATCTTTTAATTGATGAATAACATTTGAAGTTTTCTCGAAGTTTTGTTTTCTACTAACTTCTCTGTTACTTTCTTGGTTTACAGTCTGAATTCCGATCTCGAAACGAAATAATCCTGGAGGGACTTTTTCATTGATAAATTTGATAATGTCTGGATGAACAATATCGGCTGTAATTTCAAATTGAAAAACATTTCCGGGTTTATGATTATCTAAAATAAACTGGAATAATTCTATTGTAAAATCACGTTTAATATTAAAAGTTCGGTCTAAAAATTTAATCGTTTTACCATGTTCCATCAAATACAATAGATTTTGTTTGATGGTATCCATTGGTAAATAACGCATTTTATTATCTAAACTTGCTAAACAAAATTCGCATTTATAAGGGCAGCCACGAGAAGTTTCTATATAACAAACACGATTAATCAATGTCGAAGGGTCATCGTATTGATATGGATTTCGTCCTTCTAAATTTTTAATATCAAAAGTTATATTTTCTTTATTAAAAATTACTTTTTCGTCTTTTTTATAAACTAAGTTTGGGACATTTTCAATTGCAGGGTATTGTTCTACAAACTTTTCAAACGGAATTTCTCCTTCTCCGATAATAATATAATCAATGCAATCTTGTGCAATAACATCATCATATTCGTAGCTAACTTCAGGACCACCTAAAAGAATTTTTGTGTTTGGAGCAATTTTTTTAATGCGTTTACAAACTTCTAAAGTCTGAGAGATATTCCATATGTAACAACTAAAACAAACAATGTCATATTTAGCACATTTTTTAGCAATTTCATCAAAATCTAACTTGATGGTAAATTCTTTCCAATCGATATTTCCTTTGTGATGATTTAAATCGTAAAGAATTCTAATCGCAAGATTAATGTGAATATATTTTGCGTTTAAAGTTGTTAATAATATTGAGGGTTGCATTAATTCTTTATTTAAAATGCAAAATTAGGATATTTTATCTGAAATTAACGGTGACCAATGCCAACACTAGCAGAAATACTAGTTCTATTTACTTTTTTAGGTAAGTTTTTCTTGACTTTGATATCAAAAATTATAGGTTTTTTTGGAATCTCATTAGGATGAGTAGGGGAATAGCTAATTTTAATTACATTTTCAAGACCTTTTGTAACTTCTCCGAAAACTGTAAAATCATGATCTAATCTTGGTTGACCACCATTTTTTAAGTATTCTTCACGTTGCTGAGCAGTATATTTAATTCCTTTTTTCTGTTCTAATAGCTCTAAATCAATTTCATTAATTTGTTTTCCAACTACAAAATATATTTGATTGTAGAAAGAACTTTTTGTTGGATTTAAATCTCGTCCTGCACCTAATGCACCAATCTTGTGGAAAGCTTTTGGATTAAATTCTGGTGCTAGTCGAATTGGTTCTATATCTGGAGTTAAAGCTTCACGAGCTAAAATAGGATCATCAAGCTCGCCACCTTGAATTACAAAATCCTTTACAACTCGATTAAATTCAGCATTTTTATACGTTCCTTTTTTTATTTCTGATAAAATTAAATCTCTATGATTTGGTGTAAAATCGTATAACATTACTTTAAATTTACCTTGATTGGTTTTAAATTTTAAAGTATAAGTTTGTGCTTGTGATTTAGTCGTTAATAAAACTAAAAGTGCTGTAAATAGTGTAGATACGATTTGTTTTTTCATAGTTCGAATATATTATAAAACGTAGTTTAAAATACTAAAAAAATGACAAAATGTTCCAATTAATACAAATACATGAAAAATTGCGTGATTGTAAGGTATTTTTTTAATGCTATATAAAATGGCACCAACAGTATATGCAATTCCACCAGCAATTAACCAATTAATACCTTCTTCTGAAACATTTTTTTGTAAATCTGAAAATGAAAATACAATCATCCAACCCATTAATACATACATTAATGTTGAAACAACTTTAAATCTTCCTGTAAAAAATAATTTTATAATTATACCAATTAATGCAAATCCCCAAACGATTGCAAATACTTTCCAACCATTATCATTTACTAAAGAAACTAGGGTATATGGTGTATATGAACCGGCGATTAATACATAAATGGCAACGTGATCAAATATTTTTAATTTAATCCTTTTTTCAGGATTTGTAGCAGCATGATATAATGTTGAAGCAAGGTATAAAGTTATCATACTAAGTCCAAAAATTATAAAACTAACGGTAGCCCATCTATTTTCTATTATTAAAGACTTTTTTATTAACAATATTAGTCCAACGATACTCAAAAATAAGCCTAATAAATGGCTATATACATTTAGTTTTTCTTCAGTAGGACTATATGAATTTAATATTTCTTGTTTCATAGAAACAAATGTAGAGAAACCTAAAATATTGTAGAATATTATTATTAATTTTTAATGAGTAAAAGTTAGTGTTAAATTTTACAATTAGCTTATCTAAGTAAATCAGTTATGAATATTTATAGTGTGTGATATTTATTATATTTTAAATAAATAGTTTTATTAATTATAAATAATATAATTATTAAGTTTAAATCTTAAAAAAAAAAGGTATATTATTTGATAAGTACTTAATTAGTAATAATGTAACCATATACAACTTAGATAATAATACTGAAAAAGCAATTATTCGGTCTGCTCAACTTCAAAAGGTTGGGCAGTTTTTTATTTTATTTGTTTTAATATTCGTTCTAGTCCAAAAACACACAAAATACTTATACATGCTATTGTTCCTAATAATCCTCCAAATCCGATGAAAAAAGTAGAAACATGCTGAAATAGTGCGCAAAATATAAAAGAGGAAATAATAAAATCTAATTTTTTATGTTCGTGAAGTTTTGCAATCATCCCCATGAAAGTTGCCCCCATCATAATTAAAAAATAATCCTTGAAAAAGTAAAGATGTAGATTCTTTTCAATACAGATTTGGTATATGATTCCGATAACTAATGCAACGGAAGCTGACGCTGTAACACCTCCCAATTTTCGAGTATTATTTAAATGATAAGTAAGCCAATAAATAATAAAGCAACAAAGTACTTTAGAAAGGAATAGCATGGTTGACATATTTTAAGATTAAAACTCCTGCGATTACAGATGCAAAAGCAATGGTACCTAATTTTCCTCCAACACCAGCATAAAAATTTTTACTTAAATAGAATAAAACACCAGCAAAAAATCCAATTAAAAAAATCAAGTAAAAAGAATAATGATTGTCAGGATTTGTCATTCCAACAAAAGCTCCACAATAGACAGGTAAAGCAATTAGTATTTTCATTCTTTTCTCTAAAAATATTGCAATTAGCCCAACAATAGCTGCAGATAATATAGGGTTGAAATTGGCAAATATTTGTAAACTATAAGCAGAAATTGTTCCTAATAAAACAAGAGGTATTGTTATTAATTTATCGGTTTCAAAAGTTGTTTTGTAAAATTTTGGTTGACCAATACCTATGATCAAAAGAATAGCAACACAAATAATAAATAAAATTTTACGAATAGAAGTATAGTTTTCAATTCCTGCTAAATAAAGAAATAAGAGGAAAGGAAAACAAAATAGGCTATGAAACAAGATTGCTAAAAACTTCTTCATTGTAAAAATAAAAGCCTTAACAAAGAAAGGCTTTAGATATATTTATGATTTAAATTCTTTTAATAACATGGCGTGTACTGCAGTTTCGTAGTATAAAATGGCGCATGTTTGTAAAAATTCAGCATGAGTTGATTTTTCAATTACATCGTCAATTTTCATCTCATAATATGTTTCAATTAAATGTGAAATTGAACCTTTAAAATCCTCACGAGTCATCGTTTTATCTTTCAATTCTTTCATGATATAATTATCAGATTGTAAGAAATGAGATCTGTAATTTCCAATCATAGTTTTGCGAATATTCATAGCATTATGAACGATTTGAGAAATTATGACACCACGTTTTTCTTTTTCGAAATTCCATTCTTTACGTACTTTTCGAGGATTTTGAGTATAGAATAATTGGTGATGATATTGGTGAACGTATTTCGCTATATCAGTATTTGCATTCATGTAAAAGAATTGTAAAATAGAACTAAATAAATGGTTCGCATTCAATTCATTTGGGTGATATGTAAATAAAAGAGGATACGCAAATAACGTTTTAAATACAGGTGATAACGTATCAATAATTGTTAAACTTAGGAAATTAGTTCCTTCAAAATCTATTGATTGATATTTTTGATAGTAATTAATTCCGGCAACATAACATTGCGTATTATCTAAATGTAAAGCTTTTAAGTATTGTCCTATATATTCAAAAAACTTAATATTTAAACGATGTAAAGTAGCTAATTTGTATTTTGTATCTTTAAATTCGAATGTCCAATCTTCTAATACGCTAGCATCAGAAATAATACTTGTATGATCTGGGTTTTGTTTTATAAATTTTTCAATCTGGTTTTCTTGGCCTAATAATTCATTTAAAACAATGTGATTGTATGTTAAAATTGCTGAAGAAATAGGAGTTGCTTCAATTTCATTAAATGGATCATAAGCTTCGTTTGGTTTTGCGTATAATCTTATTAAATAATGTAATTCTTCCTGAATTCGAATTTCGTCTTTATAACGACTTAATATTTGATCTGTATTAGCAGTTACAATGCTAGTTCCTAAGAAAAATAATAAACCTTTTTGAACTTCCTCACTCCATCCACATCTTTCTAATGTTTGGTCAAAATAGGTTTTAAATACTGTATCTGTATTGGTTAAGTTTTCCATTGTGTATATCAATAATCCACGTAAAAATACTTCATTTTTTCTCAAAATGATTATTTCTCATCTGTGATTGAATAAAAAGTAACGTATTAAATTATAATTACCTGATATTTAATGGTATATAATTCTTTGGTTTAATTTGTTTCTATACATTTGTAAAAGATATCTTTATAAGAATCTAATATTTAACCAAACTAAAGAGCGATTTAAAGTAATTTAAACCGCTCTTCTTTTTTATTCAATTATTATTTTATTTCGTTTTGATTTTTTATGAATGTTAAAAAAGTAATTTGTTAAACAAATTATTGCAATTACTGCGGCTAAAATATAAGTGTATTTGAATCCGAAATTTGATGAAAACATTCCAAAAACGAAAGATCCTAATCCAATTCCAATATCATATAATAAAAAGAAAGTAGCAGATGCGGTTCCAGCTCTTGATGGTTCTGCTGAAGAAACACATATAGTTTGAAATGCAGGAAAAACAGCTCCATAACCTAATCCTATAATTGCTCCGGATAATAATAAAATGTAAGGAGATTGAGATAATGCGATTACTATTAAGCCTAAAGCCAAGAAAAATAATCCAGGATATACTAAGGCATGTGGACCTTTTTTATCATAAATTTTTCCGATTTTTGGTCGAGTAATTATTATTACTAATGCTAAACAAATAAAGAAATACATAGAATATTTAGCTTGTCCAATTTCTGTGAAATATAGAGCAATGTATGCGATTATAGAACTATAGGCAAATGCTAATAAAAATGAAGTAATACAAATTGGTAATGCTTTTTTTTCAATATATTGATCTATTCCTGTTATTATAGGTTTTTCAATTTTTTGTACATTTTCTTTCGATTTTTCTGATGTAAAAAAGCTAAAAATTATCGATAGTACAGCAAATAATGAAGCTACAATTAATAAAATACTATAATCATAATTATTAGCTAATAAAATACCTAATGCAGGTCCAACTACCATGGCCAAGCTCATAAATAATCCAAAATATCCTATTCCTTCTCCTTTTCTTTTACTTGGTATCCAGTCCATAGCTAATGCTGCTGTTGAAGTTGTAGCAGCTGAAAATCCAAATCCGTTAATAAAACGAACGATTAATAATGGTACGATTGCTTGCGTACCTAAATAGGCTACGTTACATATAATAAAAAGTACTAAGAAAATTAAAGCTATTTTTCTTTTGCCATATTGATCGGCCCATTTCCCGGTAAAAGGTCTTAATAATACAGTTCCTAAAATGTATAATGAAACAATTAAACTGATATGTGTTGCACTACCATGTAAATCATTTTTTACATATATAGGCATTGTTGCAGTTAATAAATAAAAGTTTGAGAATATAAAAAATGAACTTAAACAAACGTTTAAAAAGTTCTTGTTCCACAGCTTTTCTTCCATTATTATTCCTTTAAAAATTAGACTTTGCAAATTTCTTTATTAAATTTCTGTCCTTTTATTTAATTATAGACAGAGTTTTGTTTATTTACGCCATAAGAATTATCTATGTGTTTTAAATATGGTATTTGTTTTGTAACATGTTTTTAAAACATACTAAATGGATTGGGATGTAATCATCAGAAATTGGGAAAATGAAGACTTAATAAAGATAATTTTATCATTAATCGCAGGATTGCTACTTGGTATAGAACGTGAGGTGAAGGATAAGGCAGCAGGTTTTAATAACGATTACGATTATTTGTTTGGGAAGTACTTTGTTTACAGTTTTGTCTTTTAAAATTGGAGCAGGGGATTTTCAAGACGCAACACGAATTGCTTCTTATGTAGTTAGTGGTATTGGTTTTTTAGGTGCTGGCGTTATTTTTAAAGATGGTATAAATGTAAATGGATTAACAACGGCAGGTATAATTTGGATTGCCGCTGCTATTGGAATGTCATTTGGGTTTGGAGAATATTTAATCAGCATTGTATTTTTAGTATGCAGTTTGCTGGTGATATTTTTTGGAAATCTTATTTCTAGAACATTTATCAATAAAACCAGTTATAAAATAATTTCGGTTAAATATAATAGAGAAAATACAGAAGTTAAAGATCAGATAATTAATAGTTTAATTGAGTTTTGTTTAACTGTTGATTCAAAGTCATTTATCATGAAAGGAAATGAGATAACATGTTTATTTGAAATAACATACAAAGAAAAATATCTTCATTTAATTGAAAATTCATTAGTAAATAATGATAAAATTTTAGAATTAGGATTCTAATTTATAAAGTCATAAAATCTTGTTCCAATAAATCATCTAATGGGCTTTGTGCTATTGAAGTTGGTAGCTGTCTAAACGCAAAATTACGAACAGAAGTTAAAATTTTATTTTCTAACTGAGCAACTTTTCCCGCTAATCTTGAAGTGTGTATGATGTATTGCGTTCTTTTTAATCTTCGTTTATTATAGTTTTCAAAACACAAAATTATATTATCAGGATTATTTTTTAATTCATCTACCAAAACGCAAACATCTTCAACTGCCATGCAAGCACCTTGTCCCATATTTGGCGTTGTTGCATGCGCTGCATCCCCAATGATTAAAACACGGTTAAAGTTATAACTATTAATAGGTTCTAAATCCATAATTGGAGCAGTAATCAAGTCTTGTTGATTTGTTTTTTGTAAAGTAGAACGAATTAAACCAGAATAATCGGCAAAATTTCTTCTAATATCAGTTAAATCCCATTGATATACATCGCTGTTTAATGGAGTGTTTTTACAGGCATACCAATAAATTTGGTTATCTTTTAATGGTGTTAAACCAAATCGGCCATTTGGTCCCCAAGTTTCTATAGATTTTTTTGAGGTATAATTTTCATCTTTAATTACGCCACGCCAACAAATGTAACCAGCATATTTTGGAGTTGATTTTGGCAATAATTTTTGTCGTATTGCTGAAGATATTCCGTCTGATGCAATTACAAAGTCTGTAGTTTCGTTTGTATCATCATCAAAGTATAAGACAACCTTATCATAACTTTGTTGTAAATCAACTACCTTTTTTCCAGTTACAACATTTTTAGGATTTATGGATTGATATAAATAGTGATGTAAATCGGCACGATGAATTGCAAAATTATCTGTATTGTAATTTTTACGTAGTCTATTTGTATCTGCTTTTAAAATTGTTTTTTCTTTCCAGTCTTGGATTTCAAAATCATCCAACATGTGTCCAAGTGGAATGATCTTGTCATCATATCCTAAAATTTCAAATGCTTTCATTGCATTAGATGCTAATCCAAAACCAGCTCCAATACCACGAACTTCATCAGCTTTTTCGTATAAAGTATATGATATGTTTAAATCTTCGAAGGCTTTTGCTAAACACAAACCGGCGATACCGGCTCCAACAATTATAAAATTTTGATCAATCATGTAAATTCTAAAAAAATGCCTTAATTGATTAAAATTAAGGCATTATAAATTATAAGTAGATTATAAATTCTTATTCTTCAGTATAGTATTTAAAGAAGTATGGAATAGTTTCAATGCCTTTGTAGAAATTAAATAAACCATAATGTTCGTTAGGTGAGTGAATAACATCAGAGTTTAATCCGAATCCCATTAACACAGATTTTGTACCTAATTCTTCTTCAAATAAAGCAACAATCGGAATAGATCCACCAGCTCTTTCTGGTAAAGCTTCTTTCTCAAATGTTTCAGCTAATGCCTTTTTGGCTGCGATATACCCTTTATCAGTAGTTGGTAAAATATATGGTTTACCACCGTGATGAGGTTTTACAACAACTTCTACAGAAGATGGAGCAAGAGTTGGGAAATACTCAGCAAATTTACGTGTAATATCTTCATGGTCTTGACCAGGTACTAAACGCATTGAAATTTTAGCATAAGCCATTGATGGAATTACAGTTTTTGCACCAACACCTGTGTATCCTCCCCACATACCATTAACATCTAATGTTGGACGGATAGAAGTTCTTTCGATAGTCGTATAACCTTCTTCACCTTGAATATCAGCGATTCCGATTGATTTTTTGTAATCTTCTACATTAAAAGGAATTTTCGCCATTTCAGCTCTTTCATCAGTAGTTAATTCAATTACGTTATCGTAGAAACCAGGAATTGTTATTTCACCATTATCATTAATTAATTTAGCAATCATACCAGCTAAAACATTTAATGGATTTGGAACTGCACCACCGTACACACCAGAGTGCATGTCACGATTAGCACCTTTAACTTCAACTTCAACGTAAGATAAACCACGTAATCCGATTGAGATTGATGGTTGTTCGTTAGAAATCATTGAAGTGTCAGAAATTAAAATAACATCGTTTTTTAATTTCTCTTTATTATCTTTTACGAAGTTAACTAAAGATGGAGAACCAATTTCTTCTTCTCCTTCAATCATAAACTTAACGTTACAAGGTAATTCGTTTGTTTTGTTTAAAGCTTCAAAAGCTTTAACGTGCATAAACATTTGACCTTTATCGTCTGCAGATCCACGTGCAAAGATTGCTCCGTCTGGGTGAATTTCTGTTTTCTTGATTACCGGCTCAAATGGACCTGATTCCCATAACTCTAATGGATCAGCTGGTTGTACATCATAGTGTCCGTACACTAATACAGTTGGTTTTGTAGGATCTACAATTTTTTCTCCATAAACAACTGGGAATCCTTCAGTTTCACAAATTTCTACATTATCAGCACCAGCATCAGTTAAATATTTAGCAATTAATTCTGCTGCATTATTAACGTCTTGTGTGTAAGCTGTATCAGCACTAATTGAAGGTATCTTAAGTAATTCGATTAATTCATCAAGAAATCTTTCTTTATTTTCTTGGATAAATTGTTGCGTATTGTTCATTTCTGTTTTTTATGAATAATGTATAAAGTTAAGCATAAATATTAATACTGAAGTTATAAAATAGGATTTATTAGGATTGAAAAAGTAGTGTATCTTTGCAAAAAATTGATATATGATATTATACAATACAACTTTTGTTGTTGAAGATAGTGTACACGAAGAATGGTTACCTTGGTTTAAGGAAGAACATTTAAAAGATTATTTAAATACAAATTGTTTTTTAGGTGCTCGTTTAGGGAAAATTACCTCTCATGAAGAGCCTGGTTTTAAAAGTTATTCGTTGCAATTATTTGTGAATGATGATTTGACTTTAGAACAGTTTAGAAATAACTTTTTAGATGGAATCCAGCAAAAATCATTACAAAAATTTGCAACTAAGGTTTTAACTTTTGCAAGTGAAATGGAACATTTAGGAGATTTTAATTAATATAAAAAAAGCAGATTCAATTTTGAATCTGCTTTTTTTATATCATTAATAAAGTATTATCTTTTTCCAGGTAAATAAATTTGAAATCCAACTGCTACTCCTAATCCATTTTGAGCTTCTGCCGAAGCGTGGTTAGATTTTGAATAGTTATAACCTCCTGTTACTTCTAATGCAACTGTTCTTGAGATAAAATGTGCATATCCAGCATTAATTCCAAATCCGAATGATGTGTCAGATGTTCCGCCGCTTTCAGCTCCAGTAATACCTAATTCTCCTTGTCCAAAGAAACGTCCAGTAGAACTAGCCCCTTCTGGGAAGTAATAACGGATAAATGGCATTAATTTGTAGCTCCAAATATTATCACCACCTTTTACAGTTTGTAATCCTAATCCTGTAGTTAAACCAAGAGCTACACCATCTGAAATAAAGTAACCTGCTTGTGGATTTATGTTGATGTTAAAGTTTTCACCTTCGAATGAATATCCTAACGAACCGATAGATCCACCTACTAACCAATTTCCTTTTTGGATGGGTTTTTCACCAACTTCAGCAGATGAAACAGGCCTCGTAATGTCTTGCCCTAAAGTAAATATTGAAGCAGAAAATGTTAATGTTAAAATTATTTTTTTCATATAGTTTTATTTTGGTTAACTTAATTTTAACAAAGACTGTTCAAAAAAAAAATGCAACATGTAATATGTTGCATTTTATCTTATTGTTATTTAGTTTTTTATAGCTCGAATGAACGAACAGCTTCTAATGTTTTATTGATTTCAGCATCCTTAATTGCATCAGAAATAAACCAAGTTTCGTATCCTGAAGGAGCAATGTAAACTTCGTTCGTTAATAAATGATGGAAGAATTTATTGAATGTTTCGTGGTTACATTTTGTTGCAACGTCTTCAAAATTATTGATTTCATTGGCTTCCGTAAAGAATACCGACATCATTGAACCGAATTGATTGATGTGATTTGCAATACCTTTTTCGTTTAAAATCGTATGGATTTCTTTTGATAACGTTTCAGTTGTTGCATCAATACGGTTGAATAAATCACGATCATTGTTAATGATGTTTAAAGTCGTATAACCAGCACGCATTGCAATTGGATTCCCAGATAATGTTCCGGCTTGGTACACTGGTCCAAGTGGTGCTAGATGATTCATGATTTCAGCACGAGCCGCGAAAGCCCCTACAGGGAAACCACCACCGATAACTTTTCCAAATGTTACAATATCAGCTGCAATGTTTAAACGCTCTTGTGCACCTCCCATAGCTTGACGGAATCCAGTCATTACTTCATCGAAGATTAATAATGCACCGTTTTCTGTACAAAGTGTGCGTAACCCTTCTAAGAAACCTTCTTGTGGTACAACACAACCCATATTACCAGCAATTGGTTCTACGATAATAGCTGCAATTTCGCCATTATTTTGTTCAAATAATGCTTTAACAGATTCTAAATTATTGTATTCTGCTAATAATGTGTCTTTTGCAGTTCCTTGTGTAACACCAGGAGAATTTGGGTTACCAAAAGTTGCAGCTCCAGATCCAGCTTTAATTAAAAATGCATCTGAGTGACCGTGGTAACAACCCTCGAATTTTACAATTTTATCACGATTTGTATATCCACGCGCTAAACGAATAGCAGACATACAAGCTTCTGTACCTGAGTTTACCATACGTACCATATCTATGTTTGGTACAACAGATGTGATTAATTTCGCAATTTCAGTTTCTAATTCAGTTGGCGTTCCGAAAGAAAACCCTTTTTTCATCTGCTCAACTGTTGCATTTAATACATCTGGGTGAGTATGTCCAATAATCATAGGTCCCCAAGAATTGATGTAATCTACATAGCTACGACCATCTTCGTCGTAAATATATGCTCCTTCTGCTTTAGAAATAAAAATTGGAGTACCACCAACTGATTTGAATGCTCTTACAGGTGAATTAACACCACCTGGTATATAATTTTGTGCATCTGCAAATAATGCACTACTTCTTTGATACAACATAATAAACTGTAAAAATAGTTATGCAAATTTAACGAAACTAGCTTGAATAAAGAAGTATAATGAAATTGATTTCTTTAAAAGTTTTCGTAATAATTGTTTTAAATTATTTATTAAGCAACAAAATACAGATATATAGGTAGATTTAGATGTAATTCTCTATCTATATTTGCATCAATAACCAACTAACCAACCAACTAACCTAAACTTATTTTTAGAATTGATTGATGATTATCTAAGTAGAAAATCAAATCTCTTAAGATTTGATTTTCTTTTAGAATATATTTATTCCCAACCAAAAATAATTGTTCTTTCGCTCTTGTTAGTGCAACGTTTAATTTTCTGTCTACATCACCAGCATCATTCATATTTACCAACGAATTTAATTGTGCATAATGCGTTACAGCAAAACTATAAATGATGATATCACGCTGACTTCCTTGGTAACGCTCGACAGTGTCAACCGTAATTTGCTCGAAATTTGGAATATTGGCTAATTCTAATTTTTGTTTAATTAACGCAATTTGATTTCTAAAAGGTGCAATTATTCCAATCGTTTTCTTTGGATTGAATTCTTTTTGATTAAAATTATAAACACGTATTATCTCTTTAACCATTTCAACAACTAAATCAGCTTCTTGATAATTTGTTTTTGGTAAAGATGGATGTTCTTCAACTTCTAAAAATGCAAAACGTTTAGTTGTTAAAAGTGATTGAAAATAATTGTTTTCAAATGATTTTAAATTTAATTCAGCTCGTTGACGAGAAAGACTTTGTTTAGCATCAGCAGATAAATGATTTAAATCGAAAGCAACATTTAATTTTCCTCCATAAAAATGATGATTTGGGAAATCTGCAATTTCATGATGCATACGACCTTGATAGGTTAATTGATCGTAAGCATTGTCGTAATTATTTTGTTCACAGAATTCGTAAAGTCTCTCAAACAAAGAGTTTTTACGATTGACTAAACCAATTTCTTCTAATTTTTCAGAATTTGTTTTAGATAATTCAGGCGATTGTAAAACAATTGCAGGTAATTGTTTATGATCACCAATCATGATAAATCGTTTAGCTTTCGGTAAAATTCCAATTATCTGAGGTTCTAAAATTTGAGAAGCTTCGTCGATGATTATCGTATCAAATTTCTTTAGTTTTAAAATATCAGATTTACTTGTAATCGAAGCGACAGTCGACACAAAAATGCGCTGATTATTGATTAAATCTACTATTGTTTTTCGTGTAAATTTATCACCACTTTGTTTTAATTCTTCTTCTTTTCGACGAATTATCACATTCAACAAGTTTTTATGATGTTCTGGCGACGAAGTCAATTCACTCCCAATTCTTATGTATTTTTGATTAACCGTGTCATCAATTGCTTCATTAATACTTTCACATAATTCGTCTACCGCACGATTGGTATACGCTAATAATAAGATATTTGAATTAGTATTTGTATGTAATTCTTTTACCAATTCATTGATAATAATCGATGTCTTTCCCGTTCCTGGAGGTCCATTTAATAAAAAATAATCTTCGCTTGAAAGTGCTTTTTTCAGAATTCGATTTTGTTCTTCTGATAAATGATCTTTATGAAAATTGTATGCTAATTGATTAATTGGTTCACGCTGATTTAATAATAATTGTTTTGTTTCCGATTTACTTTTCATAAAAGCATAGATATTTCTATACATCGAAATGAACGAATTATCCATGAAATCTCGTTCCAAAGCCCATTTTGCATCGGTACCTAAAGTATCAAAAAAGTGAGTGTTGGGTTGTTTATATCTAAATTGAAGTGTTATTAAATCTTTTGTGATTGAACGAATTGTACACTTGAAAATCTGATTTGATAATGCTGTTTCTTCATTGTTGTTTCTTGGGTATAATACGCAAATATCTCCTTCACGAATTGATATAAAATCATTAGCTGGATTGGTACGTTTTAAAACAATTTGACGTTTGTCTTGATGAATAGAATTTTCTTGAATCATCAAATCATAAATGATTTCGTAGTTTCTTGATTTTTCATCAAATGTGTTTAACCATAAACTTGCTAAACCATTGTTCGAATTAGATTGTCCCAAACCTAATTGACCCAAGTATTGTTCCTTCGCAATAAAGCTTGCAAAAGAGTAGAAGTATTCTTTTTCTAAGGGTGTACTTGTTTTGATTGGGATTTGAAATGCATCAATTTGATTCCCAACTAATTCCTTAAACTTAGGGTTTAAGTTTTTGGTTTTAATTATTTCATTTACATTAACTTGGTTAATTAAATTTTCTGTTAAATTTCGATCTCCAGTACTTAAAATATGTTCATTAACTATAATTAAATTTCTTAAATCCAAAATAGATTGAACGCGAGATAAATTAGGTTTATCATAACGTAAATTACCCATATATACTTTTGAATAAAAGATATATCCATCCGTATGATTGGCAATATCTTTAAATTCTAATTCGAATAAAACACCAATAATTTGATAATATAAAAACAACTGAACGGCATGATTGGGTTTAATTTTTACACCTTCATGATCACCAAATGGTGCACCGCCAGATTTTAATTCAACAATTTTATTTTTCCCTTCTGGATTTAAATCTAAAATATCCAAACGACCTTGAATCCCATATTGTTCACATAGGAAAGAAGGTTCTAAAAGTATACGATCCAATGAGATATCATACTTTTTAAAATCTTCTTCCATTACTTTCTGTATACGATCGTAATGACCTTTGGCTTCTTGGTAATATTCTTTGAATTTATCTGGATCTTTTAAATCATCACAAGAAGAAAATTCTAACGGATTGGTTTTAAAATCTTCAGTAAATAGATCATTAAATTGCGTATTTTCAATCCCTTCAGTTGTAAAAGCATCAACAACTTGATTGGCAAAATTTCCTAAACGAATATGTTTAGAATTTGGAGATTCTTCAAATTTACTTTTAATGAATTGCATCGGCGAAGTTCCGTAATCCTGGAAACATTCGGCAATAGAGGAGATGTTGATTAAATAATCAGGTTCTAAAATAATGAAACGAGGATGGTAAATATCTTCTTCATCAACAGATACATTAATCAAATTTAATTGTGCACCAACCCAAAATTTAGATGTCGATTTGAATCGTTCGTTGATTCCATCTTCATCTATACGAATCGTAATGTATTCACCATCTTCAATTTCTTCGTAATCACAAATCAAACAATCCATTTTAATTTCAATAACCTGAACACGCATTTTTTTGATGCGCTGTCGAGTTGTGATTTTATTTGTATAATATGCTTTTGCAGGAAAAAAGTACATTAATTCTGCCGGAGTCATAACTTCGTAAATTGAAGCAATAAACTTAGAAACATACATTAAATGCGTAAAATATTCTAATTCTTCTGGTTTATAGGATTGTGTCTCAACCTTTTTAACTGTAGCACGAAACGAATGGATTTTTGTTGAAACTTTGTAGGTATTACAGATGAACGAAAGCTTTGAGAAAAGATTCGAGAATTGTAAACTTTCGTTTTTAGTTAAATCGAAAGCTAAGTTTTCAACGACACGTTTTAAATCTAAATATTTAGAAATAATTGGTTTATTAGATTGCTGTATGGCTAAAATTTCTTCTAAAAAGCGAGAACCTTCCTGCGGATTCATGGAGTTTATTTTTTACAAAAATACGTTTAATCTTCTATAAAATTACTCCCAAGTTTTCCAATCCTCACTTGTGAAATTCCATTCTGGTGTGTTAATATTTCCTTCTTCTACTTTGTACCAAGGCGATCCATCAGTAGTATTCGGATTATTTAAAATCTGTAATTCTTGTGCAGGCATGTAACTTTGAGCGATTAAAACGTAAGTTACTGAATCGTTTTTAGCCAAATCTACAACCATAACTGCATGTCCGTATGGATTTCCTTTTTGTATTAAAATATCACCAATTTTGATATTTTGATGTGAAATAGTTTGTAATTGATTCTTTAGTGAAGCCGTATTTGCATAATTGAAAATATGTTCTAAATATTCCCAATATTTAGACTCTGAATAATCTCCATTTACATAATCGGAATAAAAACGTGGTTGCCCATCAGATAAAAAATTAAAAGCAATTTCTTTAAAACGTTTTTGTTGGTATAAATAATCTGCACGTAAACGCATAGTCGCATCTGCACATTGATGCAAATCTTTCGTTCCGATTGGTAAATCAATTACTGCATTATATACATTTTGATTGATTTTTTCTTTACCAGTATGATACAAAACTCGATTTCCAAATGGTTTTAAAGGAAGATGTTGCAAAAAGTATCCAAAATCGGATTTGTTATAATTTTCTCTTTCTGTACCTTTTGGAGTATTATATCTTTCCAAAATAGTGTTACCATTAGTATTGATATACGTCGCGTTGTTTTCTTCTGTAATTTCAG
This sequence comes from Faecalibacter macacae, assembly GCF_003687725.1. Taxonomy (GTDB): domain Bacteria; phylum Bacteroidota; class Bacteroidia; order Flavobacteriales; family Weeksellaceae; genus Empedobacter; species Empedobacter macacae. The sequence goes on from NZ_RDOJ01000008.1 coordinate 86,812, forward strand.
TCGTTTGATTCTCAGGTTTATCTTGATTTCCTGATTTAGATTCGCACGAAAGCATAAAGGCAAGTAGAAGTAGAGGAAGTCCTTTTAATGTATTAATAGTAATTTTTGTTTTTGGATATTTTTGTACAGAACGTATTAAAGATTTGGCTAAATCTTCAACTTTTAGAGGTTTGTATTTTTTAAATAAACCGATAGAATTGAAAAAGCCAATTACTTTTACACCTAAAACTTCACCTAATCGATCAGTATTTGGGCGTAATAAAAAGCCAGGTTGAAAGATGATTAATTGTTCGAAATTTAATTTTTTAATCGCATCTTCCAATTCGCCTTTTATTTTTGGATAAAAGAAATTTGAATTACTATCCGCATTCATACTCGAAACTAAAACAAACGAATTAACTTGATTTTGACTCGCAATTTCTGCAAATTTCAATTGATAATCATAATCAATAATTCGTTGTTTTTCTTTGCTTCCGGCATCTTTTAAAGTTGTGCCTAAACATGAAAACGCAACATCACCAATGATGTATTCAGAATATTTTTCTAATTGATCAAAATCAACAATAATTTCATTCACTTTAGAATGTGAAATATTCGTTTTACGACGAACAAGAATTACAATTTCATGATAATTAGAATCATTAATTAATTCTTGAACTAAAAATTTTCCTGTAGCGCCAGTAGCTCCAATAACGATTGCAATCATAGTATTTTAGATTCAATTAAAAATCAAAAATAGTAATTTGTAGGTTTAAAAAATAACACCAATATTAAATGATAAAAATTGATTATTTTGTTCTAAAATAGTACTATTAAAATAATCAGCTGAAATAAATAATTTTGGAAGATTTTTAAACTCAAAATCATAACGAATAGTCGCTCCAAATTCAGATATATTACTTGATAAATAATTATACTCTGATAGAACTAAATCTTTTATCGATTGCTTATAATCCTCAGAGAAAATAGCATCTTTATTTGTTACTTTTTTATAAGAAAATACAGGTTTTACAGAAAGTACATGCTGCTCATTAATCTGGTATTTAAGATCAGTTTTTAATCCAATTAAAATACTATTCCATTTTTGTCCATTAAATGGACCTATACGTTTTTCTACAAATTGTTCGTAGTTAGTAAAAGGCATTAGCGTAACATTTACTTTACGAGAATTGTATTGATAAAAAAGCTCTGCTGAATAATTTGTAATATCTTTTTTATACGATTTTTGTTTATAAATTAATTCAATAACCTTAGTGTTGTTGCTATATCCATATTCGGTTCCTATTTTTTTGCGGTAATTATATTGAGCTTTTATACCAAGTCGATTATTATTAATTGTAAAAAACTTAGCACCTTCAAATAAGTAATTTTCTTCAATTAAATCGGCTATGTCAAAATAATTAGTTTGTGTTCCGTTTGTGGTTTTAAGTAAATCATGTTTACTTTTTTTAGCCATTAAATAGAAATCATTATTATTTGAGATTTGTCCTCCATAAGTATATCCGAATTGCTCATAAATACTTGATATGTTATTGTTACCACCACTAAATAAATAGTTATAATTTCCGAATCCAGCCATTTGATTAACGGTAGGATATCCAAGAATACTTGCAAAACGAACATTGTTATTTTGTGTGTATTTTTCACCATGAATGAAAATTCCAGCTTCTAAATTTTTGTAAAAATTAAAGTTTAAACCAGCTTTAACTTCTAGATTAGAAGTAACAGTTTTATTTCTTGGATCTTTACTACGCGCACCCATTTGGGCGATATAATTCCCTTCTAAACCATATGAAATTCGGTTTAATTTTTTGGCAAAACCACCTTTAAAATTATATTTTTCAACATCTAATTTTCCTCCAACAGAATCGGCTACGCTATATGGTGAAATACGATCATAATCTAAATTCTCATTCCACTTAACGTCTTTTGTAGAGATAGAAGAATAAGCAGCTTCTCCCCATAAAGAGACATTTTTTTTAAGTGTTTGATAAGATTTTGTTTTTAAACCAAAAGATGTTTGATCCTTTCCTAATGGATATCGATTAATTTGGTCTTTATTTGTTTGAGAATTTATATATAATTCGGAGAAAGAAAAATTACTATAATCCGACATTGATGCCGGATTATAGTATAAATTATTTATAAAATCTCTTTCGGTATGATATTGTCTATTAATGGTTTCTAAATACGTAATAGAATCTTTTTTTTGATTTTGCGCTTGTACATTAACAGAAATCAAAACAGAAAATATCGTTAATCGAAATAAATTTTTGTGTTTCAAAATAAGATTGTTTTAGTGAACGATTCCGTTTTTTAAACTTGGTTCAGCATTTTTATTAAAATCAATTGTAGAATTGTTCGTGTCTTTGTATACATTTTTTCCAGTAGCAGATTTTCCAATAACATTTCTACGAACAGATTTACCTATTCTATTTGGATCGTTGTAAAAAGCTCCTACACTTGTCCAACCCGCATCGATAGAAGGAGATGTTAATAATTGTAACAACTTATCTTCGTTTGCATTATTCATTCCATCAATAATCCAAGAATTTGGAATTTTGTATGCAGATTTAGAAGTAATGTTTCCGGCAGAATTTGTGTATTCGTAATCGTATTTTTGATTCGCTAAAAATGTCGTTTTATCTTGTCCTTCTGGGAAACGCGCAATTACATAAGCCTCAACACCACTGCTGTGTAAGAAAAACATATTAAAATTCATTTGAGTGTAAATTACATCTACATTTGGAACATTTGGATTGTCTACATTTCCTAAAGTTGGATTATCATTTGGAAACTCAAAATCAGCATTACTTAAATTGAAAGCTGTACTAGAAATTGAATTGTGATCGATCGCATTATCAGCAATTACAATAAAATCTCCTGGTTGTACTGGGTATTGTTGACCAGTTCCTGGTAAAACCATCACACCTTTTACTGGAAAATATTCCGTAGTTGCATAAGGTGTAACATTGTTGTCTACCGATGTTAAAAAGTTTGATTGTCCAATGATTAATTGATCGGCAAATAAAACTTCGTCTGTGTTGTTTGTTAGTTTAAAGTAACGGCTTGAGTTATAATTTCTACCTTCTGGAGTTTTTACGCCTGTAAAGAAAACTTCCTCAATAATAAAATCGTTATTGAAAGATTTTACATATAAATCTATATTTACATTTTCTACAGCACTTACAATATCAATGTTAGTACCTCCACCAACAGTAAATGTTTCGTTTGATTGCGAAATAATTTCACCATTAACAGTGATTTTGTAAGATCCTTTAGGTAACTCTAAAGAATGAACGTTAGTGTTTTCGATCGTTTTAGTTGTAGTTACACCAGTATTTATTTCTAAAATATCAATGTTTAATGTTTTATATGTTGAAATGTTTTCTCCTCTAAATCCTAAAGTTAAAATACTTTTTTGAACTTGTTCTACATTAAAACCATCATCATCAGAACAAGAAGTTATTGTAATTGTTGAAGTGATTGCTAAAAGACCTAATAGTAAAATACGTTTTTTCATTGTAATATGTTTAAAAATTATAGTTTATTTCCATTCCGAAATACGGAGACATTCCATTTCTCGGATTTACTTTCACACCATTAAATGTGTAAGGGTTATTGTAGTTGAATAATCGATTAACGAACATGGAAGCTCTGATCGATTTATAAATACTTTTAGTTACTTTCAAATTCATGTTGATGTTGTAACTCGTTTTTTGACTCATATAATCCGTTGCAGATGTATTTCTAACAAGCCATTGTTTATATAAATCTGATTTATCTTCTTCTAAAAAGGGATGAATATTTCCTTGTAAATCCATGTAAGCAAATGGATTTGCTATTTTTCCCATTCTGTAATTATTCGTAAAAAGTATTCCTTGTAACGATGCCGAAAATGTTAAATCTAACGAAGTAATATAAGTATCGATCATTAAATTGTAATTCATTTGTGAGTTTTTATAACCTTCGTCATTCGCATATATTCCGACATATGGAAAACCACCAGAATTTCCACCAACAGAAACTGAAGGAATTGCTCGAACCGGAACAGTATTGTAATATTTTGTTTTAAACCAGGCTCCACTTAATGTAAATCGCGTATTAATTGCTTTAATTCGTGGTGAATTGTACTGAAATTCGAATCCAGATTTTATTGTAGCACTTCCGTTTTCTGTTAAAGTATAAGATGAAAAAGTTTTAATATCTTGGTAAGGAACATTAGATAAATCTGGTCCATTAGGTCCCCAATTATTTGTGTCAATAGCAGTGATGTCGTATTTTTTGTATGAGTGAATATTGTAATAACCTACATTACGAAATCCGTTTTTCATGTTTTCTTTGTAATACGTTACTGATAACTGATGTTTGTTGTATTCAAAATCAATACGAACTTCTTTTTTGATATTTTTAGCAGCTGTTAAATCTTTATTGATTAATGAAGTAACATACGTCATGTAATTGATGTAACGATATTGTGGATCATTATGGTAATATGTGATTTGAGCATAATCTCTAAACTGATCTGCTGGATATAAATTTAGATTAGTTGGTTGTTTATAAAACTCACCATATCCAGTTGTTACATCAATGTTTAAGTGATTTTTCCCTATATTGATTTTTGGTAAACTATATTGAAAATTAACACGAGGTTCAACAAAAATTTTATTCGCGATTTTATATGAAGAATCAACACTTAATAATGTGCTTAAACGATAACCTGTATATAAATTAAATTGGTGTTGATTGATTTTATAATTCAATAAATTACCTCCATAAACTGATAAATTTTGAGTTCCAGGAATATCTTTAAAAGCTCTCGGTCTAGTATTCATCGATGTAGTAGGAGGTTGAGTAATATCATAAACATCACCATCACCGTAGTTTTTAGAGAATCGCCAATCTGTTCCTAAATCATATTCAAGTTTTAGTTGACCAATTTTTTTATTTCCTTTAAATTCTAATTTTGTTTGTAAATCCAATGGTTTTCCATCAGTATAAGAATCTGAGATGAAACTTAATGCTGGATATATTCCTGTATTTTCACCAGCTTGTGTAGAGATAGAAATTGCTCTTGGACCTGTATATTGAACAAATTTTGTTTGTTCAATGCGATTAAATCCTTGTTGAATTGCAGTATTTAAAATGATTTTATTGAAAAATGATTCTTTCTTTAAATCAAAAATAAAATTATTAGCAAGTGCTATTTTTCTGTTATAAGATCTGTATTTATCAACCAAATCATAACCCGTGTCAGGATCTATTTTGGTTTGATCTAAAGTTCCTGTAAAATCTAAATTTGTTCGCCATTGTAATTTATTTTCTCCAATTTTGAAATCTGCTTTGGATCTAACAGAAGCTGTAATTCTCTGGTAATTACTTGTTTCATCACTTGGATCAACTTTGGCATTTAAAATATCGAATGATGAATTGATAGACCAATTATCTTTTATTCTGAATCCTTTTCCAATGTAATATTGTTTGCTAAATCCATCAACTTTTAATCTTGCTTGAAGTGGAGTATTTCCATTTTTTCGTTCAATTTTGATTAATCCTGAAGTTAAATCTCCATAAGATGCATTTGGAATTCCTCGAATAATTTCAACTTTTTCGATGTCGTTAGTAGAAATGCTTCGCATATCAACCCCTGTTTGGTAGGTATTTCTTCCTTCTGGTGCGCTTAATAATAAACTAGAATCTAATGATTTTTGAAAATCAGAGTTTGAATTTATGATATTATCATCAACCATAAACTGAACTCCTAAAGAACTTGTACTGTAATTAGAAGGTCTTCCCGAGTTTTCTCTCAATGCAACAACATTTGTTCCGATTAGATAAGGATCGGTTGATAATCCTCCAGGTAAAAGTTCCATTAAATCTGAAAAACTCGATGGTTGTAAATGCATCAAAGCTTGTCTATTGATTACGGATTTAGATGTTAATCCTTTATCTTCTTTTGCGGTGAATACAGCTTCTTCTAAATTAATCAACTTGGATTGTAAAACTATTGGTAATTTTTTATTACCATTAATTACTAAATTCTGAATGTATTCTTCTGTAGTATCGCTTAAGATTTTTAATTGATAATTTCCTAATGGTAAATTAACGCTTAGTTTTCCTTCGGTATTTGTTTGATATTTTAATTGAGGTGAAAATTCTATCTGTACATTTCTTAATGAAATACTATCATTATCCATTACATGTAAATCTATTTGCGCGTTTTTAGTTTGCGCACAAACCTGATTAAATAAAGTATTTGATGTAAATAATAATGTAAAGTAGATGATATTTTTAGTTCTCATAGTTCTGTTTTGAGGGCGCAAATATGCTTAACAATATTTTAACAAGCAACTTATTTAGACTAAATATAATTAATAATGAGAAATATCATTTATTTAGACTTATTTAAAATAATAAAAAAAATCAACAGTTAAACTTTTGTAAAATAGAGTTTTGTAATAAAAAAAAGCGTCTCAAATTTAATTTGAGACGCTTTAAAAATATCTTATTAATTCTTATTTTAATAAATCAGGACGACGAGCTTTAGTACGTTCTAATGCTTGTTCATGTAACCATTCCTCAATTTTAGGGAAATTTCCGGAAAGTAATATATCTGGAACTTTGTGTCCTTTATAATCTGATGGACGTGTATAAACAGGAGGCGCTAATAAATTATCTTGAAAAGAATCTGAAAGAGCAGAAGTTTCATCACCAATTACTCCTGGAATTAAACGAATAATAGAATCCGCTAAAATGATTGCACCAAATTCTCCACCAGAAAGTACATAATCTCCAATTGAAATTTCTTTGGTTACATACATATCCCGAATACGTTGATCGATTCCTTTGTAGTGCCCGCAAATCATCATTAAATTTCCTGCAGAAGATAATGAATTCGCCATATTTTGGTTTAATGCTTCACCATCTGGTGTTAAATAGATGATTTCGTCATATTCACGTTCTTCCTTTAATTTAGAAATCATTTTATCTAAAGGCTCACACATGATAACCATTCCAGATGTTCCACCATAAGGGTAATCATCTACGTGACGGTATCTACCTTTTCCAAATTCTCTTAAATCATGTACATGAATTTCAGCTAAACCTTTATCTTGAGCTCTTTTCATAATTGAAGCTGAAAATGGGCTAACTAATAATTCGGGTAAAACTGTGATAATATCTATTCGCATACTGCAAAGATATTTTAAAAAACTGTGGATTTACAAATTCCTATCGATTTATTGTGGATTCTGTTCTGTCCAAACTAAACGATTTAAATCATAACCAGCTTTTTTTGCTTCATTTAAAAATTTTTGTTTCGTTTCTTCTGAAAGGGTTGGTTTACGTGATAAAAACCAGATATAATCACGTTTATCACCAAAAATTAAAGCTGTTTCATAATCTGGATCCATCATAACTACATTATAACCTGCATAAAAAGGTCCAAAAAATGAAACTTTTAATGCACCTTGATTATCAGAACCATTAAATTTTGCTTTTCCTTTTTTCTCTTTCCATTCATTTTTTACGTAATCGAAACCTCTATTAATTACTTCGATAGATCCGTCGTCTTTTAAAGTATATTGTGCTGTTACTTGATTCATGTCCTTTTCATATTTGAAATCGAATCGAGCTATTTCGTACCATTTACCTTGATATTTATCTGCCTTAAAATTATTTACAGGTTTTGCATACTCAGGTACTTTAACACTACAAGAGCTTATAAACGCAAGCGTAGTAATTGTAAGTGCTGCAAAAATTAGATATTTATTCTTATTCATACCATAAAATTTTAAGGTAGTTCTCACAATTAACATTCCACATTATATAAATTATCAATAAGATTTTTAAGTACATCAATAGAATTGATATTATTCATTAGTCAAGTCAACTGAAAACAAGTAAATTTGTGTAAAATCTAAGAATAATAAAATGTTCATTTATAATAGACATAGAAGACTTCGTAAAAACGAATCTATCCGTAGTATGGTTCGTGAAAATCATTTAAGTACTAATGATTTTATCATGCCATTATTTATTGCAGAAGGTGAAGGAGTAAAGGTAGAGGTACCATCAATGCCAGGTATTTACCGTAATTCTTTAGATAATGTAAAGAAGGAAGTTCAAGAAGCTTGGGATTTAGGAATTAAATCCGTTAATATATATTGTAAAGTTAGCGATAACTTAAAAGATAATACAGGAAAAGAAGCGTGGAATCCGAATGGATTAATGCAAAATACAATCAAATTAATTAAGGATACATGTCCTGATATGATTGTAATGCCTGATGTAGCTTTAGATCCTTATTCTATTTTCGGACATGACGGAATTATTGAAAACGGACAAGTTGCAAACGATCAAACAGTTGATGCTTTAGTTCGTATGACAATCTCTCATGCTGAAGCTGGTGCTGATTTTGTTGCGCCATCAGATATGATGGATGGTCGTATTGGTGCTATGCGCGAAGGTTTAGAAGAAAATGGATTTGATAATGTTGGTATTATGTCTTACGCTGCGAAATACGCTTCTTCTTTTTATGGTCCTTTCCGTGAGGCATTAGATAGTGCACCAGTCGACAATATGGAAATTCCTAAAGATAAAAAAACATATCAAATGGATTACCACAACGCAGAAGAAGCGCTTCGTGAAGCAATTGCTGATGTTGAAGAAGGAGCTGATATCTTAATGGTAAAACCAGGTATGGCTTACTTAGACATTGTTAAATTAGTGAAAGATAATTTACAAGTTCCTGTTTCCGTTTATCAAGTTTCTGGAGAATATGCAATGATTAAAGCTGCTGCTGAAAAAGGGTGGATTGATCATGATAAAATTATGTTAGAAACCTTAACATGTATGAAACGTGCTGGTGCTGATTTAATTACAACTTATTTCGCGAAAGAAGCGGCAAGATTATTAAATGATCAATAAGATTTGATTTATAGATAAAGAAAAACCTCAACTGATTAGTTGAGGTTTTTTTATTTTATCGATCCCACTCGTTTGTAGAATTTCCTTTATTGTTCGTATTCTTTTTATTATTTTGAACCGGAGTTTGTGGAGAAAATTGCTGGTCTACTGTTCCAAGAGGATTTCCTCCAGGCATTGGCGGAACGAAATCATCTTCCTCTTCAATTGCCTTAGTTGGATTTGAATTATCTCCATCCTTATCAGATTTATTGCCAGAATTAACATTTGTTAATGCAGATTTATCAGGATTTCTTAAACTATCTAATAATTGTTTAGCTCGTTTAGCCTCATCAGTACCATCATAAGCTAAAACAACAATTTCTAAGGCTTTTTCAAAGTTTTCTTTAGATTCAGTTTTCGAAATTGCAAAGGCATTTAATAAAGCAAATTTAGCAATGATAATTTCTGTCGGATATTTTGTGATTGCAGCGTTTACACGTTGTTTAACCTCTTCGTATTTTTCTTCTTTATACAAAGTATAAGTAGCTTCGTAATCGGTTAATGCTTCTTTAGTTTCAGCAGTAATAAAATCGACTTCAGGATTTAAAATATAACCTGCATAAATTGTATTTCCGTGCTGATTTAAGATAATATTTTTGTATTTATCCTCTAGAGTTCTATCTCTGTCTTTGTGGATACGATACAATTGATACAAGGCTTGTACCTCAACTTCTTTTTGTTTTGTAGGCGAAGCTACTAATTTTTCTAAAGTTGATGCAGATAGTTTTACATCATTAAAATGATCATAATATCCTGTTCCTAAAGAAAGTTGAGTTGTGTCTCTTGTGATTTTTAAATTATTTAAATCTTTCGCTGTACGCGGAATTTTTTCTAAATAATATTCAATTTCAAAACGACGTGGATCACCAGATACAATGTTACCTAATAATTCATTTTCACGGTCTGCTAAATCACCTCCTGGATTTGAAGCTGAATTTCTCCAATTATCTTTTAGAGAAGGAGAGTTCCAAACACGTTGGAATTCTGCTAAACCATTATTTTTTAAATTTTGATTGTAGAAATAGAATTTATTAGAACCTGAATTATCAAAACTTGAAGTAAAGCTAGCAACTTTTCCACCTAATTGGAATTCTGCCATTTCTTGCTGTTCTTGGATAACTCGTTCTTCTTCTTCTTTCTTAATTTTTGCTATATAAGTTGTGAAATGTTCTTTTTGTTCGTCTTTAGACATCGCAGCAATTCGTAAAATACTATCGTTCTTTTGAACCAAGTAATGCATCTCCATTAACTTTTTAAGAACTGTATTTTTTTCATTGATTCTATTCTTATCAGATTCTTTTGTATAAGTAGTTACTGCAGAATCAAAATAAGATGTTGCATAAAGATAGTTTCCTTGACTAAATTCTATATTTGCATAATTCTCATATGCTTTTCCTCTAATATAAGGGTCAGAAATAGGCTCTTTTAAAGATAATTTAGAGTATTCTATAGCTTCTTTTATATTTCCATCTCTAAACGCCATTTCTGCAATTGCATAATAAAATTCGTTCTTTTTAGATGTATATATTCCTTTTTTGCTTTGGTCTAAAATATGTTCTTTGTACGATCCGTATGTATTGATTTTTGGATCAAAATTCTGGGCAATTGCCAACTGAGATTTTACTTCCATATCATAACCAGGACGAATTTTATATACTTGTGTAAAAGCTTCACCAGCCTCTTCCTGCATACCTAATTTAGAATACACTTGACCTAAAGTAAACAATACACGCGCTCTATTATCAGAACCTTTACTGTAATATTCAGCTTTTTCAAGTGGTTCTAATGCTTCTTCGTACATTTTATTCTCAATCAAGAAATCTGCATAGTTTGTAGCAACTAAGTAGTTTAATTCTTTCGATAAATCCTTTTCCTTATCGTATAGTTTCAATAGTTTTTCTTGACCATCAAAATAATTCCCACCTCTAATATCAGCTAATGTTTGGAATAACAAAGCCTCATCGTAGTATTTAGATTTCGGGAAATTTTTCGTAACGTAATTTAATGCATCTAAAGCTTCGTAATATTTAGCTCGATTAAATCTCGCTTTACCAATTAATAAGTACGCACGTGCAATCATGGTGTTTTTTTCTTCACCACGAATCATCATCGAATGTTTTTCAATTACTTTATTGGCTTTTGCTTCTACCGCTTCATAACCACTTGGTTTATTTGAATTGTTTTCATTATTCGAATTTCCAGGAGTCATATTTAGTAAAGAACCATCATACTCTTCAGAAAGACTGTTTTTTCCATAATAGTTCTCACCTAAAGGCAATATTTCACCATAGTCTTCTGTATAGGAAGACTTCAGTTCTGTTTGTTTCTTTTGTAATTCTTCTTCTGCGTTAAAAAGGCCATTAAACCAAGAAGTCATTTTGTGGTAATTTCTAGTCTGAAAAGTATCTTTTCTGGTAGAACAACCAACCAAAAGGCTTGCTGCAAAGATGCTAAGTGCGTATTTTTTCATGGTCAACTATATCGACAAATCTACAATAAAACGAAAGAATACAAAAAATCTTGTATTCACAAAAAGTTTTAGATATTTGTACTATTAGATTATGTTGGTTTAGTACGATTATTTATAGTCGCTAATCTACAACATTTTCATTAGAAGTTACAATTTGTAACTAATTGAAAAAGATAATTATAAATTGATTGCAATAATATGTTAGCATTCATTTTGTATAATTTTAAATGAAGTTTATGAAGGCTTTTTTAGCTAAAATTTATGCAAATTATATTGTAAATAAGGATCAAAAATGGATGAATAATCCAATTTCTACGCAAGAAAAGACCTTATTAGACCTTATAAATTATGCAAAAAACACAAAATTTGGGAAAGATCATCATTTTGATAAAATCAAATCTTATGATGATTTTAAAAAATACGTGTCAATTAATGATTATGAAGGTTTACGTGTATATTTCGATGAAATGGTTGCAGGTAAATCGGATATTCTTTGGCCTGGAAAACCAATTTATTTAGCTAAAACTTCTGGAACAACTTCTGGAACAAAATATATTCCTTTAACTAAAGAATCAATTCCTTATCACATTAATTCAGCAAAAAACGCTTTGCTACATTATGTAAAAGAAACTGGAAATGCTAATTTCTTGAATGGAAAAATGATTTTTTTACAAGGAAGTCCAATTTTAGAAGAAAAAAATGGATTAAAATTCGGACGTCTTTCAGGTATTGTAGCACATTATGTTCCAAAATATCTTCAAACCAATCGTATGCCTTCGTGGGAAACGAATTGTATAGAAGAATGGGAAGATAAAGTAGATGCTGTAGTTAAAGAAACGATTCCGGAAAATATGACGTTAATTTCTGGTATTCCACCATGGTTAATTATGTATTTTGAACGTTTATTAGCTGTGTCTGGAAAGGAAAATATCCAAACATTATTTAAAGATTTACAATTAATGGTTACTGGCGGGGTTAATTATGAGCCATACCGCGAAAAAGTAAACCAATTAATTGGTAGAAATATAGATTGCATACAAACTTACCCGGCTTCGGAAGGTTTTATTGCATACCAAAACACACAAAAAAACGAAGATTTACTGTTATTGTTAAACAACGGAATGTTCTATGAGTTCATTCCAATCGACGAATTCCACCAAGAAAATCCAACGCGTATCTCGATAAAAGATGTTGAGGTAGGGAAGGATTATGTTTTGATTTTGAACACGAACTCAGGATTATGGGGTTATAATTTAGGTGATACGGTACGTTTCACTTCAACTGCGCCTTATAAGATTGTGGTTTCTGGAAGAATCAAGCATTTTACATCGGCTTTTGGTGAACACGTAATTGCACATGAAGTAGAGCAGGCGTTGCAAAAAACTTTAGAAAAGTATTCGGCAAGTGTAAACGAATTTACAGTTGCGCCACAGGTTAATCCAAAAACAGGTTTACCTTACCATGAATGGTTTGTTGAATTTGAGAATTATCCTGAAAATATGGACGCTTTTGGTGAAGAATTAGATGCACAAATGCGTTTACAAAATGTGTATTATGATGATTTGATCGGAGGAAATATTCTTCGAAAATTGGTTTTAACGCCAATTAATAAAGGAGGTTTCCAAGATTATATGAAATCAATTGGTAAATTAGGAGGGCAAAATAAAGTTCCTCGTTTGGCCAATGATCGTTCGATTGCTGATGAATTTTATCGATTGAATTTAACAAACATCACACAATAACACAAATGATTTATAAAACAGTAGAAAGTTCATTGATAACTTTTTCGCAGTTAATGTTACCATCACACTCGAATTTTTCGGGTAAAATTCACGGAGGATATTTATTATCATTAATGGATCAGATTGCTTTTGCATGTGGATCTAAATACTCTGGGAAATATTGTGTAACTGCATCTGTAGACAGAGTTGATTTTTTAACGCCAGTAGAAGTAGGGGAATTAGTAACACTTAATGCATCGGTGAACTATGTAGGTAATACATCTATGGTAATTGGAATTCGCGTAGAAAGCCAAAATGTACAAACCGGAGAAATTAGACATTGTAATTCGTCTTATTTTACTATGATTTGTAAGGAAGAAAATGGAGAAAAAGCCGATGCTCCGAAATTAATTTTACGTTCTCCAAACGAGATTCGTCGTTTTTACAAAGCGTTACATCGAATCGAAGAACACAAAAAAGCAGCTTTACAAGTAAAAGATCCGATGGATTATCATTCGGATGATTTAATCAATTATTTGTTAGAGCATTATAATGTAAAGATTCAATTAGACTCAAGATTATAATATTAAAACCTCCAATTTTTGGAGGTTTTTTTATCATTTATTTTTTTCAGTTATCATGTATCGAATTAAAATACGTCTTGCATCTTTTGTGTCTTTTTTTGGTAGTATGTATTTGATATAATTCGTTTTTCGCGTTCTTTTTTTACAAAATCCATAGCCTTTATAAACTCCATTTTCAATATAAACTAATCCAATTTCAGTAGGATTTCTTCCAGGAAGTACATAAAATTTAGTAAATTTTTCTAATGTATTATTTTCAATAAAACGATTCACTCTCATATTATAAGATTCAGGAGATTCTTCATTAATACAAGCACCAAAACACATTTTAACTTGGTAACCAAAACAGGAATATTTTGTATGATATAGATTGTTGATTTTTTGACAAAGGAAATAGTTTTCCGTAATCCGAAATAATGTTTCCTTAGCTTCCTTTGCAGTTGTAAATGTTGTTATACATTCTTCATTATCAGTGATTTTTTTAATGTGTAAACCAATATAATTATTGACATCTGTTTGATATAATCCATACTGAAAAACACTTTTTCTCTGTGCACGGTTAAATATTGGTTTATAATCTTTGATTAATTGGGATTCGTGCAATAAAGCAATTAATTCACTACCAGTTTCTTCATATTTTATGAATTTAACATAGTTTTGAATTTTCAGTGATTTTCGATCTTTGCCACTAAAATGCTGAATAACACGTTTTTTAATATTTATACTTTTCCCGATGTAAACTAAATCTTCTTTTTCATTGTAAAAGAAATATACACCTGCTACTTGAGGAAGATTTTGTATTTGTTCAGTTAACATTTTTATCGACCAAATTTAAAATATGGATTTAGTTGATGTGTTTTGTTTTCTAGAAAAGCTTTTACCATTTCCATTCCTAAAACTGAAAAAGTAATTCCGTTTCCACCAAAACCAAGAACAAAATATGACGAAGGAAAGTCTTTATGAGTTCCAATATATGGTAAACCGTCTTTTGTACTTCCGAAAGTACCAGCCCAACTAAAATCAGTAGCAAACGGAATTTCTGGAAATAATTTCTTAAACTCTTTTTCTAGTTTTAATGTTTTATTGTGAATTAATTGATCGCGTTTATCAGGATTTACAAAATCTTCATCCTCGCCACCAATTAATATTCGGTTATCGTCAGTTGTTCTAAGATAAATATAAGGATCTGCAGTATTCCAAATCAATAATTTATTCAATTTTTCTAATTGTTTAGCTTCCATTTGCTCTGAAACAATTGCGTAGGTAGATAATAAATCAACAAATTTTTCTTTAATGATTTCGGCACTTTCAAAACCATTACAATAAATTACTTTTTTAGCTTTAATTGTAAAACCTTTATCGGTAGTTGCTGTTACAGATCGTGAGGTAGAAGTGATGTTTACGAGATTTGTTTTGTCAAATATTCGCAATCCTTTTTTATGATTATAAGCCAATAATTCATGGGCTAAATGAAAAGCATCAACGCTTGCACCAACATTAGAAATAATTCCACCATGTGTATTATGTAAATGGTATTTTTCTTGAATTTGCTCAGGATTTAACCACTTTACAGGAAAGTTAGCTTTTTTTCGAGCTTCAAATTCAGTTTTTAGCCAATCAATATCTTTCTTGAAATGCGCAAAATATATGGATTTTTTATTTTTAAAACCAGCTTTGCTTTTAATCGACTTTGAAATCATTTCTAAAGTTTTAATTGAATCTTCACAGGCTTTATAACAAGTATTAGCAGCATCTTCACCTATTAATTCTTGTAATTGATAGAGTGGAACATCAATTTCATATTGTAACATAGAAGTTGTTGCAGAAGAACTTCCGTTAACAATTTCTCGTCTATCAATTAATACAACATCATGATTATCTTTTATACATTGATGAGCGATTAAACTACCTGTAATTCCGCTTCCAATAATCAAGATTTCGGTTTCTATGTCCTGTTGTAAAGAAGGAAATGAATTTATTAATCCATTTTTAATTAACCAAAAAGGTTCGTTCGATTTTAATTTCATAGTTTAGACAGATTAGCAAATAGTTGCTATAGCTGTATTTAACTATCAACTTATATACCTAATTTAAAGTAATTAACTGTTTATTTAAATCAAAATAAAGTTTTTTGTATCTCACAGAAAGTAAAATATTTAAATTATTATTCCAAAAAGTTAAATTTGTGATACGGTCAAAAGCCTCTTTATTGTATATTCTATTTTCATAATAAACAATGTTGTCGTTAATTTCGTTTTGGATAAAATCAATTACATCTTGCTGAATAATATTCAGTAATTCTGGATCATCTAATTTTTCTTTTAAACTTGTTTTTACAGTTGAAATATTGTGATCAAAATCCTTATAAAGTTCTTCTAAAACTTTATGTCTTGTTTCTGTATAGATTGATGATCCGATTTCATCTAATTCATAAAATAGAATCTCGGAATCATTTATTTCAGAATCATAAAATAAGATAGTTTCTATAATTTTAGAACTACCATGTTCATGATTCGATTTTAAATAAATGTATAATTGATTATTGAGCTTATCTATGGATTGAAAGTAGCTATCTGTATGCGAATCAGTGTTATTTGTGTTGTTTAAATCCATTATTTGATTAATTAAATCTTCTTTTTTGATAGGACTTGATGAATCAATTGCTGAATAATGTATCTGTTTAAAATCTATTTCTGTAAAATTTTGTAATGTTTCGAAGAATTCTAAATAGGTATTATTAAAATAATATTCTTCGAAAATATTAACTAATTCTGAAGCTTGTTTTTTATTCAAACCATTGTTAAAAGTAGATAGATTTTGTTCTATTTTTTCTTGATTATTTAGTTGAAAATTATCAATAGAATAATTTGTTTGGTTAGAGGTTTTAGATAATTCTAATATTAGATTAGTATCGGAATAATAATCAACTATTTTAGTATTGTTCATTGTCGTATTAAACAAGCTAATTTGATGATTTTTCAAAATTAATTTTCTTAATTGATCACGTTTTAAAACTTCTCGATATAATTCAAATTGATTATCAACTTGATAAAAATTATTAAGTAATTCTATAAAATAAAATTCAATTTCATTTTTGATAATAATATATTCTAAAAGCTTATGATTAGCAGACTTATATTCGTTAGTATTTATATTTTCTTTTTTATTTAATTCTTTTAATTGTTTTTCGAATTGTTTTATGTTTTTAGAAAATTTGTAATGAGTTTTTAATAATATATGTTCAGCAATATAAATATAGGAGAATAGAATTGTAAATTTTGAAATCTTAGTTTCATTTGTCAATTCAGATGTATAAAACATATTTCCAGTACTAAATTCCCAATTTCTGAATTTAATTAAACTGAATTCATTTCTGTCTATATATTTTCTTAATTCATTAAATATTAAAGCTTTTAATTCAGCTCTATTAAGCGTTTGAAAATGATTAATTCCAATAACTAAATTAAATTTTGAGGGATTAAATAATGCATTAAATTGGTTCTCATATTCAGTGAAAACTTCAGCTACATTTTCAATAAATACTTTTGGCGTTTTCTTTAAACCGATTTCATTTTTGATTTCATCGAGTAATTTAAATAATTCAGGTTCTTCTTTCGGATTAATTTGATTTTCTCCTGTCTTGATTTTCTGAAAAAGTATAAGAATATATCTTAAAGGCATTAATGATGTAATTAGCCCAATAATAAATATAAAACCTGGTAATATTACGCCATAATGCCAATTGTAAATATTAAAAATATATGCAGAAAATGTAATAAGTATACCAAAATATACAATAGAGCCAATAGCTATTAAAAGAAAGCCGATTTGTAGTTTTCTTAGGCTTTTTCTTGCGTTTTTATTTAATATATCAATTTTATTTTCCATTAATTGGCAATTAATACTTCAGGAGTTTTATTAAATAAAGAAAGATATGTGTATAAGAATTGTTTTTTATTTTCGAATAAGATGATTTGCGACATTTCATCAATGAAATTTAAGGATTCAAAAAAAGATCTTAAATCATAATCTAAATACTGATTTGTATAGAAGATCTGTTCATCCTCTACATAGTTTTTAAAACTGTTAATTCCATCTTTATTTACGTATTGTGAAAGGTTATCAAAATCAAGATATTTAGTTACTAAAGGCTTAATTTCATCATTAAAACTGTGTAAATTTTGAATTCCTTCTTTTATTATTTTTTCATGAGAATTTACAAATAAGAATTGTGTTTTCTCATCTATTTTTGTTTTAAGATCTTGTATTTTAGTAATATCATTATTTAATTCTAAACCAATTTCAGCTAGTTTTATACTTTCTTCTGTTAGATTTTGCGAATAAAATTGTTTAATCTTTTCATCAATAATATTTACACTTGGTTGAAAATTATCATGTTCATTCGTGATTTTTTCAATTAATTCATCAATATCTTTAGTATGATATGTTTCTCCATCATATTTAAAAGATTTGATATTTTTGTTAAATTTTATGAAGTTTAAACTTTGAATATCATCTCTGTAAGCAAAAAGATTTGCATATAAATCTGTAGTAGCCTCACTAAATAATTCGTTTGGATTAATAACTTCTACATCATTTATAATTTTACAATCTAATATTTCTTTGTAATCTAAGAAAGTATAACTGTAAAGATTATGATATTCTTTTGGGTAATTAGAATTACTATTTTCGAGTTTAAATTCAGTTAAAAATTCTTCGTCTGAAATTTCGTTTTTACGTGTAATATCTAAATCAAAAAAGAAATTAAAAGAAAAATTTTCTTCGAATTTTACGATATCGTTAATTAAAACTTTTGCAATTGGTGAATTGTCTATTTCAGATTCAATTTTAGTGTTTTTTATATTTTCAATACTTGCCTTTAATTCTGGATGCGTCGAATAAATATTCTCTAATTCTAATTTTGAATAAACTTTATTTAACTGCTCAAACTCTGGTTGAGGTAAACCATTTTTGACTTTAATTTTATTATTAGCTACATATAAATTAATTACTTGATCTAAGTTTCTGTAGTAGTTTTTAGAAAACTTTTTCTCTTCTTGTTTACTTGCGTAGAATCTTGAAACTTTATTTAATTCTGCAATATACAAATCCATACGAAGCATTGGTTTTATCATTACATCAATTCCAACTACATTTGTCGCAATCTGATCTGCATGATATTCCATTTCTCTAGAAAGTGCCAAACGTTGTAAATCTAATTTCTCGAAAATATAGACGTAAACCTTTTCAAAAAGTTTATTATATAATAAAGCACCACGACTAATGATAGCAATAAATCCATTAAAATCAGCAATAGTATTTATAACATCGACCATTGATTCTTTGTTGTTAACGATTTCATCTATAACATAATAAGCATTAGCTGTATATGAACCAATTGTCATCGATTTTTGAGAAAAATGACCAAATTCGTGCGCTAAAACTCCTTTTAATTCATTTATAGTAGTCATTCGTACTAATCCAATACCAATATTTAAGTTTTTAGCCGTTGGGAATAATAAACTTTGTATATGATTAGAATAATAAACAGATGCATTAATATCTGGAATTAAAAATACTTTTTTGGGATGTTTTGTTCCAACTTCGTCAGCTGTATCTTTAATTAATTTAAACAATTCAGGATAATCCTCTTCATAAATTTGAATACCATTTTCTTCAGTTTTTTTGAAAATTGATAATAAATATTTAAAGTTGAAAAACATTATCATTCCGCCCATCACGCAAGCACCAACAGATAAAATGATTGTTCCTGTATTAAATGCTTCGCTTAATAGAAAATAACCTAAATATAAAGAAGCTAAAAATATACTAACAGATAGAAGTAATGAGATAATAAAAGTAATGATGAATAATATAATCCATACAATAGATTTTTTCTGAGCACTTTTGTAGTTTTCAGAAAGTTTGATAGTAGAAGGCATTGTGTTAAATTTTAACGAAAATAAAAAAACCTGAAGAATAATCCTCAGGTTTTAATATGATTTATTGTATTTGTTGAATATTAGAATTCAGCAGCTGTTTTACGAATGATTGCAATACATTCCATTAATTGCTCTTCGTTCATTACTAAAGGTGGAGCAAAACGGATAATGTTTCCATGCGTTGGTTTTGCTAATAAACCATTTTCCATCATTTTTACACAGAAATTCCATGCAGTGTCAGACTCTGGCGTATCGTTGATTAAAATTGCATTTAATAAACCTTTTCCACGAACTGATTTGAATAATGGGAATTCTTCAACTAATTTGTTGATTTCAGCACGGAAAATTTGACCTAATTTTTCAGCATTATCTGCTAATTTTTCGTCTAAAACTACTTGTAAAGCTTCACGAGCAACTGCACAAGCTAATGGATTTCCACCGTAAGTAGATCCATGTTGACCTGGATGAATAACATCCATTACTTCGTTACGTGTTAAAACTCCAGAAACAGGATAAGCTCCTCCAGATAAAGCTTTTCCTAAGATTAACATATCTGGTTTAATATTTTCGTGATCGATTGCTAACATTTTTCCTGTTCGCGCAATTCCTGTTTGAATTTCGTCAGCGATAAATAAAATATTATTTTCTTGACATAAATCGAAACAAGCTTTTAAGTAACCTTCAGCAGGAACATTAACACCAGCTTCACCTTGAATTGGTTCAACTAAGAAACCACAAATTTTATCACCTTTTTCAGCAATTACTTCTTTTAAAGCATCTACATTACTGTATTCTACAGCGATAAATCCTGATGTGTATGGGTCAAAATGTTTACGTGCATCTTCGTCATTAGAAAAAGAAATAATTGTAGTTGTACGTCCATGGAAATTGTCTTTACATACAACAATAATACCTTCACCAGCAGGAATTCCTTTCTTTTCGTAGCCCCATTTACGTGCAATTTTTAAAGCAGTTTCTACGGCTTCAGCCCCTGTATTCATCGGTAATATTTTATCAAAACCGAATAATTCAGTTACAAATTTCTCGTAAATCCCTAATTCAGCATTGTAAAAAGCACGAGAAGTTAAAGTTAATTTATCTGCTTGCTCTTTTAATTTATTGATGATTCTTGGGTGAGAGTGTCCTTGGTTAACAGCAGAATAAGCTGATAAGAAATCAAAGTATCTTTTACCATCAACGTCCCAAACGTAAACTCCTTCACCTTTTTCTAAGACAACAGAAAGTGGGTGGTAGTTGTGTGCTCCGTATTTTTCTTCTAATCCGATTAATTCTTGTGCAGAATAATTTGTATTCATGTTTTATGCTTTTGTTTGTAATTTAAATATATAAAAAAACCGGACACTTATAGCGCCGGTTGTGTATCTAATCTTTTCTCGATTAACTGAATATCTTTACCAAAAAATCTTTTTGAAACCTTTAAGAAATTATCTGTATAATCAGACAAAAAGAAATCATAAGTAGGAGCGTGATCTTTTGCTGCTAATTTACCTTCTCTTCCTAATAAATAAATCAAATGATTAACCACAATTAAAGGCGAATTGATGATATGTACTTTACCTTCAAAAACTTGATTAATTTCTTTTTCAACCAACGGATAATGCGTACATCCCAAAATGATTGAATCAATTCCATCTAATTTTTTGTTAGATAAATACGTTTCTAAAACAGCCTTAGAAATTGAAGTATTAGCATATCCTTCTTCGATAACTGGTACCAAAAGAGGAGTAGCCATTTCAATAACTTTAACGTGTTTATTGTATTTGCGTATTGATTTTTTATAAGCTCCAGAATTGATAGTTGCTTTTGTAGCAATTACTCCAATTTTTTCTCTTAATTCGAATGCAACTTTTTCTGCAACGGGAGATATTACATCAATAACAACAACATCTTCACCAGCTGCTTCTTTAATTGCTTCAATAGAATTAGCCGTAGCCGAATTACAAGCGACTAAAATAGCTTTACAATCGTGTGATTTTAAGAAATTAGTAATATCAACCGAAAAACGAGTAATCGCTTCTTTAGATTTTTCACCATAGGGCAAATGCTGTGTATCGCCAAAGTATATCATACTTTCGTTTGGCAATAAACGTTTAATTTCTTTTGCAAAAGTTAGTCCACCTACACCAGAGTCAAAAACTCCAATCGGTCTGTTATCATTCATAGATGCAAATTTATAAAATTAATCAACGTAAAATAGGCGAGAAGCGATTCCGTCCGCGAAAAATTTTGCTTTTTTTGTTAAAACAATTTTACCGTCAATTTGTTGCACTAAATTTTCTTTAAATAATTCTTTAATTTCAAGGTTAAAATAGTCAAAAATCTTAGTCCCAAATGTTGATTTTACTACATTAGGATCAATTCCGTAGATTGTTCTTAAACCAATCATCATCATTTCGTTGTATTGATCTTCTAAAGATAGCGTTTCAATCTCTATTGGTAAATTGTTATTTTTTAAAGCTTGAATATATTTAGCATTATTGGCAATATTCCATGCGCGATTGTTCCCGAAATAAGAATGTGCAGATGGTCCAAAGCCGATGTAAGGAACGCCTTTCCAATAATTAGAATTATGCTGAGAAAAATATCCTGGTTTTCCAAAATTTGAAATTTCGTACTGAATAAATCCATTTTTTTCAAGAAATTGTACTAAATAATCAAACTGATCTGATTGATGTTGATCGTTAATTGGTTTCCATTCTCCCTTCTCAATTTTTCGATTAAGAATTGTTTTTTCCTCAACTGTAAGTGCATAAGACGAAATGTGATTGACTCCTAAATCTACAGCTTTTTGTAAGTTTTGTTGCCACATTTCGTGCGTAGTTGTATTTGATCCGTAAATTAAATCAATTGTAATGTTTTCAAAACCAAATTCTCGGACCAATTTGATGCAATTTTCAGCTTCAACAGCATTGTGTGCACGATTCATTAAACGTAAATCTTCTTCAAAAAAGGATTGAATTCCGATTGAAAAACGATTAATAGGAGTAGTTTTAAAATAGGCTAATTTTTCAGGAGTTAAATCATCAGGATTAGCTTCAAGTGTAACTTCTTTAACCTGTGATAAATCGAAATGATGTTGTAATGCATCAAAAATAGAATCTAACTCGTTATTGGTTAAAATAGAAGGAGTTCCTCCACCAAAATAAATAGTTTCGATAGGTTCTTGTATTTCATTTTTGCGTAATTCAAACTCTTTTAAAAGTGAAAAAATTAATTCATTCTTTGAATTTAAATTCGTTGAAAAATGGAAATCGCAATAGCTACATTTCTGCTTGCAATAAGGTATATGTATGTAAATTCCAGCCAATGGCAAATATTTTTCACAAAGATAAATCTAATTCGATTATTTATCTAAAAGTAGAAATATGAAATTTGATAAAAAATAATTTAAAAAAAGTATAATTTTTATGAAATTAAATTCTATCTTTCGACAATAAATATAATATTATGAACAAAGGAACTGTTAAATTCTTTAATGATGAAAAAGGATTTGGATTTATTAAAGAAGATGGATCAGGAAAAGAATATTTTGTACACGTTACAGGGTTAGTTGATAAAGTTGCTGAAAACGATGAAGTAACTTTTGATTTAGCTGAAGGTAAAAAAGGTACAATGGCTGTAAATGTAAAATTAGCATAACCATTACATATTTTTTGAATGCAAACCACTTCTCAAAAGAAGTGGTTTTTTTATTTTCCATAATAATTCCCTTCAGTATTAGTTTCCAGATCTTTTATGGTTAAAGAAGTACTAGGGAATTGTCTTAGTTTTAAAATTTTATAGATTGGTTTGTTTTGATAATAGATGGTATCAGACTTAACGGAATATGTATCATCTTTAAAATCTAAAACATCTCCGAAGTGACTACCATTTCCAAATTTCCAAAATTTGACACTTTTTATTTGGTTTTCTTTACTACAACTAATTAAGAGTAGTAAAAAAAGAATACTAAATATCTTTATCTTCATAAAACTCTATATCTTTAAAAACACTGTTTATAAATTTATAAATTTCTATTAAATGTTCTTTTGATATTTGTTGTCCAATTTTGGATGCAATAAAAGTTCCTAAAGCTAATAATAGAGCAAATGGAATTGACCAAATCCAATTACTCGTGCCAGTTACATAATATTCAGATACGGCATATGTACCTAATGTTATTAATAATGCACCAGACAATCCATAGAAAAACATAAACATTGTCCAAATATTAGGACGTGGACCAATAATGCCACGAACAACAATTAATTCTTTATTTTCTTCATCATCTTCCCATCGTATTTGTAACTGCGGAGCCCAATATTTTTGTTTATCTTTTCTTAATCTAACCATAGCAAATTCTTGATTTGCATAACCACCAATTTCTTTATTATTCAGAGCTAAATGATTTTTAATGGTCTTGATCAATTCAATTTTAGATGCTTTTGTATATACTTTAAAACGTGGTCTACTTTGTAAAGTTTTAATTCTAATTTTGTTCTCCATTATTGATTAGGTTTCTTTAAATTTACAATAAATCAATAGATTATGACTAAAGAAGTTTCTGATACTTATAAAATAATTTACGAAATAGTAAAGCAAATTCCAAAAGGAAAAGTAACTTCTTATGGCGTAATTGCTAAAACTATTGGAGCAGGATTTTCTGCTCGTGTTGTTGGTTATGCGATGAATCATGCACATGATTTGGAGGACGTTCCGGCGCATCGTGTAGTAAATAGAAACGGACTGTTAACTGGAAAACATCATTTTTCTCCTCCTGAATTAATGATTGAACTTTTAGAACAAGAAGGTATAAAAATAAAAAATGACCAAGTGGTTAATTTTAAACAACATCTGTGGAATCCCTTAGAAGAAGAAAATTATTTGTAACGATATTCGTTTTCTTCTTACTAACTTTACGAATTCAATTTATAATATAGAATGGACTACTTATTACAAGCAGAAAATTTAACAAGACGCTATAAAGATAAAGTTGCATTAAATAACTTTAGTATCAATATTCCTCAAGGATCTATTTATGGACTTTTAGGACCAAATGGAGCAGGAAAAACAACGTTTATCCGAATCGTTAATCAAATTACAGCACCAGATGAAGGTCGTATTTTATTAAATGGCGAGCCTTTAACTAAAAAATCGATTGCACAAGTTGGTTATATGCCTGAAGAACGTGGATTGTATAAAAACATGAAAGTAGGGGAACAAGCCATTTATTTTGCACGATTAAAAGGAATGTCATCTGCTGAAGCAAGGAAACGTACACAATACTGGTTCGAGAAGTTGGATATGATGTCTTGGTGGGATAAAAAACTGAGCGAACTTTCGAAAGGAATGGGACAAAAAGTTCAGTTTGTTGTTACAGTAATTCATGAACCTTCTTTATTAATTTTTGATGAACCTTTTTCAGGTTTCGATCCGGTTAATGCACAATTAATTGCAAACGAAATTTTAGAACTTCGTGAGAAAGGAACAACAATTATTTTCTCAACTCACCGAATGGAATCGGTTGAGGAAATGTGTGATCATGTTGCTTTGATAAATCAATCGAATAAGGTTTTAGATGGAACAATTGAAGAAGTGAGAAACCAATTTAAGTCAGGCGAATTTAATATCGGAATTCATCAAATTTCATCTGAAGATTTAGTTTTATTAGGAAATAAATATCAAATAAAAAATGTTGATGTAAAAGGTGAATTAACATCATTTAATTTATTGATTGATAAAACTATACCGTCTAATATTTTATTGAAAGAATTAATTGAAATGGGACAGATTAATCAATTTAAAGAAATTATTCCATCAATGAATGATGTTTTTTTACAAGCTGTAAAACAATCTAATTTAGCTCAAAATAAATAAGTAGGAGAAGATGAAAAATATATTTTTAGTTGCTTCAAGAGAATTCTTTTCTCAGGTAAAAAATAAAGCATTTATTGTTATGACAATCTTAGCTCCCTTATTATTAGTAGGAGCAGGAGGTGTAATTTTTTGGTTGACAGCAACCAATAATTCTGAAATAAAAAATATTGCTGTTATTGATGAAAGTGCACAATTTGTAACAACTTTTAAATCAGACGAAAATATGATTTTTAATATTTATACGCCTGATGAAGCGAAAGCGATAAAAGATACTTTAAGTGGAAGCGAATATTTAAATGCATTATTAGAGATTCCGGCAAATACGGATGGTAATTATAACAACATTGAGAAAAATACAAAACTATCAACTAACGGGAATTTAGGAATTACGGATCGCGAAAAAATTTCTAGTTTGATGTCTTCAAAAATCGAAGAATATCGAATGAAAAATTCGGGTATAGATCAAGTCAAATTAAAAGAAACAAATTCTCGCGTTTCCTTAAATGTATTTAATGTTAAGGAAGGGAAAGAGGATAAAGGTGTAGAGCTTAAAGTCGCTTTATCAGGTGCTTTAACGTACATCATCTTTATGTTTATTATGATTTATGGAGTTAAAGTAATGCGTTCTGTGGTTGAAGAAAAGAATAATCGAGTAGTAGAAATTATCATTTCTTCTGTAAAACCATTCGAATTGATGATGGGAAAAATTGCTGGTACAACAATGGTTGCAGTTACACAATTTTCCATCTGGATTACAATGACTTTAGGATTATTAATGATTTTTCCTGCCATCGCAGCAAGCAGAATGGATATGGCGCAAGATATGATGAATCAAGCTCAGGAAACAGAATCTAATCCAGAAATGATGCAGATTGTTGCTGAAACCAGCGAGATATTATTATCATTTAATTACCCGTTAATTATATTTACATTTATCATTTATTTTATTTTAGGATATCTGTTTTATTCTGCAATTTTTGCAGCTATTGGTTCGGCAGTTGATAACGACACCGACACGCAACAATTTACGTATTTTCCTTTAGTTTCTATGATGATTGGATTATACGGGTCATTTTCTACATTACAAAATCCAGATGGACCTGTTGCATTTTGGTTATCGATGATACCATTTACATCACCTATATCGATGATTACACGTATTCCGTTTGATATTCCGATTTGGGAATTGGCTTTATCAATATTTATCTTATTGATTAGTACAATCGGAATGATATTTTTAGCGTCTAAAATTTATCGAATAGGTATTTTAATTTACGGTAAGAAACCAACTATTAAAGAGATGTTGAAGTGGATTACATATAAGAATTAAAAATCTTCAATTATATTTTAAAGCTGTTCAGTTATGAGCAGCTTTTTTTATTTGAAAACCATTGAATTAATTAAGTTTATCTTATATTGTTTTATTACTTTTATCAGTAATAATAAAAGGGCGGTTTTAAGTTGCTAATGCAACGATAGTATAAAAATAGTAAAAATTTTGATTATTTGATTTGTTGAATAATCATTCGATTAAAAACTTGTGCTGGTGAATATCCATTGAGTACTTTTCGAGGTCTTTCATTGAGTTCACGTTGAACTTTTTTAAGTTCTTTTTCTGAGTATATCGAAAGGTCAGTTTCTTTCAACTTCCATATTAACATTAATTTTTAGCTAATATAAACTTCTCGAACTAACAAAATAATATATAGCACATTTTCAATACCTACAAATCACTTACTTGACTTTTAGTAGAGTTATAAATCTTTATAAATTTCTGCTCAATATCAATAGGATTTTTAAGATCTAAACTCTTATTTAAATAGGGCAATAGAATACCTAACAAGGCAAAAATATACGTAGTCAGTTGCTTCCTATTGCTCGTATTGTTTTCATTTCTAAATTTATACTGTAAACCTTTTACCAATTTATCAATCTTCTCAGTTTTAAAATCAATTGGTTCAAATGAATGAGTAAATTCATTTCTTACATTACGTATTACATTCAAATCATTCATTAATTTTTCATTAATAAAACCTATACTATACGCAAAATTGATTCGACTACTAAGATTTGATAAATTATAATTAAGCATCTTCTTTTTAAAAGTTTTATCACCTTTTAAATATAACAAAATATACTTACCTAAAGCATCTTCTAAATAAGAAACCGACAATAAAACACAACCTCTATCACTTTCATTGATTAATGAAAATCTTATTTTTTGGACTAAAAGAATATTTTCATATTGCTCCTTATCTATCTCTTTTATTTAAAACATCAGATTGAAATTCAATTATTTTGTCTGAAAAATTAGAGTCATTTTTTAATCTTTCATAAAGGTCTTTAACGGTTAAATCCATATTAAATGTTATTTATCCAAATATACAAAATGAGTGGGTTAAAAAATTAAGCGACTCAACATCTATATACTCTTTAATTTGTCTATTACTTTAAACCGCCAACCTAACTAAGCTAAAAACAACACAAAACATATTACACCAAAACCAGTGAGATAAGCTCCAAATTGGAAACCTTTAGATTCTTTATCTAAATCCATTTTAAAACTATCAACAACTACATCAGACCGATCTGTTTTATCCTTTCATTTAAGCCGACATACATTTGCAACCCAAACCATAGCTAACGGTATGCGTATTAAATACGTATCAAAATTATTAGATCACTCTGATATCGGAACAACTCAAATTTATGCTAAAATCGTAAACGACGAATTAGATAAAGCGGTTGAGCAATATATATAATAGAAGAGGGAATATTCCCTCTTCTTAAATTACAGCCGTTGCGTCCAATTCAATTTTTAAAGTTTGAAATAATCCTTTAACTTCAATCACAGTTAATGCAGTCTCAATTTGATTAGTTTTTATCCAATCTTGAATCATATAAAAATGTGGATATAATTCGTCCAATGAAACCGTATAAACGGTAAGTTTTACGATTGAGTTCAATGGATAATTCGCTTCTTGTAATACTTTTTCTAGGTTTGTAATAGAAGTAATTAATTGATAAATCATTTCTTCATTACTTGATATTCCATTTTCATCTATTGCAGCTTGTCCAGAAATATATAAGGTTTTTTGCGGCGCTATAATTTCAATAGCTTGCTGATAATTTCTATCTTCTTGCCATTTCCAAGGATTAATGATTTGTTTTTGCATGATCTTATTTTTTGTCAAAGATCATAAGATATATAGTCGATAATGTGTGACCTACATCACTTTTTAATCTATTAACATTCGGCTTAATGTTTCTCTTGAAACACCTAAATAAGTTGCAATATATTTTTTTGGAATACGCTGAAACCATTGCGGATAAAGTTTTAATAACTGATGGTATCGTTCTTTAGAATCCATTGATAATAAAGAAAGAACACGTTGTTGTGCAGCAAAAGAACCACGTATTGATTTGCCAAGAAAATACGATTTCAATAATGGAATTTTATTCAGTAATAGATTATAATCCATATCAGTTATCGCATATAATTTTGTCTTTTCCATTGCGATTAAATCATAGGATGCTAGTTCTTTATAGAAAAATGCACCAAGATCTGTTTCCCACCAGTTTTCCATGGCGAAACCTAAAATAAATTCTTTACCCTTATGATCAGTAAAACTAAGTTTAACTAAACCTTCTACAATAAAATACAATTGATTCATTCTTTTTCCATTTTCAAAAATGAGCGCTTTTCTTTTGTACTCCTGTAGTTTGAAAACTTCTTGTATAAGTTTACATTCCTCTTCATGAAGTGGAATTTGTGAAATTATGTCTTGTATAATTGGATGCTTATCGAAGGTCAATTGTATTTATTTTTGTCTATAGCAAATATAGATTAAAAATTAGCTTAACGCATAGTGTAATTTAACAAACCACCATCTACTACTATTTCTGTTCCTTTAATAAAACTCGATTGGTCAGAAGCCAAAAATTCTACAACTTTGCCAATTTCATCTGGTGTTGCCAACCGTTGTAAAGCTGTTTTTTCTGCTAGGTAAGTTAAGGCCTCATTTGGTACAGCATTCTGTAATCCTTGTGTCAGAGTTGGTCCAGGACTTACAACATTTACACGTATTTTTCGATCTTCTAATTCATTTGCAGCAACCTTTGCAATTTATTAATAAAAAGAATTGTACTAGATACACAACCGGTGACTGTGGAATATCAATTGACAGAATATGGTTGGTCTTTGCAAAACATTATTAAAAATTTAGCTGAATGGGGAAAGGAGCACCGTAAAGTAATTATAGAAAAATAAGTTTTTTAATTCATTCAATGCTAAAATCGTAAACGAAGAATTAGACAAAGCAGTTGAGCAATATATTGAATAATAGATACTTATTTTAGAATAATGTATAAAAATAGATTATACAAATCAAAATAATGTACATATATTTGTACATAATAAAATACAAGATTATGATAATAGCAAGTGTTTCAGATTTCAGAAAAGATATTAAATCTTACTTAGATAGAGTTTCAAAGAACTTTGAAACCTTAATCATCAACAGAGGGAAAGATTCTGGTATTGTTGTAATGTCATTGGAAGAGTACAATTCATTAATGGCTACAAATCACGAATTATCTTCTCGTATCAATGAGTCAAGATTAGATGCTGCCATTGAGAAATTAAAAAGTAAGCAATCTTTTGAAAGAGAATTAATCGAGGAATAGATGAAATATATTTTCGTAAATGAGTCTTGGGAAGATTATTTATTTTGGCAAAAAACCGATAAGAAAAAAGTAAAACGCATCAATGATTTATTGAAAGATATTTCACGTACTCCTTTTACTGGTATTGGGAAACCAGAACCCTTAAAACATAAATATTCAGGGTTTTGGTCACGTAGAATAGACGAAGAACATCGTTTAATTTACAAATACGAAGATGATCAGATATTAATAGCAAAGTGCCGTTTTGATTACGATTAAATAATCCATTTTTAAGATATAAATAAGATAGAATTCTGTTAGGTTGTAAAACGTAACAGAATTTTTTTTATGCAAAAATCGTAAACGAAGAATTAGATAAAGCAGTAGAACAGTATATTGAATAATTAATATTAAATGATTTTAGTATTTATAAAACATATCGTAATATTGCAATGATAATAAATCAAGAATGGGAACAACTAAATCAGAAATCTTCACTGACGAGCAAAATAAACTAGCTACTTTATTCAAAGTATTAGGACATCCTGCTCGAGTAGCTATTATTCAGCATATTATCAAACAGAATGCGTGCATATGCACTGATCTAGTAGATGAACTAGGTTTAGCACAAGCCACTATTTCTCAACATTTAAAAGAATTGAAGAAAATCGGAATTATTCAAGGTTCCATCGAAGGGAAATCAGTGTGTTATTGTATAGATGAAAAGGTTTGGGCTGCAATTCAAAATGAGTTTTCTAGCTTTTTCAATCAAAATGTCAATATAGAGAAATGCTGTTAAGGCGTTTTTTTGAAATAAAACATCGTAATATTACGATTAATAAATAATAATTAAAGTATATGAAACTTTCAGAAATCAAAGAAATCTTACCAACATTAGAGAATGTTGAATTTCAATTAGAGGATGGTACTTTCGTACCAGAACATTTCCACGTTACAGAAGTGGGAGAAATCACAAAGAAATTTATTGATTGTGGTGGAGTTATTAGAAATGAAAAAGTAGTAAACTTTCAACTGTGGAATGCAGACGATTACGAACATCGTTTAAAACCAGGAAAATTATTAAATATCATTCGCTTATCCGAAAACAAATTAGGGATTGAAGATGCAGAAATTGAAGTTGAATATCAATCGACTACAATTGGTAAATATGATTTAGAGTTTAATGGAAAACATTTCATTTTAAAAAATAAAAAAACAGCTTGCTTAGCGCAAGATGCTTGTGGTATTCCTTCAGAAAAACCAAAAGTGAAATTGTCAGAAATCCAATCATCTTCTTGTACACCAAATTCGGGGTGTTGCTAAATATTGTAACCATAAATATTATAACAATTACCAATGATAATTTTTTAGGAGTTGTAGAAATCGATAAACAAGGATTATCAAACAGTAAACGGTATTAATATAGATAAGAATTTATTGAAACGTAAAAGTATTAATTTGTGAATGCATAAATCAGATAAAAACAATTCAATGGATGAAATATTTGATGTTATAGTTATTGGAGGCGGGCAAAGTGCATTAGCTTGTGGATATTATCTAAGACGTGCAAAACTGAAGTATATTATTTTGGATAAGCAAAATACTTCAGGCGGGGCTTGGCTCCATACTTGGGATAGTTTAACCCTATTTTCTCCAGCAGATTATAGCTCGTTACCTGGATTGATAATGCCAAATTCTGAAAATAAATTCCCTACAAAACAAGAGGTTATACATTATTTAGGACAATACGAGCAATATTATCAACTTAATGTGAAAAGAAATAGTGAAGTTGTTGAAATTAAAAAAAAAGGAGATTTTTTTCAAGTTCACACGCAAGAAAGTTTTTTAAAAACCAAAACAGTTATTTCTGCTACAGGAACGTGGGGAAATCCTTTCATTCCGAATTTAAAGGGAATAGAAAATTACAAAGGTGTTCAAATACATTCAAGTAAATATAAAAACCCCGAAGATTTTAATGGTTTAAAAACATTGGTTGTTGGAGAAGGTAATTCTGGTGCTCAAATTGTTGCTGAAGTATCAAAAAATACGACAGTAAAATGGTCAACAAAAAAAACACCTGAATTTCTACCCGATGAAGTGGACGGCTATTATCTGTTTAAAATTGCCAACGCAAGATATAAAGCAGAATTAGAAGGAAAAACATTTGATGCATCAAATTACAATTTAGCCAGTATTGTTATGGTTCCACCTGTAAAAGAAGCTCGTGAAAGAGGAGTGTTAATTTCTAGTGGTACATTCCGTGAGTTTTACGACAAAGGAGTAATTTGGGATAACGGCGAACAAGAAGATTTTGATGCAATTATTTGGTGTACAGGCTTCGGTTACGATACTACATTCCTAAAATCACTAATACAACTAGATGAAAAAGGTATTGCAAAAACCAATGAAACTAAGTCTTTAGATATTGAAGGTTTATGGTTTGTAGGCTATGGTAATTGGACAGGTTATGCATCTGCATCTTTAATTGGGGTAAACAGAACCGCAAAACAAACAATTTTAGAAATTCAAGATTTTTTATCTAAACACTTAAAGATTAATTAAAAATATGTACTCAACAATATTAAAAACTGTAGAGCAATTTCATTTTGAAAATATCAGTAATGATCGCAAAAACATTTTACAACCTTTAATAGATTACATTCAAGGAAAGGTAAATAGTAAAAAACCGGTAAACCTTAATTTTATTTGTACACACAATTCTCGAAGAAGTCATTTATCACAGGTTTGGGCGCAAACTTCAGCATCATTCTATAATATAGATAATGTACACTGTTATTCAGGGGGTACAGAAGAAACAGCATTGTTTCCAAAAGTAATTGAAACGCTAAGCAATCAAGGTTTTCAAATCTTTAAAATTACAGATAGTAATAATCCTATTTATGCGATAAAATATGATGAGAATAGTTCACCAATTATCGGTTTTTCTAAGAAATATAATGATGCATTCAATCCCATTTCAAATTTCGCAGCGATTCTAACTTGCTCCCAAGCAGATGAAGGTTGTCCTTTTATATCCGGTGCTGAAAAGCGAATTCCCATTACTTACGAAGATCCTAAAATTTCGGATGATACAACCGAACAAACCGAAGTTTACAAACAACGCAGTTTTCAAATCGCAACTGAAATGATGTACATATTTTCACAAATCACAGTTTAAAAAATGCAACCTAAATTAAAATTTTTAGATAGATACCTAACCTTATGGATTTTTATCGCAATGGTTTTAGGTGTTACAATTGGCTATATCTTTCCCAATATGTCTGTTTTAATAGAGCGTATGAGCATTGGCACAACCAATATTCCTTTAGCTTTAGGGTTGATAATAATGATGTTTCCACCTTTAGCCAAAGTAGATTATTCTCTATTACCACAAGTATTTAAAAACAAAAAAGTAATCGGAATATCCTTAATCTTAAACTGGATAATTGGTACAGTTTTAATGTTTGGCTTAGCCGTACTATTTCTTCACGACGAACCTGATTATATGTCGGGATTAATCTTAATTGGCTTAGCACGATGTATCGCAATGGTAATAGTTTGGAGCGATTTAGCGAAGGCTAATAGAGAATATACAGCAATGTTAGTCGCATTAAATAGTATTTTCCAAGTCTTAAGTTATAGCTTTTTAGTTTGGTTATTCATCAACATATTACCTGCAAAATTAGGCTTAGCTAATTTTAATGTTTCGGTTTCAATTATCGAAGTAACACAAAGTGTAATAATCTATTTAGGTATTCCATTTTTAATAGGTTTTATCACGAGATTCACTTTAATTAAAAAGAATGGTATAGAATGGTACAATCGTGTATTCGTACCCAAAATTTCTCCTCTAACACTTTATGCTTTGTTATTTACTATTGTAGTAATGTTTAGTTTAAAAGGAGATAAAATACTTGAATTACCTTTAGACGTTATCAAAGTAGCAATCCCATTAGTTATATATTTTGCACTGATGTTCTTCATCAGTTTTTTTATCAATAAAGCAATGAAGGTTCCTTATGATAAAAATGCATCTATTTCATTTACAGCGACAGGTAATAATTTCGAATTAGCTATTGCAGTTTCCATTGCAATATTCGGTATTCACTCTCCACAAGCTTTTGTAGGAGTTATTGGTCCGTTGGTCGAAGTTCCGGTGTTAATACTTTTAGTAAAAGCAAGTTTGTGGCTGAAAAGGATATATTATAAAGAATAGAGCAATACATCGAATAAGAAAGTAAATAATATATTTCGCGACACCTATTGTCATTATAAAGTTTTAATTTACATTAAATTACCTTAAAAAATGTTTAATGACTAAAACTTAATCTACTATGGCGTATTTGATAAAAGAAGCTGTACAATTCAAAGAATTGACGAAGGTTGCTTTACACAACGTAAAGTCGGAAGAATTTGATATAATAGAGGTTTTACCTTTATCAAACGATGGTTATTGTCAAGCATTGATTGACAAAGTATTTGAGATTTCTCATTCTGAAATTGCTGATTTTATCAAACATCATTTAATTTATGTTAAGGATAAATTGCACTGGATCAATAAGTTTGAAAAGTTAGTTTCTGTCAATGAATCCTTGTTCAAAAAAGAGAGGAATAGAACTAAACTAATGAAAATCATTACAACAGCAGAATTTGTAAGAAGTTCATTAAAAAAGCCTGTTACAATAAAAGACATAGACAGTCCTGCACCGAGATACATCAATGCAGATTCAGAAGAACGTTATTTTTCGTTTTATAAAACGCAGAAAGATTTGGAACAGATGGAAGACTATTGTGATCAAATCATTTTCTTAACCAATGAGAAATACGAATACGAACAAGCCAATATTCATTTTATCAATCCAAAACTTCCAGAATATTCAGAGCAATGCAACAAGAAAATTGAACATTTACAACACATCAGAAGATTACAGGAAGAATTACAAGTAGTTAAAGAAGAAAAATGCAATTACAACAAACTACAATTCAACGGAAACGTAAATCAATTGGTAGACATATTTTATCAATTATCAAGAGAATTATTTGTCAATGGAAGATCATATTTAGATGGAAATGTAAACGACATCGCTAAGATGATTGCCTATTCTTTTGTAGACAAAGACGGAAATAAATTAAGCATTGAAACGGTCAAAACTATACTCACACCATCACGAGAAGAAAAACGACCAAATAACGCAAAACGTATTGATGTAGATAAATTACTATAACATTCACTATCCTAACTATCCCAGTTAGGATTTTTTTTGGTCCAAAAAGTCCTGTTCACACGTTCAACTTCAAAAATCAAAAGTCTTTATTCATCAGCCATTCAAAAAAATATGGTCCTGACAAGACCATTTCAGGACTAACGGACTTTTTTTTCTATACTTCATTTGCTTCATAATCTTAAACAAATCAGAAAATGGAAGCAATCATTTTAACAAAAGAACAATACGATGCGATCGTATTCAAATTAGAGGAAATCACTAAAAAATTAAACAAAGCATTAGCAGCTAAACAAGAAACATTTATGGATAACCAAGAGTTTCTAATGCTAATGAAAATCTCAAAACGTACCGCTCAAACGTGGAGAGATGAAGGAAAGGTTTCATTCTGTCAAGTAGGCAACAAAATCTACTACAAAATGTCTGACGTCGAAAAGTTATTGAATGAACACTACAACAAATCATTCACTAACAAACGCTAAAAGAAGAATATAGAATATCAAAAGTCTAATATCTAACATCTCAAATCTCAATACTATGAGCATAAAATTCACTTTATTCCAAAACTTCAACGAGGTAATCAACACAATACCAGTTGAGCAAATCGTAACAGAAATCAAAGAAGGAACATACAAAAGTCAAATTCTATACTTGCGTAAATCCTTAGAACAAGGAAAAATGGAACCATACGAAAAAGCAAAGAAATCTTTAATTGCTTTTACACCAAGTGCAACATTCAAGGGAGGTAGAAAATTAGACTACCTCCAAAATTACAATCAAATAATTGTACTGGATATTGATAAAGTTGAGAAAAATAAGCTAGCAGAAATCAAACAAAAAGCGATTGAATTAAGTACAACATTTGTTGCATTTATCAGTCCATCAAACAACGGATTAAAGCTATTCATCAAGGTTTCAACCAATCAAGACGAACACAAAAACACGTACAACATTGTCAAAGAATTTTACGAAAAAGAGTTAGAAATCGAAATTGATAAATCCGGAAAAGACATCACAAGATTATGTTTCTATTCTTATGATCCAGAAATCTATTTTAACCCAAACGCAGAAATTTTTCATTGTCATTCTGAACAAAATTGTCATTTCGAGCTTGTCGAGAAATCTAATTCAGTTAGTCATCCTGATTTCTATGACAAAACCAAGTTATTTTTATAAATATTTTGATTTTTAATTAGT
>NZ_RDOJ01000009.1 GCF_003687725.1 Faecalibacter macacae
TATTTTACTTTTCTTGCCATAAAAAATGCCCCCAAAAGTGTCTAACTTTTTGGGGGCAGTGTAAAACCGAGTTCGCTTTTTTTATGCTACATTATTTCTTCTCGAATAAGAAAAGATTAGTTCCGTAATAGTTTGAATTGTTTATCAAATTTCCTTCTAAAACCATTGTTTTATTTGTTGCATCTATAACAGAAATATAGCTATTAGAATTGTATTCGATATAATTTTCTCTTTCTTTGTTTTGTGGATTTTTGCCGTATTGCATCTTATATTTAATCCAATCCTCTTTACTTGTATTACAATGAATAGGTCTAAATTTTGATTTTTTCGAATTAAATTCTATTAAATCAAATTGATCTACACATTCACTTGTATAAGCAATCTCTGGGTTTTTATCGTTTGCAAAACTTTCGTAATTTCCTTTGTAAATTCCAACTAATTTCCATTTTCCATCAACTTTATCTTCATCAATTTTTCCTTTTGCTTTTCCAACAGCCCATCCAATTCCCTTTACTGTTCCTTTAACGACTCCAACACCAACTTTTGCAACAGTGGTTACAGCTTTAGCAGCTGTAGAAACAACACATGATTGTAGGATAAATAATGCGGTGATTGATAAAGCTAAATTTCTCATAATTATCTGGTTTAATGATGATTAAATATATGTAAATAAGTTGATTATTTAACAGTATAAAAAGGAATTTTAAAAAATCCTTCGTAATATGTTATTGAAATATTATCGCCAATGTTTTTACTTTCGTATAAATCATAGCTAATGTCAACATCTTTAATTTCTGATATATATTGCCATTTATCGATAGTAAATATATAAGAAGTAGTTTTTCCGCCACTTGTAAATTTATTAAGAATTTTAGAGTTGTAATATTCGTTTCGTTGATTATGTATAGCATTTAGATTAATAATACTTCCAAAGCCAAAAGCGAAAGCAATAAAAAATAGAGTTATAAGGTTAAATTTCTTTTTGATAATTGTTTTATAATCTTCATTAATAAAATAAATTACTAAAATTATAAAAGCTATAATTCCACTGTACAAAAGGATATAACTATAATCTAAGAAATTGTATTTTAAAATGCAACTTATTATAAGAGCACCAGGAATTAAGGATAAAGCAATTCCTATACTTGGAGAAATAGTGTTTTTGTTATCTATAAATTTTATAATCCCTTTGTATTTTTTAAGAGTGAATATGCATATGAAAAATAAAACAATGCTCGAATATATTGCTAGTGTAATGAAAAATTCTTTAAAAAATATCATCCAAATAAGAATAATTACAGCTAATACATTAAGAGTTTTAGTGATTTTCTTTGCATCCGATTCTTTTAGATTTTTATGCTTCTTTTCAATTGCTTTTATTTCTTTTCTTTCAGTATATTTTTCATTTTTATCTAAGTTTTTAAATCTAGCTCTAATCCAGGTTTCTATTTCAGAATAATTGTCATAGTAAGATGCTAATTTTAAAGCTTTCTTTTCAGGATGATTCGTCTCAAGAATAATCATATTTTTTAAGACACGAAAACCTTTGATTTCGTCAAAATACCATTCTTTATAAATTTTATCATTTTCTTGTCTAATCTTTTCGTTATCTATAACAAGAATTAAACTGAATTGACTATTTAAATAGCTGTAAAGAAATATTCCTAGAAAAAAATACGCAAACGGAATAATTACAGTTACGAACATATTCATTTCAGTTTTACTATAAATTGGATATAGAAAATAGAGTGCTCCTAAATATATAGAGTAGATAATTGCTAATGATAGATATTTCCAAAAAGGAGATATTTCGTAAGTTTTCATGTATAGAGTAGTGAGTTAAATTAAAGAATTTAAATATAAAAAAAGGTTCAGAAATTAATCCAAACCATTATTGTTTATTTTTCTGTATTAAAAAACACTTTGTAATAATACATTTTCTTTTCTTCGTCGTAACCGCGTTCTAAATGTTCTTCGGCAGCATCGGGATCGTGTAAATCAATTTTGATATTGATATTAGTATCTAACTTAATTTCTGACTTTAATTTTTTAGATTCTTTAGCTAAAGTAGGAAAGGAAACTTCAAAATTCTCAACGAAATCTACTTTACGTTCTTCGGCATAATTCTTTTTAAAATCCTTAAACTCATCAATTAACTCAAATGGTTTAATAATTTCTTCCTCGATGATATCCGGAGAAATAAAATCATTGTTTTGCATCACTTGAATTGAATTTGCAATAAATTCAGCTTGAGATTTTTTATCGTTTTTGTCTAAGACAATATCATTTGAGAAATCTTCAATTAATTCTAAAACTTTCTTAGTATGATAGGCATTATCCTTAATCATATCAATTTCAAGGAAGTTCTTTTTCCAATATTCTGATTCTTGGTGCTGATCATCAATAGAAAAAACTCTAAAACCATCTTCACGATGTACATCCAAGATTAAACAAGCTTTGTCAATACCTTCCAGTTTATAACCTTTCCAGATATTATAATCAATTCCTTTTGATTCATCAAAACGAATAAATTTCTTTTTATTTTCTAATTTATAAATTGCTAAACCGCGACAAGGTATTTCTTCGAATTGCATATTTTCAAACAAAACCATAAATACTTCACCACTTTTAATCTGTGGATGTAAAGATTTTTCGTACAAATGGCTTAATGTATCGTTAGAAAAGTCAACGAAATCTACTTCATCATCAAAAACAGAAATTGCAGAATTGTATAAAACATTAAATTCTAACTTTTCTGTATAATGCGTAAAATGATGCGGTTGTAAATTCTTTCTGAAAGGTGCTAATAAGAAAGGAACCAAATCTTCTTCTTTCTTTTCGTCTAAAGGCATTGTTTCCTGAGCAAAAATATTTGCTTCTTCACGTATTTTATGTCCTACTTTTTGTAAAGTAATAAAGCCAATGTAAGCGTTTTTAACGTCAATCATACTCGAATTCTAATTAAGGCGTAAAATTAATTAAAGTTTTACAACTATTCCTATTAAAATATTTGACAATTTTGTTAGATATTTTTGTTAAGTTATATAATTGAACCACAATAATTTACATTTTATGTAAAAGTTAAATTTTAAATTTTTCCATTTAAAATTGAATAATGTTTTAAATCTTGGCATAAATATGGTAATGTCGTTTATATAATTTGATTATTAATACAGGTTGGTTATGAAATTAATAAGATTTACATTTTTAAGTTTAATTATGACATCAGGATTGATGGTTGAACTTAACGCACAAGACAGAGGTGGAAGAGGTGAAGGACAGCGTAATGCAGGAGGTAAACCTAATGTTGAAAACCACCAAAGATCGCAAAGAACTGATTCTCCAAACGTAAGAATGGAACAATCGAATAGAGGAAGAGTTGAAACTAACAGACCGAATAGAGAAGTTGTAAGACAACAATCATCTGTAAATCAAGGAAACCAAAGAATTGAAAGAAATTCTACGGTTGTGAAACAAGATAATAAAGGTAGAGATACACGTGTTGAAAGACCTCAGGTACAAACAGCAAAAAGACCTGAAGTTAAACATGATCAAAGACGTCCAGAAGTTAGACATGATGGTCATTCAGATAGAAGAGAACCGATCAGAATAAACAACTCTAGACAGCAACATAATTACAGTTATAGTAAACCAGTTAAGAACTTTGATCACAAGAGATATAATTCATATCACTACAACAACGTGAAATTTTATGGTCAAAATGGAGTTTATTACAGACATTACAACAATAATTATGTAAGATTTATGCCACCAGTTGGTTTTAGAATTAATGTATTACCGGCAGGCTTTATTTCATTAAATATAGGATCTAGACCATTCTACTTTTATGAAGGAGTATATTATGAAAGATATAGAAACGATTATCGTGTGGTAGAGCCACCTATGGGAGCAATTGTGTATGCATTACCATATGGTTATGAAAGAATTAATTATTATGGGGAAAACCTGTATGAATATGCTGGAGTGCTATATGACAGAATATACCACAGAGGAGAAAGAGTATATCAAGTAGTTGGTTATTTAAGCTAAACTTGATTTAGATTAGGTTGATTAAAAAAGCCCGATACATTTAGATGTATCGGGCTTTTTATTTGTAGCGAAGAGCAGAATCGAACTGCCGACCTCAGGGTTATGAATCCTGCGCTCTAACCATCTGAGCTACCTCGCCATTTTCTTTTGGTTTGCAAATATAAAGTATTTTAAAAATAATGTCAAAGTATTATTTTATTTTCTTTGGTAAATTCAATTCATTTTATATCTTGCGACCTCAATAAATAAGAATTATGCCAAAAAAGAAATATCAAATAGAGTTTTCAATTAATGCTTCTCCATCATTATTATATAACTATATTTCAAATCCTTCTGGTTTATCTGAATGGTTTGCTGGTAATGTAAATTCACGTGGAGAAAAGTATACTTTTATTTGGGACGGACACGAAGAATCTGCTTTTTTAATGAAATCTAAGCAAGATACCTACGTACGTTTTCAATGGGAAGATGATGAGGATACTAAATATTTCTACGAATTAAACATTGTTGTTGACGAATTAACAAACGATGTTTCTTTAGTTATTACAGATTTTGCTGAAGAAGATGAAGTAGAAGAATCTAAAGAACTTTGGGAAAGTCAAATTGAAGATTTAAAGAAAATCTTAGGATCTAAATAAGAAAACTACTTTATTTTGAAAATTAATGTTGGTGGATTAATCGTCGACCAAGAAAATTCAACGATTAAAATTACAAATCGTGCATTTTCTCATGGAGACGCGGTTAAAGAGGTTTTACGATTAGTAAACGGTGAAATTAAAGATTGGGAAGATCATTATTTTAATTTAATGGCTTCAATGCGTATTTATCGCATGAATATTCCTTTATCATTTACACCAGAATTTTTCCAAGAACAAATTAATTTAGTTGCTGAAGCTAATCATTTCTTAAACGGAAAAATTACGTTTTTTACATATCGTTCAGATGATGCAGATTTATTAAAATCATCTATAGATTACGTCGTTTCTATTGAAGGAAGTGAAAATGCTTGGGAATTAATAGAAGGTGATGCCGAAATTGATGTTTACAAAGATTTTTCTGTCAATACATCATTTTATTCTTTAGTTAATGCACAACATCCAGAAGAATATATTGCTGAAATTTATCGTTTAGAAAATGAATACGAAGATCTTGTATTATTAAATACTGATAAACGAATAGCAAGAACTTTAAAAGGGAGTATTTTCGTTTTAAAGGATAATGTTCTTAAAACGCCAAAATCGTCTGAAGGAGTTATTACAAGTGCTTTACGTAATAATTTTATCAAAGTAATTTCGAAAGAAGAAGCTTATACAGTTGAGGAAGTTGAAATATTTCCTTTCGAAATTCAGAAAGCAGACGAAGTTTTTGTTTTAATTGATGGAGTAGGTATTCAATCTATTAGTCAAAACAGAAAGAAAATTTATCAATCTACAGAGACAAAAAAAATCTTTGAAATTTATTTCAAAGATTAATTCATAGAAGGATCAGAGGGGGTGTTAAACCATATTAGGTTATCACCCCCTAATTTTTTCATTAAATTTTTCCACAAATCATTATCGTGTTTGGAAAATATATCTAAAGAAAAGTCATTTAAAACTTCCCATTCTTTTAACTTTTCGACTTCATTCTCTAATTGATTTTTACTCCAACCTGAATAGCCAAGGAAAAATTTGATATCATTATCACAAAATAATCCGTGATGTATAGCTTTGTTTACATCATCAAAATCGCCAGACCAATAAATTTCTTCGGTTATTTTGTAACTATTTTCAATCAAATCTGGTCTTCGATGTAAATAGTAAATATTATCCTTATCTACAGGTCCACCTTCGTTTACGATATCAGAACTTTCTAAATTTGAAACAAATACATTGATTGGAATTTCTGTAGATTTATTAATAATAAAGCCCACAGTTCCACTTTCTGAATGTTCTACAATCAGAATTACACTTCGGTTAAATATATCTAAGGATAATGATGGTCTTGATACCAAAATACTCCCTTTTTTTATACTTGTGTTGGGCATATATTTTCTTAAATTTGGTGTGAATTACTTTAATCACTAGTTAAATATAATAATTTATTTAAAACATTAATTATGAAACAGGATTTATCTTATCACCGTAAATCGTATGAGAAAAAATCAATGAAATTTGAAGATTTGAAAGATAATCCGCTAGAGCAATTTCGTGATTGGTTTTTACAGGCAGAAGAATGTGATGGGGTTGATGAAGCAAATGCAATGTCGATTTCTACAATTGGTTTAGATGGTTTTCCGAGAACAAGAGTAGTTTTATTAAAACGTTTTATTGATGAAGGTTTTATTTTCTATACAAATTATGATAGTCAAAAAGGAAAAGCTTTACTAGAGAATCCAAAGATTTCTGCGTCGTTTTTCTGGCCTTATTTAGAACAGCAAATCATAATTAAAGGAATTGCAGAAAAAACGTCTGAAAATACTTCTGATGGTTATTTTGATACACGTCCAAGAGGAAGTCAGATTGGAGCATGGGTTTCGCAACAAAGTAGCGTAATTGAAGAAAATGAAGACTTAGAAGCAGAAGTTAAAGAATTAGAAAAAAAATACGAAGGACAAGAAATTCCAAGACCAGAACATTGGGGTGGTTTTATTATTAAACCTGTAGAAATTGAATTTTGGCAAGGTCGTCCAAATCGTTTACACGATAGAGTTCGTTATGTATTACAAGAAGATTTTGATTGGAAAAAAGAGCGTTTAGCTCCTTAATGCTGTAAATCGATATAAAACAAAAAACCACTTCAATAGAAGTGGTTTTTTTATAAATTAATCGTTCGATTATTTTTTATCAACTGCGTCAGATAATTCTGATCCAGCCTTGAATTTAGCTACTGTTTTAGCAGCAATTTGAATTTCTTTTTTAGTTTGTGGGTTGATACCAGTTCTTGCA
Source organism: Faecalibacter macacae (assembly GCF_003687725.1). Classification (GTDB taxonomy): domain Bacteria; phylum Bacteroidota; class Bacteroidia; order Flavobacteriales; family Weeksellaceae; genus Empedobacter; species Empedobacter macacae. Next base: position 6,978 of record NZ_RDOJ01000009.1, read on the forward strand.
GCTCTTTCAGAAGTTGAGAATGTACCAAATCCTACTAAAGCAACCTTATCTCCTGAAGCTAAAGCTTTAGTTACATTTGAAGTGAATGAGTTTAATGCTTTTTTAGCAGCTTCTTTAGAAATTCCAGCGTCAGCTGCAATTGCGTCAATAAGTTCTGATTTGTTCATAGTTGTAACTTTTTTATAATTAATTTATACACAAATATAGTCTTTCCCTTTATTTGTGCAAGTTTACAAGCAAAAAAAAATCATCAAAACATAAAAAAATGCAAAAAATTTAACGATGCTTTATTATTTAACAAAGATTTGAGCTTCATTCTGGTGTCCATTGATGAAATCTTTAGCACTCATCTTACGTTTACCTTCTGGTTGCAAATCTAATATTTCGTACATACCATCAGCTAAATGAATATATAAATTGTTCTTAGTTCGTACTAATTCAAATAGTTCACCAGATTTTTCTAAATCTGTTTTTATACCTCCGTAAATTTTTAATGTTTTATATGCGTCACTATTCCCGTAAGTAGTCCAAGCACATGGATAGGGAGATAATCCTCTAATTTTATTATGTATTGTATCAACTGATTGGTTCCAATCAATTTTACAATCATCTTTAAATATTTTTGGAGCGTGTTTTAATTCAATTGATTCATCTTGTGGATGAGGTTTTAAAGCATCATTTGCTAAACCATCTAAAGTTTTAACAACTAAACGAGCACCAATTTCCATTAATTGATCGTGAATATCACCAACATTATTATTTTCTCCAATTGAGACTTCATCAGCAATCAAGATATTTCCTGTATCAATTTCTTCATCAATTAAAAAAGTTGTAACTCCAGTTTTTGTTTCACCGTTCATTACAGCCCAATTGATAGGTGCAGCTCCACGATATTGTGGTAATAAAGAACCATGTAAGTTAAAAGTTCCTTTTGTTGGGATAGACCATACAGCTTTTGGTAACATACGGAATGCTACAACTACAAAAACGTCAGCATTTAGGGCTCGTAAATCTGCTAAAAACTGTTCGTCTCTTAATTTTTCAGGTTGTAATAATGGTAAATCGTGTTCTAATGCATATTTTTTTACATCAGAAATGTTCATTTTTTGACCACGTCCAGATGGTTTATCCGGAACTGTTACAACACCAACAATTTCGTGATTACTATTTGTATGAATTTCGTTTAGAGAAGCAGCTGCAAAACCAGGAGTTCCCATAAAAACTACGCGCATATATTATTCTTTTATTTTATAACTAGCTAATCCTTCATTTTCAATCTTCATTTCGTCAATTAAGAGCTGAAGAGTTTGAAGAATTTTTTCTTTTGGCGAAGTTATGAAATTAGTCAGAATTTCTTCGTTAGTTTTAGGTCCTGATGCTATAAATTGTAGTATTTGTTTTTGAATTTCTTTCGATTTTTTACGTTTTTTGCACACATCGCATTGTCCACAATTTGTTTCAGACTTTTCGTTAAAATATGCTAATAGCATTCGTTCACGACAATTATCTGTTTGTTCAGCATAAAAAGCCATCGCTTGTAAACGCTTCCATTGTGAGATTTGAATGTTTTCGAAAATTGTCCATAATTTATTATTAAATAATGAATCTTCTCGTGGAACTAAAAATCTAAAACGAGCCAAATATCGATCTGAATATTCTAATATTTCTCTGTCTTTTAATACGTGTAATTTTTGTCTAATTTCACTAATACTTTCATCCAATTCATAACTTATACGACCTTCACTTATTTCGCGATGTTGCATAAAAATTCCAGGTGAAGTACGTTGTAAAAAGCTTAAAATAGGATTATTTAAATTACTCGCAGTTTGTGGTGAGATATGAATTTTAACTGTACTTTGTTGATTAAAATTCTTTTGAAATATGACACCTTGTGTATTTAGAAAATCAATAAACATGACCATACTTTTGGCGTTGATTCCAAATTTTTCAGAGAATTTAGGAATATCTAACGTGTAATCAAGATCATGTAATTCGCCTTCACCAATTATTAAATGACTAAATAAGGCATTCGCCATACGTAGGAATTCTTTTTTTGAAGGTAAATTAGCTTTGAAGATACTTTCTGCATTTACTTGATCTTCTTTAGTATATAAATAAATTCCTCTCGATTTTTTTCCATTTCTTCCGGCACGGCCAACTTCTTGGTAATATGCTTCAATACTTGGAGGTAAATCTAAATGAAAAACTGAACGAACATTAGCTTTATCAATACCCATCCCAAAAGCATTAGTAGCAACCATAATTTGCTCGTCACTTTTTGTCCAATCATTTTGCCTTTGTTCTTTTTCTTCTTTCGATAATTTCGCATGAAAATAGGCTGCATCAATTCCGTTATTAATTAAAAACTTATAAATTTCTTGGGTTTGACGACGGTTTCTTACAAAAATGATAGAACTTTCTTTTCTTGTTTTATAGTAGCGTAAAAGATCACCAAATTTATCTTTAGATTGAACAACATGATAGGAAAGATTCTCACGTTTTAAAGTAGATTGAAAAACATTAGGTTCAAAAAGTTGTAACTTTTGAATGATTTCTTGCTTGATTTGATTTGTAGCAGTCGCTGTTAAGGCCAAAATAGGTACACTTGGAAAAACTTGTTTAATACGTGCGATTTTGTGATAGGCAGGTCTAAAATCGTGTCCCCATTCAGAAATACAATGTGCTTCATCAATCGCGATTAGCGAAAGTAAAACAGAACGTAAATGTTCTATAAAGATTGAACTTAATAATCGTTCAGGAGAAACATATAAAAGTTTAATTTCTCCTCTTTTTGTTTTATCAAGAATTTCTATAATTTGTGCCTGAGTATATTCACTTGAAATTAATTCGGCAGGAATTCCGGTGTATTTTAATTGATTAACTTGATCTTTCATCAAAGCAATTAATGGAGATATAACCAATGTTACACCAGGAAATAATAAAGCTGGAATTTGATAGCATAAAGATTTTCCACCACCAGTAGGTAAAACAGCCAAATTATCTGTTTTATTTAATACTGAAGTGATGATTTCTTCTTGAGGTCCTCTAAATTCTTCGTATCCCCAATATTTATTTAGAACTTCTTTTGCAGTCAAATTGTAATTGCTTTTGTGTAAAAATAAAGTATTTGAACGACAAATTGTGTCTGTATAAATGTTTATTTGCTAAATGTCCAGATTAAAGCTTTTTCTTTTGTCGCTCTAAAAATGGTATTATGTTTTTCTTTTGGCTCATCAGCATAAATCCATTTTAAATTTGCTAATGGGTTATTTTTTAAATTTTGAGCCAATTGTTTTGTGTTTGCATTGATGTCTTTTGCTCCAGAACCTGCAAACCAAAATTTTAGTGGTTTAGAAGATGTAATCGAAAGGTTTGATTTAGAATTTTTGACGATATATTGATTATTCCACCATAATGAAGGATCGAATGCGATGTAATCGTCAAATAATTCAGGTTGCTCAAATAAAGTTTCTACGACAAATAAACCTGCTAAAGATTCTCCTATAATACCTTTTTGATCGTTTACTCTATATTTTTGATTTATTTTTGGAATCAATTCATCAGCTATGAAAGTTCTAAAATTTGTAGACTCACCAACAATTGGTGCTATTTTTTTGTCTTTTTCTATAGTGGTATAACCAGTTAAATCTCTTCTTCGTTCAGTATTTTCTATCCCAACTAAAATGATTGAAATTATTTGTTTGGAATTAATTAATTCAGCAATTGTATTGGCTAAATGAGGAAAATCTTCATTTATTCCACCATCTAACATATACAAAACAGGATAATTTTGATTAGAAGTTGTATAATCATCAGGTGTCCAAATCGTAATTATTCTATTCTCGTTTAAGGTTTTAGAAAAGATTTCTATCGTTTGATGCTTTGGAATTTCGTCTTGTGCATTTACATAGGTGTTTGATACGAATAGAAAAAGAATAATATTTTTAAAAATTTTAATCATTATAAAGTGGTTGATATCTATAAAAATAACTAAATTTTAAAATAAAGTCAATTCTTTGTTGTTATTATTAAAAATATTTAAATGAAAATTATCCGATTAATTGCATTACTATTTCCTTGTATATTATATGCTTAAGACAAAAAGTGTTTGCTTTTGTTGGAGAATTGATTGAATATAAAAAAGTAGATTATCAAGAACATAACAAGTTAAATAAAGAAAAATCTCCAGTTTATTTTGATCAAATGTTTGTTGCGAAATATAAAATTTTACAACCAATATGTAACGAATTTAAGTCGGATACAATAGAATTTGTAAGTTTTGATCATTACGGTGTTCCACCAATTTTTAAAGAAAAAAATCCTATTGTTTATCTAGGTATTAATAATGAAAAAAAGGAATATTTTCAATATAAATACATATGGGATGAACCAATATTTATTAATAATAATTGGTATGGAATTTTTGATTATATAATTGCTGATTTATTAGAAATCTATCAACCAATTACAGTGAAGTTTCCATACATTTATAATAGAGAAGGGCACGAAAAAAATCGATTTTTATATCCTGATACGCATTTTGAAATCAATCCAAATGGACAATCTTATGTAACGAAAGTATACGATATATATGATTTAGCAGAAGCAAGAATTAAATATATAAACAGATAGCCAACTAAATTTAGTTGGCTATTTTGTTTAAAATTATACTGTAATGCCTTCTAACATAAATAAGAAAGCATCTTCTTTTGCATCTTCTTTTAACGATTCGAATCGGCCAGAAGCTCCACCGTGTCCTGTATCCATATTCGTATCTAAAAGTAAAATATTATCGTCAGTTTTTAACTCACGTAATTTAGCAACCCATTTAGCAGGTTCCCAATATTGCACTTGCGAATCGTGTAAACCAGTCGAAACATACATGTTTGGATATGCTTTCGCTTCTACATTATCGTAAGGCGAATATTCTTTCATGTAATGGTAATATTCTTCGTCGTTTGGATTTCCCCATTCGTCGTATTCCCCAGTTGTTAATGGAATTGTATCGTCTAACATTGTTGTAACCACATCCACAAAAGGAACTTGCGCTACAATTCCGTTAAATAATGTTGGTTCGTAATTAATTACAGCTCCCATTAATAAACCTCCTGCAGATCCACCCATTCCGTAAAGGTGTGGAGTAGAAGTATAACCTTTCTCAATTAAGTATTTCGCACAATCGATGTAATCAAAGAAAGTATTTTTCTTGTCTAACATTTTTCCATCTTCGTACCATTCACGTCCTAAATATTGTCCACCACGAATGTGTGCAATCGCGTAAACAAATCCACGATCTAATAAACTTAAACGAATAGAACTAAAGTTTGGTTCTATTGTATAACCATAAGATCCGTAAGCGTATAATAATAATGGTGTATCAGCAGAAAGTTTTGTGTCTTTGTGATGAACTAAAGAAATCGCAACTTTCTCACCGTCACGTGCTTCAGCCCAAATACGTTCAGAAACGTAATTGTCTTTATCAAATGTTCCTAAAACTTCTTGTTCTTTTTTTACTTCGAATGTTTTATCTTTCATATTGAAATCAATAACAGAAGTAGGCGTTGTTAAAGAAGTATAACCGTAACGTAAAATATCCGTATCAAAATCAGGATTTGTACCCGATCCTGCTGTGTATGTTTCTTCGTTAAATGGTAAGTAATAATCTTCTGATCCGTCCCACGCTTTAATGTTCATTTGCATTAAACCATTTGTACGTTCTTCGATTACCAAGTAATTCTTGAAAATTTCAAATCCTTCGATAAAAGTTTCTTCGCGATGTGGAATCACTTCAATCCAATTTTCTTGTTCTGTTTTATCAACAGAAGTTTTCATTAATTTGAAGTTGAAAGCATCATCTTTATTTGTCTGAATATAAAATTCGTTACCGAAGTGTTCAATTGAATATTCTAAATCACGCTCGCGCTCTTGAAAGATTTTAAATTCAGCATCTGGTTCATTTGCCGGAATAAAACGGTATTCGTCTGAAACTGTTGATGAAGTTCCGATGATGATATAATCTCTTGATTTTGATTTGTACACATAAACCGAAAATGTATCGTCAGTCTCTTCAAAAACTAAAGTATCATCTTCTGATGAAGTTCCTAATTTATGTTTCCAAATTTGGTAAGCGCGTAACGTTTCGTCTTTTCTTGTGTAGAATAACGTTTTGTTGTCTGCTGCCCAAACTGAACCTCCAGTTGTATTTTCGATTTTATCTGCTAAGATTTCACCAGTTGTTAAATTTTTGATTTGAATTGTATAAATACGGCGCGAAACATTATCTACACCAAATGTACACATTTCGTTATTTGGAGAAACTGATAATCCACCTAATTTGTAGTAAGCGTGACCTTCGGCCATCGGATTTACATCAAACAAGATTTCGTCTTCGTTTTCTAACGAATCTTTGCGACGTTTGTGAATTGGATATTCTTTCCCTTTTTGGAATTCAGTTAAATACCAATATCCGTTCATTTTATAAGGAACAGAAGAGTCATCTTCTTTGATGCGCGACTTCATTTCTTCAAACAATTTTGCTTGAAATTCTTCAGTCGGTTTTAAGATAGCTTCTGTATATTTATTTTCTTCGGTTAGATAATCAATCACTTCTTGATTTTCGCGTTCGTTTAACCAATAATAGTTATCGATACGAATATCACCGTGTTTCTCTAATTTCTTTTCTATTTTTTTAGCAATTGGTGCTTGCATAATATAAAATTTATGGCTGCAAATTTAGTGATTTGCAGCCATTTTTTAGTTTTATTTTACTTTATTAAAAATTCGTTCTTTTAATTGATTGTTGTGATCTAAATATTCAAAACTAATCGTTTCATCTGTTGTATACCCAATCGAATTATAAAATTGGTTCTTAGAATCTTTTAATGAAACTAAGAAAACATTTGGACGTAAAGTTGGTTTAAAATTAGCAATCAAAGTAGTTTCGTTTGTAATTACAATCGTACCATTTTCTTTATAATTTACTGTAATTGTAATTAAACCATCTGTAAAATCAACTGACTTTTTAGATTTAATACTTTTTACATCAATTGGTTTATTCTCTACTTTTTTATTTGTTTTTGAATCTTGAATTAGATTTGTGTCGTTTGTACTAACTTCAACAGTTTCCTTTTTAATACTATTTGTAGTAGTAAATTTTTGTTCAGGTAATTTGTTCATAGCTTCAGCTAAAGCAGCTTGATAACCTTTTTCAAAATCCTTTAATTTAGAAACACCATCTAATTCATTCAATATAGAATTATTACAATCTGTAAAAACAACTTTTAATTTGTTTTGAAATGAACTTTTTACATTTTGAATATTTGCTCTTGTAGCTAAACATTCGTTTTGTTGTAAATCTGAAGGAATATTATTTGAACCTTCAACAACAATTTCATACTTTTTTTGACGTAGTAACGTCTTTAAATAGGTATTTAATTGATAATCTTCTTTTTCGAAATCAATAAATGTATTTGGAACAATTACATACTTGAAATTACTTACTTGTTGTGCATTTGCAAATGAAACAGAAAGTAAAAAAAAGGCAGCTACAAGTTTTTTCATAACGGATTACTTTGAAGTTAATTTAATTTCTTTCCACATATTATTTTCTAATACTTCGTAAGAAATTGAATTATCGTTGTTGTAACCTATAGAAGAATAGCTTGCTGTATCATCAGTAACTGCTACACGATAAACTCCGGGCTTAATGGCTTTTTCAAATTTAGCTACAACTTGTGTTCCGTTTTCATTCATTAACATAAAACTACCGTTTTGTAATTCTATAATTTGGTAATTATTTTTGCCATCAGTAACTAAATTATTTACAACAGCTTTTGTTGTAGTAGCAGCTGGTACGTATACAGCTTTTTCTTCTTTAATTTGTTGAGAGTTTGATTGTTTCGCTTCAATTGGTTTAGTAGATTTTACAGTCGGAACACTAATTTGAATTTTTTCCAATGCTTTTTTCAAAGCCTCTTGATAACCTTTATCAAAATCTTTGATACTTGAAACTCCTTCAAAAGTGTTAATGATTTGGTTTTTACAATCAATAAAATTGATATTTAATTTATTAGTTGTTAAACTTTTAGCTTTTACTAAATCTGCTCTTACAATAGTACATGGATCGTTTAAAGTTTCTGCAGGCCAAACAGATTTATCGTCCTTTAGAATATGATAATTCTTTTTACCTAAATAAAAACTTAACCTTGTGTTTAATTGGTATTGATTTTCACCGAATGATGATAATGCATCAGGTACATGAACGTATTTATAATCTTTGATTTCTTGAGCATTAGCAAAACCTAATGTAGCTAATAATATAGTTGATAGGATTGTTTTCATTTAAATAAATATTTAAGACCAAATTTAACAGAATTAATAGAATATGCATTGTTAATTATTAGCTAATCCTAATCTTTAAAGGTTTTTTCTTTCATTTTTATTGTAATTCTATTACTTAAATCTGTAGAAGACTTACCTAAAGCAAATGTGTAATCACCTTTTTTAATTTCCCAGCTTTGAGTTTTCCAATTAAAATCAGCAATAATTCGTTTATCCATTGTTAATTTTACGGTTTTAGTTTCTCCAGGATTTTTATCATCAGGTCGATATCCGGGGTTAGTTACTCCCATACTTGCATCTGTACTTTGTATATTAGGAATTCCCAATCTTGGGATACCAGGTGTATATCCAGCACTCATTAAAATATTATTTGGAATTCGGTTATCTTTAGGAATACCCAATGTAGGGACGTAGCCAACTAAGCTTGTTATCAATGAAAAGCGTTCATCATCGGTCATTTTAGCTTCGGTTTGTTTTGTTTTTTGTTCGGCAATTTTATTTTGAGCTACTACAGTCATACTTCCTATAAATATTGATAGAATAAATAGTCTAATTTTATATTTTATCATAAAGTGATTTTATATTAACATATTGAGCTGTAGGGAGATATTAATTTTACTGTTAATTTATTATATATTGCATAAGAGTAATTATATGAAATGAATTTAAATAAGGTTTAAATCTTGAAAACTAAGGTTTTAAATATTAATAAATTCTTAAATTTATATAGAAATAAAAAAGGATAAAAATGGGAATATTAGAAAATAAGGTTGCAATTGTAACTGGTGGAGCATCTGGAATTGGAAAGTCAGTTGCGGAAATTTATGCAAAAGAAGGAGCAAAAGTAATAGTATCTGATATTGATATTGAAAGAGGTGAACAAGTTGTTGCTGATATATTATCTAATGGAGGAATAGCTTCATTTTTTAAAGCAGACACTTCGACAGCTGAAGAAAATAAAGCATTGGTTGATGAAGCAATTAAATTATATGGTAAATTAGATATTGCCTGTAATAATGCTGGTATTGGAGGTTTAGCTGCTGAAACTGGTAATTATACATTAGAAGCATGGAAACAAGTAATTGATATAAATTTTAATGGTGTTTTTTACGGTTGTAAGTATCAATTAGAAGCAATGGAAAAAAACGGAAGTGGATCTATCATTAATATGGCTTCTATTCATGGTTTAGTTGCAGCGCCTATGAGTTCTGCTTATACATCTTCTAAACATGGTATAGTTGGTTTAACAAAGAATATTGGTGCTGAATATGGACCAAAGAACATTCGTTGTAATGCTGTTGGCCCAGGATATATTAAAACTCCGCTTTTAGATAATAATTTATCAAAAGAACAATTAGAATTTTTAGTAACAAAGCATCCAATTGGTCGTTTAGGAGAGCCTGAGGAAGTTGCTGAATTTGTACTTTTCTTAAGTTCGGACAAGGCATCATTTATGACAGGAGGTTATTATGTAGTAGATGGTGGATATACAGCTGTATAGCATTTTGTTAGATATTTCTTTTAAGATTTAGAGGTTTTATAGCCGATTAATCCTTAATTTTGTGCAAACGTAACACAACAAACAATGAAATTTTTTATCGATACAGCAAATTTAGCTGATATTAAAGAAGCTCAAGATTTAGGAGTATTAGATGGAGTAACTACAAACCCATCTTTAATGGCGAAGGAAGGAATTGCTGGAACAGAAAATGTATTAAACCATTACAAAGCAATTTGTGAAATTGTTGATGGAGACGTTTCTGCTGAGGTAATTGCTACAGATTTTGAAGGAATGGTTAAAGAAGGTGAGGAGCTTGCTGCTTTACACCCACAAATCGTTGTAAAAATTCCGATGACAAAAGACGGAATTAAAGCATGTAAATATTTCTCAACGAAAGGAATTCGTACAAACGTAACTTTAGTTTTCTCTGTTGGTCAAGCTTTATTAGCTGCAAAAGCAGGTGCTACTTATGTTTCTCCTTTCTTAGGACGTTTAGATGATATTTCTATGGATGGTATGAATTTAATCGAAGAAATTCGTTTAGTTTATGATAACTATTTATATGAAACAGAAATTTTAGCTGCTTCAGTTCGTCACACAATGCACATTGTAAATTGTGCTAAAATTGGTGCTGATGTAATGACTGGACCATTATCTTCAATTGTTGGATTATTAAAACATCCATTAACAGATTCTGGATTAGCTCAATTTTTAGCTGATCACGCAAAAGCAAATTCTTAATAGAATTCCTTTACAACTACACAAAAGACAAAGTTTATATATTTAAAAAGCCACTCATTTGAGTGGCTTTTTTTGGTATTATATAAATTGATTATTTAATTATAACTTTTCTATTAATTTCAAGTCCGTTTCCAACAACTTTGATGACATATACTCCTTTCGTTAGGATTTTGATTTCCATTTTTTCAGAATTATTATGATTTTGTTCTTGTTGAACTAATTGACCATTTAAATTGTATACTGAAACTTGCTGAATCTTTTTATTATTGTTTTTTAATTCTACAATTACAGATTGATTATTAGTGTTTATTACACTAATATCAGTTCTATCTTGGTAATCGAAATCTGTAGAAGATAAAGTTCCCCAAATACGTTGTACGTAATCAGGATTATCAATATATGGATTTCTGTTTCCTTGATAGTTGTAGATTAAATCATTGATGTCTAATTCTCTTTGCGAAACAGGATCCTGTACATGCCAAGTAATTAGTTGGTTTAAGAATTCGTCAGAAAATGCTTTGTTAGTACTACCGTCAAACATCACTTTAGAATTACTTCTTGTAGTTCTGTAAAAATCAGGCATCATATCTTCGTAACGAGTAGAGAAGTACAATAAAGCACGAGCAATATCTCCTTTAAATTCATCGATTGGTTCTACTACAGTAATTGAATTGTTAGTTATATATTTTCCTTTTGTGGTTCCATTTAATGATTTACATGGAGTATTTGTTGCACCACTGTTACAAGGCGAAGCGGAGTTTCTATTTACAACATTACCGAATGCAAAATTACTTCTCCATCCGTTAACTTTACCATCGGTAGGCCAAACGTGAAAAGCATCTGTACGCATAGGGTTAGTTTTATATTCGTCAAAAAACGATTGTGGAACTAAATGTTCACGATTGTAACCGCCACCTTCTTGTCCTGCACCTAGATTATCTCCAGGAATGTAATTGTAAGGATCACGTCCTGTAGGGTTTTCAGAATAGATATCTAGAACTGTATCATCGTTTTCATAATATTTATCTCTAAATCCATTTTTTGGATCAGTACTTTTGTATAAATCTTTTAAACCATTATAAGTTCTATCAGTATGATTAGCTTTAATTATCTCGTGTAGTTGAGTTTTTAATGCATAACCTGTACCATTAGCATTGTCGTAATAACCAGTAGGAATTTGTGCAAAAGCAGATAGACTTAAATTAATAAATAGAATAGAGTAGATTGCTTTTTTCATAATATTATTTTATAACTACTTTTTTAGTATCGTTAATATTATTACCAGTAATTTTTAGGATATGAATTCCTTTAGAATTATTACGTATTTCTATATTCTTTTGATTAGATGTATTATTAAACACTTTGTTTAATTGTCCACTTGGCGAATAAATAGAAATAGATTGAATTAATTCTGTTGTAGATTGTACAAAAATACTTGTCCCGTTTGTGTAAGTACTGATTTTGTTTTCTGTATAATTATAATTTTCTGTAGATAATGAACTCCATAAGTTTTCTGCAGCTGGACCACCCCAGATTAATGTAGCTAAATAAGGATTATCAATAAATGGGTTACGATTACCTTGTGCGTAAGTATTACTTCTATTTCCCATATATTCATTACGTTGAATTTCGAATTGAGAAACTGGATCTTCCGCATTCCAACGTAAAAATAAGTCAATCATTTGATCAGGAGTATTTGCTGTGCTTCCAAATCCTACTGCTGTTGGTTTACATCTGTCACCATAACGTAAATACATATACATCATCATACGAGCAACATCTCCTTTCCATTCATCTCCAGGATACCAACCGCTTCCAACTTTAGCTGAATTCCCAGAACCATCAATGAATTTTAAATTTCCACGCGATGAGTTTCTTTGTACGTCAGATGCTCTTAAATGATGTGCATCTGCACCAGGTCCAGATGTATTTAAATTTGGAGAACCTAGAGATTTAGCGTAAGTATGCTCACGGTTCCATTGTCCACTTCCACCACCATTGTTATCTTTTCGGTTGTAGTAAGCATCGTTTCCTGTAGAGTTTTTATTATAACCATAGATTTGGATTACTCTACTATTGTCTGTTGGATCAAGATCTGTAACTTTTAATGCATTCCAAACATTTGAATAAGATAAAGTTTTCGTATGTGTAGAAGTAATTAATTCGGCTAGTTCTTGTTTAAGTGCTAATCCTCGTAAATTTAAATCTATACCGCTGTAGTAAGATTGTTGAGCTTGCGTATAAATACAAGTTAATACAAATAAAATTGTAGAAAGTTTTTTCATTAAAAATGAATTTAGTTTATATTTAAAATTTTGGCTTGCAAACATATGCAATATTTAACAATAATCTATAAAGTGTTGAATTAATTTATTAATATGAAAAAAATAAATAATTAAACCTAATGATTTTGAGTGAAAATTCATTTATATTGTCATAAAAATATTGAATTGATATAATTTAAGTAATATTTGTAAATAATATATAAAAAAATAAACATTTTGATTTAAATGCCTTAATATTACTATTGTTAAATATTAATAAATTCCATTATTCCATGACAAAACTATTTATTGTATTACTTGTATTATTTCTTGTACCAATTGTATACGTATTATTACTTTTTATAACATCTTTTTTTAAAGGTTTTAAAAAAATAAATCACGATTAAAAAAATCCATTATATAATGTAATGGATTTTTTAATTGTTTAAAATTCGCATAATCTATTACACTTTATATATATTTAACTATATGTATAATAGTATTTTATGGTTAAATTTTTATTTATTTTATTATTACTTCAACAGTCAATAATATGTGCTCAAGATTCTCTAGTATTAAATACAAAGTATAGTTATGATAAAGTAGATTTTACTGAAGGAAAGTGGATAAATAAAGCGATCGCTCCAAGTATTTTTTTTGTAGCTTCAGCAGCTTCATGGAGTGAGAGAGAAAATATTAGAGAAATTAGAAATAGATATATCCCAACATTTAAAGTAGATTATGATGATTATTTACAATACAGTCCTGCAGCAGCTGTTTTTGGATTAAAAATAGCAGGTGTTAAAGGTCGTAATAATACTTTAAGAGCTACTATATCTTATGCAAGTAGTTTAGCTATTATGGGAATAATTGTAAATACTGTTAAAAATAGTGTAGACGTTGAGAGACCGGATGGTTCTGCAAATAATTCTTTTCCTTCTGGACATACTTCTATGGCTTTTACGAATGCAACTTTTTTACATAAAGAATATGGTTTAGTAAATCCATTATATAGTATAGGTGGATATAGTGCTGCAACTTTTACTGGTTTAGGTAGGAATTTAAATAATAGACATTGGATTTCTGATGTTTTAGCTGGAGCAGGGATCGGTATTTTATCAACTGAATTAGGCTATTTTTTTATAAATAAATTCTATAAAAATAATGGTGATAATGAAGGTTTATTATCAAAAATATCAGGTAATGATAATCCATCGTTCTTAGCATTAAAAGTCGGATCAGCATTGGGAACAACTAATTTTTTAAAGGAATCTGAACTTGATGATAAAAAAGAAGTCGGTTTTGAAGCTGGTTTAGAAGGTGCTTACTTCATAAATAAAAAATGGGGTATAGGTGCAGATATTACTTTTAGCAGTTTTCCTGTTTTAAAAACTCATTTTGATTTGGATGATCAGGGTTTAGAACATGTTGATATAGTTACACAATCTTTGGGTTTTTTAAATTTTGGTATTGGTCCATATTATGCTTATGATTTTAACGATAATTTTCAATTAATGTTAAAAGCAAAGCTAGGTTATTCTATAGGTGCAAGTGGTAAAATTTTATTAAAGGATGATTTCATAGATGCTCCTACTAATGAATTCGAAATTGCTGAATATAAACCAACTGATAGTTTTAGATTCAATAGCGGAGTATCTTTAACTTACAAGATTAATAATGAATTAGGAATTACTTTGTATTCTGATTACAATGCGAGTTCATCTACAATTAACTATAAATTTAATGAAATCTTAGCGGATGATGAAATGGATGATAATTTAAATGCTAGTGCTAAAGAAAAAATGAATTATGTTGGAATAGGGCTAAAACTTACTGCATATTTTTAGATCTGCATATTTTATTAATTTTAAAGATAGATCCAATCTTTCTTCAAATTATTTAGATATATCAACAATTCCTTGGTAGAAAAATGAAGCATAAAAAAAGCCATTACAAATTTTGTAATGGCTTTTCAATTATATTTTATAAACTTCGTGTACTTTGATTTGTGTTGTAAATAAACCATAGTTAACAAAAACTACATCTTTACTTATTTTGTCAATTGTCCCAACCGAGCTGGATCCATGTATTTTGACACGATCACCAACTTTTAGGTTGTCAATTTTCTTTTGTGTCGCAGCTTTTTCTTTCTGTTCAATCACTTCTTTTTGTTTCGAAATCTCTTTTGAATTTTCTTTCAATTCACGTTGAACTTCCTTTTCAATTATTTTTTCGATTTTCTTCAATTGCTGAACTTCTTTTGTTTTTTTCGAATTTTCCATTTCGATAATCTTCAAGAAATTAGCAATTAATTGTTTTTTATTCTTCGATTTCAGGTAAGAATCAGACATGTCTACGATACGTTTTCCTAACATCATCGTTTTTTGTTCACGATCATATAATTGTTGGAAATCATACAATTTTTGTTGAATTTTTTCCTTTGTTTGTTCTAATTCTTCAGTTTGAACTAAACTCGTTTCTTTTAATTCTTCTACTTGATTTTTCGTTTTCTGAATTTCAAATTTTTCTTGTTGAAGTTTTAAAATCGTTTTGTCTAAACTAACTTTTTCACTTTCTACTTTTTTCTTTGCACGATTTATTAATCGGAATGGAATTTTATTTTTTTCAGCAACCTCAAATGTGAAAGAACTTCCGGCTTGACCGATTTCTAATCGATATAATGGTTCTAACGATTTTTTATCAAATAACATACATGCATTAATCGCTTCTGGTAATCTTTCTGCGCTTAATTTGATGTTGGTATAGTGAGTTGTGAAAATACCATATGATTGTCTTTCATAAAATTCTTCAAAGAATACTTCAGCCAAAGCTCCACCCAATTCTGGGTCAGATCCTGTACCAAACTCATCAACTAATAATAATGAATTTTCGTCGGCTTGTTTCAAGAAATAAGACATTTGTTTTAAGCGATAACTATATGTCGATAAATGGTTTTCGATGGATTGATTATCTCCAATATCTGTAAAAATTTGAGTAAAAAATCCGAATTCGCTTTCTTCATTTACAGGTACTAAAACTCCTGATTGAACCATTATTTGTAATAAACCAATCGTCTTTAAAGTAATCGATTTTCCACCAGCATTAGGACCTGAAATAATGATAATGCGACAATCTTTGTCTAAATGTAAACTTTGAGGAATTGTACGTTCATTATTTCTAATATTGTTTAAATATAATAATGGATGATAGGCATCTACCAGTTTAATTTGAAGTTGATCTTTATTAATTTTTGGTAATATTCCATTAATACTTTGTGCATATTTTGCTTTAGCTTGTGTAAAGTCAATATACTCTAAAAACGCCTGATATTCTTCCAAATTTGGTCGATAAACTGCGATTTTTGCTGTTAAATCTAATAGAATTTGAATAATAAGGTGTTTTTCATCTTCTTTTAATTCTTCAAATTCACGGCGTGGACCTTGTACACTTTCTGGCTCAATAAATGTAATAGAACCTGTTTTTGAAGTTCCTAAAAATTGTCCTTTTACACGTTTTCTTTGGAATGATTTAACGGCTAAAACACGTCGATTTCCAATTACAGATTCGCGAATATCATCTAAATAATCTGAATGATATGCCATTGATTTATTAAATAACTCTGTAATACGCGAATTGAGATGACGTAAACGATCACGAACAATTTTTAATTCAGGACTTGCATCATCTTTTACTTCTCCAAATTTATTAAAAACTGTATCGATTAATTTTACAATATCTTTTTCATATTGTATCGATGAAGCTTTCGTAAATAGAGTAGGAGTATATTCTTGGAAATTAGTTAAGTACTTTAAAATTTCCTTTACTTGTAATGCGTTTGATTTTATTTTGAAAAATTCTTCTGCAGGCAGATAATAATTTTCAATTTCTAAACGCTTTAAATATTCGTCAATAATAAAATATTCAGCAAAAGGGAAAGTATTTCCACTTTCAAAACTTGCTAAATACTCGTTAGTTGTATATAAATCTTGAATTAATTCATCTTGGTCTGAATAGGGTTGCAATTCTGTAATTTGATCTACAACTTTTTCAGTGTAAGCAAATGCTGCAATCTCTGATTGAACAACATGAAACTCTAAATCTTTTAAGGTTTGATTTGATATTTGCATTAAAGCAAAATTACATAATATTTATAATTCTAATAATATTATATTTTATATCTAAGATCATTTGATTTCAAATATGAAGTAATTATTTTTATCGAAAATTATTACAATGAAACTGTCTATTGAACAAAGCTGGCATGAGGTTTTAAAAAATGAATTTTCAAAAGAATATTACTTAGATTTAATGTCTTTTGTAGGGGCTGAATATCAAACTAAAATGATTTATCCATCTTTTGATAAAATATTTGCGGCTTTTGATGCAACTAAATTTAATGACGTAAAAGTAGTAATATTAGGTCAGGATCCATATCACGGCCCAAATCAAGCCAATGGATTAAGTTTTTCAGTAAATGATGGAATAAAATTTCCACCAAGTTTACAAAATATCTATAAAGAATTACAAGATGATTTAGGAATACCTATACCAACTTCTGGTGATTTAAGCAAATGGGCAGAACAAGGAGTTTTAATGTTAAATGCAACTTTAACTGTAGAAGCTTCAAAAGCAGGATCACATCAAAAGAAAGGTTGGGAAATTTTTACTGATGCAGTTATTCAAAAATTAGCTGAAGAAAAAGAAGGGATTGTATTTATACTTTGGGGTAGTTATGCGCAAAAAAAAGGGGCTAAAATTGATAGAGAAAAACATTTTGTAATAGAATCTGCACATCCATCTCCATTATCTGTTTATAGAGGTTTTTGGGGAAGTAAACCATTTTCTAAAACAAATGAATTTTTAGAAAGCATTGGAAAACAAAAAATAGATTGGCAACTAATAGCATCAAATAATGCAACATATATTCAAAGCAGTATTAAATTGGACTTTTAAAGAGAAATCTAAAGATTCTCCAAAACGTTTTTATTCTAAATCACATTCAATAGTTATTGAAGGGAAAGAACTATTAGAGGTTTCTGCTGCTAAAAACTTTAAGGGAGATCCTTCTTTATATAATCCAGAAGATTTATTATTAAGTAGTTTAACATCTTGTCATATGATGTCTTATATGTATTGTTGTTCTATTAATAAAATAGATGTAATTTCCTATACAGATCAATCAGAAGCTTGTCTTGAAGTAAATTCCGACGGAAGTGGTCAAATAATTAAAGTGATATTAAACCCAACGGTGATTATTTCATCAAAATCAGATCCAAATCTTGCTAAAGAATTACATAATAAAGCGAACGAACTATGTTTCATTGCAAATTCATGTAAATTTCCTGTAGAACATCACGTAACTATTATTCTAGAGTAATATATTACTTAAAATATACGGTTATTACTAATTGAAATATATAATTAATAGTAGAATTCGATTTATTTTTGTCAATCAATAATCAATTCTTATGAGTTATAGTTCTAAACAAGTAGAAGTCGTTTCAAATTTTAAAGATTTAATTGGGTTTGAATTTTACGGTACTAAAAATGCAACTTGTTGGCAACGTGAATTATCTGGTGATTTTAAAGAAATTGTTTCAAAATTAGTTTTGAAAGATGATATAACTGAAGTATTAATAGAAGATTTATTAGCTTTAGAACTTAGCGATCAAGGAAAATTAGCCAGAGAAATTATAATATCAGATCTGGAATATTTAACTGAATTTGGAGCTCAGCCTACTTTAAATTTATTAAAATCATACGCTCGTGATGATGAGTTTGATTTTATCTCGACAGATGTATATTCTTATCATGTAGACAGGTCTCCAATTTTAACTGATACATATCTTTGTACATATTACGGAGCTTCTAGTGATATTATTGCGAATGAAGAGGTAACGCAGAAGATTTTAATTCCTGAAATTAGAGAAAAACTTAAGGAATTGCACGATGATTCGGATGGTGATTTTGAAGAATTTTTAAAAGAATACTTTTTTGATTTACACTACCATGCCAAAGAAAATGCTACACCTACAAATTTAGGTATAGGTCATCTTTGGCGTTTAGCAGTAGATCATCCAAATCAAGCGGTTTTACCTTGTGTACATCGTGCGCCTAAAGAAAATGATGGTGAATATCGTTTATTATTAATTTGTTAGAAAAAGCTATTTTGATTTTTTTATAATTTTTGCCTTTTTAATTACATCTAATTTCGGAAACTTACTTCTCATTGCGGCTGTACTATTGTAAATATCGTCTTCTTTCATCGTAGCTTCGCCATAACCATTATATAAACTATTTACGACATCCATGCCATTTATTACGTTACCGAAAGTAGGAAATCCAACAGCTCCTTCATAACTTGCTGTATCTAATCTTGCATTGTGATTAAGATTGATAAATAAATCTAATTCTCTCGTGTCTTTACCATATCTCGCAAAACTAAGAGTTCCTTTTTTATTTCCATTAATAACAGGTTCGTCTAAAACTTTGTATTTTTTCCATTGATTGGCAATAACTGTATCTGTATTTCCAAATTGAGCTACAAAATTTGGAACTACTCTATAAAAAGTGCCATCTTTAAAAAAATCGTATTTAACTAATTGATAAAAACGATCCGCTGCATTTGGTGATAATTTTCTTTCAACCTCAATATCAATATTACCTTTTGTTGTTGTTAATCTTGCAACAAAAACTTCAGGTGCTTTTTTAGTCGTCCACTTTTCTTTTACAACAGTGTTTGTAGTACAACTTGTTAATGAAAGCAAAGCTATAAAACCTAATATTTGATTTCTCATTTTATATTATTGAAATTTAAATATACTAAAACTATACACTTTAATAAATTAATATTAATGAAATAATAGAAATTGCTATCCATAAAATGATTGCAAATGCCATTGTTTTGATTCCTGCTTCTTTAAAAGATTTAAAATTAATTAAAGACCCAATCATAAATAATGACACACAAAGCAGTTGTTTTGAAATAGTAGTAATTATTGAATAAACATTTTCTCCTTGTGGGTAATAAGTGGCAATAACCATAGCTACTATAAATCCGATGATAAAAAATGGAAATTTAATTTTGGATTGATTCGTTTTTTTCTGAAACAAACTTATTATAATAGCAACAGGAAATATCCAAAGTGTTCTACTTAATTTTACTGTTGTTGCGATTTCTAACGCTTCGTCTCCAAATGTTTTTGCTGCACCAACTACAGAACTAGTATCATGTATTGCAATCGCAGACCATAATCCAAATTGATATTGACTCAGGTTTAATAGATTTCCAAGAATAGGGAATAAAATAAGTGCAACTGCATTTAGGATAAAAACAATTACCAAAGCAATTGATATTTGATTGGCTTTTGGATTTATTACGGATGAAATTGCTGCAATAGCACTTCCACCACAAATAGCAGTTCCGGAGGATATTAATAAAGAAGTGTTTTTATCGGTTTTCAATATTTTGTACAAAATAAAACCTAAAACGAAGACAGTTGATATTGTAATTAATGTAATTAAAAATCCATCTTTACTAACAGAAATTGCTTCATGTAAGTTTAGACCAAATCCTAAACCAATGATAGAGATGTTTAAGATTTTTTTTGAATAATTTTTAGAAAAAGATGACCAATAATTATTAAAAATTAATCCAAATGTAATTCCTAATAATAAGGCTATAGCTGAATTTGTAATTGGCAATAAAGAAATTATTATAAATAAAATATAAAAAATCCTGGCAGTCATTTATGTAGTTTTAACAAGAGCTAAATTATGTTTTATTAGTTAAAATTTATGTAACATTTGTTACAGTTTTAGACTGATAAAACAAAACTTGCAGGATATTCCTGTTAACGCTAAATTAGAGCGATCTATTATTGCAAATTACCAAACAGCAGATTATTTATTTACGAATCATTTATTAAATGAAAAATAAAATTATATTCATTATTAATCCAATTTCTGGAAAAGGAAAAGGTAAAAGTTTAAAGTTGATTATTGATGATTTTTTCAAAGATAGAGAAGAAGAAGTAATAATTCGTTTTACTGAATATGAAGGACATTCAATTCAGATTATTCAGGAAGAAGTTAGAAATAATCCAACAAAAATTATCGCTTGTGGAGGAGATGGTACAATTAATGAAGTTGCGCAAGCATTAGTAGGGAAGTCTATACCTTTAGGAGTTATTCCTATTGGTTCGGGAAATGGATTAGCTTCAAACCTTAAAATTCCAAAGGACGAAATTAAGGCATTAGAAATTGTAATTTCAGATAAAATCAGCCAAATAGATGTAGGATTGATGAATGGCAAATACTTTTTTAGTAATATGGGTTTAGGAATAGATTCGACAGTTATTCATCGTTACACAGAACAAAGTAAACGTAATTTATTAGGATATTTTAACGCTACAATTTGGTCATTTTTTAATTTTAATCCTTTACAATTTAATCTTTCGATAGATGGATTTGAGATAAAAGATAAAAGCTATTTTTTTGTTTTATGTTCAAATTCTAACGAAGCAGGGTATGGAATTTCGTTCAATCCAAATGCTAAGTTAAATGATCAAAAATTGGATCTTTTATGTGTAGAAAAGCTTAACTTTTTTCAGCTTTTAATTTTTGGATTTTCAGTTTTAACAAATCAAATTCATAAAATGAAAAAGGCTAATGTTTTTCAGGGTGAAGAAATTATTTTTACTTCTAAATTTGATCAAATTAAGGCTCAAATCGATGGTGAGGCAATTATTATTAATGAAAATCAGGCAAAAGTTAGTATTTTGCCTAATGCACTTTATGTAATTATTCCATCAAATTAATAATCTTGTTGCTATAAGTTAGTATTAAATTTAGATCCAAACGTAACATTTCCTTCTTGAAGCACAATGTCAGAATGTAGAAATTTAGCAGCATCTGCTGATTTTTTAACTTTAACGCTGCTGCGGTCAATCATTTCTTTTTCAAAAGGTTTCAATACTTTTTCTCGAATATCAAGATTAGTATTCCCTTCATTATATGCTGTTGTTATTTTTTGAGCCAATAATAAAGCATCTAATAAAGCCTGATTTGCACCTTGTCCTTTAAATGGACTCATCGGATGGGCAGCATCGCCAAGAATAGTTACTGGTCCTGCATTTGCAAGTAATTCGGGATTCAATAATGCTCTGTCATATACAGGATATCCTGTGATTTCTTCCGTTTTAGTAGCTGCAATAATTTGAGGAATAGGTGCGTGCCATTGCGTTTTTTTAATTACTTCCTTCTTTAATTCTTCAGCACCTTTTTTACTTAAAATTTTAGCTTCTTCTTCAGATATCGGATAACTAAATTGCCACATAATCGAATCTTTATCATAAGGCATCATGTACATTCTTTCCGTACCATTAGCGGTCTGAAAAACTGTTGCTTGATCTAATAAAGGATTATTTAAATTTTTTAGAGCATCTAACTTACAAATGCCTAAAATAACAATACAACCTAGATAACGTAAAGGGCTTTTATCTTCGCCAATTAATTTATTACGTACACGACTTCGGATTCCGTCAGCACCAACAAGTAAATCTGCTTTATACTGTTTTTGAATTCCGTCTACTTCAAAAGTTAATTCAATTTTATCACTAACTTTATAATCAGTTAATTGATGGTTCCATACAACTTTACTATCTCCACCTAATTGATTTAGAAAAGCTAAGCGTAAAGATTGTCTAGCAATATGAATATTAGTTGCTTTATTTTTATTCTTTTCTTCTATAGCTTCTTTATCAATCAATTTTCTAATACCCCATTGGGCAATTACATTTCCATCGATTGTATGCGCTAGGTGTAAAGTAGAAACGATTCCTTCAGTTAAATCGTTTATTCCGAATTTTTTAATTTCTTTACTTGCTTGTTGTAATGTTAAGCCATAACCTTGTGAACGATCCAAAAAAGAACGATCACGTTCAAAAAGTGTAAATGGAATTTGACGATGTAAACAAGCTAATGCAAGTGCAATACCTCCAATTCCGGCACCGATAATAGCAACATGCGGATATTTATTTTCATCAGGGATTGGTTGCCCATTGTAGATTTCTAATCCTGTACCTGAACAAGTGGTACAAATTTGCATCGAGTTTTTAGGTTTAATAGGTGCTTCAGTTGCTTGTTCATTTTTATGAAATTGAGCTAATGCAGATTCGTAACGTAACAGTTTCTTTTTAGAAACACCTTGACTTTTTTTACCTTGACCTTTGCAAGAAGTACAACTTATCCAATTATCTTTTGTGCTCAATTTCTCTAATTTAATGATGCTTATTATTTGCAAAAATAAGATAAAACTAGCTGTTAGTCTATCATCAGATTAAAAATGTAGTTATGTTATAATGAGTAAAAATTTAATATTTTTGAGTAAATAAAAACAAATATGAAATTTCTATTTTTTATTAAATTATTTTTAACTAGTTATCTACTTACAGCTCAAATACAAAAAGAATATTACATCACGATAAAAAATGATACAATTAGTGGAGAATTTCTTGATTATCATCCAAAAATGGTTACTTTTTTAGTGGATGAAATAAAGGTCAAATTAAAACCAAAAGAAATACAATCTATTTTTATTAAAGAAAATGAAAAGTTAGTAAAGTATGTTACTTTAAATAATGATAAAACTAATTTTTATGAGGAGGCAGTAGTTGGTCCTTTATCTCTTTACTATTTGCGTACTTTTAATCCATATGATGGTGAAAAACTTATTTTTTCAATATTGATTAAAAACAATGAAATGATTAATGTAAATGCTTCAAATTCTAAAAAAAGAATTGCCAAATTAATTAAAGATTGTCCCCAATTATTAAAAGAATGGACGCAAACTAATAATTATCCTGATTATGATATAATAAAAATTACAGAAGCTTATAACGAATGTAAAAAGTAAGTTATAATTTTAAAAAAGCCCTAGTTAATTTTTAACTAAGGCTTTTTTTATTTAAAAATTATACTTCATTTGAAGTTTGAAATTTCGTCCAGGATTTGCCATACGTTGCATTAAAGGTAAATCTAATTGATTTTTGTAATTAAAATTTAAATGACTTTGATAGAATTTATCAAATAAATTTTCGATACCAAAAGTCAACTGAATTTTATCAGTTAACTTAATCAAAGAATTAAAATGCATTAAATGGTAGCTTGTTGAATATTTTTCTCCAAATGAATTTGCTATTCTATTTTGATGATTTACAAATTGGTGTTCAAGATTCAAATTCAACCATTTATTCTGAAAACTAAATTTAATCGTATTTTCTAATGGAGGAGTAAGCGCTATAGCTTCATTCCAATCTTTATTTTTGGTATAGATATAATTTAAATTTCCGTTTAAACCATAATTGGAATTAAAATGATAATTCCAACCTAAATCAAATCCAACTTTAATTGCATTTTGAATATTTGTAAATTGTTTTAAATTTTGTTTATTACCATCAATCATAAAAAAATCTTGTTTAGCGACGATGTAATTTTTAATGAATGATTGATAGACAGAAAAATCTAAATGTAGTTTATTATTTTGTTTTTTGTATTGAATTTCAAATTGATAATTTTCTTCAGGTTTTAAATTTGGATTTCCAAAATAACTAGCACCATCCATGCCGACTTGATGTAGATTGATTGTACGTTCAATCATATCACCACTTCTAATTCCACGTCCAAATAAAAATGAAATTTTCTGATTATGGGTTAAATTTTTTGTGTAACTAAGAGTTCCGCTAAAATTATAATCAATAGGATTTAAATTAGAATAATATGTTTGAAATAAAATAGATGGATCGTTTATTTTTAATTCATTTTTATCAATTCTAAAACCAAAGTCAAATTTATTTGTTGAGTTTATATGATAATCTCCTTGAAAAAATAAACCTAAATTATTTTGATTTGTATTTTGCCATACAGATGATTGTTTTGTGATAGGATTGGTAATTAAATGTCCATCATGCATTAACATAGTACTGTTTTTTAATCCATCTCGGTGTATATAAATCCAATCTAATCCGTTGTAAATATTAAGTTTTTTTAACTTCCAAATTGCTTCAATTTTCCCGCCAATTGTAGTACTTTCAACATCTGTTATCATACGCATCATTTTTGAATTTGGTCGATTTAAATTATTCATTTGATGTGTTACAAAACTTGAATAAATTTTACTTTGAATTTCTTTTACAAAGCTATTTTTTAGTTTCGTTTTTCCTATAAAGTGAAATATTGTAGTGTCGTCATAACTTGTATCCATAGGTAAAGTTGGATGTAATATATTACGACCGAATTGTTGTTGTAATCCAAACTCGTATCGACTTTTATTATTTGATTTTAATCCCAATTTCAAAAAATAATCTTGTGATTTATAAGAGCTTGGTACAATTATTCCGTTCCCATCTTTGTAATTTTTAGAATCTTGATAATTGTAACCAGCTTGTACATCCCATTTTTCTTTATTATAAGATAATTTAAGTTGATTTGTAAATGCATTCGGATTGGATTGAAAACTACTAATATAGTTAGCTTGAAATCCATATTTATCGTTTAGTTGATGAGAAATTAAGTTGATAATTCCTCCAAAATTTGGTCCAAAACGCATAGAATAAGGGCCTTTTATAACTTCTACTTCCTGAATTTGATTCATTGATAAATGAGTTGTAATAGGATCCATTCGATTCGGACATGCATTCATTGCTTTAATACCGCCATCAAACTGAACATTGAGTTGTTCGTATTGATTAGCTCTAAAACTAGGATCGATTGCGTAATTACTTCTCTTAATTAATTTAATTTCTTGATGAGAATTAAATATATCATTATGATTGAAATTTGAACTTGTATTAGGTTTAATATTTGTTTTTAAGTGATTAAATATAGAAACAGGATCTAAATTTATGGATGTGTTAATACTGTCCATTTGCTGAGCATATCCCATAGAAGATGCGCAACAAAAAGACGTTATGATGAATCTTTTCATTGAATTTGATTTAAAATTATTATTGTTTAACTATTTTCTTGTTAAACAACAGGTGGTTTTAAATCTGCTTTTTCAAAAATAAACTGGTAAAAATTTGTGTAATGAAAGAACTGTTGTTTTTTTATTACAAGTGGAGTATAAATTTCAAAATCAGATGTTGTAGAGATATTCCAAACGATAGAAATATATGAAATACTCTTATGATTTTCTTTGTGTTGATGTTCGTAAAAATCACCGATTTTTTTTAATTGACATGAACCTTCACAATGCAACTCAGGCTGATCTGTATTTATACATAAATATTCTACAAATGCATCTTTTTCTATGGTATAAACTAGCATTGTAATTGGTGCGAAAGCGCTTCGTACCAATAGGGCTAATGTAATACATATATATAGAAAATGTTTTGGCAAAATATAAATTTAAAATCAAAATTAATTTATCTTAATTGGCTATAATATGATAAAAATCGGATGAAGCTTATTTCATCCGATTATAAATAACATGTATTATTTTATTAAGCTTTCTTCCCATTCAATACCGCTAATATCTAAAAGTTTAATAGATGTAATTTGGTTTATATCATTAACTTTAAGTTTTAAATCAGCTTTCGCACCTAAAGGAATTATTAAACTATGTTTACCAGGTTTTACTTTTGCGACGTAAATATTATTGATTTCGTTAGAATTTAATTGAGATAAATCAGCCATTTTATATTCGTGTACAATTTGTTTTTTTTCATTTAGAAATTGAATTCCGATTAAAAATGAACCATAAACATCGGCACCTTCAGTACGATAGATCTGAAATTGGATCTGATTATCCATTTTAGTAATTTGTGAAATTTCAATTTTAGGTTTAACAGATTTGTTGTGCAATTTTCCGAAAACTCCACCATGAAAATATTGATTGGTAAATAAGGTTAATCCTAGGATTAATAAAGAAACCATTAAAATGAATTTTTTAGATATAACAACTGGGAGATTGCCAGATCCAAGCCAAGAAAACCAAGATGTTTGTGTCCATTTTAGTTTTTTATTTATAAGCAATTTATCTAAGGAGTAATACCCACTTCCGGTTAAGAAAAGTGTAAAACCAGAAGCGATTCCTAAAACTCCAATTTGCCATTCATCTAAGCACGTAGTACCAATCCATCCAGATCCTAATAAAATTCCCATTGCAAGTCCAAATACTCCAACGCTCATTAGTCTTGTAAATAGGCCAAGTATAATAAATAGCCCAACTATAGCTTCTATTATTGTAAATGTAACCATAGAATAATACAATTTATCAGGATTCAAAACGAGATATTCTATTAATGGCTTTATTCCTAGTGCGTTGGGTAAAAAGTGATTAAATTTTTCTCCAATATATCCAGCTTCGTTAGGAATTAATTTATTTTCTAAAATTAATCTTCTCCAAAAGGCAGAAAAATAAGTCCATCCGATTACAATACGTAAGGACAAGGTAAATAATCCAGCGTAATTATGTAGCTGGTTTTGTGAGTTTTGCATAGCTTTTTTTTAATTTAACAATTTAATTTGATGATTAAATGGCTAAACTATTGCTATTTTTAATTGAAGATAAAGGATGTATTTTGGTGGACTATTATTATGATAATCAAAGTTATAGCTGTCTGAGTAAGGTTTATGATTTACGACAAAAAAAGGAAGTAAATCGGTCGCTTTGACATTAAACTTTATATTTTGTTGCTGCTTGTAAGATTTAACTTTTAATTGATTAGTAGTATAGCATGTTGAAGTTGATTTTGTTTTATTGTATGGTTTTTCAAATGTTAAACCTACAGTTTCAAAAATAGCTTCTTTAATTGTACATGATGCTAATGCAAAGCACGACAAAATGATCCAACAAGTTATTCTGAGTTGTTTGAAATTAGTTAAATATTTGAAACGATTTATCATAATTGAATTATGAATTTAAAACAAATTCTTGAATTAAAATTAAGGATGCAATAAATAATATAAAATATCCAAAATACGGTTTCAATTTAGACGCATCTACATATCGAACCAAATAGTTTCCCAGTACAATTCCTATAATAGACAAAATAGTCATTGATAATAATAATGTCCAATTTAAGGTGTTGAATTGTTGAAAATCACTTGTAAAACCTATAATCGAATTAATAGCAACTAGAAATAGGGAAGTAGCGACAGCATTTTTCATCGGAACTTTAGCAAAAACAACTAATCCGGGAATAATTAAAAATCCACCACCAGCTCCAAAAATTCCTGAAATTGTTCCGATAATTATTCCTTGAAACAATAATAAGAATGTTTTCTTCTCCATCTTTTTACCACATTCTATGCAATCCTCTTGTTTGTTCGTAATCATACTATAAGCTGCAAATATCATTACGATAGCAAATGCAAAAATTAAATAAATATCTTTTGAAATTACTCCCAAATAAGGAAAATAAATTTGTTGAGATAGGAATTTTAAAATGTAAATTCTCGTAACAATCATCGCAAGTAATGAAGGAATTCCAAAAATTATTACTAATCTAAAATTAACTAAACCATTTTTAATTTTATCATAACTTCCAATTAAAGAGGTAATACCTATAATAAATAAAGAATAAGTAGTTGCTTGTACGGTATTGATATCGAATAAATAAACGAGATTTGGAACAGTAAGTATTGATCCACCACTACCCATTAATCCTAAAGTAATTCCTACAAGAATTGTAATGATGTACCCTATAATGTCGTTCATGATAATTTTTGTTTTAAGCTTCAAATGTCTTTATTTTAGCATTATTCCACAGTTACAAATGTTACATAAGTGATTTTTTTTTATAGAAAAAAAGTGACTGAATTTTCAGTCACTTTCATTGTAAAAAAAGAATATTTGGACCCAATTTTGGATTTGATATTATAAGTGTTTTTTAAGATTATTAATCAAATCATCAGGAAACAAA
This sequence comes from Faecalibacter macacae, assembly GCF_003687725.1. Taxonomy (GTDB): domain Bacteria; phylum Bacteroidota; class Bacteroidia; order Flavobacteriales; family Weeksellaceae; genus Empedobacter; species Empedobacter macacae. The sequence goes on from NZ_RDOJ01000009.1 coordinate 35,750, forward strand.
ACACCATTATATTTCCATAGCAATTTATTGTTTTTGAATAACATTAGAGTAGGTACTCCCATTATTTTATAAGTTGCATCGAAGTGAATAGTATTAATTTTATCTTTATCAATATCGATTTTTATAAGATCTAACTCATCCTTAAATTCTTTAGAAACTTCTTTTAAAGATTGATCTAAAACTGTACATATACTACATGTTGTAGTGTAAAAATCTATTAATATAGGTTTATCTTCTTTGATTCTATCTTGTATCATTTATTTTCATTAAATACAGACCATGCACCACCATTACTCGAATTATAGCCGTGTTTTATTAATATTGATTTAGCTTGCTCACTTCTTGCACCGCTTCTGCAAAGTGTCACAATTATTTTTGATCGATCGATCTCGTTAAGTCTATTTTCTAATTCATGTAATGGAATATTGATTGAATTAGGAAAATGACCATTTTGAAACTCTTCAGGTGTACGTACATCGATAAGAATTATATTCTGAATCATGTTGGATTAGTTGATAGTTAAAGATTTTCCTTTTTGTTTCCAATCTGCTATACCAGCAGAATAATTTTCAACTTTAAACCCAATCGATTCTAAATAACTTTGCGCAATTGTTGCTCTGTCACCAGCCTGGCAATGTAAAACAATCTTTTTCTTTGGATCTAATTCATTCGCTTTTGTTCTTAAATGACCTACAAAAATATGTTTTGCACCTGGAATGTGTCCCGCTTTAAATTCAGTTTCTGCACGAACATCTAAGATTTGAATATCATTTTTACCAAGGTAAGATTCCATCCTATCAGCATCAATGATTTTTGAAGTAACCGTATTTTCATTATCATCTAAAAGTAAACTTGGCTTAATGTATCCGTAGATATTATCCATACCAATACGCATTAATTTACGAGTAATTTCTTCTATTTCTTCATGGTTTGCGATCAAAACAATTGGTTCTTCGTAATTAATCATCCAACCCATCCAAGTGTTTAATGTTTTATTATTTTGGATGTTAACTGTGTTTGGAATATGTGAATTGAAAAATTCTATTTTATTTCTTGTGTCAATTACTTTCATACCAAAATTTTTTGCCTTTTCGAACTCAATTTTAGTTAATTCAGCAACCTTAGGAACTTCAATCAATAATGGACGAAGTTTTTTATTTAATTGCTTCATTTTAGAAAAATAGGCAGGTGCTTCTGGTTGATCGGCTAATAAATAATCAGAAAAAACTTCTACATCTGAATTTAATTTAAAAGCCCAATTTCTAATTTTTTCGTAACCAACTGTAGAGCTAGAAACAGCTCCCAAGGCTTTACCACAAGCAGATCCTGCTCCATGCGCCGGCCAAACTTGAATAAATTCTGGTAATTTCTCGAACTTTTTTAAAGATTCAAACATTTGTTTAGCACCAATTTCTTTCGAACCTATTAACCCAGCTGCTGCTTCTAATAAATCAGGACGTCCAATATCTCCAACAAATACAAAATCTCCTGTAAAAATCATTACCGGCTCCATTGTAGCTGGTGTATCAGTTAATAATAAACTGATACTTTCTGGTGTATGTCCAGGCGTATGCATCACAGCAAAAATTAGATTTCCTACTTTTATTTTATCTCCATTTTTTAATCCAACATGATCATATTCGTATTGCCAATCTGGTCCACCTTCATCAGAAACATAAATTTTTGCGCCGGTAACATAAGCTAACTCTAGACTTCCTGATAGATAATCAGCATGAATATGTGTTTCAGCAATATGTGTAATTTTTAAATTATTTTCAGAAGCGATTTGTAAATAGGTGTCAATATCTCTTTTAGGGTCTATAACAATAGCTTCTCCAGCAGCTTGACATCCTACTATATAGCTAGAATGTGCTAACGATTTTTCGAAAATGTGTTGAAAAAACATAGAATGATTTTTATGGTTAATATTAATTATCAATTATTTATTAATGCAAATTTAAAGACTCATATAATCCTATACAGTAACCTTTGTTACATTCCTATTGTTATGTTTATTTAATTTTGTATGAGCGTAAACAGAGAAAAAAAAATTAAGTGATTATATTAAAATGTGTTTGTTATTATCCGTTTGATATAACTTTTTTATTAGCGTAATCATTAAATAAACTGTAATTTTAGAAAAGAATTAATCGATATAACTTTTAAATATTACCAATGAAAAAAATAGATATTACAACTTTAGAACATTTAGATCAATTAGATCAAGCTTCGTTCAATCAACCTCAGATTATATATAAACATAGTACAACATGTGGATTATGTGATATTATTTGGGATATAGTTAAGGTAAGTGATTTTGAACTGAATTATTTAGATTTGTTAACATATAGACCAATATCAAACGAAATAGAGCGTAGATATAATATTTTACACGAATCACCTCAAGTCCTTATTATAAAAGATGGAAAATGTGTTTATAATGCATCACACCGTGGAATCAAAAATGAAGAAATCCAAAAACAATTGGATTTATATAAAGTTGATTAATTTAAATGAAGATTAAGGCTCATTTTTGATGATAAAATACAAATAAGGTACAGATATTATTATAATATTGATATAACGTAAGTTTGTAAAAAGAATAAAAACCTCTTAAATTCAATGCTTTAAGAGGTTTTATTATTGTTTAGTTTGATGTGGTTACTTTCCGATACAGAATATACTAAAGCCTTTATATATAAGAATTTTAGTAGGTGAGAGGTGTAGTTTTGGTGAAGTGATTTTATTGAAAGTTTAACATTATTGCTTAGAAATTATTGGAAGATCTTCTTAAATCTGTTATTAACTATTTCTTGATATTCTAGTTTAACATCATCGTTTAAAAAACTTTGTTGAATAAATTCATCCCATTTTGGTTTAACCTTGACGAATTTTTTATAGATAGATTGTAATGATTTCTCTGAGATTTTAAGCGATTTTGCTAATTGATCAAAATCTTCAATTTTTAGTCTATTTTTCTTACCATTAATTGTCAATGCGGATTCTTCTTTATCATCTGGTATAAGAATTAGTGTATTTAATAAATCATAAGCCGGTGATAACTCATACTCATTAAATTCATTTTCAATTAATGAATAATTCTTTAGATGCATATCTGCATTAGCGACTAAATAATTGAATAGAACGATTTCAAATAATCTTTGAGCCTCTAAACCACTGTTTTTAGTATATAGGTAGATTAATTTACTTATTTTTTCTATAGACCCACGATATTTATGCTCAGTTAGATTTTCGCTCAATTGGCAAAAATCTTCAACTGAAATTTTTTGATTTTCTTTTCTATCAAATCTTTTTGTTAAATAAGCTAATTCACCTGATTTAAGGCGAATTAAAGTATGTTTGGCTGTTTTAATTTTAACTAAATCAGCTAGATGCATAGTTAAATCTTCATTTTCAGGTAAATTAATATAGTCATTTGATGCAGGTTTTAGAATATAATTACCCTCAAGATCAACAATTGTAAATCTTGATTGTTTATTTTTATTATTAATTAGATTTAAAGATAGCTTTGGTTGAACTCCTGTTAGTGCTATACTTTTATTAATAATTCTCTTAGCTAATTCTTCAATTTGCTTACTATCAAAATCAATTCGTGGTAGAGTATGACTACCAAATATTTTTCTAGCACATTTAGAATGGAAATCAATTTCGTTTTCTGACAGCTCTTTATAACAGCTTAAACACTTTTTCATTATTTCTCATTTTTTGGTATGATAGATATGCTACCAATACAATCTTTGCAAAGTATAAGTAACAGGCCAAATCGATCTTTTGTATTCAATTTCCAGTTTTTTACAGCTATGTTTAAAAGCCATCCTTCTGGTATTAAACCATCGAAAAATGGAAATAATATTTTGCTTTCATAGCTTTCAAGTTGCTTTGGCAGGGTTAAACTAATAGGTTTAGAATTTTCATCATTTAAATATTCTATGTCATATTTAAATATAAACCCGTCTTCATTTTCGGTAATTATACCTGCAAATTTGTCTTTATAGTATACTAATCCTTCTCTCATATCTCAATTTTATCAATAACACCAACTTCAGATCCAAACAATGCTAATACTTGATTTACTTTATCTAATCTTAAAGTTGGTTTACCTTGTTCTAATTCTCGAACGAAACGAAGACCAACACCAGCTCTTTCAGCAAGTTCTGGCTGAGTAATCTTTAATCTTTTTCGTTTTTGTTTTACAAAATCTGCAATTGATAAATTCATATTATACCCTTTAAGGTATAAATATATGAAATAATTTTTAATTATACCTTTTAGGGTATAAAATTTTGTTTTATAACTATATTTATACCCTTTAGGGTATATGATTATAAAAATGTAGTCAGGTTAATAAATTAGTGCAATATATAGCACTAATTTTACACTTTATATTAAATAAACAGTAATATATCTATAAAAGTGCAATATATGACACTATTGATAATTCATCAAATCAAAGAAAGACGTAAAGTTTTAGCTATTTCACAAGAAACATTAGCTGAGATTTCAGGTGTTGGTTTACGTACGATAAAACAATTTGAAAGTGGCAAAGGTAATCCTACATTGGGAACACTATATAAGCTGTGTGATACATTAGGATTGGAGATTAAATTAGAGGTTAAAACAATCGAATAGTTTATTTCTTCTTTTCAACGTAATTTTATAAGTGAAATAATAGAAATAAAAATGTTAAAAGCTCTTATCAATAATGATAAGAGCTTTTAATTTATAGTTTAATGCGTTCTAAAAATCGTCTTCAATAATTTCCTGTACACGTCCAATTTGTCCATCCATCAAACGAACTTTTATACCACGATGATGATAAGGCGCAGAAGTCAATAAATCTTTCACTACACCCTCAGTTAATTCGCCAGTTCGTTGATCCTTTTTCAATACAATATTAACCAGTGTTCCTGATTTTATATTTGCTCTTGTTTTACCATCCATATTACAAATATCTTAAAATAAATGGAAAAAATATTCATTCTATCGTAAAGGAAATTAAAAAAATACTTGAAATGCAAACAAAAATTGGAGAATAAGTTAAGCTACATTTTTATAACTAATTTTTTGTTGAATATAAGCATTGTTGACAGGCACTAAAGATTGGTAATAAATTTCTAATGTATTAGGATCGCATGTATCGTCTACATCTTCGTTGTATTTGATTTCATATAATTCTTTGCTAATTCCTAATTGATCCAATTGCTGAATTAATTCTTCTCTAAACTTATTTATAATAAATCCACCTGAAGATTTTCGTAATTTTTTAATTTGAGATTTTGAATTTAATTCATCAAATCCTAATAAATGACGATCGATAATAAAATCAATATCTTCAGAAAATCGATCAATTACATCATTAGTTTTACTTAATGATGTACCAGCTTTAAAGATAATTGAATTAGCATATCGTGATTGAAAAATAGATTTCAACAAAATACAAACCCACAAATATTTCTCTATTACAAAGGCAGGAAAACCTTTAGTTATACCTGTTTGTTCAAGTAAATGAATTTTTTTGTTTTGAATAAGATTCCATGAATCGTATGTTCATTTGAATAATGCGTGTACTTTATATAAAATTGTTCCTATGGACCAAATTTTAAGTGATATGTTTAAAGAATTACAAAGCACCTTTTAATGAAGTTTGATTCCCTTCATTTTTACCTATTCTTCTTAAAATTCTCGGCCTGTTCCAATACATTCTTGTAAACATCTTCTTGCGTAATAGGAGGGTAACCAAACTCGTGAAGCTTGATAATAATATCCATTTTCAATTGTGCTTTAATATCATCTCGTTCAGCCCAATCAGGATATTGAGAGGCGTTGTCTACAATCTTTTTTATTTCACGAGCGAGTTCTAACATTTTATCTTTATCGAATTCAAATCCATAATTTTTACAAATGACATCCAAAATATCGTAGAAAGCTTTTTCTTCATAATCGATGCCTAAATCTTCAAATGAAGCCATTTCAGTGCGTAATTTGATGATTAAATCTAGCATTTGTTCTGCTGTATCAGCTTGTATACCATCATAATCTAAAATATCTTTTTCACTACGTTCGTTGTAACGATCCACAATGCTTTTCAAACGTTCAGCAAAATCTTGACCTTTCACTTTATTCACTTTTATAAAGTCAGTAATCGTTTGTTTTAGTAAACGTTCTAAGATTTTAATCTTTGTGTTCGGTAATTCAAGATTAGAGATTTTCTCAATGAATTTATCGTTAAACAAATCAATAGCATTGGCTTTATTATCATCCAGTTTAAAGATTTCCTCTACACCTTCAGATATTATCGCATCTTCTACCATTTTAGCTACTTTTTCATTCATTTGAGCCGTGTCAGGTGCTTCTCCTTTGGTCAACTTGACAACAATGGATTTAACGGCAAAATAAAAATGAATTTCATCCACTTCTTTTGGTGTGAATAATTCAGAACCGCTGACCAAATTATAAGCCGACTTTAATTTCTTCGTTACATTGACAAAAAATTTTTCCGATTCTTCCGTCAATAACACAAATTCAGATGCTTTTTGTAAACATTGCAAACGTTCTACAGGATTTCCTTCATAATATCCTTTGGCATCAAACGTATGAAAATACTGACGTAACAAATCCATTTGATCTCGAACCAGTATTTCAGCTTGTTTTAAGTCCTCAAAATCATCATCGGCAGTTTGGTTGTTGAACACGCCTAACGCTTTGTTCAAATTCTTTTTAATTCCAATATAATCAACCACTAATCCGCGATCTTTTCCTTCGTATTTTCGGTTGACACGAGAAATGGTTTGTATTAAATTGTGCGTTTGTAAAGGTTTATCAATATAAATAGTATCTAAAAAAGGAACATCAAATCCTGTCAACCACATATCTACTACAATCGCAATTTTAAAGTTGGATTTGATGTGTTTAAACTGTCGATCCAATTCTTTACGTTCATCTTTATTACCCAAAAGCTCCCAAAGCTCTTTTTCATCATCTTTATTACGTGTCATCACCATTTTCACACGTTCGATAGGTTTGATTTCTTTTTGCTCTTTCTCAGTTAATCCATCCGAAATATTTACTTCTCCCCATTCAGGTCGTAAGGCTAATATTTCTTGGTACAATTTATATGCAATGGTACGAGAAGCACATACAAACATCGCTTTTCCTGCAACGGTAGCACGTTCCTCGATACGTTTTTCGTAATGCGCAATAAAATCTTGTGCAATGGCTTTAATTCGATCCGTATCCCCTAAAACAACTTCCATTTTAGCAATCGCTTTTTGGCTGGCTTCTACATGATATTCAGAAGCGCCTTCGGCTACTGCATTTTCGTAATAGGCTTCAATTTCTTGCACCTTATTGTAATCTAAATTGACTTTAGCGGCTCTTCCTTCATAGACCAAACGAACGGTAATTTCATCATTTACAGACTCGAACATCGTATATTGATCTACCACCTCTCCAAAAACTTCTAACGTTTTGTCGATAGGTGTTCCTGTAAATCCTACATAAGTTGCATTAGGTAAAGAATCGTGTAAATATTTAGCAAAACCATAGGATTTTGTCACTCCTTTTTCCTCGTCAATTTTAATTTTTAAGTCTAAATTCACTTGTGACCGGTGGGCTTCATCCGAAATACAAATGATATTGGTACGATCGGATAAGATTTCAGCATCTTCAGCAAATTTCTGTACCGTAGTCAGATAAACACCACCACTTTCAATTCCTCTTAATCGAGATCGTAAATCGGCTCTAGATTCGATATTGATGATATTTTCATCCCCAATGAATCTCTTGGCATTGGTAAAATCTTTCGACAATTGGTCGTCTAAATCGGTACGGTCTGAAATGATAATAATCGTAGGACTTGCAAAATTGGTTGAACGCATCAATAGACGCGTTAAATACAGCATCGTATAACTTTTTCCACAACCTGTTGCACCAAAGTACGTTCCACCTTTTCCGTCGCCTTCAGGTTTACGGTGAGCTTTGATGTTTTGATACAACTTATTGGCCGCATAATATTGCGGATATCGACTTAAAACCTTTAGCTCTTTTTTAGAAGAATCAGGAAACAAAACAAAATGATGGATGATATCGACCAATCTTGTTTGGTTCAGCATTCCATGAACAATAGAAGTTGTAGTTTCTATACCTGTTAAAGCTTTTTTTTCTACTCCCGTAATTTTATTCCAACCGTAGTAAAATTCGTAAGGAGAAAATACTGTTCCGGCTTTGTTATTCACCCCATCACTAATCACACAAAACACATTGTATTTCAATAGTTCGGGTATATCTCTTTTATAACGATTAGTTAATTGTTCGTATGCTTTAAAGATTGTTATTTCTTCCTCAATTAATGTTTTAAATTCAAAGACCACAACTGGAATACCATTGATGTATAAAATCAAATCAGGAATTCGTAATTCAGTTCCTTGAATTTCAAGTTGATTGACAGTTTTAAATGTGTTATTGTCTACCGAATCACAATCGATATATCGTATATGTAAATCCTTTTTTTGTGGATTGTTACGTTTAAAAATAAATCCATCTGCCAATAATTTGCAAATGTATTTATTAGACTCGTACAAATTAGAAGTCGATTGAAATGCCAATTCATTGATGATGCTTTCCAATTCTATTTCTTCTAAATCTTCATAACGATCTTGTAAAAAAGCGCGCAAATCTTCCTTAATCAATACTTCTTGATTAGAAGTTCTTATTAATTCTTTTCCGTTAATATAGTGATAGCCTTCTGCATCCAAAAGGCCTATAAATGCTTATTCTAATTGTGATTCGGTGTATTTCATAATAGGTTATTTACATCCTTTATTTCCGTTGTAGCGGTTGGGGCAGTTGGGGCGGTTGGGGCGAATTGCAATTCGCCCTTACTTATGCTATTACTGTAATAGGTTATATTCGTCGTTAATCCATCGTTTAGGATTTTCAATAATGTAATTACTAATATTGATATAAGCCTTTTCATCTCTTATGATATGTTCATAGTAGTTACGTTGCCAGATTTTATAATCTAAGGATTTTATGATTTCCCTCGTTGTAGCGGTTGGGACGGTTGTGGCAGTTGGGGCGAATTGCAATTCGCCCTTACTATCTACGCCCTTACTATCTTCGCCCTTACTATCTTCGCCCTTACTATCTACGCCCTTACTTTCTTCTGTTCGTTTTACTATTTTTTTTATTCTTTTTATAGTAGCTATTTTATAGCCTCTTACGATTGCACCTATGGTTTGGGATGGCGATTTAAAAGCGCTTACAATATTACTAGATTCTTTTGGATATTGTATTTCTATAATACCATGGATATGATTAGGCATTACAACATATTCATGCAATACAACATTATCTCTAACCTCTTGCGTATGTAGCCATTCATCAACTGCAATTTGCCCAAATTCATTCAAATACATGATGCCATCTTTTATATCACCAAACAAATGCGCTCTATCTTGACAAACTAAAGTAACAAAATACAATCCCGCTTGGCTATAATCATAGCCAACCAAACGTATCGACTTTCGATGATGTTTATAAGGGTTGTATTGTTCCATAACTTAGCTATTTAAAAGTATAATATACTGATAGTTTTTTGTTGGGGCGAATTGCAATTCGCCCATACTATCTTCGCCCACTGTTTCAAAAATTTTGATTAAGCCTCTATCACCAAAAAATTAATAAAACTTTGTTCTAATTGTGATTCGGTGTATTTCAAAGAAATTTTTCATGTTGTGTTTTTTTGGCTTTTGTAATTAGTATAGTAGAAAGTGTTACAAATTTTATCTTTGTGTATAAAGGTTATTGATGTGTTTCTGTATCCAAACCGGTGCATATTTTACTTGCTTTTGGACCACTTGAGAGTTGAGCTGCACTATAGAAGGCTTTATTTTTTCTATAAAATCTTCGGTTACGTTGTTTTGGCCCACTTCTTTAAACGCTTGTACGATCAAATGCAACAATTCATCTTTGATGGCAAAACTTTTTGGAACCGTTTTTTTGAATTGAATGGTACGGTTTCCTATTTTAATTTCTCGTTGCGAACCATCGGACAGATACACCGCTTTTAGAGGAACTTGTGTGGTTAGCCCCAACAAATACAAAGCGAATACACCTGTTGGGGCAATTCGCGCTTTGTCGCGTTGTGCTATTTGCTTGGCTATTTCTTCCGTAGTAGGATAAAGAGTACCTAATAAAGGATCTCTTTTGGGTTTTAGATAAATGCCTTGAGCCAAACGTTCTAATATGCCTTCATTCACCAAACGAAAAAGCGTTAAACGGATATTACCTGGTGAACCATACGCATAGAAATCTTCAGCGAAAAATATTTCGCCTAATGAAGATTTTAAAATCTTTGTTTCTATTTGATTTTTAGATGATTTCACTTGGTTTTATCTTTATATTCTGTAACAAATTTAGTGAAAATTTGTTACAAAATCACGTTTGTTTAAATGACTGAGTAATGATTTTTTTATAAATTAAATAAAAAATCTATAATCATATTCTGAAGTTCCTATATTATTTACTAGTTTACCAATTCTAGCTATTTCATTAGATGAAAATATTGTTGCGGGCAATTGAGAATACATATTTAGGGAATTCCAATTCATTTTTGAAAGTCCTAATATTTCATTTGAAATTTGTTCTAAAGAACTATTACCATAATGTCTAATTATCTTTAATGGTTTAGGTATATACCTTCCTCCAGGATAAAAATTAAAATTATGGTTTTGAACTGCTGGAATTATTCCATGTGTCCATAGTAATGCTGAGTTATATGATAATTGAATACAAGTGCCTCTAGCCACTGAAAAACCATCTATTTTAGCTTCTCCATTTATAATTTTGCTAGAAACATATTTTATATCCTCTTCAAAATTAATTTCAATTAAATCAACATTTTCGACATTAGCATTTTCTAATAAACTATCACATATTCCATCTGTTTCCTCTTGAGTAAAAAAAGTTCTTTTATGTATCACAACACGCTTTGGTATTTCGTTCATTGATTCATAAAATAAATTAATAATTGATCTTCCAAAATCATATGCATCATCGTAAGACAAATGAGGTTTTTTGTCTCTCCATTGAATTTTATCATTACTTAATTTAGATAATTTATATTTTAATCCTTCACCATTTGAAGTGTATAAATGACTGCATCCTAGTACAATATGATTTTTATTTTGTTTATCAATACTATATCCAATTCCTGCGAATGCTGTTTCATTTGTTGAATTTTCAACTAACCAGGGTGTACGGAAAGATTTTACGTAAAATGATAAAGAAAGCCACCAAATTACTTGACATTCTTGTTTATAATCTAATATTGTTCTTTCTGTAATAAATTGAGATGTTAAACCTTTTTCTGCACAAAAAGCTTTTATATAATCATGTAAATCAAATGATTCTATATTATTAGAATAAGATGTGTAGGGTAACCATTTATTAGGAATAAAAATGACAATAATCTTTTGACTACCTGATGCACTTATTTTAAGAATTTCTGAACAAATAGTCTCTTTTATAGAATGTGAAATAGCTCTCGAATCATTTTGTAAATTAATCGTATTAATTTTTTTCCAATCCTCAGATTCGATTTCAGGTATTTTTAATTTCACTTTATAAGTGTCTTCAAACCCTTCGTAATTAATTACATAATTTTCCTTTGGATTGGTGGTTGATATTTTTTTATTCAATTTATTAAGAAAATTAAACAATTGATTACTATATTCATCAATACATAATACTGAAAGTTTTATTTCTTTTTTTAAAAAATGATTAACACCTGTTTCAAATGGATTATATTGAACTAACCCTTTCATTGGATGTGGTTCGAAACTTCTTTTACCTCCATTTACGGAACTAAATATCAAGTTTGGTTCTTTAAATTTTACACCTTTATAACTTATCAAATTTGCAGGTACATTATGTGATTCATCACGAGATTTTGTTAAATCATCAATTATAGTAAATATTGGATTCTTTGTTACCTTGAAACTAAAACCCGAATTAGAACTTATTGGATAATCAAATTCTGATGTATTGATAAATAATCTTTTTCTCCATTTATCTACATAGTCATTAAATTTATTATTCCATATTTGATGAAAATATTCTAATCCTATTCCATGTAAATCATTTTTAGATTCTACATAAAAATCAGGATTTAATGTCAAATAATACTGTTTATTGATTATTTCAATGTCTAAGCGAATAGCACTATATACCTTTTGTCCTTTAATAGTTTTCCAATCATTAGCATCCCATAATTTTCTTTTGAAATCAGTATTTAAATTACTACTAGAAGAATAATATTTACATAAAGATGAAAGAAACAAGTATATCAGATTATTAGATGTATTTGATATTTCCGTAATTGGTTTTCGACCTAACTTACCATTTATCAAATTTTCAAAAGCATTATGAATACTATCAGCAGTACCTAATGTCCAAATTTGATTGCCTATTGGAACTGCTGTAATATTTTTATTTGACAAAATATTTTCATTTAAATAATCCCATGTTTTTCCAGAAATTTTATGCTCAAAAACATAAACTTCTTTTGGAAATTGAATTGGAAAACAATTACTTTTTAAAACTGTACTAGATTTTCTTTGTACTAGATTAAATGGAGTTGACTCAATATTTTTACTACTATTTTTTACAATAGATTTAAATTCTTCATCTAATTCTTTATTAGATGCTAAAATTAATTGGCTAATTTGACGTATTGCAATATCAAAACCCTCTGTAGCTATGTAAAAAGCTTTATTTCTAGTCTTATTTGCATGGTTTATTAATTCAGTAACAGTTTTACTTTTATTTTCATGATAACCACACCAATATAGTCTACCACCACCATCTTTTGAATAAACATCTTTTAATGTATTCATTAATGAATGATCTCTACCACTATACCCTAAAACAATTAAATGTTTATCTGCTAAATATTCAATCATTTTTTCACGAAAAACTTCATCTTGCTTTTTAAGTTCTTCTTCTGTGTTTTTTAAATCACCATATTTAAAATCTCCGTGTAATTTTATAATAGGTAATTCGGAAATATTTTGAGCACGACTATTTATTCTTGAAGTATTATCTAAAGAAATATCTATAGATTGAAATCTCTGTGATATACAAGCATCTCGTATTAAATCATCGAAATTAGTTGTCCAAACACTATCTAAAAATCCAAATTTTGCTAATAATGCTGTTCCTTTATAACCTATAGATGGTTGAGCATTTGAACAAATTTTTTGAAAATACTTTCTTCTATCATCATCAATTGGAAAACATTCATTAGCGTAAAATGAATATTCTATATCTGAATCTTTGGTCGGAAATCTTCCTTGATTATCTAACCAATTCTGGATTATGTTTTGATTTTTTTTATTTTTAAAATTTTCTAAAGATTCATCTGAAATGTTATTATTAGTCTCGTAAATCATTTTTTTCCATTCCCAAATACAATCAGAAGCAGATTGTATTCCAGATGATATAGAACATCCAGCACCTAATAAAAATGCATATTTATCATTTTTAGAGATAATCAAGGATCTTTTGAATTTATCAAAATCTAATTCCATAAGTTTTTTTCTAGTAGTTAATTTTGAATATTAGTTAGTTTACCCCTCCAACCTCGCCAAGCGACTTAACAACAACGATTGAAGTTGGGAGTGTTTTGTATTTTTACCCAAAGAAGCAATGGAACTGATCTTCTTTTATAATCGCTAATAAATCTTGTAAATGATCAGCAATTGGGTGTGGATCGTACAACTCCCATTTGCCAGAAGCACGCATCCAATACAGTTTCCATTCATTTGTGGTTTTTGTATAGCGAATTTTTGCAAAATTGGACTGAATTAACTCATTCGGATTATTCCAAAATGGACGAATCGTATATAAAATGGCAGTATTCTTTTCCCAAGAATACCCAAAATCTAATTGTTTGCGTATCTCGTGATCTTCTGGTCGTAAGCCTTCTACAAATTGTTTAATATATGCTTCGCTAATACTAATTTCTTTTCCCATTTGTGTTGATTTTTATAGTAGTTTAGTTTTTCTTTACCCCTCCAACGTTGCCAAGCGACTTAACAACAACGATTAAAGTTGTGTGAGTTTTTGATTATGCTATTCTATTTATTCTATCAATATTAAAGTCCGATAAATTTAACTCCTTCAATTTATTTAAAGATAATCGATAAGGATACTTCCTTTCAGTTGGTAAGTGAGACAACAAATGTTTATAAATTATATCACCACGTCCATTAAAAATTTCTTCAAAAGTCCCATCCTTATTTATATTAATGGCAATAAAGTAGTCAGGCATTTTTGTTAAGTCCTTTGGAAAATAGAAATAGTTGTTGAATGAAGATTTAATTTGAACTTCCTTAGTTGAGTCACTGGTAAGAAAACCATCATATACCGCTTTATTATCTTTATGTAGGGTAATACCATAATATTCTGCGGCTAAAACTTCACCGATATCACCTACAAGCTTACCATCTAAAGTAAATTTCTTGTTATGATGGCTATATTTTTGTTGTAACTTTTCTATGGCTATAAAAAATTGCTCTAATTCATCTTTCATAAGTTTTAATAAATTTTAAGTCGTTTATTATTCATAATTACCCCTCCAACGTAGCCAAACGACTTAACAACAGCGATTGAAGTTGAGTGAGTTTTTGGTTTTGTTTTGATATTAATATAATTTCATCATCAATGTGATTCATTTTCTCATGAAAATCTTTGCTATAATTCTCGTTGTAAATCACTTTTAGATTAAACAATTCATCTTTATTTATAGAACTAAATATAGTTCCAGTACCATCACTTAATTCAAAATGAGATTTAAAGCTTTTCATTAAGTAAAATAAATATGATGATTCTTTTGAAGAAAGTGCAGCAATACCACGTCCGATACTACAATCACTATCAGCAATATTTAAATCACCTACTGGTGCTCTTACAGACATTAAAACATCTCCTTTCTTTGCATTTTTCTTTGATAAAGTTGTAAATATTCTAACTTCAGGAATTCTAAAACCAAAATCAGTTCTTCCTTGATAAAATATTTTACCATTACCTTTATCATTATAATTTTCTCCTTCTGGAGATTGTCCCATTGTAATCTTAGAAATATCTGATAAACTCTTCACCTCCCAACCCTCAGGAATTTCCTTTTCTAATTCTTCATTGAAAACCATTTTCCCTGCCGTCCTTAACTCCGTTTGCGGGGCAGGTAAACTGGTTTTTAGTTGAGTGATTCCGCCTGCTTTTTCAATTTGCCTGCTTATCCAAGTTCTACCATAGCCTGTTTTTAAATCTTTTTCTCTTTTTACAGCTTCTTCCTTTGTTGCAAAACTTTCCCAATGAATAACTTTTAAAGGTTTATTAAGTTTTGTCCATTCAGCACCTTCTCCCATATAGTGTTCGTAAAACCTACGGTATAAATCATTCGTCATTCCTTTATAAACAGAATCGTTCTCACATAAGATAAGATATACAAACCAAGTTTTGCCATCTGAAACGGGTAAACCACCCACCTTGCTATATGTACAAACACTTCCTATCTTAGTAATATATTCATCGATTGGCAGATTTTGGTTTACCTGCCCGTGAGGACGATAGCCCGAAGGAAGGCAGGGAAACTCAAAATCGACAAACCATTGCTTGTACAAGGTCTGAGCAGTAGCTTCCAACTTCTCGCAGATTTGTTCGTTGACTTTTATTTTGTTTTCTATCGCTTGGTATTGCGCTACAATTTCGCGTTGTTTCTCGATGGATGGAACAGGTAATTCTACTTCACATAATTCTTCCCAATCAAAAGATTCTCTTGTACTTCCATGCGAGTGATAACGTGCATAACGATCAAATTCTGGTCGAGAAAACCACATCATCAGATATTCAGGTAGCAATTCATTTTTATCTATTACTTCAAAAACAATATAGATTTGAGAAACCAAAGCCTTTTCATATTCATCAGCTAATGCAATAGATATTTTATCTCCATTTCTAGATGTAATGGTTCCGTATGCGAATTGCCCCTTTTCAATAATCTTATACGTAGACATATCCGTTCCAACAGTATTAGCAATGGAAGGAATCAATTTTTTAGTAATACTTACACCAAGCAATGTATCAACTTGTAAATCTCTGTTACGATTATTTACTTGTTGAATATAATTACCCAACTTTTTATAACTCATAGCCCAACGATTTAAATACGTTAGTTACTTCTTGTTTCAAAGCTTCTTCTTGCTGAAACAAGTCTTTCAATTCGGTTTGCAAGGCTTGCATTTGGGTATCGTAATCGATGTTTTCGTCACGGTTTACAAACTCAATGTATTTACTTGGCACCAACGAATAATCTTTTTTACGAATCTCTTCTAAGGTTGCACTATAGCAATATTCTGGTTCGTTCGTATAAGTCGTTGCCACATCTTTCTGTTGCCAGTTATGATAGGTTGCTGCAATTTGCTCAATATCTTGTTCGGAAAACTGAATGAATTTCTTTTCAAACGGTTCTCCTTTTTGGCGTAAATCCATAAACAACACTTCACCTTCGCGGTTACGGTACTGTCGGGGCGAATCGCAATTCGCCCTTACTTCAGTGCGTTCTGTTTTATTACGATTCAATATCCAAAGCGTTACCGAAATATCTGTAGAATAAAACATATTACGAGGTAGAATCACAATCGCTTCTACCAAGTCGTTTTCTATAATTTGTTTGCGGATTTTGTATTCTTCACCACCACCCGAAAGGGCGCCATTGGCTAAGATAAAACCAGCCACACCGTTTTGCGAAAGTTTCGAAATCATGTTCAAAATCCACGCATAATTGGCATTGGATTTTGGAGGAACTTCGTAACCAGTCCAACGTGGATCGTCTGTTAATTCGTTTTCAGCGCGCCAATCTTTTAAGTTGAACGGAGGATTTGCCATGATGTAATCGGCTTTCAATTCTTTGTGCTGGTCGTCACCAAACGTATCGGCCGCTTTGTTTCCTAAATTGGCTGAAATCCCACGAATAGCTAAGTTCATTTTAGCCAGTTTAAACGTAGTATTCGTTAATTCTTGTCCGTAAATGGAAATGTCTTTTTTGTTTCCTTGGTGCTTTTCAATAAACTTCAACGACTGCACAAACATACCACCCGAACCACAAGAAGGATCATAGATCTTTCCTTTATAAGGTTCAATCATTTCGGCAATCAAGTTTACAATTGATTTTGGCGTATAGAATTCTCCTTTCCCTTTTCCTTCGGCAATGGCAAACTTGCTCAAGAAGTATTCGTACACACGCCCCACAATATCTTGTGCTTCATCACGAAGCGTATCGATGTTGTTGATGGTATCCAATAAAGCCGAAAACTTAGATTGATCCAATCCCAATCGAGAAAAATAGTTATCAGGTAATGCACCTTCTAATGATTTGTTAGTACGTTCAATCGTTTTAAGTGCGGTATCTACTTTTAGCGTAATATCTTCTTGTTTGGCATTCTCAATAATGTAATCCCAACGCGATTCCTCTGGTAAATAGAATACATTTTCTGCCTGATAAAATTCTGGTATTTCTAAGAAGGCCTCTTTTCCTTCTGCAATCAATTCTTCTCTACGTTTGATGAATTTATCACTTGCAAATTTCAAGAAGATTAAACTCAACACCACGTGTTTATATTCGGATGGTTCAATTGAACCACGTAATTTATTTGCTGCATCCCAAAGGATTTCTTCTGTACTTTTAGTTTGTACTTTTTTTGCCATATTGTTATTCTGTACTTAAGTTGTAAATATACTAATCGTTTTATTGCTAATAAAATCATAACAAAAGATAATTACTTCCTATTAAACCTATTTGTAATGATAATAACAAACATAAATATTCACAACGTCAAAACAAGTCGTTTGGATAATAAATGTATAACAAAGAGATAGAATAGGAGAGGAGCAATTGATTATAGATTAGTAGTTTTTTAATCTACTAGTTAATGATGCTACATTATACATAAAATTAGTAAAGCCTCCGAAGTTGGAGGCTTAAATGAATGGATTTGAAGCAAAATTTATGAAGGAATATGGAATTTTGGTGTTAAATATCATCTATCATATTTTGAAGTTATTTCATGTATAAGTTCACAAGCTTCAAGTAATTTATGATAATCAAGGATTGATACACTGCAAACAAAGTCTTTTCCATAAGTGTCATCAGCCATTGCGGCAAGTATTAGATTAAGAAATGATTTACTAACCTTTTCAAATCGATGCTTTTTAAAAATATTTTAGAAAACGATATAGGGATTTTCAATCTCATTTAGATCTAAATAATTCACTTCTTGCAACCGTTTTTCAGAGAATTGATATTTGCTAAGATTCATTCTTTTAAATTCTTCTGGATTTAGAAAAATTTTATATCCTATTTTTATAATAGATTGAATAACAATGGTATCATATATAACCTCTGTAACTCTTCTTTTATCATACATGACATAACTTATGGAATACAAACAATAATGATCTAATTGTTGATGAAAATATTCCATACCTGCTTGTTCTTTTAGTAAAACTAAAAGTTCATACGGGCATTCAACCTGATCTTTCGTCCAATAATAGGAATCTAAAGTTAATTCAAACATCTTCATCATAAATTTCACGTTTAAAAATTAACCAGCAAGCATCTAACAACCTATTGATATTGATAAATGAAATACAAACATCTTCTGATGGGCTACTTGAAGCATTACCTAAGGCATGTTCCAAGATATCTTGTAGATCAAACTCTATTTGGGAAAGGGTTTGCTCTTTAAAAACTTCTTTGATTAGTAAGTATGGATTGAGATAATGCACATAAGTTAATCCAGATGCATAGACTAAATACTTCGAATGTAATACTGCATTAGATTCACTTTTACGTTCATATTGATCAATATTCCTTAAAATTTTAAAACTTGCTCGAGTCAATGATTTCAATACATTTAAAATTTTTAATGATTCAATTGGACTTGTATAGATTTCAAATTTTTTATCAAATGCATATTTTAAGATTTGATTGAAATTTGTTTTAATCGTTGTGAGCGATTTAAATTCAAAAATTGCTTGAATTAGTTCATAGGGATTTTGAATTTTCCTATTACACCAAGACGCTGCTGCCAATGAGATTTTTTCTTTTTTCATGAGATCTAATTTTTAAATTCGTTTGAAAATTGGAGATGTGAAAATAGTGTAGTAACTAATTGATCAATCAAGGTACAAATGGATTCATCTAATAGTAATTGACCTTCTTTTATAAATTCATTTTGTAAATTTTTAAATAAGGAACTAAGCTGATTTATTTCGGTAGTAGAAAATTGTTCAAGTAATGCACTGTTTGCAAAAATTATTAAATTCCAAAGTGTTATGAGGTTTTTTGATTGTGGTTTGTAAATGATTTCACTATAAATAAATGTTTTGAAATGATTCACTAAAAAATCAACTAACATTTTGTTGGAAATGTATTTTCTAGTGTTTTTACTTTCTAATATCGGTTTAATCTTGTATTCATAATGACACAAATTCAATTCGTATAATCCTTTTAAATCATCTATAGAACAGATTTCTTCATCGTACCAATGAATTTTAGGATAATAACCAGTGCTGAAAATTTTGTTCTTGGATTTCATTGCCTTTTTAAAAAAACATTGATATTTATAAAGTTTACATTGAATTTGATAGCGTGTATAGCAAATACTAGTTAAACAAACATCTTCAATGGGATTATGTTCTATGTGTTGCAAATAGGTTTTTAGTTCTTCTGTTACTTTCTGTTTAATTACAACAAATACATAAAGATGTTCGTGCAGTCCATTATTACCAAAAGTTGTGATTTGATGAAAAACAAATATTTCTTCCACCTCATCAAACTTTTTCAATTGATTTAAAGCTTCATGATGCATTAATTCATGATTAAAAACCTCATTTTTCTTTTCAACGCTTAGTATGCGACAACCATTATATTTCTCCGTATATTGTGAGATATTTTGATGCACTAACTTATAGAATAATTTCTGAATCTTTTGAAGACTTTTTCCAAAATCGTCGTAATAACCTGAATCATCATCATGAATGATATAATCAATTAAAAAGTAAGTTTGTTCATCTTTTTTAACCAATAGTTTTTTTACTTCTGGAATAAAACGCTCTAAAATCAACAAGCGTTGGGTTATTGTTTTACTTTCAAATGAAGTTCCGTAAAGCATGAGTTCTAAATACGTAATATCATTTGCAAACGCTTTTATGATAAATTGCCATGCGCCTTGTAATTTTTCTTTTATAAATTCTGTACTTATCTTATTTAATAGCTTATTTTTTTCTTCATAACTATTTTTTAATTTCATGTAATAGGTCTCATTTAAATACGTATAGAGGGTTATTTTTTCAGTACTGTACAAACAATTATCCTCATGAAGTAAATGAGCAAGTATGAAATCGTCAAAACGCTGTGAATATTCAAAATCTTTATTGTCAAGAAAGACCATTGAAATTTGATTTTCTCTTAAAATAGCGTTTTGGAAATCGACTGAAAATGATTTTTCAATTTCTTTTTTATCTTTTACTTTTAACCATAAAATGTGATAGTCCGTACGAGCGGTTTTATCAAACCAAATGCATTGAATTTCATGAGTACGAATACTTTCTTCTAATTTACAGTTCAATTCATCAGGTAAATGAACTGTTTTACTGAATTCTTTTTCTTGAATATTCATAATTCTATACTTTTAATTGTTCGCAAGCTGTATTTCATTAAACAGCTTTTCGCACAGACCTAAAGTTTTTGCACAAGTAAGCTGATCAATATTTTGTTCTTTTGGATTGATATTAGGAAGGAAATCTATCGGTGTGCTCAACAAATGAAGTATGGTTTGAACTTCAATAGAATCAATACATTTATTGTAGATTTCAGGTAACAGGGATTGGAATAATTGCATCAAATATCTGCTACTGTAAATAGCAGGAATGTATTGTAACTTTTGATATAAAATTCCAAGGATTAACTGTTGCAAGATGTTTTTAAGAAGTAAAATATGTCCGTTTTGGTAGACTAAATTTTGTTGTTGAAAAGCAGTAAACCAAGGCGAAATATAGGCTAAACGTTCTGTCCAATACTTTTCTTGTAATTGTTTGGTGTTAGTAGTTTCACAATGCTTTTTATTTAGTACTAAGTTACTTTTCATAAACAAAACATTTTGATGTAATATGTATTTATTGATAAAATGCTGAAAGGTTTCTTCATTTTTTTGAAGCCATTCCAACGTATGAATTAAACATAATACTTCTACCTTCCCTTTGAAATGATTAGAAACTTTTTGAACAAGTGCATCGTGTTGTTGAATACGAAGTGTTGGAGCAATGATAAGCAGATTAAACTTATAATTATGGGTACCATTCGAGTCATTTATTTTTTCTGTACTTAATAGATAAATCGAATCTATTTTATAGGTACGGATTAAAAAAGTAACGAGATTTTTTAATAGCGTTTTTTCATTTAAACGATCTGGTAGTTGTGCATCGATTCGTTTCGTGTAAAAGATATTCGTTCGTTTAAATCCATGCGTTAGGATTTCTAATGCGCTTTTCATTGTTTTATCGAAAATACTTTTGGGAGTTTCTCCCAGTATATATTGCGATTGATCGATAAATGAAACCTCTTTAATTTTAGAGATTTTATAGACGATTTTTGAAAACACATGATAATACGCATCTATAAATAAAATAAATTCTTGCTCGTTATACTTGTGATGGAGGGAACTTGGGAGCAACATATTTTTTAACAAATCAAAGTAATAAGAAAAGACTTCAAACAATGCTAAATGTGCCGCTTCGTAAAGTTGCTGTTTGACTAATGGAGCTACAAACATAGAAATAGCCTCATGTACCTTATTCTCAACTTCCTTAGTGTATTTTTGGTAATGTATTTTCGCCTTTTGTTTATCCGTAGTGTAAATATTTTGGAATAAACTGTTCCACCTCTTTAAATGATTGCTGTAAATAACATAGCAAGGCTGTAGATGTAATTGCAAATAACTAAAATGGAAATGTGAATCGTTTGATGAAACGGAATGATAATTTATCGTTATCAAAGTATCGTACTTTTCCAAAGCATGTAAGGCATTTACTTGTGATTGTAACTCATCAACTAAAGCATCATAGTTTTGTTTATCTACAACTAAGGTTATTATTTTTAGTTTACTGTGACCCACAGCTGTATAAAACACCAACAATAGTTCGACACGACAAACCGCATTGCTTATAAAATTTTGAACAGGAATAGCCAAGTCTTTTGGTAGGTTTGTTTTGTTTAAATCTATCATAATCAATAATTTAAAAAATGAATACTTCAAAATTGATTAATTATAACGAGGTATCGAACCATAAAATGAAGTAACGTACCACGAATAGGTGGTAAATAACATTTTTAGAGAAAATATTTAGGGAATATTTTAAGAAAATAGCCTATATTTGAGTATATATAATTTTGGCTTATGGTAACGACACAAAAAAAACATTTAGGACGCAACATCAGTCGCATACGAGAAATGAAGGGAATGAAACAAGAAACTTTAGCTGAACTGTTAGGTATTAGTCA
Organism: Faecalibacter macacae; assembly: GCF_003687725.1. GTDB lineage: Bacteria > Bacteroidota > Bacteroidia > Flavobacteriales > Weeksellaceae > Empedobacter > Empedobacter macacae. The sequence continues at coordinate 58,392 of NZ_RDOJ01000009.1, forward strand.
ACAAAAAATGTCGGTACTTGAAAACACAGCTGATTTGGAAGATGTGAAACTTGACGATATTGCGAAAGCCCTTGAAGTGCCTACACAAGCCATTAAAGAATATTCGGATGAACGTATGATTAATATTATTTCTAATAATACTTTTTATAATGATTCATCTGCTGTGAAAAATTTATACAATCCAACCTTCAACCCTTTAGATAAATTGGTTGAGGCATACGAAGAAAACAAGAAATTGTACGAGCGTCTGTTAGCTGCTGAAAAGGAAAAATTAACTTATATAGAGCAATTATTAAAAAAATAAATTTTGTTATAAAAACACACTATATTATATAAGTAAAAAAATCGGCTATGAATTAATAGTCGATTTTTTTGTTTTTATATTCAAAATAAAGTTAATGTACTTTCTATGCTTATGTATAAAGTATTTAAATGTTATTACAATCATTAGTAGCTTTGGTTTTTAAACGCTGGATAAAGGCAAGATAAAGGCAGGATAATGGCAGTAGTATGACTGGACTAGTATTGATATAAATATATGATGTTTCACTGAAAGTGTTAAAATTAATAAATCATAAATAAATTATAGTATATAACACAAAAATCAATATGTTTGCAACCTACTAAATACGATAAAGTACAATTATGAAAAAAGCTGTTCTATTAGCAGGTTTAATAACTTTTACATTCTCTTTAAGTAGTTGTGGAGTAATGTTTGGAGGTAGCCATTATGATGCAAATATTAAAGTTGCTGAACATCCAAATGCTCAAATCTATGCAAATGGAGAAAAAATTGGAGAAGGGGAAGTTTCTAAATCATTTAAAAGAAACAAAGATTTAAAGATTGAAGTGAAGCAAGATGGTTGTGAACCAAAATCACAAAATTTTGAAAAAACATTTAGAACTGAAAACTTTATTTTAAGTGTTATTTCATGGGGATTACCTGGAATTATTGTTGATTTAGCTTCAGGGGCTTCTTATAAACCAGACCATAAGCACAATAATTCAGTTGAAAAAGTATCAGATAAAGAATACAAATTCAATATTGATTATTCTGAATGTAAGTTATAAATATTAAAACCTCAACTAAATTAATAGTTGAGGTTTTTTATTTCAGTTAGAATATTGTTAAGCTTTAGACTTAAATCTTCATCATAATTAATAATGTAAAGTTTACAATTATTTTCAAAACATTTTTTTTGTTTTTCTAAGTCTCTTATTTGATTTTGTTTAAGACCTTCATCACCACCAAAGAAACTAATAGATTCGTAATGTTGTTTACCATTGTATTCAATAGCTATATTTAATTCTTTAATATAAACGTCAAATCTTTGTCTACCTAACCATTTTGGTGAATATTGACTGATAATATTATATCCAAGTAAATTTTCTTTAAAAAAGTTATATACAATAGTTTCTTTATAATAACTTCCTATGTCTTTAAATCCTTTTGTATTGCGAAGATATTTTTCAATTTCTTTTAAATTATTGATAAATAGTTGTTCAAATTCTTTTTTTACATTTTGTGTTAAATTGAATGAATTTAAAGTTTCATTGTGTTTATTCTTAGGATAGTTATAATCGAATTCATCTTCAATATTTTTATATCTTGTATGAATATCAATTCCTAATAAATCATTTATATCTAATTCAAGTATATTATCTAAAAATACATTATTTTCAATGTAGTCGAGTATATAAAATCTTCGAATATCATTGTCATCAAATAATTCTGAATATTGTTCTAAATAGGTAATATCAATTATTTCATTGGTGCTTTTTGCAAATTGATAAAACTTCGTATTAATAAATGTTTTTTTTCTGAAGTTTATTAGACAATCTAAAATATCTTGATTTGTTATTTTATATTGAAATATATAATAGCCGATAATAAATTCAAATGGACTTAATAATTTATAATGTTTCAAAAGATTGAATTTTTCAGTCGGTGTAATATTATTATAACAAGTTATTATTCCTCTAATTTCAGTTCTTCCACACCATATATTATCTGAAAATGAATATAAATAGTCAGTAATGTAAGTATTAAATAAAGTTGTTTCTATTTGATTTATATAGTCGTAAGACGATAAAAAATATAAAACTGAGGAATTTAATACATCTTGTGTAATTAATATTTTATTATTGTTAGGCAAGATATAAACTGGCACCCAAAATGTATCAGAACTACTATGAATAATATTTCCACAAGGATAACAAGATTTATCACCTAACAGATACAATAAATTATTATGAACTATAACTTCAAAAGAAGAGCTTATACCATCATCAAATATTATTTTATTTAGCCTATGAATATTTTCTTTATTATAATCTATTTGGCGTTGATTTAATTCAAAATTTGACTTAACAATACTTCTTTGATGTATTGATTTTAAATCAATATTGTATTTGTTTAAATAAGATATTTCAATAAGTTTTTCTTTATTCATATGTTTATATAAAGTTAAATGTATAGCATATAGCTAATTGCCTAAGTGAAAATTCATAAAATCTTTTATTTCAATTTTCTTCAATCTATCCTCATCAATTCTTTTAAGTAAATATGATTCCCCTATATCAAAATAGATAGTGCAATTAGATTCCTTCCAGCTCTTTCTCTCATTCTTCCAATGGAATTTATATATACCTTTATAATCCTTCATTATTTGGAATTTCTTATCTATATAGTCTTTTTCTAATTTTTTATAACTCTTATCTTGTTCTATTTTTTGATTTTTAAAGATTTGAAGTTTTTCATCTTCTAAATTCTTTAGTTTATCTTTTAGATTACTTATAATTATTTTTATATCGTTTATTTCTTTAGTAATTTCTTTAATTAAATTTTTAAGATTTAGATATAGTTCATTACTTATTTTATCTTTTAAAATAGAAAATGAATTCTCAAAAAAGATGATTTTTTGGTTGTTAATCTCTGTATCTTTCTGTAATTCATCGGTATAAATCGTTAAGTTTATTGCGAATTCATACTGCTCAATTTTAGAAGAAATTCTTTTAAACTCCATTTCATTTTTAAATTGTATTATTTTAGGGAAAAGTGAATTTTTACTTTCTTTTAGAATGGCAATAGTTTTATAGAAACTAGTAGAAGATATTTTATTATATGGGACTATTTTATAAATTATTCCTTCTAAATCATAGTTTTCAAGATTATTTATTGCTTTTAGTTTTTCTTCGTTTTTTAAAATAATATCTTGTAGTTTATGTATATTATTTCTTATATTTTTTAAATTAGTTTTATCTACTAAGTCTATTTTTCGTCTAATTTCGTCTGTTTCATAATCATCAATGTATGCATCTTTTATCCATTTTTTAATAATGGAGTCTGAAAATTCTATAAAATTAACCTCTCTTTCTTTTAATCTATTTACTTTATTCTGTTTAAGCTTTACTTTATCTAATAGATTATCTACATCTTCTGAAATCTCCTTATATTCTTCTGATAATGTTTTAAGTTCTCTAGTATATAATTCATTGACAGAGTTAAGAAGTTGATTTTGGTTGATTCCAAGTTCTTTCAAATTTGTAGAAACTAGACTTTTACATTTTAAGTTATTCTTAAATCCAATAGCGTTAACAACCCAAATCATATCTTGATAAAAATTTTCTCTTATTTTTATAGTAGAAGAAGAAATATTAGAGTTTTGAAATTCAATAACAAGTCCTTTTTTTGTTTTTATATCAGCTATGTGTTTTTCATTATCATTTTCTATTATTATTTCTTGCCAATTTTCAGGAAATTTTGATTTCCAATTTAGATGCCATTCTGTTTCTGTTTCATTCCACGAATCACAATCTCTAAAACCTTTATGTTGCCAATGCCATTCATAGATTTCACCACATTTGCCAATTACTAATCCATCGCATAATGGGCAAAAAGCTTTTTGTCCTGATTTTGTTGGTTTTATTCTTCTTTTATTTTCATCTAATGCAAATTTCATTTTAGTTAGTTTTTTAATAAATTAAAGCATTTATTTATTATAAATAACAATAAACCCTCAAATAAATGAGGGTTTAAAAGTTTTATTAAATGCTACATAAAAAACATTTACTACATTAATTATGATTTCTGAACAATTGCCAATTGTGATTGATTAGAAAATCAGCTAAATCATACCCTTTATTACGTTGTTCAGTTGTGGCAACTTTCTCTAAATAATCAGAAACACTAATCTGAATATTAGGATATAATTTTCTTAATAATTCAGCTTTCTTGTTCCATTCGTTATAGGCAATTTTATCTTTGGATAAGTCAGGATATAACGTAACTTTTCTGTTTTGGATAGCCTTAAATTTATCTTCACTCAATCCGTTTAACATGGTTGCAGAAAGCCAAATTGTATTGAATGGATTATCAGGAAAACCATAATACAAAGTACAGATTAAAGCAGTTTTAGGAGCTTCTACAATTGCAATTGGGTTGTTTTTGTACTTGCTTACTATATGTGCTCTATCTTTTTATCATTCGTGTTGTAATCATTGAGCCAAGAAGGTAATTGTTTAGTTACAGATTTGAACTTCGTATTAAGAATAGGAGCTTGCTCAATTTCGGATTTCTGTTCTAATCTCTTTCTTAATTTATAGTGTTGGCTATTGCATTTATGCGTACAATATTTTGTTGTGGTTTTATGTGCTTCGAACATATTTCCACAATTCAAACATTGTTTAAGAATCTTAATATTTGCTTCACTCATCTATCCAATTATTTAGAGTTAATAAAATAACATTAGAAGTATTAAGAGTAATTAAGGGACTTTATCTCGCTAAAAATTTGATTTTCAGCTTATTTTTTGCCTTATTAAAGTATAAAAGCTACAAGAAAGGTACAAGAAATATCAAAATATATATAAAAGGATATAAATAAAACGTAAGTTTGTAAAAGAAGAAAACCTCCTAAAATCAATGCTTTAAGAGGTTTTGTTATTGTTTTGTTATTGTTTAGTTTGATGTGGTTACTTCCCGATACAGAACTTCCCGAAGATAGTTCCTAAAATATCTTGGTCAACATCAATTTCTCCTGTAATATGCCCTAAATAAGTTAAGGCTTCACGGATATCCATCGCTAATAAATCTCCAGGAAGTCCCACGTCCATACCTTGTTTGATTTTACCAATTTGGATTAATGTGTTTTGTAATGCTTCTAAGTGACGAGAATTTGTTACAATTGTATCGTCTTGGTTCGATCCTTTTAATTTCATTTGATAAACCAATTGTTCTTTTAAAGCTTCAATATTGTATTGATCTTTAGCAGAAATTTCTAAGTGAACAATATCTTTAAACTCTTGTTTAATTGCCTCAGAAATCACAGATTCATTATTTGTAACATCAATTTTGTTGGCTACATTAAAAACGATTTTATCTTTTCCTTGTAGTTCATCTAATTGCTGTGCAATTTGATTTTCTTCTGTGATATTTGAATCGTATAAGTAAATAACAATAGATGCATCATTTATCTTTTCAAAAGTCTTTTCAATACCAATTTGTTCAATTGTATCTCCAGCTTCACGTATTCCAGCTGTATCTATAAAGCGGAAACCTACACCATCAATGTAAATTGTTTCTTCGATGGTATCACGAGTTGTTCCTTCAATATCAGAAACAATGGCACGTTCTTCGTTCAATAAGGCGTTTAATAAAGTCGATTTACCAGCATTTGGAGCTCCAACAATTGCAACAGGTACACCATTTTTAATTACATTACCAAAAGCAAACGAATCAGCTAATCGTTTTAAGATAGATTGTAATTGATTTAATAAAGCATAGAATTGTGTACGATCTGCAAATTCAACATCTTCTTCAGAAAAATCTAATTCTAATTCCATTAAAGCAGCAAAATTGATCATTTGATCGCGTAAATCTTTAATTTGGTTAGAAAAACCACCACGCATCTGCTTAATAGCAATTTCGTGTGACGCTTTAGAATCTGAAGCAATTAAATCTGCAACAGCTTCGGCTTGAGTTAAATCCATTTTACCATTCCAAAATGCACGGAAAGTATATTCACCAGGATTCGCATTTCGGATTCCGATTTTATTTAAAAGTTCTAATACTTTTTGTTGTATATAAATCGATCCGTGTGTTGAAATCTCAACAACATCTTCACCAGTATATGAATGTGGATTTTTGAATATAGAGAATAATGCCTCATCAATAATTGTATCACCATCCATTAGATATCCTAAGTGAATTGTATGAGATTCAGCATCATTTAAAGATTTATTTTTATTGAATTTTGATTGATAAATCTGAGCTACTTTCGTGATAGCATCTGGTCCAGAAACACGTATAACGGCAATGGCACCCATTCCGTTCGCTGTAGCTAATGCGCAAATTGTATCGTTATTAATCATAGTACAAAAATACAAAATTCAATTAGAGTAAAACCAATCAGTCTTAATAAATAATAAGTATAATATAGTTGTATTTATTAAATAATGACATACATTTGAATTAGCTAACAATATAAACGTGTGAAAAAAGTTATGTTTTTTAAATTAATATAATGAAAAAACTTTTTACTACTGCCTTTTTACTAAGCCTTACTAGTTTATTTGCTCAGGTTGGAATTAATACAAATACGCCTAAACAATACACTTTATTAGATGTAGATTCCACTGATAAAGGTATATTAATCCCAAGAGTAGCTCTGACTAATATCTTTGATCGATCAACTCTTACGAATGTTGATAATTCTAGTATTTCTAACTATGAAAATAGTTTATTATTATATAATACTAATACGTCAAACATTTTAGGTGTTAACGAATATACAAATGTAACTCCAGGTTATTATTATTGGGAAACTGATCGTTGGGTGAGAATGACATCGACTAAAGATCAACAGTTCTTTTATATGCCTTCAATTATTATTCCCACTTCTGCTGATCAAGTAAATCCAGGAAATACTTTTGGTACTATTGATTTGTATTCAATTTATAAATCCCAATTTACGAATGCGATGGTAAAAAATCCAACAGCATCGACTACTTTACCAATTTATAAAGTAAACCAATTGGATTATTACATTACTTGGTATGATGAATCGGTTTTTACAAATGTTAGAGTTTCTAATAACGGAGTTTTGACTTATCAAATTAAAGAGAATGCTGATGTTTTTATTGGATCATTTATGAATATAATTTTTGCCGTAAAATAAAATGAGAAAAATTTTATTTTTATTAGGAATTTTAACTCCAATTTTTAATTTAGCTCAATGTTTTTCTGATATAAATGGTGTTCGTCAAGAGCCTGTTATTTCTACATTTGCAACGCATGGTTCAGGAAAGTATAAGAATGAAATACTATGGCTAAATTGGGGAGCGATTAATCCAACTGATACAAAAGGATCAAGTCGCATATTATCTAACTCAGATTACACAAACGCAGAGATTAAGATTAATGATAATAAGTTTATTTGTTTAAAAACTAGAATATTAGATGTAAGTAAAGTCTCTTCTGACAAGATTAATCCGATATATAGTATAATGGATGAAAGTTATACTAATGCTGATAATAGTATGTTTCATATTCTAAGAAGTACTAATGATAAGAATTTATCAAATATTCAATTTGAATCTTTTGCATTTATTCGTTCAAGAGAAGCAATTGGTAAGCAATATGTAGATGAACCTATTAAAATTAATGGGTTAATTTTTGCCGATGCAGAATCTGCAAATTCTGTAGAATACTTTAATCTTTCAGCAAAAGGAAAATGGAATATTATTGAATTTATAAATCTTACAAATTCAAAATATAATTACAATGTTAAAAAAGAAGATGTAAAAATTGATAATGTTCCTAATGGTGAAAGTAAAATAACAATGGGTTATGGAGAAGATAAAAGAATAGCTGCTATTGCAATGCTGAAATTCAATGAAGATGCATATGCTAGTCGTGATAATCAGTATAAAGTAAATTACAAATCAGAGTTTAAAGGTGGTGGTACAACTGCAATTGCAATTGGTCTATTGGCTTCTTATGCAGATTTTGGTGATGCTCCTATAAGTTATGGTTCTCCTATTCATTTTATTGAAAATATGGAAACTATTCCTGATAATTTAGGAGTTGTTGTTGACCAAACTAATATTGGGAAATCTACTACATTTAATTCAGGTGCATTAATTAAACCCTCAAATAATTTTATGGGTACTTTAGGTCCTGACCCTAATCCAAGACCAGTTTATTCGGAAGATGCATTAGGTGATGATTATGATTATGATCAAAATAATGTTCGAACAGTTTTAACAAAAGAGGAAGATTCTTGGCCAGCGTCTTACAATAGATTCTCTTATAAAACAGTTGAAGGTTCAAATTACCCAATCGGTGCTGCAATTAAAGCGCAAATCCTAGTTAAAACCAATGTTAGGGCTGTTTTAGCTGGTTGGATTGATTTTAATATAAATGGAAAATTTGATCAAGGTGAAAGAGTTTACAAAGAGGTAGCAGCTAATACAAATGGAAATGTAGAACTATCTTGGACAATTCCGCTAAATAGAAAACCATTTTCTACATTTTCTCGATTACGATTATTCGAATTTAATCATGTTTCAGAAAATGGGATTTTAGATCCAAATTTAATCGTTCCTTCATCAGATACATTAGGAGGTGAGGTTGAGGATCATAAAATTCAAATCATATCGCAAGCAGTATCAAATCCAATGTTACTAAATGCAACTCCAGTCTATAATGATAGAGAATAAGATATTGTAAAAACAACCACTTCAAAAGAAGTGGTTGTTTTATTTTAATTCGTTCCGAAACTTGTTTTTACAGTAATTTGAGCTGTTTTTTGACGAGAAGTTGTATTAAATGAACCTCCGTAAGAATAATCTTCATTATCATTTTTACCTGTAATTTGAAATATTCCTAAATCAGCTTTTTTCAATTTACCTAAATTGCTACCAGCTTTGGTTGCAATATTTTCAGCTCGTTGTTTAGCATTTTCAGATGCTTGAGCGATTAATTCTAATTTTAAATCTTCTAATTTCGAGTAATAATAATTAGGGTTAGAAGAATTGAGTTCTATTCCTTGACTAATTAAATTTGAAATTTCTCTCGAAGCTTTTTCAATCTTATCTAAATCAGTCGATTGTATGGTAACATCTTGAGATAAAATATAGCCATTAAAATGGTTAATTGAATTTCCATTAGCATCCGTTCCATACTGAATATCTTTAGTGATATTAACGGCTTCAAAAACAATCTCACTGGTTTTAATTCCTTGTGAAATTAAGAAATTTCTCACTACATTTTGATCTTGTTTCAACTGATCCGATGCGCTTTTTAAATCGAAATTATTTCGGCTAAAAGTGGCTCTCCATTTTACTAAATCTGCATTAAAGTCTTTTAACGCATTTCCTGTCACATTAATATTGTTATTGCTTTTAAACTTATATTTATAAGCATTTCCAATAATTACAGTAGCAGAGATTAAGGCGATTGATGCAATAGCTGCTACAATCAAAGATGTTTTATTCATTTTAAAATAATAGTATTTGGTTATAATACTATTATTTCAAATGACGTGCCAAATCTTAATAAAATGTTAATAGAATTAATCCATAATAAATAAGACTAAATCACCAGATTTATAAGTGATTTCTATCTCATCTTCAATTGCTTTATTTCGAGTTCCAATTCGATCAATCAACGTTAAATCTTCATTTTTTAAAGGATATTGTAAACCTTTTGTTGTAATTCTTTTTGTTTCTGGAAACGGAATTAACGAGATTGTTTTACCTAAAGTATTATTTAAAGTAAAATGATTTGTAATGAAGCTATATGTAGAATAATTATCATAAAAATGAATTAATAATTGATTCTTAAATTTATAGGCAGCATTTAAATTTCCTAAAAAATGATCTTGTTGTTTTCCACTTGCACCAAAAACATCAACAGATGTAAAACCATGTTCTAAAATAAGTTGTAATGCTTTTTCAAAATCGGTATAATTTTGGTCTGGTGTATGAATTATTTTTACGTTGTTTGGGAAAATAGTTGTGTTGATTGAATCAAAATCACCTGTTATTACATCAGGAGTAATTCCTAATGTTTTTAGGTAATGAAATGATCCATCTGTACAATAAATCTTTTGATAATTTGATAGGATAGGAGCCTTGTGAGGAACTTCTCCATTCAAAAATAAAATGACTTTCTTATTCACCAGGAATCCATTTTATTTCGTCGTGATTATTGTCTTTTGCAATTTTACGTGCAGCTGTAAATAAATAATCAGATAATCGATTGATGTATTTTGCTAATTCAGGTCTAATTTCTTCTTGCTGAGCTAAAGTAAAAATTAATCTTTCGGCTCTACGACAAATACATCTTGCGACATGTGCATGCGATGAAGCTTGATTTCCACCTGGAAGAATAAAATGCGTCATGATTTCTAATTCAGCATCAATTACATCAATCCAGTTTTCTAATTGTGTAATATCTTCTTCCTTAATCATTACTTTTAAACGAGGAGTACCGTTAGCTAACATTATTTTGTCCTTAGGTGTTGCTAATTCAGCACCAATGTTGAATAAATCTTTCTGAATTATAATTAATTCTTCAACTAATTTAGCATCGATTTCATACGATCTAATTAATCCGATATATGAATTTAATTCATCAACTGTTCCGTAAGTTTCTATTCTAATATTGTCTTTACTCACTTTAGTACCTCCGTATAAAGATGTAGTTCCTTTATCTCCTGTTTTAGTATAAATTTTCATGTGGTTTTGAATTTAAATGATTTTAAAAGTAATCAAATTTATTTATTACCGGTTAATTGCTTTGTTGTGAATTTGAATCCAATTGCTGTAATTAATAAAACAATTGCTGTTCCGAACCAAAGCAAATCAAAATTATATTTAGTTGCAATATAAGTTCCAATAAAAGGAGATACAATGAATGCTATTGCTCCAGAAAGTCCATTAATACCCATGTAAGCACCTTTGTTTTTAACGCCAGCTCTTAATGCTGTAACAGTAGAAAGGAAAGGTAAAACTAACATTTCGCCAATACTCATTAAGAAAATGGCCATGTACATAAATAGTAAATAATGTGTAAATCCGAAAACCGAATAACTAATAGCAGTTACAATCGATCCGTAAAATAAAATTTCTGTAATTGTAAATTTCTTTTCAGCCCAATGTACAATCAGCATTTCGAATAAGAAAACGCAAAATCCACTAAATCCGATTAATAAACCAATTTCAGTCTGATCTAATTTTACAACTTCTTTATAAAATAAAGGTAATGTGTTCAAGATTTGGAAAAAGGCAATACAGAATGTTGAACAAAAAACTGTAAATAATAAAAATTGCCAATCTGTATAAGCATTACGTTCTTTTACAGGTTTATTAGTCGTTACTTCTTCAGATTCTATAGTATCAACTTCATTTCGTTCTTTTCTATTATAAAAGAATTTAATAAATGCGATTGAGGCAAATAATGCAGCAATTGCATTACCGTAAAATAACAAATCGTAAGAATAGGTAGATAAAAATCCACCTAAGGCTGGTCCAAAAGAGAAACCTAAATTAACAGCCATACGATTTAAAGAGAAAGCACGTGTAATGTTTTCTTTTTTTGCATATTTTGTAATTGCTACAGAATTAGCAGGAATAAATAACATCGTTACCGCACTTAAAATTAACATCATTATAGATGCAGATTCTAAGGTTTGGAAATGGGGTAATATTGCAAATAAAGGAGCGCTTAACACTAAACTTAACGCCTGTACTTTAAAATTCCCTAATTTATCTGTTAAATATCCACCTAAAAAAGATCCAAGTAATGATCCAATACCGAAACAGCTTAATACAATACCTGATTCCTCTAAAGTAAATCCTAATTTATCAGTTAAATATATTCCTAAAAATGGAAGAACCATAGATCCTGTTCTGTTTAATAGCATCACGATTGCTAACATCCAAGATTCTTTTGATAGTCCAGAGTAAGAATCTACATAAATTTTAATTATCTTTTTCATTTATTAAATTTCCGGTGCAAAAATAAGGTGTATTTTATTATTCTTTTCTATCAATAGCGCATTAATAGTAGATTTTTATACATTTGAGAAATTTTAGATTTTAAAACCTAACCAAATTATGCTACAATCATTCATTCTTAAACTATTTATTTTAATAAATGGATTTGGTGCTTCTTCCGGAATTATTTACGACAATAAGCAAATTTATGTTGTTTCTGATGATAAAGGTTATGTGTATAATTATGATTTGAAGCGTAAAAAGCAACAACAATTTGAATTAAATACTCAGATTCCAGCTCAAGATATAACGCGTAAAGATAAACCAGATTTAGAATCTATAATCATTCATCAAAATACACTATACGCTTTAGGTTCGGGTTCAAAAGAGAATCGTAATGATTTATATATTTATAATTTAATTACCAAAGAATCAAAAAGAGTTGATATTTCTGGAGTTTATTCTGCAATTCAAAAACGATTCAAGATTGACAAGAAAGATTTTAATATAGAAGGATTTGCATATCATCAAGGGTATACCTATCTTTTTAACAGAGGAAATGGGAAGAACAAAGTAAACGCAATTTTTAAATTTCAAGGTTTACCGCATCAAGCTAATTTATCAATCATAACATCTTCTATAATCGATTTACCATTGATTAATGGCAATCAAACTACTTTTAGCGATGCTATAATTGTAGACAATCAAATCATTTTTACTGCAACAATAGAGGCAAATTCAACAGTTCAGAAAGATGGAGAAGTTAAAGAATCAATAATAGGTCTAATAGATTTAGATTCTTATAAAACTTACAATGTAAATGTCAAAAAATATTTAGTAATTGCAGAAAATAAAAAAATAGAAGGTATTGCTCTAAGAAAAACAACATCTAATTACTATCATTTTGTACTTTGCGAGGATAATGATGATGATTCTAAAGAAGCAAAAATTTACAAATTAAAAGTTTCAAAAGATTTTGAACGATTTTATTAAAACCAATTAATTTATATAAACAACACTTAATTTTAGTTAATAGGCCAATTTGCGATAAGATAATGCACAAAAAATTGTGAAAATTTTCTTAAGACTATTATATTTGCCCGTTAAAAATTATTTTTAAAGACACAGTTATGCGAGGAAGAGGACTGATTGCAGTATTTGCAATTATATTAGGTCTTTTGTGCATCAAGCAGTTAAGCTACACTTGGTACACAAACAAAGTCGAGAACGAAGCCAAGCGTCTAGCAGTTAAGCCAGCCGACGAGCCACGTATCTTAGACAGTTTAGCACAAAAACCTTTAGATTTAGGGATCATCAAGTATGATTATAAAGATGCTAAAAACAAAGAAATCAACTTAGGTTTAGATTTAAAAGGTGGGATTAATGTAATCTTACAAGTATCTGAGCGTGATTTAATCATGTTATTAGCTTCAAATTCAGAAAATCCAATGTTGTCTACAGCATTAGATAATGCTGATGTGACGCACAAATCAAATGGTAATAAACCATATGTTGAAATTTTCTTCGAAGAATTCGACAAGATTAAAGGTGCTACTAAATATGCTGCTCCAGATCTTTTCGGGAATAAAGCAAATGCAGATAAAATTGCATTTAATGATTCTGACGATAAAGTAAAAGAAGTAATTCGTAGAGACGTTGAAGCTAAAGTTTCTACAGCTTATGATGTAATTAGTTCTCGTATTAATCAATTTGGAGTTGTAGAGCCAGTTATCCAACGTTTAGGGGATAAAGGTGATGGACGTATCTTAGTTGAGTTACCAGGAGTTTCTGATACAGATCGTGTTAAAAAATTATTACAATCTACAGCGAAGTTAGAGTTCTGGCAAGCAGTACGTGGAGATTTAACTGTTCAATCTCATTTCATGGGAATTCAAACAGAAAAATACAACGTAATTAACCCTGCTACTGGAAAACCATATAACAATTTAGGTGAAGTTTTACAACCATCAGGTTCTAACTCATCATTCGTTGTTAGTGTTGCTGATACTGCTGTTGTTAATCGTGTTTTAGCTGATAAATCAGTTATGACATCATTACCTGCAAATATTCGTAACTACAAATATTCATGGGCAAATAAAGAAATGGACTTAGGTGCTAATCAGCCTAAAGTTTTAGAATTATATGCTTTAAGAGGTGCTAATGGTACAAAAGAACCATTATTAACTGGAGATAAAGTTGCTTCTGCTTCTGGTGAGCGTAACGCGGGATCTATCGCAAACGAACCTGTTGTATCTATGCAAATGAACCAAGTAGGTTCTCAAGAATGGGCTCGTATTACAGACGAATTAAAACCTGCAGGACCAGGTCAATTAGGACAAGGTGTAGCTATTGTTTTAGATAACTTAGTATATTCTGCTCCAAATATTAATGATAAAATTTCTGGTGGATCTTCAATGATTTCAGGAAACTTTACATTACAAGAAGCACAAGATTTAGGAAATATTTTACAAGCAGGTTCTTTACCAGCATCTTCTAAAATTGTTTCTGCTGAAGTTGTAGGACCATCATTAGGACAAGAAGCAATTGTTAGTTCTGTTGTTGCTTTTGCAGCTGCATTTATCATCGTATTAATTTGGATGGTATTCTACTACAGCCGTGCTGGTATCTATGCAAATGTTGCTTTAGTAGTTAACTTATTATTCTTATTAGGGTTCTTAGTTTCATTAAAAGCTACATTATCTTTACCAGGTATTGCCGGGATTATCTTAACGTTAGTAACGGGAATGGATGCTAACATTATCATCTACGAACGTGTTAAAGAAGAAATTCGTAAAGGTAAATCATTACGTCAAGCAGTAGATTTTGCATATTCTTGGAAAGGAGCTTTATCTGCAATTATCGATGCCAATGTAACATCTTTCTTAACTGCGTTAGTATTATTTTTCTTAGGAAAAGGACCAGTTGTTGGTTTCGCTACAACGTTTATGATTGGTGTATTAACATCAACATTTACTGCAATCTTCATCACAAGATACTTTGTTGAAGGAAGAATGGCAAAAGGTAAAAATGTTGAGTTTTACACGAACTTCACAATGCACTGGTTACAAAATATCCACGTTGACATCTTAAAGAAACGTAAAATTACTTACATCATATCTGCCATTTTAATGATAGCATCTTTAGCATCTATCTTTACAAAAGGATTTGATTTAGGTATTGAATTTAAAGGAGGTCGTACATATACAGTACGTTTCGATAAAAATGTAGAAGCTACAGAAGTTGCTGAAGAATTAGGAAAAGTATTTGTTGTTGATGGAGAAGCAGTTGTTCCTCAAGTAAAAACTTACGGTGGTGCAAACCAAGTAAAAATTACTACATCTTACAAAGCTGATCAAGAAGGAACTGAAGTGGATGATGAAATCAAAGAAAAATTATTCCAAGGTTTAAAACCATATTTACCTCAAGGAATTTCTACTAAAGATTTCTCTGAAGATAACGCAACAATCGGATTAATGTCTTCTGCGAAAGTAGGACCAACAATTGCTGATGATACGACACGTGCGTCATTTATTGCAGTTGCTTTAGCTTTATTTATTACAGGTGGATACATTTTTATCCGATTCAGAAACTGGCAATATTCAGTATCTACAATCATTGCATTAGCGCACGATGTTATTATTGTATTAGGAGTTTTCTCTTTCTTAAGAACTTGGTTACCATTTAACATGGAGATTGACCAATCATTTATCGCAGCTATTTTAACTGTAATTGGTTACTCTTTAAATGATACAATCATCATCTTAGACCGTATCCGTGAAAACTTAGGATTAAAGAAATCAGAATCTTTCTACAATATCATCAACGATTCAACAAGTACAACATTATCTCGTACAATTAATACATCGTTATCAACGTTCTTAATTGTATTATGTATTTTCATCTTTGGTGGAGATTCAATTAAAGGATTCATGTTTGCTATGTTAATCGGTGTAGCTATCGGTACATTCTCATCATTATTCGTAGCATCACCATTGTTATACGATATGACTGGAGAAAATAAAAAACAAAAAGCATAATAAAATAATTTTTATAGAAAAAACCGTCAAGTTACTTGACGGTTTTTTTGTTTTTGTAACTTTGTCCTTTACCTTTGTTAAGTGAATATGTTAGTGATATACCCAGCTTTCCTTGAGTTCAAGGAAATAATGATTATTTTAGTCGTTGCAGTAGTAATTTTTGGACCAAAAAAGATTCCAGAAATCGCTCGTGGTCTTGGCCAGGCGGTTCGTAAAATGAAAGAAGCGACAGAAGATATTAAGCAAGAGATTATGAATCCAGTTGCGGATTTAGATCCTTCAAAAGAAATTCGTGAAACAATCGCAGATTTAGATCCTACAAAGGATATTCAAGATGCTTTTAAATCTGCCGATCCATCACAGGATATTACAAAAGCTTTAGAAGACCCTATTAATGATTTAGAGAAATCTATTTTAGATCAAGAGAAAGATCCTAAAGAAGCGGTAGTTAATAAAGTGAAGCAAGTTCAAGAAACAATTGAAATTGCTAAATCTGAAGTTGAAATTCAAACAGAACAAGAATTAGGGAACGGAGGTTCAGTTAGTCGTTAATGGTTCAAGATTTTTTTGATTGGGATGTACAAAATTTTTTGTACTTCAATAATTTAGGTTCAGAAAAATGGGATAATTTTTGGTTGATTGCAACTGAAAAAGAAACATGGATTCCATTATATATAATATTTCTAATTTTACTTTATAAGAATGTAGGATGGAAAAAAACATTGGTCGCTGGTATTTGTATTGCTTTAATGATCACTTGTGCAGATCAATTAACTAATGTCTTTAAAAATGGTTTTCAAAGATTAAGACCTTGTCACAATCCCGATATCCAAGGAATGTTTAGAGCAATTGGTTGTGAAGGTCGTGGGAAATATGGTTTTACATCTGCGCATGCTTCTAATCATATTGCTGTTGCAATATTTGTAGGTTTTGTATTACGCAAATACTACAAATGGCTTCTTTATGTATTAATTGCTTGGGCGTTAATGATTGCTTATAGTCGAGTTTATGTAGGTGTACATTATACAGGTGATATTTTCTTTGGGACATTGATTGGTATTTTCTTTGCAATACTATTTTTGAAAATTTATTATTGGATTTTAAATAAATACAATACAAGTTTAGAATAATATTTATTATAAATATAAAAGCTCAGATTTAAGTAAATCTGAGCTTTTTTATGTTAAATAGAAATTGTTGTATTTTTTGTTTGTTTTGTAATTGATTTGAAATATTTAATTCTCAGAATCCAATTCTTTTTTATGTTTTTTGAAAAATAAGTTTCTATTTTTTCTGAAATATTTTTCCACGTTCGGATTTAATTTTTCTGATTTTTCTTCACCTAATAAAAATCCCCAAGGTTTTAATTCTGGTATATGATCAAATATAATTTTAGCCATTGCTAAAATCGGAATTGATAAAAACATCCCCATAATTCCCCAAGTCATTTCTCCAATTACTAAACCTATAATAATAACTAAAGAGTTTACTTTTACTTTAGATCCTACAATTTTTGGCATAACAATATTTCCGTCAATAGCATGTACAACAATATAAGCAATTAAAACGAAAAGTACTTGGCTTGGAGCTCCTGTTGCTAAAGTTAAAATTGAAGAAATTATTACAGAAATTGTAATACCAACATATGGTACGATGTTTAAAATACCAGTTAATAAAGCTAATACGAAACTATATTTTACACCTAAAAAGCTTAATGAAATGTAGGTTAAAATGGATACAATTAGCATTTGTAAAAACAATCCAATTAAGTATTGTTTAACCATATTTTGCGTATTGTATATTACAGAAAGTACGTGTTTATGCTGTCTTTCATGAAAAATATAAAATATAAATCTGATTAAATGTCTTCGATATATTAATATGAAAACGATATATAAAAACGAGAAAACGGATAAGATTGAATATCGTGTGATTCCACTAAAAACTCGTTCCAATATTATTGTTCCAAAGTCAAAAGTTTTACTCAAATTTTCATTCAAATATTCAATTTGCATTCTCGAACTCACACCATAATTTCTTGCTATCCATCGTTGTAAATCATTTATCAATTCTGTGATTTGAGCTTGAAATGCAGGCCATTCATCCGCAATATCTATCAATTGATTGACTAAAATATAGATTATTCCAGCAATAAATCCAAAGAAAAGTAGTGTGGTAACGAGGCTTGAGAGCACTCTTGGAAAAAAGAAGAATCTTTCGAAAAAATTACAAAAAGGTACAAGTAATATTGAAATAATAAAACCAAGAATAAGTGGTATCAGAATAGTTTGACCGATAATAGCAAACCATCCAAGCAATAATATTGATAGTAAGGAACAAGCGAGTTTGATATAAAACGGAAACTCAGTTGTTTTTTTCGAAATCATAAATGTGTTTTATTAAAAAAAGCACTTACAACATGTAAGCGCTTTTTAAAGTTACTTGAAAATATTTTATTTTACAATTGTCATTTCGTCGATTAATCGTTGAGCTCCAGCATATTTCTCAACTACCCATAAAATGTAGCGAGCATCAACCATAATATTACGGCAGATTTCTGGATCGTAGTTTAAGTCAGACATTGTTCCTTCCCAAACACGGTCAAAGTTTAATCCAATTAATTCTCCTTTTGCATTTAAAGCTGGGGAACCAGAGTTTCCTCCAGTTGTATGGTTTGTAGCGATAAAGTTAATTGGTAATTTTCCTGTCGCGTCTTTGTAATCTCCGTAATCTTTAGAGTCGTATAAATCTACCATGTGTTTTGGTAAATCAAATTCATAATCACCTGGAACGTACTTTTCAATTACACCATCAATGTAAGTAATCGGGTCGTATCGTACAGCATCACGAGGATTGTATCCATCAACTTTTCCGTAAGTTACACGTAAAGTAGAATTCGCATCTGGGAAAATTTTCTTGTCAGAAAATACTTCCATTTGCCCTTTCATATATGTACGCATTAACTTTGTGATTTGTGCGTTGTTTGCTAAGTAAGATGGAGCAACTTTAGTTTGATTTGCATCAACAACTTTTTGTAATTCTTTGATTAAAGCATCTTCTTTTAATGCAGCAATAAATGATTTATCATCTTTTGCTAATTCTTGAATGTTTCCTACAAAAGATTTTCCGTTTACTTTTTTCGTACCGTTAACTACTGAATTTGCTAAAGCAGTTTTAACAGCTTCTGGAGTAGAAGATGGTAATAATTCAGTAGGAATTACTTTGTAATAGTTATCAATTAAGTCTGAAGAAATTGCAGCATCTAATTCAGCATTATAATCTTTGTGCATTCCAGCTAATTGGTTAACTGCACGAGATTTTACTTCCTCGTAGTTAGGTTTTCCAACAGCATTTAATACATTGTTTAATGCTAATGCCATTCTGTAAGTTTCAGAATTAGATCCGAAAGTTTCAGCATATACATTATAAGCTAAATTGAATTTCTCATTAGCGATTACAACTGTATTTAAATCATTGATAATTGTACCATATTCAGCATTTAATTTCTTGTTATTCTGAATACGTTTTGTAAACTCAGCTTCATATTGTTTACGTTTTTCAACAGCGTTAGAACGGTTTAAACCTAAGTTTTCTCCAATCCATTTTTTGTGTGCATTAGAAATACGAGCTTGTTTAGAAGCATAAGCGATACGTGTAGCATTATCTTCACGCATTTTTTTATCAATATGCGATAATGTAATTGTACGTACATTAATACGAGCAGGGTTTAAAGATTCTTTAATTTGCTCGATAGATGCAGCTGGTAAATATTCGTCAGTTGAACCTGGGAAACCATAAACAAAAGTGAAATCGTTTTGTTTAATACCACCAATATTTACTGGTAAATGGTGTTTTGGTTTGTAAGGAACGTTATCTGCAGAATATTCAGCAGGATTGTTATTTTTATCAGCATAGATACGGAACATAGCAAAATCACCAGTGTGACGAGGCCAAACCCAGTTATCTGTATCATTACCATATTTTCCAATTGCTGATGGAGGTGCACCAACTAAACGAACATCTTCAAAAGTTTCTGTTGTAAATTGGTAATATTCATTTCCTTTATAAAATGCTCTTGTAAATGTTTTTTGGAATTGAGATGTTTTAGTTTCAGCAGTTAATTTTTCAATATTTGCTTTAACAATTGTTTCACGTTGTTCCTCAGTCATCTCAGGTTTAGTACCTTTTAAGATTTTCTTCGTAACATTCTCAATTTTAGTAATAAAAGTTGCAGTTAAACCTTTGTTAGGTAACTCATCTTTTAATTCTTTTGCCCAAAATCCATCTGTTAAATAATCATTTTCTAATGAAGAGTGTGATTGAATTTGACCATATCCACAGTGGTGATTTGTTAATAATAATCCTTGAGGAGAAATTACTTCAGAAGTACATCCACCACCAAAGTGAGCTACTGCATTATTAATACTTTTATCACCTGTACTAAAGATATCTTTCGATGAGATTTGTAATCCCATCTCTTTCATTTCTTTTTCATTCAACTC
This sequence comes from Faecalibacter macacae, assembly GCF_003687725.1. Classification (GTDB taxonomy): domain Bacteria; phylum Bacteroidota; class Bacteroidia; order Flavobacteriales; family Weeksellaceae; genus Empedobacter; species Empedobacter macacae. Next base: position 78,933 of record NZ_RDOJ01000009.1, read on the forward strand.
TGTAGGAATCCACATACCACCACCTTGCTGAGCAAATCCCATGTAACTTGCTAATAAAGTGAATAATAATGATCCTCTAACCATCATTTTTTTCATGATTCTTCTTTTTATAATATATAAACTTCCCAAATATAACAGATTCAGAGGGGATAGCCATATATAAATGTGAAAATTTCAAGTGAATTCTAAAAAGTTGATAAACTAGTTATTATCATTTAATTTGTTAAATATTTAATTTAGTTTAGCCATACTTAAATTAACAAACTATATATAAAGATGCTAAAGAAAATTTTTACTTTACTTATCGGTGCAGCAACTATTACATCTTGTACAATTGCGGAGGAAGTTGTTGTAACAGATAACGGAGGAGTTGATTATGTACAAAAAATTGAAATGCCACAAATGGCAGCAATGATGGGTGCAGCAGATATGGACGAAAAAATTGAAATGAACCAGATTTCTAATACTGAATTTACATATTTAGAATTTTTAGAGAAAATGCAATCAATGGGATCCAATAAAGCTCCAAAAAATTTAAAGGATTATTCTATTTATAAAGAAGATCTAAATACCATCGATTTTGTGAAATTTAGATTGGATATGAGAGATAATTTCGCTTTTGAAGTGATTAATAGAGCAAAATCTATTGAAGAGTTCAATTCTAACAGTACAGTAATTGAAAATACATTTGCTGTAATTAGTGATAAAGAAAAAGCGAGAATTGAAGCTGAAAAATTAGCTGAAGAATCGAAAAAGAAAAAGAAGAAAAAGAAAAAAGGTGAGGAAGAAGGTTCTCCTTTTGATGAATTATTTTCAGATAATCCATTATCAAATTTCTCAAGTATGAAATTTGCATTTGATGGAAAAACTTTTTCTAAAATTATTGAACCAGAAAAATATTTAAAGGAATATAATACAGACGATTTAGAAACGGAGGAAGAGAAACAGATTTTTGCAAGTATGATGAAGCAAATGAAGTTTAAATATAAATATACTTTCCCAAGAAAAATTAAATCTGTAGATGTAAAAGATGCTATGTTTACTTCGGATGGGAAATCATTTATTAAAGAATATAGTTTAGACGAATTAATTAAAGACCCTACACTAGGTAATTTTAATGTAGAGCTTGAAGATTAAAAATATATAACCACCTTAATTTAGGTGGTTTTTTTATTGGGATAATCTATAAAACGTTTTGTAAATTTGTTATCACAAAATTACTATTTAATGAAGCAAGAGGTAATCTTCCAAGATTTAGGAAATGCTCGTGATTATCAAGAAATCTGGGATTTACAGGAAGAGTTATTAGCCGAAAATATTGCAGTAAAACAATATAACAGAGCACAAGAAAAAGAAGGTTTAACAGATTTTAAATCAACAAAAAATCATTTGTTTTTTGTTGAACATCCACACGTTTATACATTAGGTAAAAGTGGAGATGTAGAAAATATGTTAGCCAACGAAGATAAATTAAATGAAATTGAAGCCACTTTTGTAAAAACAAATAGAGGTGGAGATATCACATACCATGGGCCAGGGCAATTAGTTGGTTATCCAATTTTGGATTTAGAAACTTTTAAACCGGATATTCATTTATACATGCGTAATTTAGAAGAAGTAATTATACGTACAATTGCAGAATATGGTTTAAAAGGAGAACGTTCTTCTGGCGAAACTGGTGTTTGGTTAGATGTAGGTAAACCATATGCACGTAAAATTTGTGCCATGGGAGTAAAAGCTTCTCGTTGGATTACAATGCATGGATTTGCTTTAAATGTAAATTCAGATTTACGTTATTTTGAATACATTATTCCTTGCGGAATAAAAGATAAAGCAGTTGCTTCTTTAAATCGTGAATTAAATTGTGAAATAGATATGGAAGAGCTAAAATTATTCGTTAAAAAACACTTTGAAGAAGTATTTGAAGTCAATTTAAAGAATAGTTAAAAAGATTTTTATTTTAAGTTAGATTTAACATATATTTAGAAACTACTTGATTAGTCAGGTAGTTTTTTTTAATTAAATCTATTACAAACATATGAGTCAATCACAAAAAACTAATTGGGCACAGTTTGTTCCCTTAGTTACGGTTTTTTTCTTCTGGGGATTTGTTGCAGCGAGTAACGATATCTTGATTCCAGTATTTAAAAAGGCATTTGATTTAACACAAGGACAAAGTCAGTTCGTTTCATTAGCATTTTATATTGCTTATACCGTAGGATCGGTAATTTACATGGTAGTTTCTTTAGCAACAGGAAAAGATTTAATCAACAGATTTGGTTATAAAAATAGCTTAGTTTTTGGTTTATTGGTTTCAGCTTTAGGAACTTTATTATTTATACCTGCAGCAAATACAGGTTCGTACGAATTAATGTTAGCGGGTTTATTTACGGTAGCATTAGGATTTTCTGTACAACAAACGGTGGCAAATCCATTAGCCATTGCGTTGGGAGATGCTAAAACAGGTTCACAACGTTTAACATTGGCAGGTGGTATCAATAACTTAGGAACTACAATTGGACCATTAATTGTTGCTTACGCTATTTTTGGAGGTTCATCTAATGATACAGATTTAAGTATAGAAGCGGTTAAAATTCCATATATATGTTTAGGAATAGCATTCTTTTTAGTTGCTGTATTTTTAAAATTTTCAAAACTTCCTAATCATCCAGAGAAGGATTTAGAAGAAGATTCAAATTCAGTAACCAAAGATAGATCTTCTGCTTTAAAATATCCACAATTAGTATTAGGGATGGTTGCTATTTTCTTATACGTTGGTGTAGAAGTTGCAACAGTAAGTAATTTACCTGATTATATGGAGAAGGAATTAGGCTTCTCAATTTCTCAAGTAGCACCTTACGTATCTCTTTACTGGGCAAGTATGATGATTGGCCGTTGGGGTGGAGCTGCTGAAGCTTTTGGATTAGATAAATCAAAAACAATGGCTCTTAAAGTTATTGCACCTTATTTAGGATTTGGAGTTTTCTTATTAGTTAACTATATTGCTGGTAACGATTTGCAACCATTTTATTTTTACGCGGTAATTATTTTAATCTTAATATTAGCAGATATTTCAACTAATGGAAATCCTGCACGAATGTTATTAACGTTCTCAGTTATCGGAATCATCGCATTATTAATCGGTATGAATAGTGAAGGTTTGGTTTCGGTATACGCAATTACATCAGTTGGTTTATTCTGTAGTACATTATGGCCATGTATTTTTGCTTTAGCTGTAAACGGATTAGGGAAAAATACATCTCAGGGTTCATCTTTCTTAATTATGATGATTATGGGAGGAGGAATTATGAGTTATGTACAAGGTTTATTAGCCGATAGTTTCTCAATTCACTTTAGTTATATCGTTGGTGTCATTTGTTTTGCTTACTTAGCATTTTATGCAGTTACAGCACAAAAGATTTTAAAAAATCAAGGAATTAATATTGATGAATTAGAATCTGAAGGTAGTCATTAATATTAATCATCTTCAATATTATAGCCACTCATATTTTGAGTGGTTTTTTTATTACAATAAATTTTAATAATATCACATTCTTGTAGATATTAAATAAAAGAAATGTTAAATTATCTATATAAGATTATTATTTATTATAAATAAATAATTTGGTTGTTAAATATATATTACTTATCCTTACTCTTACAGATGTAGCTAATAAATCAGCAAATAGATATAATACAGCCCAAATTTGGGCCATAGTATATTTGTCAAGTGTAGTAATAATTCCGTACAGCTCTGCGCCAAATTTTGCACAAGTAAATCTAGTAGATAGAAGTTATTGGGTATTATTATTTCGATGAAATAAGATGGTAAAAATAAACAACAATTATTGTAGATGTTACAAATGATGTGTTGATTAATAATGCAATAAATTCTAGTATTGATTAGAGTGTAATTCGACTAGACTTATACGAACTTCAGCAAATGTAATAGCAATTAATAATTCAGGTGAAATAGGAATTGGTTTAATTTTGCTAACTAATAACTTTCTTGTAAAATCTCTATCAAATCTACTCAAAGTAGAAAGGGTGTCATCAAATGCTTATTCTGATAAAGATGACATTAATGTCTAACTAAACTAACTTAGTTGTTTTAAGTATAGGGTTATAAATAATAATAAAAAAACCTCATCTATCTATGAGGTTCTTTATTTTTAAAATATTGCTTCAGCAACTTTTTTAGTGTTTACAGAATTACTCATGGTATAAAAGTGTAATCCTGGAACACCAAATTCTAATAATTCTTTACATTGATTAATCGACCATTCGATTCCAATTTCCTTAATAACTTCTTTGTCTTTCGCTTTTAAAACTTCTACAGCTAAATCTTCTGGTAAATCGATATAAAAATTCTGAGGTATAGAAGTCAAATGATTAAAAGTTGTTAACGGTTTAATACCCGGAATAATCGGAATATTAATATCCATTTCTCTGCATTTATTTACAAAATCAAAATATTTCTTGTTATCAAAAAACATCTGAGTTACAATGTAATCAGCACCTAATTCTACTTTCTTTTTCAGATAATACATATCCATCGCTAAATTCGGCGATTCAAAATGTTTTTCTGGATATCCTGCAATTCCGATACAAAAATCCATCTGATGTGATTCCTGAATCTCATCATCTAAGTATTTTCCATCATTTAAAGCTGTAATTTGATCAATTAAATCTGATGCATGAGCGTGACCACCAATTTCTGGAACAAAAGATTTTTCAGATTTAATTGGGTCACCACGTAATACCAAAACATTATCAATTCCTAAGAAATTCAAATCAATCAATGCATCTTCCGTGTCTTCTTTTGTAAATCCACCACAAATTAAATGCGGAATTGCATCAACCTTATAATGATTTTGAATTGCTGCACAAATCGCAACTGTACCAGGGCGTTTTCTTACCTGATAACGTTTCAATAAACCATTATCTTTTTGTTTGTAAATAAATTCTTGTCGATGATAAGTAACATCAATAAAAGCCGGATTTAGTTCCACCAACGGATCCAAAGTCTTAAAAGTGCTTCTAACATCTTGTCCTTTCAACGGTGGCAAAATCTCTACAGAAAATAATGGTTTTCCATTCGCGCGTTCTATGTGTTCAGTAACTTTCATTTTTTATCATTTAACGAAATTTGTGTTTCGGACTTCGTTCATTTTTTATATTAATTCCCCGAAATTTAAAATCTATTTTCGGTTTTGTATTTTTATTTGGGCGTTCCCTTCGGTCGGGCTTTCCGTTTCAATCTTTTTTTTGCACTTCGACAAGCTCAGTGACCAAAACAAAAGGATTTCCACTGCAATCCCTAACGCATTTTTTTAGTTTTGTTCTAAGTTCATGTCATCTTTAACTCGTTTCAGGATCTCATCCTTTCGATATGCGAAGCTGAACTAAATTCAGCTTGACGATTTTCATCATTTTGAGTAAAAATCTCAGATTTTTGTATCGAGAAACAAGACGAAACGCTATCATTTTAAGCCTATCGAAGAATCTTTTAAACTCAAAATTCTCTAACTTCTCGATACAATTTTCTTTATTTTATTCCGAAAAATCACTCGAAGTGACAATTTAGTCATCCTGAACTCGTTTCAGGACCTCATCCTTTTGATATGCGAAGCTGAACTAAATTCAGCTTGACAAATTGGAAATGTCATTCTGAGCTTTTCGAAGAATTTATCAACTCAAAATTCTCTAACTTCTCGATACAATTTTCTTTATTTTATTCCGAAAAATCACTCGAAGTGACGATTTAGTCATCCTGAACTCGTTTCAGGATCTCATCCTTTGATATGCGAAGCTGAAATAAATTCAGCTTGACGATTTTCATCATTTTGAGTAAAAATCTCAGATTTTTGTATCGAGAAATAAGATGAAACGCTATCATTTTAAGCCTGTCGAAGAATCTTTTAAACTCAAAATTCTCTAACTTCTCGATACAATTTTCTTTATTTTATTCCGAAAAATCACTCGAAGTGACAATTTAGTCATCCTGAACTCGTTTCAGGATCTCATCCTTTGATATGCGAAGCTGAAATAATTTCAGCTTGACGATTTTCATCATTTTGAGTAAAAATCTCAGATTTTTGTATCGAGAAATAAGATGAAACGCTATCATTTTAAGCCTGTCGAAGAATCTTCTAAACTCAAATCTCAAATCTCATCACTCACTACTCAAAAACCTAATTAAGCCAAATTAGGACTTAACCAACGTTCAGCTTTTTCGACAGAAATTCCTTTTCGTTGAGCAAAATCTTCCACTTGATCCATTTTAATTTTTCCTACACCAAAATATTTAGCTTCTGGATTTCCGAAATAGTAACCTGAAACCGAAGAAACAGGATACATTGCCAAAGAACTTGTCAAGTTGATTCCAGCATTTTTTTCAACATCTAAAATCTTGAAAATGGTTTCCTTTTCTAAATGATCAGGACAAGCAGGATAACCAGGCGCAGGACGAATTCCTTTATATTTTTCAGCAATTAATTCATCGTTCGCTAAATTTTCATCAGCTGCATATCCCCAATATTCAGTACGAACAACTTTATGTAAGTATTCAGCGTAAGCTTCGGCCAAACGATCAGCAATTGCTTTTACCATAATCGAATTATAATCGTCTAAATTATCTTGGTATGCTTTGGCAAAATCTTCTATTTCTGTTCCTGCCGTTACTGCAAAAGCACCGATATAATCCTCAATTCCTGAATCTTTTGGTGCAATAAAATCTGAAATGGATAGGTTAGGAGCGTCTTTTGATTTTTTTGCTTGCTGACGAATTGTATAAAATTCATCTATTTTATTGTTGTTATCATCCAACAATTCAATTGTATCATCATTTATCGTGTTAGCTTTGAATAATCCGAATACACCTTTTGGTTGAGCAATATTTTCTTTTTCAATTTTGTTTAGCATTGCTAATGCATCAACATATAATTCTTTTGCGTTGGAACCAACAACTTCATCTTCTAAAATTGCAGGGAATTTTCCATGTAAATCCCAGGTTTTGAAAAATGGAGTCCAATCAATAAAATCTTTTAAATCAGAAACACTTGCAGTATGCGTAAAAACACCTAATTGATTTGGATGAAAAGGTTTATTTGTTTCAAAATCGATTTTTAATTTATTAGCTCTTGCAGCTTCAATCGATAAATATTCTTTAGCTACCGCACGATTCAAGAAGCCTTCACGGATTTTCGTATAATCAGTTTGTGTTTCATTAAACAATTCGTGTTGTTGAGAACCAATCAATTTTTGACAAACGGTAACCGAACGAGACGCATCTAAAACATGAATCGCCTTATCATATTCTGGAGCTATTTTTACCGCTGTATGCGCTTTAGAAGTCGTTGCGCCACCAATCATCAAAGGAATTTGATAATCTAAGCGTTTCATTTCTTTTGCAACATGAACCATTTCGTCCAACGATGGTGTAATTAACCCTGAAAGTCCAATTACATCTACTTTATTATTCTGCGCTTCTTCTAATATTTTTTCAGCAGAAACCATCACACCTAAATCAATTATCTCAAAGCCATTACAACTTAAAACAACTGAAACAATGTTTTTACCAATATCATGTACATCGCCTTTTACGGTTGCCATCAAGATTTTAGCTGGTTCTTTATCTGTTTTATTTTTTAATTTTTCTTCTTCTAAATAGGGTGTAAGGTAAGCAACGGCTTTTTTCATCACACGAGCTGATTTTACCACCTGAGGCAAGAACATTTTACCACTCCCGAATAAATCTCCAACGACATTCATTCCATCCATTAAAGGACCTTCAATCACACGAAGAGGAGATTCAATTTTAGCTAAAGCTTCAGCTGTATCTTCATCAATAAACTCAGTAATTCCTTTAACTAAAGCAATTTCAATACGTTTTTCTAATGGTAATTCGCGCCAAGCATCGTCTTTTTTCTTTTCTTTTGTAATTCCTTTTAACCCTTCTGCAAATTCGATTAAACGTTCAGTTGCATCTTCACGTCGATCCAATAAAACATCTTCTACGTGTTCTAATAATTGAGGTTCGATATCATCGTAAATCTCAATCATTTCAGGATTAACGATTCCCATATCCATTCCATGATTAATAGCGTGATATAAGAAAGAAGAATGCATCGCTTCACGAACCGCATTGTTTCCTCGGAACGAAAACGAAACATTAGAAACTCCACCCGATACTAAAGCGTGAGGTAAGTTTTCTTTGATCCATTTTGTTGCTTCGAAGAAATCAATTGCATTGCGGCGATGTTCGTCCATACCAGTTGCAACAGGGAAAATATTCACATCAAAAATGATGTCTTTTGGATTGAATTTTACTTGATTGACTAATATATCATACGAACGTTTTACAATTTCGATACGTCTTTCGTAATTATCTGCTTGACCATTTTCGTCAAAAGCCATAACGACAGTAGCAGCACCGTAACGTTTGATTTTCTTTGCATGTTCGATGAATATTTCTTCACCTTCTTTCAAAGAAATTGAATTCACAATGGCTTTACCTTGAACATTTTTAAGTCCCGCTTCTATGATTTCCCATTTAGAAGAATCAATCATAATCGGAACTTTTGAAATGTCTGGTTCAGATGCGATAAGTCGTAAAAATTTTACCATCGCAGCAACGCCATCAATCATTCCTTCATCCATATTGATATCGATGATTTGTGCGCCACCATCAACTTGGTCACGAGCAACTTGTAAAGCTTCTTCGTGTTTTTCTTCTTTGATTAATCGTAAGAATTTTTTAGAACCTGTAACATTGGTACGTTCACCAACATTTACAAAATTTGAATTTTCTCGAACAATTAATGGTTCAAGTCCAGAAAGTTGAATTTTTATGCTTGACATGTAACATTAATTTTGCGAGGTTCGTAATCTTTTGCAATTTCAGCCATCATTTGGATGTGTTCTGGTGTTGTACCACAACAGCCACCAATGATGTTGACTAATTTTTTTTCTAAAAATGGACGAATATGTTCGCGCATCATTTCAGCAGTTTCATCATAGCCACCAAAAGCATTTGGTAAACCAGCATTTGGATAAGCACTTACATAAAATGGAGCTTTATCAGCTAAAACTTCCAAATATGGAATTAAATCTGTTGCACCAAGTGCACAGTTTAATCCTACCGAAAGTAAATCGATATGTTCTAAAGAAATTAAAAAAGCTTCAGTTGTTTGACCTGAAAGTGTTCGTCCAGATTTATCAGTAATTGTTCCTGAAGCCATTAATGGAATTTCTATTCCAGTTTCTTCAATAGCATCCTGAATACCATAAAATGCTGCTTTAGCATTCAATGTATCAAAAATTGTTTCAACTAAAAGTGCATCAACACCAGCTTCAATCATTGTTTTAGCTTGACGATAATAGACATTTGCTAAAGTATCAAAATCAATATCTCGGAAACTTGGATCATTAACTTGCGGAGAAATTGAAGCCGTTTTATTCGTTGGGCCCAAAGAACCTAATACAAAACGAGGTTTATCTGATGTAGAATATTCTTCGCAAGCTTCTTTTGCTAAACGAACTGCCTCACGATTTAATTCGTCCACTAAATCAACCATATCATAATCTTGCATCGAAATGATGTTGGCGTTAAAAGTATTGGTTTCGATTAAATCAGCTCCAGCAGCTAAATATTCGCAATGTATATCTTTGATGATTTGAGGTTGTGTTAATACTAACAAGTCATTATTTCCCTTTAATGAAGTATGGAAATCTTTGAATCGTTCTCCTCTATAATCTTCTTCTTGTAAATTGTGCTTTTGGATCATTGTTCCCATCGCACCATCAAGAATAGCAATTCGCTCTTTTAGTATATCGTTTAAAGTCATTTTAATTTGTTTAAACCATATAGCGAAAGTAGAAGAATTTTCTATTTCCTTATTTTTCTCTTGAATCGAGTAGGATGTAGCACCCAACAAAATTTGGGTTGCTAAGATATCATAGGGCCTAATCCCTCCATCTTTCGTTATAAGGTTAATGCAAATTTAAGATTATAATTGAATTTTTAGAAAAATTTTCTATTTACTATTGATTTATAAAGTTGTGTATTCTGTTATTTAACATTTTTTATTTATTATTATGAATAATATTCGTTTTTGTATTAATATTTTTAAGCAATTTATAGTTGTTTTAGAAAACAATTCTACTTTATTTAAAAACTATGGGATTTATAGAGTAATAATCAAAGAAATAATTTTCATGAATTTTAAAGTTATTCTAATAATATTCTGTATAAATCATATTATTAGAATAAAATTTATATAAACAATTTAAATAGTAGAATATTTAGAAAATTATTAAATTTTAACATTTTTAAAATTTGGTATTAAGATTTATAAATCTCTAAATTTGTCAAATAAATAGTTCATTAATATTTCAATTTATCAAGAAAAGTGGAGGGATATGGCCCTGAGAAACTTTAGCAACCTGAAGTATAATTCAAGGTGCTAATTCCATCCTTTGAGTAAAGGAAAGATGAGTATAAACTTTAACCAATCATTTTTATATAGTTTTAATTGGTTAAATCGTTTTTGGACATGCGGTTTAACCAATTTTTCACCACTTCTTTCTCGATATTTTGTTTGTAAAATTTTTTTAATAGATAGACAAAATAAATATGAATCAATCAATACAAAATCAATCAATCTATTCAGTAGATAGATCAGAAAAAAACAGTAATAGATTTAGTGATCGTCTGTTCATAACTTTCAATTTGTATTTCATTAATATTTAATCATTTTTTTACCATGCAAAAATTAAATATTGGACTTTTCGGATTTGGAGTTGTTGGAGAAGGTATATATAAGGTGTTAGAAGAAAAGCCAGAGTTGAATGCTTCAATAAAAAAAATTGTTATTAAAGATAAAGATAAGTTCCGAAATGCGCCATCTGAACTTTTTTCTACTAATGCAAATGATATTTTAAATGATGAAGAAATAAATGTTGTTGTTGAATTAATATCGGATTCAGATGCAGCTTATACCATAATTAAAAAAGCATTCAACAATAAGAAACATGTTGTAAGTGCGAATAAGAAATTAATTGCTGAAAATCACCTTGAATTATTACAGCTGCAAAAAGAAAATGATGTTTCGTTTTTATATGAAGCATCTGTTTGTGGATCGGTTCCTATAATTAGAAATTTAGAGGAATATTTTGATAATGATTTATTGAATTACGTTTCAGGAATTGTAAATGGAACAACTAATTACATTTTAACTAAAATGGCTAATGAAAATGATACATATCAAGATGCTTTAAAAGCGGCTCAAGAAAATGGTTTTGCTGAAGCAGATCCTACGGCAGACGTTGAAGGGTTTGATGCAGCACATAAATTAACAATTATTACTTTACATGCTTTTGGCAGAAAGATTGAATCGAATGATGTGATTAGGAAAGGAATTACATCATTGAAAACTAAGGATTTTGAATATGCAAAAGAAAAAGGTTTTACAATTAAACTGATTGCAAATTCACGAATTATTAATGAAAATGGAGAGTTAATTTCGACTGTTTTACCAACATTTGTAAAGCTTGATAAGACAATTGCATTAGTAAATAATGAGTATAATGGTGTTTTAATAGGAAGTTCTTTATCAGATGAACAATTTTTGTATGGAAAAGGAGCGGGACGGTTTCCAACTTCGTCAGCTGTTTTAAGTGATATTTCAGCTTTACAATATGATTATCAATATTCGATTAGAAAGAAATCTGATAAAAATATTATAGTAAATAAATCAGGAAAAGTTAAAGTCTATTTGGGTTCTGAAACAGAAGTTTCAGGAATTAAAGACTTTTTTGAAGATATTGAAGAACGATACCAAAGTAATTCTTATAATCATATTATTGGAACAATTTCTATTGTTCATTTAAAGAATCAGAAATTGTTGAATGATGAAAGATTATCTTTAATCGTATTCGAGTAATTTTTGTGGTGTTAAAAAAGAGTAACAGAAATGTTACTCTTTTTTTATTTGTATAAATAATTGTTCGAAATTTTTCTTTTTAATCAATCCTGAAAACTTTCCTAAAACTTCTAAATTTTCATCTAAAATTATCCATAAAGGAAAAGCAATATCTTTATTTGGAACAAATTCTGTAACAAAAGAATGTGTTTTATTTTGTGAATTAGGTTGATATTTTTGATCTAAGAATTCTATTACTTCTTCCGATTCCCCATTTAATTTTATATAATAGAAATCTGTATTTAGTTTAGATTTTATGGTTGGATGTTTTTCAATTTCTTTCTCTTGTATTTTACAAACACCACACCAATCTGTGCTAAAATAAAGGAATATCGGTTTTGAATTTTGTTTAAACTGTTGATTGAAATCTTTTAAATCAAACTGAGCTTGAACAAAAGTAAATGTTAAACAAAAAAGAAGAAATAGCCAATTTTTCATTTTATCTAATCGTATATCGAACACCTAAAAATCCACGAATTCCTTGCAATGGTGCGTAATTGTAGCCAGTATCAAAAGTGTAACCATTTGGGTTATTTACGGGATCATCAACATCATTATCAAACGGGTCAAAAGGACGCATCAAAGGATTGTCTGGAACAAAATTGAAAATATTTTTCAATCCTCCATATACTTCAAATTTATTGAAAGATTTTGTTACTTGAATGTTACTTAACATGTAAGTATTAGAATATTCAGGTCGATAATCATTTTCTAAAATTGGTAAACGCATTTTTCCGTACCAAGTTCCTGTAAAATCAACAGTCCATTTCTTTGGAAAAGCATAAGATATTGTGTAATTCCCTGACCATTTAGGAGAATGTAATTGCTGAATTTTTTCTTCAATATTCTCTTCGTTCATTTCTTTACGAAATACATCTATATAAGAAACACCAAGATTAATTTTTAAAGGAAAATTAAAAACAATATCCGCGTTTAAAGATATTCCTTGTGAAACGGCATGTCCATCTAAATTATCATATATAATTTGATCCTGATTTGTTTCAAAATCACCAATTATCTTATTCGTAAAATAAGAATAGAATGCTGTTGCATCTATATTAACGTTACCGAAACTGAAAGTATTATTATATACATAATTAATGTTTCCGTTATATGATTTTTCTGGATTTAAATCGTTTTTAATAATCACATCACGAGAACCTGTAAGCGCTGCGTGATCTTCTGTAAATAAATTTACAACACGAAAACCTGTACCGAAACTTGCGCGAATTGTATGTGTTTTATTAGGAGAGAATTTATAAGCTACACGAGGCGAATGAATTCCTTTATGATGTCTGTCGTAATCAAATCGATAACCTAATAACAATTTATGAGTTGGATTAAATGTGATTTCATCTTGAATAAAAATACCAGGTAAAGGAGATTCCATAGGAGAATTTGATGAACCATCGTTACTTAATGTTCCAGGTGTATTGTCGTCATAATGTGTATATCTAAAAGTAGCTCCTGTCAATAAACTGTGTTTTTCAATAACTTTATCCCAATAAATCTGTCCAAAAGCTACATGCTGCTTTGCTTGGTAAGAATCAGTTCCATAATACGAATCTTGTTGGTGATAGTTATAGGAAAATTGAGTGTAAATATTCTCAGTCGTTGGGAATTGGTACATACCAAGAACTTCTGCACGATTGGTATATATACTTTCGCCATAAACTTCGTCACTTCCACGATGAATTTTCTTATTATATTGCATTTCACCACCCCAACGATCTTCATAAACATAACGTGCAGCAACATTTGCTATTTTATTATTGTTACGCTTAAAATTCCATTTATTGAAAACAGATATTCTATCTTGAAGTGTTACATCAGTAAAATTATCATCATTCTTATCCTGTTTATTACCATATTTAAAATAGTTTACACCTAATAAACTGCTTGCATTTTCACCAACTTTGAATTTATATGCTAAATCGATGTTATTTTCTAACCAAGAAGTTGTGTATAAATCAGCATGAAATGTATTTGCTTTGCTTGCATCTTTTGTAATAATATTAATTAAACCTCCCATAGCTTCAGTTCCATAAAGTGAAGAAGCTGGACCTTTTACAACTTCAATACGATCAATCAAACTATTAGGAATTCCATTCAAACCATAAACAGTAGAAAGTGCTGAAACAATAGGCATTCCATCAATCAAAATCATGGTATAAGGACCTTCCATACCATTAATATGAATATCTCCGGTTGCACATACATTACAATTGATTTGTGGCTGAATTCCATTAATCATTCCGATAGATTCGAATAAAGATGGATTAGGATTAGTTTTAAAATATTTTGATGTATAAACTTCTACAGGAACAGGAGAATCTTTTCTAGAAACAGGTTTCATGGTTCCTGTTAATACAACTTCACCTAGAGATTCATTCTGCTCTTCTTTGTTTTGAATAGAATCATTAGTAATTTCTTGTGCGTGTATAAAGCTTGATGAAATAATTAATAAGGATGTAAGTTGTTTATTCATAGTATTATTATTCTACATTTTTTAAATGTTAGACAAATCTAACAAAAATTAAATTAAACCAAAACAAATAAGATATATTTAGATATGATTTATATTTGTAACATGAATTCATTAGTTGAAGAAAATTACTTAAAAGCTTTATTTCATCTGTCTGGAAATGGAAGAGGAGAGGTAAATGTGAAAGATTTAAGTAAGTCGTTAAACATCAAAATGCCTACAGTGAATAGCATGATGAAAAAATTAGCGGAAAAAGAATTGGTTATATATGAAACATATAAACCATTACGGTTAACAGAGCAAGGTATTTTACGTGCAGCATTAATTGTTCGAAAGCATAGATTAACAGAAATGTTTTTAGTCGAAAAAATGGGTTTTGGTTGGGAACAAGTTCATGATATTGCAGAACAAATTGAGCATATAAAAAGCCCTTTGTTTTTTGATAAAATGGATGAATTATTAAATTATCCGACTATTGATCCGCATGGTTCTCCAATACCTGATAAAGAAGGTAATTTTGAGAGTGTTAGTTATAAATTCTTGAATGAATTTGTTATAGATGATGAGGTAGAATTGTGTGCAGTTACAAAAACAACGGAAGATTTTTTAAAGTTCTTAAACTCGAAGAATATTCATCTAGGAGATAAAATATGTATTGAAAATATTGAAGAATTTGATCAATCGATGACGGTTAAATTCTTAAAAGATAATAGAGTTGAGGTTTTTAGTTTAGAAGTAACTTCTCGATTATTAGTAAAATAAAAAAGGAAGCTTATAAGCTTCCTTTTTTTGTATTTATTATTTAGCAGTACCTTTTACTCTAAAGATTTTACGTGATGCAACTACGTCGTTTGAAGTAATTGTAACTGTTTTGTTAAATACACCAGGAACAGATCCTACTGAATAATTAACTTTGATATCAGCAGTTTCACCTGGAGCAATAGGTGTTTTTGGATACTCAGGAACTGTACAACCACAAGAACCTACAACACTTTTAATTACTAAAGGCTCTTTACCAGAGTTAGTAACCTTAATTACAGAAGTTACGTTTGTACCTAATTTTACGTCTCCAAACTCTATATTTTCAGACCCTAATTTAAGTTCTTGTGCGAATAGAGTAGACATACCCATTGCAAAAGCGCCTAATAACATTATTTTTTTCATAATTTTATCAAAATTGTTATATCAAATTTATAAAAAGATTTATTTAAAATCCATTAAATATTTCCAAAATTTTAATCAATTTACTAAATTGTCAAACTAACTACCATTCTATGTTGTATATAATAATTTCATCAATCATTTATTTAATAATTTTCTTTGGCTATGGGAATTTATTCAATAAAAGATTCAATTCAAATAATTTAATCAGTTTTCAATTAATTAATGGATTATTGTTTACTGGAGTTCTTTCTTTGATTAGTGCAATATTCATTCCATTAAATATTTATTATGAGTTTGGTTTGATATCAATTGGTGTTGTTTTAGCTATTTACAATAGATTTTGGAAATATAGTTGGCCTAAACAGAAAGTGTTTTATTTACTTTGTTTAATTTGCTGTTTTGTAGGAAGTATGAATGCATATATTTTTGATACGTTTTCGTATTATTTCCCTACTATAAAATGGTTAGATGATTATGGTTTGGTAAAAGGTTTAGCTAATTTTGATTTTAATTTGGGTCAAACTTCATTTTGGCATATAATACAGGCTAGCTTTAATCAAACTATCGATCAATATTATAAAATAAATGTTTTAATTACTATTATTTTTATTTTATTTCTGTTTGAAATCAAGAAATTAGTTTATGTGATTTTTTTACCTGTTTTTTTTCTTTTTCTAGCTTCACCTTCACCTGATTTACCAATTTTTATATTATCATCAATTATTATTTTGAATTGGATAATTTATCAAAATAAAAATTCAATAGGATATGGATTGGTACTTAGTACATTTTTAGTTTTAATTAAACCAATTGCTTTTGTATTACCAATTTTCTTTTTATTTCTATCTTTTAAAGATTATAAATCATTTGTAAAAGTATATACAATCGTATGTTTTCTAACTATTTTATTTATAATTAAGAATATATTTTTAACTGGTAATATTACTTTTCCTTTAGCGATTGGTAATTTAAATTTTTTAGAATATTCTGTTCCAGAAAATGTATATCATCTATCAGGTATTGATGGAAGATATTTAATTACGTCAAGAGAAAGCCCAGTGAATTACGAAGATTTTAAAACTTGGTCTTTATTAAAATATTATACCTATATATTCAATAACTTACATTTGTCTATTTACCTTTATTTATTTATTTGTATTTGCAATATACTTTTTTGTATATATGCTTTATATAAGAAAGACAATGGTTTGATACTACTATCAATACTTTTATTATTTAAAGTTATAGTTTTTTGGATTATTTCAATTCAATATCGCTTTATTTTAGATGGGCTTTTATTGATTTGTTGTTTCTTAATGATTAGGATTAATTTTAATCAAAATTATCTTGTAATATTATGTATACTAACTAGTATTTTATTAGTATTTTCTAATAAAATAAATAGATTAAATAATATAAATTTTATGAGGGGTGTGGTGCAATATAATATTATAAATGTTTTATATCCATATAATTATAAGGTTAAAATAAAAAAGATTAGATTGTCTAATTTTGAAACTAATTATGTAATTAATTCTGAAGTGTCAGCAGATGCGAAACAACCAACTATAAATTATAGGTTGTATAAGAGTTATATAAATAAAGAACAGATTCCAATTTTAATTGATTCAACTAATATTAATAAAGGTTTTAGAGTAATCTATTTTAATCCACAAAACGAAAATGAAACAGACTTTATTCGTCAATAGATGATTAATATCTCTATAACTTATTTTTAAGTACTTAAATCGTTTAGTTACTTTGTGAAAATTTTATTCATGAAAAATCTTACTACTACATTAACTTTAATATTATCAATAACTTGTTTTTCACAAAATACAAAAGATTTAATTGGTGATTTATCGAGACAAACAGGAACATCATTATATATCCGTCCAACTATTACAGATCCAACTATCCAAAAACATTATATTAATGCTGAACTAAAAAGAGCATATATTGATGGTATAGATGGTGTAAATAAATTACGTTACAACGGTTTAACAGATCAAATGGAATATCTGAATAATGATGAAGTTTTAAATTTAGTCAGAAACGAAAGTGTATTAATAAAATTCATTTATAACGATGCTAAATTTAAAGTTTTTAATTATTTAGATGAAAAGACTAATTTAAAAAACAGATACTTACAGATTTTAATTGATAATCCTGAAAAATATTCACTATATAAATCTTTTGAAGTCAGTAATGTAGTAAATGAGAATAAAAGCAGTTATCAATCTATTGATGATAATAAAATTTTGACAGAGACAAATTATTTTATAGGTTACAATGGATTGATTAATGAAATTCCTCGATCATCAAAAAAAATAAATGAAATTTTTAAAGCAGATTTTGATCAAATTATCAAATCAAATAAATTAAATCTTAAAAAAGAAGAAGATTTAAAGAAATTAATAGATTTATTAAACAAATAATCAAAATCAAAACTAGATATATTGGGCAGATTGTGTAAATTTGCCCAAATTTATTTTTAAGAAATTACAAATGGAAATCGCATCAAAATATACGCCTCAGGAAGTTGAAGGAAAATGGTATGAATACTGGATGGAGAAGAAGTACTTTAAATCTACTCCAGACCAAAGAAAAGCTTATACAATTGTAATTCCACCGCCAAACGTCACAGGTGTCTTACACATGGGACATATGTTAAACAATACGATTCAAGACGTTTTAATTCGTCGTGCTCGTATGCGTGGATTCAATGCTTGTTGGGTACCAGGAACAGATCACGCTTCTATTGCTACTGAAGCTAAAGTTGTTGCGAAATTAAAAGAAGAAGGAATTTCTAAATTTGATATTGGTCGTGAGAAATTTTTAGATCACGCATGGGATTGGACTCACAAACACGGTGGAATCATCTTAGATCAATTAAAAAAATTGGGAGCTTCTTGTGATTGGGATCGTACAAAATTCACGATGGACCCAGATTTATCTGAATCTGTTCAACGTGTATTTATCGATTTATACAACAAAGGTTTAGTTTACCGTGGTTACCGTATGGTTAACTGGGATCCAGAAGCGAAAACAAATATCTCTGATGAAGAGGTTGTTTACAAAGAGAAAAACGGGAAATTATATCACTTAAAATACCAAGTAGTAGGATCGGATAAATATATTGTAGTTGCAACAACTCGTCCAGAAACTATTTTTGGTGATACTGCTGTTTGTATTAACCCTAACGATGAGCGTTACGAGTGGTTAAAAGGACAAAAAGTTATTGTTCCTTTAGTTGGTCGTGAAGTAAACATCATCGAAGATGAGTATGTTGATTTAGAATTCGGAACTGGATGTTTAAAAGTTACTCCAGCACACGATACAAATGACTACGAATTAGGAAAGAAACACAATTTAGAATTCATCGATATCTTTACAGATGATGCAAAATTAAACGATTACGGTTTAAACTATGCTGGAATGGATCGTTTCAAAGCGCGTAAAGAAGTTGAGAAAGAATTAGAAGAAAAAGGTTTAGTTGAAAAAGTAGAAGATTATAAAAATAATGTAGGTACTTCTGAAAGAACTGGTGCGGTTATCGAGCCTAAAATCTCGAACCAATGGTTCTTAAAAATGACAGATTTAGCAAAACCTGCATTAGACAATGTAATGAACGATACGATTAAATTTCACCCAGCGAAATTTAAAAACACGTACCGTAACTGGATGGAAAATGTAACTGATTGGAACATTTCTCGTCAATTATGGTGGGGACACCAAATTCCTGCATTCTTCTATGGTGAAGGAAACGAAGATTTCGTTGTTGCATTAACAAAAGAAGAAGCGTTACCATTAGCACAAGAAAAAACAGGAAATACAGCATTAACTATTGAAGATTTACGTCAAGACGAAGATGCTTTAGATACATGGTTCTCTTCTTGGTTATGGCCAATTTCAGTTTTCAATGGTATTAATGAGCCAGAAAACGAAGAAATCAACTATTACTATCCAACACAAGATTTAGTTACTGGTCCAGATATTATTTTCTTCTGGGTCGCACGTATGATTGTAGCTGGATACGAGTATCGTAACGAATTACCTTTCGAAAATGTATATTTCACAGGTATCGTTCGTGATAAACAAGGTCGTAAAATGTCGAAATCTTTAGGGAATTCGCCAGATCCGATTGAGTTAATGAACGAATATGGTGCAGATGCTACACGTATGGGAATGTTATTAACTGCGCCTGCAGGAAATGACTTACCATTTGATGTTGAATTATGTGTACAAGGACGTAATTTCGCAAATAAAATTTGGAATGCTTTCCGTTTAATTAAAGGATGGGAAATTGATGAGAATTTACAACCAACTTCTGCTCAAATAAAAGCGGTTGAATGGTTCGATCACAAATTCAATGCTCAATTAGCTGATATCGAAGCAAATTACGAGAAATACCGTTTATCAGATTCGTTAATGGCGATTTATAAATTAGTTTGGGACGATTTCTGTTCTTGGTATTTAGAAGCTATTAAACCAACTTTTGGTGAGCCGATTGATCGTAAAACTTACGATGCTACAATTGTTTACTTAGAGAAAGTTTTAAAAGTTCTTCACCCATTTATGCCTTTCTTAACAGAGGAAATTTGGCAATTAATCGCTGTAAGATCAGAAGATGAAGCTTTAATTATTTCTGAATATCCAGAAGTTCAAGCTTTTGATTCAGTTTTAATTCAGAATTTTGAAAATACAAAAGAAGCGACTACTGCAATCCGTGGGTTACGTTCTGAAAAAGGAATGTCTCCAAAAGAAGCGTTAGAAGTTTTTGCTGATGCAACAGTTGCTAATGATATTTTTGTTGATGTTTTCACTAAATTAGGAAACGTTTCTAACTTCAATACAGGAGATAAACCAGAAAAAGGTTTTGCTTTCCGTGTTGGTACATTAGAATTTATGGTTCCGATGTCTGATAACATCGATATCGAAGCAGAACGTGAAAAATTACAAAAAGAATTAGAATACAACCAAGGATTCTTAAACTCAGTTCGTAAAAAATTATCAAATGAGCGTTTTGTTGCTGGTGCACCAGAGCAGGTAATTAATGCAGAACGTAAAAAAGAAGCAGATGCTTTAGCGAAGATTACTCAAATCGAAGAGCAATTAGCAGCTTTATAATTTAGTATTGAAATATTAGATCTTAAAATATAGAAAAACCACTCCTATTTTGGAGTGGTTTTTTTGTTTTATTATTTTTATTAGAATTGATAATCATTAAATTTGCACTCCTTAACAATCATCATGGATTATCTTCAACTAATATTAATAGGAATTTTTACTGCAATTATTGGATCTTCAATTCCAGGTTTGTTGAATATGACAGTTGTTAAAATAGGAAAACAAGAAGGCTATAAAAGTGCTTATACCTTTATGGCTGGTACGGCAGTTACAATTGCTCTTCAAGTTTATATTGCTATATTTTTAGCAAAATTCATTAATTTTAATGAAGATGTAACTAAGATTTTTAGAGAAGTAGGTTTAACCGTTTTTGTTTTAATTACAATTTATTTTCTAATTTTTGCTCAAAAAAGAGACAAGAAAAAGAAGCAAAAGAAATTAGAACAAATAGGAGAAGTTAAACAGAAAAATAAGTTTATTTACGGCTTGTTGTTATCTGCGATTAATGTTTTTCCGATACCGTTCTATGTGTTTTTAAGTGCAACTCTTGTTTCTTATAATATATCAGTTTTTGGACAACCAAACAGTTCAATTTTTGCATTAGGAGTTACAATTGGATCGATGATTATTTTTGGATTATATTTAAAATTTTTTAATAATAAATCAGAGGATAACTCATTTATTTTGAAGAATATAAATTATATTATCGGAGGTATTACTTCAGTAGTTTCTTTATTAACTGTTTATCAAATTTTTATCAAATAAAAATTCACTAAATTACTTCAGTGGATTCTATATTTTTAACTTATTCTTAATTCAAATTTGCTTTAGGATGTGCATATTTAGTTAAGTATTCCATTACGTCATCACATTCTTTACCATCAATAACAAAGGATAATACATCTTCAATCAATTCATCAATAATCTGTGGATTAAAATCATATTTTTTTGCTAAATCCATACAGAATTTTTTTTCATTTTCGTGAATTTTAAAATCAGAAACCATTAAAACAACTAAATCATATAATGCAGCTAAACGTTCTGTAAATGTTGATGGTATACTAAAAGGGATTTTATCTGAATTAGAAACGATATAATCAATGTCTTTGTATGTTAATTGATGATGTTTAGCAATTTGAGTGATAATATCAATTTCTTGTTCAGATAAATTGTTATCACTTTTTCCTAATAATATTAAATTTTTAATTAGGTTTAATTTACTAAGTATAGCGGTATTGTTTTCAGACATGATTATTATTCTAATTTGATTTAAAAATAACTATATTTAGTGTAAATCATAGTAAAATGTCTGATAAAGAATATCCATATATCGATTTAATATACAATCAGCAGGTTGATAATAGATTTATAATCCAAAAAAAGTCAATTAAACAACGTATTGATCTTTTAAAAAATCTTGAAAAAGAAATTTTATTACATCGTGATGAAATAGTTGAGGCGTTACATAAAGACTTTAGAAAAAGTAAAATAGAATCAGAATCGACTGAAATTTTCCCGGTTTTATCAGAGATTCGACTTTTTTGTAAGAATTTAAACGAATGGTCTAAATCAAAATCAGTTTCAAATAATTTTGTGTTTTTTGGATCTAAAGCAATAATTCAAATAGAACCTAAGGGAAATTGTTTAATAATTTCACCATGGAATTATCCTTTTCAATTGGCTATGATGCATTTGGTTGCTTGTATTGCAGCAGGTAATACAGCAATATTAAAACCGTCAGAGTTTACAGAACATACAAATAGTGTTTTAAATAAGATTTTAGGTAATGTTTTTGAATCTAATCATGTACAATTATTATATGGCGAAATAGATGAAACGAGTTATATTTTATCAAAAAAATTTGATCATATTCATTTTACTGGTTCACCAAATGTTGGAAAAATTGTAATGGAAGCAGGAGCGAAGCATCTTTCTTCTGTTACTTTAGAATTAGGTGGAAAATCACCTTTAGTCATAGATGAAGCATTCGATATTAAAAAAGCAGTTTCTAAAGCGATATGGGGAAAATTGATTAATAATGGTCAAACTTGTATTGCGCCTGATTATATTTTGATTCATGAAAGTAAAGAAGTTGAATTTGTTGAAGAATTTAAAAGACAGATGGAAAAAACATTTGGTCATGATCCTAAAGAGTCGAAAGATTTAGCTAGAATTATTAATACACGAAACTTTAATCGTGTTAAAGATTTAATTCAGAATGCGATTGAATTAGGAGCGGATTGTCCTTATGGAAATGAATATGATGGTTATGAATTATATATTAAACCAACTATTTTAAGAAATATTCCACAAGAAGCAGAAATATTAAAAGAAGAGATATTTGGTCCTGTTTTTCCAATTTTAACTTATAATTCAATTGAAAATGCTATACATTATATTAATACAGCAGAAAAACCATTAGCATTATACATTTTTTCTAATAATAAAGAATTGATAAATAATGTTACTGAAAATACATCGTCTGGAGCAGTTATGGTTAATGATTTATTAATACATATTATGCATCCAAATTTACCATTTGGAGGTGTAAATAATTCAGGAATAGGTTCTTCTACTGGATATTTTGGATTTTTAGATTTTTCACATCAAAAACCAGTCTTAAAAGTGAATCAATTATTTTCGCCAACAAAGTTTCTTAATTATCCTTACAATGCATTTACGCAAAAAATAATTAATCTTATGATAAAGTATTTATAGAATGGTTCTATGTTCTTAAAATTTGTTAAATACATTTTCAAAGGTTATTTTTGTTGTAATAAAACGAACTATATTGTTATCAAAGAAGACTAAATACGGTTTAAAAGCAATGGCTTATCTTGCAAGACAGGAAAGTAATAAGCCAGTATTGATTGGACAAATTTCTGATGTTGAAATGATTCCTAAAAAATTCTTAGAAGCTATTTTATTAGACTTAAAGAAATTAGGATTTGTAAATTCAAAACAAGGAAAAGGAGGTGGATATTATTTAGCACGTACAGCTGAAGAAATATCTTTAGCTTCTTTGATTCGTGTTTTAGAAGGACCAATTGCTTTATTACCTTGTGTAAGTAAGAATTACTACGAAAAATGTGACGATTGTCCTAATGAAGGAGTTTGTCAGTTAAATAAAGTAATGACAGAGTTGAGAGATTCTACGTTAGAGATTTTAGAGAATAAATCTTTAGCGAGTTTAAGATAAAAGTAAAGCCTGAAACTAGTTTCAGGCTTTTTTATTAGTAATAAGTATAATGAAATACTTGTGCTAATTTTAGTAAAAAGGTATCTGTAATTAGATTTTCAATCGTTGTGATTTCTTGACTAATTATCTCTTGATTTTTATTAAAATTAGGAGAAGAATTTAAATTTAATAGCTGATTTTTAGTTTTAACTTTTTGTTCTATACTTTTAATAAAAAGCTTTTTTTGTTTATTTACATCAATTTTCTCATATTTACTAGGATCGATTGATTGTGCATCAAACAAAGCATGTTCTGCATAAGCAACTAATAAACTTTGCATTTGATCATAATAAGCAACTTTTGTGTCTAATAATTGATTAACACGATTAATAGATTGTAAAAGCTGTATAATTTTAGGTCTGTAAATTGTTGATTGTTCTGTCTTGTTTAATTTTTGTAAATGCTGCGCATAAACTAAATAAAATTGAGTTTTACCACTTTCACCAACAAAATCTTGTAAGAATCCATTTGTTTTCTTTCCAATAGCGTAAGCTGTATCAGGATTCTGAGGTTTAGTGTTTGTAAAAACCTCAGGGTATTTTTCTTCAACTGTTCTTAAATCAAAAGTAATTTCCGTTGTGTTTTCAGTCTGTGCATTTACAACTGATAATCCAGAGAATAATAAAAATGACGATAAGAATAATATGTTATATTTCATTGGTAATCTTTATGTTATTTAGATTTAACTAAATCAATTATTTAATTTCTTTCCAAGTGTTTTTTGCTTTTGGACCTCCCCAGATTTTAGTAGCTAAATATGGATTGTCAATAAAAGGATTACGATTTCCTTGTCCGTAAGTGTTTGCTAAATTACTTAAATAATTATTGCGTTGTTTTTCTAAGTTAGAGACAGGGTCATCAGCATTCCATTTTAAAAATAAATCAGGCATATCTCTGTGATATGTGTTTTTACTTTTTGCTACTCGATTCGGATGTACTTGATTTCCATAACGAATATACATATACATTATTATACGGGCAATATCACCTTTCCATTCATTACCTGGATACCAAGCTTTATTGTCGCGTTTAGATATTTTTCCTGTACCATCAATAAAAGGTAAATTACTTCGTTTTGTATTTCTTGTTACATCTGCAGGACGCATCATATGGGCGTCAGCTCCTGGTCCGGTTTGTCCTAAATTTGGTTGTCCTAAAGATTTTGGATATACATGCTCACGACTCCATTGACCTTTTTCTCCACCTGTATTTGTTTTAGAACGAGTTCTATGCTCATCCTTATTTGTGGATTGATCATTGTAACCATAAATCATAGCTACATTTTTACTATTTCTAGTATCTGCATCCGTAATGGCTAATGCTTTCCAAAGTTCTTTATAAGTTAAATTATTTTTATGAGTAGATTTTACTAAAACCGATAATTCTTTCTTTAATTCATTTCCTTTTTTATTAAAATTAACAGATTTGTAATAATTGGGCATTTGGGCATTTAATACTGTAAAGGCAGTAAAACCAAAAATAAACAGGATCTTCTTCATTTAT
This sequence comes from Faecalibacter macacae, assembly GCF_003687725.1. Lineage (GTDB taxonomy): Bacteria > Bacteroidota > Bacteroidia > Flavobacteriales > Weeksellaceae > Empedobacter > Empedobacter macacae. The sequence goes on from NZ_RDOJ01000009.1 coordinate 104,437, forward strand.
ATCACTTTTTAAAGGCGCAAATATAATTGGATAAACGTGAAGAAAGTATGATGAATAGGGTGATTGTTACAAATTTTTGTAAAGAATATTGTATCTGTTTGTTATTTAACTGAATATGGTTTCTTATATTGTTGATGCGTACTATATGAAATTTTATCATTAAATACTATTGTCATTATTTGTAATTATTCTTCTATTTTTGAATTAAAGATTTAAAAATTACTATAAATGGAGAGGTTATCAATTGTTTTATTTGTTTGTTGTTTAATAATTGCTCTTTGTTCTAAAATTTTATCTGCTCGACCAAAATACACATCCGAAGGCGTAAGATTGTTCAAAGCCTCATGATACCTGCAATTGTTGTAGTTTTCTACAAACTTATTTAACGCTTCTGTCAGTTCATCAGGATGGTAATAATGATCTAATTTTACTACATTTTTCATTGTCCTGTGATACCTTTCGATTTTTCCTTGGGTTTGCGGATGTAGTGGTTTACCTCTAACATGCTCCATTTTTTGCGTATTTTTCAAGTAATTATTTAATTCACTTGACACATAACAAGAACCATTATCTGATAGTAATTTTGGTTTCTGTTTCGCTTTTAATTTAGCTTTTTCAATCGCTGTTTTAACAGTTCTTTTTACATCTTCTGCTACATAATTCCCAATGAATAATATATCGGCTGTAATCGTCTAAAATCGTGCTTAAATAATACCATCCCCATCTTATAATTTTAAAATAAGTCAGTCTGCCACATTTGATGAACAAAATTGGTTTTATCTTTAAACTCATTCGCTGCAGCAATTAAAATATGATTGGGAGCAGGAATTAAATCTCGTTGCTTCAATATCCGATAAACACTCGATTCTGAAATATAAATTCCTAATTATCCGTCATTTTAAAAGCCAGTTCTCTAGCAGATAATTCAGGATAATCCAACGCTAATTCTACAATTAAATCCTTTTGAGAATCAGGAATGCTGTTCCATTTTCGATGGGTTGAATAATTTTTTGATTCCAAACCTTCAAATCCATTCTCTAGATAATTTGAATACCATTTATAGAAGGTGCTCCGTGCAATCCCGAACTCCTCTAAAGTACGTTTAACTCCAATTTCAGAGCGAGTTACAATCTATATAATTTCGTGTTTTTCACTTGCTGATAATTGCATATATTTCTTGAATTTTGTTTTGAATCCAACGAGTTCAAGGTTTTTTTTACGATATCATAACGTACAACCAAATCAGCTACAATCTCTTTTAAACGCTGGTTTTCTTTACGTAATTCACTTACATCGTCACTTGTAGCTTCACGAGTAATATCTCCAGACAATCGCTTTTTACCAGCTTCTAGAAATTCTTTATTCCACTTATAAAATTGAGATTGACTAATACTATATTTTCTACAAAGTTCAGCTATCGAAGTTTCTGCTCGTAAAGCTTCCATTACAATTAAAATCTTTTGTTCCGCTGTAAATATTCGTCTTGTATTTTGACGAATATCTTTTACATATTTCTCTAGAGTTGTTTTTTGGATGTTGCCATAATTAAAGTTAATGATTTTTAAAACACTACCTTAAATTTTAGGTCTTAGATGTCCACTTTTTGCTGACGATTTACATATTATGGTATTATTATCTACAAATTCTGGAGATGCTTTAGTTAAAGAAATTAGAACACAAAAACGTGTTGAATTATGGGGTGAAGGTTTAGCTTTCTTTGATATGAAACGCACAAACACACCGTTAGAAAGAAATTATACTGGGTCTAATCACCCAACATGGGGTAAAATTAATTATCCAGCAGGTTCGCCTAAATTTACTTTCCAATTCCCACAAAAAGAGATGAATACTAATTCAAATCTTACTCAAAATCCATTTTAATAAAATGTAATTTTAATATAAAACTCATCACGAAAGTGATGAGTTTTTTTATTTTATTTATTTCTATTATTATAAATCAAAAAATAAATAGTAACAACTTCATTTTTAACACTTATTTTTGAAACTTAAATAAGAACTGATTAATTCTTAATAAGTACTATGAATACCAGTATTTACGATACATTTAGAGAAGTTTTATTGCATCATAACACCAATGAATTTAAATATCTATTGGCGATAAGTGGTGGAATTGATAGTATGGTTTTGTTGGATTTATTTCGTCAAACTTCAACGCAATTTCAAGTGGCACATTGTAATTTTCAATTACGTGGTGAGGATTCAATTGGAGATGAAGAATTTGTTCGAAATTATTGTGCAAAACATTTAATCCCATTTCATTCTGTTCGGTTTAATATAAAAGAATACAAACAATCCGGTAATTATTCAACAGAAATGGCGTGTCGTAATCTCCGTTATAATTGGTTTGATGAGGTAATGAATCTAAATCGATTGGATTATTTAGTTACGGCTCATCATTTAAATGATAATATCGAAACTTTTATGATTAATCTTTCTCGTGGTACGGGGATAAAAGGTTTAGTCGGAATGAAAATTTCGAATGAAAATATCTTTCGTCCATTGATTGAATGTAGCAAACAATCAATTTTAGATTATGCTGAATCGAATAAAATTCAATGGCGAGAAGATTATACAAATCAAACAGATGATTATGTTCGTAACAAAATTCGTCATCATATCACTCCAATTCTGAATGAAATTCATCCAAATTTCGAGTCTAATTTTCAAAAAACAATTTCAATTTTAAATAATTCTGAATCTTTTATTCAAAATCAAATAAATCAAATTCGTGAAGAATTAATTCCAAATGAAATCAGTTCTATAATTCCGATAAATAAATTAGATCAATTAAGTAATAAAGATTTTGTTCAATTCTATCTATTTGAAAAATATGGATTTAACAATTTTAACTTAATTGATAAGTTGAAGGTTTCTGAAAATAGTAGTGAAATTAGATCTAAGGAATATAGGTTAATTAAAGACCGCGAAAATTTACTTCTTCAAAAGATAGAACCAATGCTGTTAGATGAAATTATCATAGAACAAGGTGAAGTTGAAATCAATTCCTTAAATTTGAAGTTCGTTCAGTCAAAAAATCAGATGGAAGAAGCGAAAGAAATTCTTGATTTAGATAAACTTATTTTTCCATTAAAATTAAGAAAACAGAAAGAAGGAGACTTTTTTTATCCTTTGGGAATGAAAGGAAGAAAAAAGTTAATCAGTAAATTTTTTAAAGATCTTAAACTTTCAAAAGTTGAAAAAGAAGAATCTTGGTTATTGGTTGATGAAAAAGATAGAATCGTTTGGGTTGTAAATTATAGACTAGACGAACGATTTAAGATAGAAGAGAATAGTAAGAACTTTTTAAATATTATAGAATGTTAAAAAAACTTTGGATACTGTTTTTGTTTCCAATTTTAGTACAAGCTCAGTTTTTTACGCCGGCAAAATGGTCTACAAATGTAAAAGATTTAGGTAAAAATGAATTCGAGATAGAAGTTGTTGGAAAAATTGATGCGGGATGGCATTTATATTCTTCAAAACATCCAGATGGAGGAATTGGGATTCCAGCAGCGGCAACATTTAAGGCTGCTAATGGTGGACAACTTGTAGGTGGTTTTAAAGAAGTAGGTAAACGAATAGATAAATATAGTACTGTTTTTGAACAGGATGAAAAATATTACGAAAAGAACGTAAAATTCGTACAAAAAGTAAAAGTTAATGGTGACAAACCAGTTAATGTAGATTATACAATCGAGTTTCAGATGTGTGATGCAGAGCGTTGTTTACCTCCAGATGAAACTTCTGGAACTATAAAATTAACACCATCTGCGAAAGCTGAAGAAGTTTTTAAAACGGATGAAAAAGTAGAGGAAGATACAGAGGAAGACTCCAAAATTATTGATTCGACTTCAGTAACAACAATTGACAGTTTTGCAACAGATTCAGTTGTTGTAGATTCAGCAAACGCTATTTCTACTAAGAATACAACAACGATAGACGAAGATTTATTAGGTGAAAATGAAAAGAAAGATTCAGGATTGATAAAAATCTTTTCTTTAGGATTTTTGGGTGGCTTAGCTGCGTTATTAATGCCATGTATTTTCCCTATGATTCCTTTAACTGTAAGTATGTTTACAAAACAAAGTAAAACGAAAGGAGAAGGAATTAGTAAAGCTATTGTTTACGGTTTATCTATTATTGTGATATATGTAGGATTAGGATTTTTAGCTACCTTATTATTTGGTGCCTCTTTCTTAAATGAAATGTCAACTAATCCATGGGTGAATATCGCATTTTTTGTTACATTCATTATTTTTGCGATTTCATTTTTTGGTGCGTTCGAATTAACATTACCAAGTAAATGGATTAATACTGCAGATAAAGGAGCAGATAAAGGAGGTTTTATAGGAATTTTCTTTATGGCATTTACATTAGCATTGGTATCATTCTCTTGTACTGGTCCAATTATTGGTTCGTTATTGGTGCAGGCAACACAAGACGGAAATCATTTATCGTTAGTAATTGGGATGTTAGGTTTTTCAACTGCATTAGCTGTTCCGTTTACGTTATTTGCAATGTTCCCAGGTTGGTTAAATTCTTTACCAAAATCAGGTGGATGGTTGAATACGATCAAAGTTTCATTAGGATTTATAGAATTAGCCTTTGCGTTTAAATTCTTATCAAACGCAGATTTGGTTTGGCAAATGAATTGGTTACCACGTGAGATTTTCTTAGCAATTTGGATTGCAATTTTCTTTGTATTCGGATTGTATTTATTAGGTAAATTCCGTTTAGAATTAGATAGTCCAATACAAACAATTGGAGTACCTCGATTATTATTTGCTTTAACTTCTTTTGCATTTGTTGCATATTTGGTTCCTGGATTATGGGGAGCACCATTAAAGTTATTAAGTGGTTTAACACCACCTATGACTTATGCAGAATCTCCAAGAGGTTTTCACGAAGGAGTTAATGTAGGAGGTGGCGTTTCATCGGCTTTTGAAGATCCTAATATGGTAGCAGGACCACACGGAATTCCAACTTTTAAAGATTTTGATCAAGCAGTTGCTTATGCAGAAAAGACAAATAAACCTTTATTATTAGATTTTACAGGATTTGCTTGTGCGAATTGTCGTAAAGTTGAAGAAAAGGTTTGGGTAGATTCAAGAATTAAATCTATGCTGTCTAATGATGTTGTATTAGTTTCGTTATATGTTGATGATCAAAAGCCATTGCCAGAAGAAGAGCAAGTTGTTTCTAAGTTTTTAAACGATCGTAAATTAAAAACTATTGGTAATAAATGGACTGCTTTTGAAATTGAACATTTTAATGCAAATGCACAACCTTATTATATAATTGTAGATAAAGATTTGAATCGATATTCGACTCCTTTAGAAGCAGAATTAGATATAGAAAAATACCATACTTGGTTAAAGAATGGTATAGAAAAATATAAATCGAAATAAGATTTTACACAATAAAAAGGGTTCCATTTAGGAACCCTTTTTATTATTGTATTTGTTTTAATGAAAGATTATTATCTTCGTTTTGTTGTAATACATAATCGTAAACTCTTCTATAGATTTTACCATCGTTTAAATCAAAGCTTGTAACTAAATTAAAGTCAAATCCTAATAATTCTAATTCAGTTCTTGTTACTGTTTCTTTGTTCGTTTCAATTAAGTTGCGTAAAATTTTGTGATTTTTCTTCAACTTATTATTTGTAATTCGGATTACTTCAACATTTTCTTTGTTTAATTGATTGTTGAAAGTATTTCTACAAAAATCGTTACAGAATTTTTTATCTCTACGACCAAATAGTCTTTGTCCACATTGTAGGCAATTTTTCATAATATTTTAAGTTAGGTTGATAAGACAAATTTATATGTTTTTATGTGAAAATAAAATTTAATCAATGTTAATTAATTAAAATACCTATAGTTAGGTATATCTTAAATAATTATTTGCTTATTGATTTCGAATGAATTACCCATGATTTTTATAACGTATACACCTTTATTGTGTAATACTATATCTATTGATTTTTGCTGTGAATTGTTATTGATTTTTTGAATTATTTGTCCATTAATATTGTATATATATATATCATTAATTACAGATTTTGGTTGTTTAGTGGTAATAGTATAGGTTGTATTATTTTTTTTGAAAATATCGATATAGTTTCTTTCCTGCGAAATAAAATCTAAAGAACCTAAATTATATCCCCAAATTTTTTGTGCATATTCTGGATTATCAATAAACGGATTTCTATTATTTTGATAAATATAAATTGCATTATTGATTTGTATTTCTCTTGGAGAAACAGGATCATTAACATGCCATGTCATTAATATTTTAAGGAAAGTATCTGTAAAAACTTTATCTTTTGTTCCATTAAACATTGCATAATTCCAATTTTGAATTCCATTTTCTTGGTATCGAGTAGCAAAATAGAAATAAGCTCGCGCAATGTCTCCTTTAAATTCGTCTAAAGGTTCAAATACAATTCCTGAATATCCAGCTGAATAACCAGAATTTAAATTATTTCCTCTTTTAGATCCATTTCTTGATGTAAAAGTGGTAGTTCCGACAACGCCAAAAGGATAATTTCCTCTTTCTCCATTCACTTTTCCATCAGTAGGCCATATATGGAATGGATCAGATACCATTGGTGAGTTTTGGTTGAATACTGATTGTGGAATCAAATGCTCACGATTATAACAACTACCTTCACCTGAATAATTACCACATTGATTAGTTCCTGGTATGTAATTATATGGGTCAGGTCCTGATGGATTTTCGCTGTAAATATCCATTATTGTATTTTGTTGACCAGAATCATACCAATTATCATTGAATGCATTTGGATTACCTGTATATAATCCCCAAAGCTGATTATAGGATTTTGTATTATGATTTTTTATGATATTGTATAATTGTGTTTTTAACGTATAACCAGTACCTGTTGCAGTATTATAATATCCATTTGGTGCTTGTGCAATTCCAAATTGTGCTAAACCTATAATGATAATACTGTATAGAATTTTTTTCATAATATATTTTAAAAGTTACTAATAAATTTAATGATAAAAACTCAACTAACTGTAAATCAATATATAAATATTAGTGTTTTGTTTTTGTAATTTATATTATCTTGTCATCTGATAAATGAATATTACAAAATGTTACTTTTTAAAAAACTTATACCAGATCCATTAATATTGTATTTGATAATTGCATTGCTTTTAGCTTATTTATTACCAGAATTAAGTAATATTGAATTTGTAGGTTTAGGGCTAGATAATATTATTGATATTGGTGTATTAATTGTATTTTTCTTTTATGGGTTAAAGTTAAAATGGAATGAAGTTTTTAATGATTTATTAAATTGGAAATTACATGTTAGAATTCAATTAATAACATTTTTATTATTTCCATTATTAGGATTGTTGTTCTATCCTTTAGTCATTCTTAATGAAGAATTTTATGTTTTATTTTTAGCTATTTTTTATTTATGTTGCTTACCCAGTACAGTTTCTTCATCTGTTGTAATGGTTTCTTTAGCGAAAGGGAATGTAACTTCTGCAATTTTTAATGCTAGTTTATCGGGGTTACTTGGAATATTGTTAACTCCATTATGGTTAAGTTTGTTTGTAAAACAGAATGGAGATATTGATTCAAGCTCAATTTTTCTTAGTTTAATTTTAAATGTAGTTTTACCAGTTATTTTAGGTGCATTTTTACAACCTTTTTTGGGGAAATTATATGAAAAATATAAAAAAACATTATCCAATGTAGATAAATTTACCATTGTTTTGATAGTTTATACAAGTTTTAGTCATACATTTCAAGATAATCTTTTTGGTAAAGTAGGATATTCTAATCTTATTATTACAATTATAGGTGTGATAACTTTATTCTTTATTGTTTTTTATTTAATACAATTCTTGAATAATCGTTTTTGGAAATTTGCCAAATCCGATTTTATTACTATTCAATTTTGTGGTACTAAAAAATCTTTAGTTCATGGCTCTGTTATGGGAAGTGTTATGTTTGGCTCGGATATAGGAGTTTTTTTATTGCCTATTATGATATATCATACTTTTCAGTTATTATTTATTAGCTATAAATCGACACAATATGCTAAAGAATTGGAGTAATTGGATTGTTTTATTTTTTATACAATTTTTTGGTTGGAAATTCTTGTTTAAAAATGAACATTTTGTTATGTTTTGGTATAAGAATGTAACTCTAACTTATAACCACATAGTATATTATTTTTCAAGTAAATTTAATATTCCATTCGGTGAAATTTTATATGTTTTATTCGGTGTTTTTTTGATTTATATTATAATCAATCTATTTAATAAAAAATCGTATCTCAAAAAAAATTCACTCCTTTTTAAAGTCTTATTTTATCTTCAATTAGTTTATAATTCACTTTGGGGTATAGTAAATTATAAGAATAATTTCACCTTTAATTATACTAATTTAAAGATTGAAGTAAAAGATTTAAAAGTATTGTATTATAATAGTTTAGATAAGATAAAGATATTAAGATATGAATTAGGTGCAGACGATAAAAAGGCAATAGATTTTATTTATAATAATGATATTTATCTTAAAGATATTGAGCGGAATTTAAAGAATCTACAAAATGAATCTTGGGTGAATCATTTTAATATTCCTAAAAATTTAATAGTTAAAGAATCATTTTTTTCTTCAATTTTAAATCAATTTGGAGTGTTGGGATATTATAATCCATTTACTGTTGAAAGTAATGTAAATAAGTATAATTCTGATCTTAAAACTCCTTTTACAACAAGTCATGAAATAGCTCATCAAATTGGATTTGCAACAGAGAATGAAGCTAATTTTATAGCTTACTATTTAGGTGTAAATTCAGAAATTAAGGAAGTTCAATATGCTGCAAATTTCAAGACGACATTTTCATTGTTAAATGCAATCTATTCTCAAGATTCTATTTTCGTGAAAAATGAAATTGAGAATTTACCATTAGGAATTAAAACTGATCGTGACGCAGAAATTAAATATTATAAACAATATGAAGGAAAATTAAATGATCTATTTTCAAGGTTAAATAATCAGTTTTTAAAGGTAAATAATCAAGAGGGTGTAGTTTCATATTCTAAATATATTACTTTAGTTTATCTTTATAATTTGGAACAAAACAAAAAGGCTAATCAACATTGATTAGCCTTTTTTATATAATATAAAGTGATGTGTTAAAGTGTGTATTTATCTGTGAATCTAATAGCAGATTTTACTTTGTATTCACCATTTTCGTCAGCTTCAGTTAATACTAATATAGGGTAATACTCTCCTGATGGTATTGCTTTTGTAATGTTAGTTTTTATTACAGGATTTTTTAATTCAGATATTTTAGAAATTGGTTTAATATCTACGTTTAACAATTCGTAACCTTCTACAGTTGTAAATTCATTTGCAGGGTTTTCAGAAAAGTAAACTAATAATTTTAATTCATTTGTATCAGATAAAGTTCTATTTTGGATACTGTTATTATTTCCATTGATTACAACAGATAAAGTAGAAAAATCAACATCTAATTTCCAATCACCTGCTAATACCTTTTGATTTGGAACATAAGCTAAACTTAAAGAGCTTTTTACAGTTGAGTAAACATTAGATAATGTGTTGTCAGCTTTTTCTCCATTAATCATATATGAATTCTCTTTAACTAATTCATAGTGGTCATCAATATATTCTAATCTATTATCTAAAACTTTATAGTTTTTTATTTCCTTAGTGTTTTTATCTCTTAATACTACAATAGTTTTGTATGAGCCTTGAGGTAAATGACTGATTTCTAATTGAGTAAAAGCAATTCTGATGTTGTTGAAACTATTTCTGTTTCCATCAACCTGACCTAAAACAGTTTCCTTATTTAACTTATGAGTTAACTTATTAGCATCAATTCTAACTGTTGAATTTTTTTCAGGATCAACCGGGATAAAATGAACAGTTAATTCTAAATCATTACTCCTTGAATTTGTATTATTAATGATTTGAGAGCCATTAATAACAAAAGATTTATTATCCTCATTGTTTTTAATACTCCAAACTCCTCTTAAATCATAAGACTGATTATAAGTTGCAGGTAAATCAGTTAATACAACCGTTTGTTGAGAAAATGTATAATTTCCAGTAATTATCGCTGTCGTTAATAAGATTTTTTTAAAGCTATTCATAGGTACTCTTTTAAGTATTGTTTTACAAAATTAAGATAATTTTTTAGATACTATGTTATTTTTACTTGTGAAAGTATTAAAAAATATGCAATTAATGTTTATTTCGCTAAGAAGAATTCAAAGTTTATTTAATTTTGTACTATCAAATATATAATATGAAAATTACAGCAAGAGATATAGATCAGTTTGATAGTTTGATACATGGAGATGAAACAACATTTGAACAATTGACTACTTTTGATAGAAATGGTTTAGCACCCGTTTCAATAGATAATATTTTTGCGTTAATTAATACTTTAGGAGAAGTTGTTGTTCCATTTGAATATCAATCTATAGTGATGTCAACTATAAATGCGTATAGCGTTAGTAAAAATGATAAATGGGGATTTATTACAAAATCTAACCAAGTTTTAATTCCAATAGAATATGATTTAACATCAGATTTTATAGAGAATTTTTGTGCTGTAAAAAAAGATGGAAAATGGGGATTTATTGATTTATTAAACTCTATCTCAATTCCATTTGAATATGAGGGTTGTACAGACTTCAAGAGTGGTATAGCGGGTGTTGTAAAAAATGGAAAATGGGGTGTAATAAATAAAGAAAATGAATTAATTATTGATTATCAATATGAGTATCTAACACCTGTTGACGCAAACTTTTTAACTTTTGGTGTTGCAACAAATTTTAAAGTAGATCGTCCTGATATATTAGCATTTTTTCCATATTTTCTAAATCCTGAGAATTATTTAATGCATTTTGGATTAATTTCTATAAATAATGAAATTTTATTAGATGCTATTTCTGAATTACCAGTATTAGAAAGTCATGACGGAAAACCAGTTATAAGACAAAACTATCAAATAGGATATTTAGAAAATAAAGATTTTATACCTTTTACTCAATTTAGTATTGATCCATACGAGGAGAAGATTTTAAAACAAATAGGAGTAATGAAATAAATAAAAAGGAAGCAATAGGCTTCCTTTTTTATTTTTTTAATTGCATATGGTAATGATTCTCACTCATTAATTGTTTTTCTCCAATTACTTTAAAACCTAAAGATTCATATAATTTCTGAGCTCTTGGTTTATTAAGATCGACTAATAAACCTATCGTTTGATTTTTTTTATCAGCATATTCTTCAATGATAAATTGAAATATTTCAGTTCCAATTCCTTTTCCTCTAAATTCAGGAAATATCGCAACATTATCTATGTAAATTTCTCCAGGTTCAGTTTCATCCTGTGGATTAATTTTTCTATTGAATTTAGTCAATAATAAATTCAATACAGGTTTTCTTAATTCGTATAATAAACTTCCGTCATACACAATACATGTTCCGGCTATTTTACCATCAATTTCATAAATCCATGCATTTTCGTAACTGTATTGATTATTTTCTTGTGAAATTAATTCAGATAAAAATTGTTTAGCTTTATCCCCATCTTTTAATCCGATAAAATCATAAGTAATGTCTTCCATAGAAAACATCAGTAATTGTGCAATTACATTTGCATCTGATGATGTAGCTTTTCTAAAATTCTTCATTGTTATAAAATAAAAATGCCTTGATAATTTCAAGGCATTTATTAGATTGTATTAAATAATTATTTAATTTTTGCTTTCTCTAAAGTGTTGTTAATACCTTGTTTTGCATCTTCAGCAGCTTTATTTACACCTTCTTTAGCATCTTCAGCAGCCTTATTTACATCTTCTTTTGCGTTTGCAGCAGCATCTTTTACATCAGCTTTAACGTCTTGTGCTTTTGCATCTACAGCTTCAGCTGCATTGTTTACACCATTTTTAACGTCTTGTGCAGCTGCACTTACCGCATTTTTAGCAGATTCCCATGCAACATTTGCATCATCTAAAGCTTTTCTAGCAGCTTCTTCTGCAGCTTTATCTCCACTTTTAATAGCTGCGTCTAAATCAGCTTGTGCTTTGTCAACTTGTGCTTTAGCTTCAGTTTCAGAAAAAGTTACATCAGTAGTAGTTTCTACAACAGCAATAGTATCTGCATTAGCATCAGTTACAACAGTTTTTTCAGTTTCAGTTTTACAAGCAACAAAAGCTAATCCTGCAACAGCAGCTAATACGAACATTTTTTTCATAATTGTAATTTTAAGTTTATTAATTTGGTTTAACAATATTCAAAAATTAAGCCGTTTAATTGGTTTAAATTCTGATTATTAGTTTAAATGTATGAAATTAATTAGAATAAAAACTATTATTTTTCAATTAATTATAAACTTCTAACATACGATCATTACCTGAAATATCTTGGTGTAAAATGACTTTTTTATAATATTTTTCAAACATTTTTTTAGTTTCTGCTCCAAGATATTGATTGATTTCACAGAATATTTTTCCATTCTCCGTTAAGTGATTCAATCCAATTTCAGCTACACGACGATAAAAAATCAAAGGATCTTCATCTGATACAAATAATGCTAAATGTGGTTCGTGGTTTAATACATTTTCATGCATTTCAGCTTTTTCTAATTCGCGGATGTAGGGTGGATTAGAAATGATAATATCAAATTTTTGATTCAAATAAAATTCTTCTAATAAATCTTGTTGAATAAAATTGATTGGTGCATTTAATTCTTCAGCATTTTGTTTAGCTATTGCTAATGCTTCAGTCGAAATATCAATAGCAGAAACTGCAGCTTGTGGTAAAATCTTTTTAATCGTAATCGGAATACATCCAGAACCAGTTCCAAGATCAATAACATTTAATGTTTGATCTTTGTTGTATTGTTCACTAATTAAATAAATTAACTCTTCAGTTTCTGGGCGTGGAATTAACGTATATTCATTCACTCGAAAGAAAAAATCATAAAAAAATGCTCTACCAACGATTTGTTGAACTGGTTTTCCATCTTTTAATTGTAATAAATCTTCCTCAAATGTTTTAATTTCGAAATCCATTTTATCATCATTAAATAAAAATGAATCAATAATATTTAATCGAATCTCTATATAATATCTAAAAATCGCTTGTATTTCTGAAGAATCATACAGATTTTGTAATTCTTCACTGAAACGATTGTTAATGTCTTGAATTGTCATTTTGCAAAGATAAGTCGAATCGAGCGAAAGATTAAAACTCTTAAACTTTTTGAAACAATTTGAATTGATTAAATTTGCCGTTCGATGAAAAAAGATATCAGTAAATTAGATCCAAAGGAATATATTTTGATTAAGGGAGCAAAGCTTCATAATCTTAAAAATATTGATGTTGCAATTCCTAAAAATAAGTTGGTAGTAATTACCGGAATGTCGGGTTCAGGAAAATCTACATTGGCTTTTGATACATTGTATGCAGAAGGTCAACGTCGTTATGTGGAGAGTTTATCTTCGTATGCGCGACAGTTTTTAGGGAAATTAGACAAGCCACAAGTTGATTTTATTCACGGAATTGCACCAGCAATTGCGATTCAACAAAAAGTGAATTCTACTAATCCACGTTCAACAGTTGGAACTTCGACTGAAATTTACGATTATCTTAAGTTACTTTATGCGCGTATCGGAAAAACTTATTCTCCAATTTCAGGAGAATTAGTTCAAAAAGATACGGTAACTGATGTGATTGATTTTATGAAGACTTATCCTGCGGATTCTAAATTTATCTTATCGATTGATTTAGTTGTGCCGGAAGATAGATCGTTTGCAGAACACTTAAATATCTTGCAACAACAAGGATTTACTCGTTTAGCAGTAGATGATAATCAAGTGAAAATTGAAGATTTAATTTCATTTAATTTCGAGCCACAACCCGAAAATAAAGTTGCTTTAATTATCGATCGTATTTCGATTCCTGAAGATGCTGAAGAATCATTTTTTCATCGTTTAGCTGATTCATTGGAAACTGCATTTTTTGAAGGAAAAGGAGATATTAAGCTTCAAATATTAGAAAATAAAGTAACGAAATCTTTTTCAAATAAATTTGAAATGGACGGTATCATTTTTAATGAACCAAATACGCATTTCTTTAGTTTTAATAATCCTTATGGAGCTTGTCCAACTTGCGAAGGTTACGGAAAAGTGATTGGGATTGATGAGGATTTGGTAATTCCGAACAAAGCAATTTCTATCTATGAAGATGCTGTTGTTGCTTGGAAAGGCGATAAAATGAGTGAATGGAAAACATTATTTATGAAAGTAGCTACGAAGGTAGATTTTCCTATTCACAAACCTTATTTTGAATTATCTGAAGAGCAAAAGGATTTCTTATGGCGTGGTGATAAATATTGGGAAGGATTAGATGGATTCTTTAAAATGGTTGAACAAAACACATACAAAATTCAGTATCGTGTCATGTTATCTCGTTACAGAGGAAAAACTGTTTGTCCGACTTGTAAAGGTCGCCGTTTACGTCCAGAAACTACTTATGTTAAGATCAATGGAAAAGCTATTTCTGAATTAGTTGATTTACCATTGAATGAATTAAATGATTTCTTTCAATCTATCGAGTTTTCTGAATTTGATCGTCAAGTTGCAAGCCGAATCATTTATGAAATTAGTTCGCGCTTACAATTCCTATTAGATGTTGGTTTAGAATATTTATCGTTAAATCGTGCTTCTAATACATTATCCGGTGGTGAATCTCAGCGTATAAATTTAGCAACTTCTTTGGGTAGTAGTTTAGTTGGTTCGATGTATATTTTAGATGAGCCTTCGATTGGTTTACATTCAAAAGATACCGAACGATTTGTATCAATTTTGCATCGTTTACGCGATTTAGGAAATACAGTAATTGTAGTTGAACATGACGAAGATATCATGAAAGCTGCGGATTATATTATAGATATTGGCCCAGAAGCCGGAACAAATGGTGGTGAAGTTGTTTTTGAAGGAACATATGATGAGCTTTTAAAAGCGGATACATTAACTGCTAAATATTTGAATGGAGATTTAGCAATCGAAATTCCGAAACACCGCATCAAACCTCAGAATTATTTAAAAGTTTTAGGCGCAAGAGAAAATAATTTAAAAAATATTGATGTTAAATTTCCATTGAATATGCTTACTGTAATTACAGGAGTTTCAGGATCTGGAAAATCGACATTAATGAAAGAGATACTTACGCCAGCGTTAGAACGAAATTTTGAGATTTTTGGAAATAGAATAGGAGAGCACGATGGTTTAATAGGAGATTTAAATCAATTAAATGGAATTGAATTAATTGATCAAAATCCGATAGGTAAATCTTCTCGTTCTAATCCGGTTACTTATGTGAAGGCTTATGATGATATTCGTAATTTATTTGCAGCTCAAAAGGCGAGTAAATTAAATGGATTTCAGGCAAAACATTTTTCGTTTAACGTAGATGGAGGTCGTTGCGATACCTGTAAAGGTGAAGGAACAATTACAATCGAAATGCAGTTTATGGCTGATGTTGATTTGGTTTGTGAAGAATGTAACGGACAACGATTTAAAAAATCTGTTTTAGAAGTTAAATTTAACGAATTGTCAATTTCGGATGTTTTAAATCTAACAATCGATAATGCAATTGAATTCTTCGGTAAACATGAACAAAAGAAAATAGTAGATAAATTAAAACCTCTACAAGATGTTGGTTTAGGTTATGTAAAACTTGGTCAATCTTCTAATACATTATCAGGAGGTGAAGCACAACGTGTAAAATTGGCTTATTTTTTAACTAAAGGTGAGACAGCAGATAAGACGCTATTTATTTTCGATGAACCTTCAACTGGTTTACATTTTCATGACATCCAGAAATTAATCAAAGCATTACGTGCTCTAATCGATTTAGGACATTCAGTTTTTGTAATCGAACATAATATGGATATTATTAAAGTTGCAGATTGGATAGTCGATTTAGGTCCAGAAGGAGGTAAAAATGGAGGTTATTTAGTTGCTGAAGGAACACCAGAAGATGTTGCCAAGGTAAAAGAATCATTTACGGGACAATTTTTAAAAGAGAAATTATAAGTATAAAAAAAGCCACTCAATAGACTGCACCCAAAAGTTTGGACAGATTAAAAATTAATAATTATAAAAATGAGTTCGATATT